>NZ_BIML01000020.1 GCF_004001065.1 Paenibacillus xylaniclasticus
AATATCGTACAGTGACAATTAATAATTTATCATGCCTATGTGCTACTAGTCAAGTATCTTTAATAATAATTTTCCGGCGCATTTTCCGCAGGCATATCGAGCCGGATCGAGCTTGCGTCTCCGCAAATATTCCATGCCGCACGAGCGGCAAACAAGCTTATATTTGAAAGGTCTTGGCTTTCTCGCCTCGCGCTCTGGCAGCGTCTTGCAGAACCGTGCAGCACCGACCTGTTTAAGCAGTCTGCGAAAATCCTCGTCCCTGTGCCGGTATCCGCGCTTCATAATGTGCAAGTGATAGTGGCACAGCTCATGCTTGATGATCTTTTCCGTCTCTTCTTCCCCGAATGCGGCCAGCTGGTGAGGGCTAATTTCTATATTGTGCGTGGTTGTAAAATAGCGTCCACCCGTCGCCTTCAATCGGCTGTTAAACGTCGCCCGATGCTTAAACGGCAGTCCGAAGCTTGCCATCGACACCCGTTCAACCCATGCTTGCAGCGTCTCGTCATTCATCATTTATCTCCTTTCGCCTACTTGAATTGTAAAGGTGCAGTACGATACACTTCAAGTAGAACTTACAAAGAGCAATGTCACGGCTAGTCATGGATGGCCGTGTGTTTCGTTAATGAGGGGAGAACGATTCAGTTATGCCAACGATGCGCTATGTTCTAATGTTACAGAATAACCAGAACTTATTCGTCGAGATGCCGCAATCGCACGCTTATCAGCTAAGCGCACTCAATTTGCGACTGCATAAAGAGATCGACAAATTGACCGCCGACAATGTTCCTGCACTTCCATACGCGATTGCGGAATGCGATAACGTCGAGCTTCATGATACTTCCGTGCGAATCCTATCAGGCCTCGACTACATTAACGAGCTTGAACGGGACTTCGCCTCCATTCAAGAGAAATCATACCCGCTTATCTCACTGCTGACAGAGATCCGAGCTCTCCAAGCGCAGCTCGAGCAATGGTATGAGGAAGAGTACGAACAATAGAGCTTCATTCAATTGAACGATCCAAAGCTAGGACCTGCACATCCTCCCATAAGTGCCCATATGCTATTCATACAGTACGGTCCGGGAGGAGGACGACGCATATGCCGCAGTGGCTGTGCAACCAATTGATGCGCGCCTACCAGAAGAAGGATGTCCGGCAAATCCGTCTGCTGAACGATTGCTGGTTTTTCTATCGCGCGAAGCAGCGTCCAAGCGAGCAGAATGAGGATACCGTCACGATCAACTAAGCGTGTAAATATGCATCCTGTTATCGTGATTTTAACTAAAAAGCCGTTCCCAACGACTATTGTCGGGAGCGGCTTTTTCCATATATTTTTATTCGTTGGATTCTATGTCCGGCTTCACCATCGTCAAGCTGACGCGGCCTTTCTTCACATCTGCCTCAAGCACCCATACTGTAACCGCATCACCTACGGAGACAACGTCCGTCGGATGCTTGACGAACTTCTTGGAGAGCCGCGAGATATGCACGAGACCGTCGTTCTTAATGCCAATGTCAACGAATGCACCAAAGTCAATTACGTTGCGCACCGTGCCCTGAAGCTCCATACCCGGCTTCAAATCTTCGATCTTCAGCACATCCGTGCGGAATACAGGCGGCGGAAGCTCCTCGCGCGGATCTCGTCCGGGACGCTGCAGGCTCTCGATAATATCCCGTAACGTAGGCACACCAACGCCAAGCGACGGCGCAAGCTGCACCGGGTCAACCTCGCTCAGCTTGGCGCGCACCTGTTCCGAGCCGACATCCGCTAGGTTCAATCCAAGCTCATGGAACAGCTTGTCCACGACGCCGTACGATTCCGGATGAATCGGCGTCCGGTCGAGTGGGTTGCTGCCTTCCGGGATGCGAAGGAAGCCGATGCACTGCTCGTATGACTTCGCCCCGAGGCGCGGCACCTTCTGAAGCTGCTTGCGCTCGCGGAACTTACCATTCTCTTCGCGATATTTCACAATGTTGCGCGCAATCGTCGCATTAATGCCCGCCACATATGACAGGAGCGCTGGGGATGCCGTATTCACGTCGACGCCGACATGGTTCACCGCCGATTCGACGACGCCGCCAAGGCTTTCCTCCAAACGTTTCTGACTGACATCGTGCTGGTATTGGCCGACGCCGATCGCCTTCGGCTCGATCTTCACAAGCTCAGCGAGCGGGTCCTGCAGACGGCGGGCGATCGATACGGCGCTGCGCTCCGATACATCGAGTGTCGGAAACTCCTCGGCTGCCAGCTTGGAAGCGGAATAGACGGAAGCGCCCGCTTCGCTGACAATCACATATTTCAATTGATCCGCGCCTGCTGCGCCAGACTGACGTCTCTTACTGATCAAATCAGCAATAAACTGTTCCGTCTCGCGGGAAGCCGTGCCGTTGCCGATGACGATCAAATTGACGCTGTACTTATCGATTAATCCGCTTACGATCCGCTCTGCTTCTGCCACTTTATTGTTAGGCGGTGTCGGATACGTTACGGCGACCTCCAGCAGCTTCCCAGTATCATCTACGACAGCAAGCTTACAGCCCGTACGGTAAGCTGGATCGACGCCGAGCACGATTTGTCCGCGAACCGGCGGAGACAACAGCAAATTACGCAAGTTAACAGAAAAGATCGAAATCGCGTGCTCTTCTGCCTTCTCCGTCATCTCGCCGCGAACCTCGCGTTCGATTGACGGCGCGATCAGCCTTTTGTATGCATCTTCAATCGTTGATTCGAGAACCGCTTGAATGGACGGCGCCGTAAACTTGCGAATGATTCGGCGGCCGATCCAATCGTGTACCCGCTCAGCCTCGACATCGAGCGTAACTCGGAGCACTTCCTCCCGTTCTCCGCGGTTGATGGCAAGCACACGGTGAGGCGGAAGACGCTTAACCGGCTCTTGATAGGAATAATACATCTCATATACGGTCTCCGCCTCTCTATCCTTCGCCTCTGTCTTCAGCACGCCATGCTCCTGCGTATGCTTGCGCACCCACGCGCGCACCGCTGCATCGTCCGCGATATTCTCAGCAATGATGTCCATCGCGCCCTGCAATGCGGCTTCCGCTGTCTCTACGCCTTTGTCTGTATTGATATAACGAGCAGCTTCAACAAGCGGCTCTCCCTGCTTCGGCTGCGACCAAATCCAATCCGCAAGCGGTTCAAGACCACGCTCCTTGGCAACGCTTGCTCTCGTTTTACGCTTTTGCCGATAGGGACGGTACAAATCTTCGACTTCCTGAAGCTTACCCGCTGCTTCAATGCTCTTGCGCAGCTCTTCGGTCAGCTTACCCTGCTCCTCAATAAGCCGAATGACTTCACGCTTGCGCTCCTCCAGATTGCGTCTGTATTGAAGCTTCTCCTCGATATCGCGCAGCGCATTCTCGTCGAGCTCCCCTGTCATCTCCTTGCGGTAACGGGCGATGAACGGAATCGTGTTGCCCTCATCGAGCAACGATACCGCCGCCTTGACCTTCGTGAGCGGGATCGACAGCTCGGCTGCGACTTCCTTGACTATCCGTTCATTCTCTGCAGCTGCCGTCTGCTTCGTTTCGTTAACGTCCGCCGTCTCGCTTTGATTGTTAACTGCCAAGTCTGCCAACACCTTCCCATTAAAAATAGCTATACTCACATAAGAATGCCCGGTCGTCATTCGACGCCCGGGCGTCCCGCCGGATCTGTCCGTACATGCTAACGCTGCAACCCGACGAAAGGATTGTTGGCCTTCTCGAAACCGATCGTTGTCTTCGGTCCGTGGCCCGAATAGACGACGACATCATCTGCCAGCTTGAACAGCTTCAGATGGATCGAATCGTACAAATCTCGTTCTCTGCCGCCTGGCAAGTCGGTCCGGCCGATCGACGAGCGGAATAATACGTCCCCGCTGAACAGATCATTGCCGCACAGTAGACTGACGCTGCCTGGCGAATGGCCTGGTGTATGCATGACCGAGAAACGATGGCCAATCAGCTCCAAGGTCTGACCTTCGTCAAGCGCATATTCGGCCGGATCAGTCGTCAGCGGAGGCGTTACATCCGACCAACGGCTGGAGCCGTTGAGTTGGGCGTTCGTAAGCCAGTCCGCCTCCAAGTCGTGAATGTAGACCGGGCACCCCTTCGCCTTCCGGACCTCGTCTACGCCGCCCATATGATCGAAATGCGCATGAGTTAGAATAATCGCTTCAATATGAATGTTCTGTATGCGTTCTAGCAATCGCTTCGGATTCATCCCCGGATCGATAATAATACCGCGTTGCCCACTGTCATCGGTCAGCAGGTAACAGTTCGTCTGAAGCGGTCCGAGCTGGAACGACTCAATATTCAGCTTGCTCATCGTCTTAGAATGAGGAGAGCAGGTCGCGTAATTCGCTGACGATGACGGCTTGATAAGCCGTGCCCTCGCCGTAGCGGCGTCCCATCTCCTGGCGCGTAGCCGCCAGCTTCTCCTGATAATCTGCTGCCTCGCGATCCGGATTCGCCAGCTTGAAGGCGATCATCGCCTCTTGTACATGCTTCGGACGAGGTCCCCATTGACCGAGCACATGACCGCCCGTATCCGCAAAAATAACGATCGGAATCGCGCGACCACCCATCGTCAGAAACTCGTCCATCGTATCGAGATGCTCTTCGATCACGAGCACTTCCGTTGGAATACCGCTGATCGACAGAGCTTGGAACACAACCGGCACGTTGCGCACAACGTCACCGCACCACTCTGCCGCTAGAATAAGACAACGGATGTCGTCACGATTGTTCAACGATTCGAAGAACTCACGATCGTCTTCACTCGGCCATTCGAATTGGTCATACCATGAACGAAACTCTTCTTTGTTCTTATTCATGCCGTCCATGAATTGCTGCGGCGAAATCCCTTTGTTCAGCTTTGCTGCTACATTCTTACCCACAATAGCAAACCTCGCTTTCATTCCGAGATAAATAGTCGTCATTCTCCTACCCATTGTATCAGAAGACGGCAGATATAGGCAAAATCAGTACCGAACAAAAAAAAAGCAGACAACGTCCGGCAGAAGATTGCCATAGAAGCTGTCCGCTTATGGTACATTTAGGCCGATTTGCGGCGTGAACGTACAATTTTGTATACGACATACACAACAAGCAGGCCAAGTGCAATAAGAATTGCCTCTTGAACATATTTGCCCGCTTCTTCATCAATAGTCTCCCACTGGTCGCCAAGCTTCCAGCCTAGATACACGAACAATAGAGACCAAGGCAGCGAGGCAAGCGCCGTCAGCAGCGTGAACAGTCCGAATGACATACGCGCCATCCCGGCTGGAACTGAGATCACTTGCCGCATGACCGGTACGAATCGTGCCGTGAACACGATGCCTGCACCATATTTATTAAACCAGCCTTCGGCAATATCGATATGCTTCTTCTTCAGCTTCAGGAACTTGCCATATTTCTCAAGGAAGGGACGGCCTCCAAAGCGCCCAATCGCGTATAAAATCCAGTTCTGCAACACAGCGCCGACGGTTCCAAATATGACCGCACCAACGAACGAGATTTCATTGGCTGACACTAAGTAGCCAGCGTACGAAAGCACGACCTCACTAGGTATGACTTCAACCATCATTCCGAACAAAATGCCGAAATAGCCTAAATCCTTCATCCATTCCAGCATTGTCGACACCACATCCGACAGTATGTGCATGATCTCTCCTTTCGCCTCTCCTTCTGCCTCTCCACAGGCATGTCTCTGCTTCGTATTCTAGCATATACCGCTTCCGGGTTGCTAGAACCCGGCATGTTCTGACAAGCCCAAGCATAGACTAGCCAAGAATGGATACGTTGAAACGGAGGTTAAGTTCCAATGGCCAAATTTATCGTCGTACCCAAAAGGTCTTTCCTGCTAGCCGCTGCCTTTCTCGTCTTGCTGCTGCTCACGGCCGCCGTATGGCGTCTGAACAGCGATAAGCCCGCTTCCGCAGCGGTTACGGAGCCACAAGTGTTCCAGATTGTGACCGGCGAGTTCGAAACGACAGACCGCGCAGGCGCAATGCTGGAAGCGTACCAGTGGAGCCCTGGCTCTATCTATGTAACGAAAGGGAAGCCTGTTGAGCTTCAAATTACCGGAATCAGCGGCGACCGCCATCCGTTCGAGATCGAGGGACTCGGCATTAAAGGCGAGGTGCTCAAAGGCAAAACGACGATCGTCCGGTTCACGCCGAAGGAAGCGGGTACGTACGCAATTCGCTGCTTAACTCATGCCGATATGCGAAGCGGCGGTCCAATGGTCGGTTATATTTTCGTCCACTAACATCCTCATATGAAAAGTAGCCGCTCTTCAAGCCGGCGCATACGATAGCCTTAGAGAGGAGGCGGCTGCCCTGTGAAGCCTGCGAATGAGAAGCATACGACCCCTTATCCGACCGCAAGAAAAATTAAACGAGCGTGCAGCAATGAGCTATACCGGACGATCAAAAGACTGGGCACATGGATTCCTGCCGATAAGCGGGAGGAAGCGGAGCAAATATATTTCAAGAAGGTCGCAATGCATCTTCCTTGGATTGTCGAGCATCAAAGCAACCGCAAAGTGCTGGCCGATTGGTGGGACGAGAACGTAAGTGCTGAGATTGCCAATCTATGGGAAGTCGACCGTACCGCGCTGTGTGCAGCGTTCCGCCAAGCTTTCGGAGGATGATGCTCATATCGGATGAGGCTTACTCGGTTCACGCGTACGCGTATATGAATAGTTCGATCCGTACGCACCAAGCGCCAGCAGCAGCAGCCACCAGCTGCCATAGCTCATATCGAAATCAATAGCCGCATGCAGCAGCAGTGCGGCTATTGGGGCGGCCACAATTTTCCTCCCCTCGTTCCGCATGACGATGATAATCATACATATAGCGATTGCGATTATAAAAACAAGCCCGACTAACCCAAAGTCGAGCAGAACATCCAAGTAGCCGCTGTGTACCTCGTGCACACCAAGCTGCTCACCGGCAAGACGCTGCCAGGCGTCCCCGCCATGGCCTAACAACGGCGATTGCCGCCATAGGCGGATCGCCTCGCTGTACATCGATACACGCGATATAGCTGTCTCGTAATGGCCGCCCCGCGTCAGCAACGTCGGCGGCAGCAGCGAAGTAATCGCCGCAGCGCCAAGCGCAAGCAGCGCTAAGGCGGCGGCATGCGTGCGTGCGCGGCACTCGGCGCGCCTCAGCAGTCGGCGGTGAAGCGCCGCAAGCCCCGCGGCTCCGGCAGCACAGCACAGCAGCAGCGCTGCGATTCGCACCCCGGCCGGCAGCGCTGCCGCAGCCTGCGCCGCCGGCTGTATACCGGCGAACGTGTATGCGAGCGCTGCGCAGGCGCACGTCCAGCCGGCGCTCGACAGCCAAAGCGCGAGCCGCCGACCGCGCAGCAGTAGCGCTCCAATTGCAATGCCGGCCGCATAGACAAGCCAAGCCCCGCGCGATTCGGACAGCAGCAGCGCATGCAGCAGCGGCACAGTCAGCAGTGACACCACCAAAAGTTGTACGCAGCTGACGTTTCTATTGCGTCTATCCCCCCTATCGCTGCGGGCATCAGAATTACATTTCCTTGCCGGGTAAGACTCCGTCAGCCTCGCAAGCGCCCAAAGCAGCAGCACAGCCGCCCACGCGCCTTGAGCGTTCGGATATTGCAGCAAGCCCGACAGCCTCGCTCCTACCGCTGAAATTCGAGTATCCTCTGTCATCAGAATGAATCCATTAGCCGATGGAAGCCATCCAAGCCAAGCCGCTGTTGAAGCAGGTCCGATCAGCAGGGCCGTTATTATAAGAATTAATGTGCTGGTAATGTCTTCTTTATTGTTACGGCGACGGCCGAGCATCAGATAAGCCAATGCGGCGACGCCAAGCCAACGTACACAGGCGCCTGCCGACGCGGCTGCCGCCTGCTCCGATCCCACCCAGCCAAGTAACAGCATAGCCATGCCGATAATCGCCACACCAAAGCAGGATACAATTATTGCCTTATACATATCGAATAGCGGCTCTACTGCTGGTGCCGGATAACACTCTATTCGTCCCGCTTGAACAGCCATAGCCACCGCACCTAACGTCACAACCAGCGCCGCAATAGCGGCAGCGCCATCCGCATACAGACCGGCCTCCGCCGTTGCAGCGCCCGTCATGACAACAATCGCCCCTTGCACAGCCGCTGAAGCAAAGCCCGTTCTCTCAATCGTCCAATCCCGCATCATGCTGCGCCGGTGTCCAGTCCCCTCCCAGGCATCAGCTCCCCCTCCTTACTCCCGTTCAGCATTGTCTTCTGCTATACATTATGTCCGCCAGGACATCTTGTAAAACTTTTCTTCCAGCTTATTCGTTCCATGGTTCTAGATGAATGGTTAATCAACCGCAGCCAGTTAAATAATATTACTTTCTACATAAGTAGAACTGGAGGGTATTCAATGATCCAACTAGAAAGACTCAGCCATCAATATCAGCTGGGCACCAAGAGCAAGGACCGAAGCGTACCGGTGCTTCATAATATTAATCTGCACGTAAGGGAAGCAGAAATTGTCACACTCGTCGGTCGCAGCGGCTCGGGAAAATCGACACTTCTGCATGCAGCATGCGGATTTATCCGACCTTCCGAGGGCCGTGTCGTCATAGACGGCCAAGATACAACAGGCTTCAGGGAGGGTGATTGGGCCGATTTCCGTCGGACGAGAATCGGCGTTATTTTTCAAAGCTTTCAACTCATTCCAAGCATGACCGCCTACGAAAATATTGAACTGCCGCTTGTTCTAGACGGTGCCAGCGAATCCGAACGCCGCAAACGGACACTGCAGCTTCTTGAGCGATTCGGCATAGCGGAATATGCAGAGCACTACCCGGGAGAGCTTTCCGGCGGACAGCAGCAGCGTGTCGGCATCGCCCGTGCGCTCGCTCTCAAGCCGCGCATCGTAATGGCTGATGAACCGACTGGCAGTCTAGATTCCGATAATGAGCGGCACTTTCTAGATACGCTTCAACAGCTTAACACGGAAGAAAAAATTACATTCCTCATTATTACACACGATGAACACGTCGCTTCTATCGGGCATCGAATTATTCGGATTGAGGACGGCCGCTTAGCCGAAATTACCTCATCACGCCATGTTAGTGGCATCTCCTCGCAGCAGGAGGTGTCCTCACGATGAGAATGAAAGACCGTTTCCGCTTCGTGCGCCAGAACATGGGCAAGAACAAATCTCGTATTGCCCTAACCGTACTCGCGACTTCTATGGGCTGTACGTTTCTAATTATGATCGCATCTGTCGCTTTCGGATTGCAGAAAAGTATTGTGGACGATATGCTTCACGGGCGTACAGTGACGCAAATCGAGATTAACGCGCGCGCAGTTAATGCCGACAGAAGCAACCCCCGGCCCGTCGCAGCTTCTGACATTGAAGCGCTCCATCAATCGAAGCACATTAAAGCTGTTACTGCCGCTTACGCAGCTCAAGGGAAATGGGAGCTTGAGGGCGGTTATACATCGGAAGGTATGATTGCGGTTTCGAATATGGCGGAAGAGATTAAATCGGAGCTGCCTTTATCCGAGGGAAGACTGCCGCAAGCAGCAGATGAGGCCGTCGTCGGGTACCATTTTGCTCAGAGCTTGATCAACGAAGACGGGCAAGCCTATAACGGTACATTGATCGGCACAACATTAACGACAGCCTTCACTGTCTTCCCGCCTGAAAGCGGCGATAACGTGCAGGAGCGTACCGAGGTACGGCAGATTACAATTGTCGGAATACGAGCGAAGCCGACTAAAGAAATTACGCAGGATTATTCTTATTTAGTGGATCAAGCCTTGTTCGAGTCGAGCGGCTTCTTGGCCGATCAAGATCCAGCCGCGGTGACCGTATTCGTAAAGAGCGCTAACAAAGTGAACAGCGTAGCGAAAGCGCTGCGTGCTGAAGGCTTTCTCATTTATTCGGTAGCTGATGAACTGAAGGAAATTGACATCGTATTTCTCATTATGAAAATCGGCTTAATTTTCGTCGGAACTATTGCCGTCATCATCGCCTCGATCGGAATTTATAACACCATGACGATGGCCGTCACAGAGCGTGCTCCCGATATTGGTATTATGAAAGCGATTGGCGCGCATCCGCGAACGATTCGAAGCGTCTTCCTGCTCGAAAGCTTCGGTATCGGCATCGTTGGGGCGGTCATTGGAACCGCGGCCGCATACGTCCTCAGCATGCTCGTTAATGCAATCGTACCGCCAATCGTACATGCATCCCTTGATTCAAGCCTGCCGGACGGCTTTGTCTTTTCCTACATCCCTTGGACGCTGACCGTTCTAAGCGTAGTGATAAGCGCTGGCGTCGCCATTTTGTCCGGCTTGCGTCCAGCGGCGCGTGCAACCGGTATCGACGTTCTCCGTGCACTAAGACGCGACCTATAAACTAATAAAGCTGCGCTGTAAGTCTTATTCCCAAGACTTGCAGCGCAGCTTTTCATTTGCTTCGAATGAACGGTTACAACATCAGCAGCGTTCTATGTATTATGTCTTCTTATGAATCTTCGGATGTACCAGCTTTCTTGGTCCGGTTCCGATAGTACATATTTACCTGTTCTCGTAGAATATATGCACGCAATGTCCGCTGCTTCTCCTCACGAATCTCCTCGATCCGCGCACCGTAGTACCGCCCATCCGACCGTACTTCCGAACGTACGATAACAAGCTTGACGAGCAAAGGCAGCTGCCCATCAATCCGGAGCTCTGCCGCTACAGCATCGCCTTTATCGAGCGGTGCATAGGATGACTTCTCAATTGTAAAGCCAATGCCCGACGTACTAATGTTGCGAACCACAATGGGAACGACTCCTTGTTCCTCTTCGTCTTCCTCAGCATCAGCCTCGGTATCGGCTAGCTGCTCCAATCGGGTGAGCAATGTCTCATCAAGGTCATCGACCGACAATTCCTGCGACCACTGCAGCTTCATCTGTTCGAGCGAAGTAAGATCCGTCATCCCCAACCGAATTCGACCCTCCGCTTCAACCTGTACACGCGGGCTTTCCCGCTTCTCTGTGAATTGAAACGCTTTAGGCGGAAAAATAACGGCAATGGAGCCTTCATCCTTACCAATAATGGTTGACTGTAACTGATGGATGCCGACTGGAGAATAGAATGTCAACTGCACCGAATCGCCGAGCTCGAACCGCTTGTATTCATCCAAATCGATACCAAGCAGTTCCCCTTCTACATAAGTCGATATTCCGGTCGTCACGTAACCCTGCTTCTCTACAACCGTTCTACTATGAACTAGCGCCTTAGGCGAAATTAATTCTCTCTCTCTACGGAGTACTTCATTCCCGCCTTTAATCGACATCCGACCGGATCCTCCCTATCCCTATGACTTGTACAGCAAAAAAGCCGCTATCAAATTAGAAGCCGCTCCAAAGCTGCGTGCAAGGGAGCGAATTCGGCAGCCAAGCTGCCAAGCAACCAAAGATTAACTCTTCATTATTCTCAATAGATTAACGATACGTAATTATTCCTCAACCCATATATAGTTCCTATAATTCTCTTACAATTAAAATGTTAACCTCATCCTTAAGATCGATCTCATACGGAGCCGGTGGCCTGCTTCCGTCCGCTTCCTCAATGATCCGGACGGTCGGACGATGGACAGCGATCGAATTGTTAGCCGACACGACGCCAATCTGACCGGTATTAAGCACGACTGTCGTCGAGATAGGATAAACCGAAATATGCCGGCAGAATAACTTTATCAATTCGAAATCAAAGAACGTATTACCTGACGCGAACAGAAACTCAATCGCCTCGGATGGTGTATACCTTTTACGATGAGGCCGAGGGGAAGTTAACGCATCATAAGTATCAGCAATTCCGACGATCTGGGCATACATATGAATTTCATCCTGCTTCAAGCCTCTAGGATATCCTGAACCGTCAAACCGTTCATGGTGCTGTAAAGCAACATGCGCAGATAACAGAGAAATATCATGCTGTTTGCGCAAAATATCAAACCCGTCCGTCGTGTGACGCTCTACAAGTGCTTTCTCCGCTTCAGTCAGCGGCTCTTGCTTATTAAGCAGCTGTGGCGGCACATTGCACATTCCAATATCGAACAGAAGCGCGCCAATGCCAAGCTCCTCCAGCTGCTGCCGGTTGTAGCCCTTGGCTATGCCAATAACGCCGGATAGTATCGCAACATTCACCGCATGTTGATATAAATAAGCATCCGTAACATGAATGTTGGTCAGATTGACCATAACATCGTCACGCAGCATAACATCGTTCAATATTTCCCCGAACACCTGCCGCAGGGTGCGCCCCATCTCTGGTGCAACCGTTTTCCCCTTCATATAATTCTGATCCTTAAGGTTGGCAACCGTCTTGTATATCGCATCGATTGCTTTCTGTCTCGTTGCATCTCGAATCACTTCAGGCGGCTCAAGATCTTCAGTATAAGGATCTTCAATAAACAGCATATCTACGCCAAGCTTACGCAGCCGCTCGATAAACCGTTCATTCAGTTCAACGCCGACGCCTAGTAATACATTTCCATTTTCTTGCAAAACGGGCTTGGCGAGCTTATCACCAGGCTTGATCTGATGAATGTTTACCTTTTTCATACTAATTTCCCGCCTTTGTGTATACCGCAATTTATAGTGCGCATTCGTATTGTACCAGATGTTAGGATTACTGACTATGCTGTCGAATTATCAATTGGAAACATTTTTATGAGTCGATAGTGGCTTCCAATCTTCGACACACAACAAGATTTCTTCCGGAGTTTTTCGCTTCATATAATGCAGCGTCTGCCGAAGCAAATAATTGGCGCAAGTATAATGCCGGCTCAAAAGCAGCATCTGGATGCAGCGTCTCTTCCACGACAACCCCCATGCTGATCGTGACTGACAGCTTAGACACACCATCACCTGCTGCCGCGATTTCGCTCATTGCTTGTCCAGCCCAAATGCCTTTATTGTCTCGGCTGCTGCTCCAGCTCACTACACTATGCTCTATCGCCATGCGAATCCGTTCAGCCATCTCCGATGCCATCCTTAGGTCCACGTCAGGCAAATAAACTGTAAATTCCTCACCCCCGTATCTCGCAAGTATGTCGATAGGCCTTAATTCACCTCGAATCGTATTAGCCGTGTTCACGAGAACAGCATCCCCTGCTAAATGACCATAGGTATCGTTGACAGATTTAAACAAATCGATATCAAACAACAAAATAGCGAAGGGCATTCGAGCTGCAGCGAGTCTCGGCAGCTCACTCTCTAGCTTACCGAGCAGATAACGCCGGTTATAGCAGCCTGTCAAGCTGTCCGTTACCGCCATTTGTTCCAGCTTTTGGTTAGCATCCGACAGTTCCTTCTGCATCGTCAACAGTTCTTGGTTCTGCTTCTGGAGCGTCTTGTTCTGCCTGCGCGTCTCTTCCATTAACAGCCGGTAATCGGTTACATCCTGAACGGTAACAATGCGGCCGGCTGGCCGCTGCTTCGTACGTTCAATCGGTGCAGATACAATAACAACGTGCCTCTTCGCGGATGACTCGAATGAATAAGACGGTACAAGCACTTCAATCTCCAGACGTTCGGGTGAATTCGCTTCATGCCACTCCATGAATAGCTCAGCTTGATCGGCCGTGGCGCGCATCGTCTCAAGCATCGTACGAACATCAAATTTATCGCCTACGCGAAAGCCGATGATCGACTTCATCGCCTTGTTCACATCAGCGATAATCCCTTCTTCATTCATGACAACAATACCTGTCGTCATCGAGTTAATGACATCACGCTGCGCGAATTGGACAAGGTCAAATACCCGGTTGCGACGAATAGCAAAGACAAAATAGACGCCGCTGATCGTCATCCCAAGCGACAGTAGACCCGGTACGACATACCCCTCAACTTCCAACACAACGTTAACCAATATATCGGCAAGTCCGAACAATAATAGTAGAATTAATCCGCGCAGCGACATCTGCACCTGCTTGCGAAGCTGCTCGGAGCTTGAGGCGCTGCGCAGCGTCCGATTCATCATCATAATGGATGCTATTATATAGCCTGACAGCACCATAATAAGCACCCAGAACAACGGACCATATATGGAATTCGTCAACCTCGTTCCCGGCTGAACGACGAACAAGCCAGACGGATTCCACAGTACAAGCAAAACCGTGATAATAGAGGGCGTAATAGATAGGGCTATTCTTCTCCGGGTCAATATATACGAACGTCCCGTCAAGAAAACAGCGAAAATATACCAGCCGAATCCGAGCACAGCTAAACTGACATACATGATTTGCGATATGTATTGTCGAAATTCAGGCTCTTCCGCCATGTACAGCACCGTTTGGCCTAGAGGCCAATTGAGCATGAACAGATGGAACAGCAAATATATTCGATGCTGCGTCGTAAATGATCCTCGCATAAAAACGAGAATGAACAGCGCCAGCAGCACGATATAATAACTGAATTCAATCCATATGCCAATCAAATGATATCACCTGTATGCACAGACGTCGGAAGGCGCTCTTGCAGCGCCTGTTCTAAATAAGGCCGAATGGACAGCATGTCGCGATACCGTACATATTCATCCCACTTCCGTTGTCTGACCGCAGCCGAGGACGACGAAGCCACAGCTCGAATAAGCAAATTTTTCGGCGTATGCTCAGGGTCGATAAATTCCAGCATTTGAACTTTGTAGCCCACAGCCTCAAGCAATGAGCCGCGAGCCGCATCCGTCGCAAGCGCAGCAAATCTTTCCTTTAACAGCCCGTGACCAAGCAGTGGCTTCAAATTATCATTGTCGATCTGGCGAAATAGCTCATGCTGGCAGCACGGCACGGACAGAATCACCTTTGCGCCCCAGTTGACCGCCTTCGCGAGCGCCGCGTCTGTCGCGGTATCGCAAGCATGTAGCGTAACGACCATGTCGCAGGCCGCCTTCTCGTCATACTGCGCGATATCTCCGACCCGAAACTTCAAACCATCATAACCGAGCTTATCGGCGAGCGATTGGCAGAATTCGATAACGTCCTTCTTCAAATCTAGTCCCACAACCGACAGCCGATAACCTTTCTCCACAACTAGCAAATGATACAGCGCGAATGTCAGATACGACTTGCCGCAGCCGAAATCGATCACTGTAATTGGCCGGTCGTTCGGAAGATGCGGCAGTACATCTGTTACCATCTCGAGAAAACGGTTAATTTGCCGGTATTTATCCATACGGCTTTCCTTCACTTTGCCTTCAGGCGTCATGATGCCCAGCTCAACGAGGAATGGGGCAGGCGCCCCTTCAGCTATGACACGCTTCTTGCGCCGGTTATGCTCCACTGCATCCGCTGCTTGCATCGTGGCAGGCTTCCGCAGCACAGCTGGTTTCCCCTTCTTACTAAACAAAATCTGATAATCCGCCTCCGCCGTCTTCACAAGCGCTTGCCGGTAATGGGTTTCCAACCAATCCGCCATTTTCTCGCCTGACTGCGCCACCGGCACATTCTCATGTACCGCTTTATTCGCATAATGATATTCGAACTGCATGTATAGGCCGTCCTTCAATTGGACAGGCCGTATCGATGTGCGCGCCGGAGCGTCCGTGTCTTTACGCCGCAGCTGACTGAACGTCGCCTGCAGCACCATCCCTTCGTTCCCCCAGCGCACTATATCTGGACGCCACTGTTCCATACCTAATCGGTCACTCCTTCATTCGCTCAAGCTCTGCAATGCCCAGCAGAACTTCTTCTCTCGGGAGTCCTCCCGCTTCTAATTGCTCATTGGTCATCGCTTGCAGCCGCTCATAGAAAGAAGAAACCTCGCTAATACGTGCATCGCCGTCGCTCAGCATAGCATACCAGCGATTTTCCGCTTTATCGAACTGTCCGCGTCTCTCGTAGGCGGCCGCAACAAGCAGCCCGGTGCTGCGCGGGAGCCTAATATTACCCAGCTTGTCCATCAGCTGAACCGCTTCATCAGGCCGTTCCTTTTGGATGCGCTGCCCAATAATCCGTTCTGCCCCGCCTGATGCAAGCAATCCTTCAGCAAGCGTCTTTGCGTGCGCATACTCCTCCACCTCAGCCGCAAGCAGCATGTGGAGCGCTTTGCCCCGTAGCGATAACGACTCCGATTCACGGCCCATTTCCTCTAATGTATCCGCCTCTGCCGACATCAGCCTGCCGAGCGCGTACAAATCATCTGGATCAGCGGTTCCACGCTGTCCAAGCATAGAAATCAAATCTTCAGCAGACAGCTTGCGGGCAAGCTCCGGCTTCATGCGGAGCAGCTTTTCGAGCAGATCTCCTGATAGTGCCAGCGCCTCCTCATGCTTCTGCTGCTTGCGCAGCCCCATCATCGTACCTAACGCATCCGTCATACTTGCGATGAGACGCATCATATAATCCCGCTGAAGCACCGGAATCTCCTCCTCCCCTAACCCGTTATCGCGTCTAAATATCGATTCACCGCATCTGCCATCGACTGCGGCGCTTCCATCATCCCCATATGTCCAGCCTGCTCAAGCAGCACCTGAGAGACTCCATTGCGACTCGAAGTGAACGTTCTCTCCGAAGGAATAACGCCATCCTTCTTACCCGACAACAACAGCACAGGAAGACTAGATGATTCTATTACGTTCAACCGATCAGGACGTTCCTTCATTCCGAGCGCTGAAGCTTGTGCGCCAGCAGCATTCGTCTGCCGCCCGATCTGGATCGAGTGCTCCAAAAGCTTAGCATCGGCATCAGGGGCGAACAGATTCGGAACAAGCCCCTCAACGAACTTGCCGATCCCTTCCTCAGCAATTTTCGCTACTGCGCGATCACGGTTGGCACGAGCCGCATCACTGTCAGGATAAGCCGTTGAATGAACGAGTCCAAAACCGAGCAGACGGGCTGCATACCGCTCCGCTAAGGACAGCGAGACATAGCCTCCCATTGAATGCCCAAGGACAATGAATCGTTCAATTCCAAGCTCATCCATCAGTGCAATGACGTCATCAGCCATCTCATCCATCGTATATACGCCCTCATCTGGCGACGATGAACGTCCGTGTCCTCTTGCATCCGGAGTTATGATCCGTCTGCCGGGCTTGCTAATAAGCGGCAGCAGCTGCTCCCAATAAGCCGAGCTCCCGCAATAGCCATGCAGCAGCACGACGTTCTGCTCTGCTCCACCGGCAGGAAGTGTATCTCCATATGCAATGGTCAGAGTTTTATTGCCGTTATTGCGATGTGCTGTACGATCCGCCAGCGACAAGTCGTTCATTGGTATTCCTCCTAAAATATACTATAGAAAAATCGGTTTATCCGAAAACTATCGAAGCGCATAATCGATTGCATCAGCCGCTTCTTGAGCCATTCTCATGACGAAATGAAGTGAGGTCGACTGCAAGGTGCGATACGGCTTAGGACCCAGCTGATTGACGACGGCTGCGATTGAATAATCACCGATAGATGGAAGCTGAAGTCCTACGCCTTCTCCGGGCTGCAGCGGGCCTTCGGCCACTGCGAACTTGCCGACCGAATCCGCTTTGCCAAGACATGCATCGATCGTCACGACTACAGCATCATCCGGAACAGCTACTCCTTCAGCCGCAAGCCGTACGGCGTCAAGCGGATGATCCAACGTTCCGTACACCAAGCTCCAGCCTCGTGCCCGAAGCGCTGACCCGACTAACGGACCGAATGCATCACCGGTCGAGCAGTCGCTGCCAATGCATACGAATGCACAAGCTTCACCTTGACGTATACGGGCGGCGACCGGCGCAAGAAAAGCGCCGATATCCTTAGCTTCTACCGTCATTGTAGACCTGCGTGGCGGAGCCTTCCGCTTATGTCTGTCTCTTTTACGTATTCCCATAATCGCCGCTTCCCGTTCCTACTTTTATCCTCATTCATGATACTTGATTTCAGACCGATCAGCAATGAACGAGCAGCCCTCATCCAAAGACTCATTGACACCAGGAACGGAGCATGAATGGCGGTCGATGCGAAGGCGTGGTACAATAACTGAAATGGCATGATGGAAGGGGATTGGAATGAACTTAAATGAGCCAACGGCAGATAATTTGGCGTATATGATCGACACGATCAAATCCAAGCTACGTATGGCAACGGCTGCCGCTATGCAAGCTTCACACTTTGATTTGGAAAGATATGAGGATATTAAGGATTTGTATGACGTCGTCATTTCCAAGCCTGGCTTTAGTATCTCGGAAGTAGAAGCACTCGTTTCCGAATTAGGCAAGCTGAAAACGACTAGCCCCGAAAACTAATAGTAATTAATAACATTACTATGTATTATTCGACATTAAATAATCAAATAAAAACCGGGGCGTTCGACAACGCCTCGGTTTTATTTGATTATTTAATATTATAAAGTTCTATTCCGCTGAACTCGTGTTAGTAGATTCAACTGATTCAGCTTGTGCGATCGTCTCGATCGACAGCTTTACTGTAACTTGCTTATTCTCGCCCTTCAAAAACTGTGCCGCACGTTCAAGCCTCTCAGCCAGTTCGCTGCCGCTAAGCGTTACATTGAGATGATAAGCGAAATGATCACCAGATTGTCTTGCCGCATTATATAACGACGGATTCGAAAACCGATCCATACCATACGGAGCGGAAGCGACTGCTTCACCTGGGAAGAACTTGTCCGATTTGTTCACAACGCGCTCATAAATTCGCAGTTTCTTCAACAGCATATAGTACTGGGCAGAATGCTTAAACCCCCATGCATCGCGAATATCCTTCAGCGTATAGTCCATTTTCCATCGTTTCAAATTTTCAATTTGTTCTTCCGTATCAAGCTTTAAGAAATCATCTAATGGAATGATCGTGCTAGTCATTACATTTCCTCCTATCTACGACTCAGATAAAAATCGTCATTCAAATAATCATTTAATAATGCCTGTTGATTTATTATTAAATTTATATAAAATAATACCATAATTTTTATAAGACTGCCAACACTCGCAAATAAAAAACTTTCAGACAATATTCGAGCATTATAGCGGTCTACATACCAAAAAAACCGTTACGTTTGCCAGGTCTTGGCGAATAATAACGGTTTTTACTTCATTTTTTATAATGAATGACTAATAAATAATTTAAATGACTTCATGAAACGATTGAAAGCCGCTCTTCCTTCTTCATCCGTTTTGAACACGCCTGCATCCTGAAGCACCGCAGCGAACTTATGGCCTGTCTCTTGGCGCAGCACCTCTACAGCCGCCTCCGGGCACATTCGCGTTCCGTATCGATGAATCAGTTCGCCGATCCATGACGCATGCGAATGCAGCGGGAACGAGGGCTCCGCCGCTGATGCCTCATTCCAGACGTTGTCTCCAGTCAAATAGGACGCGATAGCATCAAGCTCTGACTTCAGCCTTCCTGGCAATATCGCAAGACCCATCACTTCAATTAGTCCAATATTCTCCTTTTTGATATGATGAAGCTCCCGATGAGGGTGGAAAATACCGTCTGGATGCTCCTCGCTTGTTCGATTGTTGCGAAGCACAAGATCCAGCTCATATTCACTTCCCCGACGACGTGCAATCGGCGTAATCGTATTGTGCGGAATACGGGAGCCGTCAGCGTTCTGACTATAAGCATATACTTCTGCTCCGGGATCAGAATAATCACGCCACGCATCATGTACACGGCAAGCTGCCCTTAACACCGCTTCGCGATCTGAACCAGTTAGTCGGATGACCGACATTGGCCACTTTACGATGCCTAACCGAACGCTTGGCTCCAATGGATCAGCATACTGTGCTTCGAGAGGAGCTTCCTCCATCGGAAAGGAGTGTCTGCCCGCTTGAAAATGATCATGGTTCAAGATCGAACCGCCAACGATCGGCAAATCTGCATTCGAACCGATAAAATAGTGCGGCATCTGCTCAATGAATTCGAGCAGTCGGCGGAAAGTCGCATGCGAGATCTGCATTGGCTCATGCTCACGCTTAAACACGATGCTGTGCTCATTGTAATAAACATAAGGTGAATATTGAAGATACCAGCTTTCTCCGCCCAGCTCAAGCGGAATGACACGATGGTTCTGCCTTGCTGGATGATCCGGTCTGCCTGCATAGCCAACGTTCGACTCGCAAAGCAAGCATTTCGGATATCGGCTTGGGGGCAGCGTCTTTAACAGAGCGATTTCCTTCGGGTCCTTCTCCGGCTTAGACAAATTAATTGTAATTTCGAGACTGCCGTATGTCGTCTCATGCCGCCAATATTCGTTCTTACGAATTCGGTTCATCTGAATATAGTTCGAGTCTATACTAAGCCGGTAGAACCAATTCGTAGCCGCCTCGATCCCTTCCGCCCCAGCCGTCCCACGGAACACTCGCACCACTTCGGAAGGTCTAGGAACAAGTAAGCCCATAATGCGGGCGTCGAACAAATCCCTCTGTGTCGCCGTGTTATCCGGAATGAGCCCGATTGCAGCCGCGTAATCAAGCAAAGACTCCAGCACCGGTACGGGGCTATCGAGCGAATCGTCCTCAAGCGGCCCTTCATACGGCGCTGTAAACCGGAATAAGTCAAGCAGCGCATTGCGGGCATACGACTCGTCGAACGGATCGAGCATGCCGCGCTGCAAAGCAAAACGGACCAATCGTTCGATGCATAGCGCAGCCTGCTCTGCTGTCATTGCCGGTTGTTCGCATTCTGTCATAACTGTCGCTTCCTTTCAAGATCTGACCGATCAGATGTCTTGCTTTCTGCTTGAATTACCGATCGCCATAACCGTCCGGCCTCGATAAGTGCCACTGCCAGGCGCTGCGAATAATCTCCTCCAGCCTGTCCCGCTTCGGCTTCCAGCCGAGCTCTGTACGCGCCTTCTCCGAGGAGGCAATCAGAATCGCCGGATCACCGGCGCGGCGCTGCTCTACAACGACCGGGATTTCACGCTCCGTTACTTCCCTGGCAATATCTATAACCTGCTTGACGGAGAAGCCTTGACCGCTGCCGAGATTATAAATCGCGCTTTCTTCCCCGCGGCGAAGCCGATCTACAGCAAGTAAATGTGCATCGGCAAGATCGCTTACATGGATGTAGTCGCGGATACAGGTGCCATCCTCCGTTGCGTAATCATCCCCGAATACGGAGATGTGAGACCGCTTGCCTAATGCAGCTTGAAGCACGATTGGAATGAGATGCGTCTCCGGATGGTGATCCTCGCCGATCCGGCCGCTTTCATGAGCGCCTGCTGCGTTAAAATATCGAAGCGATACATAACGAATCCCATGTGCGGTATCGAACCATTTCATCATTTTCTCCATTGCCAGCTTCGTCTCGCCGTACGCATTCGTCGGATTCGTCCTGTCGCTCTCCCGAATCGGCACGCTCTCCGGCTCACCGTATGTTGCTGCCGTGGAGGAGAATACGATCGCTTTCACTCCATGCTTGTTCATCGCCTCAAGAAGACATAGAGTTCCGTAAACGTTGTTGTGATAATATTTGCCGGGATTCGTCATACTTTCACCTACAAGCGAGTTCGCAGCAAAATGAATAACGGCGTCAATCTCGTTCTCCTTGAAGACGCCGTCGACGAAAGCTTCATCGCGCAAATCACCGACGTACAGCTTGCCGCCGATTACGGCATCGCGGTGTCCCTGCTCCAAATTATCAATGACGACAATATCCTCACCGCGCTCGACCAGCGCCGCCACCGTATGTGAGCCTATGTATCCTGCTCCTCCTGTTACCAAGACTGCCATTGTCGATCCTCTCGCTTTCTGTTAATAGGGTCTATCTACACTAGCTTCTCGACACCATTACCGATGCTGCAAACATAGAAATCAGCCTTCAATCCCGTTGCCTCGGTATACTTACGGCCAACCTCTGAAATAAATCGCTCAATCACATCCTCATGAACAAGCGATACGGTGCATCCGCCGAAGCCAGCTCCGGTCATCCGTGAGCCGAGCACGCCATCGATGCTGCGTGCCGCCTCTACCATCGCATCAAGCTCCTGGCCTGTTACCTCATACAAATCGCGAAGTGAATCATGCGAGCCGTTCATCAGCTCTCCGAAGGCAGCCAGATCGCCTGCTTTCAGCACTTCGATCGATTGGAGCACCCGGTCGATCTCTTCAACGACGTGCTGCGCGCGGCTGCGCACTGTCGCATCGCCGATCAAATGCTTATTCGCATTGAATTGCGCAAGCGTCAGCTGACCGAGCAGCGTTAGCTCTGGGAATGCTGCACGCAAATCTGCTACCGCCTGCTCGCATTGGCTGCGCCGTTCATTATATTTCGAATCGACAAGCCCCCGTCGCTTGTTCGTGTTGCCAATTACGAGCTTATAAGCTCCTGGCTGAAACGGGATGAGCGAATACTCCAGCGTATCGCACATCAGAAGAATCGCATGCTCCTTCTTGCCATTGGCAACGGCGAATTGATCCATAATCCCGCATTGCACGCCAATAAATTCATTCTCCGACTTCTGCGCGAGCTTAGCAATCTCAACCGTATCCACCGACTGACCGGAAGCACACAGCAGCGCATAGGCCGTTACAACCTCTATCGAGGCAGAGGAGGAAAGTCCTGCGCCATTCGGAATCTCCCCGTGATACAGCAGATCGAAGCCAGTGTTAAGCTGTACGCCGCGCTGGAGCAATTCATATACAATCCCCTTTGGATAATTCATCCAATCGTCTTTCTTATCGTATAGGATTGCTTCGAGTGAAAGCAAGCCTCGCAGTTCAAAATTGGTCGAGGCAAGCGCCAGCTTCCGATCCTGCCGAGGTCGAAGCAGCAGCGTTGTCCCGAAAGTAAGCGCCGCAGGAAAAACATATCCGCCGTTGTAGTCCGTATGCTCGCCAATCAGGTTGACGCGACCGGGCGCGTGATAAACTTGAATCTCTGTGTCCGTACCTCCGTAAAGCTGAACAAACTGCTTCTTCAATTGATCAAGATTAGCCATCGCTGCGATCACATTCCTTTTCCTATCGTGATAGTACTTTCGATATATTCACTGATACTTAACTTATTGTGTTATGTAATCAGTATACCGGAATTCGCTGCGGATCGAGAATGGCGAGAAATGCCCAATACATGGATTTATGTGACTTCTGTTTGCGCGAAAGACTTGAATATAGCACAATAACATAAGTATATCTATATTAATTAATCAACAGATTACTTCTATATTACTGATGTTTAGATGTGACTATATAGGAAGGAGACGACAACCAGATTGAGGCGTCCATACACATACGCAGTTGCATCTAATCATGCGGCTGAACGGCCAAGAGGACTGAACGTATTATTCGCGGGGGAAAGCCAGACGAAGCCAGGGCATAGGCTCGGACCCAAAGTATACGATTATTATTTAATGCACTACGTGCTGTCGGGCTGCGGTACTTTCACAGACGGAGAGCAGCAGTATGAGTTACAGCAGGGCAGTACATTTCTCATCGAGCCAGAAAGATTAATCAGCTATGCCTCAAGCAATTCTGACCCGTGGCAGTACCGGTGGATTGCATTCGAGGGCCATGACGCGCCACTGCTGCTGTCCGCCTGCGGCTTGCTGGCATCCGGACCGATAATCGGCAGCGCAGACCGACGCATCGGCATGCTGTATCATAACGTATACCGTGCGCTGAGAGCGGGAGGCGCTGCGGCCGCTGCTCGGGCCGTCGGCTATTTGCAGCTATTGCTAGGAGCATATGCCGAAGCCGCTGCTGAGCATGCCGGAGACTCCGAGCGAAGTGGAGAACGCGGGGATTCACTTATTCGGAAGGTCACTCATTATTTATCTGCCCAGTATGCGGTGCCGGTATCGATCGGGCAGATGGCCGAAGCGCTCGGCTATAACCGAGCGTACTTATCACGCGTATTTAAACGTGACACGGGTATGACGCCCGTCACTTTCCTGCTTCGGCTGCGCATCGATAAGGCGCGCCAGCTGCTTCGGGAACGGCCGGAGCTAACAATAGAGCAAATTGCGGCCTCGGTCGGCATTCCCGATGCGCTGTATTTCTCGAAGCAATTCAAACGGTTCTACAATCAATCGCCGTCCGCCTATCGCCGGGAAGTGCTTCAAATGGATGAGCTGGTCAACTGAAAGACCGCTTCACGGCGTCCGATAACCCGGTTGGCATCATTCATCAACTCAGACGGAAAAGCCTTCTCAATGCGGCTGCACAGAGCATCTGCCTCCCGGCTGGCGATTCGACCATACTCAGCCAGCTGCCGAAGCACCTCCGATAAAATGACAGGCCATGCCGACTCCATACCGTCCGACAGCTTCATGACAATGCCTAACTGTTCATAGCGCAGTCCGACGGCAAATACGCCTTGCGCGCCGCTTTTGGCCACGCAGTTCACGTCTGTAAGCAGCAGGCTCGCAAGACGTCCGGAGCCTTCCACCAGCTCAGGATAGTCGTTCATCGCTTTCGTTATTCGCTCGATCGCCATACAATCTTCTTCGGCATATATGGCATTCGCTCGGGGAGAAGCCAATCTTGCGTACAGACCGGCAAGCTGCCATAGCGGTATAGCATAGACAGGAAGTCCGCACCCATCGTAACCGCCGATGAGATCGTTCATCGGTACGTCCGTAAGCTCAGCTACAAGCCGTTTAATCTCTTGCTGAATCGGATGCTCAGGTTCCGCATACCCTTGAATCGGCCATCCTCTCAGCATACAGGCAGCAAGCAGCCCGATATGTTTCCCTGCACAGTTATGAAACAGCTTGCGCGGACTTCCCCCAGCGCGTAAATAAGCTTTTCTCGCCTCCTGATCGAGCGGGAATCCAGCATGAAAGATCAGATCCTCCTCTTGAACACCGGTTAAACGAAGCATTGACTCCAATAGATCGATTTGGGCTTGTTCCCCCCGATGGGAGGCCGCCATTATCGCAATTGCCGCTTCCGGTAAGCTGTATCTTTCCATCACACCTGCCTGGATGATCGGAATGGACTGTACAGGCTTCGCCGTCGAACGCATATAAGCAGCGACATTCGGGTCGCCTGCCGATACGACTAGAGGACCATCAGCATGGACGACTGCGATATGACCGTAATGAACATTCTCAATCTCCTCTCCCCTGCGGGCTACCGCCAGCGGTACTCCGCCCGCCTTATCGATCAGCCGGCTGCTTAATGCTGCCATGAAGTGCTCCCCTTTCGCTTGCCTCCGATATTTTGTTCTACTGTTCCCATCCCTGCTTCGATTATATTCCCGTTACGATACGGTTAAACGTCCTTCTTATCTACCGGCATTGGATGACGACGATTTGGGACATAGTAAGAAACGGGAGTGATCGATATTCATGACACGTAAACCGTTGTATACAGGAACGTTATATTGGCCGACAACGCTTGGCTCCGTGCCAGCTTACGAACCGCTAGGCGCGCAGCATCAACAATTCGACGCGGTCGTTGTCGGGGGAGGGATGTCTGGCATTCTGTGCGGACATGCACTCGCTGCAAGCGGGATTCGAACGGCAATCGTTGAGCGAGGCGACATTGCAGGCAGCGCGTCTTCCGCCAGCACCGGCCTCATTCAATTTTCCAATGACATCATGCTGTCAGAGCTGATCGATCAGATTGGCGAGCGAAAGGCCGTGATGTTCTATACCGCCTGCAGACAAGCGGTGGAGCATCTTGCCGCACTCACGGGAAAACTAGTCGCTGACTGCGGATTTAAACGGCGCTCCAGCTTATACTTCGCCAGCACGGAACAAGATGTCCCCAAGCTGAAGCAGGAGTACGAGACGCTTCGCCGATGCGGCTTTGATGTCGAATGGTGGCCTTCGAATACGATTCGGCAGCATTTCCCTTTCTCGAAGCCCAGCGCAATTGTCACCCATGGAGATGCAGAGCTCAATCCGTATCGATTCATTCACCGTATTGCCGAAGACGGCGTCGCAGCAGGCTTAACGATCTATGAGCACACTGAAATCGTTGCGCACGATTCAGCAGATGGCGTTCATCGCCTGACAGCGGCAGATGGCGGAAGCCTAACGTGTTCGAATGTCGTATTTGCTGTCGGTTATGAGCCGGATGCGCTTTGCGGGCAATTGATCAAATCAAATCTTAACCGCAGCTTCGTCCTTGTTACAGAGCCCCAGTCGTCCTCGTTCGACGTCTGGCATGAACGATTCATGATCTGGGAGACGGCACGGCCTTACCTGTATATGCGCACGACATCAGACAACCGTATCATCATTGGAGGCTTGGACGAAGAGCCCCCCGTTCCTATTGTCGGCAGACATGCGCGCACAGAACGGATAGAAGCGCTGTACAGGCTGCTTCGACAATTATTCCCGACAATGACAGCCCCTATCGCTTACGAATGGAGCGCAACGTTCGGCGAATCGCGGGACGGACTTCCTTTCATCGGACGAGATCCTGCCCGGACTGGTGTTTATTACAGTCTTGGATACGGCGGCAACGGTACGGTGTACAGTGTAATGGCCAGTCAGTTGATCCGCGATATGATTCATAGGGAAACGCCGCCCCTAGCCGACATAGTCGCACTAGACCGGACGACAATAAGGTCGATGCCGTAATTTCAGTATGTCGACAAGCCAAAAAGCCCTCTGTACCGAACGAACGGCATCAGAGGGCAGCAGCTGGAAGCTTACAAAATTTGCGTCGCTCCGCAGGAACGGTATATGGCCTCAGCGTTACTTAACACCGACAGCTCAGGACCTCCGTCCACCTCCAGGAGCGTTTTGCTTTCCGTTGTAGAGACGACGACAAGCGTGCTGCCCGATTTCACGGCATCTCGGCATGCGGATATTCTCGCATCCTCAATACCAAGTGATGACAAGGCACGATCGTACGGACCGTTATTCCGGTTGAACCCGACCCCTGACAAGTAGGCTGCTCCGGCAAGCGGGGCAGCCCCAGCGAATGAGATGCTGCCCATCGTAATGCCGGCCGTAGTAATCGAATTGCCTACTAACGAAGTACGGCGCAGCTCGCCGCTCTCATAATCGCTGTCTGACAGATGCTCACGCGTATCAACCAGCTCCATGAGCTCATCGACGTGGACGCCGCTTTCTGCTTCCAGTGCACGGGAATGATAGCCATCCTTCGCGATTACCTTCATCTCACCAGGGGTGAAGCCGGCCTGGAGCAATTGCTGTACTGCATGGATCGCTTCGCGTTCTGACGCGAATACCCCTATTTTGCTTGCCATTATGAAGCGCCTCCCTGTCTGAATAAAAGCCGCCCCGGCCTGAGAGTGTATCTCCGGTCGGCTCATTGTGAATAATCGGTTACATTATGCCCGAAGCCGCTGCTTCTATCCCGCATACTGCTGCCTCGCCATTCAAGAAAGGGACGGAATTGAAGGGAAGCCACTACTCTCCAGCCAGATCCGGAGCCATGTAATGTTTCAACAAGGACGGATTGCGGTTATGGTTATTTCATAGATAATAATAGAAGAACAACCGGCAACGATTCCAATAAAGTGGGGTATGGTCATGAAAGCACCCGATAAGTTTTATCTTCGAACCGAGAATCAAGAAGGACGCTGTACGGTCTATGTGAACGGCGAGCTGGATTTGGAGTCTGCGTCGCAGATGCGTGCTGCTATGGCGACGCTCGTCGAACTGACCGACCGCGAGCTTGTACTTAATCTTCGGGAGCTTCGTTATATAGACAGCACTGGCATCGGCATTCTCGTCTCGGTGCTCAAAGCGCGACATGCGAAGCAAGCGCCGTTCATCGTAGAAGCCATTCCGCCGAATATCCGCAAGCTGTTCGACATGACGGGCATTACGCCTTTCTTGACGGGCACAGCTACATCATGAGCAGAGAGGAGAACAATGGTACGATGAATACGAAAGATGAAATCGTTACAATTTTCGTTCCCGCTGCCGCTGAATATGTCGATCTCGTTCGACTTGCACTGTACGGCATCGCCTGCAAGATGGGCTTCTCTTATGAAGAAATTGAAGATATGAAGGTTGCGTTGTCAGAAGCTTGCAACAACGCCATTCTACACGCATACGGAGACCTGCAGGACGGAGCAGCTGTCATCTCCACAGCACAAGAGCCACGTGTTGAGATTCGGTTTATTAAACAAGCGGATGCATTATCAATCGTCGTGAAGGACGATGGGACAAGCTTCGATGCGGCGGCTGCCGCCCGCCAGGCCGAGTCCATGCACGGGAAATCGATCGCCGATCTTGAAGCGGGCGGACTCGGTCTTTATCTTATGCAAGCATTAATGGATCAAGTGGAGGTATTAAGCGGCGAAGGTACGCAAGTCTTGATGACCAAGCGATTAACAAGAAGCGGGGAATGGGCATGACCACCCCATCTTCACTGCAGCTGCAAGAGAGCACAGAGCTAATTGCGGCTTACCAGCGGGCTCCGAACAACGACATTGCGACTGTGCTAATTGAACGGCACACGCCGATGGTAAGGATGGCCGCTGGCAAAATCGCTCGTAACCGTCCGGATCTGTTCGAGGATCTTGTACAGGTTGGCCAAATGTCACTTCTCAAGCTTTTCCGCCAATATGATCCGTCCGTAGGTGTTCAATTCGAGCCTTACGCGATGAAGAGCATTATCGGTCATATGAAAAATTATCTCCGTGACAAATCATGGTATATCCAAGTTCCACGACGAATTAAAGAGAAGGGTATTGCAGTCCAGCAGGCCATCGATGAACTGACTATCCGGCTGGAGCGTTCGCCAAAAATCGAAGAAATTGCAGAGCATATGGAGCTTACCGTTGAAGAAACAGTCGAAATATTAGGCGGACGGGATTTGTACCACTATGTATCACTGGATACTCCGATCAGCGAGGAGGACAGTACGACGACGCTTGGAGAATTAATCGGGACACAGCTAGATGATTTCGAGCATATCGACAAGAAGCTTGATATCGAATCGGCGATGGCTGCATTGAAGCCAGAGGAACGAACGGTTCTGAAGCTCGTATTTGAGGACGGCGAACCGCAGAGGCTTATCGCTGAGCAGCTTGGCGTATCCCAAATGAGCATCTCCCGAATTCAACGACGAGCCATTGAGAAGCTAAGGCGCAGCTTGTCTGAGCATGGACGGGACGAATCCTAGCCTATAGACAATCTGCTAATACACAGCGCACCGACATCGCCAGCATGACAGGCAGAAGTCGGTGCGTTTGCTCTATCTGATGCTAAGACCCTTCACTACAGCGATGTTCCTTATGGTCAACTTCAGTTGAACTGGTTCAGCCGTTCGGGTTATGATGGAGAAGCATTTACGATTCGGACAGGAATAACGGCAGGAGGCTTTGTATGAACGAACGAACGTTTCGGTTTCCGTCCGGCTGGGAGTGGGTGCAGCTGCGGCAGCCCTTCGCACAAGAGCTGCATGCAATGATGCCGAGAGACGAGCGGTCGGGCATACAGGCGGAGCTATCTGCCTCATCATTGATACCCCCACGCTCTAGTCGAACGGTAGTGCCGGCCAAGCACGCGGCTGCAAGCCGCATACTAATCGAATCCAGACGCAAGAAGCTCGAATATAATCAAGCACACTCGCGTCTTCATAGCTTGAAGCAGCGGCTTCCAGAATGCTCAGCCTGGTTGGACGGCTGCTTCGATAGAAGCGTGAACCATATTGTCGTACATCGGCTGCAGAACGGTGAGCCTGTACTGTATGGGACGCTGCTAATTCAGCAGTCGAGCGATCAGGCTGACATCCAGCCTTTCCGCTTCTGGGTAACCTCGGCAAAGCTCATCACGATCCATGAGGATTGGCGGTTATCCATTCGACTCCAGCAGCCGCCTTGGGACGTCCAGCTGCAGCAGTGCTCCTCGGGCCAAGAAGCGTTCGTTACGATTCTTACCGAGCTGCTAGAGCCTATTCACTACGGACTGGACGACTTTGAACAAAGTCTTGGCAAGCTTGAGCACGCCATAAGACGCCCCAGACGCCGCAGCCGGATGAATCTTATGACGACCATCCTCGAACGAAGATACGATTTATTGCACTGGCACCGCATGTTCATGTCAATTAAGGAGCTGAATGGAGCGGTCAAGGAGGCGTTCGTATCGCTTCCACTATTCGAACGAGAACCGTTCCAGCGGCTGCAGCATAAGCTGGAGCGGATTGAGGCGCTGCTTAAGACGTATACCGCCGAGATCGATACGCTCATCTCTATGGACGACGCGATATCCAGCTTCCGCGGCAACGATATTATGAAGACGCTGACCATGATTACCGTCCTGTTCGCGCCGGCAATGGTTGTCGGGACGCTGTGGGGGATGAATTTTGTTGATCTACCTTGGACTGCCAAGCCATGGGGCTTTGTCAGCATGTGTGCAATCGTTATCGCCGCAACAGCGCTCATCTTCTTATGGATATGGCGTAAGGACTGGACAGGTAATGTACTGAACACGCAGAATATCCCGCCGCCGCAGAATAAAGATCTCGAGTCGGCAGCTTCGCATGAGCTTCGTCGCTCCCGCAAAGGCACGATCAGCGTCAAGCCGAATGACACAGATCATGCCGACAGTCAGCATAAGAAGGTCAGTGCGTTCAGCGATACGTCATTCACAGAGGGGAAGTCTCGCAGACGCAGCTAATCTCCCGTAGTCCAGCGCATTCGACGAATAAGCCTCCTCCTCCGATCAATCGGAAGCGGGAGGCTTATTGTCACATTCGTATATCCGAAGCGGGCTATTATTTCAACTCGATCCACAGCAAGCATTGATCGTCCGAATGGCCTCCTGCTTCCTCGCTGCCGAACAACTCTCTTGTCCACTGCTCCAAGAACGTAGACTCGCTTCCGCTAGACAACGTATTGCGGAGCCGTTCCACCGGATCTATAGGCTCACTATCATCCTCTGAACGGCTGGACCAATCCAGTAATCCGTCTGTCACGAGTACGATCCGGTCTCCAGAAGCAATGCTGACCGATTGCTTGTGCACTTTAATCCCTTCGAACAAGCCGATCGCCGGGCTTCCGCCTGCTATGCGCGTCGCCTCCTCGGCTCCTCGGTGAAAGACCAGTCCTGGCGGATGACCGGCATTGACATATTCAGCCGTCCCTAGTTCCAAATCGATAATCATGTAAATTCCGGTAAAGTAATATTGGATCAGCTGGTCTGAGAAATGCAGCTGCATCGCCCGGCGATTCAGTTCTGTTATGACATCTTCCGGATCGGTCAGCTTGCTCATAACCTCCTTCAGCACAGAGGCGATGAACATACAGACAAGCGAGGATGAAATACCGTGACCCATCGCATCAATAACAGCAACCGCATAACGGTGATCATCGAGCCGATGCCAAGCGTACAAATCTCCCGACAGCTCCTCGGACGGGCGGTAGATCGCATCGATAACGATCTGATCATTCTCAAGCCGCTGTGGCAGAACCGCATACTGAACTTCCCGCGCAAGTCTAAGCTCGTCGCGCAGCCTGCGGTCCCGCTCCTTGTGCCAGTTTTTCTCCTGCTTCAATCTGAGTGCAGAGCGAATGCGCGCCATCAGCTCCACCCGGTTAATTGGCTTCGTGACATAATCGGCCGCTCCCGCATCCAGCGCTTCGGCCAGCTTCTTCGAATCACCAATTGCCGTCACCATAATAATCGGCACGTCCTTAAGTCGTTCCGAGCGATGAATCGTACGGCAAGCAGTAATGCCATCGATGCGAGGCATCATCATATCGAGCAGAATCAAATCCGCAACCGACTCCTCAGAAGCCGGCCGCTGATCGCTCCCGTCCTCCGTCAGCCCCAGCCGCTCATAAAGCTCAAGCGCCGAAGAGCATGAGCTTATATTGTAATAGCCTGCCCGTTTCAGCATCTCCTGCACAACCGTAACGTTCATGGCGTTATCATCGACAATAATGATTCGCATGTTGTACCGTCCGTCGCTTCGTTCTTGTCCACTCATTGCTTACCCTCGTTTCTGATGCCGCTGTTCTTACCTGCCGCCAATAGCAGCTTTGCCGTCCTCTTTCACCGGTTCCTATCGTCTTTCTCTTATACCCGTCGGGTACGTCGACGAATCACCTGCCATCCTCTACGCCCGCTGTCCTCCTACTTCCCTTATTGTACAAAAAAACTGCCCCGGGATGCGATCATCTCGCACCGGGGCAGTCCCTACACCATTCAATCCCATTAGTTCGACAGCTCGTACGTTGGCTCCGCATCTTCCGACTTAGAGGCACGAAGCGTAAGCCACAAATTGCCGGTAATCAAGACGAAAGCTATGAACGCCATCAATGGAATGGTAATAACACCGAACCAATCCAAATAATCTTCATTGCATGGCACCCCTACTGAGCAGGGCATCAGCTTCGCAAGCCCGGGAATTTTCTGCTCCGCGTAGTGATAAGCAGAAATAAGACCACCAATAACGCTGAGCGGCAGCGTATAGGAGGCCATTCTTCGGTCTCCTCTGTACGCCGCCATCCCAAGCAGGATGACAAGCGGATACATAAAGATACGTTGGAACCAGCACAGCCGGCATGGCTCGAAATGCATCACTTCACTAAGAAACAAGCTGCCTGCAGTCGCCACGAACGACACGATCCAGGCCATCACAATGCCGTAATTGCGAAAGAAAGAGGAACGCTCAGCGTTCATATGATTACGCCCCCTCTTCCTCCAGCTCCTTCAGCGCCTTCTCGATGGCAACCTTAACCGAAGGGTAATCCATTGCTTTGCTGCCGCTTACCTTCGTTCCGTTCACGAACAATGTCGGCGTACCTGTTATGCCAAGCGGACGGATCTTGGACATCTGGCTTTTCAATTCTTTGGCATACTTTTTGTTCTCGATATCCGAGCGGAGCTTCTCGTAATCGATGTCCAGCTGCAGATCTTGTGCCATCTTCACCAGATAGTCAACCGTCGCCCAAATTTGGTTTTCAGGCGGCTGGTTCGCGTACAGGGCATCATAATATTTCCAGAAGGCGTCGTTATCCTGATGATAAACGGCAAGTCCCGCAAGCGCCGCTGTCTCTGAGTCTGGACCAAGGAAATGGTAGTTCATAAATGACAGGGATACGATTCCTTTGTCGATATATTCTTTCATTAATTCAGGCTTGACGTCTTGCGTGAAAACTTGGCAGGCCGGACACTTGAAATCGCCGAATTCGACGATTTTCACCTTCGCGTCCTTGCTGCCCAATGTTGGCAGCTTTTCATAATTGAATTCTGCCGGGTCCGGCTTTGGCATGAACGCCAGCACCAGAATAATGGCTATAACAACGATCCCGCCCGTCGCATACATTAACCGGCGAATCGTCTGCTGTCTTCTCTTGGCGCGCTCTCGCTGTTCCTTGCGATTGTTCTTATAGTCAATCTTGCTGACTGCTTGACCCATCAAAGTCCCTCCCTTTCTGAAATGGCATAGATACCCCCATTATAACTGCCAAATGTTAAATTGACATTAAAACAATTTGAAAAGTTTACTCACTTCCATACCCGCTTCAATTTAAATGTCTCCTGCAAATATCCGAGCACCGATACTGGACTCATAATCATTTGATAAAACAGTACATACAACACGAAAGCGAACCGGTTCTTGCGTATCCGGAGTTGAAGCGAACGAAACACCTTTTTCTGATATCGATACAAAATATAGTTCTGCAGCATGGCGAGCGGCAATACGAGCAGCGTCATAGGTCCGGCGACCCAGTAATAGCCGAACATCGCCATAATAAGCCCAGGCAGCCAGCAGAACGTGTACACCGAATCGATAAAAGGCATGACGAGATTCACGCCGGTTAAATATTTGACGAACGGAATAGGCTGACTCCATGGCTTGATCAGCTTGAGCGCTTCGATCATCCCTCTTGCCCATCGGCTGCGCTGACGGACAAAATGCTTCAACGTATTCGGTACATCGGTAAACGCGACCGACAGCGGCTCGAAATAAACGTTCCAGCCGTTACCGAGCATCCGCCATGTCAAAACAATGTCCTCACCGATCGCATCCGGCCAGCCCCCAATAGCTCGTACGGCGTCCGTCTTATATAATGAGAACGCCCCTTGCGCAACGAGCGTGCCTTGGAACAGCCCTTGCAGCCGCTTAATGCTTGCAATTCCGAGAAAATAGTCCCACTCCTGCACCCTTGTCACCAGATTATAGCGGCTGTTCCGAACGAGCACAGCGCCTGCAACGGCACATACCGTATCGGGCGATGTATGGTAACGGGCTACGATATGGCTGAGTGCATACGGATGAAGCAGCGTATCTGCATCGAGCGTAACGATAAGCGGAGTCTCCACCCTCTTAAGCGCTTCGTTAAGTGCATAATGCTTGCCAGGACGCTCGACTCGCATCACGTCGACACGAAGACCAAGCTGCTCTCCCGCTTCCACTGCAGCGTCTGCTGTCCGGTCTGATGAGCCGTTATCAATGACGATAATATGCAGCGGACCGGCATAGTTTTGCTTACGTACATAAGCGAGAGTGGAGCCAATCGACTTCTCCTCATTGCGGCACGCGATCAAGATCGTAAGCGGATCATCTGGCAGCTCGACAGCGAGCGGCGGCTGGCGGTCAAGCAGCAGACTAACGACCATAAAGGCGTTCATATATCCGGGAACATAAGCAATGCCTGCAATAATTGCTGCACTGACAGACACGGTAACGAATTGACCTAGATCCATTACCCAAGGAAGAGATAAATAAATGGACAGAATGGTCCATATTATCGCAGCCGCATGACTGATTATAAATTTGGTCTTAATCGACAAATAAAATTTCCGTCGTTTAGATGATTCCATACTTCATTCACCTAGCTTATGCAGTTCGCTCATGTGTTAGCAAGACCTCGAATAAACAATATGAGGCTCTGAAATAAATCCCATAAGGACTTTTCCTGCTAAGCAAAAATCGCAAAAAATAATGTTAATAACTAATATGTCTAAAAGTTTCTGTGTAATAACATACATTTTACAGGAAAATGAGTTTTTTGTTCAATTTTTTTAGCAATAAACAAAAGCAGGGCTGTACAGAAATCAGTATTACTGACTTCTGTACAGCCCCTAAAGATGCTGAATGATTATAATCTAAACTTCAAACCAGTTGTAAGCAGCCACTCTGCTGTAGAACTTGAAGCTGTCCTTTATAATACGCTCTTGGGTATCATAATCGACATACGTCATCCCAAAGCGCATCGAATAGCCGAACGCCCATTCATAATTGTCCATGAGCGACCATGCATAGTAGCCCTTCACATTAACGCCGGAATCGATCGCCCGTGCAACGGACGCCAGATGAGACTTAATGTAACGAACGCGGCGGTCGTCATGCACTTTACCGTCAGCGGAAGGTCCATCATTATAGCATGCGCCGTTCTCCGTTATATAAACCGGAATATCACCGTATTGATCTTTAATAAAGACGAGGAAATTGTACAGGCCTTGCGGGTAGTACGTCCAGCCGATGTCAGTACGATCCCAGCCCATATCAACCGCTTCCCAATCGAACAGTCCTTCATTCTCTTTATATTTCCCCACACCACCGGTGTAGTAGTTAATGCCTAAGAAATCAATTTTCTGCGAGATGTCTTCCATATCTCCCGGTTGGATCGGCACTTCGACGCCTTTGCCGCGGAACCATTCCACAAGCTTCTCCGGATAATGGCCATGCATAACTGGACGAATGAACCATTCGTTCTGCCAAGCAGATTTGCGCCAGCAAGCGTCAATATCCTCCTGACGGGTGCTGTAAGGCTCTTGCCAGTCTACATTCGGCACAATGCCAATCTCGCCCTCGATGCCGCGTTCGCGGAACAGGCGGACCGTGCGGCCATGTGCAACGAGCAGATGATGAGCAACATTCGTCGCCAGCTGCAGATCGCGGTTGCCCGGCGCATGCTCGCCAATGTAGTTAGACAGATAGGATACGCACCACGGCTCGTTGAACGTTGCCCACAGCTTAATTTTGCCCTTGAACGATTCGAAGACTGTGTCAGCATACCGCAGGAAATGATCAATCGTCTCCCGATTATTCCACCCGCCCCGGTCTTGCAGTGCTTGCGGCAGATCCCAATGATACAGCGTGCACATCGGCTCAATACCGTATTTCAGCAGCTCGTCCACAAGACGATGGTAGAAGGCCAAGCCTTCCTCATTCACAGCGCCTGAGCCGTCTGGAATGATGCGCGGCCAAGCGATCGAGAACCGATACGTTTGAAGTCCCATATCCGCCATCATTTTAACGTCATCCGGATATCTGTGGTACATGTCGCAAGCGACATCCCCGTTATCTCCCATAAATACGCGACCCGGCGTACGTGCGAACGTGTCCCAAATCGACAAGCCGCGTCCTCCCTCTTGGTACGCGCCCTCTACCTGATACGAGGCGGTCGCTGCACCCCACTTGAAGCCTTGCGGAAATTGTATAATTGCCATTCTGTTAACGTCTCCTATCTTTCCCTATATTCGCGAGCCGCGCGGCAGTCAACGCTGACCCTCTCACATGTGCATGGCAAACTGGACTGCATGCACCATTGTTCCTAACATTATAGCGGTTTGTACTCATGCATCCTATGTAGGATTTTGTCGATTATTATTGCATTTTTGTTATCAAAGGGAAGTGGATTTCGTGGAAAAAGCGATCAAAGGAAGGAGGTTCCAAATCCGCGGCAGCCTTCATACAATATGAAAAATGACTGTTCTCATTCAAGCCGGATAGAGGAGGCGCTCTCTGATGGCAGAAAAAGCTGCAGCATTCGACTCGTGTACCGCTCTATTCATGGCAGCCGTATGCGAGCAATCCTATGTACAGTATTACAATCCGACCGGTGCATTCCTAGTACCGACAGGCTACAGAACGATCGGCAAATTCAAAGCGCAGGCTTATGAAAGTAAACCGGAATATTTCGGATTTCTAATCGAATCCGATCGGGTTGCCGTGCTTGCCTTCAGAGGTACCCGCAGTACGATGGATTGGGTATCCGATTTCATTTCGCAACAAATAATCTATAAGCCGGGAAAACCAAAATGCCTCTCTCACAAAGGGTTCACAGATATATATGCAAGTTGTCGAGAGCAAGTTATAGAGCTGGTCAAAACGATCGATCCGAGCAAGCAATTGTTTGTGACCGGCCATAGTCTTGGTGGAGCGCTTGCCACTCTGGCTGCTTTCGACATTGCCTTCAATCTAGAACGCGAGCCGATCGTCTATACCTTCGGTGCTCCACGAGTCGGAGATCCTCGATTCGCCCGGCTGTACAACAAGCTTGTGAAGCAGCATTGGCGCATTCAGAACGAGTATGACATTGTACCTCATCTACCGCCGCTCGTATACCGTCAGCCCAAAACAAAAAAAATTTTTTATTACATGCATGTGCGCGGAGAAGTGAAACGGTCGTTCCGAATGGGATCGGTTTTCGGCAATCATGTACTGCGAAGCTATTTCGCTGACCTAGCCAAAGACGATCCTGCATATGCCGCTGCACTCTGCGCAAGTCCAATCGGTTGGTGTCCCCCGCCTCCCGATCCACCGCCAGCGGAAGAGTAGTAACGCTTATTGAGAAGCGACCTCTCCCGCCTACACAACGTGAAGGACGAGCATTCGCTCGTCCTTCATTTATCTAATATCGGCTTAAACCGTCTATGAAGATGGGTTGCTGTGGCTTATGCTGTCGAAGTGGCCGGAGCGATTCACTTTCGTTTCCAAATACCGTTTATTAAATTCGGATACGTCGCCCCACAGCGGGATTCGTCCGGATACATCCGCTCCAGAAGCAGTAAGAGCATCCAGCTTGCGGGGGTTGTTCGTAATAAGCGTGACCGGCTTCGAACGAAGCGTCTTCAGCACTTGAATCGCATCATCGTAGCTGCGAATATCGTCCTGGAAGCCGAGTTGAAGATTGGCGTCGACCGTGTCGTAGCCTTCTTCCTGCAGCACGTAAGCCATTGCTTTGCTGAATAGGCCGATGCCGCGTCCTTCATGATTAGCCAAATAGAACAATGCTCCTGCACCGTGTGCGACAATCATCTTCATCGACTGTCTAAGCTGATAGCCGCAATCGCATCTCTTACTGCCAAAAATATCGCCCGTATGGCAAATGCTGTGCATCCGAATCAAAGCGTCAGAGACGTTCGCAAAATCACCGTATACAAGCACGCTGGACTGCTGCATCTCCGCCAGATTGGAAGCGGACAGCCGCTCGATGATTCTCTCCGTCGAAGCGGTCTCGTCATCACATGCATCACCAGCCATGTTGTCGCACCTTAGCCAGCAATACCATTGAAAGATATGTGTCTCTCCGCCCAAATTAACCGGCAAACGTACCGGACCGACGAGATAAATCGTCTTGTCGCCGCTTGGTACCGCCGTTATTTTACGCTTCAATATCGAAATGATATCCGTCTGAATCGTATACATAAGTCCTGCTCCCCTCCATACCGCCGACGTTCGGGTATTTCTATTGTAGCCTTCAGGTATCGATCGAATCCGTTACTTTCAATGCAATGGTTACTTTTTGTAAGTATATGAATTTGCCACCCATTTGTCAAATCACACAAGCTGCGTCGGGGGCGTCGGATCAGCTAGAGCTTTATTTCATTGTACGTTAAGGAAACCGTGCCGGACTAGACGTCCGCTACTGCAATTTCGTCATGATCGGCTTACAGTCGAATGCAGCAGCTTTACAACGAATACAGATGTAAAGACCCGCTGAAATTCTTTACTTTTGACCCGTTTCTAAGTACCATCTCTGTAGCATAAGCAATAATGATTCCGATCATGAAACGGGAGGCTGTTCATATGGAGCAAGCGTCTTATATCCTAGCGCTCGACCAAGGTACGACTAGTACACGAGCCGTCATATTGGATAAGCAAGCGAAACGGATCGCCGCCTCGCAGCTGCCGGTCGACTGCCTGTTTCCTGAGCCTGGCTGGGTGGAGCAGGATGCAGAGCAGCTGTGGCAGACTTCGCTGGCGACAATTCGAGATGCAGTGGGCAAGGCTGGTATTCATTGTTCCCAAATTGCTGCTCTCGGTATTACGAACCAGCGCGAGACAACGGTTGTCTGGAATCGGAAGACAGGTCGTCCCATCGCGAATGCAATCGTGTGGCAGTCCCGCCAGACGGACGAGATCTGCCAGCGGTTAAAGGCGAAAGGACATGAGCCGCTGTTTCGCTCCCGAACCGGGCTGCTGCTTGATCCTTATTTCGCCGGCACGAAAATTCGTTGGCTGCTCGATCATGTGCCGGAAGCTCAAGAACAGGCTGAGCGCGGAGAGCTGCTGTTCGGCACGGTAGACAGCTGGCTTATATGGAAATTAACCGGCGGCCGCGAGCATATTACCGACTATTCGAATGCCTCACGCACGCTGCTGTTCAACATTAATGAGCTCTGCTGGGATGAGGAGCTGCTGTCGCTGCTGCAAATTCCGAAAACGATGCTGCCCCAGGTTCGCTCCTCTTCCGAATTATACGGCTATACAGCTGAAGAGCTGTTCGGCGGCGCTTCCATTCCGATCGCCGGAGCAGCCGGCGACCAACAGGCCGCACTGTTCGGGCACGGCTGCTTCGAGAAAGGGGATGCCAAGAATACGTACGGAACCGGCTGCTTCATGCTGATGAATACAGGGGCGGAAGCGTTGTTTCCACAGAATGGACTGCTGACGACGATAGCATGGGGAATCGGCGGTCAAGTGCAATATGCGCTTGAAGGCAGCGTATTCGTTGCCGGCTCCGCCGTCCAATGGCTTCGCGACGGACTCGGCCTGATCGTATCCGCCGATGAAACGGAGACGCTCGCAAGGTCAGTCGAATCAACCGAGGGAGTGTACGTTGTCCCAGCTTTCGTCGGGCTCGGCACGCCTTACTGGGACAGCGACGTCCGCGGAGCGGCTTTCGGGATGACGCGGGGAACGAAGCGAGAGCACTTTGTCCGTGCGACATTGGAATCGATCGCGTATCAGACGAAAGATGTACTCGATGCGATGGAGCAATCATCCGGTATTCAGCTCAATACGCTGCGAGTCGATGGAGGGGCAATTGGCAACGACTGGCTCATGCAGTTCCAAAGCGACCTGCTTGGCGTCAAAGTCGAGCGGCCGTCTTATAATGAAGCAACTGCCCTTGGAGCCGCGTTCTTGGCCGGTCTTGCAGTCGGCTACTGGAGCAGCCGGGAAGAGGCTGCTCCGCTTCTTGCAGCTGAGCGCACATTCTACCCGTCCATGGAGCCGGACATTCGCAGTGCATTATACGACGGGTGGCAGCGGGCCGTAAAAGCCGCACAAGCCTTTCGTTAACAAGAAGGGGCGGATACGATGGCGGAGCACAGTCTTCACGTACATGAGAATGAGCATGAAGCCGCCAATGCCAATAAATCCGTGGATTGGACATGGTCGGCTGTAGACCGGGCTGCGCTGTTCGACCGCCTCCGGAAGCATTCGTTCGACCTCCTTATTATAGGCGGCGGCATTACCGGAGCCGGCATCGCCCTCGATGCGCAATCGCGGGGGATGCGGACAGCCGTAATCGACATGCAGGATTTCGCCGCGGGTACGTCCAGCCGCTCGACCAAGCTCATTCACGGCGGGCTGCGCTATATGAAGCAGCTCGACTTCGGCATCGTCGCCGAAGTTGGCAAGGAGCGCGCTATCGTCTACGAGAATGCCCCACACGTCACAACACCGGAGCGGATGCTGCTTCCGATCTATGAAGGCGGGACATTCGGATGGCTGTCCACCTCCTTGGGACTGCGTCTGTACGACTGGCTTGCAGGTGTGAAGAAGCAGGAACGAAGACGAATGTTAGACGCTCGCAGGACAGCCGAACTTGAGCCGTTACTACGGAAGGATGGGCTGAAAGGCAGCGGTTATTATGTCGAATATCGGACCGACGACGCAAGACTGACGATCGAAACGATCAAGAAAGCGGTCGAGCTCGGCGCTGTCGCCCTTTCCTATGTTGCGGCCGAATCGTTCCGTTACGATCGATTCGGCCGTCTGATCGCCGTATTGGTTCGTGATCAGCTAAGCGGCGTCACTGCCGAAATAAGCGCGGCCCTAGTCATCAATGCTGCAGGACCATGGGTCGATAAAATTCGGGAAGCAGATGGCTCTAAGCGGGGCACAACGCTCCATCTGACCAAAGGAATTCATCTTGTATTCGACAGAATGCGGTTCCCGCTTCGGCAAGCCATCTACTTCGACGCACCTGACGGCCGAATGATATTCGCGATACCGCGTGACCGCAAGACGTATGTTGGTACGACAGATACGAGCTATAAAGCCGACATTGCACGGCCGAGAATGACATTAGTCGAGCTCGCTTACCTGCTGCATGCTGTAAATATGGTGTTTCCAGACTTGGCGCTTGCCCCGCGCGACGTTGAAGCGAGCTGGGCCGGCATTCGTCCGCTCATCCACCAAGAAGGCAAAGATCCGTCCGAAATATCGCGCCGGGACGAACTGTTCATTTCACCATCCGGTATGATCTCCATCGCTGGCGGAAAGCTGACCGGTTATCGTAAAATGGCGCACAAAGTCGTCGACAAAGCGGCTACTCTGCTGCAAGCGGAAGGCGCAGGTCCGTTCAGCCCCAGCCGGACGCAAAGCATCCCCTTATCAGGCGGAGACGTCGGCGGTTCAGCCGGCATGCCCGCGTTCGTGCGAACGATGACCGCTTCCGGCGTGGAAGCCGGGCTTTCGCCTGCGGATGCCGAGCAGCTGGCTTGCCGGTACGGCTCGAACTTCCCGCTGCTGCTTGCGCTCCTGCCGGCATGCCGCGCCGAGGCAGACGCAGCCTCCGGCATGCCGCTGGCACTGCTGGCACAGCTTCATTACGCGCTCCGCTACGAAATGGCCGTCAAGCCGGTTGACTTCTGGATTCGGCGAACAGGCGCCTTGCTGTTCGATCGGGCGCTCGTTCAACGCTGGAAGAATGCCGCCTCAAGCATTATGGCCCGCCAGCTTGGCTGGCCGGAAGACGTACACACGGCATACAATGCCGAGCTGGAGAGAGAGCTGCACAACGCCGTAACGCCGGTCTTGGCAGACGATGAGGAGTAAGGCTCGGATCGCCTATTAGGATGAAGTGCCGTATACCAGCCGAAGCATGTTAAAAAAAGCCGCTTGCTGCCGAACGATTCGGACATAAGCGGCTATTGTCTATTTATAGAACAAACAGCAAAATGGCAAAGAAGTGCAGGATGGAGCCTGCCAGAACGAACAGATGCCATACCGCATGATGATACGGAAAGCTGCGCCATACATAGAATACAGTCCCTACCGTATACAGAATGCCGCCTGCAATGAGCAGCTGCAGTCCGCCCGGTGCCAGCCCTTCAACAAGCGGCCCCCATGCGAACACGATAATCCAACCCATCGCGATGTACAGCAGCGTCGACGTAAACAAAAACTTCGAGGCAAAGAATGATTTGAATACGACGCCGCAAGCGGCGACTCCCCATACAATGCCGAACATCGTCCAGCCGAGCGCGCCTTGTACGATATGGAACAATATTGGCGTATACGTTCCAGCGATGAACACATAGATAAATGAATGATCGAGCACCTCGAACACTTTCTTTGCTTTTCCTTCCGGAAAGCTGTGAACGAGCGTCGATGCCGTATAGAGCAGCAGCATGGAGGAGCCGTAGATCGTAAAGCTGACAACGTGCGCCGCCGTGCCTTTGAGCGCGGCGAATACGATGAGCAGCGACAAGGCAGCGACGCTGAGCAATGCGCCAATGCCATGTGTCAACGCATTCGCCACTTCTTCCCGTCTCGTATAAGTATGCGTATTAGCCATCAGTTTACACCTTCTCGTTGGAATATGCCATATAAGAATCGACGGTGAGCGTCAGCCTCTTCCGCTTCTCATCGTAGCTAACCTTCGGCTGGTCCTGATCGTACATCCAAAATTTCTGAACGGCGCCATTCCCTTCAGGTAGTCCTTCGAAATAAAATAAATTCAAATACGGTGCATTCGCTTGAATGAAGGCAGCTTGCTCAGCCGTCACCCCTATTACCTCGATCGTCCAATGGCCATCGTGTTCACGGATGTCGAAAGGACAGCCGTCTACCGCTGTGTCGATTAGCAATCGACCGATCGCCAGCTTAATAAGTGCCTTCGAGCCGGGCGGCGGAGGCGAGAATGCGCCTGGCCGCCGATTCGTAATCGGTTGCGGGGTCATAGCTTCGCACCTCCTCCAATTCCCGGCGGCGTATAAGGCGGCATATCGATCAGCAGCGCAAACGCCTGCTCTCCTTCTGCCTGAACCGCTAGCTTGAAGCCGGTTACCCCCGTCATTCTTACTGTGTCTCCCTGCATCAGCCGATCCGTCTCTTCGCCCATCGTTGTCAAGGAGGCTGCGCCTTCAATTAAGTACAAATACTGCAGTCGGCCATCTGCCGATTCGAAGCCCAGCTCCGTTCCCGGCTCTACCTTCGTTAAGTACATCATTATATTCTGATGGATAAAAGCAGTGCCATGAGCACCAGTAGGCGTAACAATCGGCAGCCATTTCCCGGGCAATTGTGCGATGTCATAATGTGACGTCTCATAGGACGGAGCTAAACGTGACTGCTCCGGAGCAAACCAAATTTGCAGCAATTCAACAGGCTCCGCTCCCGGATTGACCTCGGAATGAATAATGCCCGTGCCTGCGCTCATACGCTGAATGCCGCCGAACGTCGTAACCGCCTTATGCCCGGTGCTGTCCTCATGCTGAAGCTCGCCGCGAAGCACGACCGTCACAATTTCCATCTCGCGGTGCGGATGCGCGCCGAAGCCTCGCCCGCCTTCAATAATATCGTGGTTGAATACGCAAAGAGGACCGAAAAACCGGTTATTCTCGTCATAATAATTGCTGAACGAGAAGTGGTGCCGGCTCCTCAGCCATCCTGCGTCTTGGGCATAGATCGCGTCCGCCCTCCGAATATCGATCATGATGATCCCCTCCGATACTTGCCTTAGCCTTAGTGTATCGGATCAGACCCACCCTTTCAACCAATTACCGATTCGGCCAATCGTTTTATCCAAATTGCATACCGATTGGTCATCGACGTACGGTTTCTGATGGCGAAAATAGTCCGCATGTCCGCCGATTACCGGTATGCCTTCCACCAAACCGGGCGCATACTTATATCGGTTCCAATATGGAACGCTTCGCTTCCGCTCACTGCTGCTTAAGCTCCAGCCTCCCCAAGTCCCGATGCGGCTGATCGGGTCCGTTACCTTGCCGTTAGCATCGACCGAATGAAAATAACCGACCCGATCCTTCAGCTCCGGAAGCACCCGAATACGAGGAGAACCAATCTGTACGACGCGAAAATCGCGGAGCGTGCCAGCGCGATGCAGCTTGACAGCCGCTTGATAAGCTGCTGCCCCTCCGCCGCTATGGCCAATTAATAGCACTCGTCCGTCACCCTTGTATGTCGCTTGAATGCTTTCCGCCGCTTTGCGCCCGCCGACCCGACTTAGACGAAGTCCGTTCGTTAAATCGCTGCCCACCTCCAGCACCTGCGTCCACAGCTTACGGCTGTTGTCGCCATAAGGAAACAGTACATGGATATCAAGCTTGCCGACTTCTTGACCAAGCATGTCCTCCAGCTTGCGGCAGCATTCCGAGAACATATGGCCTGCCGTTGCTACGCCTGCCATCAAATATACCGTTAAAGACATCGTCATCATGATTTCCTCCATGCGGTTCTCTCTCGAACAACGCGATTGAATGTGCCGCATCTACATTATTTGAAGAATGGGTACGGTTTCATTCAGCCGTCTGCTGTAAGAAGCACGGGCGGCAATCAAATCTAAAAATAACGGGGACCCAAGTACGAGCTGCATACCTGCTTAGGTCCCCTGTTCAATAACAGTTGTGTCGTTTAAGCCTTCATATTAAGCATGATATCAATCTTGGCACATAGCTTTACCCAGTCCAAATATTCGATTGCATCCTGCTGTGTACGATAACATACCTTCTGCAGAAGCTCCGGGTTGTTGCACGCTTCGATAAAGCGCTCCGCTAATTCCGCTGTATCTCCAACAGCATGCAGCGAGCCAAATCCGACATGCCGACTGGAAGCCGCATACGATTCGTTCATCGTATCCTTGCTAGATTCGTGCATTGCAGCATCACGGCTGTACTCAATATCGGAAGCAATATAATAGCAGCCATGAGCCCTTGCCTCCGCAAACACGTTAGGAAATCCTTCATATGCAGAAGGCAATGCGAATATTTTCGACTTGGCGAACCAATCATTCAACACGGTTTTATCCTTTATCATGCCTGTGAAGATGATACGCTCTGCCAGGCCTTCGTTGTCTTTCATGAATTGATCGATGTATGGAAGAAATTGCTCCTCAATACTTCCCGCCAGAACTAGCTTCCAGCTAGCTGGGATATGAGGCACCGCGAGCTTAAAGGCTTGCAGCAGCTGGTCCGTTAGCTTCTGAGGCGTCCCTAATCTCCCTGCCGTAAATATGATATCTTCTTTATTCTCGAACTCAAAAATCGTATTTAATCGGTCGTCACTGCCAAGCGGATAATAACCGTTCGGTAAATAATAGACCGGCACTGGCCATTTTTGATTAATATAATCAACCATCGTCTCAGTAGTAATCAAATCACAGCTTCTGAGAAATTGGAAGAACGTCGAATCGATTGGCGTCTTATTAATCCATGCAATGTTCGCATCCAGCTTCAAATAGACTTTGCCTGCCGGGTTCAACTGCTTGTACTTCATCACTGCATGGAAATAAAACGGATAAAAACCGAAAAGGTACAGCACATCGATCTTCGCCGCATTACGTTGGATATATTTCTCTACATCCTTGGCGCAATCAGACAGATTGCTTCCGAACACGGTCTCCATCATATGATCAGGATCATATTCGAAGCTTGGTTCGATATAATCGAATTTTATATCCTCGCTAAAAAACGGCAAGGAAGGCCAAGTCATTTCTCCTTTACTTGGCTTATAGATGGCGTACACCGCCTCATAACCCATATATTTCTGCATGAGATATGGAATGAGCCCGACGTCTTTCGTCAAGTGTGCATCCGAGAAGCCCGGCGCCAGCAAATAAAACGTTTTTCTATCTTTCATACATGCACCACTTTTCGAGATCGTTCAAAGATTGCAGCCAAGCTTTAAGCAAAACTTCCGTGTGAGCAATTGACGCCGCCATCTTCTCGACATCATTCTGCCGGTATCTTATTATGGTTTCGGTGTGCTGGCTTTTCATTTCGACAATCGCTTTCTTCACATCTGGGATCGCGCTGGCCAAGGCTAAATTCGCAGACGGCAGCTCGCATGCTGTTATCGCGGCGCCAATATTTTGCAGTAGACCGGCAGTATCCGGGAAGCTTTCCAGCAGATATATACATTTCTCAATGGAATGTCCCATCTGTACTAGCTGCCTGATCGATTGAATATCGGAAGGATAACAGAACTTCGCCAAGACGTGCTCTTTGACTTCTTTCGTTATCGTTTTGGTCCAGACGTTAGAGCTGCTAACAGGTCTCTCATAATCGTCATCGAACAACTGCTTCAAGGCGTAAATAACGCCTGTATGATAGCCGCCATTCGTACGTTCGTCCTCCTCGAACGATCGGCTTTGCAATTTAGCTGGCAATTGATCGTAGTAACAATCACTGAAATACCCGATTAACAACCCGCCGGGCTTGATTTTACGTATCGCTTGTACGATTTGCTGCAGCAAGCTCCCGTAGCGCTCTTCCCTTACAACAATCATATCGAAATAACCGTTGTGCAGCGAATGAATCACCTTAGAGCGGTCGCCCGCAAGAGGAATAATGGTACCTGAGACATTCAGGCTCGTCATTAAATTGTAGAATGGCAGATAGGCATTCGATACGTTCTGCAATTGATCGATACCTTTCATCGGCTCCCAATGGCAGAAGCTGAACAACGTATTGCTCTCTGAGAATAGCTGCAAAGCCTTTGCTTGGTAATACGTATTCAGATGGAAGCCGCTTAACTCTAGCATTTTAATATTTTTGCCATTGGTTTGCAGCAAATAATCAAACATCGACGATACAATCGCAACAACATCGTCCCAGCTTGTTTCGGGAACATACTTGGACAAAGGAGTGACACTATTAAAAATGTTAATAATGCCTTCAATATAGACATCTGTCGCTTTTTCCGTTAAGTTGTTGTAAAACTTGGTTAAAACTCGCGCCTCTCCATTGTCGGTAAACACAAGCTCGTATTTGTTGCCGTTCAGCTTTATATTAAGCTCAGACATTTTATAGCTCCCTTACGTTCTCTCGGCTAATCACGGTAGAAGATATCCCCTCTTACGAGAATAATATTTTCCCCTTTCATCATGAAAGCGAAATCGTATTTACTTATTGCTGCAAAGAGCGCCTGGCTGCAGCCCCTCTTCATTCTGTCGTGAAGCTCGATAATGAGCACCTTTACTTTGCCGAGCCAATTCTCATACCCTTTGGAGAATACCTCCTTCTCGGCACCCTCGATATCAATCTTTAATATATCGATCTCGTCGAATCCGCTGCTTTCGAGAATCGACTGGATCGTTACCGCTTTGAAGCTTTCGGATGTAGGCTTATCTGATTCCTCTACCATCGTTCCCCATTTGCCTAAGCCAACATCTTTAATGGTCAAATAGGTATCGGTATGCCATAAGCCGCTTTGTATCACTTTAATTTGCTCATAAGGACGAGTATTGTAGCGGATCATATCATAGTTGGATTGTTCCGGCTCTATAGCGACAATACGTGCATCGGGATAAGCATTCGCGAACCATAAACTAGCGTAGCCTACATTCGCCCCGCCATCGATAATAAACTTTGGTTTGAAAGGCAAAGATCCAATATGATACTCTTTCAGCTCGAATATTTGCTTAAATACGTACCGATCTGACGTATCCAATCTGACATATACCGGATGAGCAATATTCGGAACATCAAATCGTTCGACTTGATATTGCCGCAATGAATCCGGTGCAGCATATTGGGACACTTCTTCAATAAGCTTCAGATCTTCGTCTGATTTATGTTCTATCGATTCCAAATAGGTCATGGCCATATCATGCTCACCGACCACATGCAGGACGTATCCAAGATTATACAAAGTATCTCTATCTTTAGGATTAATCATCAGAGACTGCTGCATCAACGGGATGACATAATCATAGCTCTGCAGCTCCCACATTACAGCACCTAGATTGTTGTAAAGTTTACCAATCGACGAGCCGGTATACGTATTATTAATGGCAAACAAGACGTCTTCAATGGAAATGGCTTCATCATTAATGAACTGCCCCAATGATTGTAACGACTGCGAATCCTCAGTATCATTGCTCAGTATCCCAAGCAGTTCATTAAATCTTGTCTGGATGTTTTGTACGCGCTTCATTTCCACTTTTGACACCCTCCTCGTGTATCAGCCCCCTTGGCTGTACTCATTATATTTATATCGGTTGATATTCAGCAAATGTAATAAAAGCCTGTTAAATACCGCTTCAATTCATATGCAAAAAAGTCTGAACGAGTTCAGCAGCATTCGACTAGATACACATACCTTACGAATTGGCTTTTGCGCACCTCGCACCGATCTTGGATCGACCACCCGGCTTGCCCAAGCTTGCCATCCAGCGGCGCAGTAGCAATCACGACCGCTCTAGGAGCTAATCCCGCCAGCGCACGAAGCATCGCTCGCTCTTCCTCCTCCGGCAGCTTCGAGCATAGATTGTACGGTAGGTCGAGTACAGCCGCTGCATACTGGCCGTCAAGCTCCAGCATATCGGCTTTTACGATCAATGACGGCGAATATCCAAAATACGACAAATTCTCTCTCGCCCCAATTGCCGCAAGCGGATTCCGGTCAAAGCCTCTCATCCGAATGCCCATTGACAAAGCTTCAATGATGACTGTACCAATGCCACAGCATGGATCGACCGCTTCAAGCGTTTCCGAAGGATGCGGTACAGCAATATTCGCGACAGCCCGGGCAACTCTAGTGCTTAACGCTGTAGAATAGGGCCTCGGCTTATCGTTATGCTTCAGCCACACCGCTTCGCCCTCAACTGCATCGCCCAGCACCCAGCGCCCGCACGCAAACGCGACGCCGAGCAGCTTGTCCGGACGGCGCATATCCGCCTTTCCCTTCATAACTGCACCGACGAGCCGCTCGATGATGCGCTGATCGTCGTACTCCGGCCGAATCATTGAGAGGTAGTCCCCGGCATCAGCATAACGGACTTTGAACGTACCGCCGCCTATATCCAGCTTAGCCGCCTGCTCAATCAATCCGTCCAACTTCGAGTGCTGTGCTTGAACGGCGATTCTCATTTTGAGAAAAGGACTCCGCGACGGCATCACGTCCACCTTACTCTCGACATACCGCATCTGATCATCGATTTCCCGCACATCAAGCAGCGCGCGAAGCTCCATCAAGCATAGCTGCCGTTCATCCTCGTGACACGCCCATATATACACATAGGACGGCTCGTCCATCAGCTACCCCACTGAACACCATTCCATCAATTCACGGTTCCCTTCTCTGCGAGCTTCTCATAGGATGTACAAGAGCAGAAAGGCCCTTCCCCCACACCCACTTACATTCTGGACCGTGTGACAGCACGACGTCCTGCCAACAGAACATCCGGCCTCTTCGCAGCACATCTGCACAAGCTTCCCATAACTCTTGGCCAAGCACCCTTCTACAGCCGCTTGACATCATTAAGAGCACATGGTCCGCCCCGTCCTTACGATTTTCGATCATTATTAAGTCTGTCTCCCTTAGGTACTGAATAAAATAAATTATTCTCTCAGCGCATCGCGCAGCCTAGAAGCCATCGTCGACATCGCCTCCGGCGAGCGTCCAGAGCCGCTTCTCCCTCTTAGCCGAGCCAGCTCCCGTCTCGCCGCCGCCAGCTCTTCCTTGCATTTCGCAAGCTCTTGCATAAGCGACTCGTTCTCGCTTGTTAACCGTTCATTATCTGCTAATACACGCTGAAGCTCACTTAGTTCATTCGTATGGGTAGGCACGTAAAAAATCGCTCCTTTTCACCAAATCTTCAATAATTCTATTGTACCATATGAAACCGAACCACCCGCTTAGCCGTATAGAAGAAGATGTACACTTGATATTTTAGGTCAATCGCAACAGAGAAGAGGTCATGTCCGATGTTCCATGATTTTATCGAAACGCTGGAGAAATTCGGTGCACTTGGACTGTTTATTCACGGTATGATTGATGCTATCATTTTTCCGATTCCAGCTCTGTTCTCCCAAATTCCGCTTAGCGTTGTCCATCCTTCGAACGCCCTGTGGTTAGCTACAGTCGGCTTCATCGGCTGCTTAATCGGAACACCGGTCGGCTACTGGATCGGCCGGTCGATCGGCACGCCTATCTTGTACCGATTGGTCAAACGCAGCTGGGTCGAATCCGCCGAGAAGCTTTTCTCCAAGAATGGAGAAGCCGCGATCATGCTCGGCTCGTTCACCCCGATCCCGTTCAAAGTGTTTACCATTCTATCCGGCGCGCTTCGGTTTCCTTTATGGAAGCTGCTCGCATATGCCGCGGTCGGCAGGGCAGTCAAATATTATGCTGTCGGGTTACTGTTTTATATTTACGGCCGCTCCGCCGAGGGCATGGTGAAGGACGTCTCCATGTATATTTTCGCCATCGGCTTCCCGTTGATCGTGCTGTTCCTATTTCTTCGCCGCCAATGGCGAAACAAACGCAAGCGCAGGAACGAGCTTAAGCAAGCCCAAAAGCTCGGTCTGATTCAAGAGCAGGAGCAAACTCAAGGGCACGACCACAAGCTTACACAAGAGCAGGAACACATAATAGAGCGGGAACTCAAGCTAGAACAGGAACGTTCGCACAAGTACGCACGCTCGAAGAAGCAGGCACATTCTCATAAGCACTCGCAGGAGCAAACGCATGAGCAGGAGCCGCTTCAAGCACAGGAGCAGCATCATTCCAAGCCGTACGATCAGCAGCACCAGCGCGAGCTTGAGCAACATTTAGATGAGAAGCAAGATCAGGGGCAAGATCAAATACAGTTAATCCATCCTACGCCGACGGAGTAAATTAAAGACACGATTCGCTATCAACTGTTACCCTAACATTAAGGGTACAGTTCATAAACGAACCGTGTCTTTTTTACATTGGTGCCTTTCGGCACCTATTTCTCGCTCTCACGCCCGCTCGGCGCTCCTCATTGTCATCGTCGCTGTCGAGCCATTAGCAACAACAGGAACGAGAAGATGATAATACTCACCGTCCATGCCCACGCCATTGTCGTATGGCCGGCGTCGACGGCAACATAAATTGCCGTTGGAACCGTCTGAGTTCGTCCCGGTATGTTGCCTGCAATCATAAGCGTCGCTCCGAACTCACCGATCCCCCGGGCAAAGCCGAGAATGTAAGCCGTTACGAGCGAACGGGAAGCAAGCGGTAAGCTGATATACCGGAACACCTGCCACTCATTAGCACCACTTGAGCGCGCAGCCGCCTCCAGTTCGGTGTCGACAGAGCTAAAACCCGTTTTCATCGTCTGGTAGACGAGGGGGAATGCGACGACGACAGCTGCAATAACAGCGGCCCACCAGGTGAACACGATAGGAGCACCGAACAACGATTCGATGAAACGTCCTATAGTGCTTCTTCTGCCGAGCAGCATGAGAAGAATAAAGCCAACGACCGTCGGTGGAAGCACAAGCGGCAGCAGGAAGAGCGTTTCTATTATCAATCGCCCCTTCAGCTTGGACCGAGACAATCGCCAAGCAGCAGCCGTTCCTAACACAATTACAATGAGACTAGACAGAAATGTAACCTGAAGCGACAGACGGATCGGCGGCCAAAGCGAAGCCCAATCAATAGAGACAATCACTATTGGAGAACGGAAAACCCGTATTTTTCAAATATCGAAGCAGCTTCATCCGTCTGTAAATACGCATATAACGCTTTGGCTTCCGCGGAATGCTTCGTCGCCGCCACGACACCCGCTGGATACACAATCGATGAATAGCTCATTGGGTCCACCTCAAAAGCAATCTTCACTTGCGAAGCATTGATCGCGTCTGTCATATACACGAAGCCGACATCCACGTTACCAGTCTCAACATACTGCAGCACCTGGCGGACGTCCTTACCCTGAACAATGCCGCCCTTCAGCTTTTCCCATAGGTTCGCCTTGTTCAATGATTCCTGTGCATATTGTCCCGCCGGAACGCTTTCAGGAATGCCAATCGCGATACGGTACTTAGCCTCTTCTCCCAAATCATCCATCGTTTGAATCAGCGTGTTGCTGTTAGCTGGAACAACCGCTACGAGCTGATTGCCAAGCAGATCGCTATAGGAGTCAGCTTCAATCAGCGATTGATCGATGAGTGCATTCATATTTCTGGCAGAGGCCGACAGGAACAAGTCTACTGGCGCACCCTGTTCAATCTGCTGCTGCAATGCGCCCGAAGCACCGAAATTGAACGTCAGCTCAATGCTCGGATTTTGCCGCTCGTATTCGTTTTCCAGATCTGACAGCGCATCGGTCAAGCTGGCAGCTGCCGATACGATCAGCTCGACTAGCGGCTGCTCCTGCTCCACGGGGGCTGTCTCCAGCTTTGCACCTTCCGTGCTGCCCTTCTCTAAATCAGAAGCTTCCGTTGTGGCTGAAGACCCTATTTCCAATACCTTATCCGAGCCGGAACCGCAAGCTGCCAGCAGCAGGATAGATATTATAACTATAATAATGACGTTATTGGTTTTCATCAGTAAGGTCCACCTCCACCTTCTCCCAATCAAGCTCATTCACAGCTTTTTCATTCTTCGCTTAACCGCCTCGTTCCGCACCATTTGTGCTACAATACACACAATGCCAGAATAGATCGTTCGCCGGGAGGTATACCATGTCTCAAGACATTTCTTATACAGCTGAAGAGATAGCCGCCCTGTTAAAAATATCGAAGCTGACCGTCTATGATCTCATCAAAAAAGGGCTGCTTCCGTCATACCGGGTCGGCAAACAAATGCGAGTCGACGCATCCGATCTTGAAGCCTATAAACAGCGTAATAAAATGGCCGCTCCCGCTCCAACCATCACAGCTGCTCCATATCAAAACGGTATCCCGTCTCCATCCGCAGGATCGGCGCCGGCCGCTCCTCTGCCCTCGCTCGGTAACAATTCACGCTCCGTCGTTATTACCGGACAGGACATGAGTTTGGACCTTCTTGCGAAGCATTTGGAAGGACAGACGTCCGGCAGCATCCGTCCGCTTCGATCTCATGCTGGAAGTCTCGACAGCTTAATCAGTATGTACCGAGGTGAATCGGATATCGTAAGTACGCATCTGCTGGATGGGGATACCGGGGAGTATAACCTGCCATATATCCGTAAGCTGCTCGTTGGTTTTCCGTATATTGTCATCAATTTGGTGTCACGCAATGCCGGACTGTATGTCGCCAAGAACAATCCGAAGAAGATTCATGACTGGGGAGAACTCGCTCGGCCCGGCCTGCGGCTCATCAATCGAGAAAGAGGTTCCGGCGCGCGCGTACTGCTGGATGAACAGCTTCGCCTTCACAACATTCAACCAGGACAGCTTGCAGGCTACACTTTCGAAATGACGAACCATTGGTCAATAGCCGCGGCCGTAGCTGCAGGCGACGCCGACGTCGGTGTCGGCACGGAGCGAGCAGCAAGCATCGTCAGCGGAGTCGATTTCATTCCACTTATTAAAGAGCGATACGATCTTGTCGTCTTGAAGACGAGCGACAATCAAGCGATGATCGACTCGCTGCTTACGATCCTTGCGTCCAAGTCGTTCAAACAAGAGTTGCAGGCGTTATCTGGCTATGACTTATCGATGACAGGGAACGTGCTCTTAGAGAGCTAAAGCGAAAAAGCTGAATAGCGAGTCACTAAGTAGTTATTATTTATTTTTAATTATAACAAAATATAATCAAATATAACTCAGTTGTCTATAATGTCAGTATAGATATGTTAGGTTATGTTACATTCAGTGAATCCCCATATTGTTCAATCGGCGTCTCTCCAAAATCTTGGGGGGAGTTTTTGTAGATCCCCTTCTCCCCTCGTCGTTCTAGAAAGCATGATGTGATGTAGATAGCCGCACAGATCTCGCATCCATGCGGCTATACATTCAGTACCTATGTGCAGAAAATTAAGCAGCGTCAACATCGCCATGAGCATGTTATTCACACTTTGATTCGGTTACGAATTGGAACACCTCGTTAATGTCCCTGCCGAACACTTCAGCGATTCGAAAGGCAAGCATAAGCGACGGATTATACCGATTCGCCTCCAAAGAAACGATCGTCTGCCTGCTGACACCGAGCCGCTCTGCCAATTCCTTCTGTGACCACCTTCGCTCTGCACGAAGTACATGTATATTATTCGTCAGCGAGCGTTCCATAACTCTCCTCCACTCTTCGTTGCTATAACTAGAATGTAATATTTTCACGACATCGGGTCAAATATCTTTTACTTTATTGTGCAGGCATCCTAGACGATGATGGATATTGCAGTTGCGATCAATAAAATAGGAAGCCCGGAAACAGTGCTATTATCCTGCTTCTGGACTTCCTATTGTATCTCGATACGAAATACCGCTCATTAAGAATGGGCCAGCTTAGGAGCACAAAATGCCGCTTGCGGGTCTATCTTCGACTTGGACAGGATGAACAGCAAATCTTCATATGAAGGAATCGGTTCTATCAAGACCTGGTCGATAAGCTGAACGGGAGTAAAATGAAACTGAACGCGCCGTGTATGCTCACTTCTCATGAGCGAGAGCAGCTCTGCAAGATTGACCTTATCCTGCGATACTACATCATAGACATGGAGGGTATCCCCCTCGTGCTGATAGACTACATATGCAGTAGTTGACTTGTTAATGGAATAAGATTCCTCAAAGGGGCTATATAACCATTTTTTTCATAAGGCCAATGAATATATTTGTAACTCAAAATATCTAATACTGCCTCTTCTACAAACAACAAAAGTAACAGAGAAATCTCCGTTACTTTAATGAGGATCATATGTAATCAACTACGCTAATGTAAAATCTCCCGAGCCCGTTCGTACACGAAGCTGGACTTCGCCGTCACCGAACTTGCCGCGAATGACAGAATCGCTGCGACGGCTTTCCCCAACAAAGCCAGGTCTTGTTACACTGCCATCGCCCGACCGGCTTACATAATCTAGCGCGAGCGATAACGGTTCGGGCGCCAGACGGATGAATATATCTCCGCTTCCCGTATGCAGCTCCGTATCCCCTTCAATCGACAACTCCTCTGCCTCTATATCTCCTGACCCTGTCTCTGCGATCAGTGTCGTCATTCCTTCAATCAGCTTCAAATCGCCGCTTCCTGTCCGTATACAAGTACGGCCTGCGTCGAACCATTCCACATCGATATCACCCGATTCGGTATGCATATCCAGCAGCTGTCCGGCCACAATATCGGCGGCGAACAAATCCCCGCTTTCCGTTGCGATATAGACCGTATCTGCCTTTAACTCTTTTACCCGTACATTACCGCTACCCGTATAGATTCGTATCTTCGACCAGATGGCAGGCGGCAGCTCCACCTCGAGGTGTAGCTGACCCCAATCCAGTAAACGCAGCAAGCTTCGCTCCTGCCGGATGCCAATCTCCAGCTCATCGCCGAATCGTTGAGTCTCAATACTAATGTCACCATTCCAGGCTGTTCTCATATTGCCGGTCAACCGAATTCCGATCGTATTGTTCCTTCCCCGCGTTACTGTGACGTCCGCGCTCTTAACATCAATAACAATGTTATGTACGCCTTCGGCTCCTGCTTGTTCATATTTTCCATTCATTTGCTCCTTATGCCACAGCATGAACGAATTCGATTTGCGCTCTACCTTCTCGAACGACATACAATCCCGCGTCCTTTCCTCCGCCCTTTATAGTCAAGCCGATTGCTAACTGCTTTCCCTACTACAATCAGATTATCATTTGGAGTATCTTCTGAGCATTCGACCAGCGTCGGATTTATGTCCCCGACTCCAGTCGGGGGATCTAAATCCTCTATCCCTATTCAATCTCGTGATTTACCATCTCCCTCCCACTGTCGCTGCATGTTACAATAGAATGACACAATAGAAGGGAGTGAATCGGTATACGCACTTATATCGTATTCGATCTAGAATTTACCGTCCTCCGGAAGCAGCAGTATTCCGCCGACATTATCGAGATTGGTGCCGTCAAGCTGACGGACAGCGAACAAGGTCCGGTTGAGGTGGACCGGTTTCAAACGTATGTACAACCCGAACGCAACAAGATCATTACGCCTCATACGACTGAATTCACTGGCATTACGCAAGAACAAGTCGATGCTGCTCCTACTTTTCGAGATGCGATTGAATTGTTCCAGCAATGGATCGGAGAGGGCACCTATTATTTATGCTCTTGGGGCCCCGACGATAAACAGCATTTCGTGCGCCAATGCCGCGATATGAAGCTCGATCTGACTTGGCTGAGCAATATGAATGATCTTCAGCTCTACTACACGAAGCTGCAGGGCAAAGATGCGAGCAAGCGAATCGGATTGGCCCGGGCACTTGAGATAGCGGGCTTCACCTTCGACGGCTCACAGCACAGGGCGTTGGACGATGCGGTCAATACCGCGCGGCTGTTCGTGAAGATGTTCGATCAAATTACGCTCGAGCATAACAATGCGGCTGAAGATCCGTTATATGAGACGAAGCTCGTCTATTCGAGTGCCGAAGAGAATGACGACGACTCGAACCCGTTTCGCCATCTCGCCTCCCTCTTCGGCAACACCAAGTAGAAGCCCCGTACAGGGGCTTCCTCTATGTCCGTTACATCACTAATCTAACCGGCCTCTTCGTGAATCGGTTCGCATAAGACGACGCACCGTACGAATCCGGCTTCGTTCTCGGTTCATACATTCCCATTGCCTTTATTCTCCCGACCATCTCCTCTACGAACATCGAAGTCGCATTCTGATGCGGCTCTGTGCCCGCATCGATGTCGATGTACGCCTCGAATGCCGCACCTTGATACACATAAGGCAGCAGTAGCTCCTCCACAGACGGAAACACAAGCTCCATAAACTGATAGCCCGTCTGCTGTGACAACGCCGTCTCTAACGAAAGCTTTTCCCGCAGCGAGACAATCGGTCTCTTCACGATTGACTGCCGATAGCAGGCCCAGACACCTCGCCCCACTCGGCGAATGATGACGCCGGTCACGAACTTCGTATACTCCCCGAACACCTGGCTGTCCGTACCAATGACGAACTGATACGGTGCTCTAACATCCTCCGATACGAAACGAACAATCCGTGCACAGACATCCTCTATACTTAACCGACATTCCGACAAGTTCTGAAACAGCCTTTCTCCGTGAAAGGGAATGCTCTTCTTGCCCATATCCGCGTCGCCACCTATTCACAAGAAGCCTCGTCACATGCTGCTCATGAAGCTTCCCAAGTTCAATGTCCGGAATGCTGGCGTGTTAAGTCAAACAAAAAGCCGCCGTACACAACACATCAGCTGCGGAACAGCGACGTATCTACATTCAACGGCGACTTATTATAACGTATACGATTACGATTATTACTGCATCTGCTTATAGCGTATCCAGTAGCCCTGCTTCCTGTCAACCCGTTAACGGCATTACTCCATGTCCAATCGAAAAAATTTACGGCTCAGAACAATTCCCACGAAGAAAATGCAAAGCATAACCGTAACATCAGCAATGCTGGATTCCGTAAACAGTTGGCCTTCCCATCCATTCTGCAGAAGATGAACAGCATAGGTCAGCGGAATAAACAAGGTAACGATATGAAAGCTGCTCGGCAGCGACTCAATCGGAATAATAGCTCCCGATAGGAATAACATCGGGTATAGCATAACGAAGCCTATTGCCATCGCACTCTGGAACCGTCTCGTAATGCTTGCAATAATGAATCCGACCGCGAAGAACGCAGCCGAAGCAATAAGAAGCGCGATTATAAACTGATAAACATGCAGCTTCAGCGGCACGCTTAAGGCGATACGCGCAATGACCATAATTTCTAGAATGGCTAGCGCAACAGCGATGAAGCCTTTGGTAATAATGGCTTGAAAAATAATGATTGGCTTAACCGGCGTCCCTATAAGCCGTTTGTAGTAGCCCTTCTCTCGGTCGCTAACGGCCTCCAGACCGATAATAAAAAATCCAGAGGTGAACAGCACGATTCCGATCATCCCAGGAATATAATGGTTGAAATAACGAGTCTGATCCGGGTCTTGGGATTGAAACATCTGGCTGAAGAAGTAGAAGCTTAATGCAGGCATCACGAATACGAAGAACAGTCCGATAATATCCCGGAACAGCAATCGTATCTCCACCTTCGTATGCATCAAGAAAGACTGCATTAAGCCGATGCCTCCTTCTGTTTGAACACCTTCAACGACCTATACTTCTCTTCCCTAACGGCCATGAATGGCGGCGCTGTCTGAGGGGGCTCATTCGTATTGTGTACCATTATCGCTCCCTCGATAAGCGAAGCAACGCGGTCACAATGCTGCTGCGCTTCTTCCTTAGCACATGTTGCGATGACGACCGTCTTGCCTTCATCCCGCAGATTACTTAAGATCGTCCACATCTCCTTGCGGTACTTCGACTCCTGATTGGCGTACGGCTCGTCCAATACAATCAGCTCTGGATCATGGACAACCGATACAGCCAACGATACGCGATGCCGCATGCCCGCGGAAAGCTGATAAATATATTGATTCATATAAGATTCTAATGAGAGCATCTCAATTAATTCATCTAAACTACGTTTCTTATGATAATAAGATTGGAACAAATGCAAGGCTTCCTTCACCGTCATTCGATCATATAGCGACGAAGCTTGCAGCTGGATACCAACTCTCTGCTTAATTTGATTCAGATGAGTACGTACATCCATACCAAATATTCGTATATCGCCACTGTCTGCTTTCCGTATGCCTGTTAACAACTCCAATAGGATCGACTTGCCTGCTCCGACACTACCGGTAATGCAGAACATCTCACCACGCTCGACTTGCAGGTCGAGGGCTCGTATGGCTTCAATATGCCCGATCCTCTTGCCAACACCGCATGCTAGAATCGCATATTGTGAATTCATTACATTCCTCCATTCTATGAAGCTAAGCGCAGCAACAACCTCGATTCCAGCATCACTCCTGTCTCTATACTAAAGCATGTCCGCGTATTTATCACCGAAATCAATCCTGCATATGCGCGCATAATGATTGCGTCTCACTACAAAGGAAGTGCGATGTCACGCTCATTAATGAGCCCCAAACGTTTCGCTTCAACAATAGCCTCCGAGCGAGAGCGAACGTTCAGCTTCTCGAATATACGAGTCAAATTATATTCGACCGTCCTTTGGCTCATGAACAGTCTAGCCGCAATTTCTCTATTGCTGTCGCCCGTCGCGACCTCGCGCAGAATCATCTGCTCCTTCTCGCTAATCGAGACCTCTGAGATCACTTTACCATCCGACTGCTGCAGCCGCACCTCCGAACGGCGAAGCTGCTTCAACAAAGCAATCGGTACAACGGCCTCGCCGCGCAGCGCACAGCGAATCGCTGTAACGAGCTGTTCTCTTGTCGCAGCCTTGCTAATAAACCCAGATACGCCTGCCTCCAGAAGCATATTATAATGCGAAGCCAAGTCATAGCCGGTATAGATAAGCACAATCGCCTCCGGCATCTTCGCAATGACGCGCTTTGTCAATTCTAGTCCGCTTATGGTCGGCATATTCAAATCAAACAGCATCACATCATAGCTGTTATGCTCCAGCTTCTCCAGTGCCTCTACTCCTGAGAATACAATTGTCACTTCAAACTCTGGATCGTGCTCAATCATATGCTTTGTACCTTCTCCTACAGAAGGATGATCATCAACTAGCAGTACGCTGACCATCGCTTTCTCCCTCTCTTCTTGAATACTCATCGCCGTCCTCCTTTGGCAGCGGTAGAATAATCTCAACTTCTAATCCTTCTCCAGGCGCTGTCCGGAAAGTCGTCTCGCCCTCCAGTGCGGCTACCCTCTCCCGAATACCGGTAAGTCCCATATGCTCGAACGAAGCGTTCAGTCGGCTCGCATCAATTCCTACGCCGTTGTCTTTATATCGGTAGCGAATACCCCGCTCTTCATAGTAATAAAGTTGCAGGTCAACATGCGTCGCCTTCGAATGCTTCATTCCGTTACGTAATAACTCCTGCGTAATCCGGTAGATTGTCAGCACATACTCGTCATCGAGCTCGACGCGGAACTTTTGATGATCGAACTTAATTGTGAAGTTCGCATTAAGCTGCGTGTAGGCACACAAATTTTCAATCGCTTCAATAACACCAATCTCCTGCAGAAATGGCGGTCGAAGCTCATTGCATGTCTCACGTATTTGGTGAATGACGTCGAGCAAGCCTTCACTAATCTCCGTCAAATTCGCACGCGTATGAACGGGCAGTTCTGTATCATCGTTCACAATCGTCTCCAGCTTGCGGTACCACAGCAGCTGATCCTGCAGGGCGGAATCATGCAGATCGCTGGCAAGCTTACGTCTTTCTTCTTCCGACAAGCGGAACAGAAGACGCAGCACCCATGGCGGCGCCTCTTCCTTCTGCATATCCAGGTCGTGAACAAGCCCCTCAATGAGCTGAAGATTCTGATAGACGAAGCCGACATAGGTCATGATGGTACGCATCCATACTCTCTCGTCATGGTTAAATTCCGTATGGTTCTCTTTGTCACTAATCCAGATAAAATGCTGTGTCTCCCGCCCTTGTCCAATCTTATAACAGATCCCTTTGGTCAGCTTGAGTTCTTCTCCCATACTTAGCCAAGGTAGATTCTGATGAAGCTGCCCCAACAACTCCTCGAATGGAACTTCACCGTGCGTTCTTTTGAGGCTGATCCCCTTACTCTCTATATGATGTTCAATAAACCCAATAGACCTAATCGGCAGCAGTTTGAAAAGCTCTTTTTGCAGGCAATGCTCCAGCTCACGTACTTTCACCACTTCCGACACTTTCCGAGAGAATTGTACCAAGCTATGCTCGAATTGATGAGCCCCCTTAATGACTCGGTTTCGAAACTTACGGTCAAGTACTTCCTTCGCATACAAGAATATTACGGTTGATACATAAACGGCGAGGAACATCTGAATCCACGTAAAGGGTGAAACAGATATATCAATAAATATTAGCCCAAACCCGAGCAAAATTAATAACGTCGGCAAGAAAGCGATCATACAGAAATATTTGAGCCGACTCATAATAAATTCGATGTCCAGCAGCTGGTTAGAGGCGACCAAATATACATACGTTAGCGGCAAGAAAAGAAAGAAAGATGCAGCGAATCCTGAGCTCACAACGAAGTTCCCTACCAGAAACCATGGCAACAATAATAAACATATGAATGGCGAAAAAGCAGCTATGTTGCCTAGCATCATATATTTCATAAGAGCCCGCTGTGGTGTTTTGATATATCGAAAGTACATTCTTAGCTGTATGAGAGTTACTAGTAAAATACCCCCGATAAAAATAGTTAATCCAATATCAACAAATGACATTGGTATAACTCTTGTATTCGATTTATGTTGGTTCACATACATAATCGTCAAATAAATTGTATTCCACACACCAACTATTCCGTACATAAATGGAATAGCTAATCGATGAATAACTTTAATGCCCATGCCGCTAAAATAGTGTCTGATAAAATGTAGAAGTAATACGGGAGAAAATGTCAATGCTAGTTGCATGGTAATAATCGCTAGGTTGTCTCCGATCGTATTGGGCAGAGCGGCTACATAACCAGTAGGCACTGACATGAGAAACAAAATTAATAAGAAAGCCGAATCATTTTCCGGTTTCTTATAGGCAATAAAAGAAGAGAACGTGAATAGGACAGCAAATAAAACCATTGGAATTACCGTTTGGTTAATGGATATGGGCCGTTCAGACTTATCGGTAAAATCAAACTCAATTAGACTGCCATCTCGCTGTATCGTAATACTTTGGGCAGTGTTAATACCGTACCTTTCCGTCAATCTCGATATATCAAGTGGCTGATGGTCAACATGCGTTACTACATCACCTACGTGAATTCCTTTCTTTAACGCCCATGTTTCCTTATCGACCACGTTAACAACCCATTGGCCATTTACTTCCCTTAAATCAATACCTAAGTAAGGAATGCTATATTGCAGCACGGTAAACCATCCTGCGATTACTAACGTAAATAGTAAGAAAAGCCATGCTCTTGTTTTCTTATCCGCCATAATCCCGAATGCTCCTTAAAACAGCATTAGCCGGCGACGGTTGAACGTTGCCGGCTACTTGTCTTTGCACCATTAGGCAGTATACCACCATCCAGGGCCATCAATTTTGCGCGTCTTGTCGTTAAAAATCTCCGACATCGCTCGCTTCTGTACTGGACCCACTGCCTCAAACGCTAGATTATTTCCAAAAAACTGGCGCAGCATCTCAGGGTTTTGCTTCAATTGAGCAATCGCTTCTTTAAGCATCCCCATAACCACCTTTATATTATTATACATGCATTTAATTACAATGAAAGTATACCATTAGTAGGACTTTATTGCATCGCAATGGTTGTTGCGGAATGCCACAATATGTATTGCGGTGTGGATATAAATGCCTATTTATAAGATGACCTTAGCCGGTGTTTATCTTTCAATCCCTGTAAAGGGTTAAGCGTTTACATTACTCCCGCAATCAAAGGTCTTGTTTTCACGCAAGGGGCGCAGCAGTCCCACGTTCCTGCTGTATGCTGATTCAATCTACCCAGTACGTAAGCTTGTGATAAAGTAGAGATATCGCTGCCGTCTAGAAGACCAAATACGTGATTGGATAATAGAATTTGAAACCGTTCGGGAGGCATCCTGAAGATAAGAATCTCGCGCAACATAAAAAATCTTTAAGAAAAAGAAACTTTTTACAAAATGATCGCGTCTATATTGAACGGGAAATCGCCCGAGATCACGTAGGAGGATGATACATTTGAAGTTGAAGTGGAAATCATTGTTTCTCTCTTGTTGTGCCGCACTTACTATTGTGTCTTCGGCACATGCAGCTGCACCAATATCGGTACTTATTAATGACAGATACGTGGAAACAGACGTCGCCCCTTTCATTCAGAATGGAACGACATTTGTTCCGTTAAGAAGCATTGAACAGATTGATGGACTTTCCATCAAAAGCTGGGATAACCAGACCAAAACGTTAGTCGTTGCCGACTCTACGAAATCGATGACCTTTCGGGTAAGCTCCAATCAATCGCAGTCCATACTCATTAAGAACAATCGTGTAATGGTTCCGATTCGATTTATTGCAGAAAACTTCAATTGCGATGTAGCTTGGGATGCGAATACAAGAACAGTCCAAATCGTAAAGCTCAATGAAGAGGCGAAAGCGAATTTGAATTCCGATGATCTAACCACATCCCGTATTGCTGCCATTACGATTCCGAGAATTTCAACGCTCAAAGAGCTTCCTGAAGGTCAAAGCAGTGGCGGTAACTTCCGAATCCTATTTCCTGAAGGAAAGTCAAAAGCTTTCTTCATCATTCAAAATGGTGTTGCCTACTATTACGAAGTGAGAGAAAATGCAGCTTGGCACATATGGAGTGGAACGATTGGGGGAAATAATAATAAATTCTGGGTAACCAACAGCGGCATTTCGAGTGAAGTGGGACAACGACCAACGATCAATGATCGATTGTTCTTCTATCACATCCATACGCATTCAGGTCAATCCGAGTATGGATTCGTGACCACGGATGGCAAAGAGACAACACTTGGAACACAAGACATGAATAAATTAGAGGAGCTATATCCAATTCCAGAGGAGAAATAAGCAGGACCAATGAAAAAGGCAGTATGGAGCTATAGAGGCTCAATACTGCCTTTTGGATTTTACGCTTTACTTAAAGAAGTGGAGAGCGGCACAGCAGAATGACCTGTAAAATTCGCGCCGCCGTTCGGCGTAAGGTGTTCACGAGTATATGTGAATGTTACTGAACCATCCCAAGGAACATATACAGAACCGCTCGTATTAGCGCGCAGCTGTACATTGGAGAAGCTTGCTTGGCTGTAGCTGCTCGTCCCGTCATCCTCTACACCATGTACCATTTTCACCGTATTATAGGTTCCAAGTCTACCATTCTTAACTGGAAACTTACTATGAATTTCGGTACCGTTCATGAACAGAGAGATCGTATTGTCACCATTATCAATCAACTTCAGAGTTACTTTGTCGCCATCTTTCAGCGATACAGGTACACTCTCGTATTTACCGCCATTGTTGTGACCAGTCCCCAGAAAACATTTATACTGACCGCCCTTTATCCGCGAGATACCGGCTTCTACCACCTCTTTACCCAGCCCCAAATACCAATCAACGTATCCAGAAGTTACATTAACCGTCTGAGGCAGATTAAGAGTTGCACTAATACCTGTCCATTTTGCTTCGTTCGTTACAGTTTTCATTGCACCATGTCTTGTAGCCATCATTCACTCACTCCTCAATTTTTTATTATTTTGTACGTACACTATATAAAGAGAAATGAGAGTGTAATTTTACAACCACCTTATGAAATTTGTTTGAATCAGGCGAAACGATGTATAACTTCTATCATGGTCAAATAGAGCTCTTGACGTAAGTCATCACGATGTTCTATAGGAACTTGGCGGAGCGACATATTTATTTTGGGTGCGAATGACTCCAAAATTTGTACTACAGCATTTTGATCCTTATATAACTGAGCTTTCAACAACAATTGTGCCATCATTAGATATCTGCCCTCACTTTAGTTTTTTCTGCAATTCATCCTTAAGGCCATTAATGGCTTCACTAAGATCGATTATTTTTTTCTCAAATCGAAGAAGTAGATAGGCGGTAATCGCAATCGGAAAGCCTAAATTGGCAATCAGTCCTACAAGATCTATGTGATCCATGTGTACCTTCACCTCTTTTCTGCATTCATTAATAGTTGTCGCAATTTGCGTAGTGAATTTCGGCGATGCTTTGAGATGTTCTGTTGAGAGCTGCCTAGCATTGTCGCAATGTCCTTATCGTTTAATTCCTGAACATAAGCAAGAGATAAGATCTTTTGTTGCAGTTCTGTAAGTTGGTTATATGCCTTAAATAGTGAAGCATCTGAGATATGATCTTTTAAGTCAGGAAATCGTGGCTCTGGATCGTAGGAGGACAATACGGAGGATTCTAGGCTCTCATCGTTGTCAAAGGTCAGAAGAAACCTGCTAACTATAGCTCGCCTTTTTTTGTCATAGTTAATAGAGTTGTAGTGAATGAGATTAGCCATATACTTGATAAACCGTCGAGTTAAATCATCCGATATATTAATCACCCCTCCTTCGGAACGATACCGCCTCTATTATTAAAGAGTTGAACATTCAACTTTTAACAACCACAGAGAGAGTCAAGATTACATTGGGATGTAAAAAAAAAAGACTCAATTTCCTAAGGAAATCGAGTCCTCAATAGGCAAAAAGATCGCCAACCACCTGAATATACAGGCTGGATAGGCGATCTTTCTCATTTAATATGGCCCTGTTACATGAACGCCCGCAGCTGCTCCCGCCACGATTCCTCCACTGGGAGCTGCGCAATGCCCTCCTCCGCTTCATACTGCTTTAATCTGCCTAGAACGAGCCCATATTCGATACATCCGCAGTTATGAATATAGTCCATAATCGCATGCTTATGCTCCAATAATTGCTCAGCCGTAATCTCTCGATCGTAATAACGGCGTACGACCGCAGCCTCGTCCGACTTCTGCTCCAACAGAAACTGCACGGGGAGCGTAAGCTTGCGAGCGAGCAGATCGTTGCGGGTGCTCCATGCTTTGATGCCTGCTACATCGTTGTTAAGCTGTGCAGTGACACCGATCGCCCGGCCATACTGAATGACAATATCGTGATGTTCATCCGTCATCAAAGCGGTGCCGACGAGACAGGATGCTGCGACAAGCGATCCCGCCTTATCCGCAATCATCTGCAGGCTCTCCTCCTCCGACAATGGCTTATTAAGCAGGTCCGCATGCTGTCCATTCACAGCACCCAGAATCCCTTGATTTAAGGCATCAACAGCGGCTGCTTTGCGGTCGATCGAGCTTGGCAGAGACATTAACACCTCGACCGACAGTGCCTGCAATCCAATCGCTGCGTTCAGTGCCAGAGCTGGAGAGATTTTCGACCAAGGGACAGTGTCATTGTCCTGATCCTGCAGGTCGTCATAAATATCAAGTGACAGAATCATTAGATCAACGGCAGCCGCAGCCGCAGCCGCATGCTGCTCGTCCCCCCCGAACATGCGGCAGTGAAGCGCCGCCAGCTGTCCGAAGCTGCTACCTTCCGTCTGTTTATACTCGACGAATTGCTCAACAAGCGACTTTAACTCAGGCTCATGAAAAGCTCGGGATATACTTGACTTTATCACTTCTATCGCCGGCGCAAACATCTTCGACATCGGATGGACCCACCTCCTAGCTTGTATCCTATTCGCTGGTCTATTAACACTAATGTACTATATTACAGCAAATATAGGGAATATCCTTCCAACAACTTGCATGATTTAATAAAAATAAAACCTAACTAAGACAGCATAAAAAAGCCTTCTCCCGAAGAGCGAGAGAAGGCCTAGCCTATAAGTCTATGATTGCCGTTCTATTGCTGACGATTAGTTATCGATCGTCACTTCAAAAGCTTCGCACAAACGCTGCGCAACTCGAGCCAAATAGTACTCATAAGAAGGAGTCATGCCTAATCGATTGTTCATCATATGGATATGCGACCAAGCGATCGAGCGGATGGCCTCCAGCCGCTCGTCCTCGTTCATAGCAGGCTGTCCCGAATAAGGCACGAGCAGCTTACCGATCTGCGCCAGGTCTTCGAGCTGTGCACTCGCTTCACTCACCATATGCGACCACACAGCAACGACGTCATCCTCCGGCGTCTCGTCGCCGACGAGAGCAGGCATCGATATTCGGCCAGACAGCGTCTCCGCCTCTTCGATCGCTTGCTGATCGTACTGCATTCTAGCTTCCCGAGCGTTGAGGAACACGCTCCAATAATCTGCGTATGCTGCGAAGAACGAAGAAAGCTCGTCCTTCTTCACACCGAAACGAGAAGCTGTAACGATCATCATACATAACGCTGTCACCATCCGCTTGGAACGGCTGTCGAGCGTACGGCTAATGATGACCGCAGATGTCTCGCTGGAGCGCTGGAACAGCCGCTCACTGATTGGCATTGCGGCTACACCGCCATACCGTGCGAACTCTGGCTCATAATCGAACTCCACCATAGGAGAGAAATCATAATCTAACGCAACAGAGGCCTCATGAAGAATGAACGGACTCACCTTGCCGCCCGTCAGTTCCTCTTCTTCTCCATTCATAATCGGCATGCTTCGGAGCATTCTGTCCGCTGCCGCTCTCAATTTCTTCATCGCGAATTCGGTAGGCCGGAAGAGCCGTAAACGTAAGTGAGCACCGCCGCCTGAGTATCTGGAATAAAACCAGCCGAGAATTTCGCCCTTCTCATGCATTCTCATTACATTCAGCAACAATTTCTCTAACAGAAGATGCTCCTGAATCTTAGAGCCTCTGCAAAACAAATGGAGCGCTCGCCAGCCATTGTATCGGCCGTTAGTCATTCATGCATCCCTCTTCCTTCGTCTGAATTGCAGCTCGCATAGGCGAACCGGCTTCTAGCCCCTCACACTATTGAACCTATTGAAACGCGAACTGTGTTGTCTAATGGAAATGATAATAGATTTCAGGTTAGTTCTCACCGACTAAATGTGCCGCAATTACCACAATTCTGTTGCGCTTCGCATCACCCCAATACTGCGTACCTAATAACATACCACCCTCGCTATCGTTAGCCGCAGCCAGCAATGACCGCCGTTATAAGGCTTTGAGCCCTTTCGGGATCGAAATTGCTCCTCACGCAGCACCGCAAATACCGCAAATACAATAAGTCACGCAAAATAGAGGCACCAAACTTGGCGCCTCCAACATTCGATCCTATTCAACAACACCTTGACTGCATGCGTAAAGTAGCTTCATTCTGAATGTGCATGATTCTTCAACCATTGCAGCATATCATCCAACGTCTCAACCGGAACAATAGCCAGCTTGTCACCATAACGCAGTCCTGCTCTCGCTTCGTCCACTTCGCTTGCCGGCACAAAGAACAGTTCCGCATTCGTTCTTGCAACAGCATAGGCTTTCTGTCTGACGCCTCCGACCGCCCCTACGCTGCCATCAGGCTCGATCGTGCCTGTTCCTGCGACACGCCATCCGTTAGTTACACCGCCCGGCGTCAACTGATCTATAATCGTGAGCGCCAGCATAGCACCGTGTGATGGTCCTCCAATATGAGCGAATGGCCGATCATAATGAACCTGCCGGGGAATATCATAATGATACGAGGTCTCAACAGATATACCGAATACAGCCCGCTCTTGACCGTTATCGTCCACAGCCGAGCCGGTCGGAACCGTAAGCGACATAGACTCGCCGCCGCGGACTAGTCGGACTGTTACCTCGCTGCCCGGCTTCACCCGATTCATCGCTTCGGAAAGCGATTGAATATCTAGCGTCGAACGTCCGTTAATTGCAATAATGCGATCACCCGCCTTCAATAAGCCTTGCGCTGCAGCTTGCTCCGCTACCGCATTGACGTTCACTCCACTCGCCTCGGCGCCTCGGCTTAAGCCAAGCTGGCCCATTGCGACGGCCGCCGCAGTCGTCTCTGCCTCCGCCTTCATTGCGACGACCTCCGCATATGCCTCACGCAATGGCGGCTCATCTTGCGGAACAGGACTTAGCTCATAAATGTTCAATATGCGCGACATAAGCCAATCTAACGGTACTGCCCTTCGGTCGAAGACAAGAACGCCCATCAGCTTCCCATTAACGTCTCCGCCTTCGACACGCGCATAATGGTTCATATTCATCGTCAGCCCAGGATAAGTGACGTTATACGGGATCGGCAGCGCCAACCCGGCAAGCAGCGCAAGCTGCGCAGCCAGTCCTGTTGTGGTCCGCATCGGCCACCTCCGCCTGCGGCTGTAATCCGACAGTTCGATTACGAACAAATCGACCAGTACGAACAGCCAGTTGACGGCCAGCAATCCGATGCCGATCGTGAGGGTGCGGGGTGCTGCAACGATAGCAATGGAAGCGGCAGCGCCAGAAGCTATGACGAGTACCTGCGGTAGCTTACTTAGAAACCGTCGACCGAACCCATCATCGTCTCTCCACGCCGCGACAGCACCGCCAATCCATAGAAGCGATATGAACGCAGGCGCATAGAGAAGCACATCGATTGTCTCCAGCCACGTCAGACCGCCAGGCAGACGCAGCGGGTCCGGCAGCCAGATCAATTCGGCGCACACTATATATATAAAAGCGAGCGCAATGCCCGTCCAATACCATCGGCCAGCAGAACGCATAACATTCCTCCCGCAAGCACCGCGTCAGCACTCCGCATGCTTCGTTCACGGATACGGCGGCTGATGCTTCATTAATAATATAGATGAATATATACAATTAGGATGATCCGAATACGCCCATTATACCACTGCCATAACAAAAACGCCTTCCAGCCCTATGCGCCGAAAGACGTTCGGTATGCCTTATTTCGCCGAGCCTTCTACAGCCGCCGATTTGCGCTCGGCCGAAATCCAAATAAGCCCCGCGGCCATAACGATGCCGCCGCCGATCTGCCAGAGCGTAATTTGCTCGTCGAACATAATATAACCGGTGATGACAGCAGCAGCAGGAACGACATAGCGGAAGAAATTAGACCGTGCCGCACCAACGCGGTACATTGCCGCATTCCATGTAAGAAAAGAAATAAAAGTGCAAAGCAATACGCCGAATGCAAGAACGCCATAATCCGTAGCGGTAAGCCCCTTCCAATCGACTGTGCCCCACGAACCGATCGTAATCGGAAACATGAACAGGGAGCCGAACATGCTGAACCATGCCGTCACCCGCAGCGCGGAATATCGTTTCATCAGCGGCATACACGATAAATTGAACAGAGCGCCGAGCAAGCTGATGGAGAACGCCATCAGATTCCCTTTCATATTATCGGAAGACAGATTAAGACCCTCTCCGCCGCCAAGAATAACAAGCGATACGCCAGCGATCGCAATCATACCACCAGTTGCAATTCGTCTCGTAAACGATTCCTTCGTGAATAGCGGTGCGAACAACGCCGCGAATATCGGCCATGGAGCGACGTTAAGCAGCGAAGCATTCGCCAGCGTCGTATATTTGATCGAATACATAACTAGTATTTCCAGCAGCGTGACGCCGAACAGCCCAATCAGCGCCAGCTTCGCGGCATCGCGCCACAAGACGCCTACGCTTCCTTCTTTCAAATACAACACAAGGAAAAACAACGGTACGGCTAGTCCGAATCGCAAAAAAGCGAACACCACCGGATCGAACGTATCCATTGCCAAGCGCGAAACGCCGAAATTAATTCCCCATATAGCAGCTACGCCTGCCAGTCCTGTATAAGCCCATCCCTTGTTAGCCATCTTCTTATTTCAGCCTGCTCTCATTCGTAATAATGTACACGCGTACACTTACTTAATAATAAGCTCCACATAGAACCGTTGTAAAGCAGAGAAATTCGCTAATTTAATGCTCAATGTTTCACTTTTTTTGACCAATTCACCGCTTATCAGCCTACAACCCCTCAAAAACGCGTTGTCCGAAACGCCAAAGTCCGTTATAGTAGTTCCAAAGAAGTATTTATATTATATAATAAGGGATTGTGATGGAAGACAATGGGCAGTACAGGCTTAAATCTGTTTTGGGTAGCTATATTAATTGTGCTAACCGCTTTCTTCGTGGCAACGGAATTCGCGATTATTCGCATTCGGGCCAGCCGCGTTGATCAGTTGGTACAGGAAGGAAATAGCAATGCGCGCGCCGTTCAGCGCGTCATCAGCAACTTGGATGGTTATCTGTCCGCTTGTCAACTCGGGATTACGATTACGGCTCTCGGACTTGGCTGGCTCGGCGAACCGACCGTAGAGAAGCTGTTGCTGCCGCTATTCGATACTTGGCACCTGAACAGTGAAGCTTCGCACCTCGCATCCTTTTTTATCGCATTCATAACGGTTACCTTTCTTCATGTCGTCGTCGGTGAGCTGGCTCCGAAGACTTGGGCGATTCAGAAAGCGGAATTTATTAGCCTTACCGTTGCCAAGCCTATCATTTGGTTCCATAAGGTGATGTATCCTTTCATCTGGCTGCTGAACGGCTCTGCGAACTCGCTCGTTCGCCTGTTCGGACTGAAGCCTGTCAAAGAGCATGAAGAAGCGCACAGCGAGGAAGAAATTCAAATTATTTTGAACGACAGCTTCCAAAGCGGTAAAATTAACAACACCGAATACGGCTACGTTAGCCGAATTTTCGCCTTCGACGAAATGCTCGCGAAGGAGATTATGGTGCCGCGTACCGATATGGTCTGCTTGTATTCGAATAAACCGAATGAAGAGAATATGGCGGTCATCCGCCGTGAACAATATACCCGCTTCCCTGTAGCACTCGACAGCAAGGACCAAATTATCGGCATGATCAATACGAAGCAGCTGTTCCTGCAGCATCAGGACGGGGAACCGCTTAACTTCGAGAAGCTGATCCGCCCGGTCATGACCGTTCCGGAAGTAATGCCAGTGAAGACGCTTCTTCGCCGCATGCAGCAGGAACGGATGCATATCGCGATTCTAATGGACGAATACGGCGGTACGTCGGGCATGATTACGATTGAGGACATTCTTGAAATTATCGTCGGCGAGATCCGTGACGAATTCGATGCTGACGAGCGCAAAGATATTGAGAAGCTTGCGGACAACTGCTACCTGCTGGACGGCAAAGTGTCGCTTGACGAGCTCGGCCAATTGATCGGCGAAGACCTTGGACACGATGAAGTCGATACGGTCGGCGGCTGGCTGTACAATGAAATGGAAGAGCCTAGAGCAAACAACGAATTTGTACACGGCAATTTGCAGTTCATTATCCGCGAAGTCGGCAAGCACCGCATTCGCAAGGTGGAACTGATCGTCCACGGCCGCGAGGAAGAATTGATGGATGATCAGCTTGAAGAGGTCGTCTAAATGAAGTTAAGGTTGTGAAGAAAACAGTGAGCCTGTTTTCTTCACAACCTTTTTTCGTTTTCTGAAATAGTGATCTGCATCGCGGCTAATTTACTGCATTCGTTACAGCTAAAGCAATCTTAGCCTCATCCACCGCAAGCTGTCCCTTCCGCTCAATCTCACGCAATGCTTCGCTTGCCGACAGCTCACCGCGAATCGCCCGCTCCGTCACTTCCTCCCCAACTGCTTTGAACGCGTTGATAATCTCATAAGGCACTTCGTCATAGGGATCAATCGCCGCCTTTTCGGGCAGCTGCATCGTAAGAGCTGACATGTCATGACCATCTACAGCAAGCTCTACCTCCTGTATCGCCGGAATCATTCCGTCGCCTCTTGCCATGTTTCTTCGGATATTATCTGTATTGCCTACAGCAAATTTAATAAATTCCCATGCCTCATCCTTGTATCGAGTGTCGGCCGAGATGCCGAATATGCCATATAAGCTGTAATAGTTCGAGTATTCAGGCCTTTCTGGATTGACCGGCGCCGTGACAACGCCCCAATGGATCGGATCGAGCTTATAGAACTTAGCCGCTTGCTCCATATAGACGGGCGCATTCTCTGATTTCAGCTGCATCGCCGCTTCACCCGTATACAACGGATCTGCTCCACCTGCATCCGCCCGATTATAGATTCCCCCGTCACTTGCAGAACGAATAACGCTCTCGTACAACCTTCCCCACTTCTCTGTATCGATCGATATGTCCAGCGTCTTCGGATGAATGAAGCTCAGCCCTTCCGTCTCTCCCGCTTCAAGAAACAAAGAAAACACGATGTCCTCATAGTAGTTGGTTGCAAATCCGAACAACGGCTTGCCCTGCTCGCCACGATCCGGAAATCTTGCCGCAAGCTGAAGCACCTCACTCCAGCTCATCCGATTCGTTGGAAACGGGACGCCATACTTCTGAAACAAATCGATATTATAAAATAATCCTCCGCTAGAATAGTATGCGGATAGCGCATACAGCTGATTGTCGGAGCTGCGAAGCATATCGGTTACAATCGGTGACAACCGCTTGAGCAATTCCCCCCCTTCCCGGTCCCGGGCAATAATCGGCTCCAGGCTGACAAGCTTCTCTTGCTCAATTTGCTGCTTGTAATCGTCCAGCGAAGTCATGAATACAATATCCGGATATAAAGCCTTATCCAGCTTCAGATCGACCGCTTCGATCCGAATGTTCGGATGCTGCTTCTCGAATGCGTAACCGTATTGCTGATACAATCGATTCTCGAACGGATAATTCACTCTTAATACGATTGGTTTCTCCGGCTTGGAAGAGTTGCAGCCCGCCGCCGATAATAAAGTCATGATTGCGAGAGCAGCCGAAACGGTAAAGATCAGCCAACGCGTTGGGATCATCCTACTGTTCCTCCCCATTCGCTGCCAGCTCTGCTATTGCTTGAGCTTGAAGCTCATCCAGCGCGGCATCCAGCGATATCTTGTTCGCTGCAACGTCCTGTGCCATCTGATCAATGAACTGAATCATCGGCAGCGTCAGCGCATCAATCTGCGGCATAGTCGGAACTAGCTTATAAAACGCGTCTGCATACGATAGCTTGTTCTGGCTTATTAGCGTAGAAGCGCCAAGAACAGAGTTCTGGTCTACCCATCTTGCTGCTGTCTCCGAGCATAGAAATTGAACGAGCTGCCATGCAAGCTCGGGCTGGTCTGTCGTACTGGCCACCGCGTACAGCCCATCAATGTTGAACCGGCTTGTCCGGCTCTGTGCCGAAGGATCGACCGGTTGCGTCACGACCGACCACCGGAATTTCGGCTCACTTCTTGACAGCTGGCTCAGATTTCGAATGGTACCATAATACATTGCACGTTCCCCGTTGATGAAGCTGCTTAAGGAAGGCGATTCAGGCTCAAAATGAATGCTTCCGCTCTGAATGGCGGGTATAACAAGCTGCCAAATTTGCTTCCATCGCTCCGTATTGAAGGAGACAATCTCTTTCTTATCATCATACATCGTCAAGCCTTGACTCCAGCCAATCTCTCTTAATAATGCAGAGGAGGAGAACGGAAACTCAATGCCCTTCACAGCCTGTCCACTGCCGCCGGAATGAGCAAATCTCATCGCAGCTCCAAGCACGTCTTGCCAACTCGGCTGTTCAGCAAGCAGCTCGACGTTATACTGCTCGAATAGATCCTCATTAATTAGAATCGCGCTGCTGTTATAGGTCGTCGGAAGCCCATATAATGTGCCGCTTCCATACTGCCTCGCCAGTTCAATCGAGCTTGGTATGAACGACGACAGATCATAGCCATCCTTCTTTATTAACGTATCAAGCGCAATTAATGCGCCGCTTTCAATAAATTCAGACAGGTTGTACCATGGAGCATACAGCACGTCCAGGTCCGGATTTTGCTTCAGTATCTCCGCAGCTTCATCGGCGCTCTCCATCCCCCGACGGCCAATCGGCACAATATGAAGGCGAACACCTGGAAATTCCTGCTCCAGCAAATCCGAATATCGCTGCTCGAAGTCCTCCTCCGAGGAATAACCAAGCTGAATTACGCCCTCGAAACGGTACAAATCCGGTTCATTACGATGCGTACTGCAAGACATGAGCACCGTGCTTAACGCCATCGTACCTATCGCTAACCGCAAGCCTTTCACTTCCACACCAGACTTTCCATTAAATTTGCTCCCCTACATAAAATTGGTTGTACACTATTGTTTAGATGGATGAAATAGAAAAAAGTTTCTCTTAGAACGCAAATTTTATTGCAGCTTGAGAACCCTTTATGAACGAACGACAAGATGACCCTAATAGAATTCCTGATCTCATCTCCATTCCCCACATCACATCCACAACGTATGCACACAAAAAGAGCGATCCCTAACGGAATCGCCCTAATCAACACAATTATTCTACCCATCGGCCTAATTAAATGCATCTTCTCGTTTACTCGAACAGCTTCTTATACTCGCCGTATCCTTCCTCTTCCAGCCGGTCGACCGGTATGAACCGCAGCGCGGCGGAATTGATGCAGTAGCGCAGTCCTCCCGCTTGCGGCGGACCATCCTCGAATACGTGGCCGAGATGTGAGTCTGCATACTGGCTGCGTACCTCGGTGCGGATCATGCCGTGTGACGTATCGAGATGCTCCGTTACGCCTGAGCCGTTAATCGGCTTCGTGAAGCTCGGCCAGCCGCAGCCGGAATCGTACTTGTCCAGTGAACTGAACAGCGGCTCGCCGGAGACAATGTCGACATAGATGCCCTGTTCCTTATGGTCCCAGAACTCGTTGCGAAACGGCGGCTCCGTGGCACTGTTCTGCGTCACTTCATACTGTATAGGCGTCAGCCGGCTGCGCAGGCTGCCCTCATCCTCACGGTACTTCCAATGCTCCGCGATAAATGCATCCCGGCCCGAGCCCTTGCGGTACATCCGGTACCGGAGCGGCTGCTTCTTATGGTAGTCCTGATGATAGTCCTCTGCCTCATAAAATGGCGCCGCCGGCTCGATCGATACGACAATCGGCCGATCGAAGCGCCCGCTCTCAGCAAGCTCCCGCTTCGACGCTTCTGCGAGCTCGCGCTGCTGCTCGCTGTGGTAGAAGATTGCCGGGCGATAAGAGTCTCCCCGGTCATGGAACTGTCCGCCGGCATCCGTCGGATCGATCTGGCGCCAGTAAATATCAAGCAGCTTCTCATAAGGGAACTGCTGCGGATCGAATGTAATTTGGACCGCTTCTGTATGTCCTGTACCTCCCCGGCACACTTCCTCATACGTTGGATTCACCGTTGTTCCACCCGTATATCCAGAAACGACACGAATAATACCTGGCATCTCCTCGAACGGCTTCACCATACACCAGAAGCATCCGCCCGCGAAGGTTGCCAATTCGGTACGCGGTTCACTCATATTTTCAGCTCCTTCCACAGTTTCTCTCGCAATTTGCTTCGATTATACTCCAACTCCGCCGCCGGAACAAATGAGATGAACGAGCATCCCCGGATTATTTTTGTTACAATATATTGAGGCTCGCAACCAAACCGGCATGTTCAATCGTCAATATTTTTAGAAAGCGCACGTCCGTTCATCTGCAGCAGACGGCTTTACTAACGAAAGCAAAGAGGTGAACGAATATTATGCAAACCGAACTACGGGCATCCGTGCCCGCACCAAGGTCTGAGCGCGCGCCGCGCAAACGCAGCAGGCTCGCATTCGTCCTTTTTCTACTCATATGGGTATTGCTAATCCTCTCAGGGATTACCGGTGCGAAGCTGTATACCGATCACATGAGGAACGAGCTGACAAGCGAAATTAACGAGCAGACCAAAGCACAGATTACGCTCATGCAGAAGAAGTACGATGAGCGGCTGAAGCAGGTCGAGGCGAGCTATAAAGACGAGATGGCATCTATGCAAAGCAAGGTCGACGCGCTTAACGAGCTTCTCACCTTCACGAAGGATAACGCCAACGCGAAGACGGACAACAGCAACAAGCTGTTCACCCAATTGAACGAAGTGAAGAAGCAGTTAGAGCAGCTTAAGAAAAATCTGGACGTACTGAAATGAACATGCCCGTCAAATTTCTCAATCGCTCCATGCTGCTTGCCGCCGCTCCGTTCGTCGGCATACTAATCTGGCTGTTCATCATGCAATTTACGATCGTCTTGTCGCCAGACCTTCAGGAGGCGGCTCCACTCGAAGAGCCAGCAGCAGATTCAGGCGTAAGTCGAGCCTTGCAACAACTGGACGTGGCAGCGAAATTAGCGAAGGACACTCAAGCCTCGATCAAGAAGCAGATCAGTCTCTATGAGAAGACGAATGCGGACATTCAGACTATTGTATCGACCGCTTCCAATCAAGCTCGGCGGCCGCTCAGTATCTATGACCGGCGTATTACGAGCAAGCTTGGTTCGCCTACCAATACGATTCAGTCGGACAAGCTTCGGGCGCAGCTGTTCACCATTCATGCCAAGAACTTCAACGGATACGCGCTGAAAGTAAAGCTTGGCAGCAAGGATGCTATGAAGATGGTGCTCGGCAACGACAAGTTCGGCGGCTCCGAGACGACGTTGTCTGCCGTAAAGCGTTATAAAGCGGTGGCAGGCGTTAATGCCGGAGGATTCGCCGACGGTCACGGCAAACGTTATCCGCTCAGCACGACCGTCATGAACGGTAAATATGTGAACGGCTTCGAGCCTACCACCAAAGACCTGTTCTTTGTCGGCATGAGCGAGGATAATAAGCTGATCGGCGGCAAATTCACAAGCAGAGAACAGCTTGACGCGCTGAAGCCGAGATTCGGTGCATCCTTCGTACCAATTCTGCTGAAGAACGGACAGGTGATGCCGATCCCGAGCAAATGGCAGGTCAGTCCTCGTCGAGCGCCGCGCACTGTCATGGCCAACTACAAGGATGACCAGTTGCTGTTCCTCATCGTCGATGGCTATAACGAGAACGGAAGCTCAGGCGCAACGCTGGAGGAATTACAAATTTTATTGAAGCGGTACGGCGCCGTCGATGCCTACAACCTGGACGGCGGAGGCTCATCCTCGCTTATCTTCAACGGACGGATCGTCAACCATCCATCCGATGGAAAGCTAAGGCCGCTGCCGACGCACTTTTTATTTTTCAAATAACCGCCATCATCCTTACGTATCGTTTATAAGTCACATCAAAAACCGTTCCTAGCGAAATGGGAGTACGCCTCTCCATTTACGAAAGGAACGGTTTTTTTTAGGTTAACATCCTATGCTTCTAAGTTCCCAAGGTTAGAAAAAGGGAACGAGAACGTATACGTTTGTCCCGATTCCATGTAACATTCGACGATGTTCTCTCCGAGGCCTCGAATGCGGCAAACGCCGGAACGTATTGAGGTAATGGCGGCATGCTTCAGCTGCCCGTGCTCCCAATCCATGTCAACGGTATAGCCTCCGCGTGCTCGTAAGCCGCGGACGCGGCCTTTGCCCCATGCGGACGGCCATGCAGGCAGCAGATGGAGCACGCCTGAATGGCTTTGCAGCAGCATCTCGGCAATGCCGGCCGTCCCTCCGAAATTACCATCGATCTGAAATGGTGGGTGGTTATCCAGCAGATTCGGCAGCGTAGAATGGCTGAGCAGCGCAAGTACGTTCTCGCGAGCCTGATCCGCATCCTGCAGCCGCGCCCAGAAATTTATAATCCAAGCTCTGCTCCAGCCGGTATGCCCTCCGCCATGCGCGAGCCGTCTCTCAAGGGTAACCCTTGCGGCAGCCGCCAGCTCCGGTCTATTCTCCGGCGTGAACTGTTCCCCAGGATACAAGCCGAACAGATGGGAGATATGCCGATGCCCAGGCTCCGCTTCCTCATAATCGTCCATCCACTCCTGAATCTGGCCGTGCCTGCCGATCGCCGGCTGCGGAAGTCTGCTCAAGGCATCCGCCAGTTCCCCGCTAAATGACTCATCGATGCCAAGAATGCCTGCACTTGCTATGCAAGCATCGAATAAAGCACGAATGATTTGGAAATCCATCGAGGCTCCCGCGCATAATACACCGGATTCACCGTTAGGGAGTATGTAAGTGTTCTCCGGCGATATCGAAGGACAGGTGATCAGCCGCCCGTCCTCCCCTTCAATTAAGTAATCGAGTAAAAATAACGCCGCTTCCTTCATCGACAGATATGCTTGGGCTAGAAACGTTTCATCCCGGCCGAACTCATAATGCTCCCACAGATGAAGACAAAGCCATGCCGCCCCGAGTGGCCAGAAGGTCGATGGAGGCCATCCGTCCTGAGGAGCCGTATCGGCCCATATATCCGTATTATGATGCGCGGTAAACCCACGACAGCCATACATCACCGCAGCCGTCCTTCTTCCTGGCTCCCGCATTCGCTCGATCAGATCGAACAGCGGTGTATGGCACTCCGCCAAGCTGCAATTTTCGGCCAGCCAATAATTCATCTGCGTATTAATATTTATCGTAAACTTGCTGTCCCACGGCGGCAGAAAATGAGGGTTCCAAATGCCTTGCAAATTGGCTGGCAGCGACCCGGGCCTGCTGGAGGAGATAAGCAAATATCGTCCGTATTGAAAATATAAAGACACCAGCCCCGGATCATTCTGACCTTGTGCAATACCAGCCAATCGCTCATCGGTCGCCTGTTCGTCCTTGTGACCGTTCATGTCCTTAATCTCCAGCTCCACGCGGGTAAAGAGCGAGCAGTAATCCGAGACATGCCGCTGCAGCAGCTCTGCGTACGGCTTCTCCGCCGCAGCCTTCATAACGTCCTTGCACACTTGGTCAGGCTTAGGCGAACGAAACGTCGTGCCTGCCGCTATAAGCAGTGTGACTTCATCCGCGTGATCAATCAGCAGATGCTCCCCAATGGTACGGCAGCTGCCCCCTTCCGCTATCGCTTTCACGACAGCACGGAAGGCAACGCCTCCTTCGCCGCCGCCTTGTCCAGACATCACAAGACTGTCGTTACCCCATGGCTCAATCCCATCCACGTATCTCCACTGCTGGCGGTTCCATCTTGCACGGAAGGTTAACCGTCCCGGCTGATCCGCGGTCAGCCGAACGACGATTACCTGATCCGGATAGCTTGCGAACATTTCGCGGGTGAAACGAGCTCCATCCTGAAGGTAAGAAATTCTCATCAATGCCCGGTCCAAATCCAGCTCACGGCTGTATTCCGAGGGCGGACTGCCGGATGAAGCGAAATGGAGCTGAAGATCTCCTAATGGCTCGTAATGCCGCTGCGACTCCGGAACTCCCGTCAGCGCCATGAGCGCCAGCTCCTGCGCTTCTTGAAGCTTGCCGGATAGAATCAGCTCGCGAATCTTCGGAAGATTCGCAAGAGCATCCCGATTGTTACGGTCTCTCGGTCCCCCGTACCATAACGAATCTTCATTTAATTGGAGCTGTTCGTTATCGACATCTCCGAACACCATCGCTCCCAGACGCCCGTTGCCAATTGGCAGCGCCTCGTTCCAATCGTTCGCCGGCTGCCGATACCAAAGCCTGCTGCGTCCTGCGGCCGCCTTCATATGGTGTTACCTTCCTTCCAGTGTAAAAGAAGCTAAACTAGCATTACCTATACCTTTATACGTGAAGTACAAGGCCTGTACCCCATCCGGAATTGTAATGTCGGCAGTGTAATCCGTCCATACGTTCGTGAAATCAACCGCTATCGTACCGAGAGCCGGCCCATCCCACGCAGTCTTAACCTCGAAGACGCCGCGGCAATAGCCTCGCACCTTAATGGAAACTCTGTGAACCCCTTCGCATTGAAAATATTTGAATCCGGCTGTCGCGGTATCTCTCATATTCGCAATATAACCGATCTCCTCGTCCCCGTCCTTACCGTCCTGAGTAATTTTCGGGAATCGGCCATCCATCCAAGCGCTGTGCGTGCCGGTATACATTTCTTCATGCTCGCAGAACAGATTGCAGGCCAGATACGCAGCATATTCTCCGCGTCCAACAAGCGGTCCTCCGTTAGCCCCGCATGAGGTCATCTCAACTTGCGGAATCGTTCCATCTTCTAGAATCGTAATCGGCTCTATGCAGCCCTGACGGCTGTAGCTTGTCCCATTCGTGTGTCTATGATAGAAGATGTACCATTGTCCATTAATCTCGGCCATGCCACCATGATTGTTGCCGCCATAATACATCGGCTTGTCCGCAGGCTTGTAGGTATCGACATGCAGATCGTTATTGCTGACGATAACCCCTTGGTAGACAAAATTTTTCGTCGGATGCTTACTGGTTGCGTAGCACAGCTCATGCATAACAACGGAGGAGTAGACAAAATAGTACGTATCGCCTTTCTTCCGAATCGAAGGCGCCTCGAAAAACTCATGACCTTCAAAGCCGCTTCCTTTGCTGTACGGTTCGCTTGGCGCAATAAATACCGGTTCTTCTACAATCGTCAGCATATCCGGACCGATAACGGTTGCCATAGCGCCTTTTCTCGATTTATCTCCAGGCGCGCAAAAACCGGTATACAGATACGTATAATCTCCCTCCGTTAGAACACCCGGATCGAATTGCGGCTGGTCGCCTTCTCGCTCACCAAGTCGAACGCCGTCTTGATAGCGCACATACCCATAAAATTCATATTTCCCGGCAGGGGTATCGCATACGGCTACCGATACGACCGATACCTTATCGAGAACATAGTACAGATAATACCGGCCGTCTGGACCTACCGTGACGTCCGGCGCGTAGAGACACATGTTTCCGGCAGTATTAAGCGGATCGTCCGTTTTCTCATAAATGACGCCCTCATAGCGCCAGTCTGCGAGATTATCTACTGGTGCCGACCAGCAAACATAATCGTTCAAGCAGAAGACATGCCCGTTGAAACGATCATGCGAGCCATATACATATACTCGTCCGTTATATACATGCGGCTCTCCGTCAGGAATGTACTCCCATGAAGGAAGATAAGGATTTAAGCCTTGCTTGGTCATCGGTTATTCGCTCCTTTGGTTCATATGCACTCTATCTTTATTCGAACAGTGAAAACGATTGCATAACTGCTGCCACCACGGTGTCTGGATTCCGAATACATCCTAATTTTATATGTAATAGGAGAAAATAAAATAGCATAAAATTGAGGTTTATTGTCTAAATTTGATATTACCCGCGGTACCGCATTCTAACCAAAATATAAAAAAGATTGGGTGGAAACAAAGCATGTTGTATTCCACCCAATCTATTATTTGGGGACCTATTAGGCAGCCCCTCTTCATGTATAACCAATAATTAATGACCCATCATCATCATAGTCTCAGCGCCTTCGCTGTTGCCTTCAGGCTGACGCTTAGGACGGCTTAGCAGGAATCCGAACAGGACGCCGGCTGCACCGACCCATACGAGCACCGCGAACGTGTCGCCGAAGGAGTTCGACATCACTTTGCCCATTTGCTCTGGGCCAAGCTGAGGCAGGTAATGCTCGACTTTGTTGTTCAGAATCGTCGTCAGTACGGCGATTGCGAACGACGTTACAACTTGCTGCATCGCGGTCGTCAGCGACGTAACGCGGCCGACAAGGTTAGCAGGCGTCGATTGGATAATATGCGTGTTCAGCGGCATCATCGACAGACCCATGCCTGCGCCGAGCATCGCGAGCGGAATCATCAATTCAACCGTGCTCGAATCCGTTGAAATGCCTGTTAGCAGGTAGCCTGCAACCGTAACGATGAGAAGACCTACTATGACGAGCGGACGAGCACCAATTTTGTCGAACAGCTTGCCGCCCAGCGGCATGAAGATCGTCGATGCAATCGCCATCGGAAGCATCAACACGCCTGTCTTCAGCGCACCGTAGCCATTAGCTTGCTGCAAGAACAGCGGAATTAAGAACATCGTACCGAACAGTGCAACCTGAGAAACCCATTGAACGATAATGCCCTTCGTGAAATTGCCGGATTTGAATACGCGAAGCTCCAGAAGCGGCTGCTTGCGGCGAAGCTCAGCGATAATAAAGATGATAAGAGATACAGCACCGATCACAATACCATAGATCGTCTTATTTGAACCCCAGTCCGTGCCGCCTTCGCTAATGCCGTATGCGAGAGCCGAGAATGCGAGCGGTCCAAAAATAATACCGAGCACATCAAGCGTTGGCACCTGCTGACGTCCGATTGCCGGAAGCGTCTTAATACCAGTCAATACGGCGATAACGCCGACCGGAATATTAATTAAAAAAATCCAATGCCATGTATAGTCCTCAATGAGCCAGCCGCCGATAACTGGACCAAGCGCCGGCGCCAGCAGCATCGGAATGCCGATCATTCCCATGACGGCACCGACTTTGCCCGGAGGCGCTAGTCGATACGTGAACGCCATCGCAATCGGTGCAACCATACCTCCGCCTAAGCCTTGAATAACGCGATACAAGATAAGCTGCTCAACCGAGCCAGCAATTGCACAAAGCGCTGAACCAACCGTGAACAAAATGACAGACAGAAGAAAAATATTCTTCGCACCGAAACGGTCCGACAGCCAGCCTGCCAGCGGAATGACCGCCGCTTGTGCCAGCGAATAGCCGATAATCGTCCACTGCACCATGGTCATCGTCGAATCGAAGTCCTGAACGAGCCCTGGAATTGCAACGTTCATTGCCGTACCGTCGAGAATAACCATGAACATCCCGACAATGATGGCGAGCAGCGGCGCCATGATTGAGCTGATCGACTGCTCTTGATTTACTGCCTGTTTCGTCATTGCTCTACTCCACTCCTTTGCGTTCTCTATCTCTGAAATTGACCTGCCCATGCAGATCGGGGTACAATGATACCATTGACCTGACATACAGCACATTCCCTTTCATATATGCTGCATGCGGACAATTGTCCGGTTACACTTCTTGAATAATAGCGGACAATTGTCCGTCTGTCAACCAATTTAGGGAGGAATTGGACCGATGGTGACGCCCAAACGCAAGGATGCCAAGCAACTGACGGAGCTTATATTGAGTACGGCGCGTGATCTATTCACGAGGTTCGGCGTCGATTCCGTCAGTATGCACCAGATCGCGAAAGCTGCCGGCGTCGGACAAGCAACGCTGTACCGTCGATATGCACAGAAGGGTGACCTGTGCCTCGAATTGATTAACGATCACTTCAACCGCTTCAAGTCCGAGATTGAGCAGCTGGTCGCATCGCTCCACGATCAGTCATCCCTAGAACGATTAAAAGCTGTCTTTCGCCGCCTCATCGTATTCGCGAACGACGAATCCGCTCTCCTCAAGGCGATACATGTGTCTCTCGTACATAATCGCTGCATTGAGAACGACAAACGCTCCTTTTTTACATCACCGCCATATTTATTCTTGCACAGTACATTGACGGAATTGTTGAAGGAATCCCTCGACAGCGGACTAACCGTTCCGTTCGATCCACCTATTACTGCCCATATTTGTATTTCGACCCTTTCACCGTTCACGCTGCAGCATTTGAACGAAGAATATGGCATGTCGACGGATGAGATCGTCGAACAGCTGCTTCAAACACTTATATGCCCTTTGTTTACAACAAATACCCCGAGATAGTCTCTTCTAGGCTATCCGGGGTATTAGGGCATCCCTTCCTACGACACTTCAATTACAACCGATTTGATCTTCACCGGATTGACCGGCATGCTCTTCTCACCCGTTAATTCGTTCGCTTTGACCTTCGCCTTGCTGATCGCATGCACAACTTCCAATCCTTCGGTAACCTTGCCGAATATGGAGTAGTTCGGATATTGGTTTAAGTTCTCGCAATCTGTCCCTGTACAAATAAAAAACTGGCTGCCGTTCGTATTCGGGCCCGCGTTCGCCATGGCTACGATGCCGTCCTCATACTTATAACCGTTATCCAATTCATCCTCGAACATATAGCCTGGTCCGCCTTGTCCCGTCCCAAGCGGATCGCCCGTCTGGATTACGAAGTTGTCGATAATCCGGTGGAAAATAAGATCGTTATAATACCCGTCCTGCGCAAGCGTCACGAAATTGTTAACCGTCTTCGGCGCATCCTTCGCGAACAGCTCAATCGTGAACGAGCCGACCGTAGTCGACACTTTCGCCTTATACGCCTTCGACGCATCAATGGTCATGTCCGGGGCTTTCGGATACCCTTTGCCTACACGAATCGTCGCCTTATTCGCATCGTAAGTTACCGATTTGCCGATCGACTCCGACACGAATCGGAGCGGCACATACGTCGTCCCTTTGTACAGGAAGGCTCCCTCACCTGACGGCTTTTTCTCCACGCCATCGAATAAAAAGGTAATCTTCTTGAACTCCACTTCAATCGTTCTGCTTGCCGCATACGCCCCTGCTGCACTTAGGAGCAGTCCGACCAGCAGTCCAATTACAAGCCCTTGCAGCCGATGCTTCAACGTAAACTCCCTCTTTTCTATATAGATTGTACATGCCATCCGGCACGATTCTGACTCATTCGACGCAGTGACAGTAAATCCCTCCCCATCCTATCTCCCGCGTTCGATCATAGGACAATCGTCAATCGTCATACATGTTATGGTCAACCACTCGATCCAGGAGGGAGTACACCGTTTGCGCAACCAACGTGAAATTCTAATCGTCGTCGTGCCGATGTCAGCCATTCGCCAATTTGTAGCCGTAGATTTAATCGGAAGCACCGCCTTCTACTACTCCTTGAAGCTGGCACTTCGAAAGTTCGTATTCGTCGACGCTATCGCTATTGCAGGAAGCATTCTATTGCCAATCGTGTACAAACAGCTAACTCGCCGCGCGGCAGCTGCCGAACGTGAAACGTATACGAGGCTGAGCATGAATAAAGCGTCAGGCGCATTCGCCTGACGCTTTCCTTGGGGTATGTTATCTTGCAGGATTGATCCGTACCGCCGCCTGCTTGCCGCTTACTTGAATGCCTGTCGCCTTCGTTCCAGCCTGCGCCAGATCTGTCGACAGCCGCTCTAGAAGCTGCTTGGCCGGTGCCTGCTCATGCTTGCCTTGAAGACGAACGACGAGCAGCACCGCATTGCCCGACGCCAGCAGCTTCTCTGCTTGTCGGCGTTTCGTATCGTAATCGTGCTCCTCTATCGAAGCGGACAGCCGAAGCTCCTTCTCTTTCGCCGACAGATCGCGCTGACGTTCCTCACGCTTCTGCTGTGATTGCTCCTTCTTCGCTTCTCCGCGGGCAACTAGCTTGCACGGCGGAGGGAAGCTCATCGGCGATGTACAGACAAGATCCGCCTTCAGCTTCTTCGCCATCGAGAGCGCAGCATCCCGGGATACGATACCAAGCGGTTCGCCGTCAAGCCCGGTCAAATCCACTTCCTTGGACTTAATCTTCTCATTCATTAACAAGCTCATTACAGTTTCCTTTCATTACCGCTTACGAAACCCCCGCGAAGAACAGTATACGGTTCGGCGGAATCGGAGTTTCCCCTTTGCTGGCCGAATACAGACCGCGGTTTCTCGGATTGTAATATTTTTTGCGATATTGTGTTGCTGTCACACCCTTAACGGATTTGAACACGCGGCAGAAATAATTTTCGTCACTAAATCCAACTGCATACGCTACTTCCTTCACCGTCGTCTCATGATAAAGCAGCAGCTGACATGCCCGCTCGATTCGCCGCTGAATAATCATCTCTCGCGGCGTGCGCCCCGTATAGCGGGCGAACAACCGGGTGAAATGCTCATGGGTCCAGCCTGCTCTCTCTGCAAGCCCTTCTACCGTTAGCGGCTCCTCAAGATGCTCCTCAATGTAATCCATCGCCTTGATGATCTGAGGAGGGATCGTCTGCGCTTTCTCCGTCGGACGATGATCGACGATGCAGCCGTTAAGCTCCTCAAGCAACGCGAGCAGCAGCGTGCTTCCGCGATGCTGCATACGATTCGGATAATTGTATCCGATATTAAGCAGCTGAGTCATCATTCCGACGTGCAGGTCATCTGTCTGGACGATACGCGCAGGCCCACTGTCCCGCAGAATCGGCAGCATCCGCTCCTCCGCATCCTCATATTTCTCAAATCCAAAATGAACGAATAGATGCCGAGATGGCTGTACTGCATCATACCGATATTCATGCCACTCGCCAGGCCGCGTAATAATAAAGCACGGCTCCGCAAGCGAGTGAACTCTTCCTTCGACGATATAGACACCGTTGGTACCTTCTGGAAAATAAATTAATTCATAATCCCGAATACGCCTTGGCTTTAACCCTGTTCCGGGCTTTGCGACTAAGTCACCTGCAGTATGAATTGTCGGAAGCAGAGGCTCTTCCGATTGTTGTTGCTGATAGACATGCTGACCTATGTTGCATTCGCAAGCATCCGCCCAGTTTCCCATCTGATCTTCCCCTCCCGATAGCACGTATGCGACATCCCGAATACCCAGATAGACAGCAGGCGCTTATATTATTTTACAGCTTAATATTTAATACATACTTATATATCGTATGTTTACTAGCATCATTATCACGTATGGGAAGCGTATTCACAATGGAGAAGTTAGGTAAAAATCTGGAGTAATTTGATCTACTCTTGTCTAAGCGGGAGGATTAAAAAACCGCTGCTATAGGCAGCGGCGGCAACGCATATCTATTCTTTATCGGGCTCGTCCCATTTGCGCGAGTACGCTTTCTTCGTTACCCACAGCGTAATCCATGCAATGGCGATCGTAATAATCACTGCGGCAATCCATACGCCAGCCGGCACACCCATATAACTGCCTCCTCTCTCATCACTCCTGCGAATGCAGCCTGCTCGCTACGATCATACCGCATGCTTGTCCGTTAATCAACGGCAGGTCAAATTCTGTCACAAAGAAGTAAGAATAACAGAATATCCTTATGACAACAGAAAACCGCAGCGCCTCATAAGACAGCAGCGGGTTTCTTAGACATTTAAGATACTCCAACGTGAATAGGATTCGCCAACAAAGCAGAGGAGGCCGCATAGCCAAGCTGGCCTGAGAGGAGCAGCAGACGGTTCAGCTCCGTCTCCGTAACGGTCGTCTCTCCTGATACACAATGTTCAGCTGCCGAATGCACTGCCTTCGCCAGCTGCTGCGATGCTGCGGCCATTGCAGCCTTGCCTCTTTCGTGCAGCTGCAGCGCTGCAACATGATTATCAAGCAGACTTAGAGCGTATTGCACCGAATGAGGAAAATAACGATGTGTTAACATAAACTGTAACGCTCGATTAAAAGTCACATCCGCTGGATGCAGCTTTCTAAACGATTCATATGCGCCAACTGATTTCAACAGCACGACTGCATAGTTGTAATCATTGGATTCATCCGCAGACGCCCGACTCATCTGCTGATGTACAGCTTGAATGATTCGTAGTGTATTGTCCGCACGTTCGATATGCTTACCGGCTTGAATGAAATTCCACTCCTGCCCCCGAATCATTATCGTATCGATTGCTCCGCTGATCAGCGTCGTCCATTCCCGCACCTTCTGGTAGAACATACAAGGAGACTGCAGCATCATCTGACTGACGTTCTGATCTTTGAGCCACACATAGAAGGAATTAACCATTTCCCATAGCTCAGCAGCGACCAGCTGTCTCAGCGTACGGATATTGTTGCGCGCTTGCAGCACACATGCAAAGATCGAATTATTGTTGGATCGCTCGAAGGTCAGAAAATGAAGTACAGTCAGTTCATTCGTCCCGGCATTTATATTCGAGTACAACTCCTCGAACCGCCGGATATCCCCTGTTGTCTCGACCAGTCTTGCCCATATATACTCACGATTCTGATGTCCATACAGCTCATATCTCATATGATATTTCACGTCGATTAATCTTGCATAATTGCCTGCCCTCTCTATATAGCGGCCTGCCCAGAACAACAGCTCGGCATACCGATTCATCATTCTCCTCACCTCAACCTCTTCCTATAGTAGAACCCATGTATCTTTCGTTCCGCCGCCCTGTGAGGAATTGACGACCAAGGAGCCTTCTTGCAGCGCAACTCTCGTTAACCCACCAGGCACAACGTGAATGTCCTTCCCCTTGAATACGAACGCACGCAAATCGATGTGACGAGCACACACTTCCGAATCGCTAAGCGAAGGACTGCACGACAGCTTCATCGTCGGCTGTGCGATGAATCGATGCGGCTCTCGCCGAATTTGGTCCGCAAACTTCTCGATCTCTTCCTCCGAAGCCGAAGGACCGATCAGCATACCGTATCCTCCAGATAATGACCGCTCTTTGACAACCATCTCATGCAGCTTGCTAAGAACATATTCACGCTCATGCGGCCGGCTTAAAATATAGGTTGGCACATTGTTCAGAATCGGCTCTTCCTGCAAGTAGTATCGAATCATATCTGGCACAAAAGCATATACCGCCTTGTCGTCGGCGACTCCCGTACCCGGCGCATTAGCAAGCGCGACATTGCCAGCACAATAAGCCTCGATAAGTCCGGGAACTCCCAGCAGTGAGTCAGCCCGGAAGATTAGCGGATCAATAAATTCGTCGTCAATTCTTCGATAGATAACATCCACTTGACGTAACCCCTGCAGCGTTCTCAAATAAACCTTCTGGTCGATGACCGTCAAATCTCTGCCTTCCACCAGTTCAATTCCTAACTCTTGCGCCAAGAACGTATGATCATAGTAAGCTGAATTATATATTCCCGGTGTCAACAGTACGATGAGTGGGTCCGGTTTACCGCCCGGCGCCAAACGGTGCAAGCTGTGCAGCAGTGCATTGAGCCCTTCACCGATATTACGTACTCGATGCTCATAGTACATTTCCGGGAACAGATTCATCATCAACTCACGATTCTTATATACATAAGACAGGCCGGAAGGCGTTCTTAAATTGTCCTCCAGTACATAGAAGGCTCCTGTCTCGCTTCGAATAATATCGATTCCTGACAATGGGATGTACGTGTCATTCGGAATGTCTAGACCGGCCATAACGGGGAGATAATACGGGTTGTTCATCACTATTTCTCGCGGTACAATACCCTCTTTCAGAATGCTCTGGTCATGATAAATATCGTGAATGAACCGATTCAATGCCTCGACCCGCTGCTGCAAGCCTCGCTCCAGCATCGTCCATTCATCTGATGTAATCATTCTTGGAATCAGGTCGAACGGGATCGTCCGTTCAAGAGACGCCTCCTCGGCATTATCACTATACAAAGTAAACGTAATTCCTTGTGTCACCATGTAGGACTGCATCTTCACATGACGTTCACACAACTCATCGATACCTAACCGAGTCAAAATCTTCATGATGGTCCCATACGACGGCCGTACTTTGCCATGCTGATCGAACATTTCGTCATAGAATACGGAGCTGTAATAATTCGCGAATAAGTGCTTTCGCTTCATCATCAGCATAGCCATGACGGATTCCCTCCTAATTATTCGTTTCTATGCGTCCTCAAGCGTAACATTTTGTTACACGAGAAATATGTACTTAGTATAGGATAGGCATGCTATTGGAGTATGTCGAAATAAGCCACCCCAATTGTTACATTTTTGTTACAAAATCTAGTTATTAAATAATGATAGCCCCCTTCTTTATGTTAGATTACATGACAATAGTAGGCTAGCTATAGGAGAATGGTTCTATGAGTGGGACTCATATTTGTCGGAAATCAGGGTTAAGACGATAATCGATCGATGAAATTAATAAAGGAATTGTAGCTCCGAGCATACCATTCATAGCGATGTGAGCAAACGGTCATACTTTGCAATCAAATTGCTTACTGAGGTGCTACAGTGTCAGATCAAAGTAAATCTGCTGCAGCATGAGGAGCTAAGAGGCTTTAATAGGATGCTTGGGGAACCCGGTCAGCGGTGTTCTTCTTACTTTCATCATATTCTCGACCTGTCTAAGATAGAATCCGGCATCATCGAGCTTTATTGTATCATCGCGAAACGTAACACCGTTCACTCGTACGTCTCAGGCAGCAAAAAAAACGAAGAGCCCCCAGTTAACTGAAAGCTCTTCGTTATGTATAAATCGGATATAATCCGGAATGTTCTAACTGGTCGGGATGACACGATTTGAACATGCGACCCCCTGGTCCCAAACCAGGTGCTCTACCAAGCTGAGCTACATCCCGTTACCGTTATGAAAA
>NZ_BIML01000021.1 GCF_004001065.1 Paenibacillus xylaniclasticus
CACGTTTCATTCGTTCTCTCGTCGTCGTTCATTATTATCAGCGGCGACAAGAAATAATATAACAGATAAATTAAACAAACGCAACTGTTTTCGCGAAAAAAGTTAAACAAATTTTTCGCAAGTGGAATTGAGCAATAAAAAGCCGCCTCCTGACTAAGCTGGAGACGGTTTATGTAACGCCGCTAACCGGCTGCCAATGACATAATGCCAATACTAAACGACTAGTGCCTCACGCTCGGCTTGAGCTGACGTATGGGGAGAGATAAGCGAATGCGGCAGACATAACGGCACTCCTGTGCGTGGATCATATACGATGTCAGCCTCGATATTGAACACATCACGGAAAATTTGCGGTGTCATTACTTCCTGCGGCGTACCTTCGCCCATAACCTTTCCTTTGCTGATCGCAATCATGTGGTGTGCATAACGGGACGCATGGTTCAAATCGTGAACGACCATGACGACCGTCCGATTGTTCTCCTCGTTCAGCTTCTGAAGGAGCTGCAGAACCTCGAGCTGATGAGCCATATCCAGGAACGTCGTCGGCTCGTCTAGAAACAATATATCTGTCTCCTGAGCGAGCGCCATAGCAATCCATGCCCGTTGACGCTGACCGCCGGACAGCTGATCAACAGGACGATCCGCGAATTCACCCATTCCCGTCGCCTCGATCGCCCAATGAATGACAGAACGATCCTCCTTCGTTAACGATCCGAAGCCTTTCTGATAAGGAAAACGGCCGTATGAGACAAGCTCCGACACCGTAAGACCGTCCGGCGCCGTCGGGTTCTGCGGCAGAATTGCCAGCTGCTTCGCCACTTCCTTCGTCGACTGTTTATGAATCGACTTACCATCCAGAAGCACTTGACCTGCTGCAGGAGACATGATCCGGGCCATCGTCTTCAAAATCGTCGATTTCCCAGAACCGTTCGAACCAACAAGCGCTGTAATTTTGCCGGTAGGAATACCGATATTCAAATTTTGTACAATCAAACGATCATCATATGCAATATTCAGCTGAGCAGTTGTAAGTCGAACCATTGTTCGTCCACTCCCTCTACATTCGCTTCTTAGATTCCATCTCAGTCATCCATACAGCTACATCAGTCCTGCTTATATAGCACAACCATTAGTACGATATGATTGATAACGATTATCACTTTATCATACCCAATGATAATAGTTATCAATTCATCCGTCAATCATTTTCCCTTCATCCTCTTCACTTTGCCAACTCAGCACCTGCAACACAATTTTCGACCTTCATTGGGATTATATGAGCCGTCATCGTACATTCGCCTCATTCCTTGAAATCTAGCTCTCCGTGCAGAATTAAATGAAGGCGATAGACTTAAGGCCGTAGCTGCTTATTTGCTTTACTATTCCTATATCATAGGGGGAGATGATTAATCGCAATATGCAAAAAAGCTCTCGAGATTAACTCGAGAGCGGATTGATTATGTATGGTGCGCGTAGAGGGACTTGAACCCCCACGGTTTCCCGCTGGAACCTAAATCCAGTGCGTCTGCCAATTCCGCCATACGCGCATAATTACT
>NZ_BIML01000022.1 GCF_004001065.1 Paenibacillus xylaniclasticus
TGCCCTAGACCGCTGGATCAAGCAAGCACAGGCAACCGGTTCTTTCAAGGAAAAGGACAATCGTTCATCAGAAGAAGAGGAACTGATTGCCTTGCGAAAAGAGAACCAGCGTCTGAAAATGGAGGTAGATATTTTAAAGCAAGCCGCGCTGATCATGGGACGAAAGTAGCTATCATAAAGAATAATCGTGATAAATACTCGGTATCAGCAATGTGCGACGTCCTGCAAATTGCAAGAAGTACGTTCTACTATGAAGCGAAAGAACGAGCAAAGGAAGATGAATTAACCGCAGCGATTGCGGAGATTTTCCACAAGAATCGCAAGGCATACGGTACGCGCAAGATCAAAGTGAAGCTACACGAACGCGGACTCATCGTTTCCAGACGACGCATTGGCCGCATCATGAAAGAACAAGGGCTCGTCTCCACTTACACAGTGGCACAATATAAGCCTCATAAATCATCATATAACGAAGCGACAACAGCAAATGTTCTAAAAAGGGAGTTTGATCAAACGGAAGCGAAACGCTTCGTCGTCAGTGATTTAACATATGTGAATGTCCAGAACCGCTGGCATTACCTTTGTGTGCTAGTAGATCTGTTTAATCGGGAGATCATTGGTCATAGTGCAGGTCCGAACAAGGACGCTGCTCTGATTACCCGTGCCTTTGCAACCGTTAAAGGTGACCTACGACAATCTGACCATAATGAACTTGTTAGATGTAACGCCGAACCGTTAAATAGGTTATAAAATTCAAGCATTTATGTGCGTACAGTCATATTAGGTGAATATTTATACAGGGGTAGTGAGGGTTAAGTTCTTTCGAGACTTGCCGCCCGATTCATTCGGCACTGGGTGGGGGGGTAAAAGAAAGACCTTGAGGATTGCCGCCCCCAAGGTCACATTGAATAAAATACTCATTCCTTCTGAACCTTACTTAGAGTATTTCATCTTTTCTTCCTTCAAAAACATTTCCCAGTTTTTGTAGAGACTCTGAACATTCGTTTCTATCGAATTAGATATGGGTTGTTGAACTGGCATATATCGGACAAAATTAGATATTTCCTCAGGATAATCGAAATCAGCATAAATAGCTTCGACCATTTCAAGAGGGTCTGGAAATTTGTCGAAAATGCTGTACAAGTAGCGCGCCGCCATCAGATAGATCCAAAGATGCTTTACCGTTGGATGAACCAAGCAGAGCATATGGATTGGAAAACAACCCATTCATCATCCAAAGTGATCAACTCCTAAACGCCATCACCACAAGAATTCCATGTGCTTGAAACTGCTGGAAAGTTAATGTTTCAGAGGCATGAGTTCATCAGCTACCAGGAAGCTTACGAGATCGTTACAAACTACATTCGTTTCTACAACAACGACGAATACACGGAAGTCTGTAAGATCTAGCTCCGAAGCAATTTCGACAAGCGGTAGCTCTGAAACAAGTACAAGCTAAAGTAGTTAAAGTGTGAAAAAATCAGTAAGAGTAAGATTTCGTTAGTTTAAGTGACTACGACTCAAATATTAAGGGGTTTACCCGTTACCTGTATATATCAACTGCTCGTCAACAGATTATCGTTACACCCTATCCATTGCTGCAACCTCAAAATAAGTTGCAGACAATGATACAATTTGATATCAGTACTTATACTTCTAGTTGTCGTGAAACCTACTCAAGAAGTTGCAACTTCCTTCACCTTCTCTATCGAAGCAGGATATTTTACAGTTACAAAATATTTGAAAAACCGGGAAAAAACGAAGATAACAAAAAACAGGTCAATCATGGTGTTATCTGACCATTATCGACCTGCTCAACGTAAAAGCCTCCCTATTATTTAGAATATAATTTTCAAGCATTTATGTGCGTACAAACATTTTAGAGGAATGTCATACGGGAGAGATGTGGATTAGGTTCCTTATGATAAAACCGCCCGTTTGATTCGGAACTGGGTAGGGGATAAAAAAGACCTTGGGGATTACACCCCAAGGTCAAAGGATGAAATGTAGTACAATTACTCAACATCAATAAGGTAGCTTACAAATTCCTCATGTAAAGCTATATCTTCGTTTAATGATTCCTTAGAATTTTCATCAACGAGATTAAGTTTTATTTTGTCTGCAAGAGCATCCCCACCATCTAACATAACAAGTATGGAATGAATTACTCCCCTAATAACTTCATCTTGCACTTTCCGAAATGCTTCTTGGTCTTGAGTAGATGATAGTTTCTCTTGCAATAATCTCATTTCTGATTCATTTTCTGTCCAAATCAAATCCGTTATTGGGTTTAGACTGTTTGTTGCCTGACTTGTCCAATAATCTTTTATAGCTTTCAAATGCTCAAACAATATCTTTTGTCTCTCCAAAGCAATACCTCCTTATGGATTATACCAATATTGACCATACTGTTTATCTATTTCTTTCGCAAAATCCTGTATCTCTCGTGCCGTCGGTGTTCTTCCCAATGATTTTTCCCATTTTGTCCATGCAGTAGTTATCTTAGAATGTATAGATGGGTCAACTCCTCGTAAATACTGTGTTTCATGAATATTGATACCTGCATCTTTCATAATAGATTCATACTTTTGAGGTAGAGTATGATGCACCTGATAATTACTTGGCATTCCTGGGTTTGATTTCACAAATAATTTACGATAGTTATTCTTAGTTGCAACTTCACAATTGTGAACCCAAATACCAAGGTTAGATACAAAATACGAACTAAAGTCTGCAACCTCAAAGTTATAAACCGTTGCTTCACGTGGCTCTTTCTCAATCTTATCTATCGCCAGTTTAGAACCATCGCTCGAAACAAGCAAGTCGCCAACTTTCAGGTCTTTAACAAGCGTCCATCCCTTGCCATCGAGCCAGAATGGATGCTCACCTGTAACTTCGATGATTTCATCGCCGAGGTGGACATAGTAAATTTCGTCAGCCTGTTTTTGGAACAGCCCCACGACTTCTTTATATGCCACTTCTCCGGTTTCATCAGATTTAGCAAGAACCCTATCCCCTACCTCGATTTCCTCGATAGGTTTCTCCCCTTCGTCTGTTAGAACCTTCGTTCCAGCCGTGAAGCAATTGCATCCGTTTGAAGCGCCTGTTTTCTTATCTTTCTTCGGATCAATTTTCACATTGGTAGATTGAGCAACTTGCTTTCCAGGCAATCGACTCGTGCCTGGCTTCCCTAGCGCTGAGAGACCTGCTGCCTGTAGCCGTTGTGGATCAACAATTTCCTGCTGATACATCAGCTCAGCTTCGGTAAAAGTCATCTTCACTACATGACTAAAATGATAGGTCATTTCAATGCCGTCGATACTAGCTTTCGGAATGTCCACAAATGCAAGCTGTTCCTTTGTAATCTTTCCTTTGTTCTGATCCAAGTACTCCAGCATTAAGACATGCTGTTCTACGGACAGATTTCCCCACTCGTTTAAGTTAAGAAAGAACCTCTTATCTTCTTCCGATAGCTTGTAGGAGATCCCTAGGCTAGCCGAGGCCGTATTCACGATTGCTTTAGTTGCCGGATTCGTATTCGTATAACTCGAGTTCACCGCAATTTCGGTCCGTCCAATTGTCGTTACGGTCTTGGTGGACGTATGGACGTATTGCCGTACGTGTAATCGATTTTACTATCTACTCTCTCCGTTTTGATGCCGACGCTGGTCGTTATCTTGTTCCACTCCGCCTCATTCATATAGCCCCGTGCTTTTACACCTTTGTCAACCGCTGCATATATGTCGTCTTGGAACGCAATAAGTGGAGTTACGGTATCAGTCTGCTTACCCCGGGCATTATTCGTTTTTTCTGCTTGTCGCACATCTTCAGCCAATTGTTGAATTGCTTTTCTTTCTTCGGAAGATGTGGCTTTATAATATGCACCCGTTAAAGCGATAATTTTGGCCTGTGCTTCTACACTCAGATATTTATCCGATGCGATCGTCGTATTCGTGACACTCTTCGTATCTCGCGGCAGTGCTTCCCCATCAATGTAGTAGGCCAGATGCAGGGTATCACTATCCGGATCGGTTACTTTGGCAGATGGGATGAACGTTTTTAGTTTGCTTACCGTCTGTCCTGCTGTCGGCGATATAATTTCCAGCGTCGGAATCCGTTGGATCTGATCGAAAATACTCGTCAGGGACGTACTGAAATCGGTATATAGGTCCAAATATTGACCGCCAGTCTGGTTAGTGAAATTGATCAATTGCGATTGAATTCCGCTTGTACCGATAACGGTCATCGTGATCCGATTGTCCTTCAAATATTGAATAACACTGGCATCCGTATGGCCTCGCGCGCTATAGATGTTCTCGTCGCCGATCAAGATAAAATACTTGGAGGCATTAACATCGAACGGATAATTTTGCGCGGCATCCATAATTGCATCTAGACCGTTCTCTATTCCGCCTTCCGTATAGATTTGTCCAACCTGATTTTTGAACGTGTTCACATCGCTGGTCAGATCGTATCTTATTGGAATATATTCATAAGATACCAATCCGAGCCGATAGGACACACCTCTTGCGGCAAGCAGGTCAGCGAAATGGTTGACGTTATTTTTAACCGCGTTAATCGACGAATCCATGCTTTCCGAACGGTCGATAATGAACACGATATCGACGCTGCTTTTCGCAAGCGCCGGCGACGGATTTAACATCACGGATGAAACGATGACAGCAATACAAATCAAAAACGAGACAAACCGTTTCAATAACCCCACTCCTTTGTCGCCAACCTATTCCACGGTATAGGTGATTTTCGTCTGATCGTTCGTCTTAGCCAGCAGACGAATGCCATTCACGAACGTCTTGTTCGGATTGTGTACCACAATTATGATTTCGCCCGGCTTGAACGACGTAATCGTCATGCCCGCCTTCACGATCGGCCCTGCTGATAGCTCAACGTCCGGCGTTACCGCGCTAAGATCCAGCACTTCCAGCGCATCAGGGTCATACGTTACAGTAATCGTCCGGTCAACCACGCCAACTGTCGGCGGAGCCACGACAACGAAGTTAAACATATTGTCCTTACCCGGATTCGCGACCATGGCAGAAGCTGTTTTCTTCTCGAGCAGCATTGACCAGACGCCTGCTCCGCTGATTCCCGATCGTGCACGTACTCGATAGGTATGAATCGTGTTCGGCTCAAGCGACTTATGAATATAACTGTTGGTCGTCAGACCCGGCACAATCTCTCCGTCGACCTCCAGATCGTAAAAATATCCTGATGCCGCTTCCGTCCAGGTCAACGCGATCGAATCTGATGTGGCCTTAACCGTCTTGAAGGTCAAAATCTCCGGCAATGTGATTTCCCTAATTAGCGCACTCCAGTTGCCGGCAGTCGAGCCGTTCAGCGCTCGGACGCGATAAGTATGATAGGTGTTCGGCGCAAGCCCCGCGTGCATATACTCGGTGCCTAAGCCTGTCGGTACGATCTGGCCGTCTATCTCGATTTCATAGCTGTCCGCGCCTTCAACAGCTTCCCAGCCTAGATGAATGAACTGGCTGGAGGCATAAACGTTCGTGAACACAGGCACGCCCAGCATCGTAGTCCCCGTCACCGCCTGGCTCCATTGTCCCGTAAGGCTGCCGCTCTTCGCCCGTACACGGTACACATGCACCGTCGATGGTGTTAAATCGGTATGCTCCCAGCTCGTTGTGCCTACAACCTCGATAACTACGCCATCTGCAGCGACCTCATATGATGCAGCTCCCGGCACAGCGTCCCAGCTTACGATGATGGACGTGGCCGTCGGGGCTAGAGAAACGTTCTCCACCTTAGCTAACTCCGTTACGGCCGTAACCCAATCGCTCCACATTCCCGTCCCGCCGGCGTTGATCGCCCGAACGCGATAATGATGCTCCGTATTCGGTTTCAGTCCAGTATGCTCGAACAACAGCTCCAGTCCGGTGCTGTAGACGACGCCGTCCGCTTCGACCTCATAACCGGATGCTCCCGGTACAGGGTCCCAAGTCAACGTCACCGACGTTCCGGATGATGCAGTACGCAGATTGACCGGGACATTCGACAGTGTCGTTCTCGTCAGCAGCGCACTCCAGCCGCTCGTAATGCTTCCGTTCTTGGCACGAACACGATACGAATGCTCCGTATTCGATTCCAATCCTTGCGCGATGTACGTCGTGCTCGTCCCATTATCGATCACAACGCCGTCAGCTTCGATATCATATCCTGTTGCACCTGGAACGAGTCTCCAGCTCACTTGAATGCTGTTCATATCGACAACGGCTTGAAGTCCCTCCGGCACTGATGGAAGCGTCGTCGTCGTCACAGCATCGCTCCATAGACTCGTACCTTCATCGTTGCCCGCACGCACCCGGTAGCTGTGCTCCGTATTCGGTGCTAATTTCTCGTGCAGATAGGTGCTTGTCGTCACACGCTCTATCGTCCCGTCGATCTCCAGCTCGTACCATTTCGCACCGGATACCGGGTCCCACGAGACGGATACGGATACATCGGTCGCAACTGCTTTAAGCGCGCCAGGTACACCTGGCAGAGTCGCCTTGGCGACAACTTCACTCCATTTGCCTGGACCGCTGCTGTTAACCGCCCGAACGCGGAAAGACCGCTGCAAATTCGGATTAAGGTTCGACTCGGTGTAAGTGACGGCCGCTCCGTTATCGATAATCGAATTATCTGCCTCGATCTCGTAGAACACCGCGCCACGGACCGGGTCCCAATCCAGTACGATCGAATCGCTCGTCGACTGTAGTCTTATCGGACCGGGAACACCAGGGAGCGTCCATACCTCGTGCAGAACAGACCAATCTCCGCGCAGCGACCCGCTGTTCGCGCGTACCCGGTAGCGGTGAACGCTTCCAGACTCCAGCGGACCGTGAACGTACTGCGTCAGCGCGCCAAGCGCAACGATCTTGCCGTCAAGCTCCAGCTCATAACCGTTCGCGTTGAAAGCTTCCGTCCAGACTAGCGTCATGTCGGAGTCAGAAGGCAGCGGCGTCAAGGTCGGCTGCGCCAAAGGAATCAGCTGCGGTGATGGCACCGTCTCCTCGCTGATCGTCGGGCTGGACCAAGACAAATTCGCTCTCGGCTGATTGCTGCTTCCGACGTACTCCATCCGAATGTCGTAACGTCTGCCGCCTTCCAGCTCGATCTTGCCCTCCTCCCGAATATCGCCCGACGCGGTCCAGTTGTCGATCAGCTTAACTCCGTCAATCCACAGCCGGACGCCGCCTCGCACTGACGCGGCGAACGTATACATACCTGAGCTGTACACTTCGACTTGTCCGCTCCAGCGAACCGAATAGCCGCCGTCGGTTAAGCCTGTTGATGTGACTGGAAATTTATTTCTGAGATCAATGGTTGGATCCAACAGCGTTGTTGAATTGCCATTCAAATCACGCTCTTCAAAATATTCAGCCTTCAATCCTGACAACGAATATTTGAGCTTCGTATGTCCCATACCGCCTGCTCCAGTACGTACGGTCGGCTTCGAGTTGGATGTCAGGTCCCCCCCCATCTCCCATACGCCGCCAGTCTCAATATTCAGGTGGTTGTTGACATGGACGTCGCCGTGAATAAACAGGTCACCATCCGAAATCCGAATATTGGCCGTTTCGTTATTCGATACAAGCTCCCCGAGGAGCATTTCCTCACGTACCGTCATATCGACCTTCGTATTAATGTGCAGACTGTTCTCGACGATCATCCGGTCCGCTGATACATTTAACTGACCGTTGTTATATATCAAGCTGCCCGCGACCAGATTTCCGTCCACTTGAACTGTCGAATCATTATTGAGATGAATCGTTCCCGTCACTCTCAAGTCAGAGCCGACGCCTAGATCCGACTGATTCAAGCCTCGTACAAATATTTCAGCTCCCTGATTCGCATTCAGACCGCCGTTAACGATCAGCGTACCGTAGACAGTCAGCGTCAGCTTTCGGTTCGTGTTAATCCCGCTCGTCTCAACAACGACAGGCTTATCTGGAGAACCGAACGTAACGGAATAGTCCAGATTCAATTGTCCAGCCTTTATGTACGTTACCGTTGACGTACTGGTCTGGATCGCATTTGTTATACCCGTTGCATCACAGTGGCTGCAGTCGATAGCATCATGCCGATAGGTTTGCCATTGCTGCTCCAGCGCTGCAAGCTCTGCTTGCATGTAACGATGAATTTCCGCTCCTAACCCGGGAAGTGAATAGCTTGCAATCGCTTGATGCTCATTTTTTTGCGCTCCCGAAATTAACACATGATTACCTGCCATCAAATTCTGCTCCGAAGGAATACTGATGACCGGCGAGCTCGGAATACGCGGCGCTAACGTTTGCGGCACAGCTGAGTTGCCCCCCGCACCGCTAATGGCCGCTGAACCGGATGCATAAGCGGCATCAACACTCGGCCAAGCGAGGATCAACGAGAGGATCAAGCTTATCAGTCGAGCATACTCTCTAAAGCCTCTCTTCATTCGTAAACCCATCTCCTGTCTGTACAAAATGTAGGCTGATCAACCCATCCCTTCTCCATAAGGCGGTCATTACCAATGGCTCGACTGAACTATGAAAGTCATTGTCCGTTAGGGAAAGAAGATCGTCACACTCAGCCACGAACAGGTCAAATGGACTAAGACAAAATCCATTAGACACAAAAAATTCATTCTATGTTAATATTGTGATTCTCTAACGTTTCGATAGATTTCTCCTCATTTCGTCAAAATAGTACAAAAGTCACTCTTGTGTTTAACATAACATATCAACTCTCATCCCCCCCGCATTCAGCAAAGCTTCAGCCTGTACTTCGCCAATAAAGGCTATAATAGGGCTGTAGAACGAACTGCAAAACGTACATGTCGCATTCGTTGAATGGAGGGACGTCTATGAAGCCGATACCCGGCATCAAAATATTGCTCGTCGACGACGAGCCTCATATTGTGCAATTTCTTGAGTTAGGATTAGTGAACGAGGGCTTCGAGGTGCGGACTGCGCCTGACGGTATGACGGCGATTAACGTGGCGCAGCAGTTTATGCCGCATGTCGTTATTCTCGATGTGATGATGCCAGGCATGGACGGCTTCGAGACGTGCCGGATGCTGAAGAAGAGCGGCAGCGAGATCGCTGTCATTATGCTGACCGCCAAGGATGAGGTGGAAGACCGAGTGAAAGGATTGACGCTCGGCGCCGACGACTACCTTATAAAGCCGTTCAGCTTCGAGGAGCTGCTTGCCCGTATCCGGGCTAGACTGCGCAATCAGTTCCCGATGCTGTTCGGAGAGGTGACGGTCGGCCCGTTCCGCGTCGACGACCGCCGCAAAGAAATTTCGTACGAGGGCGAGCCGCTGGAGCTGTCCCCAACCGAGTATGAGCTGCTGAAATATATGATTGCCAATCACGGCATTGTGCTGAGCAAATCGACGATTCTGGACAAGGTGTGGGGGTACGATTTCGGCGGGGAAGAAAATATCGTTGAGGTATACGTCCGCTCGCTGCGGGACAAGCTCCGAGACAAGGAGCATAAGCTGATTCGAACGCTGCGCGGCGCCGGATACCGGATCGATCTGCCATGAGGTGGTCATCGTTCACTGCGAGGCTGAAGCTGCTCCTGTCTCCGCACTCACTCCGGTCTCAGCTGCTCGCCAGATCGCTTATCGTTCTAGCCGCCCTACTCTTGCTGATCGGTACGTTTCAATATGTCATTATGAGAGATTTCCTCTATCGTAATCAGGCAAATTCGATGATGGCGGAGCTGCGCAATGTGCCGCACGAGCTGTTCGACCGCGGCGGACCATTCGGCGGAGCGACGAGGCCCTATCCGAGAGAAGGTCGTGCTGCCGGAGCTGCAGGAAGCGGAATGGACGAAAGCTACGTGAGCAAGCCGCCCGATAACTCGTTCCTGTTCATGCAGAACAAATCGCTTGCTATCGTAAGAACCGACTCCTTCATCGACGTAACAGCGGATAGAGGCGTCACGCCGCCGCAGTTGACCAAGGCTAAGTATGATGAGATTCGTTCGAACAACGGGCAACCGCGCTATGAGGTGGCCGCCTCCAGCGACGGGACCGAGCAGCTGCTCGTATTTCTGAAGCTGACTCCCGACTCAGAGGAAATGATCCAGCTCGGGCAGACGACGAGGCCGCTCAAGGAACAGCTGCTCAGCCAGTTACTCATCTTCGGTATACTGTCCATTCTTGCGCTGGCAGGCGGTCTTCTACTCTATTTGCCCATTCTCAAAAGAACGCTTCGTCCGCTGAACAAAATGGTAGAAACGGTAGAGCGTATCGACGCCGGCAGCTTGAACGAACGGTCTCCGGTCGAACAAGGTCAGCTCGAAATCGACCGGCTCGCTGATTCGTTCAATGGCATGCTCGAACGGCTGGAACGGTCGTTCCAATCCGAGCGGGAAGCGAAGGAGCAGATGCGCCAGTTTATCGCAGATGCCTCCCATGAGCTGCGCACGCCGCTGACATCTATTCACGGCTTTATCGAGGTGCTGCTTCGCGGCGCGGCGGAACGACCGGAACAGCTCTATATGGCGCTGAACAGCATGCACGGCGAGTCAACGAGAATTAAGAAGCTCGTCGAGGACCTGCTAACGCTGGCTAAGCTGGACCGTGCGCCGCAGCTGCAGCTAACGACAGCTCGGTTGGATCGACTGATGGAAGAGATGGAGCCACATTTGCACATGCTCGCGGAGAGCAGGCTCGTCCGATTCGATGTGGAGCCGAACATTCAAGCGGTCTGTGACGCAGATAAAATCAAGCAAGTCATTCTAAATCTGTTCCACAATGCGGTGCAGCATACCGATCCGCAGCTTGGCGAAATTGATGTGTCGGTCTATTCCACAGGGGGGCGGGCAGCCGTCTCCATCCGCGATAACGGCAGCGGCATTGCAGCAGACCATCTGCCGCACGTATTCAATCGGTTCTATCGGAGCGACGTCTCGCGCACCCGCAAGCTCGGCGGCTCCGGGCTCGGGCTGTCGATCTCTCGCTCAATCGTCGAGGCACATGGCGGCTCCATCTTCGTCGACAGCACGCTCGGCGCTGGCTCGACCTTCACGTTTACGCTGCCGATAAGCGGCAGTTAGCTTAGTTGGATGAAACATAAAAAAGAAATGGCGGTGTCAAGGTAGTCCTTGTACCGCCATTTCTTCTCGGACGAGGTTAAAGAGTAGAATTTATGCACTCCGTGCAGCCTTTCGTCCGTTGTCGGAGTCTACGAGCGATGCGTTCGAACGGGAGGCCGTACGTTCCCGCCTTCTAACTCGGTACGACCCGATACACCGCTCTCCCATTCACGCGGCTTCGCTTCACTCTTGTATGGATTCGGGAGATGCTCGTAATGTCGGTTTTTCCGCTGCTGTCCTTTGTCACTTTCATTCGTAAAATAAGGCCGCGAACCGTATGCTCATTGTTATACAGCTTGGTCGATATAAAATTGCCCAGCGAATAAGCCGCCACCCGATGCTTCACGATTCCGCTTGCGTCCTTCACCTTACCGAATGTAATCGGCTGCAGAACGTGAGGATGGGCGCCAATCACCGCGTTAACTCCGTAACGGAACAGCGCCTGTACAATTCTACGCTGCTTCGCGCTTGGCGTCCGCTTATATTCCACGCCGAAATGCAGGCAGGCGATTATGATATCCGCCCGCTTCTTGAGCGCTCTAACGTCAGCGGCGATTCGGGGAAGACGGATTTTGTTGACGAGATATGGCTGCGCCACCGGATTGCGATTCGTCCCCGTCGTATACGACAGAATACCAACTCGAATGCCTTTCACCGGAATGACCGTGTATCGTCTTGACTCTGCCAGCGTACGGGAAGTGCCGGTATGGCGCAGACCATACTGATCCAATATTTGGAGCGTCCGTTTTAAGCCTGCGGCGCCGCGGTCTACGCAATGATTGTTCGCCGTAGTCAACAGATCGAAGCCAAGCCGCTTCAGCGTGCCGGCGAAGGAGTCGGGACAGTTAAATGACGGCCAGCCGGTATGCGCTTTGCGCAGCTCATATTTGCCGGACGGCCCCGGCGGGCCGGAGAACGTCGTCTCCAGGTTGCCGATCGTTAGATCGGGGCTGCGAAGATACGGTTTCACGGCTGCGAACAGCGGATCGAAGTCGTAGCTCTTCGAGCCTGCGCGGCGAGCCGATTCGATTATCCGGCCTTTCATTAATAGATCGCCGACTGCGGCAATCGTAATCGAAGCCAAAGGATCGCCTCCTGCCTCCTGCTTATCTTATGAAGTGCTATACCATATTCACACCGCACAAGACATGCGTAGGCATTCAAGCAAGGAAGACGATCCGATCCGTTTCACCAAGTCTATGCCCTAAGCTTAACGAAGCCGAATACATACAGGCTTAACCATATCATAGCCTTGTTCCGTCAGTGCTGGATAACCGTCCTCCCCAATGGACAGAACAGCAATGCGATCTGAATCTTGATTCGCCGTAAGCAGCCAGCGGCCGCCCGGCACGAGCAGGAAGTGACGCGGCGCCTTGCCGCCTGACGGCGTATGCCCGATCAGCTCCAGCAGACCCTCTTCGCCAACGCGAAATGAGACGATGCTGTCGTGGCCCCGATTCGAACCATATACGTAACGGCCATCCTCCGATACCGCAATTTCTGCACATAGATTGAAGCCGTCGAAATCAGCAGGCAGTGCAGGTACTGTCTGACGATGGGTTAATAGACCTTCTGCACGGTCAAGCTCGTACACCGAAATCGTATTCGACAATTCCTCAATTACATAGACAAGCGACAGCGTCGGATGGAACGCAAGATGACGCGGACCAGCGCCTGGCGCAGCCTTCGTCTCGTGCAGCAGCGCAAGCTTGCCCTCCTTCCGATCCAGCCGATAGGTATAGATCGTATCCGTGCCAAGATCGTTCACCAGATAGAGTGCTGTTCCAGGAACCGCATAGATCGAATGGGGATGCGAGCACTCTTGACGATTCGGATTGACGCTGCTTCCTTCATGCTTGATCGTATCTGAAGCCGGGCCGATCGAGCCATCCTTGGCAATCGGGTAGACGCTTACCGGACCGCCGCTGTAATTGACGAGCAGCAGCCATTGGCCCGACTCATCAATCGTCAAATGGCAAGGATCATCACCATTAGAGGACTGCCGATTTGTTTCCGCCAACGCTTCGCCCTCACGGCCGAAAGCAACGATCGCTCCATTGGACGTCTCGCTGACGGCGAATAGCCTGTCCGCTTCCTTCACATAAGCCAGAAACGAAGGATTGTCTACACACGTCAGACCTTCACCTTCGCTTAGTATGCCCGTTTCGGTATCGAACGCAAGAGCACGAATGCCGTTATTATTCGCTGTATTATATGAGCCTGCCCATAATAAGACCTTATTCATATGCTGCATGATGCCGCCTCTCCTTCAGTCGTTTTCTGCCAGCATACTTGTGTACTCCGCCTTAGTCAACCTCCAACAGCCATTCTCACCCTTTACGTACATCATCTCACAGCATAATGGCCGTCCTTGAAGGAAAAATTATTTGTATCTCATAAGAAAAGGGGTGCTGTCAACAGCATGAAGAAGGTTGTAGCCACAGCCGTCGTCCTCGCTGCTCTGCTTACAGGCTGCGGAGCCGGAAACAACGACAACAATGGTAATAATGGCGACCATGGCGTGAAGCAAATGAATTATGGCAAAATTTCTGCAAAATCGACGAAAGAAAATTTCACGGCACAATCTACGCCTAATACGACGCAGCGTTGGATCGTCATTGGGGGCAACGCCGGCAATTTCAACTGGGACAACATTAAGCTGCCTGCCGGATTCCGGGTGGTCCCTCAATACCCGACGACCAATCCGTCAAATCCGGCCACGCCGTCTACGCCGTCGCAGCCTTCGACGCCATCAACGCCAACCACTCCATCTACTCCAACAGGAGGCGGCGATACGACGGGAACGGGAGCTCCATCGACTCAGGCGAAGCAGGTGCTCGATCTAGTCAACGCGCAGCGTAAGAATAACGGTCTTAACGCATTGACGCTCGATAATGCATTGTCGAACATGGCGCTCGTGAAAGCTAAAGATATGATCAATAACAATTATTTCTCCCACAACTCTCCGACATACGGCTCGCCGTTCGATATGATGAAGAAATTCGGCATTTCGTACCGGACGGCAGGAGAGAACATCGCGAAGGGGCAGAAGACCGCTCAGCAGGTCATGAACGACTGGATGAACAGCTCCGGCCACCGCGCCAACATTCTGAACAGCGGCTACACGAAGCTTGGCGTCGGCTTCTACAACAACGCCTGGGTGCAGGAGTTTACCGGCTAACAATAAAACAGGAGGACGATCTGTCGTCCTCCTGTGTGATGTTAATTGCGATGCACAATATCATACGCGAATTTAGATAATGGCCTTCGGCTGAATTCTTCCGGCTCCATGGAGAAACCATATTGGAAGAGCGCGATTTCCCGATCGGTAAGCGTAAGTCCTGTACCAGCATCTTCGAACAGTTTTTTCAAATCCGCTTTCAGCAGGTCGGCATATTTCTTCCGCTTATACAGCAGCTCCCGCGCGTAGTCCTTATGACTTTGATATACGCTCGTTAGCTCGAACGTCTCGATGTTGTTCTGAATTCGTTCACGCTTACTGCCTGATGCCGTCAGGACAATTTCGATATTGAAGCTCGTATTATCTCCCAAGATTGAACCGATTGTAGAGCCGGAGTTGTAATTGACCTTGAAATAAGCATCCGCCTCAAAGCCTTCTTCATACGGATATAACAGCTCTACGCCTTTGTCGAGCTTGAATCTGGAATTACATATTTGACACGAAGGGACAAAATTATATAGCGACAATGAGAACAACGGAAATTGGGATTTCGGATAGAAGTGGTCCAAATCCGCCGTCGTGTGATATCTCTGCTTTTTATTTTTCCAATAGTACGTTATAAATTGCCGGTTACAGTAAGGGCAGACGTCGGTCCCCATTCGGTGCAGCAGCTCGTGTCGAAGCTCGTCCGGCAGATCCCTCTCGTAACTGACGATTGCTTTTATGCTTTCGTTCAATTGATCCAGAGCTTGGCTCACTCCGGTGATGAAAGCTTTAAACTTCTCGTTCGATTGAGCGTAATCCCGATATTGTTGGATATACGGCTCAACCCACGGATTTCGGAAACGGTCGACGAATTCCACTCTGTACTGCTGCTGATGAAGCCTGTTCCTCGGTCTCCCCAGCCGCTCCAGCTCCCGATTCACCTGAAACGAGCTATAATGGACAAGCAGGCCTGTCTTCCAATAATTCTCGATGATAGGATTCCTGCTTATTAAGTGATGCAAATCCCCGGCAATAAGCTGCTCGACGAACGCTTCATCCAGCTGACCGCCTCCATTCTCGAACAGCTCCGTCGCCCTATGAATCGTGAACACTTGAACAGGAGCTCCTGAGCCAGAAGCAGCTGCATACCGTAACTTCAGCCCTGCTTTCATTTCATTCCAATAATAGGGGGCCACTTGCGCTAATAATTGCGGATTAATTTGGATCATAACGGCCCTCGGCTTGTCTCTTTAATCGTTCCAGCTCCTTCTCCATCTCCCGGATTCGTGCTTGCAGTTCTGAATGCTCTGTGAACGTTCGCACTTTGGCGCGCATATGCTCCTGCAGCTTGGAACGGATGATGTCCTCCCCAATCGAATCAATAATGCCGCTCACACGTTCGATTGCTTCAGGATCGTAAGTCGTCCACTCATTAATCTCAGTAAGCAGATTATTGAATAAGTTCGCCGCGAACTGTCCGATCGGCGATTCAATGAAGAAATCTTTCTTTATAATATCGTAGAAATTACTCATCAGTCCGAAGTCCGCTTTCTTCACGATCCGCTCCAGCCGTCCTTCTTTCTCCTTCACGTCAATGCAGGTAATATGCTCGCTCGGAATGTCAGAGACCATGAACGGAGAATGCGTCGTCAGCACAATTTGAAATTGAATCGGCCGGTCGAATTTCGCGAGGCTAATAAACTCCGTCAAATAATAAACGTACCTTCTAGACCATTCCGGATGAAATGAGGCGTCCGGCTCATCGAGCAGCAGCAGCACCGTATCAACCTCGGGATGATTAAAGCCGAGCTGCACGGCGGCATGAAGTCCGGCAAAGCCGTGAATAAACTCAAGCTCCCCTGCGCTTAAATTCCGGATCGTAATCTCCACTAAGCTGCGGCTGCTCGAATCTTCTCGTTCAAACAGCGCCAACAGCTCATAAAGGCCTTGATCGAAGCTTGCCCACGCGTAGGCGCGAATCTCCGTAGAAGATACAAAATGCGCTTCGTTTGCCCTCATTAATGCATTTACCGCTAATCCATAAAAATCCGGATGGATCGTCGCTTCTAACCGCTTCATCCATTCAGGCTCCAAAGTGCGGCAAATCTCATGGATCACTTCTAACAGGTAGGCAGTCTTATCGGATAACGGAACGATGTTCTCAATTCTAGTCTTGCAAGCATTCTGCTCATCTTGGTTCAACAGCTGCTGTGCACGATTAAGCCATAAATCAATGATGACCGCCTCTAGAAAAACAATAATAAACTTTTGCTTCTCCGATATGCCGTCGTCTGATGATCGTTCCTCTAAATCGTCGTAGATATGAATTCTTGTGTCCCGCTCGTTAAAATAGAGAATCTCTTCCGGCTTCCAATAGAGCCGGAGATCGAACAGCCGACGCAGCTCCTGCCGAGCTGCAAAGCCAGGGAACAAGCTGCTTGCCAGCTTGACCTCGCATACGGCTTCTCCGATGGTGAATACCTGCTCCAGAAGCTTAAATTCGCTGGCCATAAACCGATACAGATGCGCGTACAGCGGCTTCGTTATATAAATTCGCTGATAGCTTACAGACAAATCGTCCGTATCCTGATATACAGGACTCGTATACCAGCGACGGTCTGATTGCTTAGGCATGTAGAGCGAGACGAGCTGCTCTCTTAGACTGTATTTTTTCTTGCCGTTGGTGTGCTTTACGAACTGGATATAGTCCTGGTATTCGGCTGTCTGCTTCTCGTAATGGTAATGGAAGGTAAGGCTGAATTCTTGACTCGTAAATTGTGGGAGATCGGTAATAAAGCTGATCAGCTCCCGATCATTGCCTTCCACTACAAAGCTTGCGTCCCCCAAATAATAAAGCGCGAACCAGGAGGCATTCTCGAACAGCTGATCGCGGCGCATTTTTTGAGAGCCGAACAGATCGAGCAACGTCGTCTTGCCTGCACCGTTCTTGCCGACGATCATATTAATGGTAGATATATTCGGTCCCCATAAGTTCCGATAAGGATTCCGAAGCCGCTCGATATGCAAACGGGCGGACTTCACCTTATCTCCAGGAGTGTAGGTAATGTTAAAATCGTTCGTGAAGCTGAACTCCTGACTGTAAAAGCATCGACCTATATCATGGATATACAAATAGACAAGCTGCGGGTTCATTGGTTTCTCCTCATGCTTCAAATTCATTCGTCGTCAGCAATCCGTTATTAATGTAATAATTTACAATATATTCTCAACTGTAGCATACGACTGTAAGCTCAGGCAATAACATGAGCATCTAGACAGCAAGAGCCTCCCGCAGCTGCAGGAGGCTCTTATAATCTGATATTATTGCTTATCGTGCGGCAACGGTCAGAGCCGCTTCTTTCTCGCGAACGAGCGGAATAACCTTCTCGCCGAACGCTTTCAAATCCTCTTCATAATGAAGGAATCCGGTTAAGATCAGATCGACGCCGATCCGTTTCAGCTCGATAATGCGGTCCGCGACCTGCTCAGCCGTGCCGATCAAGCCTGTCTTGAAGCCGTCATTGTATTGAACGAGATCCTCGTAGTTCGAATTCGCCCACATGCCCTCACGCTCCGGCGACGCTTTGCCCGCGAACTGGACTTGGCTGCGGAACCCTTCGACCGCTTCCGGGTCGGCATAGTGAATAATGTCTCGGAGCACCTGCCGCGCTTCCTCCTCCGTATCCCGTACGATGACGAAGGCGTTCGCGCCGAACTTCAGCTTGCGCCCTTGATCGGCCGCGAGCTTGCTGACCTCTTCGATCTGCGCGCGGAAGCCGTCAACCGTATTGCCGTTCATGAAATACCAATCGGACACCCGCGCCGCCATCTCGCGCGCAGCTGCCGAGTTGCCGCCTTGGAATACAGGCGGAACTGAAACCGGCTTCGGCTTGTGCGGTGCGGCGTTAATGCGGTAGAAGTCGCCGCGGAAATTCGTTTCTTCTTCTGTCCACAGCTGCTTCAGCACTCGAATAAATTCCTCCGAGCGGCGGTATCGCTCGTTATGATCGAGCCACGGCTCGCCGAACCCGTGAAACTCGCCCTTGAACCAGCCGCTGACGATATTAATCGCGGCACGCCCTTGGCTAATATGATCGAGCGTGGTGATCGCTTTCGCAATCGTACCCGGATGCCACAGCCCCGGCAGCACAGCGGCGATAAGGTTCAGCTTGTTCGTCACGGCAGCGAGAGCGGACGCCAAGCCGATCGCCTCCAGCTGATTCTCTGCGCCATAGCTGGCGATGAACCGTGTCTGCAGCAGCGCGTATTCGAAGCCGACCTCCTCGGCCAGCTTCGCATATTTGGCATTTTCCTGGAAGGACCATCCGGTACGCTGCGGAATTTTCGATATGACCAGGCCGCCGCTGACGTTCGGCACCCAATAAGCAAATTTCAATGACATGGCTTTCACCTCATTATTGAATGTATAAATCCAATGGGGCCTTTAGTTGACTAGTCGGCCATGTGATACATTTGTTACTTTGCGCTTACTTTCTCTTTCACGCGATGCTCCGGTACCAGATTGTTCGCAATGACTTCACCGAACGGACTAATGAACGCGCGGTCCTCCTCGCGCTTGCTGCCGCTGTACCCGAGCTTCGGAAACAGCAGCTCTGCTGTCCGATACGCTTCCTCCAGATGAGGATAGCCGGACAAAATGAACGTCTCGATGCCAAGCGCTTCATATTCCCGAATTCTCGCCGCCACCTGATCCGGATCGCCGACGAGCGCCGTGCCCGCGCCGCCTCTTACTAATCCGATGCCCGCCCATAGGTTCGGGCTGACGACCAGCTTGGAGCGGTCTCCATTATGCAGGCTGGACATCCGCTGCTGACCAACCGAATCCATACGAGCATATACTTGCTGAGCAGACGCAATCGTCTCCTCGTCCAAATGCTCGATCAGGCTGTCGGCCGCGCGCCAAGCCTCCTCCTCTGTCGGACGGACGATGACATGCAGCCGAATGCCGAACTTCATCTTCCGGCCGCGGCTTTCAGCGAGCTCGCGCATTTGCTTAATTTTGCGTTCGACTGCCGCCGGAGGCTCACCCCATGTCAAGTACACATCGACATGATCGGCAGCGACCTCCATCGCCGCATCGGACGAGCCGCCGAAGTAGAGTGGCGGATACGGCTTCTGAATCGTCGGATACAACACTGTACCTCCGCGCACCTTCAAATATTTGCCTTCAAAGTCGACCGGATCGCCGCCTTCCAGCTCCTTACGCCAGATCGTAAGAAATTCGTCGGTTAGCTCATACCGCTCATCATGTCCGAGGAATAAGCCATCGCCCTCCAGCTCGACCGGATCGCCTCCCGCTACGACGTTAATCAGCAGCCGACCGCCGGAGAACCGATCGAGCGTCGCCGCCATGCGGGCCGCCGTCGTCGGCAGCATCAAGCCTGGACGGGCTGCAACGAGAAATTTCAGCCGCTCTGTGACCGGGATCAGCGATGAAGCTACGATCCACGAATCCTCGCACGATTTGCCCGTTGGCAGCAGCACGCCTTCGAAGCCAAGCTCATCGGCTGCCTGCGCGATTTGCTTGCAATAGTGATGCGATACCGCCCTAGCTCCTTCGCTCGTACCTAGATAACGTCCGTCGCCGTGTGTTGGAATAAACCAGAATAGTTCCATATTTGTTCAGCCTCCCTATGCTTAACGTTTGATTAATATTTGTTAGTTAACGTTCGATGGATCATGCGCAATCTTCTATTCGCTTAACGCTCGATTAGAGCGGAGCCGGTTTACCTTTGCTGTTCTCCTTCAGCAGCTTCCAGATCGGGTCGGTCAGCGAGGCCTGATCGAACCGGTTATAATGGGCCGCGAGTCCCCGAATCGGATCACCTGCATAAAATTTCTCATACAGCAGGTGCCGCGCCCCCAGCGGACTGCCGATCAGATCCCAGGCGAGCTTGAACAGCTCGACCTTCTTCTCTGCGCTGACAGCTGCCCCTTCGAAATACAGATGCATCAACTTCGAGATCGGTCCGTAGAAATCTTCGGTATCCGAAGGCGTCTGGACGAAGCCGCCTGCGCCGACCTGCTGCAATATTTCGACCGCCCTCGGATAATATTTCGTACCGAGGCTGCGCGCCGTCTCGACGTACTGCAGATCCGGCACCAGCACACCCGACGCGTCAGCCTTCGCCTGCGTCTCGGCTGCAATGACGAGTGCCTTAATCACGTCGATCTGCGTCAGCAGCTCGCCAAGCTTCTCTTGAATATGCAGGAAACCGGTTACGCCGATCGCCTCCGCCACCGCGAAGGTGACGCCAGTAATAAATTCGAGCTTCGCTACGAAACGAACGACATTCTGATGGAACGCCAGCCCGTTAGCCGTCTTGTTCGCTCTAAGCTTGAGCACCTTGTCGGCATCACCATACAGCAGCACCCGCTCCCACGGAATAAGCACATCGTCGAAGAACAGCACGGCATCCATCTCGTCATAACGCGAACTGAGCGGATGATTTCTCTCGTTCGGATGCTGGAACGACTCACGGCAGACGATGTGCAGTCCCGGCGAATTAGCCGGCACGATCAGCACATGGGCATGCTTGCGGTGCTCGGACTGAAACTGCAGGAAAGAAAAAATAACAAAATCATGCGTATAAGGAGCTCCTGTCGCGATCATTTTGGCTCCCCGGACGATGATGCCCTCCGAGGTCTCGCGAACGACATGCAGGAATCGTTCAGCTATCCGCTTATCATCAAGTCCGCTCGAGCGGTCGATCTGCGGGTCGATGATTGCCGTCGTCAGGAATAAATCGTTATCCCTTGCCTGCTCGTAATAAGCGGATATTTTATCCGTGAACTGCGGGTCAAGCTCACGCAGCTGATGTCTTGCCGCATACCAGCCGGTTACCATTGACCGCGCATAGTCGGACAACCGGCTCATCATCCCGTTCGTCGCCGAGGACCAATGGGCGAACGAGCGGCTGCGCTGCGCCAGCTCCTCCGGCGAGTACGGCACGAGGAAGGAACTGTGCGCGTATTTGCCGGTCTCGGGTACGTAAAATCCTACTTTATCGCGTTCCTGCGGATCGTCCAGCATGTTGAACAAACCGCTGATCGTATTCAATGTCCCTTGAAACTCGGCATGTTCGGATACGCTCTTGATCGGTTTGCCTTCCAGCCATACGCTGCGCCCGTCGTCTAAGCTTGCCTTGAATCGTTCTCCCCTTGAGCTCATGCTGTTCTACCTCCACACTTATAATCTAAATTAATCCGATTGATTTTGTCTGCTATGTAGATTATGATAGCTCATATCCAATTTATATCAACAATCAATATTTTTTACTTTGGCGGTTATCCGACACTTCGACCAGTTATGTTCGCAATCTAGCGAATAACCAACAATCTATGAACAAGTGGCTGTTAGGAGTCTGTTGGATAACCAACAACAACGATCATGATGTCGGATACTGAGGAGGGATTCGATGAGTGACAATCGGGGAAAAGACCGACGTGTCGCGCGCACGCGGTCGATGATAGCAGACGCATTGATGGAAATTTTGCAACAAAAAACGTACGACGAAATCAGCATTACAGACATCGCGGAGCAAGCGGATATTAACCGGTCGACGTTCTATGCTCATTTTATTGATAAGGATGACCTGCTCAGCCAGCTCGTCTCGGAGAAGCTGGATGTGCTGAAGACGCTGCTCTACGATGCTGCTGCTTCGACAACAACGCCCAGCCGCGATTCCGCCGATCCAATCTTTACAACTCTTTTCCAGCATGTGATGGAGCAGCACCGCTTCTATTCGTTAATGTTAACCCGTTACCCCAACGGGCAGTTCCGATCGATGCTGACCACCCTGATCAAAGACAGCTTCTTCGTTCGCATCTCCAAGCTTGGACTGGATCAGCAGCTGCAGGTTCCGCTGGAGCTCCTGCTCGATTATGTCAGCTTCTCAACAGCCGGGATGCTGGACAAATGGCTGACGAACGAACGGGTGTACTCTCCTGATCATATGGGACTTCAGCTGACACGGCTTGCCGTGCTCGGCGTTTTTCCAGCGATGGGGGCTGTCTCCGCGCAGTCATAGACTCTCACCATACTTCCAAATACAAACGCGAATAAGCCGGCACCATCCTCATCCGCTTACGGATGACGGTGATGCCGGCTTTCCTTCGATTAGATCATCAAATTCTCGATCAGCTTGGCGAGCAATACAGCCGCCTCCTGCCGCAGAAGCGTATTGCCCGGCATATAATCAGCAGCGCCGCTGGCATCAACCTGCACCTCTGGTCCATACAAGCCGGCTGCGACGACGAACTGGACGGCCTCGTTCGCCCACGGAGACGGCGATGTGCTCAGCTTCGCCTGAAGCGCCGGCGCACCGAGCACATCGTGCGCGATGCGCCATATAATCGATGCCGCCTCTTGGCGCGTAATTGCGCGGTCTGGCTCGAACATCATGCCTGGCGTTCCGTTCAGTATGCCAAGCTCGGTAATCGTCTGAACCAATGCCGCCTGCGGATGCCCTTGCAAATCAGCGAAGACGACCGGATTATTCGACAGCTTCATGCCGGAAAGTCTAGCGATCATGCTGACGAAATCGGCTCTCGTAACGGCCGATTGCGGCTGGAACAAGCTCTTGCCTGCATCGTCGAATACTTCAAGTGCGCGCAGGAAGTAAATCGAAGCCGCATAAGGGCTGTCTGCTGCCAAATCATCGTAGACACCCGGCGTCCCCATCTTCTCCGACAGACTGTCCGGCATGTTGTAATAGAGATACTTGATATCCCCATCCTCATCCGCTTTGAAGACTGCCGCGGCGCCATTCTCATCCTCGAACACCAGAGAACCGACCGGTCTTAAGGTATGAGTACCATAGCTGTCGCGCACGGTCAGTATGCCGTCTTGCACCTCTACTTGCGATGCGAACAGCGGGGTTCTCAAATTGCGGTAAATCCCCGTAAATCGGGCTAGTTCATCGCTCGTAAGCGCAATAGAAGGCTTCGTCTCAGGCTTTGCCGGATAATAGTGATTCATGAATGCGGCAAAAAAATCTTCCCTCACGCTTGCGCTGGCATCACTGTTCACAATAACCATTCCGCCGACCTGCTGCTCCGGAAGCAGCCACATCCAGGAATGATAACCCGCCAGATCTCCGCCTTTACCGATAACGAATTGTCCGTTATGCACTTGATGGAGAAACGTCTCGAAGCCATAAGACATGATCGGGATGCCTGGCGCTGCCTCGTAATGGGTCTGCTGCATCAGCTTCTCCGTCTTCTCCTCCAGAATGCGGGCGTCGCCCAGCTTCCCGCCATTCAAATGCGCGATAATAAAATTGGCCATATCTGCACCGGTAGACAGCATTCCGCCCTCCGGCGCGATCGTCGGTACGTTCGGATAGACCGGATACGGCTCCTGATCGAATGTGTACCCGGTTGCAAGCTGTGCCGCAGTCTGTCCATTCACCAGCATCGTCGTGTGCTTCATCCCAAGCGGAGCAAAAATATGGCGGTCCACATACTGCTCGAACGGCTCGCCGGATACGTTCTGAACGATATAACCGAGCATCGTGTAGCCGAGATTGTCATAACGGTAAGCTTCACCGGGCTTGTACACAACCGTCGGTTCATTTTGCTTCAAATAATCCTCGAGCCCAATTTCTTCGCCTTGTCCACTTGCGTCCGTATAGTCGAAGCCAGCTGTATGGGTAAGAAAATGCTCGACGGTCACCGGAGTACCGGTATCATTCTTGATCCGAATATCCGGCATATAGGCAGCTACATCCTGATGCAGATCGAGCTTCCCTTGCTCAGCAAGCTGCATAGCCGCAGTCGCAGTGACGGCCTTCGTTATGGAGGCCATCCGAAACAGCGTCGTTTCCGGATCGATCGGCTTCTTGGCTGCGATATCTGCGTACCCATAGCCTTGATTGAGCAGTACTTGTCCATCCTTCACGATGACAACGAGCGCGCCAGCAAGCTTACTTGCTACCTCTGGCTTCGCGAAATAGCTGTCCACGAACGAGCGCACCTCCGCAGGATCGAAAGCGTCGGCAGAGGACGGAGCTGCAGCCGCTGCCAGAGCGTTATCTTGTACAGTAAGCTGCGACCGCATGGATGTTGAAGTCTGGCCAGCAGCAAGCGCGGCTTCCGCGCTGACGACTGCCGGAACAAGCAGTAGTGCGCTTGCTGTAATGGCCGCGAGTGTAATTTTCGTCGTCCTTAGACGGGATCGTTTATTGTTTCTCATCGTCTCACTCCTCACTACGATTAGGTCTATGTACCACTTAATGGTAGTAAATACAGTGAAGTTGATGAACCGTCCCCGGAACGAAAATAGCTCCCGCCTTTAGTCTAGGTAATTATTATTATTATTATTTCGGGCAGGCTGTCAGCCGTTTCATTTTGTTCTGGAATCGGAGACAGCCGTACAAAAGCAAGAGCAGTACGACGGCTTGCAGAATAGTGACGGAGAAGATGACGCTTGAAATAATCTCGGATGCGCGTTCATAACGGAACAAATTCATTAGGTTAAGGACAAGCATTGGGATATTGGCCAGTGCAATCCCAAATAACATAAGCTGTACTCTTTTCCACAAGTGGATCAATGAAGTTCTGTCGGTATAAATGTTATACGACTGGCCTTCAACATACGGCTTTCGGAAATAATGCCAGCCCAAGAACGAGCTCGTATGCTCCCAGCCCAAGTCCTCGAATAGAACTAGATAAGCGTCCAGCTCCTTACGGCTCTTCAGTTGATGATAGTCCAGTTTATAGACATATCGTTGGTTGACATCTGTCTCAAATCGATTGCGGAATAGTCCTGGTCTGACCAAATGAAGCCCCTGCGCCGACAGTTCCGTCAACCATGCCTCATCCTTCTCATAGTTCCATACAAATGATATTCGAGTACGATACTCGGTCTTGCCTTCTGTCACCTGCTTCATCTACTCTCCTCCTCTAGATTGCTCCATCGCTGCTCTACCGCTCTGCAGCAGCTCCTCCATCCGTTCCATCTCAGCCTGAAGCACGAGTCGGCCGCTGTCCGTAATGGTGTAATGCTTACGTCTCGAATCGGCGCTGTCTATATCCGGAGCATTGGCGATAAGCCCCTTCTTCTGCAGTGCACTGAGCGCTGTGTACAATGTTCCCGCACCAATCCGAACCCGTCCCCCGCTCATTCGCTCGACGTCCTGCATAATCGCATACCCATGAGCTTCTGCTGGATACAGCGCGACCAGTATGTAATAAAAGGCTTCGGTCAACGGCAGCCACTCGTGTACGCCCTCTTTCATCGTTCTACCTCTTCTGCCGCTATTGGCTATTTCTATTTATGTAACACGTAATATATCGACACTCAATATATAGAATATCGATATAATATTTTTTATTATATCAACTTTCAATATAGTGTAAACACGGAATCCTAACAAAAGCTGGCGCAAGATGCCTCCTGTTCGAGGCCTTGCGCCAGCTTTCGTTTGGCGGGATCAGCAGCCTTACGGTTGAAGCTGTTCCGCCTGCTGCAGCATCGTCTCATACTCGTCCGGTGTTTTGAACGCTGCAACGCATATCGGATCAATTCCGTTCTCCGCCAGCTCCGTCTCGCTGATCTCGCTCCATAAGAGCAGCTTCAGCAGCTCCGTCAGTTCTGACTCCCCTTGCTTCAGAACGGTCTCGATATGCGGCGCAGCCGCTCGATCGTAGATTCCATGCAGCGGATGAAGCTCGCCGTTCACGAGCGGTACGACGGCTTCAAAGCCATCCTTCTTCCGGTTGAACAGCAATCGGGCTGCTTCGTCGGAAATGAACGGCATGTCGCAGCCTACTGCCCACACCGAGGAATGCTTCGCCAGCGACAGCGCTGCATGCAGGCCGCCAAGCGGTCCAACTTCTTCGTAGAAATCGGTAATAATCCGAACCGAGCGATCAACCACCGGTAAGTATGGCTTCGGGTCATCTGTTACAATAATACACTCATCGCACAGCTTCGCCATCCGCTCCAGCTGCCGTACAATTAGCGGCTTCCCGCCAAATGGGAGCAGCGCTTTTCGCTCTCCCCCCATCCGGCGGCTCGCGCCGCCAGCCAATATGACTCCCGATAGCATTCTGTCCCTCCACCTTTCCGCATCATCTAGTCTCTACTTTAGCGGGATTCAGGCGGTCTGTAAGTGAAGCATGTCACACCCTCCCAAAAAAAATCAGGATGAAGCAGATCTTCATCTGCCCCACCCTGATACGAATATCTATAGTCTACTGTTACTGCATGGTCTCACATATAGATTAAGGAGCTACGCCCCATACAATCGTGCCGCCTTGCAGCAGCGTAATTTTGTTCCAATCGACGAAGGACGTTTTCGTGCCGTCGAACGAATAGTCGTTCGATTCGTTGAAGTTCGACCAGTCAGACTTCGAAATGCGGATTTGAATCTCGCCCGTTTGTCCGCCAGCTGGAATGGATCCCGCGCTGGAACTGAACGACAGCTCGAGATACGTATCGGCGTTCGTACCAGACGTGTTGACGAATGTCCGGTTCACGTTCGAAGCACCAATCTGAGCCCAATCTACATACGAGTTCAACGTTGCTGAGGAATCCTTCGTGAAGTAATAACGCAGCTTCACGTCGCTCAAGTTAACGGCAGTATTGCCCGTATTCTTAATGTTGAACGTCGCATAGATTTGGTTATCGTTCGCGTTGCCGTTATTTACTTTGTACTGTGCAACCAGCGAGCCCGTCGGAGGAGGAGTCGTACCGCCGCCACCGCCGCCGTTCGTACCCGTAGGCGTTGCGCTTACTTGCGATGAGTTCACGCTGGAGCCTGCACTATTGGATGCACTGACGACATAATAATACGGTCTGCCATTCGTTACATTCGTATCCGTATAGCTCGTCGATGTAACATTTGTCGCGATGTTCGTGTAAGGGCCGCCGCTGAACTCAGACCGTCTGACTGTATAGCTCGTCGCGCCGCTCGACGCCGACCAGCTAATCGTTACTTGACCGTTGCCCGCTGTCGCTGTCAAGCCCGTAGGCGCTGCAGGAGCCGTCGGATTCGTGCTGCCGCCGAGGTACTGTTTCAGCCATGTCAGCGCAGGACGCTCCGCGCCGGAGCTCGTGATCAGATGCGTATTGTCCGCCCACGTTTGTCCTTGGATATAGCCCCACAGCGTAATGCCTTTAACGTTAGGATGCTCCCACAGTACAGGGAACTTCGTCTGATAACGCGACAATTGCGTTGCATCGTCGCCCGTCATATCGAGCTCCGAAACGTAGATTGGAAGACCCGTCGCAGACAGCGTGTTCAGAATGCTGTTCATCGTGCTGACGGATACCTGATCCATATTGAAGTAGTGGGCTTGAATACCGATACCGTCAACCAGCCCTCTAGCTTTCAACAGATTAATGATATTTACATATTGAGCCGTAGCGTTCGGATCGCTGATGATGCCATACTCGTTAATGAGCAGCTTGGAGTTCGGGAATGCTTGTCTAGCTTGCTCGAACGACCAGATTACCCAGTCCCAGCCCGTCGAGCCGTCGCCGCCGATAGCGTTGCGGTACGAAGGCTTGGCGTGAAGCGGCTCGTTGACGACGTCTACGAATTCGGAGTCGCCGTAACGAGCAGCTGCAGCTTGAATCCATTGAATGACCTCTGCCCTCTGGTCTGCTGCGGACAATCCAGAGATCCAGCCTGGCTCTTGGCTTCCCCATACGAGGGTATGAAATTTGAAAGGTAAACCGTTAGTCTTGGCATAGTTGTATGCAAGGTCTGCCTGCGACCAGTTCATCGAGTTCCGGCTGCCCTCGACAGAGCCCCACTTCGTCGCGTTCTCCGGCGTAACCTGATTCCAATAGGTACCGAAGTTAGAAGGAACGCTGCTGGCGATAATGTTGCCTAGGAACTTAGAGCCCGATGTAAGGGCAGCGTCCGCCTTCTGCGCCTGGAATGCGAATACGGATGCAATCAGAGCAAAGGCAAGTAATAAATTCACTGACTTGGACTTCACGTTTAACATAATTCTCCTCCAATCCTTAGTGGAAAATATTATGTCTGACCTGTGAGCTCATCATCTGTCAGCCTGCTGAAACAACTTTGCCATCGGTCCCCCTTTCCTCTATCACTTTAAGATAGCGCTTACATTCTAATATTATAAGAGTCTCCTTCTCCAAAATGCACTTAGTAAAATATAGACATTTCTCCATAAATTATAGAATAATGAATCAGGAGCATCCTTGCCGCTAAGCACCTCCTTCACAATGAGCGAGCCGATCACACTAGCGGCCGTCGGAACTTGTGCACCGGTCAGCGTCACATCAACTGATTTCTCTCCTCCTGACGATTCGCTCAGCGTAACGTTATTTTTGATATTGCCGACAAGAGCATCGATCACCTACTCCAAGCCTTGCTGCAGCTCTGGATCGTCCCGATCATCTAAAAGAAACGAATAAAAAGATTAACAAAAAATGAACTCCCAACAGCCGCCAGGAGTAATGTCCGATAGAACAACAAAAAACCAGCAGATCGAACAAGGGATCTACTGGCCTTCTATTAATCGCTTCTTATTTAGTTCTAAAAGCGCCATTCGTCCGAATTAACTTAAACTGCTCGGCCAAATAGCGCGGGGAATACGGCATATCCTTACGCAGCCAAGAAACAATCGTGCCAATTAAAGCGGAGGAAGTATACCAAATCGCAATATCTTTCTGTATGCCGGCCTTGGTCAATTTGTCGCCTCCAAGGCGCTCGATCCGGTCTGTAATATTTTCTGTCAGCAGCCGAAGCAGCCGCTCCGTAAAAATCGGCGTTCGCCGCGAGCCTAGCACAACCTTATAAAATTTTGAGTTCTCGGCTATATGCTCCAACAGCTTCTCTAGCAGCGGCCATTCCCCTTCGTGTTGATGAATATAACCTATATCAGCGGCTCCATTCAATAACTGCGATAGTTTGTCCGTCATCTCGTCCGCCATCTTGTCCATCATATCCGGAATGTCACGGTAATGCAGATAGAAGGTGACTCGATTGATCGTTGCGCGCTCCGCGATCCGATTGACCGTTATTTTCTCAATCTCCATCTCTTGCAGCAGTTCAACGAAGGCGTCCCGGATCAGCTGACGTGTCCGAATAATCCGAGGATCAGTCGCCTGCTTTCGATTCTCCATACCGTTCCAATCCTTTCACTCGAAATATACGACAATTCCATCTATGTGTGTCGTATATCGTTTACTTAATTTGCATTTTATCATTGTTCTGTTGATTAATATACATATCCAACAAAAACGTCGCTTGTAAACCTTTGGGATCAGTATATAATCTATTTCATACATTGTTGACTATACAACAGAATGTAAATTAAGTCTACGGCAACATGAAAGGAAAGGATGGAGTGGATTTGACAGAGAGAAAAGCAACACCGAGCGGTGCAATCAAACGCGGCACGATCTTATTCATTATGATCATTGGCGCTTTTCTTGCGACGCTTAATCAGACCATCATGAGCGTAGCTACGCCGGAATTAATGATTGATTTGGACATTACGGCTGCGACCGCACAATGGCTGACAACAGGCTACTTGCTGGTGAATGGCGTACTGATTCCCATTACAGCTTACCTTATGCAGCGCTTTACGACACGGCAGCTATTCCTCACCTCGATGCTGACATTCTTCATCGGCACCGTCGTATCGGCTATCGCAACCGGGTTCCCTGTTCTTCTGACGGGCCGGATGATTCAAGCGGCCGGAGCTGGCATCATTATGCCGCTGTTGATGAACGTCATTCTAACACTCTTCCCGCCTGAGAAGAGGGGCGGCGCAATGGGGATGGTCGGGCTCGCAATTATTTTCGCTCCGGCTATCGGTCCTACGCTTGCTGGGTACATTCTTGAGAATTACGAATGGGAAATGATGTTCTATGGCATGATTCCGCTTGCCATTATTGTTATTGCGCTTGGATTTATTTATTTGCGCAACGTATCGGAAACGGTGGTTACGAAGATCGACATCCTCAGCGTTATCTTGTCCACCGTTGGCTTCGGTGCCGTACTGTACGGATTTAGCAGCGCCGGCTCCAAAGGCTGGTCTAGCACTGAAGTTATTGTAGGCATTATCGTGGGCGTAGTCGCGCTTGCTCTGTTCACGCTGCGTCAGCTTACGTCGAACAATCCGCTGCTTGATCTTAGAGCTTTCAAGTATAATATGTTTACTTTGACGACAATTATTAATATTGCCGTCACAATGGTGATGTACGCGGACATGATGCTGCTTCCATTGTATCTGCAAAGCGCCCGCGGCTACTCCGCGATCGAATCCGGCCTGCTCATGCTCCCTGGCGCACTCATCATGGGCTTCATGATGCCGGTAGCCGGCAAATTGTTCGATAAGTTCGGCGCGAAATGGCTGGCGGTCGCCGGTCTCGCCATTACAATTGTTACAACTCTCGGATTCATCAATCTGACGGATTCCACTAGCTTTACTTATCTCGTGCTCATGTCAACAGGCCGTCGTATCGGCATGGCATTGTTCATGATGCCGATCCAGACAGCTGGCTTGAACCAGCTGCCGAACAGGCTGAATGCACACGGTACAGCGATCTCCAACACAATCCGTCAAGTAGCTGGTGCTATCGGTACAGCACTGCTCGTAACGATCATGACCAACCGCGCTACGACGCATGCCAAAGAATTCATGACTTCCGGCGCAGCTCAGGGCTGGACGAAGGAACAGCTCACTACGAATGCTGCGATCGAAGGCATCAACGACGCTTACCTCGTCATTATCGGGATCGGAGTTATCGGGCTGCTGCTCTCGTTCTTCATTAAGCGCGTCAAGCAGGCCGAAGACGGCCCTGTTACAGCACCTTTGAAGAAAGCATCCGTGCAAGAAGCCTAAAAGAAATAGCGGTGCCAAGAGGTTACTCTTGAGCACCGCTATTTTATTGCTGCTGCAGAAATTACGCACCCGCCTGGGCGAGGGCTCTGTAGATACTCGCAATTTGCTGCTCCCCGCTTCCTCAGACTCGCCGCCGCTAGCTCTCGTCTTTCGCTGCCCGCTTGCCCTAGCCAATTGCCGCCGCTTGCCCCCTGCTAGCGCTCGAACACCACTGTTTCTGCATCTAGTGCAGTAATTTCTCAGCGTACCTCCTAGGTCGCACGCAAGTATGCATAAAATGCAGGCTTTTCCGCCGAAATATCTATATTAGTTAAAAAAATGAACCGGCAGCTCGATCCGAAACAACGAAGAATACTGCGTATCCTCCAGCAGCTCGATCGTTCCTCCGTGACGGGTAACAATTTTGCGGCAAATGGCCAATCCGAGCCCGGTGCCATCCTCCGATGGCGCGGTTCCGCGCACGAATTCTTCGAACAGCTGCTCGCGGTTCTCCTGCGGAAGCCCGACGCCGTTATCTCCGATCCAGAGCAGCACACGCCCTTCTTCCTCTCGGCATGCGGCATACAGCGTCGTACCCGGAGGATTATATTTCAGCGCGTTGCCGATCAAGTTGTCGACGACGCGGTTCATTTGCATCCGATCCATCAGGACGTACAGGGGCGCCTCTTCAATATCGATCTGCAGCTCGAATTGACGCTGCTCGATGTCGGTGTAACGCTCTGCAATATTTTGCTGCAGCCACTTCGTGACGTTGACCCGCTCCAGCTCCAGCTTCAGGTGAGGATCGTCCAGCTTCGCCAGCTCGAATAGGTCATGCACCAGCTGGCTCATATACGCCGCTTTATTATGGATATGCCGGACGTACCTCTGCTTATGGCTTTCATCCAGTTCATACTGCTCCAGCAGAAGCTGCGAGTAACCCATGATCGAGGTGATCGGCGTCTTCAAATCGTGGGACAGATGGAGCAGCAAATTTTGCCGATTAAGCTCTGCTTTCTCCTTATATACCGCAGCCGATTGCAGCCGCTCCGCCATGTCGTTGAAGGCGTCACGAATTTCGGCCAATTCCTTCTCCGCATAGAAATCAAGCCGCGTTGCATATTGCAATTGTTCCATTTCTTTAATCCCGGCAACAATTAACTGAAGCGGTCTCTTCACCTTGCGGACTGAATATGCCGTATAGTAATAAAGAGCGACACTGAGCAGCATGAGCATACAGCCTGCGAGTATCGATAACGCAATAAGCGTCATCTTGAGCGGCTCTTCTATTTTCCACAGCAGCGTGTACCGCTCCCCATTCGGTCCTTCGACCAGATAAGCATGATAAATAAGCGAGCCGCCGTTGCGTTGCAAATCCATTTGAGTGTACAGCCCGCCTTCCCCATACGACACGATCTCGTCTCGCTTCAGCCCTTCAACAGCGACGATGCTGCCTGATTCATCGACAAGCTCCAGCCATCCGCCGTACGGTTCAAGCAGCTCTCCTCTTAACGTACCCGTTGCTTCATTATAAAGCTGGCTAGCATCAATTCGTTGGAAGTTAGGCTCCTTCGCAATAAACCGATCCATAACGAAGTCCATCACCAATAGAGAAATGAATGTCACGAGGATCAATATTCCTATGATGGCTAAATAGTTCCGCAGAAACAGCCGGATGAGCGGCCGCCTGCCTAAGCGGTAGTTATCGTTTCTCAAATCGGTAGCCGAGCCCCCTGATCGTAATAAGATGGACGGGCTTCCTCGGATTATCCTCGATTTTGTCCCGCAGCTTGCTGATGTAGACCATGACGAGATTCTCGTCCCCCATATACTCCTCGCCCCATACTTGCTCATAGATTTGTGCCTTCGTATAGACGCGGCCTGCGTTACTCATCAATAAAGCGAGTATGCGGAATTCATACGACGTCATATCCTTCTTCTCGCCATGGACGTACAGCTGGCAGCTCTCCAAATCGAGCTTAATACCGGCAATTTCGATCTGCTCGCGGCGCTGATGGCTCATCTGAGCATACGATTCCGCTCGTCTGAACAAAGCTTGAATACGACTGACAACTTCAATCGGATTGAACGGCTTGCCAATATAATCGTCCGCTCCGAGCTGCAGGCCGTTAATGCGATCCATCGCGTCCGACTTGGCGGATAAGAACAAGAAAGGCACCTGCGACTGCTGCCGCATCGTCTTGAGCAGCTCGATCCCGTCCATCTCCGGCATCATCACATCGGCTAGGACAAGATCAATCCGCTCCTTCTGAAAGATCGCATACGCTTCCTTGCCGTTACCGGCTTCAAAGCAGCCGTATCCATAGTTGCGCAAGTATATGACGAGCAGCTCGCGGATTTCTTTATCATCGTCAATAACAAGAATCGATTTGATGAGTTAACCCTCCTAATCTACACGTATCCCTCCTGCCGCACGGCGATCCGGCTGCAGGAGGGCTCACTAGTTTTAATATAAATGGTCTGCGAACTTCGACAGAAGAGCAGCTGCTTCTTCTCTTAACATCGGATCATTCGGCCGGTACTGTACCGCACCGTTCGGAGACTCTGTCACGTCGGGCCCATATAATCTTTTCGCCACAACGTACTTAACCCCTCCTGCCGCCCATGGAGCAACGCTTCCTTCAAGCTTGGCATCAAGCGGCGCGGCATGCAGGTAGGCCACTGCCAAATTATAGACGATGGATGCCGCCTCCGCTCTCGTGATCGGTCTCAGCGGATGGAATTTACCGTCTCCCGCTCCTTTAATAATACCGAATTCATAAGCCGCTTGAATCTCTTGCTTATACGGACTGTCAACAATATCGGCAAATGCTGGCTGCTGCACAGATGGCGAAATGCCGGACCAGCGAATAAACCATTGGACGAACTCGCCCCTCGTTATCTTCTGTTTCGGATGGAACAGCTCATCTTCGTTATCTTGACTGATGACGCCAAGCTGGCGCAGGTGGTGAATGTTTTCGGAATAGAGATCATCGGCGGCGATATCGGGATAACGATGAGGCTCCGGCAGCTTTTGCGCCCAGCTGTCTGACTTCACGTCATAATAGAATGCGCGCACCGAGCCGTCCGAGTTTAATATGAACGCCGCCTTAACCCCGTTCTCATCCTGGTACAGCAGCGGTTCGAGCTCTGTAAGCTTATGCTCGCCAAGCGGATCGGCTGCGATCAATTGTCCATCCTCGACGCGAATACGAGTCGTCCACATCCGGTTACGCAGGTCGCCGTATACACCTTCGAATCGACTCAGAGATGACGCAGCGGAAGCGGCCGGCTTCACGGATTGAGTCAAGTCAGCCTCCTCTTCTGGAAAATAACGATCCATGAACGCCTCGAAGAACGGCAGGCGGAATTCAAAATCTTTGTTCACATTCAAATATACGCCAACCTTCTGCTCAGGCAGCAGCCACATGCCGCTGTGGTAGCCGGATTCGTCTCCGCCTTTCTCCACAACGTAATGCCCGTTATATACTTGCCGGTTCGAGTATTCGAAGCCGTATGCCATATTCGGCAGCTTCGAATGGATGGCAAGCTGCGGCTTATGCATCTCGGCTGTCGTCTCTTCCTTCAGAATGACCGCATCGCCAAGCTTGCCGCCTCCTAAGTGCGCCATCATGAACCGAGCCATGTCCGCTCCGGTCGAGAGCATTCCCCCCGCAGGCAATACGGACGGCACGGTCGTGTAGGCTGGAATGGGCTCGCCCTCCACGTTATATGGAACCGCCAAATTCTCCATCATGCGCGGCGTTAATCGGAACTCGCTGTTCACCATTCCCAGCGGCTTGTAGATATGTTCGCGTACATACTGCTCGAACGGCTGGCCTGATACTTGCTCGACAACATAGCCCTGCAGCGTAAAGCCAAAATTGTCATAGCGATAATATTGTCCAGGCTCCCGGATAATCGTTGGAACATGACTTTCCACGAACGATTGCAGAGGGATATCTCGTTCCAGGTCGTTCGTCCCCATCTCAGACGTGTCCCCGTATTCGAACCCGGTACTGTTCATTAGCAAGTCTCGCATTGTCAGCGGCGTATTGGTCTTGTTCGGGATGTTCAGCCTGCTCATGTAAGCAGACAGGTCGGTGTTCAAATCCAGCTTCCCTTGCTCCGCCAGCTGCATAACAGCGGTAGACGTCACGACCTTCGAGACCGATGCAATTCGGAACACGGTCGTATCCGGATCAACGGCAATCTTGCGCTCCACATCGGCATAGCCATACCCCTTGCTCGCTAACACTTCATCGCCTTGGACGACGACAGCGACGGCTCCTGCGATATTGTCGCGTATATCAGGCTGTGCCATGAACGTATCGAGAAACTGCTGAACGTCCTCCGCCTGCAGCGGATGGCCCTCTTGTCCTTGCACCGATGCAGCGAATGTCTGTTGTCCCAGCGCACCGCCTCCCAAGACACCTCCCGACAGCACAAGCGCCATTCCTAATGCCGTACTCGTACGCCACGCTTTCCATTTACTCATAATATTGATCTCCCTCTCTCCTAACGATTTATTATCCATCGTTAGAATAGCTGAGAGAGCTTAATGCGGATTCGATACAACCTTAATGTAATGTGAAAAATAAAGTCCCTCTGTCTTGTTAGAATCCAGAGGGACTTCATCTTCGCTATACGGTATCAAAGCGCTGAATTGGAATGCAGCAGTAGACTATACTCTTGGAATCGAAAAGAACTACTCGGGCTTGCGGCTTTCAACGCCCAAGAAAGCATGTACTCCGTGTGAAACTGGAAGCTCATCAATTGGTACTCGCCTCTCCAATTGTCGCTCCCATCGACCGGCACCTTGACCGTCGTCGGGGAAATGGCAAAGCCTTTGCCCAACGCTTTCAATATCGCTTCTTTACGAGTCCATATGGAGTAAAAGGCTTCGCGCTTTAATTGCTCGGTCGGCTGTCTATCCACATAATCCATCTCGTCCGACACAAAAGCTTTATCCATAACCATATATGGCGGCGGCACCATTCTTTCCACATCAAGACCTATTGGCCACTTGGAAAACGCACAAGCTACAATTCCCGAAGTATGCGATACATTAAAGTTCATCTTTGCCCCTTCTACGAACGGCTTGCCGTAAGCATTCTTCTTAAGGACGATTTCCTCCGGACGACAGCCCATACTTGTACTCATTACCGTCTTAATTAGAATGCGACCAATTATAAACTCTAATTTCTTAGATTCAACTAGATAGGAAGCGTAGACTCCCTTCTCTTCCTCGTCCAGAAGGTGGAGCCAGCGCGGCTCGATATCCGATACCTTATAATCGTCCGTTCTCACCCAATAGATCTCAAGTCCGCTGCCCCTTTGCCCCTCTTCCTCGAAGCTCAACAAATCGTAATCTCCTCAGCCTCAAGCACATCCTGCTTCAACAAGGCTACCAGATCTGACAAAATGGCGTACTCCACCTCTTTCAATGCTTGCAGCTCCTCGGCCATCTTCGCCAGCAGCTTAGGCTGAAAGGTCGCATTAAATTTGAATAGAACCATTCTTAATATATCGTAGCGTTCCACAACCTCCTCATAAGCTGTAATAATTTTGTCCAGCCCGTCACGATCGGTTATCAACTGCTTCTCTACCATATAGTTCATTCGTTTCTTCATTAACTCTTTATGTTCATGAAGGACCGAAATGGCTACATGGCGCAGCTCTTTCTCCGGATTATGCTTCGCCAGCACATCGCAGTATACGTCTATAATGTCTAGTCCATATACATCATAAATAGAAGCCCCCGGATTTCGGATTCCTCTCATATGTTCGGCAGAGCATTTGGACTCCAAATATTCTTCGAGATTCATGATGACATTGACCATGTCGAACTTATATTCCCGGTCCTCTCTTCTCTTATACAGGTATAAGCTTTGCGCCCAATCGATCTGGTCCGTAACCGCATCATAAGCCCGCAAGAAGTCCTGTATCTTAACCGCCGTTGGAACTAGCTGTCTAGCATGATCATATCCCAGTACATGCAGGACCTGTTCATCCAAATCAAAGCCATAAATGAGAATGTCTCGAATGAGGTGTATACGCTGGTGAAATTCTAGAGGCGGGAGAAAATACTCATCCATATAGCCGTGGAAATAGTAGCCTTTGCTAATCCCTCGTACAATCGTCTCCATTAGCTCATCATGGGACGTGAAATCGCTGCGAATCATATTGGTTGTACGAAAATGCGGAAACATATGATCCCAAATAAACAGCTCGTGGTAGGTAATCTCATTCGGCCCCGGAGTATCTTTGCTGCACGTTAACTGAATAAAATTGCTGTAAAACCATTCATCGAATTTATCATCCTCCTCCGGTACGATGGACATCGGCAAGGCGTAATGCATTCGTCCTTTGATCCTCGGAGAAAATATAGGAAGTTGAATGTTGCGTCTTAGCATAGGACAACTCCTTTATCGTTTAATAGACGACTCTCTAGTCGCCAATGCCTAGCGAACCAAGCCGGTTCTGGACATACGTAACGAGAGACGCGATGTTCTGAAAATTATCAATAATTAATTGTTCCTCTCCGAACTCGAATCCGAACTCATTCTCAAGCCGGAGTACAATCGTCATAAAGCTCATCGAGTCCAAATGAATACGGCTCAGCAGGCTTGTATGCTCCTCCAGCTGCCCGGTATGCTTCAACGTTTCCTTAATAATGGCCTCGACCTTCTCCTGAATCGTAGAAATGCTCATCATGACCCTCCCAGCTTTCCAGCAAAATGATCGTTTAGAAATTGCTCTAATATGGCAGCTTCCATGTCCTCTGCCTCGTAAAAGTTGTCATGCATCTCTTGGAGCAGAGATTGCTGACGGCTAATGGAGTACTTAACAGCGAGATTGCGGTTATGGAGCATCCGCTTCTCGATAGGGGCCAGACGCTCCGACCAAGCGCTGCCCGTTCCTGTCTGCTTCTCAGCAAATTCCACAGCCTCTCGCAAATGCTTCTTATGCTCCCAGATCAGATAGAACGGCCTTACATCGAACAGCGTCCTCAGCTGGCCTACTGCCTCCAAATATTGTCCCAGCTTAACTGCCCCCTGCTTCCCAATCGTATACCGCTCCGTATGATGTCCCGCGTTCAAATAATCTGAAAGCTGTTCGATTAACCGTTCTGGCTGAAACGTACAGCTCTGCTCCGGATTCGTTCTGAGCAAAGTACACAAGGACAGCTCCTCTGGATAAGGAGTGTGCTTCAGCCCTTCCTCCAAGGTCGAATTTCTTATCGCCTCACGAAGCGATTGCGAAGAGACCGTTCCCTTCGTATAAATCATTCTTTCGTTATAGCCGACAATGTGAAACCGGTCTACCGATTGTTCATATCCATAGACCATAAGGTCATGAACAAAATGCATTTTGCCGTACGAGAACCTTCCGGGAATGTAATAATCGTCGGCGTAGAGATAGACCGCGTAGCCCTGATGTAGATGGTCCATGACATAGGAGAGAGGGTCCTCCAACGCAGCGAGCTGCTCCATCGGGATCTCCCTTGTATCCAGCAGCGAACAATTCACACCCCTTGAAGGCTGCTGATAGAAATCGAATAGAGACAGCTCCAGCAAATTTCTCCCAATCACTTGATTCTGCCAAGCCACTTGAATGTACTGCGTATAAAACCATTGCGAAAAATCCGGATGGTTCGCCAATATCGATAACGGATAAGCGTGATGCAGACGCCCCCGGATGGGCGGCTCCCCCAAGCTAAGCTTCATTTCACTCACCGCCTCCCTTGAATGACTAAGTGTATTCAATATCCGGAACGACCTTCACGTAATGGAGATAATACGTGCATTCCCGCTCTCTACGGTCGTCCGGTACATCCGCCCCATCATCGACTAGCTGCATGTCATGCCATTGGCCGCCGACCTGGAAGGCGATTCTTTCTGCGGCATGGGCGCTGGCAAGGCAAGCAAGCTCAACAATGCTGCATCCCTCCGCTTCCGCAACTTCAACTCCATAGCTCCCTCTACCAAGGTCAAAGGTGATGACCAGGTTGTACCATTGATTGGCCGCATACCTCATAAGCTCCGCTTGGCCGCTGGCGTGGTAAGCGATAAGCCGTCCGTCCGGATTGAACCTAAGTCTGCCTATTTCAGCGCCATTGCCTGCCATTAACACGACTTGAAGCTGGCCGAAGGTGTCTTGGGCTGCCAGTAAGCCGAGCTTCACTCGCCCTTTCGTACACTTAGGAAAAGCTCGTTCTGCTGTCGCATGGCAGTAAGGGTCTGCGTTCGACATTTGTAAGCTCTGATTCTGCTCGTCGGGAGAAGCTGCAAGCAGGAACTGCGCCCATAGAGGACGGTAGAGCTGCCAATTGGACAGGACCTGCTCTGGCGGCAAGCAGAATCGCTCGTCTAGAGGCTCTGTTTCCTCCGTCTCCATGACAAGCGGAATTTTACTGACCCATAGATCCTCCTTGTTCATGCTGAAGGTCAGCCAGATCGAATCCCCGGGCGGATCTCCATTCCCTTCTGTAATCCCGCTTACGTAGTTCATTCCCCGATACTTATGCTGTCCCGCATATCTCCTTACAGGCACGTCGCCGCACAGCAAATCGATTCCCCGGAAAACAAGTCCATCGTCGCTTACCGAGATGGCCAGCGGCCATCGCTGCTCGTTCGATGGATTCGGATTGTAGGCCGCAATATACTTCCCGTTCCGAAGCCGCTGCGCCCACAGCTTGGACCCGGCCATCACGATGGACGTCTCGGTCCGCGGCCCATTCCAGCTCATTCCGTCATCATCGGAGACCGCGACCTGGGACCACTTGCCGAATACGACCACCTTCCCGCTCGGCAATTGATAGTGGACCGGAGCTTTCACGTTGACCAATGTGTACATTCCGTCCTGACTGCGATCCTCCTCCCACCAGGCAAGCGTGGCTAGACGGTCGGCAAGCAGCTCTTCACAGGCCTCAATAAAGCCTTTGTCATCCGACTCCGTATAGTGCGGGTAGCTCGTATTCGTTTCGTTCCAGCCAGCGTGGCGATTATACCGAATAAAATAAATAGGTCCCAGCCTTCCATCCCGATAGAGCTCCCGGACAACTCTGCCAATGCCTTTGCCATCGTTGGGCATCACCTCCGGACGAGGCGTAATGCCGTAGAAGCCTAGACAGAGCATTCGCTCCGCTTGTGTCGTATAAAATCCAGTACGCTGATGCATCATGGCGAAGCTTCCGGCATCCGCAGCACGGCCTGCCTCATCCCGGTACACCCCTTCGATAACAATCGGATAAGGTGGAAAGAGAGTGACCGGCTCCGTCCAATCGATACCGTTGTGCGAGCGGATCAGCATCGTCTGGCTTGGCGGACGATTCTCCTCAACCGGACAAGTAATGTACTGCAGCAGGAACATATGGTTCCAGTAAGCAAGCAGCGGGTTATGGTGGAAGGTCCAGCCACCTGCACCCGTGCGTTCTCTATGGGCCCGGACGATCTGATAATGGTGCACCCCTTTCACAGGCCGCAATCGTCCATCTGAATAACCTACATCAGCGTTAGCTCCCACATAACGAGGGAAACCGTTAACAGCAGCAGCTTCGGGTTTACCGACCAAATCATTCCCCCCTCTATTGATGACAGACGCCATACATCCCCCTCTCGGCTTCGACTAATTGCCCCAGCTCGACAAGGTGGTCCGCTAACGCTTTCCATTCGATGATCTCGTAGCGCAGCCGTGACGGAATTACGGTTCCCCCATGCAGCTCGGAGTAAATTTCGTACAAGGTTTTGGGAGCCGAGCAAACATGCAGCAGCTGCTTCAGTCTGGATCGGTAATGAGCTGCAATTCGTCCGCATACCGCAGCCAGCTCGGTAAACGGCTCGCCGTGACCCGGCAATACAAGTGTTGCGGGCAGCTGGGAGAGCATCTCAAGGCTAGGCAAGTAGCTCCTTAGCGGATACACATCAAAGCTGCAAGTGAAGTTCAGATTGGGGACCGTATCCGCCAGAATATGATCCCCCGCCAGAAGAATGCCGCTTCGCTCGCCGTACAATACAAGATGGCCCTCCGCATGTCCTTGTGTTTCGTATACCGTATAACGCTGTTCTCCCAGTTCAATGGCATGATCCGATAGGGTAACTACTTGAGGAAGCTCTGTCACCAGAGACTGGTATTGCTTCACCGATATCATCAGCCGGAATAGAATGGCATCCGGTATGCCGCAGGCTAAGTACAAATCCCGGATATGCTCGGCATAGGGGGAGTCCTCCCCCCATACATAATGCGCCTGCCGATAAGCTTTCTCCGACATGAACACCGGGGCATCCGTTAGGTGCTGCATCCAGCCCGCTAACCCGAAATGATCGATATGATGATGAGTGACGATAATCCGGTTAATATGCCGTGGACTTATTTCTAATGAGGCTAACGCCTTCATCCAGAGCGACTGCGTAGATTTCGTAGAAAAGCCGCAGTCGATTACGGTAAATCCGTCCGCCTCCTCCACCAGATAACAGTTCGTCGTCTGGGAGGAGCTGATGAACGGAACCGGAATCCGATATATGCCCGGTGCGACCGTACGTATGCCATTCATTTCACGTCCATCCTTACCATACAAACCTCGTATCGGACAGCCGCTTTTTGATCTCGGCGATAATACTCGCCTCTTCCGCTTCGTTCTTCGCTTCGAAGGTCACCGAGAACCGGACGAACCGCCCCGCCTCATCCCAAGGAACGGTCGAAATCAGCTTGTTCAGAATGAGATATTGAGAGAATTCCTCCGCAGTTTGAAAAGCTGGACCGTCGACGATTCCCTTCGGGCATTCCACATAAAGATAGAACGAGCCCTTCGGTTTATGAGCCGTAAACCCGCATTCCCGCAGCGCTTCCACCAGCATATCGTGTCTTCTGCTATATTTCTGAGCGGTCTTCTCCGTAATTTCCGGATGACGAAGACAGTAAATACCTGCGTGCTGAATCGCCATAAATTGACCGGAATCGCAGTTATCCTTAACCGCAGCGTACGCCTTCACCAATCGCTCGTTCCCGGCCACGAAGCCGAGCCGCCAGCCGGTCATATTAAACGACTTGGACAGAGATTGAATAGCCAGACCGACTTCCTTGGCACCGGATACGCTTAGGAAGGAAAGCGGAGGATGTCCGTCAAAGGTTAGCGCTGCATACGCCTCATCCGAAATTGCTATGACTTCATTGTCATAACAGAATCGAACCACTTGCTCGTAAAACTCCCGGGTTGCCGAAGCACCTGTCGGGTTATTGGGGTAGTTGATGTATAATAGCTTAGCCTTCTTCCTGATCTCTTCCGGAATGAGGTCGAGATTAGGCAGAAACCCGTTATCCCGGGTCAGCGGCAGCGGGTAGACCGAGCCGCCAAGCCACTTGGTATGCGTGCCCAGCACCGGATAGCCAGGAACGGTCATCAGCGTAATATCCCCCGGATTAATGAAGGCGGCCGGGATTTGCGAGAGCGCAGCCTTAGAGCCGATAGCATGGTTAATTTCCTTGGCAGGGTCCAGCCCTTTGACCTGAAACACTTGCTCCATATAGTCGGCAGCCGCCCGATTGAACGCCATCGTGCCGTTATCGGAGTAGAACCGATTCTCCTTACGCTGAGCTTCCCGGTACAATACTTCTACGGCTTCCCGATCCGCCATCCAGTCCGGTTCGCCTAATCCCATATCAATGAGAAGCGTGTCTGGATTAGCGGCCCTCGCCTGTTCTCTGGCTTGCCTGATCTTCTCAAATTTATAAACCTCCGTTGCTTGTCCGAATTGTACCCCGCCAATTCGTTCAGCAAACACGTTCTGGATGGAGAATAACCCCCTGCTCATTAGACTCTCTCCTGTTCCGAGTGAATCGAATAATAGAGATCGACCAGCTCGCGACGCTTGACCTTCCCTACACCGCTTCGCGGAATGGATGGGATAAGAATCACCTTCTGAGGATGCTTGTACGGGGCGAGTCTCTCCTGGCAGTGGTGAATAATCGCTGTCGGTGTAACCTCCGGCGTGCATACTACGAATGCCACCGGATATTCAGAGGTCAGGCTTTGGTTCGAAACTCCAATCACGGCAACCTCCTCGACCCCTTCAATGCTCAGAATGGAGTTTTCCACCTCCGTCGGATCTAGCTTCTTGCCGGCGACGTTAATCATATCGCTGTTCCTTCCGACAACGTACAGGCAGCCGTTGCGAATGAAGCCGCGATCGGTCGTCTGATAATAGCCGTCTGGCGTTACCATGCTGGCGTATGAGGATGGATAATTGTAGTAGCCCTTCGCCATAGAGGCAGTTTTAATTTGCAGCGTGCCGACCTCATCACCAGCCACCTCTCGACCGTCCTCATCCACGATCCGAATGTGCACGCCATCAATCGGCTTGCCTAACGAATCCGGAGCCGTCCCGTCGTTGAAGGTAGCCGGACCCGCTTCGACAATGCCGTAGTAATCACATATTTTGATGCCGGTCTGCTCCTCGAACGACTGCTTGATGTTGTAATGCAGCGGAGCAGAGGAGGACACGCACAGCCGCAGCGGATGATCGTGGTTCAAATAATGCGACTTGTTGAGCATGTCGAAAACGACAGGGAACGCGACGAGGACAGAAGCGTTATGGCGGGTGACGAGCTCCCAGATCGACTTAGGACTAATATTTTTGTGAATGATTAAGCAAGCGCCGGACATAAAGACGGATAACAGCGAGGTGTTGAACGCTAATCCGTTATGGAACAGCGCCGTACACAGCACTTTGTCCTCTGCCGTCATTCCGGTTGCGGCGGCCCAATTGGCCGCCGCGTTCATAATCGCTTCAGCCGTAAACATTAAACATTTCGGCTTACCCGTCGTCCCGGAGGAGAAGCGGCATACCGCAACATCGATAAATTCATCTGGATCGTAGTCCGGATGCTCATCCTCATAGAGCTCATAACGAACAACCCCCTTGCTGTCCATCGTAATTAAGGAGCCCAGATGATAGCTCTCCCGAATGACCTTAATCTCCTCCTGCGTAAGGGTCGCGTCGATCAGCATCGGAATAAATCCTTGCTGCAAGAGCCCGTAGTAGACGAACAAATAGTTAGGGTGGTTCTTCATGCAAATACCAACCGGGTAACGGTTCGTAATAGCCGCTGCCGCTTGCTGCCCGTATACTTCTATTTGCTCCATCATTTCCTGATAGGTATAGGACACCCCGTCATACACGATTGCTGTATGGTCCGAATATTTGGATGCACTTTCCTCCATTCGGTCAAGAATCAATTGAACTCCCCCCTTGGGTATACTTGAGCCTTCCTTATGCTTCGGCTTGTTCAGATAGTAGCGGTCAAGCTTGATTTGAAAATTGGCGTTCCGGTCTTCCTTGCCCAATACTCCGGCATACACAAATTCGATATTCTCATCGGCTCCGAACAGCTCTCTTGCCTCCGTATCGTAATAGCCGCCAATCGCTGAATAACCCAGGCCAATCTCCTCGCACTTGAGATACAGCAGCTGCGACAGATTGCCCGCATCTATTAACCGCTGCCGCATCGTCCATGCCGGTTGCGTTCGGATGGAATCGAGATTCACAGCGTAGAACAGCAGGATCGCGCTGTCGTAGACAAACGCCTGATCCAGGCACAGCTCGGTAGACTGCTGCCGGAAATCTCCTTGCCGCAGCAGTACCATTGACCTGCCGTTCAACTGATACAGGCCCGGCTCAAGATGTTCAACCCCATGGACAACGGCGTAGCAGGTTATCGCATCCTCGTAGTCATATATAATAGAAGCGATTGAATTAAATTGTCCTTCAGAGATCGAGGTACGCAGAAAGGCGGAGCAGGATCGGCGTTGAAATAGCAGCGAGCTAAGCTTGTCCGCCTCTTCCCAAGGCTTCCTCATACGGAACGGATGAATCCAATTCGCATCCGGCTCTCCCGCGTCCTCATTCATTTGCTGCCTGATCTGATGGATAGCCGACCAATCAAAGGATGCCTCGTTATCGTCAGGTTCTCTCAGATGACGGCAATACGATATTTGCTCCTGCTTGTAAGCCCGCTCATGCCCTGCAGCTTGTCCGGCGCCTTCTCTTGTGACGCAAATAATGCTCACAGCTTCTTCGCTCTCATCCGTATGAAGCAGCGACCGAAGATAGTCTGTGCGCAGCTGGGTATACGTCGTGGAGGAAAGCTTCAGCGCTTTCATAACCGTCTGAAAGTTGCACAGCAAATGGCCCGTATCGATATAGGTAAATCGGTATCCCCGGTTCGAGTACTTCCAGCAGCTTCTCCACGGAATAATGGTGCTCACAATGTAGAAGTCGGCATTGCGATCTTCCGGCAGCAAAGACTGGTCCAGCAAGTAAAGGTTCTCGTTCCCGGAAATATAAAACAATGAAGCACTCGTAGCAGAGTAGTAATACACACCAGGACGCATACCTTCTACATGGCGTATGACCAGGTATACCTCGAACGGATAACAGGCTCCCGCCGACGGCACGGTCCACACCATCTCCGACTGATAGCCGTAGAACTTTACCGATGTAATCCCGTAGGCCATCATGAGTATTCTCTCGACTAACTGCAAATCGACTGCATCCGTCTCATTCCATTGCCCCTCTGTCAGAAGCCTTGTTTTTAGCCTTTGATACGTTCCCTCATATCGCTTGAATCGCTCTGGACGGGGGGGCGTCTGGAAACGGCTTCCCGAATACTCGTTGCCCTTACGGTTGCGGGTCAACGAGTATAAAGCACAGTCTTGAGCCTGAATCGGCATTTCCTTCGTTAATGAGGACGGCGCATCTTTCATTCCTTTCCCTCCATCGCAAATGATCGATCGACCATGCGGCACCAGTAAGCCCAATACTCCCTAACCGCTGTTGATCCGAATATAATTTTGCTCTTAATCTTGGCTTCCCGATCCTCAGTCCACGAATACGGGATGCCCGCTGATTGTGCAATAAGCTGCAGCCTGCATGCATTCTCCAATACGACAGCCCATGTCACCGTCTCCGGTATCGTCCTTCCTGCTGCGACTATCCCGTGGTTTTTGAGCAGCATCGTGTTGGAATTAGAGAGCGCCTTCGCCACTTGATCTCCGACTTTCATATTCGTGACCGTATTCGTTGTTAAATCGAAGCGGGCTGTATTCATAATAGGCGTGGCATCATGCGTAATCGGGCGAAGCGGCAGCTCAGTAGCGCTGAACACCATCGCATAGGGAGGATGGGAGTGTATGATGCAGCGCACATCCGGCCGCGCTTTATAGATTTGCGTATGCAAGGGCCACTCGGCAGGAATCGGTCCCTCATCGAGCGCGTTCCCTTCCTGATCGATTCGCAGGAAGTCCGCTTCCGTCGTTTCTTCCCACCCCAGGAACGCCTTCTTAATCCAGATCAAGCCATCATCGTCACGGTAAGAGATTTGTCCATTATTGATATCAACGTGTCCATTCAAATACAATATTTTGGCCGCGTACGTTAAGGTCTTCGCCAAGGAGATTGGATCTGCCGCAGCTACTGACTCAACCGTCTCCACTTCAACTGCCCCCTACTCCGCAACGGGAAGAGACAGAGGCTTATGCTCTCTTCCGCCGTTGATCGTATATTGTTCGCTCCAGCTGTTGCCTTTGGCCGTATAGGTGATGGCACGCAGCAGCGCATTGGCTTTCAGCAATATTTCGTCGAACTCCTGATCCGGGTCCGAATCGATCACAATAGCTCCTCCAACACCAAGCGTCAGCTGGTTTCCCTGCTGTACAATGGTTCGAATTACTATGTTCAAATCCGCCGCATTGTTTACGCCAAGGAAGCCGATGGCACCTGAATAGATGCCTCTTCTTCTCTCCTCCAGCCGCTCAATAATTTCCATGCTGCGCTTCTTAGGCGCCCCTGTCATCGAGCCGCCGGGAAACACCGCCTTGATGCATTCATTTAACGTTGCCGTCGACTTGCGCTTTCCTCGAACCGTCGATACAAGCTGATGGACCGTCTCAAACGTTTCGATCTCCATAAGCTTCGGAACATGCACGCTTCCGACCTCGCACACCATGCCGAGATCGTTACGCAATAAGTCAACCACCATTAGATTTTCGGAGAAATCCTTGCCGCTTGTGCGCAGCCGCTCTTTCATCTGCTCATCTTCCAGCGGCGTACTTCCTCTGGCGATCGTCCCCTTAATCGGCTTCGCCTCAATGTTCCCCTCCGTATCGATCTTGACGAAACGCTCCGGCGAAGAGCATAAGATATGAAGATCATTAGCGCGGATAAAAGCGGAATATGGCGCCGGATTAATGATGCGCAAATTCAAATATAGCGACAGCGGATTGACCTCAAGCTCTGTCGAGATGGAGTTGGTCAAGTTAATCTCATAGCTTTCGCCGTCAATCAGGCACCGCTTCACCTCTTGAATCCGTTCCTTATATTTCTCGTAGGACTGATGCAAGTTAAAGGTAATCGGTTCTTCAATGTAAGCTTGCGGAATAACGAAATCATCCAAATGAGCAAGACGTCTCTCTATTTCCTCGAACCAGCCTTGAGCCTCCTCCGCATATTCGGTCAAGCAGAGCAGGTACATCTGCTGCTCCAGCGAATCGAAGACGATAAGCCGATCCGCGAACATGAACATGGCGTCTGGCTCCCCGTTCGCAGGTGCCGGATGTTCAGTTAGGCGCCCCCTGGTTTCATAGCCAAAATATCCAACAAAGCCGGTGTTAAAATCGAAAGGCAGCTCAGGCGATTGCCAAGCAAATTGCGCAAGCTTCTCATCTAGATATTGAAAGATGTCCATATTCAACTTCTTGCGCTGCGAGCCTTTCTCTTCCGTTACACACCTCTTATCCGCATCATAGTAAACGGTAAAGCTAAGCGGTCCAGTCGTATCCCCCATGAAGGAGAAGCGGGACATATTTCCATCCGAGCGGTTGCTATCCAGCCAGAAGGAATGGGAAGCGCCTGCGAACAATGAACCAAATACTTGAGCCGGGTCCAAATAATCGGTTAATCGACGGGACATGACCTGATACGAGGCTTGACCTGCCTTGTCAGACTTGCCTGCCCTTACACGCTCTGAGCCTCGGGTTTCCTGCAAGCCTTGAGCCCTCGGTATCGAATACAGCTTGGACGCAGCGGACAAGCGGTGAAAATTTTTCAGAATCGTTGCCCCGTACTCGCTGGCAATCGACTCCGGATGGAACTGCACGCCCCAGTGAGGCTTATTCACGCGGCGTATGCCCATATTCAAGCCATCGCCCGTCCAAGCGATAGCGCGAAGCTGGCTCGGCAGTGGATTCGCTAATAACAGGGAATGATAGCGCACAACAGAGAACGATTCCGGGATATCCGCAAACAGCTCATCCCCATTGTGATAGACTCGGCTGATCTTTCCATGCATGACCTCTGGCGAATGAATAATTTGGGCCCCATGGATATGTCCCATCCCCTGATGGCCTAGACATACACCGAGTATCGGAATATCGTCTTCCATGAGCGCCTGCGAACAAATGCCGAAGTCGGCCGGCACGTCCGCGCTGCCCGGTCCTGGAGAAATAATAATGTTGTCGAAAGGAATTTCCCGTTTCAGCTGGTTCCAGTCGTACGCATTGTTGTACACAACGGTCGGCTCCTCCCCATTGATCACGGCAACCATCTGGAACAGGTTATAGGTGTATGAATCATAGTTATCAATGATTAACGTTTTCATGTAAGCCCCCCTTACGCCCCTGGCGAGCAGTATTGTCCGTATCGATCCTCACTTCGGCTGCTATATAAGGCGGCGTCTGGAATACATATTGGGTTAGCTCGAGCTCCCAATAGCTCCTTCCGTCCGCAGCTTGCAATGGATGAAAGCCTTTCTTGTCATAAAAGGAGGCAAACGCCGCATTCTTGCCCGTTTCCTTATAGATGCCTATCAGCTTGGTGCAGCCGCGGGCAGCGGCCGCTTGGACTGCTGCATCAAGAAGCACGTCCTCAGCACCGCGCCCGATGGCACGGCAGGACAGCAGGAACGTGTCGATCCAGGCCGACTCTGCTGCTTGGCTTAGAATACAAACGCCTACTAGGCCGTATTCTCCGAATCGATCCTGCAAGCTCAGCACAAGAATATCTGTATCCGGGCGGCGCCCAAGCGTTTCAATATCGTACACGCTGTATCTTGTCGTATGGAGATTGAATTGGTTCGTCCTCTGGCTTAGCTGCGCCACACGGGCAAGCTCTTGATCGGCTACCCGTTGTACAACGGCCCGCATACCCAATGAGCTCAAATACTCCTGTACGCTGCGGAACAAAGGTCGCATTTTCTCTCTCTCCAAGCTCGCCCTGTACATTTCCCCTCGCCTCCGGTCCTCTTGCGAAAGAGCTAACGTATCGAACAGTCCGCTTGAAGATAACTGAATCGCGTACCGATAAGGCTGCTCAGCATTCAATGCAATCGTTGCGACTTGGGGCAGCATCGTGCGGATTTGTTCGATTTCGAACGGACTGTCATCGGCCATCACCATACTCGACAAATCGATGCACAGCTCCTTCGCAATTCGCTCCAAATTGACGATCTTAGGCTCCCAATTTATCTGATAGCTTGCAAAATGATGACGCTTCAGCAGCATACCTGGATGCCGGTCAAATACGCCCCATACATCCTCCTCATTGTTCTTGCTGCATAAGGCCAGAATGACCCCGCGGCGGTGCAGGTTCAAAATTTCCTGCTGAAACTCCAAATACGCAGATTCTCCGCGGCCTGTGCCGATACGGATTCCAGCGAGCCCATCCTCGGCGACAATTCCTCCCCACAGCGTCTGGTCACAATCAAGGACCAAGCATTTTTTGCTCATTCCTTTGCCTGCGGCGATAAATCTAACGATCGAAGAAGCAATCTCCCGGCATCCGACCTTAGAGTACGGAGCCTGATGAATATGCCAGCCTCGCGGATCATAAAATTGACTTGCTCCTGTTCTCATCACCAGCTGAGGGAGATCGAAATAATAAGCATAAGGCAGCTCCTTCAGCATAGCGGCTGTTTCCCGATTCATGTCCGCAATGAGCTCAGCTGGTGCTACACCGACATAGGAATCCAAGATCCCGCTATACGAATGCGTCAACGGGACGAAGCCGCTCCATAGAATCATCGCGTCTGTTCGCTTCCTCACGGCTGCCAAGACCGACTCCGTATACTGTCGAACGTATGCCTTTTCCTCCGCTATTTGCTTCTCGGTCAAATCAGGAAGCCCGCTGCTAAGCCTCCGGGAGACAGTCTCAAGCCGGGGGAAACCGATCAAGCAGTCCGCCTGCTTAAGCAACGACTGATTGGCGGGCTCCTCTACGTACTGGAGAATATTGTTGTACGGGCTATAGTGAACGTTTAGGCGAACGCCTCTTTGCATCGCAAAGTAAGTCAAATAGGTTGTCAGCACCGGCTCTAGAACGATGTCACGCAAGATGACAACGTTCCATTCCGGCCCGTCCAGCTGCCCCGACTGACGGACGCTCTTCACGACTTCCAAGTAGCTCGCCGACCAGCCGTTCGTCATCACGACCCCTCCGCCGCCCGATTCGCGCTGTTCTGCCGATTCCGTATGAGGCCGATGATCGAATCCAGACGCAAAAAGTTTTCCTCCAGCAGCTCCTCTTCCCCGAAGGCGATCCCGTACTCCTCCTCCAACACAACCATCACTTGAATGGCGTTAATCGAGTCCATACCAGCCAGCTCCAGATTGTCGCGAACCTTCGGACTGGATATCCAGGCAGCCTCTTGATTCAATACCGCAGCAATAATGTCTACTACCTTCTCTTCAAGCTCCATTCGTCGTTTGCTTTCCCCCCACCAGAACAGAGTGCTTGCCTGCGAGCCATTCTAATGAAGCATTGATGATCTCATCCCCTATTCCGGCATGATTCGTAGGGTTAAATCGCGGCGCCTTCGACTCCATGTCAACCTTCAAGGAGTGCCAGGTAACAGAGGAATAGCTCTCATTCCAAGCAGACTGACAGCCAATAAACCATAAGATGCCGCCTGCCGCCTTCGGCTCGATAGACTGTGACGCCAATTGAGACACCCCGTCACAGAACACACGACTGATCCTTTCCGCTGAAATATAGAATGGGATGCAGCCTAGCTGGTTCAGCCATTGGATTCTTTGGTCTGTTTGTGCAGCGTCGGCATAGACGAAATCATGTCCCGTCCACTCGTCCTCGTTCTCAGCCACTTCAAAGGCAGGAGCACAGGAGCCGGCAGAGCCCAGACAGATCATACGATGAATCGGCACCTTACCCGACAGCTTCGCAGCGATCGGTATACTTACACCCTTGGCTACCAGAGAAAGGAGAGCGTTAGGGAAGGCTTCTCTTATATAGGCAATCATGGACAGAATATCTTCCCCCATTGTCTGCACCGTAACGTCCCGCAAATCTCCCGAGCTGTCTCCGCAGCCGCGGTAGTCAAACAAAATGCAAGGATACCCTTCTGCCGACAAATGCTGACCCACCCGATTGTAGAGAGATAGATGCTCCTCCTTGAACATCCCATACCCGTGAAGGAATAAGAAAACCTCCCCCTTTGCCTCCTGGACCGGCTCATGAATAACCGCAAACAGATGTCCGTTAGGAACGGGAATGATCGTCTGTCGCATAGGCGCTTTATATTGGTCCGTCTCGCCCCATTGATCCCGAAAGAACCCGGAAGTGATGTCCATGACCTTATCCCGTTGAGGCTCAAGCTCATACAAATGATCAGCGTTCGGAATGATGTGGAACAGCTTTAATTCCTCCTCTGACAGCCTCCGTCGAAGTTCAGGAACCGTATCGCCGATCAAATGATCTTCTTCTCCGAAAATATACAAAATCTTCAGTTTATTCTTGAGCAGCATCAGCTTGTCTACGTACGATTGCTCTCCGATGTCATAATTAAAATATCTCGGGTGCGTCCATGATCCGTACATATCCAAAGCGAATTTCTTATCTGTACCTGTCCGCTTCAAATCGTTGTTGACTTTCTTCCCCTTGGCAACGCGCGGGTCGTTGTCCGGATCCGGATCCAGCAGCGACGGTGACCAGAAAGCAATTTCTGTATGAAGCGCTGCTCCCTGCTCGCCTGATAAATAATCGACGATTAATCTGCACCCCTCCGAAAATCCGATGAACCCGATGCGCTCCCCATCAATGCCGGGCTCGTCCAGCAATCGATTCACTACAGCGCGAAGCTGCCTAACCTTATCCTGATAGGTAAAGGCATGGCTTAATCCGGAGCTCACTCCGCAGCCGAGGAAATCGAACCTTAAGCTCGCAATTCCGATATCTCGCAGCCTTCTCGCCGCTGTCACAAAAAATTTATTCTCAACGATCCGATTCGATTGAAAGCCTGCGCACATGACGACGATGGGCACAGGACCGGCACTGATGGGCTGAGTCAATACGCCATGCAGAATCCCCTCTGGAACATGAACTCGATAAGTAGCCTCCATCTCTTCCTCTCCCCTATCAACAAGTAGTCAAGCATCATCACACCAGTTTATTGAACAGCGGCGTCAGCGCTGCATCCTCCAGCCATCTTATTGGCCCGCCGCCTGCCGATTTCTCGTAATCCTGCAGCGACAGCTCGCCTAGCACAAACGGCTTTAACAGCTCCACCTCGCGCTCGGGAAATTTATTGTAGAAATAATCATGGCTAGCTCGAATCGAAGATTCATAAAAGTTGCTTTCTCTAGGGTGAGCAAGATGATAATTGATCGCCTTTCTTTCCCTCTCGAATAAGAAGCCATGACGATGAAGCCGGTAGCCGAACTCAAAATGCTCAAAGCCCCAGCCCGTAAACTGCTCATCGAAGCCCTTCGTCGCCTCAATAGCTTCAACATGCATAGCCATATTGCCGCTGAATGTCGAGATCCAAGGGATGCCGCTTCGACTGCGGCCCTCCACGTCATACAGATGATCGACCAGCTTGGAATAGTAGGTTTCCTTAGCGATTTTGCTGTCCGTTGCGACGATTTGATTGATTCTAGCTTCATTTGCAGCTGGGTTCTTGAAATAAAGCTCCTTAATAGAGCCGATGCTCACAGCCTGCGGATTGTTCTTCAGCCGTTGCAGATGCCTGGCTGCAAACAGCGGATGCGGTATTCGGTCGCAATCGTTAAAGATGACATAATCATGTCGTAAAGCTTGGAAGGCTGCATTGCGAGCGCCGGCTCTGCCGCGGTTCGGCTGCTTGACATAGCTAATATCCAGCCGCCCCTGCAGCTTCTCCACGATCGAATCAGGAGAATCCGTCGAGCCGTCATCCACCACAATAATATGAAGGCCGCTAACTTCCTCTTGTCTAGTGAACCCTTCCAGCGTCATCAGCAGAGACTGGGTTTGATTATAGTGAGGCACAATAATATCAACGCTCATCGTTTTCTCTATAACCTGCCTCTCTTATGGGATGTTAACCGCATATTTCTCGATGAATGCGGCCAAATTATCGTAGCTGTCAAGTACACCATCATTAATCGCTTCCTCGAAATCCACTTCGAATTTATATTTTTCCTCTAACAGCACCATCAGCTGCATTTGCGTTAACGAGTCCATGCCCAGATCCTTAAACTGCGTTCCGATTTGCTCAAGATCCTCGTCGGTCACCGCTCCATCCGCCGCTTCCTTAATCAATGCATGTATCCCCTTCAAATCAATCGCACTCATTCTCATTTTCCTCCCCTATTCGTCTTTAAACAGCTAAATTACTGCGCTTCTCCTCCACTTTCGTAAGAATGCTGTTAATCGTATTAAAGTTTTTCAACAGCAGCTCTGAATCTTCAAATTCAATGTCATAGCGTGTTTCCAGCTCTACGATCAACTGAATGGCCTTCATCGAGTTCATCCCGAGGCTGCTTAGGTCGACATGCGAATCGTCAACAGGCGTCTCTAAAATTTCGGTCAGCATGGCAACAATCTCATCCTTTAAATGTTCCTGATGCATGTGATGCCCTCCTTAATTCGAGTTGGTTAAGCCCCTTAAAAAAATAATCTCTGTCTTTATCGCTTGTGTGATCGAATTGACGAAGGCCTCCCAGCCTTCTTGCCTCAAATAGGAGAGACGCATACACCGTTTAACAACGTTTCTCCAAGCATTTAGAATGCTGTCCGCAAGAGAGGAAGAAACAGTCTGAAAGTATCTCTCGCGTCCAATAAGAATGCTTTGTAGGTTTCCGAAATACCGCTTATAATCGAGGTCCTTCCTCAAGTCTCCTTGTCTACCCAGCAGTTCATAGACTCGAGGAAGCACCTGCTCTACCGCCCTGCGATACGAAGCTTCATAGTCCGTCGATAGAATATGCGGGACCAGCTGCTCCTTCGGCACGACAAGCTGCTTTCGCTGAAGCCGTAAGGCGGTGCGATCCAGCTCCTCAAAGGCCTTGCGCAGCACATATTCTTTCACCTCCCCTCCCATATTGCTGAAGATCGGGTCCCACACCTTAATCGTGCCGTCGCTTGCCTTACAGGCGGGGTAATAATGGACCAGCCGCTGAGTCAAGTAATAATCGGCAGCATATGGAAGCCAGTACGCATTCCCTGGAATGATGACCAGCTCGTGGACCGGCAGGTCATCAAAGGTGAGCTCCGTGACGCTTAACTCATACTTTGCTCTTAGAAATTCGATCAGCTGTGGAACTTGAATACAGCCTCTTAATAGTTCTTCATCCTCGTCATAATAAAAATCCCAGTTATACTGAATGAATGCCTCCTGAGATAAGCCGTTCTCATGAAGCCAATACGCAACCGCATTCGCCTCGCAATCAAAATCGCCATAGATTGGAGTCCAATTGTCACCCATACTCATTCCTCCACACTTATAGGGAACCATTATCCGCATGAATGACCGTGCCTGTAACCGAGTTCGAACGGTCTTGAAGCAGGAAGGAGACGCTTTCTGCCACACAATACGGGTCGGTTTCCTTCTTTAATGATGTGCGGCTGTATATTTTCTCCTTCAGTTCCCCGGATAGAGAGGCTGTCATCGCCGTGTCCATAAAGCCTGGCGCAATACAATTGGAGCGGATTCCCCATCCTCCCCACTCTCTTGCCACACCCTTCGAGAAGGATTCCAGCGCCCCTTTGGTTGCCGCATACATACTTAGTCCCTTGTAGCCCGTTGAAGCGCTGACAGAGGTAATATGTACAATGGAGCCGGCTGTTCGATGCAGAAGCATATTGCGAATACATAATTTCGTCAGCATCATAGGGGAGAATACGTTGACATTGAACATCGTCTTAAGCTCTTCCAGATTAGCGTTCGTTACAATATCGTCATAAGCGTGCGCGGAGTTATTGACGAGCCCGTAGACTGCTCCTAGCGGCTGAATGCTCGACTTGAAGAAGGTCTCAAGTCTGTCCGGATCGGATAGATCGCAAGCGAAGCGTATATATCTACCGGCGGAGGCCTCTTCCATCTGCTGAGTCCATGGCGTTGAGCCTCGGCTTAATCCAATGACTCTATATTCGGGAAGCTTCAGAATCGTCTCGACGATACATGCGCCTAGTCGGCCTGTGTCGCCCGTTACAATGACCCACCTCATAAGCGGCTCTTCTTTCCGGAACGGTTACGGTACAGCTCGTCCACAAAATAGACTTGGCGCGGTATTTTCCAAGGCTGCAAAGGAAGCTCACTAATCTTTCTTGCCATCGTCTCTCTCGACACATCCTCTCGTAACACGATCTCTGCGACCAAAATATGGCCGACCATTTTATTGCTCCTGCCCTTAATGACCGCATCCGTCACTCCGTCCAGCCTCTTAATTTCATCCTCCACTTCATTCGGATTGACTTTGTATCCCCCAACGCTAATCAGCTCGGACTTACGGTGTACGAATCGGAACTGTCCATTGTCCGCTCGCTCCACTACATCCCCTGTTGGGTACCACACATCATCAATAAGCGACAGCTCCCCGCCGCCCGCTACCTTTCCTAGAAACCGACGGTGAATGAGCAGCTCCATATCCTCACTTATCCGAATATCGTTCTGCAGCCAAGACGGGATCGTAAACGTCTCCCCTTCGGTTTGAAGCAGCGTGCCCAGCTCCGTTGACGCATAAGTGTTCCGAATGACCGCATTCGGGAAATAAGTCCGAAGCTGCTCAACCAGCTGCGAATCGAACCGCTCTCCGCCAAACGTCAGGTTAGCCACCTGCGTCAGAGGCTCCTTCAGCTGACTAATCAGCGTCCGGTAATAAGTTGGAGTCGCTGAAATGCGATTAACCCCGTAGCGACGCACAATCTCGGCCGCCGCAAGCTTGTTCGGTTTGCTGAACAGGTCCACAATCAGGTTCCCATTCAGAAAGGCTTGCAGAAACACCTGTATCCCTGCGATATGAGTCGGACTGTATGCGAGTCCCCATACATCCTGGGCGTATTTGGTGCCGTACCTCACATTGCGGGTCAAGCTCTCAAAGGTTTGGTGCACCAGCTTTGGCCGTCCTGTCGTCCCTGACGTGAACAGTCCTAAGGACCAGCTGTCTTGACCAGATCGGATTCGCTCCATCAGCTCGGAGACACTTTTCAATGCCAGACACGGCGTCGGCACCGTCTGATACAGCTCATCCGTGCAGCCGATCCCCAGGCTCGCCAGCTCCTCCGGTGAAAGATCCCCATCCAATACGGTGACCGGGCAGCCAACAGCCATGCTATGGATCAGCCTTAGCAGCAGACGGTAGGTGCTTCGTTCATAGATATAGCGGCCCGTTGTCTCCAAAGTATTAAGATCGGATAACAAATCTTCATACGACCAGATCATCTCTTGCGCATAATCGGCATAGAAGCTCATCATTGCACCCTTCCTCTGCCAAGAATGCTCAGCACGTCCCCAACCGTGTTCACCTGCATATTTTCCACAAATATATCGATACCGACCTGATCCTCCAATTTAACCGTTAATTCTGCCAGATCGAAGGAATCCATGCCCAGATGACCGCGAAGGGATAAGTCTTCCGCATAGGTTTCTCTGACCGTAAGCCCCTTGCGGCTGGAAATCTCCCTTAGAATGTCAAACAGCATTGCTTCCACGTAATTCCCTCCCCTCTATGGATTCGAATATAGCTTGTCTTAAGCTTGTTTGGGCCGCCAGCTCCGCTTGTTGAAGATGGATGCACTTGTCTCTAATCGACGGCCGATTTACTCTCCGGGACAATTTAAATTTGACGAGCGTATTCGTAATAATCTCAGCCTGCAGCGAACAATCGCTAAACCGTGACGCCTGAACCTCAAAGCCCCCATAATATTGAAGAAAACGAGAAAATACATAACGGGAGCCAGCAAGCAATGTAAAAGCATTCACCAAGCGATCGATCATTCCGCCTGGCTCGAACAAAGCATCCTCTCTGTCATCCAGCAAGCTGTCCACCTCTAGATAGAAGCGATGATCGTCCGGGAATTCCTTAATCCGGTCATGAAGCCGTCTGCTAATTTGGTCCCGAATAACCGCTTCTTCCGGGGGCTGTCGAAATAGAAGCCAGAATACTCTCTTATCCGAGTTCTCGAACGTCTGCTTCAGCAGATGATCAGGTAACGGTTGTACAATAAAGTCGCCCATTGCGCTGGCGTTATCATCCAGCACGTAATGTGTCGCCGCTCCTCCCTGCTGCTCCCGGCCCGCATAGATAAATCTGTGCTTGACGCTCGACTTTTGGTAATGAAGCTTCTTGTAGGGGAGGTCATATAGGTTGCAGGTCAGAATAGGGAATGCTCCCCGCCCCAATACGTCCATCAACAACGGCTCCGCCTCGGCGAAGGACTCCACCTGCGTCTGATGCCATTCGATATGCAATAAAGACAGCTCCTCCGGGCTAAGACATTCCCCCTCATACAGCCATCTGCTCTTATTCTGTTCAATAAATTGCTCTCTCAGGTCTGCCGTTCGCTCATAGCTTGTATAGAATAGCCATTCGATCGGGAAGCCAATATGCTTGCAGTAGCTTACAATTTGAGATTGTATGCAGTTAAAGTATTTGTTCTCGTATCTCGGCAAATGATTCAGCACTCTGTCACCCCCGCCTCGTTATCGAAACTATTAAACTTAACCTCGACCCATCCCCGAAGACTATTAATCATCCACACCCTCGAAGCAAGGGCCAGCTCCACTCGGGTTATTACCCGCTCCTCCAGCTGTCCTTGCTCCAGCAAATAGGCTCGAAACGTTCCCGGCAATAACCCGCACTCCACAGGAGGCGTATAATGCTTGCCGTTCAGCTCAAGGACCAGGTTGCCGATCGTAAACTCGGTAAGCTGCCCCTTCTCATTCCATGCCAGCACATCAAAGACTTCCGGAAACCGCGCTATGAATTCGTTATAGTGCTTCCGGTTCGTTGTTTTGTGGTAGAGGAACGGATTGGAGCTGTCGATGGGAACAGGCGATAACATGGAAGGCTGGATTCCTATAGCCTGCTCTGGATAGGGGAAGCCCTCCACCTGTATGACGCCTTCGCGGTTTGCGGTCATTCTTACCCGTTCCAATGCACGTGTGGAGCTTTGAGCATGACGGTCAAGTGCCTGAAGCAGCTCTTCAGCCTGCAAGCGAATCCCGAAATAGCTGGAGGATTTGACCATCCGCTCTACGTGATGCTCAAGCAAGAAGTAATGTCCGTGCTCCAGCCGTATCGTTTCAATAAGCAGGTCGTTTCCAAGCGAGAACGTTCCCCTCATAAGCGCCACTCCCCCTTGACAGGAAGCTGATCCAGCTGCTTTCGCAGCAATTTACCGGTTGATGTTCGGCGAAACGAATCCACCAGCACATACATTCTCGGAACCTTGTAATTGGACAGCTCCCCTTGGCACCACGATGCTAGGCTTTCGAGGCTGATCGGCTTATTCACGGTGAAATATGCCCGTATAAAGTCCTCATAGACCACGACAGCCTCCTGAATTCCATCGTAGGCACGTATCGTGCCCTCAATTTCTTGCAAATAGACTTTTCTTCCCCCGATAATGACCAGCGAGTCCGACCGGCCCAGATGCCAAAGTCTACCGTCTGCATCAAATCGGCCTATGTCCTGCGTAGAAAGCCAACCGTCCTGGTACCGCTCGAAATGCAAGCCTCCTAAATACGGGGAATGCTCCCACCGGACAAAAATGCCTTCCTCATCTGCCCGCAGCTCCCTTCCTCGCATAGGCAATCCAACCGTACCCGGCGCTGTTCCCAGCACATCTGCAGCAAGCGTGCCGGTTTCGCTCATCCCGTATAGCTGCCCAACCGATACTCCATACTTGTCGAGAAATGCGCGGTGCGTCTCCTGCTTCAACGGCTCGCCTGCACAAATAGCAGATCGCAGGGACGGCAGCTCCATCCGCTGACCATCCAGCATGGCCATCGTTTCATAATGGAAGGGGACGCCATACAGGACCGATACCTTAAGCTTGCGTATCATACGAACGATCTGAGGCGCTCTGCTGCTGCACAGGATGACGCTGGCGCCCGCATTAAGCGATGTTACGACTCCTGTAAGAAGCCCGAACGAATGAGAGATAGAGCTTAGTACCATGACGACATCGTTCTTCTGCACCGCACCGGGAAAGCTTAAGAAATGCTGCAGCTCCTCCCGAATCGACGCCGCCGTTCTTCCCACTACTTTGGGGCTTCCGGTTGAGCCAGAAGTGAACAGGACGAGTGCGTACTCGGGCTGCTGCTGCATATCCTTCTTGTCTTGCAAACACCGAACCGTAAACTCAACCTCTTCTGCAAAATTAGAAAACGCACTTTGGAGCGGCGGGGCTTCCACCACATAATGAGGCGTGTAAGCGGCAATGTTCCGTTCAGCCTCAGTCGGCTTCAGCCGGGAATCCAAAAGCACAATTTGTGCGTTCAGCTTCCAAATCGCAAGCAATAGAACAATCGAGGTCAGCGAATTCGGAATATGAACGGCAATGGAGCAGCCCCCAGTAACACCATGGGCAGCTAAGAGTGAAGCACATTCCTCCACCTTTAGCCTTAATGAACTATAGGTATAAGAGCTCTGATCCATATAGCTTATACAAGGCTGATCTGGCGGCTTGTTCGACATGATCATGTCATAGAGATGAGATGGAATAACCACGGGAAGCGACCTCCACGTCATGTAGAATGTGAAACTATCGTTGCAATGATCTTCCTAAAAACGATAGGAGAAGACAATAAGATCTTAAAAATGTACGAGCCTGTAAATTTAAAAGCCGGCCTGTACAGCGTTGCAAAAAGAAAGTCGACCAGCTTATACTTTAAATACTGGAAGGGGCCCCCTAAAAATTAATGAATGAGGATATAGCAGATATGGAACTTGAGAACCAGTTAACCCGGTATGAGAACAAGTACTTTAACTGCAGCCACTCCCTGCTCATAAGTTATCTGAATGAGCTAAAGTACCCTGTCGAGCTTCTCCTCTATCGGTCGTTGGAGAATACTCAACGTATTTACAACCACTTTATCCGTCACGGGGGCGCGAAGTGGAGTTACCCATATGACATCCTTTCTAACGAGGATCTGCTGAAGCTGCATATCCGTTCCAACTGTCGGAGAAGTGTTCATTTTGGGGAGGTGGAGCTTGAAATTCAAACGTTACTGCATGCTGGACAACCCGTATTTCTATCCGTCGATATGTTCCATCTGCAGCATAAAACGGAACAGTATAAGCAAAGCTCTCTTCCCCATACTGTGATGCTGGTCCATTACATCGATTCAAGGAGGGATGTCGGTTATCAATTATTTGATGATGACCATAAGCATGCGAGCGACTATAATCGTTACTTTTATCCCCGGCATGTCATTGAAGAAGGCTTCGATAGTCCAGCATCCGAGCATGCATTCATCTCTCTTCAGCTATCGCCTCCAGACCTGAACGCAGCCGTGGACGAAACATCGCAGGCTTGGGTCAAATGGCTTGCTGCATATGATGATGACTTACAATACTATGAAAGCCTGCAGTCCTTTCTGTCTGACTTGTCCCGCATCACGCCTTTGCTTCTGGTCGACATCTCCGAGCGTTGGTGTGCCTCTCTGGCGCTAATTACAGCATCACGGAAGATATTTGCCCGTTATCTTCGGTCCGTCAACGGACCTGCTCGCAGCATCGAACAGCTGCTTACGGCCGCTAAGCATAGCGAGATTATCAAAAACCAACTAAGAAGAAAGGTAGCGCTGTCTCATACAGACACGGCCTCTCTCATCGATAGGTGCGCTCAATTAAAGAGGCTGGAAGGGGAAATGGTCACTAGCTTGAAGGATTTTTATTTATAAAATTCAACTGATACAGGAGGTTGCTAATGTCGAGCTATACGGATAGGCTAACGGACTCCAGCCTGCAAGCGCTGCGTGAGGCGCTTGAAAGGGAGAACTTCTTTACTTGCCTGATCCTGCAGAATGGGGCTTGTCGCTTTGAATATTTCCGTAACGATGTTCACCGCAAGAAGCTGCAAAAAATAAATTCCTGCACCAAGAGCTTCGTGTCTGCACTAGTCGGGATCGCTGTGGACAAAAAGTATATTCCAAGCCTGCATACTCCTATTGCGGAGTATTTTCCCTCTCTGCGCAGCGATGCAGACCCGAGGAAGCAGCACATTACAATTGAACAGCTGCTAACGATGTCCGCAGGCTTCGATTGGCCGGAATTTGGCGTTTGGAATTATAACCCTCCAATGCTTCAGAGCGAGAACTGGATTGATTTTGTCTTGGCCAGGCCCATCAAGGACACGCCCGGCGAATCGACCAATTACAATACGGGCTGCTCTCAGCTGCTTACGGCTATTCTTCAGCAGGCGACAGGAAATGTAGGCTCTTTTATGGAGGAGCAGCTGCTTGCTCCGCTGAGCATTACGAGCTATCGCTGGCAGGAGGACCCGCAAGGTATCAAAATCGGCGGGTATGGCCTGCATCTTAGGACAGCCGATATGGCGAAGTTCGGTCAACTGTTTCTAAATCATGGAGTGTTCGATAACCGTCAGGTTATTAGCGAGGAATGGGTGCGCGCAAGTACAACCCCTCGTTACGAGAATGACAACCCTGTAGCTCGTATGATTGGGCGCTATGCGTACCACTGGTGGTGCTCTGAATTGCCGAGTGGCTACCCTATTTATTTCTCCATCGGCTTCGGAGGACAAATTATCATTATTGCGCCAGCGCTAGATATGGTTGTCGTCATGACAGGGGATAATTACAGCAATACACTTAGACCAATGAATCTGTTCAAACAGTACATTGCTGCGTAACCTACGCTTCAGGGTAGAGGCAGGTATTTCAAAATCTCACAGGTCGGTGAAATTGTATGGACATAAAGGTATTGTCTTGGAAGCCAGACTGCATCCTCCATCCCGGTTACATCGATTATTGGCATTTGTGGGAAGAAGGCTCTATCGTTGCAGTTCAAGTGTTTAACCCTATTACCCTATTAATGAGGAAGAAGAAGATAAGTCTTCAAGCGGGCGAGGTCGTGCTAATATCCAATAAGCACAAATATATTCGATTTCATAATGAATCATCGTCTTATGGTCGGCTGCGGGGACTTGTCTTCTATAAACGGGGCCTGAGGGTGAATCGCAATTTCTGCAAGATTGCTTCCTGCTCGGACATCACAGCCACCATGAACAGACTGTTCGAATCCAACCCGTTCCGGCCGGAGGTTATCCAGCACTTGCTCGACAACTTTATTATCCCAGAGGAGCCGGATCCCTCTTGCACCGCTGAAGCGCTTAACGATGCTCAGATCGACAATAGACTGATCAAATTGAATCGGTACATCCGCAAAAACTACGCCAATCCAAACTTGACGTTAGGCGGACTCAGCGATTTGATTAAATTAAATCCAACCTATATTTCCAATTGCTACTCCAGAGTATTCAAGCGGTCTCCAATCTTTCATTTGAACACGATTCGGATCAATCACGCGATCAAGCTGCTTGAATCGGAGGATTTGAAAATTATCGAAATTGCTAACCGGGTTGGTTATTCAAGTGCCGCTCAGTTTAGTTCCATGTTCAGAAGATACTACGACATGTCGCCGAGCGAGTACCGTTCTAGGGCGATTAGATAAAGACAACACAAGAGGGCTGTCCCACAAGCTTTAGACCTTAATAAGTCAAAATGGTTGAGCAGATCTGGTAATATCTGCTCAACCATTTTAATTTTCTATCCATACTCGCTTTCTTCAGCAGATTATGGGCTCTGCGCAGCCGTTTTAAAGCATATGAATATTAATTCGAAGCAATCGTTTCCGAGACCTTCTTATGGCTTGCCGATTTCAAGTACATCATGTAATACGCCGCTGCACAGATGACAACGAGTCCAATATCTACTGCAATCAGCAGCTGATAATTGTGGAATAGGTCGAAGTTGACTCCCCCTGCGATCCCTGCGATAACTCCGCCTATTTGATGCACTAAGAGCAGAACCCCTACTTGGAGCCCGATAGACCCGCCCTCTTGCTCGATCCGCTCGGTCACGACAAGAATACCCCCAGGTATCGCGCCCAAATAGCTAGCCCCGAATATTACGGAGAACAATATCGGGCTTAAATCCAAGTGCAGAAACAGCATAATGAAGGCGCCAATTCGCATAACATACAGAATGGTCAATGCGAGAAGTCTATTCGTATGATCGAGCAAGAAGGAAAAGAGCAAGCCGCCGAAAACCTCTAACAGTCCAAGAAGGCTTAAGGAGGAAATAAACATCGCATCATGAACATGCGCTACCTGATGGATGGCCATTAAGTGTCTTTCAACCGTGCCCATATTGAACCCGCAAGCGAATAATGCAAACATAACAATCAAGACAACCGGAATTTTGCAATAACGAATGAAGTTGTTAAAGCCCTGTTTAACATCCGCGATTAAGGTTGTCTTAACGGCACTTAATGTATCGCTGGAGGCTGCCCCGCTCTTGTTATCGTCCTCATTGAAATTTTGCTTGTTTTCTTTAATAAATAGAATAGTGAATAGGACGGATACGATATTAACCGCGAGCAGAACCCAATATAGATTGACCCAGTTCAGCCATTCTTTGTAGCGGACGAAGAGCGGAGTAAGGACGGCCAAGCCCAAGGAGGCGGCACCGCCAATCAGCATGAGCGCCTTGGCCCGGTGATACTTAAACCAGTTATTGACCAGTACGTACCCGGCAGCAGAGCCGATTCCTCCTAGTCCGGCTATAATGCCGAACCCGATAAAATAACCGATTGGCCCCCTAAACCATAACACCACCAAGATGGACAAGCATCCGAATAAACCAGAGTATACCATCACCTTCTTATAGCCCCATCGATCAATCAGCATTCCGCCGACGGGCGCACATACTGCCGAAATCATGATGCCAAGCGACCAGGTTAAACTTAGAAACCCTCTGCCAACGTCCATGTCGCCTGACATTTCCGGCTGGTAATACGATTGAATGAACCTGGCCGTCGCCCCCAAAAATGTAAATACCCATAGTACGCTTAGCAGAAGCCAAGCGTATGGATTTTCTCTAGCCATATCGATGTCCCCCTAAATAACGAGCAGCTTCTGGTCCAGCAAATCGAGTACTTGTGTGCAATGATGCAAATCCTCCTCACTTAATACATTGGGCACAATAAATTTGGTAATGCCTGCTTCGATATAACGTCTTAAATAAGAGGATACCTGCTCATAGCTTCCAACGATCATCGGACCGACAAAATCAACCGTTGGGTAAAAGACTTGTCTCTCCTCCTCCTCCATACTGTGCTCCTGCAAATATTTGCTCTTAGCTAATCGTCTTTCGTAATATTTGGCATCTTGCTTCAGCGCCGATAACGCCGCCCTTGCTTCTGGCCGCGCCAGAAGCTGAACCTTGACGCAGAGCTCCAGCTGCTTCCCCTTCAACCTGCTGAATAAGTCGGTTACAGACTGTAAACCATTAGGCAGTGTGACGACTGTATCCGCGACAGCCTCAATGCAAGCTATACTTTCCGGCGAGCCGGAAAGCATAGGTACAAAGAAGTTCGGCATGAGCTCCCGCGGAAGCGCCAGCTTGGAGCTGAACTGCTGATAGGTATAGTATTTCCCGCGATAATCGAACGGCTCATTAGAAGATAGAAGCCCTCTCACGATCTCGCCGAACTCCCGAAGCCTCTCATATCGTTCCGGTTTCGATAAAGAATCGCCTACCTCCTCCAAATCTTTAGGAAGCGCTCCCGAAATCAAGTTCACATCTACTTTCCGATTATAAATGTGGGCAAAAGTATAAATCATCGACGCTGCCGTGGCTGGCTGCATCGTATAAGGCTGAACCGCCACAAGCGGGATATGACGATCTGTATGATGAATAATAGACGCTACGGTTACCCATGGGTCCAAGGTAGAATGATCGAAATAAACAAGCGATCCATCAAACCTGCTCTCGACCTGCTTCAACAGAGGAATATGCTCCCCGAACTCTCTCTCACGAAAATCTCTTGGAGGAAACTGCGAGTAAAATTGAATCGATTTGGGCATATATAACACTCCTTGTAAGAGCTTTTCCCCATCTTACTGCAAGATTCTAATCTATTACAATTGAGTATGTAAAAGTATTCGAACTTTAAATTTTAAAGTCCAGGAAATATTTTCATTGCTCTAACCCCGTGATATTATCTTACTGTCTCTATCGGACTATGACTCTAATATTAAAGGGGTGTACAAGATGACAGCTCATCGACTTGACTTACCATTTACCGATCTTATTGCGCAGACGGACCGTGAGGTGTCCGACCTCATTCAAGCCGAGACAACACGGCAAAAAACGAGCATCACGTTAATCCCTTCGGAAAACTACTCCTCCGTCGCCGTTCAGCTGGCCCTCGCTTCTGTGTTTACGAACAAATATTCCGAGGGCTATCCTTATCTCCGTTCCAAGGACAATCCTGAAGAAATTGACCTGACCAAGAACGGCCGCTACTATCAAGGGCAGCCGATCACGAATGAACTGGAGCGATTAGCAATCCGAAGAACATTGGAGCTGTTCACGCCGAATCCGGATGATTATCATGCTAACGTTCAAGCGCACAGCGGCTCTCCAGCCAATCTTGCCGTGCTTAGCGGACTCCTTGAGATTGGCGATACGTTAATGGGGCTATCGCTCGATTACGGCGGCCACTTGACCCATGGACACGACGTCAATATGACCGGCAAAATGTATAATGTGGTCAAGTACCATTTGAACGATAACTACGAAATCGACTACAACGAGATTGAGACCAAGGCGCTTGAGCACCGTCCGAAAGCGATTATATGCGGCGCTACCGCATACCCGCGGCAAATCGACTTTGAACGATTAGGGCAGATCGCGAAGCAATCCGGCGCTTATCTCATTGCTGACATTTCTCATATCGCAGGACTATGTACTGCCGGTGTACACCAGCATCCCTTCCCGCACGCTGACGTCGTGACCTCCACCACTCACAAAATTTTGCGCGGTCCTCGTGCCGCCGTCATCATTTGTAAGAAAGAGCTTGGCAAGCAGATCGATAAGGCGTTGTTCCCAGGGCTTCAGGGAGGCCCGCACATGAACAATATTGCCGGCCTGGCCATCGCCTTCAAGGAAGCCATGTCGCCGGAATACAAGGAATATGCGAGACAAATCGTCAAGAATGCCCGAGCATTAGCCGATCAGCTAAAGCTTTCCGGCTTCAAGCTTATGGGCGACGGAACCGACAACCACCTTATTCTGATGGATGTCGTGAACTCCTCACCGGAGCTTTCCGTCAAGCACGGGGCATATTTAGCAACCAAGCTGGAAGAGGCGGGCATCGTAACGAACAAGAACTCCATACCTGGCGATGACAAGCCTTGGTATCCATCCGGCATCCGCATGGGAACGCCAGCGGTCACAACTTTGGGAATGAAAGAGAAAGAGATGGTGCAGATCGCAAGCTGGATTGTGGAAGCAACGAAGCATGCGGAGGATAGCAGCCGACTTGCAGAGATTAAGAATCAGGTAGCTAACTTTATGAAGGATTATCAGCATCCGAATTATTTTATTCACTAATCCCGTACGGCGCGGCTGCGAATAACAGAAGAAGAGCATTCTTCAGCCTAGCAGCCGCTCTGCTTCGTCTGGGAGAACCCATGAGCCAATCAATGAGCCTTTATGCCTCCTGCAGGCTGCGCTTGCGGACGCCTAGCATTAAGCCATAGCAAATCAACAGAACGACAGAGGCGATCACATACGGATAGTTAATGTTCAGATCGAACAACGCTCCTGCCGCGATCGGCCCGGCGATATTACCGAGAGATGTGAAGGCTGAGTTCAGCCCGGCAACATAGCCCTGCTGATCCTCTGCCATCTTCGACATTTGGGTACTAATCGCCGGTCGCAATATATCGGTAGCCAGAAACACAATAAACGTTACGGCAAAGATCATCCAATATTGATGGACAAACAACGTTGCAAGAATGAAGGCGCCGGCAACAAGAAGGCTGACCGAGATGACTCTCCTTGTCCCAAATCGATTCAAAATCCAGCTGAACGCTGTCACTTGGACGACCGCGCCCGCAATGGAGCCGAACGTCAGAATGAACGCAATATCCCGGGGCTCGAAGCCGAATTTATGATCGACGAATAGTCCGAATACGGTCTCGAAATTCGCAAGTCCGAAGGACATGACAAGCACGATCACAAGACTAATAAAATACGGCTCGCGATAGGATCGAAGCAGCTGCTGCAGAAGACTGCTTCGCTGCTTGGCTGGCGAGGTTTCGACGGATGCATGCCTCGCAGGCCGGGACTCCTGAAGCAGCAGCACCGTCACGCACGCTGAAGCAATACCCGCAACCGCCGCACTATAGAAAGGGACCCGAATGCCGAATTCGGCAATATACCCGCCAAGGCCCGGCCCGATAATAAAACCTGTCGTAATGGCCGCCGTTATATATCCCATCCCAGCCGCCCGATCTTCCTCCGACGTGACGTCGGCGGCATACGCCATCACAGACGGCATAATGAGCGCAGCACTAATGCCGCCTAGAAGCCGTGAGGCAAACAGCAGCCATGGCGATTCTGCTATGCCGAACATCCACTCCGTTAATGCGAAGATGAGCATGCCGATAACGATCATTTTCTTCCTGCCATAGGTATCGGACAGCCGGCCGGCCATCGGCGAGAACAGAAGCTGGGTAAGCGCGAATGATGCTACAAGCAGACCCACCGCTGAGCCTGTTATGCCCAGCTCCTCCATGAACCTCGGCATAATCGGCAGAACAAGTCCGATTCCTGTAAACACGAGAAACAAATTCAGCATCAGGATCAGTAAAGCTCCCCGATTCTTCAGCAATAATGCCATTAATAATTCCTCCACGCTGCTAAAACATCTGATATTCTCTGCTGCTGCTGCATCCCTCTGATTAACGTTAAGATAGCCTCGGTATATTTCTTTCATACGTGATACGATCTGCATAATAAGGGGGTTGTGGTGTTGTAGCAATCTCACTCATGATTTGACCTCCGTTTACTTGTTCTTACTATTCAAACGCCACTCAAATTATAAGTCGCAGCACCATGATCGAAATCACTCCAACGACTACCGTTCCTAGCAAGCTGCGCGTCAATACAGCCATTAAGAAGGTAGGTAGTGCTGCCAACAGCTCCACGTTATCTTGTATAGAAGAAAGCTCTCCGTCCTGCATCAATAGCTCTTGCCCTACCAAAGCTGCCATAACGGCGATTGGAATATGATTCAGCCAGCGCAATACTCCATCAGGCAATTGTAGTCGGCTAAGCAGCATAAGCGGAAGCACTCTCGGAAGGACGGTAACAATGGAGGACCCCACAATGATCCACAATATTGACCATTTTATTTCCACTTCTCCACCACCATCCCTACTGCTGCAGCAACCACTGAAGCCGCAATAACCCCTATACTTGGCGACGAAACCAACGTAACTCCTATAACAACGATGACAGCGATTATGGCCACACAGACATCTACAGCCACCTTAGCTCGTCCAACCATTAGAAGAACGAGAAGCCCGATAAACATAGCCGGCAGTGCAAAGTCTAAACCAAACCGCTCGGGATTAGTAATCCATTGTCCTAGGAGCGCACCGGCTACAGTCGCCGCAATCCAGTTTAAATAAGCGGTAATATTGAGGCCAAGCATCCATCTCTCACTAATCCTCTGCCTATTCGCGGTTTGATACATAGCCACGCCAAAGGTCTCATCCGTAAGTAATGAACCAATCATCATGTTTTTGAAGGGAGTAAGATGGCGAAAATAAGGCGATAACGCTGCGCTAAGCAAGAGGTGGCGGAGATTCACGAAGAAGACCGTAAAAATAATGGCGGCGATCGAAGCGTTCGCTGCAACCATCCCTGCAATGATGAACTGCGCCGATCCTGCATAGACCAGAACGCTCATAAGCGTAATCTCGGCCACACTAAGTCCTGATGTTTTGGCGATGACGCCGGCAGCAAATCCTATACTTAAATAACCTAATAACGTGGGAATGCAGTCTTTGACGCCTTGGAGGAAGCTGTCTTCCCTTTCTTCAGCCTCAACACTTTCGATGGGGGAATGCTCTTGCATCTTCTATCTCTCCAGTTCTCTGTGCTGCTTTAATCTTCGTACCGGAGCGTAGTCCATACGTTGTTCATAATAATATCGCTTTGCCGTCCACTCTTCAATCCGTCCGCGTTCAAAGATCGTCATTCTTCGCGGAAAAAGGCAGCCGACCATTAATATGTAGCCAGCTACCGTGACCGGATTCGTTGAAGCTCGGAAACATAATCGAGAGAACAAGGATGTTATGTTATATAACGTTAATACTGCATAAAAGCCCGCAAAGAGAATCCCTTTATCATGAGGTCACGATATCTATATTCTTCAATCGACGTATGGACATAGAAGTAAATAGAAGAATAAAAAACATATTCATCATCCAAAACAGCATATTTTGTGCGTCTGTCAGCTCATCCTGACTGAGTGCTCTCATACCAATAGCGAGCAGCGAGAACGGAAACAAGCTCCCCAGCTTTGCCGTGTACATGCCGAGGCCAATGAAGACAGCGCACAGACTAATGCCGATGGGCGCAGCGAAGCTGCGAATCCGTAATGACAGCCCCAGCTGCAGCGCAATAATGGACCAAGAAGCATACCATCCGCTTATCGCCCAGCCTATCGTTTCCATTGGAAATGGTCCCGGTAAAGAGAATAGAGCGCCCGCAGCCCAATAGAGCCCTACGAACATCGCTTGTACGAACAAAATTAAACTGCCGACGACAATGAGCTTGGCAAGTATTACACTGGAGACCGGTACGGGCGAAGCCAAGACCAGATTCCAATTCCGGCCCAGATGCTCCAGCCTGCATACATAAGAACAACAAATGGCTATAAGAATAGGCAGGAAGAACTGTCCATAGAACAGGCTGACCTGCGACCATAGGCTATACCAGCCATCGTGCAGAACGGCCTGGTTGAAATAATAATTCGCACAACCGATCAACAGGCTTATGATCGGAAGTACAACGAGTACAAGAACCATTCGAGAATGCCTCAATTTTAACCATTCAGCAACAACACTTTGTTTCATCAGCTTGTTCCTCCCTTAAACTTCCTTCCGGGCAATATGAAGGCTCCCGACCGTATACCACAGGACGGTCATCCCCAGCGCAGCCAGCATAAGACTGAAGTTCATAGGCTGGATGAAGTAGGAGCTTGATGACTCAGCGAATCGCAAAATAACGGGACTGAGCTCCGAATAATACGACCAAATGAATAAATGTCGGACGCCAGCCGGAAACAGAGCTGCAGTCATGCCGATAAACCCTCCCAGCATGCCCAGACAAAGTGCAAAAGCCTGGTTTCTGACTGTCCAAGAGATCCACTGCTGAAGCGCCGTAACAGCAAGCGTTGTCAGCATCGTTCCGGCTATGAATCGGATGAGCCACTCAAAGGGTAGGCTGCCGGAAAAATCTTTCATTTGCCCAAACGCGATGATAAGGACAGTCTGTGCAAGGATGCCATACAGAAGAAGACTATTGGCGCATATATATTTAGCGGTATAGAGGCGGATGCGGCTCACATTCGTCGCAGCAAGTATTGTCCAAGTAGCCCCTTTATGCTCCATATCACAAAGCCTAGAGGCGACAATAGCCGTAACGATTGGCATAAAGAAACCATTAATAGAAGATACGCAGTAGAAAAGAGTCTCCCACTCGTCATGCTCCGCACTGCGGGAAATCGAGATGCTCGCGGTCACGAAAGCCCACAGCATCTCCATAGCAAGTAAGAGCGTGATCATGATCCATAGCTTTTTGCGGCGGATTTTGTAATATTCCAATCCTATTGCTGTAATCACAAGCTTCTCTCCCTTCCCGTCAGCTCGAGGAAGATATCTTCTAAATTATGCTTACGCTCCTCGATTCGGGTAACAGAAATACCCTGGTTCACAAGCAGTCGGTTGATCTCCGCCACGTCCATATCCTCAAGGTACTGAAGCTCCAGCCGGCTGCCGCTTTGAACAGCTCGATAGCCTCGGGCGAAGAGTAGCCGCTTAGCCGCAGCATTGTCGCTCGTCTGGAAGCAGATGGCGGATCTGCTATTGGCCTGTAGGCTTTCCAAACTGCCCTGGAACAGCAGACTGCCTTCGCTAATAATGCCGACCGAGGTCGCAATCTGCTCAATCTCCGTAAGCAAATGACTGGAGAGCAATATGGTCATGCCGTAGCGTGCGGGCAGCGACTTAATCAGCTCCCGAATTTCGCCGATACCTGCAGGGTCAAGACCGTTGGTCGGCTCATCGAGTATTAACAGCTTAGGAAAGGCGAGCAAAGCCATTGCGATTCCTAACCGTTGTTTCATTCCAAGAGAATATTGCTCCGCTTTTTTGTGCTTATGATTTTCTAACCGGACGATGCGAAGCGCTTCTTCGACATTGCGATCAGGCACGCCCCGCAGACGCTGCATGACCCTCATATTCTCAAGGCCCGTCAAATGACCGTAGTAGGAGGGCGATTCGATCAGCGACCCGGTCCGGTTAAGAATAGAAGAACGATGGCTGCTTAAGCTCTCTCCGAATATATGAATATTCCCGCTGGACGGCTTGACTAGTCCCAGCAGCATTTTTAAAGTCGTCGTTTTCCCCGCTCCATTCGGACCTAGAAAACCGAAAATTTCTCCTTCTTCTACATGCAGATTGACCCTATTCACGCGGTTGGTTCCCCCATACGTTTTGGTCAAGTCCTGCGTCTGCACAATAACAGCACTCATCTAAAGGTCAGCTCCATTCCAGATATATTTTCCTTGTTATCAACTGTAATGGGCCCGCCTTACTTCAATCTAAAATACACCTTACATCAACCTTAAATCGATTAAGGATATAATCCGAGCCTCCCTTGGTTCATGTATAATAATTTTTGGGTGACACATATGGACAATGTAAAAGACAGAAAAATATTGATTGTTGATGACGAGTCAGAAATGATTACAATGATTGAACGTTTTCTGCGTAAGGAAGGCTTCTATCGCATTTACACAGCCGAGAGCTGCGCTGCGGCTCTATCAGCTTGCCATGTAGACAAGCCAGATATCGCGATTCTCGATGTGATGCTGCCGGACGGAGACGGATTTTCGCTCTTGTCATCCATCCGACAGTTTTCGAATATGCCCGTTCTGTTTCTGTCCGCACGAGGAGAGGATGAAGATCGGCTGCTCGGGCTCGGGCTGGGGGCAGATGATTACATCGTGAAGCCGTTTCTGCCGCGCGAGCTGGTCCTGCGACTGATGGGTGTATTAAAACGTGTCTACTCTTCCCCTGCAATGAAACATCAAGCAGTATTTCGATTAGGAGAATTAACGATCGACCTGGATAGTGCGGTTGTGCGCGGTGAGAAGGAACAGCCCTTAACAGCCAAAGAACGTGCCATTCTTGCAAAGCTGTACGACAACAAGGGAAGAATCGTCACTAGCGATGCCATATGTCAAGCCGTCTGGGGAGACGATAGCTACGGTTATGAGAATACATTGATGGTCCATATGCGGAGGGTCCGCGAAAAAATCGAGCCCGATCCGTCTAACCCAATCTATCTTCTCACCGTCAGAGGATTGGGATATAAGCTGCTGGTGAAGGAGTCGCGTTAAGTGGATGGAATGATTCGCATTTTACGCCGGTTTGTTGTCACAACGATCATCATCTCGATCTTTCTCGTTATTTGCAACTTCATCCTGCTCGGTATTGTAGTATTCAAGGAGATTCATGTTCGGCCGTCACCGGAGAGTGTGGCTGGGGAAGTGGCTGGAGGTTTAGCTCTACAGGATGATACTTACATGCTGGGCGATCACGCCATCAAGCTTCTAGAGGACAATCAAGCTTGGGCTATGCTGATTAGCAATAACGGCCAAGTAGAATGGGAATACGAGCTTCCCCCCGATGTTCCGCTAGCTTACGGGCTAGTCGATATAGCCAAATTATCCCGTTATTATTTAATGGATTATCCTGTCTATTCTTGGGAGCATAAGGACGGCCTTATTGTGGTCGGGTATCCGAAAAGCAGCTATGGGAAATATCAATTCAATTTTGTTACGGATTGGGTAAAAGCATTGCCGCTGCGGATACTGTGGCTGATGCTTCTTAATGCAGCGATAGCACTCCTTCTTTCTATACTAATTGGAGCGCGCCTCATCAAGGGTATTCGTCCTCTTGTTGCGGGTGTTCATTCTCTCGCCCGGGATCAGGCCGTACAATTGGACGCGAAAGGGATATTCAGCGATTTGTCCCAAAGTATTAACGCTGCCTCGGCTATCCTTCAAGACAAGACAACAGCCCTGAAAGCGCGAGATGAAGCACGTTCTAACTGGATTGCCGGCATTTCTCATGATATCCGCACTCCGCTCTCCATGATTCTCGGCTACGCAAGCGAAATGGAGGACAATACGGATTTGCCCGACGAGCAAAGGCAGCAAGCGGGAATTATTCGGCGCCAGGGCGAGAAGCTGCGCTCACTTGTAAGCGACTTGAATCTGGTCTCCATGCTGGAATATGAGATGCAGCCCTTGCATCGGAAGCCCGTTCGGTTATCGGTATTGGCAAGACAGGTTGTTGCGGATTGTCTGAATAATGGATTAGACGAGCGATACGACATCGAATTACAGCTAGCTGATGAAGAGGGGCAGATTAATGGAGACGAGAAATTACTGCTCAGAGCCATTAGTAATCTCGTGCACAACAGCGTGCGCCATAACCCGCAGGGCTGCCGAATCGTTGTAGAGACCTCTTTATCTCAGGATTGCACTCAGTATCGTATTATTGTAAGTGACAATGGGCGCGGCATCCCTCAAGAGCAATTGACCGAAATTACGGAATTGCCTTATTCATCGAGGAGAAAGCTGCCTGTTCAGCAAGGCCACGGTCTGGGTCTCCCGATGGTCGCAAGAATTGCGAAGGCGCATGACGGTTGTCTTTCGCTTGAAAGCAATGAGGAGCAAGGGGGGCTTAAAGCCGTTATGGAGTTTCCATTGAAGGCTTCAACCCGTCTTTAGGTTGTAAAAATTTATCCCGTTAAAGCAGGTGAGAGCCAAATGCTGAACAAAGAGCTGCTGCTGCACCTATTTCTTACAACGCCGCTTCTTACGATTGGCCAAGCCATCTACGCAGCCAACCTGGCTGCCAGTGCACCAGATCAGACAACAGATCATAATTGGCTGCTGATAAGCTTCTTCTATCTGCTGCTGTTTATCCCTATCAATGCGATCTTATGTTTCGTATTATTCGGAATCAGCTCTTGGCTGAAGAAGACAATGCGGAGCGTCCTTCTATTCAATGTCATTGGCTTAGTTGGCGCTGGTGCGTTGCTTGTCCTTAAACCTACTAACAATAACGACTACTTATATTCTTCTATGCTTCTCTACTCTTCTTTCTTCGTGATGAGTGGAATATCCATACTGTTTCGTCAGAGCTTCTCTAAATCAACCTCATGAACAGAGCCTTGCTTTCGAGCAGGGCTCCAGTTTTAGTCCCATTTGCTTTTTACATATAGATGAGCGCATCTTGCAGATAAGCTCTTAATGGTGAGCCTGATCCGATAAAAAGACCGCATGTAAATCAGCATCCTAGCTGATCTACATGCGGCATCGATCGTTCAGTATGTCCCTTGCTTCATGACGTCAAACCTAAAAAGCTGCACATTTCTTGGTGCACCGCTTGCTCACGCTTAGAGATATTCATAATTCGATCTGCAATACGGTGCCGGGTCTGCTCTGAATCGCTCTTTATTAGCATCTTTGCAGCAGTGCCGGATACGATCAACCATTCCTTCCCCGTCATTCGAAGCTCATCAGCCCATTTTAATAATTCGGTAATCCGGTGCTTATTGTACAAATCAACTAAAAAATCCGAGTAGTTCAGCCTACCTTTGGCAATCCATACCAAATTAAAGATTAAAGGAGTTGTACCGATAACGGGATATCCGTGCTTCTCGTTCATGAACTGATCCGTTGTACGTATCTCCTCGGCCAGTTTCTCCATGTCTTGAAATGCAGTTGACTCCCTGCCATTTCCCGTCAATCTGTCTACGGTATTCAGAAGTAGCTCCCTTACAGAGATTGCCGCCTCTGCAACAGGAACGCGGGTATAAGATAAACAGTTCCTGTAGCCTTTATAATAATGAGACATTGGAAGTTCTAGAATGCCTGTCTTACGGACCATCGGGTCCACGCAATATAAGCTTTGCGCTTCGTAATCGATATACGTAACAATAACATAGTGTCCGATTGACTGCAGCTGATACACGTCATTCCATGGACACCAGTAGGAATCGATACGCAAAATAACTGGACGCCCTTCGGATAGCTGTGCCTGTATCCATTCTAAGGCTGGCTCTGCAGACATCCCGTTATCTTCAATAAATATTCCATTACCGTTCTCTAGAAACAGCTTCTTATGCGGAATGTCAGCCCAAATCTTCGAACCGATTAATGGCCCATCTTCAAAATATCTAAACCCCCAAGATTCCGCAAAAAGCATCATATAAGGATCCCCGGCATGATTAGCAAGAGCCGCTATAACCCCTTCCAAGCAATTCATTTGCGCATTAAAGAAGGGGGTAATTTCTAGTGCAGGCATACCTTCACCTCACTTTGTGCTAAAATAAAAACTATTCTTTACTTGAATATCTTTGAACAATTGCACATATTTTGTTGATTGACGAGAAATTTTCGAACAACATATCGTTATCTTCAACCAATATTCCGAATTCCTCCTCGAGCTGAGTGATCAGAACAATCGTTTTCATCGAGTCCAATTGAATAATCTCATCGTCAGCTCCCAGTTCAGACTGATCCGTTGCAGTAACGGCTTCGATAATTTGTATGACTTTATTCTTTAGCTCCGTCATTGAATCGGTCGTCATATTCCGCCGCTCTCCCCCCAGCTATACGATTTAAAAAATATCGAAATATTTGCTTGATTCGCTTAATTCCTTTTTGTCCACATCCAGCAGCTCCAATTTCCGTCTACTGTCAAACATTCTTTCGAGGAACGTCTTTTTCCATCGAATCGGCTTCTCCTCTTCAACCCCGTAATAATCGAGATACGCCTTATCATCCGGGGCAATGCTGTTCATAAAGGACGCTGGTACAATAGAGCCCAATAAATACTCCATATGATAGAGAGCGTAGAACACAACAGACTGCAATCCGGCTTGTACAATTTCAGACCTCAGCCAATCCCAGTCAATTGATGATCCAAATTTCCGAATGTATTCATAGATGTCGACGTATTTAATAAGTTCCATATCTTTATGTGCCCTAATTCCCTGTACCATTGCTGCATCTTGATACAAATGAGAAGACAATTGCAAAATATTGTATTCATGTCGAAGACTCGCAAGCACAGAGGAGCTCGGTATAACCGATTCAAATAAAGCGGCAGTGTCAAAGCCCGTTCGCATTCGCTTCGCTCGATTAAAAATATCAAAGTTAATATCAACCTGTACTACTTTGCACATCGGATGATGTACTTCCTTCAGAAAAGGTACGACCTCGTGCGTTACCATTCTTTTTGTAATGACCTCTTGTCGTTTCGCAGGCTCCACACCGGTTTTATAAGAGAAGAAGCCTTGAATAAATCCTAGCTCAACTAGCAGCTTGCATATCGACTGCAGGTCTTTCTCCTGCACCAGTAGATCGGTGTCATTACTAAATCTTAACCCGGGTGACGGATAAACGGTATGTCTCAATACCGCTCCTTTCAAAAGCAAAGCCGTAATTCCCCTATCCTGGATGAGGCGAAACAGCGGCATCAACTGATCATCTAATACCTGGTTTCTCTCCTCCATCCCAGATGCGAATAGATCTATCATATGCATATATTTGGGAGGGATATGGCGATGCAGGCTATGCGCTAGAAGATTGCGATAAACAATCATAGTAACCTTATGCTCCATTAAATATGCGAGAAATTGTATAAAGTGAAAGTCTGGAGCTCCAAGCAGCAAATTCGCCTCCTCGATCTCATACTCAGACGGTTCAACCTTGCATAACAACAGGACGGTTCTAGCTTCTTTATTAATTAATGTTTCGGCTTGTCTCCACATTCGCGCGCTCCTTGTTCAATAAGGCATTTTGTTTGATTCAAGCTAAACGATTCAATGCAATGTTTGGACAGACCCGAGCGCATTTTCTTCCCTCCCGGTGTACGGGGCATGTCCTTCATAACCCGAAACAGCGCCGGCGTACGATAAGCAGCGATATTCTGTTTGCACCAGTCCACAAACACCATATGATTAAACGACGGCAGTACTTGAATGTAGGCGACAATCATGTTGTTTTCTACCTGAACGATGGAGTCTGCAAGATCCGGGCATGTATTTAAAATATCCTCAACCTCATACAAGTTAATTTTGATACCCCCGGCAATATAAACCGAGTCCTTCCTTCCAAACAAGTGAAGAAGCTGTGTATCCTTATCGTAATGACCTAGATCGCTCGTTTCTAGCCAGCCGTCCTTCATCTTCCCTGCTTCGGTCCGGGATGCTAGCATATAGGGGGATTCAGATAATCGAACATATATTGCCCCTTCGATCTCCTTGATACTATCGGTATGTACAGGCTGACCAACATCAGGGAAATTTTGTCCAAGAAAATCAACTGTAATAATTCCGGCTTCCGTCATTCCGTATTGTTGGCCAATCGATATCCCAAATCGTTGATAAAAGCTTGAATGGGTCTTATCTGGTAGTCTTTCCCCTGCCGAAACAGCCGCCCTTACTGAACGTAATTGAGCCTTTTTACTTAATAAAATTAAGTCATAATGAAATGGCACCCCATATATAATGGTTACTCCCACTTCTACTATCTGCTCAACAATTTGTGCCGTTTTTATGCTGGAGAATACCGCCGTTGCCCCCGCATACAATGACTGCAGCAATCCCGTAATTAAGCCGTACGTATGGGATAACGACGGCAGTACGAGCACCTTATCCCCCGATTCAATCCCATGCGGAACCGCCAAAGTCGCCACTATTTCCCTTTCCACAGAACGCGAGGACCGCCCAATAAGCTTCGCTTCTCCCGTAGTCGCCGATGAGAACTGAAGCAGCGCCTCATCGTTTAACAACAGCTCAGCACGATTCAGTGCGGATATGTTATAAGGAACCTCTTCGTAGAAATTGTGCAAAATGAGCATTTCACGGCTCTCGATAAGCCAGTTCGGTTCGAGCTTTTCAAATCTCTTGGTCCGTTCTGGCCCCTGAATGCGAGGGTCAATTAACATGACCTTGGCGCCGATATCGGCGAGCGCAAGGAATAGATATATAAAAGTAAAGCTATTAGGAAGACACAATGCAACGACCGATCGCTCCGTAATGCCGCGCTGCAGCAGATTTGTTTTATATTCCGATATCCGGTCGATCATTTGTCCGTACGTAAGCTGCCGTTTATAGACAATGCAGACTCGAAGCGGATCATGTTGCCGTAGTTTATGTAGCAGCCATTCCACACCATCGTCCCCCTTATCCATTAGAATCCAACAATTTTTCTCCCTCTCCAACAAGGAGGCACGCCGACCTGTTTGATAACCGACAGCTTAACAACTAAAGCGTCACGCTTATCAAGTGACTGTACCCACGTTGCCAAAGGCGATGTATCCGCTTCTTTCTACTCATTGTGCCTGACATGAAGAGGAAGCTACTTAATCGGTGTTAACAGCTGGAGGTCGCTTTTTACCCTATCGCCATAGAAATAGACGACAGCCCCGATTGCTCCAACGAACTCCTCAATTCCTTCGAAAAAAAATGCCCGTTCTTTGCCTAATTCCGTATAGCGACGAATCTCTCTTTTGGCGACAGCGCTCCTGAATATACCCCCACAGTAATAAATCGGTTTAACTTGAAACCTCTTTGCCGCTTGGCAAGCAATATTGGCCACCGTTTCCGTTACGATTCCGCATATTGCACTGGCAATATCCTCAGTCGAGGCAGCCGTCTCAGTCGCCAGCTTGCCGAAATTACTGACAATGACGTTCGGCGGAAGGATGTGGCTGAATGTATTACCGTAAATATCACTTGACGTATAGTCAGCGCGTTCTCTATTCCCCAGCTCCATCATTACCTGCAATCTATGGTAATCCGAGACGCCCGTAAGCATCCTTCCAAGACCACGAATGGTTCCACCGCCTACACCCGATCCGCCTATACGCCTGTAACCGTCGGCAGAAATATAGTAGAAGGCAGTCCCTGTGCCGACACTGACAAGAATCATGTCCCGATGCCGACCGCCCGCCAAATATTCTGCTCCTTTGCACATCGCCGTCATTTCGCTCACAACTTCACAAGGATATCGATCCTGCAATCGCGAATACAGCCCACTTGCTCTACCGCCGGTCAGTACAACAGTCTCCGGCGAGGCGCTATCGATACGCGCCTCTATCTCTTTGTAATTGTGACTTTCCGTCACATATACACTGCATCCCTCTGGCATGCAGAGCAAAATTTTCGTATTGGTTCCGCCAACATCGAGTCCGACTATTCTATTCATGACTCGCCCTCCTATACAGCGAGTCGTCAAGCCTGGGATTCCGAATGCTCAGTACTGAGCAGAGACAAGCTTGCCATCGCCAGATGCACAAGAAAATGTACATTATCAAGCGTCACATAAGCGGTTAGCGTATCGCTTGATGTGGGCACAAAACGTACGAGCACATCGTCAGCAGAAGCGCGCTCCGTATCATCTTGGTACCATCGGCAATCCTGAGCAGCGTACCTCAATGTCATGCTGCTGTCTAATCCGTGTCCCGGACAAGAAATATGAACCGTTGTCTCGATGCTGTGATCCAGATCGGCTACCGTTATGCTCATTTGCGTGCGGGCATTTCCAAGAAGGAACTTCTCCACCTCAAATCGATGATTTTTGAGCGACTTCTCGCTTGCTTGTCTGCTCCATCGTTCCATTCGTTGATCCGAGGTCGTATCTGTTTCGATTCCGCCTAAGCAGAACGCTGAAATATTATCAGGCTTCAAGCCACAGTAATGAGCCAAATAATTGATCGGTATAAGAACCGATGATGCGAAACAACCAGCGATAGCAACATGCCCCGTATCCCATAAGGCAGCCGGGCTCCGTGTCTCATCGGGAAACAACAAGTATGCCAGAGCATATCCTTCGGTTGTGTTCAGCTTCGTAAATGAACTGAAATCGATTACCGGCTTGGACGAAAGCCGGTGAATAATTGGAGCAACCTGATGGATAGGCTGCGGCATGATGAACACAACATCCGCTTCCGACTCCTCGTGAGTCAAGACATAATGCTCAGTCAGCCGTTCGACAAGTGCCTCCCGAATGCGCCCAGTTCCTCCTGAAACCCAACATTTCATGTCGCGGTTATACCTCCTCTGCGCAGCATTTCCATACAGGCTACGCCATCAACTTTTCCAGAGACGGTTTTCGGTATTTCATGCACGAAGTAGATATGTTCAGGGAGCTTATACCGAGACACCTTACTGCTTAGCTGCTCGATAATTTGCTCGCTCGATAATTCTAAATCGTCGGTTACGATTATGGCGCCAACTGTTTGCCCCAATTGCTCATCGGGAACTCCAAACACGTACGCCTCCTCGACTCCTTCAATCGACCCAATCAATTTCTCGATCTCGCCTGGATATATTTTTTCGCCACCCCTATTAATCATAGACTTAAGGCGTCCAGTGATATACAAATACCCCTCTTCATCCACACGACCTAAATCGTATGTCCGATAGAAGCCTTGACTGAAAGCGGCCTTTGTTTCCTCTTCCTGATTCAAATATCCTCTGAAAGCGGTATCGTTGCGAACTAGAATCTCGCCGACCTCGTTCGCTCCAAGCTGGCGGCTATGATCCTCTGGGTCGACAATGTAAATCTCTTGACCGGTCAGCGGGATGCCCACAGATCCGTTTTTAGGCTTATCAACCGGGTTAATCGTAATACCGCAGCCGCCTTCGGTTGAGCCATATCCTTCGGTAATATCCGTACCGTACAGGCTTAGAAAACGCTCTCTGTCCTCCTGCTGTAACTGAGCGCCTCCACACAGGACAACCCTCAATCTGTTCGGAACTTTTGTATGACCGCGTCCCAATTGATGAATGAATGATGGCACAAGATTCGTTACGGTAATATCCCGTTCCGTAACCAGCTGATTGAACGCCTGAACCGAGAACCTGTCCAGAAACGTAATATTGCAACCGAAAACGATGGATACGAAAAATGCCGTCACCTGCGCGCTAATATAGCACATGGGAAGAGAGCATAATATGTGATCGTCCGCAGATGCTCCAATGTGCTTGCCTATCTGCCAAGCATTCAATATATAGGAATTGGCGCCCAATACCGCACCCTTCGGTTTACTGCTAGAACCAGACGTGAACAATACCGCCGTATCGGGATTGATAGCCGGACCCTTGACGATAGGCGCGCGAGATGTATTCGTCAGCTCGCTTATTTCGTGCTGGCCGCATCTATAGACAGGTATAGGGCTTCGGGGCAGCAATTCAAACAAAAATTTGTAATGCTCGTCAACAAATAGCATCTTCATGGAGCAGTAATGTGCGATATCAATAATCTCGGCAGCAAGCAGCTTGGGAGAAACGTAAACAATTGTCGCTTGTAAGCGGTAGGCTGCGAACATGAGCTTCAGAAAGCATCCATTATTCACATAAGCCAGCCCGATTCGATCCCCTTCTCTAATGCCAAGCCAGTAAAGCTTCTCCGCTAGCTGCTTAGAGCTTTCTAACAATTGCTCGAGCGTATAAGTATATCCAGAGAATGTGAATTGCTGATTGGCCCGACCGTACTCCTCTATAAAGTCAAGTATGCCGGAGCGATCAATAGTCGAAAACTTGCCATTCATAAGCAATATCCTCTCCAAGCCTCTATTTGTAGACGAGGTAATCTCCAATCGCTAAATAATCAATTTGAGTTTTCATAAACGTCTGTAACGCATCCGTCGGACTGCAAACGATAGGCTCGCTGTCGTTAAGCGACGTGTTTAACAAAATTGGAACTCCCGTCAGTTGGTGAAATAAAGAAATAAGCTTATGGTACGCCGGATTGCTTGATTGCTTTACGATTTGGATACGGCAAGTTCCATCCTTATGTACGACAGCCGGTATTTTATCCCGCTTGTCTTCATGAGCCTTGTATCCGATTAACATATATTCCGCAGCCATGGGTGGATCATCACAATCAAACCATGCGGCGGCCTCTTCCTCAAGCACGCTGGGTGCGAACGGTCGAAAATGCTCACGATGCTTGACGGCATGATTGATTTTATTCCGGGTTTCATAGTCCGACGGGTTAGCCAATAAGCTGCGATTGCCTAATGCCCTAGGACCGAATTCCATAGCCCCCTGGAACCAGCCAACCAGCCGTCCCTGGCTAAGGAGTTGGGCTGCCTCAAGCGCGATATCATCACATAAACGATATTTCAAATTCGTTTGTTGAAGCGCCTCTAGTATTTCCTGATTGTCATATTCTGGACCCAGATACGTTGTCTTCAGCGGACAACGTTTGGCATCCTCACTTAACTCGTACCACGCCAAATAAGCTGCCCCAAGTGCCGTGCCCGCATCATTAGCGGCAGGCTGCACATAAATGTGGTCGAACAAACCCGTCTTTTCGATTGCTCTATTGGCAATGCAGTTCAACGCAACGCCCCCCGCTAAACATAGGTTGCGAGAGTTCGTAAGCCGAGAGGCGGCCTTGGCCAAATGAACGATAGTTTCTTCCGTTATATCTTGCAAGGAGGCAGCTATGTTCATATGAGATTGATTCAATGGCTCGCCAACTTGTCTTCTAGAAATACCGAACAGCTGCTGTAAACCGTCATACGTCTCAGAACGAAATTGCATAATGTTGTTGTCGACTGTAAATATGCCGTCTTCGAGCAATTGGACGATATCACGAAATTGTGATCTATATATATCCGGATCGCCATAAGCAGCTAAACCCATTACCTTACAAGAATCGTACTCCGTAAAGCCGATAAACTGCGATATTTTTTCCCACAGAAATCCGATAGATGCCGGATAATCAATCTGCTTAACCCGCTCCAGTACAATGTTTCGCCCTTCGAATATCGAGGCGGTATCGATTTCACCAATGCCGTCTACTACCATTACGGCTGCTTCATCAAAGGGAGAAGGATAGAAGGCAGACGCAGCATGACACAGATGATGCTCGAACCATTTGAACGTACCGATAAAGCCCATCTCTCGAAGCTTTGTAGGAACATTTTGTATAGATTTATAGAATATCTCTTCCCCTTCTGGGCTACCCCAGCTGTTTGGCACAACTTTATCTACGAAGCCGCTATTTTGCACACGCTTATAAGGATCGATTGAATAACCGATCCAATTAACATCGCTTAGTCGTATCCCAGCCCGATTCAGACAATACTCTATTGCTAGAACCGGCAATGTATCCGCATTATTAATCGCGGAGAGCTTTCCGCGCTTTTGACGGTTGAAGCGTTCTTCCTCTACAGCAGCAATAACTTGTCCATTATAAAGAAGGCACACGGCCGATTCATGGTAAGCTGAATTAATCCCCATGATATACATATTGTTCACCCCCTATGTGAAGCCTGCTGTTTAATAAAATGGTTCGAGAACACTTTTTTAATCTGATCGTACACTTCATCAACCGACAGGTTGCTGTCGATACGCTCCGCCTTATAGACGGATGGAAAAATTCGGTCGTATCCTTCTTTATAGGATTGAAGCTTGGCTACAACCGTGTCCATATCGTAGGTGTCTAGCATCCAATCATCTTTCATTCGCAGCCGTTCAATCGCCACATTCACGTCCACATCTAAATAAAAAGTAAGATCGGGAACAGGAATCGAATCTAGGATGAGCTGCAGCTGCTCTGGGTACCAGTTAACTTCCGGCAAGTATGCAAAATCAGTATAGAACCAGCGATCGAACAATACAAAATCATATTGGCTATAGAACGAATCCTTGATCCTCATTTGTATCGCCGATTCAAACACATAAGAGGCTCTCCTGAAATCAGCGGGAAAGTGACGATGAAATTCACCGATTTTGCCGCTAGGAACATCGTAAAGCTCTTTATAGAGCCGGGGAAGCTCATGGATCAAATGATCGACGTATACCTTGTGGCTTCCAGACAGTTCATCTGCAAGACGGTGGATCGCTGAGCTTTTTCCCGTACCGTCCAGACCTTCGAACACAATGATTCGATAATTACGCTCCTTCATCATATAAGTCTCCCGTTCTCTATTTCTCCATTATCCTGGAGATTGTTGATATGCTCCGCAATACCTCTAATCGTTGAATACTTAAATAGCAAATGTCGATCTCGCACTCCCGTAATTTCGCTAATACGATCCGCTGCTACAATGGCGAGAAGCGAGTGGCCTCCAATAACGAAAAAGTCATCGTCCAGCCGAATATCTTCCGTTCCCAGCACCTCTGTCCATATCACCTTTAGCTGACCTTCCAAGCCGTCCGCCTCTATTTCCGACGATGTAAAGCTATGCGGATTGGATCTTGGATCAGGCAGAAGTTTCAGGTCAAGCTTGCCATTTGCAGTCACAGGCATATCCTCTAATTGGAGGATGTACTTCGGTATCATATAAGACGGCAATTGACGTGCCAGTTCCATGCGCAGCTCCCTTATGTTCAGGCCCGATATAAACGAGGTAAAATAAATACATAGCTCCGACTGCCCCTCTATATTTCTTACCATTGCCTTGGCCTGTCGAATTCGCTCATCCTTCAAAAGAATGTGCTCGATTTCGCCAAGCTCGACCCGTTGACCACGAACTTTAACCTGATTATCCAATCGTCCGATAAATTGCATTTCCCCATTAAAATCCCATCTTACAAAGTCACCGGTTCGATAAAGGGTTTCTTGCGGGTCAAATGGGTTGGCAACAAAACGTTCTTTGGTCTGATCGTCACGATTGATATAGCCTCTCGCCACTCCCGGACCGCCAATATACAGCTCGCCTGGAACCCCGACGGGCAACAACTGCATATCTGCGCCCAGCACAAAAGCTTTAGCATTTGGAATAGGGCGACCAATCGGAATGGATCTTACAGGATCGAGCTTTTCCGGCCTAATCTCATAATAGAAGCTGTCCACGCAACATTCGGTCGGACCATAAACGTTAATAATGGCCGGCGGACGCTCGAATTTTGTCATTAACTTAGTGACCAGAGATACTGGCAAAGCTTCCCCACCAATCAGCAGGAGCGACACACACCAATCCGTGCTCGGCGGCGGCTGTTCAACCAGCATCTGAAGATGAGTTGGCGTTCCGTCGGATACATCAATCCGATGTGTCAAATAGTAATGAAGCAGGCTTTCTCCTACTCTCGCAGCATCGTCAGGCACAAGATATAGACGATGGCCCCACATCAAGCTGGAGAATATTCGTTCCACAGCAACATCAAAAACGAGCGGAGCTACCATCGCATTATGCACCTTACGACCGAAACGGGCGTAGTAATTGTCTCTTGCATGGTGGATGAGATTTATGACACTGCGATGCTCAATCATGACGCCTTTTGGCGTACCGGTTGAGCCCGACGTGTATATTACGTAAGCTAGATCGTTAGGGCTAGTCTTTACGCCAACGTTTTCAACAGACTCGCTTGCCCTTTCCGGATCTTTCAGTACGATGCCATAGACGTTATCCGGCAGTCTTCCAATATGCTGCTGATTGACAAGAGCAAATCTCACTCGACAATCCTGCATAACGAATCGTGTACGCTCTTCGGGATACAGAAGATTGACGGTCAAAAAGGCTGCACCGGCTTTCAATACCGCAATAATCCCAGCAATGGCAAAGGTGCTCTTTTCAGCCGTAACCGCAACAATGTCGCCCTTGCGAACTCCTTGTCGAAGCAGTACGTGAGCGATTCGATTAGCCTCTTCATTTAGCTGCCTATAGGTCATAACGCCATCTTCGCTTACTACAGCTATAGATTCAGGCGACTGTTCAGCTTGTTGCTCAAACATTTCAGGCAGCGTCTTGCTGATATCGTACACCGCCTCAATCCGATTGAACTGCTCGAGCAGTTCCTGCTTATTCAATTCCGTATTCATTTCGAGACTTAAGATCGGAGCTGAGAGATTGGATAACAATTCTTCAATCAGCTTCAAATAATGATTCATAAACCGGCGAATCCGTTCCTCTGCTAACAGATCACTTCTATACTCCACTTCCACCCTGACGGAATCACGATCTTCCAGAACAGCAAGTGAAAGATCGAATTTCGCGGTTGAAGGCATGTAGTTTATTGGACTGATGTTTAATCCGGGAACGGTGTAGCTACCTCGATCGAAATTCTGATAAACGAACATCGTATCATAAATCCCATTCCGGTTTTTTTCCCTCTTAAAGCCTCCCTCATTAAGCAAGCGGTGGTAGAGAAAAGGTCCTTGGGCCAAATTGTATGATGTCTGCTCTTCAATAATCTCGAGCAGCTCGCTGACAGTCATATCCTTTCGCAACGAGATACGATATATGGCAGTATTCATGAACATTCCGACCATCTTCCCGATCTCGTCGATATCTCGCCCGGATGTCGGCGTGCCAATCACAACATCGTCTTGGTTCGTATACTTGTACAGAAGGACAACATAAACAGCGAACAGCATCATAAACGGCGTTTTATTATGAATGGCGGCCACATGCCTCACTTCATGCCATATCCCCGAAGGAATTTCCCATGTAAGGGTATTGCCTTCAATGGAATAGTGATCCGCTCTTTCGCCATCCAATGGCAGTTCAAGCCGTGGAAGCTCACCAAGAAGCCATTCCGGAAGCTCCGCTCCCCGCTCCTCAAGTTGACGATCCCAAAGCCACTCTGCATAATCCTTCGGCTGCACCGTCCCAACTGCAAGCGAATTGCCTGCGTAAACGGCGAACAAATCTTGGATTAACCGATCTAACGATACTCCGTCACAAATCAGATGATGGGCGTCGATAACGAGATCGAACGAATCGGGCCTTGCTTCCAATAAGTATGCTCGCAGCAACGGCGCTTCTCCCAGATTGAAAGGTCGAACCAGTCGGTTCCGTTCCATCTCCCGTGATTGCTCGTCGATTCGCCGATACTCAAGAATCGCGAACGCTTCTGGATGAACGAATTGAACAACCTGCTGATCAACTACGCCGAAGGACGTTCTAAGCGCTTCATAATGAATACTTAATTGCCCAAACGCCCAATCGAGACGCTCAATCTTGAGTTCACCCTCGATACGTAGCATCTTCGTAACGTTATACAACGTGCTGTCAGGCACAAGCATACAGGTGGTATACAAGTGCGACTGAGCAGGCAACACTCTATAATAAGACTTCGGACCACTCGGGACGATGACCGATTCGATTTTCCCTCTCGCTTCCTCGCTCTTCCGAATAATATTGCCGATCGTTTTCTCTGCAAATATATCCCTAATCGATAATCCGGTCTTAAATCTCTTATTCAATTTAGCGACCAGCAATAAGGCATTCAGAGAGTTCCCGCCAACTTGGAAGTAATGATCCTCAAGCGTCAAGTCTGCACTTCGACCCAGCGCCTCTAGAAAAATTTCTAGATAGTTCTCGTCTAATTGTGAGGAGCCGCGTTCTTTAATTGGAGCTGGAATGCTGTCCCGAAGCTTCCGCCGATCAACCTTGCCGCTCGTTGTTAAAGGAAAAGCATCTACCCGGAAATATTCCTCTGGTATCATATACGTCGGCAAACGTAAAGACAGGAAGCGTTTAAGCTCAGTATCCGGAATATCGGAGTCTCCGATATAAAAGGCGCTTAAGTAACTTAGCTCCTCAAGCTCTCCTGATTTCACGATAACCGCATCTGCTACACCAGAATGAAGCATTAAGGTCTGCTCTATTTCCTCTAATTCGATGCGATAGCCGCGCAGCTTAATCTGATGATCTATCCGGTTAAGAAACTGTATGTTACCGTCAGGCAGCCATCTACATAGATCTCCGGTTTTATACATTCTGGCATATGGCCCTTGATGAAATGGATTGCTCTTAAACGACTGATTCGTCTTCTCCGGGTCATTCATATACCCTCTTGCTACTCCTGCACCGGCAATGCACAATTCTCCGGCCACTCCAATAGGAACCAATGCCTCTTGCTCATCGACGATATACAATCGTATGTTATCGATTGGCTTGCCGATCAGCACTTCGAGTTCAGGCCCACATTCGTACGAGGTAACGTCGACCGTTGCTTCAGTTGGTCCATACAAGTTAATCAATTTGCTTGAAGTCGCAAACACCTCGTAATATTGCTGCACATACTGGTATTTCAGCGGCTCACCACTGCACAGCACATATCTCAAATCCGGGAACTCCGTCGTATTCTCCAGCTTGCAGTAGGTCACAAAGGCATTAAGCATCGAGGGAACAAAATGGATAACGGTTATCTTATGTTTGACTAGGTCCTCTGCCAATTCCGCCACATTCTTTTCCTTTCCCTGTGCGGGCACAAACAATTTTGCCCCGCCGAAAAACCACCAGAACAGCTCCCACACCGAAACGTCAAACGTAATCGGAGTTTTCTGAAATAATGTATCCGTCGGTCGCAGATCATACGTTGCTTGCATCCAATTGAGCCGATTT
>NZ_BIML01000023.1 GCF_004001065.1 Paenibacillus xylaniclasticus
GGCTCGCGGCGCTGGAGCCGCTCGTACGGACGCTCGCGGAGCGGCGTGCTGAGGTGGATCGGCTGATTGCTGAGGAACGAGGGCTGGCAGCGAAGCTGCAGGAGATGGAGCGCACGCTTGCGCAGCTGCGCGGGGAGAAGCATGCGGCGGCCGAGCGTATCGCAGCGGACGATGCGAAGACAGCGAAGCTGCCGGAACTGCTGGAGCAGCTGGCGAAGCTGCGGGATCGGCATCGCATTCTCGGCGAGCTGGCTGAGGCGGAGCGAAAGCTCGGCGAGTTGGCCCGCGCGGAAGCGGAGCTGACAGCCTCGGTGAAACGGATGCGAAGCGAGCACGACCGGCTGGAGGAGGCTTGGCTTGAAGGTCAAGCTAGTTTGCTCGCTGTACATCTTCACGATGGTAAGCCGTGTCCGGTATGCGGCAGCACCGAGCATCCGGAGAAGGCGGTACCGGCGGGCGAGCTGCCGTCCCGTGAAGCGCTGCAGGCGAAGAAGGAGCAGCTGCAGGCGATCGAACGTGAGCTGAGCGCTGCGCTGGCGCAGGCAGCGGCCGAACGGGAACGACTTGATGGTCATAATCATCAGCTGGATGAATATGGTATAAGGAAGGACTTGCCGCTGCACGTACAGCAAGCATCGACGCTTGAGGATGGCAAGCGGCTGAAGCAGGAGACTGATCATTTGAAGGTCGTCCGCGATGGACTCGCTCAATTACGCGACAAAGCAGTATTTATCGACCGTCGTCTGGAGTCGGTTCAACGCGAGAAGGATCTTCTGTCCGAGCAGCTTCGTGAGCTGACGGTCAATCGAAGCGCGAAGCAGTCAAGGCTGGAGACAGAGCTTGAAGCGATTGATGAGCCGCTTCGCACGCCAGAGCGTCTTGCTGCCCGGCTGAGGGAATACAGCGATCGCGCTGCTGTGCTCACGGCAGCGTGGAAACAGGCGGAGGATGCGCTGCAATCTGCCTCTACTCGGCTTGCGGAGCTGCGTGCGGCGGCTGTACAGCTGGCGGAGTCATCCGCAGAAGCGGACAAGGAGCATGCAGAAGCGTCTGACCGCTTCGCGGATGAGCTGGAGAAGGATGGCTTTGCAAGTAAGGATGAATACTTATCTGCGAGGCTGACCGAATCGGCAAGGGCGCTGCTCCGAGAGCAAGTGGACAGCTATCGCGCTGCAGCAGCTGCGGCAGCCGATGCTGTTCTACAATTAGAGCGAGAGCTGGAAGGTCAATCACCGGCGGATACATCAGCGATTGAAGCGTCATTATCGCTTATTCGAGTCGAGCTGGAGGAAGCGCTGCTTGCGCTGCAGACGGCGGATCGTTATGCCCAAGCGTCTGACCGGCTTCGTGCTTCGATTGCACAAGCAGCCGAACAATGCGCATCGCTGGAAGGACAGCTGGAGCAAGTGGCCGATCTGTATCAGATGGTGAAGGGCGACAACCCGCTTAAGATGTCGTTCGAGCGGTATATTTTGATCGAATATTTGGATCAGATTTTGCATGCGGCGAACGAACGGCTTCGCAGCTTGTCCGATGGTCAATTCGTTCTGCTGCGCAGCGACCGGCTGGAGGCAAGGGGGAAGCAGAGCGGCTTAGGACTCGATGTTTATGATGCTTATACAGGGCAGAACCGCGATGTGAAGTCGCTGTCGGGCGGTGAGAAGTTTAATGCTTCACTGGCGCTGGCGCTTGGGATGACGGACGTTATTCAGTCGTATCAGGGAGGCATTTCGATCGAGATGATGTTCATTGACGAAGGCTTCGGCTCGCTCGACGAAGAATCGCTCAGTAAAGCGATCTTGACGCTTGTCGATCTGCAGAAGGCCGGCCGTATGATCGGCGTCATCTCGCACGTAGAGGAATTGAAGCAGGCGTTCCCGGCTGCAATCGAGGTGAGCAAGACGAAGGAGGGGCACAGCCGGGCGTCCATCGTTCTGAAGTAGGAGGAATGGGCTGCCGATGCACAACGACGTGCGTTACCCTGTTTTCCGATATACGCTTACGCTTGAAGATTACCGCCATTTTCATTTCTATCATAATCGGAGGCTGGCCGTCCTATGGCTGCTCCTCTTGTTTGCTTTGTTCGTTGGAACAGCGATTATTGCAGGACCAGAAAGCAGATCAATAGCTGAGACAGCATCAGTAGGCATATACTTCTGCTGCTTGTTTGGTGTGTTGATGTGGGCTGTTTATCGTTGGCAGACGCGGCGGTCGTTCAGAGCCAATCCGTTCATTCGTCAGGAGCAAGCGATAGAGTGCGGACCAGCCGGGCTTCGAGTAATAACCTCATCCAGTGATCTTACAATTCAATGGAAGGAAATATCGCAGGCTATTGAGTTTCCTCGACAATTTGCATTATATATTTCAGAAGGACAAGGGGTAGTAATTCCGAAAATGCATGTTGAGCCAGCGGCTTTTCGCCGATTACTGGTGCATTATATTCCTCATAACCGAATTAAGCTCATTGCACGATAGAATACAGATACGCTGCCGAGTCCATCGCTTGTGGATTCGGCTTTTTTATGTGCGGTGATAACAGGAGGAATAGCCTAGGTCGGACGATGGGATTCAGCGGATTAATAGAGTGTACATTCTAACATAAAGTTCCAAGAAATTTATTGTAATGTTGCTTTCATATTAAAAAAATAAAGTACAATCTTTAGTTCTTCTGGTAAAAGGTTTGTTAGAGGCAAGATATAATCTAATTTAGGAAAGGGGGACTAGTCCGACAAGTTAAATGTAAGCGCATAACAAAATTAATTAAGCTACTTCGGAGGGGATCGAACTAAATGAGCACAAAATTTAAAAGACTCGTCTCAATGCTGCTTGCAGCCGCATTGCTCATTCCGACCAGCTGGGTTGCACCTGCTGCTTCAGCTGCTTCGGACGTTACAACTGTGTATCATGAATCGTTTGAGAGCGGTGTTGGTTTTGCAACCCAAGCTGGCAATGCGCAGCTGACGCATGTGACCGGTATGACATTCACGGGGAACGATGACGGAGGCGCATTGTATGTCAGTAACCGGGTTAATAACTGGGACTCTGTTGATTTTAAATACGCCGACCTTGGTTTAGTAGACGGCAAAACATATACGGTAACGGTATCGATCTACGTTGATGCTAACGAAACAATTCCTGCCGATGCCAAAGCAGCGCTTCAAACAGTAGACAGCTATAGAAATTACGCTGATACTGCTTTTGTTGCGGGACAAGCGGTTACGCTGACAAAGGAATTCACTGTAGACAAGTCCAGTGATTCCGCTCTGCGTGTTAACTCCAATGAAGCGGGTAAGACTGTACCTTATTATATTGCAGATATTAAATTTACGACTGCTGCTTCGAAACCTATAGAACGTGAAGTCTACCATGAAAGCTTTGAGAACGGCGCTGGATTAGCGACTCAAGCTGGCGGTGCTACGTTGACGCATGTGACTGGATTGCAGTACACAGGTAATGATGACGGAGGCGCATTATATGTCAGCAACCGGGTTAACAACTGGGATTCCGTTGACTTCAAATACGCCGACCTCGGTCTTGAAGATGGCAAGAAGTATACGGTAACAGCATCCGTATATGTAGATGCTAACGAGACGATTCCTGCTGGCGCTCAAGCTGCTCTTCAAACGGTAGACAGCTATAGCAACAATGCCGGAACTGCTTTTATTGCAGGACAAGCGGTTACGCTGGTGAAGGAATTTACTGTGGACAAATCAGTAGATTCCGCACTGCGCATTAACTCCAATGAAGAAGGTAAGACCGTTCCTTACTATATTGGAGATATTCGGATCACTGAGCTAGTAAGTAATGAGCCAGAACCAGTAAGACCACCAGCGCAAACCTTTGAAACGATTACCTTCGAGGATGGTACAACTGGCGGATTCGAGGGACGTTCTGGTACTGAGACGCTGACCGTGACAGATGAAGCTAACCATACAGAGAATGGCTCTAAAGCACTCAAAGTCGAGGGTAGAACGGTTACTTGGCACGGTCCATCTCTTCGCGTAGAGAAATATGTTGACAAAGGCTATGAATATAAGGTTACAGCTTGGGTGAAGCTGATCTCGCCTGACAGCTCCCAGATTCAGCTATCGACGCAAATTGGTAACGGTGGCTCCGCTAACTATGTTGCCCTTGAAGCGAAAACAATCAGCACAGCTGATGGCTGGGTACAATATGAAGGTACGTATCGTTACAACAGTGTAGGCGATGAGTTTTTGACGATTTATGTTGAAAGCTCTAACAATGCAACAGCATCGTTCTATATTGACGATATCAGCTTTGTAAGCACGGGCTCTGGTCCAGTTGAAATTGATAAAAAATTGATTCCGATCAAAGATGCTTATAAGGATCACTTCCTGATCGGTAACGCAATTTCGGCTGAAGATTTGACGGGCGTCCGTTTTGACTTGCTCCAAATGCACCATAATGTCGTTACGGCAGGCAATGCGATGAAACCAGATGCGATGCAGCCTACGAAAGGAAACTTCACCTTCACAGCTGCGGATGATATGGTTAATAAAGTACTTGATGCCGGTATGAAAGTACATGGCCACGTGCTCGTATGGCATCAACAATCTCCAACCTGGCTGAATACGTCTGACGGCAGCACACCGCTTAGCCGCGAGGAAGCATTGGAGAACTTGAGAGCGCATATCAAAGGCGTTATGGAGCATTTCGGAAATAAAGTAATCTCATGGGACGTAGTCAATGAGGCTATGAACGATAACCCTCAGAACCCAACGGATTATAAGAATGCACTGCGCAAAGCTCCATGGTATAACGCTATCGGTTCGGATTACGTAGAGCAAGCATTCCTGGCAGCAAGAGAAGTGCTGGACGCTCATCCGGACTGGGATATCAAGCTGTATTACAACGATTACAACGAGGATAACCAGAATAAAGCAGAAGCTATCTACAGCATGGTCAAAGACATCAATGACCGTTATGCGGATGCGCATGATGGCAAAAAGCTGATTGACGGTATTGGCATGCAAGGACACTATAACCTCAGTACGAATCCGGAGAATGTAAAAAGATCCCTTGAGAAATTTATTTCCTTGGGCGTTGAAGTAAGCATCTCGGAGCTGGACATTATGGCAGGCAACAACTCGCAGCTTTCCGATGAACTTGCGAAAGAGCAAGGTTATCTATATGCCCAGCTGATGAAACTGTTTAAAGAGAACTCGAAATATATTTCTCGCGTGACGTTCTGGGGAATGGATGACCGGACGAGCTGGAGATCGACTCAAAACCCATTGCTCTTCAATGGAAATCTGCAAGCGAAACCGGCTTATCATGCTGTAATCGATCCGGATAAATTCTTAGAAGGCTATGTGCCTTATGTGCCGGATTCAAAGCAAGGTACGGCAGCATATGGTACCCCAACGATTGACGGCCATATTGATTCTGTCTGGAATAATGCCGAAAGCATTGACATTAACCAATATCAAATGGCATGGCAAGGTGCAAATGGTACTGCCAAAGCGCTGTGGGATGACCAGAACCTGTATGTGCTTGTGCAAGTAAGCGATGCACAGCTTGATAAGTCAAGCGCTAACGCTTGGGAGCAAGACTCTGTTGAAGTGTTCCTTGATCAGAACAATGCGAAGAAAACGTACTATCAAGAAGATGACGGCCAATATCGTGTCAACTTCGACAACGAGACGTCCTTCAATCCAGACAGTATCGCTGAGGGCTTTGTGTCCGCAACGAGTGTTTCTGGCACCAATTATACGGTTGAAATAAAAATTCCGTTGACGAAGATTACGCCGGCTAACGACAAGAAAATCGGCTTCGATGTTCAGATTAACGACGGTAAAGACGGCGCTCGTCAAAGCGCTGCAACTTGGAACGACACGACAGGAAACGCTTATCAAGATACGTCCGTATTTGGCGTACTGACGCTGAAGGGCAAACAATCGTCTGGCGGCGGCGGTGGCGGCGGCGGTGGTGGTGTTATTCCAAGCAACAACGACAACACTGACAACACCGACGATACCGGCAACACCGGCAACACTGGTGACACTGGCTATAAATCGAAATTCAGCGACGTACCATCCAATCACTACGCAGCTGGTGCAATCGGACGCCTCGCTGATCTTGGCATCATTAAAGGCGTAACGGGCGATACGTTTGCTCCTAAGGCAGATGTTAAACGTTCGGAGCTCGTCCTGATGATCACTCGTGCTCTCGGTCTGGAGACGATCGACGGCGCTGATACTGGCTTCAAAGACGTGCCTTCAAGCCGCAGCGATGCTGGTGCAATCGCAGCAGCAGTTCAAGCAGGTCTAGTCAATGGCGCGAACGGCAAATTCCGTCCGAGCGATTCGATGACTCGCGAAGAAGCGGTTGTCGTCCTGATGAGAGCATTCCGCTATGCGGTTGAGACGCTTAACCTTGATATTAGTAAGCTGCCTATGTCTGGGGCTGAAGCGTTCAAGGACCAAGGCTCGATCTCGAAGTGGGCTTCTGACGACATCGAAACAGCGGTAATCCTTGGTTTTGTAACGGGCGATACATCCGGTAAATTCCGTCCGCAAAGCACGATCTCCCGTGCGGAGACGGCGGTTCTTATTGACCGTATGATCACTGCCCTGTCGAGCTTGAAAGGCGATAAGTAATTGGATTTATAACATGACTTTCTAGGAAGGCTTGTCCGCTTAGATGCGGGCAAGCTTTTCTTAGTTTGCCGTTCATACTGAACATGTTGTCCGGATATGATAAAATAAAGCTTGATTGGAGGAGATTCGAATGAGTCGCATAGCTAACAATTTAACGGAGTTGATCGGCCGCACGCCGCTGCTGCAGCTTACGAACTACGGTAGAGAGCTCGGCCTGGAAGCTTCTATTGTCGCAAAGCTTGAATATTTCAACCCAGCTGGCAGTGTGAAGGACCGGATCGGCTTTGCAATGATCAAAGCTGCAGAGGAGAGCGGCAAGCTGCGCCCCGACTCCGTTATTATCGAGCCGACCAGCGGCAATACGGGTATCGCCCTTGCATTTGCCGCTGCGGCCCTAGGGTACCGGCTTATTATTGTGCTGCCGGAATCATTCAGCTTGGAGCGCCGGGCACTTATGAAGGCACTCGGAGCAGAGCTGGTGCTGACGCCAGCGTCGGAAGGAATGCGCGGGGCAATTAAGAAGGCAGAGGAGCTGAAGCAGCAGTATCCCGGCTCCTATATTCCGCAGCAGTTCGAGAACGAAGCGAATCCAGCTATTCATCGCCGCACGACAGCAGAAGAAATATGGGCGGATACCGATGGCGAGCTCGACGTATTCGTTGCAGGCGTTGGAACGGGCGGGACGATTACCGGGATCGGCTCCTTCCTCAAGGAACGCAAGCCATCCATTCAGGTTGTAGCGGTGGAGCCTGCTGACTCACCAGTTCTGTCAGGCGGCAAGCCTGGTGCTCACCGGATTCAAGGCATTGGAGCCGGCTTTGTACCAGCTGTTTTTAAACGGGAGGTTGTGGACGAGATTATTACGGTGGCGTCGGAAGACGCTTATGACACTTCTCGGAAGCTGGCGAAGCAGGAAGGGCTGCTGGTCGGGATTTCGTCCGGCGCTGCGGTATATGCTGCTACGGTACTGGCGCGCAGACCGGAATATAAAGGTAAGCGAATCGTTGTCATTTTGCCGGATACGGGTGAGAGGTATTTGTCTGCGGGCTTGTATGGAGCGCTTGAGTAATTTCTAGACAAATATTTTATTAAAATAGTTGACTAATGTTTTCATGAAGTGTATTCTATAAGAGTCGCTTCTAGCGAAACGAGGTTAATCGCTGATGTAGCTCAGCTGGTAGAGCAACGCATTCGTAATGCGTAGGTCGGGGGTTCGAATCCCTTCATCAGCACCATATTTACGAATTACGCGATCCATTAGGGGTCGCGTTTTTTTGTGTGCTTCTTGATTTCCGAGTCATCCATGCGGGGTCTCGTAGTATAATAGAATCATTTAAAGCCAATCGATGGAGGTCTGGCATGACGCAAATCAATAAACTGGTAAGCTCGGATGAGTTTACAGGCTTTTATTTATTGAAAGAATTGGATATTAGGCAAACAAATGCAACGCCACCCAAAGATTATTTCGATATCGTATTGTGCGATTCAACTGGCCAGCTGCCGGCTAAGATGTGGGACGTATCCTCGACAGATAAGGAAACGTTCTTCCCTATGGGACTTGTGAAAGTACGCGGTATCGTGCAGACGTATCGAGAGCGACTCCAGGTCAAAATTGTTCAGATGCGCCTTGCGAAGCCTGAAGATCAAGTGTCGATTACTGATTTTATTCGTTCGGCACCGATACGGCCTGTCGATCTCATTTATACCATTAAGCAAGCGACAGCTTCTATTATTGATCCGGAAGTGCGGACAATTGTCGAGTATTGTATTGGCAAAGCTGAGGATAAACTGATGCATTATCCGGCGGCAAAGACCCATCATCACGCATATTACGCGGGACTTGCCTACCATATCGTTAGAATGCTGGAGCTTGGTGACTTCGTGTGCCGTCAGCGGCCGTTCTTGAATGCGGATATGCTGAAGGCTGGCATTATTTTGCACGATGTGGCGAAGACGGAAGAAATGACGGCCCAACTCGGCGTCGTGTCGGAATACAGCGTCACTGGCAAATTGATCGGTCATATCGCACTGGCATCCTCTTGGATTACAGAAGCGGCAATTAACAATAATTTGCCTCTTGATTCCGAGAGGGTGATCGGATTACAGCATCTCGTCTTGTCGCACCACAATACTGGCGAGTGGGGCAGCCCTGTTCAGCCTCAGACGGCCGAGGCGGTTGCGCTTCATTACATCGATTCGCTTGATGCGAAGCTGCAAATGGTGGAGGACGCGCTTGATTCGACGCCTGCTTCGGAAGCGTGGACGCCAATCATACGCGGATTAGAAAATAAAGCGGTCTATCGAACGAAGCCTTAATGTATTGTCTACCAGGATAATGATTCTCGCCGTCTCATCAAGAAAGGAATATGGATTATGAAAGCATCAAGCAATCAGCCGGCTGTTCGAGCTAGACCGGCTGCTGCTTCGTTCATCCTGGGCGGTGGATTCGTCCTGCTGCTGTTCAGCATGGCACTATCTGCCTCCTTCGGTGCAGCAGACATAAAGCTTGTAACCGTGTGGACGGCTGTATTCCAATACAATCCGGAGCTGACGACGCATCAAATTATTCAAGAGCTTCGGCTGCCGCGTGTCGTGGCCAGCGCATTGGTCGGCGCAGCTTTTGCTGTTGCAGGCGCGCTTATGCAGGGCATGACGCGCAATCCGATGGCCGATTCCGGGCTGCTCGGCCTTAATGCTGGAGCCGGATTCGTACTTGCATTGTGTCTCGCATTGGCACCGAGTTTATCGTATAACTATACGCTGCTCTTCTGCTTTATTGGGGCAGGGATTGGTGCAGCGCTCGTATTCGGCATCGGATCGTTTGCCCGAGGCGGCATGACTCCGGTTCGACTTGTACTTGTCGGCTCAGCCGTTTCGCTGCTGCTTCACGCCTTGAGCCAAGGTGTCGCGATGTACTACCGTGTCGGACAAGACGTTGCGTTCTGGATAGCCGGCGGAACAGCTAATGTTAGATGGTTTCAGATCGAGATGCTGCTGCCTTGGATCATCGCTGCGATTGCAGCAGCTGTGCTGCTGTCGAGATCGATTACGCTGCTCAGTCTCGGCGAAGAGATTGCGACGAACCTTGGACAGCGGACCCGGCTTGTTCGAATTGCGGCAATGGCCATCGTGCTTGTGCTCGCCGGCGCATCAGTCTCGGTCGTCGGCGCTGTGTCATTCATTGGCTTGATCGTGCCGCATGTAACCCGCTATCTCGTCGGAGTCGATTACCGGTGGATCATCCCTTGCTCAGCTATGATTGGCGGCATCTTGGTCGTACTAGCCGATTTGGCTAGTCGAATGATTAATCCGCTGAACGAGAATGTTCCCATCGGTGCCGTCATTGCGCTGGTCGGTGTTCCGTTCTTCCTCTACATTGCACGGCATGAGAGGAGGGGGCTGTAATGCAGACCTTAGGACGACCTTCTGTCGAGAGTCGGCGTATCCGGCGAGCAATTGTTGTGATGACGATTTTGGCGGTGCTTATTATTATCACCTTCATCGTCAGCATGAATACAGGCTTTATCCGTCTGTCTCCGTCGGAGGTGCTTAGAACGATGGTCGGACTGGGAACGGAGCGGCAGTGGATGATCTTGTTTGATTTTCGCCTTCCGCGCATCCTCATTGCCCTGATGATTGGTGCTGGACTTGCCGTCTCTGGCTGTGTGATACAAGGCGTATACCGTAATCCGCTTGCTGATCCCGGCCTGCTCGGCATTCAGGCAGGAGCGGGACTGGCGGTTACAATGTTTACGTTATTTTCTACGAGCTCGAGTGTGTTATCTATCTTTATGCTTCCTCTGCTGGCTCTTGTTGGTGCAGGGCTCGCGGCAGTGCTTATCTATATGCTTGCCTATAAGCGTAATGAAGGGGTATCGCCGACCAGCTTGGTTCTGACGGGGCTTGCTGTTGGTGCAGGCATTCAAGCCGTTATGATTGTGCTGTCGCTGCGAATTAACACAGAGCAGTATCATAACGTACTGGCGTGGATTGAAGGCAATATTGGCGGGATCAGCTGGAGGTTCGTGCTGACCTTGCTCCCGTGGATTGTAATCCTGATTCCTTACGTGATGTACCGTTCGACCGTATTGAACATCCTTAGTCTTAGCGATCAAAGCGCGGTAGGGCTCGGTGCGCCCGTACAGAAGGAAAGACGCTTGCTGCTTATTGCCGCTGTTGCTCTTGCGGGCTCCTGCGTTGCAGTAGGAGGCGGGATCAATTTCGTCGGCTTATTAGGCCCGCACTTGGCTCGCGTGCTTGTAGGGCCGAAGCATCAGCTGCTGCTGCCGACGAGCGCATTCATTGGCGCTCTCCTGACGTTAGTTGCTGATACGATTGGACGTACGATTCTGATGCCTGTCATGGAGGTACCGACCGGTATCGTCGTAGCTGTCATCGGCGCGCCTTATTTTTTATATTTGCTCGCCAGAACGAAAGCCTAGTTCTATGAGAAAATACAGCCTCCGGAATAACGGCTAGGACGCAGCCGATCCGGAGGCTTTTTGCGCTTGCAGTCTTAGCTCGGCACTTGATCTCTTTTCCGGAAGAATGATTTGAGTGCGTTGTATACTTCTGTCTTCTCTCGAATGACGTGGTACATGAAATGCGGAAATTGAATGTGTTTGTACGCTGACATGAGGGTGCTTGAGCGGTTATATTGATTCACTTCGCCGTATCCGAACAGGTTCGCCCGCTTTAGCAGCTCGCCGATTAGCTTGACGCAGCGCTCATTGTCGCTTGTCAAATTATCGCCGTCGGAGAAGTGGAACGGATAGATGTTATACAAATTCGGAGGGTAACGGCTGTCGATGATTTCGATTGCCTTAATGTAAGCAGAAGAACAGATTGTACCTCCACTTTCGCCTCTGGTGAAAAACTCCTCCTCCGTCACTTCCTTCGCTTCGGTATGGTGGGCGATGAACACGATCTCGACCTTCTCGTACTGGTGACGTAAGAAGCGGGTCATCCAGAAGAAGAAGCTTCGGGCACAATATTTTTCGAACGACCCCATGCTTCCAGATGTATCCATCATTGCTATAATAACTGCGTTTGACTGCGGTTTTATAATTTCTTCCCATGTCTTGTAACGGAGATCGTCAGGCGAGATGTGGTGGATGCCCGGCTGCCCGCTTGTTGCGTTGCGGCGAAGATTTTCTAGAATCGTCCGTTTCTTGTCGATGTTAGACATAATCCCTTTCTTGCGGATGTCGTTGAACCGGACCTCCTTCGTCTCCAGCTGATCGCGGTCCTTTTGCTTCAAGAATGGCAGCTCAAGCTCCTCGAACAGCATCGCTTCAAGCTCTGCTAAGCTAATTTCCGCTTCAATGACATCCTCTCCAGGCTGATCGCCAGCTCCTTCTCCTTTGCCGGGACCCCGTGCCGCTTGTGGATCGACGCCGAGTACGTCCCCGACCTGGCTATCGCCATCCCCTTGGCCAACATGCTTGTTTTTGTTGAAATTGTAGACGATCCGGTATTCGTCGAGGCTGCGAATCGGCACTTTGATGACCTGCTTGCCGTCGGACATTACGATACTTTCCTCGGATACGAGATCAGGCAGGTTCTGTTTGATCGCTTCCCTTACTTTTTGCTGATGGCGCGCTTGATCCTGGTAGCCTTTGCGGTGCAGCGACCAATCCTCGCGCGATACGATAAAGAGGGGCTCGTTCTTGGAGCTCATGCGAAGGACACCTCCTGTCTATAGCAGATCGATAACGTATAATGGCAGCACGCTTCTCGATATAGCCTCTTGTTCCTAACTATATTCAAGCTGTAGATCGGATATGAGGGCGTATGTCCGCAGCTGATCGCTTGTTTATATGCTTACTTCGTCTTCTGCGAGTGTTCAGCACTAGAAGGGGGCTATGGTATAATGGGGCGATGTATATGAACTGAAAGAGTCTGGCTGTGGAAGGAGGATGTACAGGATGAAGGGAACAATGAATAAGTATGGCGCATTTGGTGCACTGCATGCACTGCTTGCGGTGGCGCTTGGCGCATTTGGAGCACATGGATTGAAGGATATGCTAGATGAGGACATGCTGTCGGTATTCGAGACAGGAGTCCGGTACCATATGTATCACGCGCTTGGGTTGCTTGCGGTTGCGGCGCTGGCAGGAAGAATCGAAAGTGTACAACTACTGAGAAGAGGCGCGTTGCTGCTGCATATCGGCATTTTTATTTTCTCGGGAAGCTTGTATGTGCTCAGCTTGAGCGGCATCGAAGTGCTTGGCGCTATTACGCCGATCGGAGGCGTGTCGTTTATTGCTGGTTGGGCGATGATCGCTTCTGCGTTGTGGAAGAGCCGTTTGGCCGGTTAAGCTGCTAATCGGAAGGCACTTAAGTGCAGCGCGAGCGAGCGAGCCGGCGAAAATAGGTGCTCCATGTCGTCGACACATTCTAGCATTTTTTTCTACCGTGAACCGAATCGTTCGTATATAATAAAACCAATATACAATGAACGTGAATTTTCGGTAGAGGAAGGTCTTTCATGTGAAGAATCGGAATAGGACGCCCAAGACAAAACAGAATAACTTCGATTCAGGCGGCAAGCGATCCTTGCGATGGCTGTTTGTTGCGGTATGGTGTGCTGTAGTGATGGTTACGGGATGTACGGTTACTCTCATCGTTCGTCAGCAGTTCATGTATGCTGTATTGACAGGGGCGGCGGCGGTTGTTACGGCACTCGCAGCGACGGCTATTGCGCGATGGGGGCTTTATGAGTGGAGCCGTTACGAGGCAGCAGCATCGGGAATTTTCCATACCCCTCTGCCCTTCATTGAACTAGACGCGGACCTTAGAATTGTACAGCTGAATGCGGCAGCTGCCGAATCGCTTGGGTATGGAGATACGCAGCAGTTGATTGGTGAACCGTTCGAACGTTTTGTAGAGGCCGCGGATCACTCCGCCATCATGGAGAATGCCGAGCTTGCGAGAAACGGAATAAAATCACAGCTGTCGATTGGCGTCTGCCCGTTATTCGGAGGTACTGCGCAATGGCGGGTGATATTTGCGCCGGCGTTAACACCGGGGAGCAGCGGAGCGATCGGCTGTATATTAATTGCTCAAGATTTAGCGGAGACGAAGAGGCATCATGAGCGAATTCGTCATATGGCATATTACGACGATATGACGGGGTTGCCGAACCGTCGTCTCTTCGTGCAAGAGCTTGGTAAGCTGCTGAAGGAATGTGAAGATTCTGATCTGGTCGTCACAGCAGCTTTGATCGATATCGATCATTTTAAACATATTAATGCCTCGTTCGGACATAGCTTCGGCGATATGCTGCTGCTGCAAGTCGCGGATCGGCTGCAGAACGGGCTTAACGCACAGCAATTCGTTTGTCGCATGGAAGGTGACATGTTCGGGATCATCTTAACCGATCAGTGCGGCGGGCAGCAAGCAAGTGAGTCACTCCAGGAGCTGCTCAAGACGATAGAGGAACCATTCGAGCTTCAGGGAATACCGATTCATGTATCGGCGAGCGCAGGATATTCGACAAGTCAACAAGAGCCGAATGACGGCGACCGGCTGCTGAAAAACGCCAATATGGCCTTAATTAAGGTGAAAGAGAATGGAAGGAACGACTATATCGCTTACTGCGAGGAGTGGGATGAAGCGTCTCTTGCTCGGTTGCGTATGCAGCATGATTTGCGGCGGGCGGTTATGAATCAAGAATTTTTCCTTGACTACCAACCGCAGTTCGATATGCTGACGGGTACCATTGTCGGAGTTGAAGCGCTAGTACGCTGGCATCATCCGGAGCGGGGGCTAATACCGCCGTCCCAGTTCATCCCGCTTGCAGAAGAGAGTGGCATTATCGTTCAGATCGGCCAATGGGTGCTGGAGGAAGCATGCCGCCAGAACAAACGATGGCAGGATGCGGGACTTCCGCCTATACCGGTGTCGGTTAATCTGTCTATGCGACAATGCTGGCAGCCGAATTTCCCGGACAATGTCGCTTCCGTACTTCACAAGATCGGGCTGGAGCCGCAATATTTGGATCTCGAAATTACGGAATCGATGACAATGGATACAGCTCGGCTGACGAGCTGTCTCGTGGAGTTGAATAAGCTAGGCATCAGCATTAGTATTGACGATTTTGGAACAGGATACAGCTCATTTAGTTACCTGAAAAATTTCCCTGTCGACCGACTGAAGATCGATAGATCTTTCGTGAGCGATATCGATCACGATCCCGACGATGCAGAGATCGTCGCGGCAATTATCGCTATGGCGCATAACCTGAATGTGCAAGTGATCGCAGAAGGCGTAGAGACGGCGCAGCAGGTTCACTTTCTAAAGCTGCACCGGTGCGAGAAGATGCAGGGCTATTACGGCAGTCCACCGGTGACAAGCGAACGAATTGCGGAGATGTTAGCCGCTGCTTAATACGAAGGCCGAGCTTCGAGCAGTACGAACTGCTTGAAGCTCGGCCTTTATACATCATAATACCACCGGTGAATCCACTAACAGCAGCCTCCCGCTGTAAGCCAACAGCTGCATCCAATGAACAGCCCCCCAAATATTTAGATTGGGGTACTGCTGTCACAGAAACGGCACTGCTAATTTAGAGTGAGAAATCGTCAATTTCGTTCATCTTGAATGTATAGACTTGTTTCTCATCGACATGATACACCGTAATTAATCTTGCATCCTCATCGATGTTAATGATTCGTCCCGGAATGTTGAGCGAGACGCCAAGTCCTTTGTTAACTTTAAGCCGAATCAACTTATTCTGCGTCATATATTCGCGGAATTGCGCTGAGATAAGTGCAAGCGGATTGTCTGAATCTTTCGCTGCAACTGCGGGTCGGCCGGCCGACTTCGAAGCGCTTGATGAAGCTGAAGTGGAAGTCGACTTGGTATTCTGCGAGCCATTAGCCGGAGCAGCTTGTGCTGCTGCAGTAACGGACTTGGTAGAGTTGTCTGGCGTGCTGGTGTTCATTTGCTGAAGCTGTTCAATAATATGTCCCAACTCACTGCCGGACAATACACGGAAATCAGGAAACCCGCCATTGTTGAGCACATGGAGTAAATACTCGAGCGCTTTCGCGTTCGTTTCTCCCTGGACGAGTATTTCCACTTGAAAAAGATGGGTCTTGAGACCTTTATTTGAAGCAGTCATGTAATTCCTCCGGCCTTGATTGTTTGTGTTACTAATATACCAGATTGACACCAGTAGGACAATAAAATGATGGCGCTTTCAATGAGGAAAACAATAGGCAGAAGCGCGCCATCACCACCTAAAATAGAGTGCATATAGTGAGGTAGCGGCAATACAGCCAGATCGAGTAAGAAGGAGGGGAGTCAGAGGCCTTATGATGCGTATGGTCCCTTACGAACTTGATAATGGACAGACGGTTATTGGTGTTGAAGTAAAGCTTCCTAAGACGACATTGTTAGCTTGGATGACGGATAAAGGTTACATCATGTGCGGTGCTTTAGACGTCGGATTGCTAAACCGCGATCTCGCCGACCGAGGAATACTGGCCGGAAGAGCAGTGGGCGTACGCACACTGGAGCAATTAATGGAGGCCCCGTTGGAGTCGGTTACGACACATGCTGAGTCGATCGGAATTCATCCGGGGATGACCGGCAAGGAGGCGCTAGTCCTTTTGTCCTAAAATAATTAGTTTCTTTGCTGCTATTATTGAAAAGCCTCTGAATCAAACTGAGTAATAGAGGAGCAGCTTGATCTAGAGGCTCTTGTTACGAGAACTTATTATTTATGCACGAACAGCTTCTTCAGATTGACGTTGAACGGGGGCTTTACGATCCCTTTTTCCGTAATGATTGCGGTCACATATTCGTTCGGTGTCACGTCGAAGGCCGGATTGAACACTTTCACGCCTTCCGGCGCTGTACGTTTGCCGAAGCCCTCTGTAATTTCTTCCGCATGGCGCTCTTCGATCGGAATAAGATCACCGCTAGGCGTATTCAGATCGATCGTGGAGAGCGGGCAGGCGACATAGAACGGGATACCGTGTGCTTTTGCTAGAACGGCAACGCTGTACGTGCCGATTTTGTTCGCGACGTCACCGTTCGCCGCTACGCGGTCTGTGCCAACGATGACCGCATTGATCCACCCTTTGGACATGACCATACCCGCCATATTGTCGCAAATAAGGGTAACGTCGACGCCAGCTTGCTGCAGCTCGAACGCGGTCAGACGTGCGCCTTGGAGAACAGGGCGCGTCTCGTCGGCGAACACTTTCAGGCTCATGCCCCGTTCCTTCGCTAGATAGAACGGTGCTAACGCTGTGCCGTATTTGGCTGTTGCCAATCCGCCAGCATTGCAATGCGTCAAGACGCCCATGCCGTCCTCGAACAGTTCAAGTGCATGCTCGCCAATCAGTCGGCACGTTTCTTCGTCTTCACTTTGAATTGCGATTGCCTCTTCCAGCAACGATTGCTTCAAGCTATCCAGCGTACCGCCTGCGGCAGCCAGCTCGGCAGCGCGTGCTTTCATCCGGTCCAGTGCCCAGAACAAGTTCACAGCTGTAGGGCGGGAGGTGGCCAGATAGTCGGCAGCTTGGTTTACAGCTTCCAGCCATTGCACTGGCGTTCCTTCCGCATCTCGTGAGCCGAGTATCACGCCGTATGCGGCAGCGATTCCGATCGCTGGCGCACCGCGAACGGCGAGATGCTTGATTGCATCCCATACGCTTTCAGACGTCCGAAGCTCAAGATATACGACTTCGCCCGGGAGCAGTCGTTGGTCTAGCAAGTCTAGATGTGTCGTTGCCCAGATGACCGATTGAAGACCAGCATATTGTGAAGCGGTTGTCATGCTTAGAATCCTTCTTTCTTTACAATTTCAATCACGTGCTCGATTGATTCCGCTTGGCGGTTCGTTCGGATCAGCTCCGTACCGATGGCGAGCGCCAGACGCTGCGCCTGCTCGCGGACGGCTACAACCGGGATTGTGTCAATGTCGGCAACGTGCGCAAGTCCATAGATGCGGCGAACCATTTTGCAGCCGGCGAAGCCGATTGAATCTTGAAGCAGACGCTTCATATATGCATCCTGATAGCCCGGTGTGGAAAGCGCCAGACGGTCAATGCAATGCTCGTTCCAGAGTGCGCGGAACTTCGTTTCGAATTGGTTCCAAATGCTGCGAACCATCTCCAGCAGATCGTTGCGGAAGCGTGCACGGGCATCGGCGTCTGCGCTCCAATGAGCTTGGCCGGCAAAGTTCAGCAACAGATTGCCCAGCACGGCGCCGATATCGAAGCCCATCGGTCCATAATAAGCAAATTCAGGATCGATTACTTTCGTCGATTCCGGCGTCGCGAAGATGCTGCCGGTATGGAGATCGCCGTGCAGCAGCGCCTCGGCGCGCGTCAGAAATTTCTCGCGAAGCAGAGCAACCTCGAAATGAAGCGCTTCGTCCTTCCAGATCTGTTCGACGGCGTCTTGAATTTCGGCCGGGATGTCATTGGTGTCTGCGTTGGTATAAGGGTGATCGAAAATAAGCTCTTCAGTTATTTTGCATAATTCCGGATTAATGAAGTCGCGTACGAGCAGCTTCTTCTCCTGTTGATTCATACCCAGATCGGATGTGAAGAACAGCGTGTTCGCCAGAAAAGTCGAAATATGGTCAGCGAATAGCGGATACGACGTTCCTTCGATCAGGCCGCGGCGCATAATGACGTGGCTGCTGAGATCTTCCATGACCGTCAGTGCAAGCTCCTTGTCATAGCGGTAAACATGCGGTACGAGGCCTGGCGCAAGCTTGCCCTGTAGGATAAGCGCCTCGCTCTCGATGCGAGCGCGGTCCAGCGTTAACGGCCAAGATTCGCCTACAACCTTCGCATATGGAAGCGCCTGTTTCAGAATAAGACTACTGCTACTTGCTGGATCTGTAATATGAAATACAAGGTTAAGGTTGCCATCGCCAATTTCACGCGATTGGAGCTTAGCGCCTTCCGGGAAGACGCCTTCGATAGAGCGTGCGATCTCGATCGCTTCCTGCTCTGTTAATGGATGATACGTTGTCGTCATTGCGGAACACCTCCGTGAGATTAATGTAGAAATGCTTATAGAGTAAACGGGATCGGTGCCCGCGAGAGCTGCCGGCCGTCTAACGTCGGAACGAATTGAAATTTGTCCGAATCACCTTACTTAGTATACTGAAATATGTTTCACGTTGGAATACCTTGTTGCTATAATGGAAAATGGACTGCAGGGCTTTAGCCGGCGGTATGATTGAACTAGGTAAAGGGGATACATATTATGGCAGATACTAATCAACCGGTTGCGCTCAAGGAATGGGCAGTTACCGTTCAATCGCTAGCGGCCGGCGAGCTGATCGTCGTCATGCGCAAAGGCGGAATTATCGAAGAGACGCGCGACTTTCGTTTGCTGCGACCAAGCTTTTATTTGATGCCTGCATATGAGCATCAGCGCGAGGAGCTGCTAAAGGAGCCGTATCGAGGGCGAATCGCCGGTACAATGGAGGGCTGGTCGGGCGATGCGGAGTTGATGACGCTGAATGCATATGCGGATGCGGTTGAAGATATTGAAGTATACGACAATGAGACATTGGAACGTATTTTTGACGAGCATATATGGACGGAGACATTTGCAGAAGACCGTCTGAAATGGAAGAAGAAGAATCCGCTGCACGTACTGCTGCTGCGCGTGTACAAGCTGGATCACCCCGTTCAAGTGCCGATGCGTCCCGCCTATACGGGCTGCAAATCTTGGGTTGTATTGGAGGACGGGGTGCCTGCTGTAGGTATGAAGCCGGTACTGACGGATGAACAATTCGAGCAGGCAGCAAGCAGGATTCGGAAGCTTCTTCAAGGGCAATAACAGCGTAAAGAAGCGATCGTAACGAACGTCTTCATCGAACCTTTATGAGGCCTCATGAAACGCACATTGATTTGTAAATAAACTTATAATAAAATAATTATTGAGAATCAATGAGAATCAGACAGGCTTGTACGTTGTGCATGTCTGCTTAAGCGGCACTTGCTTCGAACCCGTTCGACATTCGTGTGCGCCTAGTGAGTGGACTGCCACAACTGGAAAGATATTTTCAACTATTTGGAAGGAGCGGCATACATGTCGACACAATTCGTCATCAACGACCTGAGAGCGTCGGTAGAAGGTAAAGAGATTTTGAAAGGTATCAATCTTGAAATTAAGGGTGGAGAGATTCATGCCATCATGGGTCCGAACGGTACGGGTAAAAGTACGCTCGCATCCGCTCTGATGGGCCATCCGAAATATGAAGTAACGGGCGGAACAGCTGTACTCGACGGCGAAGATATTCTCGAAATGGGCGTTGACGAGCGCGCACTTGCAGGCTTGTTCCTTGCTATGCAATATCCGAGCGAAATTACGGGCGTTACGAACTCCGACTTCCTGCGCAGCGCGATCAACGCACGCCGCGGCGAAGGCAACGAGATCAGCTTGATCAAGTTCATTCGTCAGATGGAAGGTAGAATGAAGGATCTTGAGATGAATCCGGAGTTCGCGCACCGTTACTTGAACGAAGGCTTCTCCGGCGGCGAGAAGAAGCGGAACGAAATTTTGCAGATGATGATGCTGGAACCGAAAATCGTTATTTTGGACGAAATCGACTCTGGTCTCGATATCGACGCACTGAAAATTGTATCGAACGGCGTGAATGCGATGCGTTCTGAAGACCGCGGCTTCCTCGTCATTACTCACTATCAACGTCTGTTGAACTACATCAAGCCTGATTTTGTACACGTCATGATGCAAGGCCGTATCGTCAAATCCGGCGGTCCTGAACTGGCAGAACGTCTGGAGAATGAAGGCTATGATTGGGTGAAAGAAGAACTGGGCATCGTAGACGAAACGGTCGGCCAGGCTTAATCGGAGAAGGGGGCATTCGAGCATGAGCATTCAATTATCGACTCCCGTTAACCGGCAGGCAGCCGAGGCGTTGTCGCGAAGCAAGGGAGAACCGGAATGGCTGACGGCGAAACGCGCCGAGGCCGCAGAGCTGGCGGAGACGCTGGAGCTGCCGAAAGTGGAGAAAACAAGAATCGACCGCTGGAATTTATCGGCATTCGGTCAATATAAAGCGGCACAGCCGGTCGCACAGCTGACAGAGCTGCCGGAAGACGTTCAGACGCTTGCCGCGCAAGCGGAAGCGGGATTGCTCGTACAACGCGGTTCTGGCGCCGTGTATACGAAGCTGTCCGACGAATTAAAAGCGAAAGGCGTCATTTTCACCGACCTGGAAACAGCTGCCCGCGAGCATGCTAGTCTGGTGCAGTCTTATCTGCATACAGTCGTTGCGAATAACGAGAACAAACTGACTGCACTGCACGGTGCACTCTGGAACGGCGGCGTATTCGTATATGTGCCGAAGAATGTTGAGATCGAGCTGCCGCTGCAAGCGGTATTGTTCAACGACGATGCGGAAGCGGCATTTGCACCGCATATTCTGATCGTTGCCGATACGCACAGCCGCGTAACTTATGTCGACAACGTCGTGACGACGGGCGCTGCTGCATCGGCTGCATCTGTACATCATTCGGTTGTTGAGATCGTTGCCAAAGCCGGTGCGCAAGTCAATTTCGCATCCATTCATAACATGAGCGGAGAAGTGGTTGACCTGTCGATTCGTCGTGCAGCGCTTGACAATGATGCACGAGTTGAATGGGTAATCGGCGATCTGAATGACGGCAATACGCTGTCGGATACGAAATCGGTGCTCAATGGCAACGGATCGTCATCCGATTCCAAAGTCATCAGCATCGGTTCGAACGTACAGAAGATGAGCTTGACGACGCAAGCGGTACATTGGGGCCGCAGCTCCGACAGCCAGATGATAACGCGTGCTGTTATGCGTGATGAAGCAACAGCGATTATTAACGGCATTACGAAGATCGAGAAGGGCGCAACGAAAGCGAACGGCGAGCAGACGGAGAAGGTGCTGATGCTCAGCCCGAAATCGCGCGGCGACGCCAACCCGATTCTGCTGATTGATGAGGACGATGTGACGGCAGGCCACGCAGCAAGCGTTGGCCAGGTTAACCCAGAGCAGGTATATTACCTGATGTCACGGGGCATTTCCAAGAAGGATGCGGAACGGCTCATTATTTACGGATTTTTGGCGCCGGTTGTATCGGAAATTCCGATCGACGCCGTCCGTGAGCAGCTTCAGCGTCTGCTCGAAAGGAAGCTAGAAGCATGAATGTAAATGCGATACGGGAGCAATTCCCGATATTGCATCAGGAGATAAACGGGCACCCGCTCGTTTACTTGGACAGCGCGGCGACTTCACAGAAGCCGCGCTCCGTCATTGATGCAATAACCCGCTATTACGAATGGGATAATGCTAATGTTCACCGCGGCGTTCATACGTTAGGCTCGCGCGCTACGGAGGCCTATGAAAGCGCCCGCGCTAAGGTTGCAGCATTCTTGAACGCTGCAAGCGAAGAAGAGATCGTATTTACACGCGGAACGACAACTGCACTTAACCTGGTTGCAAGCAGCTACGCTCGCGCGGTATGCGGCGAAGGCGACGAGATCGTCATTACGCCGATGGAGCATCATAGTAACCTTATTCCGTGGCAGCAAGCTGCGAAAGCGACTGGGGCAACGTTGAAATATATTCCGATGCAGCCTGACGGCACGATTACGCTGGCGGACGTAGAAGCGACGATTACGAGCCGGACGAAGGTCGTCTCGATGACATATGCTTCCAACGTTCTAGGCACGATTAACCCGGTGAAGCAGGTAGCGGAGATTGCGCATCGCAATGGCGCCGTTATGGTTGTTGACGGTGCACAGAGCACGCCTCATATGAAGGTAGATGTACAGGAGCTTGACTGCGATTTCTATGCGTTCTCAGCTCACAAAATGTGTGGGCCTACCGGTATGGGCGCGTTGTACGGCAAGAAAGCGCTGCTGAACAAGATGGAGCCAATCGAGTATGGCGGTGAAATGATTGACTTCGTCGAGCTCTATGAATCGACTTGGAAGGATGCACCGACGCGGTTCGAGGGCGGCACGCCGCTTATCGCTGGCGCGATAGGATTGGCAGCAGCGATCGACTTTCTGCAAGAGGTTGGTCTGAGCAATATTCACGAGCATGAGCAGAAGCTTGCCGCCTACGCATACGAGCGGCTGTCCGAGATCGATGGCATTACGATCTATGGACCGAAGCAAGGACGCGTTGGACTCGTCACATTCAATCTGGGTGACGTACATCCACATGACGTAGCAACGGCGCTCGATTCCGAGGGCATCGCGGTTCGCGCGGGCCATCATTGCTGCCAGCCACTTATGCGCTGGCTGAATGTGAGCGCAACGGCACGGGCAAGCTTCTATCTGTACAATACCGAGGAGGATGTCGACCGGTTAGTCGGCGCCCTTGAGCGGACAAAGGAGTTTTTCGGCCATGCAATTGGATGATTTGTATCGCAGAGTCATCATGGACCACTACAAAAATCCGAGAAATCGCGGTACGATGGAGCATGAGTCGGTTACAATTAACTTGAATAACCCCACTTGCGGCGACCGTATTGCTTTGCAGTTGAGAGTGGAGGACGGCAAAGTAATCGACGCGAAGTTCAGCGGCGAAGGCTGCTCGATCAGTCTATCGTCGGCATCCATGATGACAGAAGCTATTAAAGGCAAGACGTATGAGCAAGCACTAGAGCTCGCAGACCGATTCTCTTCTTTGATGAAGGGAGAGCCGGTTGAGTTCGAAGAGCTGGAAGATATCGAGGCGCTGTCCGGCGTGAACAAGTTCCCGGCCCGTATCAAATGTGCGACTTTGTCGTGGAACGCGCTCCGCAAAGGGATCGAGCACCAACAGCAATAATATCGTAGAACGCGCTCGATTTCGGATCGAGTATTCCTATACAGACCTATTTTATGAGGAGGCGTAATCAGCCATGGCGAAGAAGATGCCAGAGTTGGAAGAGTACAAGTATGGCTTTCGTGACGAGCACAAGGCAATTTTCCAATCCGGTAAAGGGTTGACGCCGGAGATCGTTCGCACGATTTCGGAGATGAAGGGCGAGCCGGAATTCATGCTGAATTTCCGTCTGAAGTCGCTCGAACAGTTTAACAAAATGCCGCTGCCGCAATGGGGAGGCAAACTGGACGATCTCGATTTCGACGACATTCAATACTACGTCAAGCCATCCGAGAAACAAGGTAAGACGTGGGAGGAAGTACCGACTGAGATTAAGGAAACGTTCGATAAGCTTGGAATTCCGGAAGCGGAGCAGAAATTCCTCGCCGGCGTCTCGGCTCAATACGAGTCCGAGGTCGTCTATCACAGCATGCAGGAGGATCTGGCGAAGCAAGGCGTTATTTTTACTGATACGGATACGGCGCTTCGTGAGCATCCGGAGCTGTTCCAAGAATATTTCGGTACGGTTATCCCGCCGGCGGATAACAAGTTCGCAGCGCTTAACAGCGCGGTATGGTCGGGCGGCAGCTTCATCTACGTGCCAAAAGGCGTGAAATGCGAAATTCCGCTTCAAGCGTATTTCCGGATTAACTCGGAGAATATGGGTCAATTTGAGCGTACGCTCATCATCGCTGATGAAGACAGCTTCGTACACTATGTAGAAGGCTGCACAGCGCCTGTATACAGTACGAACTCGCTGCACAGTGCGGTTGTTGAGATCATCGTGAAGAAGAACGCTCGCGTTCGTTATACGACGATTCAGAACTGGGCACCAAACATTTATAACCTCGTTACGAAACGCGCTGTTGCGGAAGAGAATGCGACGATGGAATGGGTCGACGGCAACATCGGCTCCAAACTGACGATGAAATATCCTGCGGTTGTTCTGAAAGGTCGCGGCGCGAAAGGTATGGTTCTGTCGATCGCGGTTGCAGGCAAAGGTCAGCACCAGGATGCAGGCGCGAAGATGATTCACCTGGCGCCAGAGACGACATCGACCATCGTGTCGAAATCGATCTCCAAGCATGGCGGTAAAGTAACGTATCGCGGTCTCGCTTCGTTCGGACGCAACTCCGAGGGCTCGAAAGCGAACGTGAAGTGCGATACACTCATTCTCGATAACGAGTCGACGTCGGATACGATCCCATATAACGAGATCATGAACGACAACATTACGCTTGAGCATGAGGCGACCGTATCCAAAGTGTCCGAGGATCAGCTCTTCTACCTGATGAGCCGTGGTCTGTCGGAAGCAGAAGCGACTCAAATGATCGTCATGGGCTTCATCGAGCCGTTCACCAAAGAGCTGCCGATGGAATATGCGGTCGAGATGAATCGCCTTATCAAGTTCGAGATGGAAGGCTCGATCGGATAGAAGAGTCCCTCGACCCTATATTGTTTTGTGTGAAGGAGGCGGACTTTTATGAGTTCGCCTTCTTTTTATGTGTTATGTGCGCCTAGCATCGGCGCTATCAGTAAATGTCGCGTTCGAGGGTGGGGGTTTAGCTATCTCGAAGATATGGACTCTTTATTCCTGATTTGCTGCAGAGATACATTGAAGCACTCGTGTGATTGATGCAGGAGTGTTTTTGTTATGTTTTGATTCAAATTGTAGACTCGTCAAACTTCCGTAATAGTAGAATAATCGCAGGTAAAATAGATTCAGTCCAAAATAATCATTTTGATCGATATTTGTGAATGATTTGTGAAGTTGTGGCTGTGCAATCGGAGACGGTAAGTCTCTCGCAGTAAATGGAACTACATCCGATAGATAAGGGATAAGATCCGAAGAACTAGCTGTGAGGAAAACTGCTGAAAGAATACAACTATAACAATAATTTTACAATGTTATGAATATTTTACTAAAAATAATCTATCTAGTAGTATTTGCTTCGAGGTGCTGGCCAGCCCCAATGGTGTGCCAATTGGATGGAGCGGTTCGGCAGCAGCCTGGACTTCCGCTAATGGAAGCGCTGGTACGACTTCCGTGTATGTTAATCTCGTAGCTGGCCATAAGTACAGCGTCGCAATTCTTCCGAAGAGCGAATATAGTGAGACGATTCCGTACTACTTCGGCTCACCATATCTCTTCCCTATAACATAATATATGGGTTAAAGATAGATCGCCATCCACCTAAACTCACGGGCAGGATTGGCGGTCTTTCTTATTCACGGCTCCATGTCTGAATGAATACCAAAAAACGTCTGCTCATCGCCCAAACGAGAAGCAGACGTTTGATTTATAAGAATACGGATTTTACTTCTAACTGCCGCTCGTTCATCAGGTCGACGAATTGGTCTCCGATCTGAATGAGAGGGCGGAAAAACTCGGTCGGATGGGTCATGACGATCGTTCCCGTTCTACCGTCGCTTAGCTCTGCTTGTTTGCCAATAAAGTTCGGAATCATATGCTTGATGAACGTATGGGCGGTATGTGGATCAAGCTCCATAAAGCTCATCCGATGTATTTCTTTCAGAACATAAAGCAGATCACGTCTTTCACGGTAGACGCGCATCGAAATCATCGCGCTGTAGACGTCGACGACGGCAACGATCTTCGCGGCAGGATGAATCTCATCGCCTTTCAGACCTTGCGGGTAGCCGGTTCCATCCACCCGTTCATGGTGTTGTGCGGCTACGAGCGCTGCGAGCGTGTTATTCATCGAGTTGGTAATGATCTCATATCCATAAGTCGGATGGCGTTTGATCTCGGCAAACTCTTCATCCGTCAAACGTCCTGGTTTATTCAAAATTTGCTCGTTAATCCTGCATTTGCCGATGTCGTGCAAAAAGCCAGCCTGTCCAATATTGAGAGCCTCTTCTTCACTGTAGCCTAACCACGAAGCCAAGTAATACGACAGCATGCCGACTTGAACGGAGTGCTGATAAGTATAGTCATCCTTCGAGTTAAGCAGAAGAAGCATGGATACGACGTCGCGCTCAAGCTTGAATTGGTTGACAAGCGGTTGGTACGTATCTTGGACAAGCTCTTCATTAATGCGGCCTTCTTGAAACGCCTGCTCGAACATTAATTTGCAGCCTTGAATCGTGTCTTCATATACAGGTTGCACGGTAGGCATCCACTTGGGACTCATACCGGATTCTAAAGTTCGCCCCGCACTCTTATCATTTTCTCTTGGGACCTGTGAAGTTGATCTGGAAGCGATTTCAACATAATCGATTTGGTGTTGAAATAACATTGAGATCTCACGGTTGCTTAGAGTGGCACCCTTGGACAGAACGGGAAGGCCGAAGTCGTTAAAAGCATCCTCAATAAGTTGATCTCCGTCCTTTAAGTCGGTGACGTGTACCCGCATATGACACCCCTGCTAGTATAATTTGTTAGTCTGATAGTCTAATAGTATCAATTCTCACCAGTATTGGCAATATAACTAACGATGAATTTTAGCGCAAAATCTGGAGAATCTCCGATATATAGGGTCAAAAATTCCCTGTGTTAACGTTTTATTGTCGTAAAATAGTGGAATATTATGCCCCAAGTAATGATTCATATAGTTTTCTTGCAACAATTAGGTTGTCGGTCCCTTGTATTAATGCGCGTCCATCCGAGAATAAGACGAAAGTCATATTGCTGTCTTGGAGCTCTAGACGAAGCAAATAGCGGGTTAAAACAATACGACCAGCGGCCGACAGACGACGCGCAACTTCTGGCAGAACTGCTTGCATCTCTCTGGCCGGTGTAATTTGTACCGTATTTCGCCCACATAGAGAAGCAGCGCTCGTTTCATCATGGCACGCTTCCAGATGGTCAAACCGGCGTAACTGACAGACGGGACAATCCGGTTTGCTCGATTGGTCTGTCCGAATCCCGAACCATTGGTTATGCCACACATCGGCCTGCATCAGGGAGGCGTTCATTGCCTGCCGGTTGCCTGTAAGCCATTTTAGGGCATCAGCCGCCTGCATCGATGCAATGATATCGATGATAGGTGAAATGACGCCTGCTGTCTCGCAAGTATCAATGGCTCCGGCAGATGGAGGGACAGGGAACAGGCACTGAAAGCAAGGGGTTTCACCCGGAATGAATGAAGCTGTAACTCCAGATCCTCCTACCGCTCCTCCATATATCCATGGGATATTATGTTTAATACTAATTTCATTGATTAGATAGCGGGCAGTGAAATTGTCAGTCCCATCCAAGATGAGATCAAAGCCCGTTAGCAGCTGCTCGGCGTTGTGAGGCGCAAGATCAGCAACGACCGGTTCAAGCTCGACTAATGAGTTAGCCGCCTTCAAACGGTGATAAGCGGCTTGAGCCTTTGGCAGCATTTGCTCCGCATCTTCTTCCATATATAACAACTGCCGATGGAGATTGCTCCATTCGACGATATCGCGGTCGATCATACGAAGCTTGCCGATACCGCCGCGAACAAGATGCTGGGCGATGACGGAGCCAAGGGCCCCCATGCCGACGATGACTGCAGAGCTTCCGCTCAGTTTCAATTGACCCGCAGCGCCAATAGGAGCATAACGCATTTGGCGAGTATAGCGGCTGTGCGGACGGCTTTCGGATTGATGCTGTTCGGTCATAAGTTATCGCGCCTTTCCATACATTTAGCCTAATTCGAAGCACCGGAGCGTTCCAGCGGATTCCAAGGTCCTAGCTGATGTCCCTTCCATTCTGAACCGTCTTCCCATATTTCTTTTTTCCAGATCGGGACGATTTGTTTCAGCCGTTCGATCGCATAACGACTTGCTTCGTAACATGCATCGCGATGCGGAGAAGAGGTTGCGATGACAACGCTAATATCAGCAATTTCAACGACGCCGGTTCGATGGGCGATTGCGCATAGTGTGCCGGGCCAGCGCTCCGCAATTTCAGAGCCAATCTGCTCCATCGTCTTGATGGCCATTGGCGCATATGCTTCGTATTCAAGGCGGACGGTACGCTGGCCGAAGGTCCATTCACGCGTCGTGCCGATGAATGTGAGGGTCGCGCCGTTATTCGGAGAAATAACGAGGCGCGACACGGCTTCAACCGAAATTGGGCCGTCTGTTAATTGAAACAAGCTGTCGCTGCTCGCAACAGATGGCTGCTCTATATATTCTTCTCCTCCGGATACGGGAGGGAGCAGCGCCAGTTCGTCCGAATATCGAACGACTGTATCATCCTGCGCATAAGCTTGATTACAAGCGACAAAGCATAATTGGAGCAAATCCTGATGATCGGGATGCAGGCTCGCAAGCTGCTGCTTTAATTGGGCAGCGGCCATTTCGTCTTGCGGCAGCATTAGCTCGAGAACAGGTGTGCCGAATCGGTCATTCAACCCAGCGAATAATCGAATGGTCCATCTATAGTTCATGGAAGGAAACCTCTCATTGCTATGGAATAAATATGTCTATAGCATATCATAATCGAATAAAAAATGTTATGCTATTTCATATTGAAATGTTTGCGAATCGAAAGAAAAGGAGGCTGCCGACAATGCAAAGCTTGACGGATCGCTTCGGTCGAGTACACAACTATTTGCGAATCTCGGTGACGGACCGGTGTAACCTGAGATGTCTCTATTGTATGCCCGAAGAAGGTGTACAATTTACAGATGCATCTAACCTGCTCTCCTATGATGAAATAACCGAGGTCGTCCGTACGGCAGCTGCACTTGGCGTTACGAAGCTTCGGATAACAGGCGGCGAGCCGCTTGTCCGGCCTGGCTTGGACGGATTGATCCGCCAGCTGTCGAGTATTTCTGGTATAGCTGACATATCGCTGACGACAAATGGCTTACTGCTTGCGAAGCAGGCGGAGTCATTGCGGGAAGCCGGTTTAAATCGTGTAAATATAAGCTTGGATACGCTTGATTCGGCGAGATTTCGTTTCATTGCAAGACGAGGCGAGCTTCGCCGCGTAATGGAAGGCATCCAGGCAGCCGGACGAGCAGGGTTTGATCCGATTAAGCTGAACTGTGTGCTGCTGCGCGGCGTGAACGAGGATGAAATTGGCGCATTCCTGCAGATGGCACAAGAACAGCCGCTTCATATCCGGTTCATCGAATATATGCCAATTGGCCATGCTGATAATAATTGGCGCAGCCACTACTTACCGCTTTCACGTGTGCTAGATGTAGCAGACCAGATGGGGCTGCAATATCGAAGACGTGACGATGTGAAAGGCAACGGTCCATCGGAAGATTATGAGCTGATCGGAGGTCGAGGCTCGTTCGGGCTGATTCATCCAATCAGTGACGAATTTTGCAAACGATGCAATAGGCTTCGACTTACGGCTGACGGATTTTTGAAGCCGTGTCTATATTGGATGGATGAATTGAATGTGAAGCCGGCGCTAGGAAACGGTGAAGCGATGGAGGCGATATTCCGCAAGGCCATGGATTTGAAGCCAGAAAGTCATGAAATGGCGGCTAAGCTTGCGGATGCTGCGTTATCTCATATCCCGACGGATCGAAGAATGTCCCAGATCGGCGGCTAACTGTAAATCTTAAAGCCGAAAGGAGAACTGACTTTATGGCGCATATATCGTACAATGGAGGGAAGCAAGACTGCGTAGAGATTGAGCATGAGCAATTCGGAATCGAGCTGTGGACACCTAGTATGATGGCTGAGCTGGCAGGCACTGTTTTTCCGATTGATGAGAGGGTGCCAGGCGCAGTTGGTTACGCTTTTGATTGGGCAACATGGTTTGACGAGTGGCTGCACTTGATTACTCATACGAGCCAGTGTACGCTTGCTCCAGCAACCCATCTGAAGCTGTATGCTGCAGATTCGTTCGAGGCGGTTATTCCATGGCCACAGCTTAAGGATGCAGCTGTATTGTACGCGAATGAAGAGGAGCTGCCGCTCGAAGCTGCTGGTCCAATACGCTTCTACGTTCCGAACGGTACGAGCAAATGCTTAAACGTAAAGAACGTTGTCCGTATCGTTGTCTGTGTCAATGATGACAGTGTAACGGAAGCAGCTTACGGCTTTAAGAGCCAGTTCTCCCCCGATGATTTATTATTGAAGAAACGATCAACGAGTTAAGGATGCTCTGCTAACGAGTCGATCAGCAAGGAGGTAAGCATGAACGCAGCAAACGATTGGCCGGTTGAAGCTGTATTGCTTCACAGCAACGACATTCATAGCCGTCTGGAGAATGCCGCCAGAATGGCGACGCTTATTGCGGAAGAGCGTCGTATATATGGGAGCGACCGTGTCCTTGCAGTCGATATCGGGGATCATATGGACCGAATGCGTCCGGAGACGGAAGGCAGCGACGGCTTGGTTAATATCGAGCTGCTCCATGCCGCTCACTGCGAAGCGGCTACACTGGGCAATAATGAAGGTCTGACGTTCGTTCCTGAATCGTTGGAGACGGTATACCGGAACTATGCGAAGTTTCCAGTCCTTGTTGCGAATGTGAAGCAAATACAGGACGGTAAGTGTCCTTCTTGGATGGCGCCTTCGACGATCATTCTTAAAGGCGGCATAAGGATCGGGTTAATTGGTGTAACGGCGAAATTTTCCGACTTCTATGAGCTGCTTGGATGGGAAGTGACGGACCCGATTGCGGCGGCGGCTACCGAGGCGGCGAAGCTTCGACCTCATGTTGATGTATTGGTTGTGCTGTCGCATCTCGGACTGCCGCTGGATCGTCGAATGGCGGAAGAGGTTCCGGATATCGATTTAATTCTAGGCGGCCATACGCATCATCTGCTCGAAGAGCCGCTCGTTATCGGATCAACAACGGTCTGTGCAGCCGGCAAATTCGGAGATTGGATCGGTCGAATCGAGATTGGCATCGATCCGGAGACGTCCAAGCCAAGGTTTCGGGCGGCCTGTGTACCAGTGGCAGCCTACGATGAATATCCAGAGTCGAGTGAGATCATTGAACGATACCGCGTGCTTTCGGCTGAACGACTCGGGCGCGTTGTCGCTCAGCTTGATATGGCATTAGAAGCTCGGACGGATCAAGAATCTCCGCTACCGAACTTGCTTGCAGCAAGTATAAGGCGTTGGACGCAAGCGGAGATCGGGATTGTGAACACGGGTCAGCTGCTTGCCGGACTGCCTATTGGCGATGTCACGGCTGGAGATCTTCATGCGATATGTCCATCACCAATTAATCCTTGCCGGGTGAAGCTTGCCGGCTCCCATATTCGGGTGGCGCTTGAGCAGTCACTGCGGCCCGAATATACAGACATGGAGATTCGCGGTTTTGGATTCCGAGGTGTGGTGCTGGGTACACTGGCGGTTGACGGACTGCGGATTGAAGTGGATCATACGGCATCCGGGCAACTGCAGCTTGCTGCTGTATATGTCGGAGACGAGCTGTTGAATGATGAATGGGAGTACTCTGTTGGAACGATCGATATGTTTACGTTTGGAGTAGGTTATTTGTCGTTGAAGCAAGGTACGGAGATTCGTTACTATTTGCCGGAATTTATTCGGGATCTTCTAGCAGACGCGCTGCGCAGCAGTGAAGCTATTCAAGAAGCATTGAGAGAGAGAATGATCGTTCGTGGTGGAGCGGCAACTTAGCTCTGCGCGGACGTTTTTTTTGTCGAAATATTTGGATATATACTACTAATGTTACGCTTGTATTAACAATACCAGCGTTAATAACCGATATAATAGGTAGAATAATGCTCGACAAATGCCGACAATGCATCTTTATGCGGTTGGAATGGAGTATACAACAGTTGCGGGGCGGGGTAAGAAGATGCGCTTAATGCCCATATCAATGTGTCAGCCTGGTATGAGGCTGGCGAAAAAAATTTTTTCCGATGAAGGTCTTGTTCTGCTGGCTGAAAATATAGAGTTAACGGCTCGGATGATCAGAAGGCTGAAAGAAACGGGATTTTCATTCGTCTATGTAATGGATAAACGTCTGGATGACATTGTCGTTCCGGAAATCATTAGCGACGAGACGCTTCGTTATGCGCTCAAAGAGATTAGACATACATTTCGACAAATGATGGACCGCCCAAGCGGCAAGCGGGGCGTTACTTACCCATATATTTCGAGAAATTATCAAAAAATAATGAATATGGTTTTGGACGATTTGATCGGTAATCCGGACGCTATGATTATGCTGATGAATTTAGGCTCCGTTGATCATTATGTATACCAGCATTCATTGAATGTCTGTGTCTATACGACGTTGCTAGGCATTGCCGAAGGCTACAGCAGAGATGAATTGATGACGCTAGGTATGGGGGCGATTCTGCACGACGTCGGAAAAAGCCTTATACCGGCTGAGATATTGAATAAGCCGGGTAAGCTGACGAATGATGAGTTCGAGCTGATGAAGCAGCATACGGAGATCGGCTTCAAATTGCTGAAGGATGAGCCGAATATTCCGCTTGTGGCGGCTCACTGTGCCTTTCAGCATCATGAAAGAATCGATGGCAGTGGATACCCGAGAGGGCTTAAAGGGAACGAAATCCATGAATATGCTAAGTGGATCGGGCTTGTCGACTCGTATGATGCTATGACCTCGAGGCGAGTATACCGGGATGCGATGCTGCCCCATCAGGCGATCGAGCTATTGTATGCTGGCACAGGAACGTTGTTCGAACAGCATATGGTTCAGCAATTCCGTGATAAGGTTGCGATTTATCCGATAGGATTAACCGTTACGATGAACAGCGGTGAGACGGGAGTCGTTGTCGATATTAACGGCGCATACCCGCATCGTCCAATTATTCGTGTCTTAGAGGCATGTGGAGAAGCGGTCAAATCCCCTTATGAAATCGATTTATCCAAACAATTAACAATGATGATCGTCGAGGTGAATACCGAGACGACAGAAGCTCCGAATGCCGCCAGTTAATCGTCATGGAACATCCCGCCTAATCGGCGGGATTTATTTTTGCTTACGGGGGCTTGAATTTGTCGCCGTGTGCCGGTCGGGATGGAAAAACGTTATTTGCGTCCCGCCGCTTCGAATATTACAATGGAAGGTAAAGCTTTCATTCATTAATGTTGAAAATAGGTGCTGAACATGAACCATATATTAGCGTTGAATCATCAGTCTGTTCCGAGCAAGCCGCTGTCACCGGCGAACGATCCTTGGGACCCGATCTTATCTCTGCAGCGGCATGGACGCCACGTGCTGACGAGTGTCGAGATGACGGTATCTAACCTGTGCAATATGCGCTGCGAGCACTGCGCGGTTGGTGACACGCTTGTCATGGCGGAGCCTGCGAAGATCCCACTGGATCTCATGCTGCGTAAGCTGGATGAAGTGGAGCATCTTGAGACGATCAGCATTACAGGAGGCGAACCGTCCTTCTCAGATGCTACAGTAAGGAACTACATCGTTCCGCTGCTGAAATATGCAAGAAGTCGGGGCATCCGATCACAAATAAATTCAAACGTTACGCTCGATTACAAACGGTATGAGCAGATGGCGCCTTATTTGGATGTTATGCACATCTCGTTCAACTATACGACAGCAGACGATTTTCATCAGGTCGGGTTTGCGAAGGCCGGACATTCCGTTTCCAGGGAAACGGCCGTTCGTCTGTATGAGCGGATGATCGACAATGCGCGTCGGTTAAGTGAAGCGGGCGTTCTTGTATCGGCTGAATCGATGATCAATTATCGGACACATCATCGAATCGCGGAGATCCATCAGCTTATCGTCGAAATGGGCTGTAAACGGCACGAGGTGCATCCGATGTATCCAAGCTCCTTCGCACGCGATTTGCCGATGCTATCTCGTGAAGAAATGCGTGCAGCTATCATTCGCCTGCTTGATGCGCGAGACACCTCGATCTGGATGCTATTCGGCACATTGCCGTTCTTCCGTTGCAGCACGAATGAGGAGGATCGTCAGCTGCTGGCACGGCTTGCTGCCGAGCCTAACGTTACTGTCCGCAACGATCCGGATGGACGTAACCGACTTAACGTCAATTTATTCACGGGCGAGGTGTTCGTTACGGATTTCTCCGATGTACCTGCGTTCGGAAATGTGAAGGAAGATCGGCTTGATGACGTGTTCGATCGCTGGCTCGAAGGCGAGCTGGCACAGACAGTCGGGTGCCACTGCCCGGCAGCCAGCTGCTGTGGTCCGAACCTGCTCGTCAAAGATATGTACTATAAGAATGATGATTTCCTTCAGCGTACAGCCATTATGGATTAATGAATGAATCGATAAATGGTTAGACGTTTGATGGTTTTAACGCCGACAAAGCTGCATGATATGGCGATAAAGGAGAAGTGCGATTTTGGACCATACGGAATTTATGCCGGGATCGATTATTACGAATTTGCTAATTGTTATTGTGCTCGTTATGCTGAACGCATTTTTCGTCGCTGCGGAATTTGCGCTTGTGAAGGTGCGCCAGACCCGGTTGACACAGCTCGCGAACGAAGGCAACGTCCGCGCTCGTTATGCTTTGAAGGTGAATCGGAAGCTTGATGCTTATTTGTCTGCGACACAGCTTGGCATTACGCTAGCATCGCTCGGACTTGGCTGGGTAGGCGAGCCGGCGATATCGGAGTTGATCGTCGAGCCGCTGCTGCATACGTTTGGCGTGACGGACCAGGTGCTCATTTCGACCTTGTCGGTCGTCATCGGTTTTATCGTCATCACGTTTATGCATATCGTGCTCGGGGAGCTTGCACCGAAGTCGCTTGCCATTCAGAAGTCGGAGAGCGTCTCGTTATGGCTGTCTTGGCCATTAATGATGTTTTATCGGATTTTTCTGCCTGCGATCTGGCTCCTGAACAGTACCGCGAACGGGATGCTCCGGTTAATCGGCGTACAGCCTGCAACCGAACTGGAGGGTGTCCATACGGAAGAGGAGATTCGTATTCTGATGGACCAGAGCGCACAGAGCGGCGTTATTGATAAGGATGAGATGACGCTGTTCGATAATATATTCGAATTCTCGGACCGGCTGGCAAGAGAAGTCATGCTGCCGCGTACGGATATGGATTGTATTTATACCGATCAGCCGTATGACGAGATTATTAAGCACGTCTATGCAACGAAGCATACTCGGTACCCAGTCGGGATTGAAGATAAGGATCAGATTATCGGTTTCGTTCATATTACGGATCTGCTCACGGCAGACGGTCTGGGCAAGAAAGATATTCGTCAGTTTATTCGTCCGATTCTAAGCGTGCCTGAGTCGATGGAGATTAGCGACGTACTGAAGTTGATGCAGCGCAAGCATTCGCAGCTGGCCATCGTCGTCGACGAGTATGGAGGCACAGCGGGCATGCTGACGACGGAGCTTATTCTCGAAGAGATTGTTGGCGAAATCCATGATGAATTCGATACCGAGCAGCCGAGCGTCATTGTGAAGGGCGACATAACATCTGTCGAGGGACGGATGCTGATCGAGGACGTCAACGATATGTTTGGTCTTGATATCGTGGACGAGGACGTCGATTCGATCGGGGGCTGGCTGTTTACAAGGCTGGAGGGCGTGCTTGTTCAAGGCTCACGCATTGCCTACGACAATTATTGGTTCGAGGTTGCGGAATGCGAGCCGCTGCGGGTACTGCGGGTAAATATTTATAAGCAGGAGGCCGAGTCAAAGTCAGATTCTGATTCCAGAGAATAGGCCTGCTGTAGTTGAAGAAACTCTCACTAATCGAATGAAGGCTTTGCCTTGTATTCGTCTAGGGAGAGTTTTTTTTTGTTCATCTTCGCGGGGAACATCGCTGACAGATAATAATTGCCTGGGAAATGAAACCTTAATTCGGTACTTAGGACATGCAGAGTCAACATACGATGAAGGAGAGCGAATTCCATTAGGGAGGTAGCGCGATTGAACTCAAGCCTGAATGCTAACCTGACCGCGAACGCAAACGTATATGCTCAGCCTTTTGTTGCAGGTGTGAGTCAGGCGGGATATCGGCAGTGGTATCCTTTTATCGGTCCATTCGATCCATGTCCGCCCGTGTACGTGAAGACGTATGTTGTGCCGCCCAATCAATATATCTCTTATCAGCCCATGAATTTGCCGCAATTCTCGCTGAGTGAAGCATTGAAGTTCGGAACGTTATGGCCTGCGTTATTCAGTCCGTATGAGTCGAAATCAGGCAAAGCGAGGTGAGCTTCGTTGAGTGAACAGCAAGAGCAGATCGAGGAACGTAAGCTGGACGAACAGTACTATCACAAGCTTCGCGAGCTGCAGGAGCTTGATTTTGCTCTCGTTGAGCTGACGCTGTATCTGGATACTCATCCGAATGATTTGCATGCTCTGCAGCAATTTAATCAACTGGCGCAGCAGCGGCAGCAATGCGCGTATCAATTCGAGATGAAGTATGGACCACTGCTGCAGTTCGGCCATAGTTACTCCCGGTTCCCGTGGCAGTGGTCGGAGCCGCCATGGCCTTGGCAAGTCTAATATCGAATCGGGAGGGGGCGCTCAAGCATGTGGATATACGATAAAAAGCTGCAGTACCCAGTACGCGTCAGCAAGTGCGATCCGATGATGGCGAAGTTTCTGCTGGAGCAGTACGGAGGAGCGGACGGCGAATTGGCGGCTGCGCTTCGGTATTTGAACCAACGGTATTCGATTCCGGATAAAGTTATAGGGTTATTGACAGATATTGGGACTGAAGAATTTGCCCACCTCGAGATGATTGCGACGATGGTGTATAAGCTAACGAAGGATGCGAGTGTAGAGCAGTTAAAAGCGGCGGGGCTGGGTGACAATTATGCGCAGCGCGACCATGCTTTATTTTATGCGAATTCCTCGGGTGTCCCATGGACGGCTGCCTATATCCAGGCCAAGGGCGACCCGCTTGCGGATTTGTACGAGGACATTGCGGCTGAGGAGAAGGCGCGTGCGACTTATCAATGGCTGATTGATATGACGGACGATGTCGATTTGCAGGACAGCTTAAAATTCCTTCGGGAGCGGGAGATTGTCCATGCACTCCGCTTCAAGGAAGCGGTGGAGATTATTAAGGAGGATCGGGCGACGAAGAAGGTGTTCTAGGCGTTCTTGAAGGTGTGGAATATTCGAAGGGCACATATGAAGGAAAAGTCATCCATAGGGTGACTTTTTTGTTTGGCCTTGACGCACGGGTAGATAACGAAGTTCCCTTTATGACAAGTGGCTCTCTACATTGTTAACAATGTAGGGGTAAATCTTTAATTTGCTAGGTTATTCCTCATTTTTTTTCATTCTATAATATGCATATAAATCTAAAAATACAAAAGGCGTGTAAAGAGAAAAACTACTATACCGGGGGAGAAATACGATTTGTTTACCATCTATGATCATCGCTACAAATCGTACGAAGGGATGGTTGCTTCACCGGATCATCAGGTCACCGCATCGACAGTACTTGATGTAATCCGGATTATCCGTGAATATGGAGTGATCTCGATTTACGGTAAGGACGAAATGATCATCACTCGATTGCAATTCAAAGCGGTTATGGAAAGCATAAGCGCGCATTAATGATCCTTACAACAAGGTATACCTGCATAAGAGAAGCTTGTCCTGCATAACTGGCAGAACAAGCTTTTTTTATTCGATGGATCCGTCAGCTCACCCATCTATAAATTTTAATATCGACTCCTGATTCAGTTGGGATGCCTTCCCCTAGAAAGAGATCATGATTTAAAAATGACAACGCTTTACTGTTCGTAATTAACTTAGGGTAGGTACGAAACATAGCATCCTTCCACTTTATGTTGGCATCGCCGTTATTTTCGATATAGATTCGACAGGCTTGGCCCTCATGATCGGTTCCTTCAAGCATATATCTTGCCGATAACGTATGGCGTTCGCCGGACTTGCCGATGATTTGGGTATCGATCCCGCCGTCGAGCACCTTTCCTTGAAAATACTTCCCCGTAACATTTCCTGAGAAAGAGATCATCACGACGGTATCTCCAATCTCATTGTGCAAATCGATCGACTGCTCGATCTTGACATGAACCGTGAAGATTTCTTCTAATTCCATTCTCGACACCTCGCAGTATTGTTAGTCGACCTCATGCTGGAACGGAGGCCTTTCGATAATCGGTCGATACAAGTTAGAGGATAAGAACCGTTCGGTAATGTCTAGCACTTGAGGATTCCAGACCCCGATCCCATGATCGGCCCCCGTAACCTTGTAAAAGAACGCCTTATGCCCATGTGCCTTGAGCGCTTTGTACATCTCGATACTCTGGTTCACATGAACGATTCCATCGCTGTCTCCATGGATAATGAGAAACGGCGGAAGTTCTTTATCCATATTCTGGTGGAGAGGACTCGCCTTCTTCGCCAGCTCTAAATGATCTTTCACTCTTCCTCCAACGAATAAGCCTTCAGGAGCATCTGCTGCATCATGGTCAAGAATATCGTTATATCTCCCTAGCGAAAGAAGATCGGAGACTCCGTAGTAATCAACAACAGCGCTGACCTCGTCCGATTGTTCGCTATAAAGACCGTTATTATATTCGCCAATAGTGAGCCCTGTCATTAAGGCAAGATGGCCCCCCGACGAATCGCCCCATACAGCGACCCGCTGCGGATCGACCCCATACTGCTCTGCGTGCTTGCGCATGTAGCGGATCGCACATTTGACGTCCTCAACTGCAGCCGGGAATGGGGCGATATCGGTATCTCGAATTTCAACGCTAGCAATAACATATCCCTTCGCTGCCAGATGGCATAGATTCGGTATTCCGGTGTATAGGTCCTGCTGTCTCCATGCCGAGCCTTGAACGAATACGACTAGAGGAAATAACTGTCCGGCACGCTGCGGAATGATGAGTTGAAGTCTTCTTACGATATCGCCATATTGAGCATAGACGACATCAGGCTGATACGAGCAAGAGTAATAGCTTCCTCGTTCGGCATACTCGCCATAAATGATCTGAGTTCCTTCTGGCGTTTCGTTGGCTGCAATAGCGGCTGCTTTTTTATCCATTCTTGTATTCCACATCCTTTAGCATATTCATATTCTCTTTCTCGTAATTAAAAAACGTTACTGACCACGAAATTGATTGGGGGATAGACCGTATTTCTCCTTGAATGCACGGTGAAAATAAGGATAGCTGTTAAAACCGCAATCAAAAGCGATCTGCTCGAGCTTCAGCGGCGTATGCTTCATCTTCTCTACCGCCATCGAGAGACGGACGTCGAGTGTATACCGGATGATCGTCGTGCCGCTGCCTTCCCGGAACAGATGTACGGCGCGCGATACGCTTAGCCCTACATGACGCGCAACGTCATCGATTCGAAAAGGAGTCGCGGCATGCTCTTCTATGAACCGCTTCATTTGAGTAATTTTGTACGGCTCGTTCGATTCCTTGATCGCTCGGTCGAGGCATAGACATAACGATTGAAGCAGATAGCCGCTCAGCTCATTCGAATCATGTGACATGCTGCGATTCTCGAATACCATCTGCCGCCACAGCGTTACGATCCGATCATCAGGATTTATCCGGACATGATTGCGGCGCTCATTTCGATTCCACCATTGATCCAGCCAGTCTCCCCGGCAAAATAAGTAATAATCGGCGCTGACCGTTCCTTGCAAGTCTTGTTCTTCGATTCGAAGCTCGTATGGATCGCCTGGTTTAAATAGGAGCAGGCTGCCTGGCGTAACGTCGATCATATTGCCCTCGACAAGCGCGCGTCCATGACCTTCCGTCTGCAGACGAAATAGATAAGTTGTAAGAGCGGCTTGCTTCTGGGTCGGCATTGGCGCTGCATGTCTTGAATAACCGCAGCTTAACAGTTCGGTGTTCATGTTGTCCTCCAAGACTTTTAGCCAAATAAGTGAACTGTCAATCACATTATGTATGTCCTTACGTGAAGTTTATCCCTACAATAAATAATGAAATAAGCTAACGCTTACATTCTATAGGAAGAAGGTCTTGCAATGCAACGGATGGGAATTGGCGTTCAGCTATATACGCTGCGCGATGAGATGGAGAAAGACGTACCGGGCACGCTTCGTAAGGTTGCCGAATTAGGCTTTGAAGGTGTCGAGTTTGCAGGATACTTCAATATACCAGCAGATCAGATGCGTGCGCTGCTAGATGAGAACGGACTGAAGGCGTTTAGTACGCATGTAGATTTGACACGTTTTAAGAAAGACCTCCAGGGAGAAATTGAATATGCTAAAGTAATAGGCGCTCAATATATACCTTGCTCATTCATTCAGCCGGAGGATCGTCAGCATCCGGAAGACTGGAGCGGCATTTTCGATTTCCTTCTAACGGTGGCCGAGGAGGTTAGCAAGGAAGGCTTGCAATTCTGCTACCATAATCATGAATTCGAATTTGAGACGAAGTTGGATGGCGTGAGCGTATATGACAAGCTGTTCGCTACTATCGACGGGAAGATTATGCAATCCGAGCTAGACGTTTGCTGGGTGCAATATGCGAAGGAAGATCCGATCTCGCTTATCCGTCAATTGTCTGGCCGTATCCCGCTGCTGCATACGAAAGATTTTAAACGCGGTGAAGATAATAGCATGATTACGCTGCAGCTTGGCCAAGGAGAGGTCGATCTGCTATCTGTACTTGAAGAGGCGAGTCGAGCAGGAGTGCAGTGGCTTGTCGTCGAACAAGATTATTGCCAGAATCCACCGTTCGAGAGCGTTGAGGCGAGCTTGAATTGGCTGAAACAACATTACTTAACGAGAGTGGGTGTGTGTTAGAATGTCACAACTGCTTAGAGTGGCTGTTATCGGCTGCGGCGCGATTGCAGTCCGCCGACATATTCCTGAATATGCGAACAATCCGAATGTGAAACTGGTCGCTTTCGCGGACCCTGTCATTGAACGTGCACAAGAGCTTGCGAATCAATACAATGCGAAAGCCTATAGCGACTATGAGCAGTTGCTAGCTGAAGTGGAAGTAGATGCTGTCAGTGTATGTACGCCGAACTATCTTCATGCTCCAGCGACGATCGCTGCTGCAAAGGCAGGGGCGCATGTGCTTGTCGAGAAGCCGATGGCGACTAGCAGGCAGGAAGCGCTTGATATGATCGAGGCAGCGAAGGCAAATGGTGTTATGCTGATGGTCGGCCACAATCAACGTCTGATGCCTCCACATGTGAAGGCGAAAGAAGTGCTTCAATCGGGCCGTCTGGGCAAAGTCATCTCGTTCCGTACGTCATTCGGACATCCAGGTCCGGAGGGTTGGAGCATTGACGGCCGTAACAGCTGGTTCTTCCGTAAAGAGGAAGCGGTTATGGGCGCAATGGGCGACCTTGGCGTGCATAAATCGGACTTGATCCGTTGGCTGCTCGATGACGAGGTAGCAGACGTTGCGGCATTCGTCGGTACGCTTCATAAGGAAGATACAGCCGTCGACGACAACGCCACTTGTATTCTTCGGATGAAGAGCGGTGCAATTGGCACCCTCGTCGCAAGCTGGACATACTACCGCGGAGAAGATAACTCGACCATTCTGTGGTGTGAGAACGGCGTTTTGAAAATCGGTACCGATCCGGAGCGTCAAGTGATTGTCGAGCTGCGCGATGGAACAAGCGAAAGCATTGAGGCAGGAGCGATCTCGACGAACGAGAAGCAGCTGCCAAGCTTCGTAATCGATGAATTCGTAAACTGCATCATTCATAATCAAGCGCCATCGATTTCCGGCGAAGAGGGCCTTCGTTCGCTGCAAGTCATTCTGGCCGCTTTCGAATCTCAAGAGACTGGCAGAGTCGTTCCGGTACAATAGAATGATTATATTTGCAGGCAGCCGCCAAGCTGATTGTCATCAGCTACTGCGGCTGTCTGCTTGAGTTTATCCCTACCAATCTCATATTCGCCTCGTTATATTAAAATTCCCCCGCTGTACGTAAGTTCGTATACGATTTCTCCATGCCTCTCAATTCGTTCTGCGCCGCTGAACTTGTCGAAGCTGCCTGTATTATCATTCATATATAAGAATCCGTCATGCTCGTAATAGTTAGGTCCGCGGTACACCGAGTTTGTATTTCCATGAGCCAGGGCTTGTCTGAGGAATGCGTATACCTTGGCATTATCCTCCCACGATTTCGGCTTGATGATGCCGCCTGAATAGACCAAAGACCAAACGGGGCTTTGCTCGACCTGAACCGTTTCTTGTCCAGCGCAGAACAACATGCCGAAATAAATATTTCGATAGAAAAAAGGGCCTCTTCGGTATTCCAGCTGCTTAGACCCGATCCATAGCGGGAGTACGCAGGCTCCGTCGCCATTCGCTGTGCAAGTATGCTTCTTAGCTTCGTTAAGAAATTCTACCAACTTTTCATAAGCTGCTGCTGGTTCCAAAGGAATTTCCTCCGATCATAAAGAAAATGTCATTTTGTAACGAACATATGTTCCTATACTATTGTATCGTTGATTGGAACCGTCTGGGAAGCATTTTGTTTAAAAAAAGATGTCTTCATTCCGATAACGTAAATAGCCAGATATTTCAGTGGCATGATGGAATAATAGGCAGCAGCGTAGTAAAAACTAGAACAACGTCTAGCGCCGATTGAGATGATTTACATCAAATGCTCGGCATATTGTAAAGAATTTCGGGGTGAAGGGAGACAAAAAACGAACAATACGGACTTAAATCGACCAAATCTAACGGGAATATCAAATAATTGTGCGACTTATACGGATTTGAATTCATCTCTGTGTGAGAACGATATCATTCCAAAGTGTTATTTCTGTCTCACAGAGGTCTATACTATAATGGTTTCAGGAATGAATATGATTTTCCTCCATATTGAATATCCAATATAATCCAAGACGGAGGTCACACATCCATGTCAATGGACAACAGCAATTCACAACGGCCTTGGGAAGGGTTCTACGGGCCTAACCTTGGTTACGCGCAAGAACAATACGAGAAATATGTTAACGATCCTGCTTCGGTAGATGAAGCAACGCGTGCTTTGTTCGAGCGCTGGGGGCAACCGCCGGCAGTCGAAACGACAGTTATAAGCGGAACGTCTGGTTCCGCGGCTATAGATGCGAATTTGTTGAAGAAAGCGGTTTCAGCAGGCAAGCTGGTTTCGAACATTCGGAGCTACGGCCACCTTGCTGCTAACATCGATCCACTCCAAATCGGACCGAAAGCGGAGACCGGCATGATGGAAGCGTCCAAGTTCGGTATGACGGACTCGGATCTGGCAGCCATTCCGGCTGATCTGGTTTGGTTCAATGCACCTGCTGGAACGGCTAATGGTTACGACGCGATTACGAAGCTTAGAAAAGCATATACGGGCACAATCGCTTATGAGTTCAGCCATGTTCATGTTGAACAAGAGCGCGATTGGTTGTATGAACAAGCGGAGAAAATGGCTCCGTCGTTCTCTTTGTCGAACGACGAGCGTAAAGCACTGCTGAAGTCTCTTGTTGAAGCAGAGTCCTTCGAGGACTTCCTGCACCGCACCTTCGTTGGTCAGAAGCGTTTCTCGGTAGAAGGTAACGAGGCGACTGTGCCGCTCGTGAACGAGCTTGTGAAGAATCTTGCTGACAGTGGCGCGAAGAACATTCTGCTTGGAATGGCTCACCGCGGCCGTTTGAACGTGCTTGCGCACGTACTTCGCAAACCGTATGCGAAGATTTTCTCGGAATTCCATCATTCTCCGAACCGGAACCTTGTTCCGTCTGAAGGCTCGATGGGCATTAACTACGGCTGGTCCGGCGACGTGAAATATCACCTTGGCGCTGATCACGACCTGAAGAACGGCGAGGTTGTTCAAACTCATATTACGTTGGCGAACAACCCGAGCCACCTGGAATATGTCAATCCGGTTGTGCATGGCTACACCCGTGCTGCACAGGATGACCGTTCGAAGCCTGGCTATCCGGTTCAAGATAAGAAGAAAGCAGGCGCTATCGTCCTTCATGGCGATTCCGCATTCCCGGGCGAAGGCATTGTAACCGAGACACTCAACCTTGGTCAGCTGAAGGGCTATACCAACGGCGGCTCGATTCATGTCATCGTCAATAATAAAATCGGCTTTACGACAGAGAGCGTCGATTCGCGCTCGACTCATTATTCCAGTGACCCGGCCAAAGGCTTCGAGATCCCGATCGTCCATGTTAACGCCGACGATCCGGAAGCGGTCTTGCTCGCGGCTCGCATTGCGGTGAGCTACCGCACGAAATTCGAGAAGGACTTCCTGATCGATTTGATTGGCTACCGTCGTTACGGACATAATGAAACAGACGATCCAGAGACGACGCAACCGACGATCTATGCGAAAGTCAAATCGCATCCTTCGGTTTCCCGCATCTATGCAGACCGTCTCGTTCAAGAAGGTGTGCTTACGGCTGCTGAAGTAGACAGCATTCGCGAGGAAGCGCTGAATCGCTTGAAGGAAGCGTATGAAGAGATGAAGAGCAGCGAATCGCAGGAGCAGGTTCATCAAGTGGAGGACGTTCGTGCAGTGCGCCAAATCGGCAGCATCGCGACGGGCGTATCGCTTGAGCAGCTGCGCCAGATGAACACTCATTTGCTGCAATGGCCAGCTCAGTTCAAGGTATATCCGAAGCTGCAACGCATACTGGAGCGCCGCGCGAACGCGTTGAACGAGGGCGAGAAGGTCGATTGGAGCCATGCCGAGACGCTTGCATTCGCCTCGATTCTGGCAGACGGCAAGCCAATTCGGATTACCGGACAAGATGCAGAACGCGCAACGTTCGCACATCGGAATCTCGTTCTTCATGATGTCGAGACGGGAGATACGTTCTGTCCGCTTCATAAGCTTCCAATGGCTAAAGCATCGTTCGCCATTCATAACAGCCCGCTGTCAGAGTCGGCAGTGTTGGGCTTCGAATATGGATATAACGTTTATTCGCCGGAGACGCTGGCGATCTGGGAAGCGCAGTTCGGTGATTTCGCGAATGTCGCGCAAGTGCTGATTGACCAATTCATTTCGGCAGGCCGCTCCAAGTGGTCGCAGAAATCAAGCCTTGTTATGCTGCTTCCACACGGCTTCGAAGGCCAAGGACCGGAGCACTCCAGTGCACGTCTGGAACGCTTCCTGCAGCTATCGGGCGAAGAAAACTGGACGGTCGCGTACTTGTCGAGTGCTTCGCAATATTTCCACCTCCTTCGCCGCCAAGCTGCGATTACGGAGACGGAAGCGGCTCGTCCGCTCGTTCTGATGGCACCGAAGAGCCTGATCCGCAATCCGCGCGTCGCATCGCCTGCTTCGGAATTTACGGAAGGCAACGAGTTCCGTCCGATTATCGAGCAGCCAGGACTTGGCACAAAGCCAGAGCATGTGAAACGTATCGTATTCACGACTGGTAAGATGGCCATCGATCTGGAAGACGCGCTGCATAAGGAAGAGAACAAGGATAACGATTGGCTGCATATCGTGCGCGTAGAGCAGCTCTATCCGTTCCCGCAAGCTGAGATCGAGGCTGTACTCGCACGGTTCCCGAATGCGAAGCAGCTCATCTGGGTACAGGAAGAGCCGCAAAACATGGGCGCATGGTCGTATATCGAGCCTCGTCTGCGTGCAGTCGCGGCGAAGGGAACGACCGTAAGCTACATTGGACGTCCTGAACGTTCGAGCCCTGCGAGCGGATTCCAGCATGTGCATGCATATGAACAACAACAAATTATCGCATCGACATTTAGCCAAAGACCAAGCTTGACATATAGCACTGGGAGGTAACCGCTGTGAGTGATATCATCGTACCCGCAATGGGAGAATCTATTACAGAAGGAACGATCTCGAAATGGGTCGTTCAAGAAGGAGCAGCCGTTCGTCAAGGCGACGTACTGCTCGAACTCGAAACGGACAAGGTTAACATCGAAATCGGAGCGGAAGCGGACGGTATCGTAACGAGCATTCTGAAGAAAGAAGGCGACACGGTTGCGATCGGTGAAGTAATTGGCACGATCGGCGAAGGCTCGGGCGCACCTGCGGCTCCTGCAGCGCCGGCACAACCGGAAGCGGCAGCTCCTGCTCCTGCAGCGGCACCAGCTGCGCCAGCAGCAGCGCCTGCACCAGTCGCTGATACGACGGGCGTGAACGCATCTCCAGCAGCACGTAAGCTTGCTCGTGAGAAAGGCATCGATCTGAGCGCAGTACCAACTCGTGATCCGATTGGCCGCGTTTATTCCGATGATGTGAAATCGGCATCGAACGCACCTGCACCGGCGCCTGCTGCTGCTCCTTCGGCAGCAGCAGCGGCACCAGCTGCCGTACCAGGCAAGCCTGCTGAGCGCAAGCGCATGTCGCGTCGCCGTCAGACGATTGCTAAACGTCTGGTTGAAGCGCAGCACAATGCAGCGATGCTGACGACGTTCAACGAAGTCGACATGACAGCTATCCTGGACGTTCGCAAACGCCGTAAAGATAAATTCAAAGAGAAGTACGATGTCAACCTCGGCTTCATGTCGTTCTTTACGAAAGCAGTCGTAGGGGCGCTTAAAGCATTCCCGCTCTTGAACGCTGAAATCGACGGCAACGACATTATCGAGAAGCACTATTACGATATCGGCATCGCCGTATCGGCACCGGACGGTCTTGTTGTCCCTGTCGTTCGCGACGCTGACCGTCTTGGCTTTGCCGAAATCGAGCGCAACATCGTCGATCTGGCGAAGAAAGCTCGTTCCAACTCGCTGAGCCTGTCGGAGCTTCAAGGCGGCACGTTCACGATCACGAACGGCGGCGTATTCGGCTCTCTGCTGTCGACGCCAATCTTGAATGCACCTCAAGTTGGTATTCTCGGTATGCACAAAATTCAGCTTCGTCCGGTCGCTATCGACGCAGAGCGGATGGAGAACCGTCCGATGATGTATATCGCTCTGTCGTACGATCATCGTATCGTAGACGGCGCTGAAGCAGTAAGCTTCCTCGTTAAAGTGAAAGAGTTGCTCGAAGATCCTGAATCGCTGCTGCTCGAAGGTTAATTCTTAACAATATAAGGTTGTGCGAAAACAGTGAGTCTGTTTTCTGCACAACCTTTTTTGTGTTCGTACTCTGGCCACTCAATTCGATTTGCAGCGAAAGCTAAGTTACTGCACTTCTTGCACTAATGTAGATGAAAACGAGGGATGAGCTGAAAAATACTTGCAAAAAATGTAGAAAACCTGCCTAACAAGCTCATTCGTTTATAATTTTTGCGTTTTGTAAAGGGATAAATTAAAAAGGGGCGGTCCATTAATATGGACAGGCCCTATTCCCTTTGCTGAGATACAGTAAACGTTAGATCAGCCTCTTCGTCATGACAACGTGAGGAATGCCTGCTTCCTCGAACACGTCGGACACGATCTCGTAGCCCTGCTTGGCGTAAAATGGCGCTGCTTGTGTCTGTCCGTGAAGCTTTGCTTGTATTGCACCTAGACGTTTGCCTTCCTCCTCAAGCGCCTTCGTAACCGCCGCTCCTATGCCATGCTTGCGGTACTCAGCGAGTACGCATATGCGTTCGAGCTTAGCCGTATCGTTCACAAGGCGAACTCGTCCGGTACCGACCGGGTCACCATTATATTTGACAAGAATATGAGAAGCCGTCGAATCGTGCTCATCATACTCCTCGTCCTCCGATACGCCTTGCTCGTCGACGAATACGGTCCGGCGTATGCGGAAAACGTCCTCCAGCTCCTTATCCGTTCGTACGTGTTGTGCATTTATCATTTTGAAGCCCCTTTCCTAAAGCGAAATTCAGTTCTAGCGTCAAGCAAGCCACAGCTGGATGGCCATCAGCGTTGTTGTACCATGATTGAATGGATAAAAGCAAGGTCAGAACGAAAGTTCCAAGTGGTTGGTTTGATTATACAATGGGTAATTAAGGATTTATGACCTATATTAAGAAGTTAATTGATGTGTTATATTGAGTCTAAATAACCGCTCAGCGTGAATATCGCAGGGGGATTTTTTTATTTCAAGGGGTTTATCAATGGTAAAAGAATGGAAACAGTTTTGGGCACAGCCTCAATATTGGTCATTATTTGTCGGTGCAGAGATTATCGTTATTTTAGTCACACAACGATTATTAAGCAGCTGGCAGGACATACCGGGCATGATCTTCTTTATTATGGCGTTTAATATGTTATTTCTACTATTTGGCACTGAACAGGCTAGACTTGAGAACAAGCATCATACTGCGGAACTCATTTCATCTTTACCTAAAGCCGTACGTTACTATGGTGCGAAATTGTTATTTTGGCTGACTAATGTTGCTCTGTGGTATCTCTTATTCGTTGCGACATTGCTTATTAGTCTTGAACTGCGCGATGGTACAGATTTGTCAGTTGGTATCGTTCGAATCATTTTGGCTTATACGTTTTGTAATTGGTATATTCCGTTCTTAGTGTTCGTTATTATTGGTTATTCTTTATTTACAATTTGGCCGTCCATTGGTACCTACGTCATATTAGCGGCGGTATGGATTTTATTGAGTCCATATAATCATTTTATCCACTTACTTCCGTCCAAATTGTCTCAATGGTTAGCAATAAGCGATATCAATTTTGAACATACGCTCAATTATTACGTAACCGAACATATGATCATTAATGATGGTGTAAAGTGGCAGAGATTGTTAGCGGTAATGGTTTCCGTAATGATCTATTGCGCTGCTGTCTCGGTTATACGAAAAATGAAAATGTTCCGATTGCTTTTGCCGGTACTTCTCCTATTAGTCATCATGATTCCGATGGTTGCTCCTAGCCAGCAAGTATCAGACATTGGCATGAATATGTCGATTGAATCGAACTCTCTACCAAAGAGCGAGTACGTCATACATGAATATCAAATGGACATCCGTCATGAACGTAGAGATCATTCGTTCTCATATACCGCAGATCTATCTATTACTGCAAATTCGAATACGATTACCTTCGCACTGTGGAAAGTCATTCATATCAATAACTTGAGCTGGAACGGTACAGAATTACCCTACGAACGACAAGGCAATTGGACAAGCTTTACCGTTCCTAATGGCATGTCACTACAAGGGACGCTTCATCTGGAGACTAGCTCGGAGCAGTACAGCGATGTTAATGCGAGCTCATTCGAGCTGCTGCCGACAATGCCATGGTACCCGATGCATCCAGAGGAAGCAGAAGACCCAATGGGAAATGCTAAGAAAGAGCAGTATCGAATTACTGTACATACAGGTGGTACGGGTAAGCTCATAACCAATCTTTCGATAAATAAGGACGGCATATTGACCGGGGAAGCCTATGGTCCGACGCTGCTAAAAGCTCATTATGTTCATAACGATTCTACGGTTCGATTAATTCAATATGACGACAAAGCAGCCGATCAGCGTTGGAAATCGGTCACCAGCATTGTAGATCGATTGAATAAGGAGACGCACTCGAATCTTACATTACCGAAGCAAGTCTATTACGTTGCGTCTCGCTCCATGTTCTCAGCAAACCCGGATGAGGCTTTCCTCAAGCCGTTGCCGGTTTCCTTAGAGGCTTCAATACGTCAGAGGTTTTACGGCCAATCATGAAATACGATTAGAGGAGACAGTTGAGCATGCTGCAATTAACAGGTATCACCAAACGGTTCGGCAGACGGGAAGTGCTGCACGAAATTAACGTATCTCTCGATAAAGGAGTTATTGGCTTGCTCGGTCCTAATGGAGCAGGCAAAACGACGCTGCTGCGTCTCTTAGCTACGGTGTATGAGCCGACATCCGGAAGCATCAGCCTCAATGGTGTTCAGTGGGCGAATAATATCGAGCAAATACGCAGACTTACAGGTTATTTGCCTCAGCATGTCGGTTTATTTCCAGCCTTAACCTCGTATGAATATTTGGATTATATTTGTATTTTGCGCGGAATTACATCGCGGAAAGAACGGCGAAGCTGCATCGAGCAAGTGCTTCATGAAGTAAATTTGGAAGATCGAGCGAATATGAGAATTCGTCGTTTGTCCGGAGGAATGAAGCAGAGGCTCGGAATCGCGCAAGCGATTATCCATGAGCCGGAGCTGCTGTTAGTGGACGAACCGACTGCGGGTCTGGACCCGGAAGAGCGACTTCGCTTCCGTGGATTGCTTCGCCGATTGGCCGAGAAGCGGATCGTCATTTTGTCCACCCATATTACCGAAGATGTGACGATGACGTGTGATAAAGTTTGTATGATGAAGAATGGCCATTTGCAATATTTTGCATCGTTATCGGATGTCGTTCAAATAGCTGCCGGGCATGTCTGGACATTGAAAGCAGATGCAGCGGAATATCGCCGAATTGCTGACAATCCGGCGATGCATTTAATTAACGCATCGGAGCGAGAGGGGAGCTATGATTTGCGGTTAATGTCAGTGGACCGTCCATTGCCCGATGCTGTGCCGTCTGATCCAACATTGGAAGAGGGGTACATGAGGTGGTTAAAAGCATTATAAGCTTATGGACGTATTTGGCTAAATCACAAGCTGTGTTTATTTTTCTTCCGATTGCGGCTTGCTTGATTAGTATTGCCTTGAGGAATCAGACTGCCTTCTCGGCACTCGATTTTCTTGCATTAATCGGATTCTTAACTATTGTATTTCCGGCGGCAGGAATGAATGGAACATTAGGTTCATTGCATCAAAAGGAACTGTTCGTCTCCATGCCCATCTCGTCCTTATCGCTTGGGATTGTTCAACCTGTCGTGTGGCTTACAGGCTATGGAGCTGCTATATCCGGTACATACTATGTAGTTGCCTCAACTGATGAGCGTTCATCGAATGTTGTATTCGCGCTGTTTGCTGCGCAAGCTGCTTTATTCGCATTAACTTGTTTCATCATTAATTTATTCAAGAATGCTGCAATTGGATTGAGTCTAGCGCTGATCTATATGATCTTCGGTATGTTTACTACTGGTACCGGACAAGGACCTTTATATCTATTTCAATGGTACAGACCTCGGCCATTTACGGCCCCTGATGATTTAATGCTGGGGCAGCTTGTCGGAACGGCTGTACTGCTTGCTGCCAACTATATCGTTATTAAATATCGAAGCAAGTTTCAACTGCTCCCTTACTAACCGGTGGGATAACAAAGAACTGCCTCTTCCGATAGGAGAAATGTCGGGACAGGCAGTTTTTTTATTAGGGAGGAACGACTTCGAATTCAATAATCATCAAGTTTTGACAATCGTTGGTCATTGACGATCGCGTGTCCAGTCTTTTACAATGTATCTAGTCATTTAGTCCCTTCAGGATAATTTTTCCTACTATGGGGTATTAGAAAGAAAGGCCGATTATGTCTAGAATTAGAGCAGTTGCAGTAAGCTTTTATTTAATGGTCGTGTATTGGGTATCATCGCATTTTCCAGATGCGCATACGTTGTTTTTTCCGACACTTGGTGCGTTCTGTTTATTATTCATGACTCGGGCGTTCGAACGGAAAACGTGGACTCGGATAAGCTTCGGCGCTGTCATTGGCTCCACAGTCGGCACGATGCTTTATTCGATTAACGCGGGACCAGTTACGTTCTTCATTAATGCATTGTTGATGATCGGGCTTATTACGCGGATGAAATGGAATGCCCCGCCGATTATGGCGGTATCGTTCATTCCTTATTTCTCGCACCCGTCTGCAGTATGGGTGCTGCCGATTTCGGTCGCGTTGTCGCTGTTAGGGCTGATCGCGACGCTATGGCTGACGGAGACGCTGGAGCAGGGCTTTGTCGCTAGAAGGAGCAAGCAAATAAATATGGAGATGGAATCCGGAATGTAAGGGCCGGAATGATATTGTCCATACCAATTATCATATCTACATATTGGGTTTAATTGAATGTATTACGCCATATTGCGTGAAGGGTTCGTCGGAAAACGAGGAGAGACAGGTGGGAATGGCGTGTCAATTAGACAAGGTGAAGGCAGCGGTATGTTCTATAAATGGAAGAGCTTAAAGCTCGCTGCTTTGCTGGCAGTACTGCTAGTGCTGTCAGCTCCTTCATATACCGTGAATGCGGAGATTGCGGCAGACAGTCAAGAGCAGTCGAAGCAGGTGGAGGAGATTGAGCCTCCCATTCTTCAATCGGAAGCAGCGATCCTGATCGATGCGCGGTCCGGTATGACGATGTATGAGAAAAATAAATCGGAGAAGCTGTATCCGGCTAGTATTACGAAGATTGTAACGGCTATCGTTGCAATGGAGCACTCGGCTTTATCTGATACTGTAACCGTTTCCAAGGCGGCTCGTTGGGAAGAGGGTACTCGCGTCTATTTGGAAGAGGGAGAGCAGATGTCGATGGAGCAGCTGCTGCAGGGCTTGATGATTAATTCGGGCAACGATGCAGCGACTGCTATCGCTGAACATATCGATGGGTCGAACGAAGCGTTCGCGCAGCGAATGACGGCGTTCGTGCGGGAGAAGGCCGGGGCGATGAACAGCCAGTTCCGCAATCCGCACGGGCTGCCGGATGAAGAGCACTACACGACGGCGGAAGATATGGCGCGTATTGCGCAGTATGCAATGCGTAATGAGAAGTTCCGAGAGATCGTCGGGACGAAGCGGGTGGCTTGGAACGGTCAGTCGTGGCAGACGACGCTGGTGAATCATAACAAGCTGCTCGGCTCCTACGAAGGCGCGACCGGAATTAAGAACGGCTACACGCAGGCGGCGGGCTCTACGCTTGTCGCGTCAGCAGAGCGCAACGGCATGGAGCTAATTGCTGTTATCTTGAAGGCACCGACGTCGAATCAGCTGTATACTGAGATGAGAAGCCTTCTAGATTACGGCTTTGCTGCTTACGAGCCAAAGCTGCTGTTCGATGAGAGTGAGACGTATCGGATGAACGGTATGCCAGCAGTCTCCTATATAGCGGAGGAGCCGATCTGGGCCGTTGTTCCGAAGGGCGAGACGCCGAAAATTATCGTTGACACGACAGGAGTTGTAAGGATTCTGACCTCGCACGGCTTGGAAGAAGCCGGCCGTTTCCAGGTGAGTCATGAAGAAGCAGAAGTGAGGACACTGGCAGCTCGGGTGAATGCGGGCGAGGTGTCGAGTATGTCTGCTGCTACTAAGGACGGTTCGAACGGTGCAATGATCGGTTCGATGATCGGGCTATGTCTTCTCGCTGCAATCGGGATTGTGTTGTATAGGTATCGGATTAAACGAAAGAATAATATGCTGGAGCCTTAATTCATGTTAGGAGCTTTCCATTAAGTAAAGGTTGGGTGGAAAACAATAGAATTGTTTTCTGTCCAACCTTTGTTCGTTTCGGCTGTATAGACTTTCACGGAAGTGTGTAACGAATGTATGATGTGTAGGAATTTCTCCGTACTCCGTACAATGAGTGAAGAGGTGTCTAAGCCTCTGCTGCTTTCGTACAAGGTGCCGGTTCAGGTGCTGGTGCAGATGCCGCTGAGCATGAGGCTTGCAGGCGGCGGGTGGTATCGGTATGGAAGCGGTCCGTCTGCAGCAGAAGCGTCGGCTTGCCTGTCGGCCCGTCTTCCAGCGCGACCGCTTTCAGTCCCGCACGGAAGAACAGCCGCAGGCTTGCCGTGTTGTCGGCAGAGACATGGCAGCACAGCTCGCCGAATGTCTCTACCAGCTTGCGAATAAGCGCAAGTCCGACGCCTTGACCGCGAGCCTTAGGATGGACGACGACAAGGCAGGCTTGACGTCCGGCGTCGGCAGCAAAAGCGAAACCAAGCAGCTCACTTCGATGATATGCGATGACGGCAGCGAACGTAGGTGCCGTTCGAGCAGGCGCATAAGGCGGAGAGGACGTGACTTCTTGTACGGCTAAGATGGGTCCCTCACCGCCAGTACCGAGTATGGTGCGTAGTCCGCTAGTCGTCAGCCGTCGTTCGCCATAACGTAGTGCGAATCGATACAGACGGTTTCGCCAGAGCGGCCACTGTGCCGGTCTTAGCCGTACGATATCCATCTTATGCACCTCCAAGCTTCGCTTTTTTCTTGCTGTATAAGAATAAGCCGTAGTGAAAAATTCGCTCCAGCGATTTTTTGCGGATGTGCGGCTCGTCGAACTTCATTGGCTTGGAGTTCGCCTCGAAGAACCAGACGTTACCTGTTTCATCCACCCCTAGATCCATCGACATCTCGCCCAGCTCCATGCCCGAAGCACGCTCGATCTGCTTGGCGATGAGCAGCGCTGTATTTTTCGCCTTAATCATAATGATCTTGGCTCTCTCCTCACCAAAGGCTTTGATGAGCAGCTTCTCTGGGTCCTCGATGCTGCCGCCGCGCGGAACATGAGTCGTAATGCTTAGCGAACCCGCTACACGGGCGCCGATGCCGGTAATGTCCCATTGGCCGCGCTGATTTTTCTGCACGAGCGCCCGCAGGTCGAACCGCCGGTCGTTCACCGAGGCGAGCGGTATGCCCTGCTGTGCAATGTAGGCTTCGCCTAAGCTTTGCTTGCGGATTCGCGTCCACAGCTTCGGAATCGTCGAGCAATTGTACGTAATGCTCTTCTTATCCTCTTGTATTCGCAGACGGTAGGGCAAATGCTTCTCCGGCTCTACCTTAATGGTCATGATGCCTTTACCTGCTTTGCCGCTGACTGGCTTCAAATATAAATAAGGATGCTTGCGGATCAGGCGGGATAGCCCAGAGCAGGATACCATTCGGCGTGTCGTCGGAATGTACGGCTTCGTCGTTTTGGACATTTTAAGCCATTCGAACAAATTCCATTTGTTAAAAAAAGTTGGATTAAACAGCTGCGTATTCGGATTTCGCATACAGCTCTCGATCTTGCCTTTGACCGAAGGGAGTATCTCATCCTCGCGCTGCGGTATCCGGTTATAAATAACGTCCGGGAATGGGAACAGCTGCTCATACCATACTTCCTTCTGTTCGTCGTAGGTAAAGCCTTTGAGCTGTTTCTTGGAGAAGTTCAAATGCTTAGTCGTCAGCACATAGACGATGAAGCCCATTCTGCGGCCGGTCCGTAGAAGGTCGGCGAAATTTTCCCGGTTACCGCGAAATAAGAGGATATCGTCTTCAATGGTTAGAATGGCCATAACGGGACGCTTCGTGTGTAATTCGACCGATTTCGATTTCGCTTCGATGACCAAATCAGGCTGTTCCATCCGCTTTTCCTCCCTGGAATCGGCTGAGGTATAAGCAGTGGTCCAAAATATAGGATAGCGATGCGCGGCCTTGCTCCCTTAATGCAGGATGTTTAAAGATGGAGCGGCCTGGCTTCGCGTTCGCCTCGAACATCCATACCTCGCCGTCTTTGTCGATACCGATATCAAGACCAAGCTCGCCCAGGCGGTGAGGATAGTTGCGTTCGATCGCTTCGCACATCTTGATCGAAACCTGCTTCGCTTTCTCCAATATTTCGTTAGCTTTGTCGCCGAACACTCGGTTCAGCGCCTGCTCCGGCGTCATGAGCGAGCCGCCGTTCTTAATATGCGTCGTCACGCTGCCGCGGCCTGCCTTCTTGGCGCCTATGCCTGCTGTCACCCATTCGTTCTTGCCGTTCTTGTGCATATGGAATCGAAAATCGATTGGGCAGCCGTCGATCTCGATCAGGCGAATGCCTTGCTGGCTTACGTAATTGCTTAGTGTAATGCCATGACGTGCCTGCAGCATCCGCATCAAGCTGTTAAAGTTGGAGAACCGAAGCAGCACGTTTCTGCCGCCTCTGCGGAAGCGGGCGAAATAACCACGTTTGGGCTGATACGTTAGTCTATAGATGCCGACGCCGAAGCTGCCGCCTGTCGGCTTGAAATAGAGGAAGCCGTGCTTCTCGAGCATTTCTTTTATTTTCTCAGCGCTTGGCCTGGAGACGGAGTCGGGCAAGTGCTTCAATGCTTCTACGTCGTTGTCGAGTATGCGGTATATATCGGATTTATTAAAAAACGTCCAATTAAAATACGGGATTTTGCGCTTGGTGAACCGCTCGCGGAATGCTGCAATTTCTGCTGACGTCTCTGCTCTGCGATTCGGCAGACGATTGTAGACAACATCGGGCAGCGGCACGACGCGTCTAACCCAGCTGCCGTTCGCATTCAGAAAATAGCCGTTAATCGTTTCCTGCTGCCAGTTCACATCTCTAGGCGCGAAAGCAAAGAAATAAGCTTTTTTCTCGCCTGCCCGCAGCAGCTGGCGAATAAAGCCGGTGTTGCTGCCGAACGGATTCGTCTCGGTACGGTAGGTCGAGTCGCAGAGCACGCCGACCAATGGACCGAGCTGGAGCTCGTTGTTGCCGTCCTGAAGCAGGTAGACGCTGCCTGTCTTCGGGACGCGAATCGATTGGCGGACACCTGCGGATAAGTAGACGTGATGACCGGATCGTTTGAGCGGTCTCACCGCTGCTTTAATGATCTCATTGCCGAGCTTGATATGGACCGTTTTTTTGCCTGCAAGATTCAGCGACTTCAGCACCGGATTCGATAGGTAGACGACACGGTCGGATTGTTGCGAGAATTGCACGTTACATAATGTCAAACTCATGGATGAACCTCCTGAACGTAGTCCGATGGGAAGAGTGCGTATCGGTTGCTGCGGGTAATGGTGTTCACCGAATACAGGTTCGGTGTTTTGCAATCTGCCAGTTTGCGTGCATAAGCGAGCAGGCGGGTGTAAGACAGCCGCTCTGTCTGTTCTTCTTCGATGAGCTTGAACGATTGCCGTCCGGGCTTCGAATTGGCTTCCAGCAGCCATAGCTTCCCGTCCGGCGAAAGTCCGAAATCAAAGCCGAACTCAGCAAATCTGCCGAAATGCTGTTCAATGATACCTGCTGCGCGTAGACCGGCCTCTTGAATCGACTTCAGCAAAGTATGCGCCTTACTGTTTCCGTATAGCTGAGTTAACCGGGCTTCGGCGCGATCAGCGGTCCCGCCGCCATGCAGATTAGAGGTCACGCTGCCGACATGGCCGATTCGGCATACCGCACCGGTAACGACCCATTGGCTGCGGTGGTTCTTCTGAACGAGCAGCCTTACATCGTGTGGCTTGCCCTGTGAATCGGTCAGCGGCAACAATGGCTGCGTCAGATAGCGGCGCGGACCGATGAACCGATCGATTAACCTGAATGATTGATGGTCATCCTTCGGGGTGAAGCGGAACGTCCGATTGCTTCTTGTACGACCTTCGATCGTAATTGCGCCTTGCGTGTCTTTGCGTACACAGATTGCGCCGCGTCCTTGTGTCCCGCTAGACGGCTTAAGGAACAACCCTTGCGGATAATGAATCAGCCGCATCGGAAGCTCTTCACTTCTATACAGCCATGTAGGAGCCAGTATGGAAGAGAGGAGAGGGTCGCTGTTCAGAGCTTGATGGACAGTCCATTTGCCAGGAAGCCCGCTGCTTAGCGACAATGCGCCGGCTTCCTTCAATGCACGAAGCGCAATTCGGCATTGAAGCCGCTGTCGACCGCTGGCAGCAAAGCTCCTGTCATAGACGAGTGTGGGGATATCGGTAAGGCTGCAGTGCTTCCATTTGCCGTCCTTCAGCTCGAAGCCGACCAGCTTGCCGGTCTGCAGGCTGATGCAACTGTCAGCATCGATGACGACAACGCGCATTCGCTGCTGTGCTCCGGCAGCTGCGAGCATTCGGCACAGCCGATCCTCCGGCATACGAAGCATGGGCGTCGCATGCTCCACCGCCTCTAAAGGCCTGGAGGGCAGCTTAGTGACGAGTACGGCGATCGTTCGTAGAGTCCGGTCCATAAGAGACCTCCAGAATTAGAAGCCGGACAAATACCGGCTGTATTGGATCATTCGAAGCACGGAAGGGCGAATTTTTTGCTCGGTCAGCGGCGTATTATCACTCTTAGAGGGCTTAGAGTTGACCTCCAGCAGCCAGACGCGCCCGCTCGTATCGATAGCAAGATCGATACCGAGCTCACCGAAGTGGGAAGGAATATGCTTATCAACGCCTTCCGCAATTTCAAGCGCTGCCTTCTGAAGCCGTGATGGCGCCTCCTGTCGGCCTGTAATAAGATTCGAGCGTCCGATCGCTTCACGAACCGTGCTGAGCGTACCGCCCCTTGCTAAGTTGGAGACGAAATGTGTGCCGCCTGCCGTTCGTGCAACGATCGAGGTAACGGTCCATTTGCCGGCAGCATTCTTCTGAACAAGAGCTCGGAAGTCGACTGGCCGTTTGCTGATATCAATCAGCGTCAGCCCTTGCTGCACCTGATATCGGACGGTCCGCATCTTGCCGCTGATCGCGGAGAACAGCTTTAGCAGACTGGCGTAATGCTGCTTGCGGGAGCCAGCGGATGTCGTAAACATAGCGAGAAAGCTGTCGTTCTCAAGTCTCGTAATTTTAATAATCCCTTTACCGAGACTGCCGCGAATCGGCTTCAGAAATACGTTATCGTACTTCGCACACATCGCCTTCAGCATGGTGAAGCTACGGAGAAGATGAGATTCTGGCAAATACTTCGTTAAGGCAGGATCGCGCTTCAGTGCATCGAATACCTCGTGCTTGTCGAGAAATTTCTCATTGAACACTTGAGCGGAATGCTGCTGCTTTACTTCCTTCAGAAACTGTTGGATACGCGGCTTGCTTTCCAGCTTGCGTGAAGTAATCCGATTGTTCACGATGTCGGGGATCGGCAGCGTCATTTTTTTCCACGCGTTGTGATACACCCAGCCCTCGACTGAATCTGAATCGTCGGGAATCCCGTTCGGCGTGAAAAAAAAGACGTGCGCCCCTTGCTCCGCGCAGCCGTCAACCAGTTCTTTGCAAAACAACGTGATCGGTCCGAACGGCCGATCGGGTATTTTCGGGTAATCGCGGCTGATCATTACGCCGATAATTGGACCAAGCGAGAGCGTTGATGTTTTCTCGGAATAGTGAAGGCGGAGTGTAGCGCTGCTTCCCAGCCCGACTCGCCGCGCTAGGCTTTGACTAATCCGCATGCCGCCATAACGGGCGATCGAAATCACCTTCACTGGCTGCCGATAAGAGCCCAGCTTCAGCATAATCGGTTGGCCTAACGGAATTTTCCATTGTTTCAGGTACGATTCGCCCAGCGTGATCGCATCGTCAGGCAGCAGGCCAGAGCTTACCGTCTGGACGGCGACTTTGGATTTCGGCATCATAAATCTCCTTCCAAGCGGGAGAATGACGTTGATTAGCAAGATTCTGGGTGTTTTACACGAATTACTTCATCATATGAGGACATATATACCTTGGTGATTAGCTGGCGGGCTAAAGAAGGATGATATTGTGCCCAACATAGGGGATGGACTTTCCTTTTGAGAGCATTTGGCGGTTATGACTTGGCTGTACTGTACGCAAGGTGGTATGATCGAATTAACAATACTTGTGAATCGTGCGAATGAGGAGCGGATCGAATTGAATGTATATGACAAAGCGTATGAGCTTGCAAAGTCGCTTCGCGAAAGCACGGAGGCGCAAATGCTCGCTGAGGCCAAGTCGGCAGTGAAGGGTGAATCGGAAGCAAGCCGGATGCTTGGCGATTTTCTAGAACGGCAGCATGAGCTTCAGCACCGGATGATGAGCGGAGAAGAGCCGACGCCGGCTGAATTAGAAACGATAAGCAGGCTATATGAAGTCATTGCGATGAATCAGCTCATTAGTCAATACTTTGAGGCCGAGCGGCAGTTTGCCGTTATGTTCGACGATGTGAACCGGATCTTGACCGAAGGGCTCAAGTCCGTACTGGAGTAACGACAGGTCGTCTGTCAAAGAACATCGTCGCTGCGGTCTATCAAGGTAATCTTCCGCATACTAATAGGGACAAGGGGCGAATTGGCTCCGGCAGCCGTGGGATAGGCTGCCTTCTGAAGCGGGGAGGATATACCGATGAAGACCGGCAAATTTCGTCACGTCCTTTATTTGGCTATCGCATTGGCAATGGTGCTGTATGCTCTGCCTCGTATTGAATTTGAGCAGAGCTGGACGCTAGTAACGGTATTCGGTGTAATCTGGCTGGCTTTCGCGCTCGTTATCATTAGCGCTCAGCTGTATATGCTCTTCGGCGTGAATGAAGCAACAGAGCGGCAGCTGGAACGGATCAAGCGTGAGCGTAGAGCCGCTTGGGAACGCCGACTGCAGCAGCCGGCAGCTGCTGCCCGGTACCGCCGTTCGAAGCAATAAGCATTAGCCCGGTGCCGGCACCTAACCGTCAGCGGGCTTTTTCATACTATTAGCAGAGCATGCTGCGAACAGCACGAACGAAACGGGAGGAATCGAGCATGACGAACAACGGAGGAACCGGCATTGAGTCCGGTGCCGCGACGACCAAGCATGAGCAATTGCTGACCGCGATCGAGAAGCTGGATGTCGGCTCCAAAATATCGGTACGCGCCTTGGCGAGGTCGCTCGGTGTAAGCGAAGGGACGGCCTATAAAGCGATTAAGGAGGCCGAGGCAGCGGGGATTGTTAGTACACGCGAGCGGATCGGCACCGTTCGCATTGAGAAGCGAAGCCGCGGCACCGCCGTTGCGCTCACGTTCCGAGAAGTAGCAGAGATGGTGGAAGGACAGGTTCACGGCGGAGAGAGCGGATTGGACAAGACGCTGCACAAGTTTGTAATCGGAGCTATGGAGCTCGAAGCGATGATTCGCTATATCGATGAAGGCAGCCTCTTGATCGTTGGTAACCGGGTAAGCGCTCACCGCTGCGCAATGGAGCAAGGAGCGGGCGTACTCGTTACCGGCGGCTTTGCGCCGAGCGATGATATGAAGCGGCTGGCTGACGAGCAGTCGCTGCCCATTATTGTCTCCCGCCACGATACATTCACCGTCGCTTCGATGATTAACCGGGCGATGTACGACAGGCTTATTAAACGTAAAATTATGCTCGTCGAAGACATCGTAGCCATGAGCAAGCCTGCACAAGTGCTGAAGCCGTCGGATACGGTAGCCGACTATCATCGCCTCGTGTCACTAACGGGCTTGTTCCGGTTTCCGGTTGTTGACGAGCGCGGGAAGGTAGCGGGTATGATGACCGGCAAGGATGCGATCGATGCATCTGAGGAGCAGACAGTTGAACGGTTAATGACCCGCAATCCGATAACCGTTGCACCGAACATTGCCGTTACGTCGGCTGCTCATACGATGGCGAGCGAAGGGGTCGATCTATTGCCGGTAGTCGATCGTCATCGGAAGCTGCTTGGCGTCGTCAGCCGCAAGGATGTACTTGACGCGATGCGGTATGCTGGCAAGCAGCAGGAGACGGGACAAACGTTCGATGACTTGATGTGGGACGGATTCGAGCAGCAATCCGCCGAAGAAGGTACCGATACCTATGAATATCGCTACACGGGCCGCATAATGCCGCAGATGTCGGGGCCGCTCGGCACCGTGTCCGAAGGCGTGCTTGCTGCACTTATGACAGAAGCTGCCCGCCGGTTCGTCCGGATTGTCGGCAAGCATGACTATGTGTTCGAAAGCTTGAGTACATATTTTATACGCCCGGTGCAGATCGACAGCGATATCGTCATTACACCGCGGGCGATTGAGATTGGTCGTATGCTGTCCAAGCTCGAGGTCGAGGTGTCTGACGGACGCGGTCTCGCCGCCAAGGCAATGTTAACGATGCAGACGATTGATCCGTGATTGTTAAAATACAGATGTGACGAGAGCGAAAAACGCCGCCCTTCCTGCTGTCATCAGCGGAAGAGGCGGCGTTTTGACGGTTAATTAATTTTTATTGAGATACTTGCTGCTTGCGCGCGCTGTAGAAGCTCCGATTGCGGATGCCAGCGAACAGATTGAATAGGCCAAGAACCATGAATACGGCGCCGACGATGACGAGCAGCGTTGAGCCGTTATACATCAGCATCTGAATCAGAGCGATCAGCAGCAGCATAATGCCCATATAAATGTTCATATGCGCGGTATAAAGGCCCCGATCGTCCATATCCGTCGCTCTGCGGGCTTTAAAGCTGTATATAACGGACAGCCCCGACGTCACGACGATGCCGATGAATAATATCCAGTGAAATACAACCATTCGCAATGTTCAGTCCTTTCTTCATTAGCAATGTCATTCATTGTAGCATAAAATTTATCGAATTGTATAAATAATCAATTCAATCTCAGAAGTCAATAAATTTTGGTATCTAGTATCTGTATGATTATATTGTTTTTTGGTCTATTAGGTAATATAATAGGAATGTAATCTATGGGTTAATTTACCAATAGAATGGAGCGGATCTTCTTTTTTAGAAGAAGGTGATGAACATTAATAATAACTATTTGAACAGTAGTTCTCCAGACTAAGTGAGGTTATTAATGTTCATATGGCTTTCGATAAGAAAATTGAAAGCGGTTTAAAACTTCTAACAAGGTTGTTCTCCTTTACCTAGTGCAGCGGATGCAATTCGAGTGACAACAACATCGCGAGCTTCCTGTCTTTTTAATATAAAGGATGATTTTGAAAGTTTCAATCAAATCCCATTTCGTAAGGAGCGAGTTAATATACTTCTTTATAGGGCTGTTATGGTTTGAGAAAGTCATTATAAAGAGTACATAGGAGATGGATTGTATAAAGTAAAAAGATCTTTACCGCATAAATTAATACCTTAAATGCAGGTATGGTGGGCTTACAATATACATTGGATGTAGGTCTATTAATTATTAGTACTTGGTTAAGTATTCCAAATATTAACCTGAGAGGACTTTACTGATGCAGAAGATCGAAATAACAAAGAAGAATTTACTTCCTCAAAAAACGCATTGGAGTGTGTACCGATGGATGTTATCCTTCCTGTCGGCATATAGGGGACCTTTTGTCATTGTATTCCTCATGGGTATTGTGATAACAACGGTTGAACTATTGCTGCCGAAGGCTCTGCAAATTGTTATTGATAACGCGCTCCCTTCTAAGGATACAAGGCTTTTGTCCGAAATTTTTTTCTCGTTAATTGTTCTTGTTGCTATAAGTATATTTCTCACCTTAAAGAAAAATCTAATCGATAGAAGAATACGGGAAAACGTTGCCAGGGACGTACAAATAGGGATCTATCAGAAGATAAGAAAATTAGGGTTCTCCTATTTTGAAGAACACCCCGTCGGTGAAAGTATCGGACTGCTGCAGTCGGAGGTGGATGCTTTACAGCGGTTTTATAGAGAGTTGTTTCCTAGGTTTATTCAAACTGGACTGTTTTCGTTAATTAGCGTCCTAATGATGTGCACAATTAGTATTCCATTGGCTTTAATTATGTTTCCTACATTACTTCTTTACAATATTTTTGGCAGGAATTTGGATCGGAAAGTGTCCGACTATGGCAACAAATTTGCGGAACAGAGAGTTCATTTCAGTCAAACGATTTATGAGATGCTATCGGCTCAAGTTGAATTGAGAACGAATGCAGCGGAGGAATGGGGGAATAAGCGTGGCGAAGAAGCCACTGAATCGCTTAATAAAGCATTGAGGCAGTCTTTTAACTTTATTAACTTAAGAAATGCAACACGGATATTTTTTCAATATATTGGATCTATCGTTACTATTATGTATGGCGTACACCTCTTACTCTCCAATGTTATTACAGTGGGTGAAATTTCTGCCTTTCTAATTTATTTTTTTACCGCCATGCAAAATATGACGTCCTTTATTATGCTGACATCTGAGCAACGAGTCATGATTCGACAGGCTCATCGCTTGTATGAGATTTATGCTGCGACCCCGGATGTTGTTGAGCAGAAAAATCCGATTGAACTGCAAGAAGTAAAAGGGCATATCAAGTTTAATGATGTAGCTTTTGCATATAAAGGGAAAGACCCTATCATTAAAGGAGTAACTTTGGAAATTGAAGCGGGTCAAAGGTTAGCCTTGGTTGGTCCTAGTGGGGAAGGGAAGTCGACTCTTATAAAACTTCTTCCCCGGTTTTACGATCCTGTGAGCGGGTCTATTACGATTGATCAAATCGATATTCGAAATTGGTCATTGAAGCAATTAAGACAAACCATCGGTATTGTATTTCAGGAAACTTATTTATTTGGCTCTACAATTAGGGAGAATATTCTAATAGGTAATCCGACCGCAAGCGAGGAAGAGGTTATCGCCGCTGCGAAAGCGGCCGCTGCACATGAGTTTATTATGAGACTACCTCAGGGGTACGATACTCCAGTGAAGGAGCGTGGAGTCATCTTATCAGGGGGGCAGAAACAAAGGATTTCAATCGCCCGTTTATTTTTGAAGTCGCCGAAAATTATTTTGTTAGATGAGGCTACTGCTGCATTAGACAATTTCAGTGAAGCTGAAGTGACAGATGCATTGAAGAATTTAATGAAGGGCAGAACGACTATTACGATTGCTCATAGAATCTCAACGATTAAAGACTATGATGTAATTGCCTTCCTTAAAGATGGGAGAATTACGGAGATCGGCTCATATGAAGAACTTATGAAGAAGGAAGGAGAATTCTTTTCATTAGTGAGTGGCCAAGGAGGAAGGGAACCATCATGAAATATTTGGTGTGGATGAGGCCGTTTCTAAAAAAGCAAAAAATAATACTTATATTATTAGCGCTATTGACGATCGTACAAATTGTAACGCAATTCAGTGGAACCTATCTTCAAAAGCTTCTAATAGACAATGTTATCGTTAATGGTGAAACGGAACTGCTGACTAAGGTAATCCTTCTGATGCTATTGAGTTATATCGTAACATCGTTTATGACATTTTACAGCCCATTTCTATCCTTGAAAAATTATGCTCAGCTTCGACTGGATTTATCGAAATGGCTTATACGTTATATAAGCCGAATTCCCATTTCGCGTATCCAGCGGGAACGGATTAACGACATGCTGGGACTGTTTCTGTGGCAGCTAAACTTTGTTCCTTTTGCGTTTTCGGATCGGCTGTGGAATTTTCTCATGCAGTTGACATTGGCAGTATTGCTCGTAGGGTTTCTCTCTTGGGTAAGCCTTCCGATGCTGTTGGTATGTTTAATAACATCTGCGGTCTATGTGTTTATGGGCAGATACTATGGAAGAAAGCTCAAGAAAGTTACACATAATATGTGGGATTCAAGGAATCGTTTGGGCGTTTGCTTGGAAGAGGGATTATCTGCAACGCGTGAAATTATTTCTTATCATTTGCAGGAATGGGATCGTGCCCGATACGACAAATTGTTTGAAGACTATTATTCCAAAGTAGTCCAAGAAACAAAAACGTTAAACTCTAGATTTTTCTTTGGTAATAGCATGGAATGGCTGGTTTTGCTTTTTGTATTCTTTTTTGGAACGTATTTAGTTTTTACGGATGAGATTACTATAGGAACCTTTGTGGTGTCTTACATTTTTGGCTCTCAATTTCTTAAAACGATCAAATCATTGTTTGAGTTTGGGACGGATATTATCGGTAATCTAAGTCATGTAGAGTATTTACAAAGATTTAGTGAGCAACAGGTGAAAAAGCAAGGAGAACGAGGCTTGGAATCACCAATTGAGTCCATTGTTGTGGAGCATGTTAGCTTTCATTATTCGGAAGAGGATAGACAGGTATTGAATGGAATTTCATGTGAAATTCCTGTTGGAAAAACAGTTGCAATAGTCGGTTCCAGCGGCTCGGGTAAGTCCACCTTATCGAGTATATTATTTGGTTTGTATGAGCCAACGGAAGGAAAGGTGTTGGTAAACGGCGTTTCACTTCAGGAGTGGGATTATCATGACTGGAGGAAAAAGGCGAGCATTGTACTGCAGGAGCCCTATTTATTTCACGATTCAATTAGATCTAATCTATTGTTAGGTCAAAGTGGCATCAGTGATCAAGAGTTATATCGCATATGCCGAATTGTACAGCTTGAAGCGTTTATCGATTCGCTACCTCAGGGATTGGACACGGTGGTAGGTGAGCGTGGCATTACATTATCTGGCGGTCAGCGTCAGAGATTGGCTCTTGCTCGCGCTTTGTTAAAGCCTGATGAATTATTAATATTGGATGAAGCGACATCCGCTTTGGACCTCGAAACAGAAAGGCGCTTTCAAGACAAGTTAAAAGAAACTCGTCGAGGGAAGACGACCGTGATTATAGCGCATCGGCTATCAACAATTCAAGATGCGGATATGATTCTCGTGATGGATCAAGGCCAGATCGTTGAACGGGGAACTCACGAACAATTAATTTTAAATGAAGGTTATTACCGAAAACTAATAGAATATCAGGAAAGACTAGGAGAAATTGCTTCCTATTGATTTCAATAGAATGGAGAGAATTACATGCGATTAGATGAGGCTCAAGTAATGATTATTAACGAAATCAAAAGTATACTCGAATTGAATGAGGACATTGAAGTGGACGAAGAGCTTCAAAGTATTGGTCTTGATTCAGGCAACTCAATAAGATTAATGGTAAGTATAGAAGAATGGTTTGATTTCGAATTTTCCGATGAGGATTTAGCAGATGATTCTATATTGTATAGCGTACAATCCATATGCTCGTTTTTAATGAATAAAGGACTCCTTAGTGATAGTGAAGATTAAGACAAAATTAGGCGGGAAGTCAAATCAAAATAAAACACCGGTTGTCGATTAGTCGTGACCGGTGTTTTATTAGGAGCGAACGGCAGGAATTGTAACTAGCTAAGCCTTAATGAGAAAGCTTCGAAACATTTCGGCTGTGTTTTGTTCCAACTCGATAATGTTTTTCATTCTATCAGATAGTTTTCTTATGATGTTTTTATCTGTGTTATAACTGGCATTTTTATTTTCTAGCATGAAATAACTTCTTTTCTTATAAAGCTCCCATTGGGATTGAAGGGCTTGATATTGATGAGTTAATTTATCGGCTTCCGCTTGATCTAAATATTCACCATTGTACAATAACTGAATTAATTTTTTATTTCTAGCATGTAGTTGTGGGAAACGCATGATGAACGATTTGAAAATAAAATCATCCTCTAAGTGACGGAATAAAAGCTCCATTTCTTCATGAAATTTTGTTAATCCATTAAGGCCCATGTAATATGTAAGATCATATTTTGAGTCATGGCATATAGTGTCCTCTAAGATATGATTAACCATATTTAAAGCTTGAGCTTTTGCAAGGGAAAGACCATCCGAAAGAGGTGTTTCCAACGGTCTGCAAATATTTCCTGTTATCGGCTTGCCTTGTTCCAAAAAGCTTTGGCAGGATTTCTGAATAGAGGTGTAAGGGATATCATAATAATCCATGTATCCCGGTGTGATACAATCCTCAATTGCGTGGAAGCATTGAGATTCGTCGTTGAAATTAAAAATAAAGACAGGATGAACCATGCTAGTTTTTCCGGATTCTCTTCCAGTTGGGTAGAAGAGTCGGTCAATAACCAAAAAAATCTTACTCCCAGCCTCAAGATTTGATTTGATGAAATCGAGCAAACCCTCATATGTCGTAAACGAGAAAGGAGAATGCATAACAAATCCCTCAATGAATGATGATGAATAATTAATATAAGGGAATAGGTAGCCTTCTGATAACATACGCAATCGTGCCTCTTCAGAGCTGTATTCTTGATCGGTCACCGTTTTGCAATACTTAATCCCCATCATTAACGGAGCGTTTCTGTATGACTCATCCATTTGTATTAACATCGCTAGCAAATTATTACTTACACAATCAAGCCAAATGTCATTATAAGGAATAATTTGTTTAACTTTATCCTCCAACAAATACAACCTCCAGACGAATTCGATATTTAGCACCTGTCCATGACCATAGATATCATAATAGAAGTGAAAAATTTTAAAGAGAATGAGAAAATTATCGTTAATAGAGGACTTAATAAACTTACTTAAGCAAGGGTTATCCGTAAGTTAGCAGATAGCATGACGTTGATTCGTAAAAGATGATAATAGATTTCAATAAAAATATGTAATCGTTGCAATAAGGTGACAGACCTTATTAATTGTAGTAACATTATATAATATATAACTAAATGTATCAAAACTCAAATAAATACATAATCCTTCATAAGTTAGAACAAGGAGAGAATTATGATTAAATTTGAAAATATGAGCTTCAGTGCCTATGGAGACAATACGATTCATCAGCGCATTGCAAAGCAGGCGAGACGTACGCCGGAGGCGACTGCGGTGGTATATGAAGGAGCTTGCCTTACATACGGTCAACTGGAAGAACAATCGAACCGAATGGCCAAAGCACTTCGGAAGAGGGGAATAGGCCGTGGCGGCATTGTCGGAATTCTAATGGAGAGAAGTCCGCAGATCCTTATCGCGATGCTGGGCGTGCTGAAGGCGGGAGGAGCGTACTTGCCGCTGGACCCGGAGTTTCCGAGTGAGAGGCTGGCATACATGCTGGAAGACAGCAAGGCGCAGCTGTTGATCGTCAGCCCTGAAACGGAAGGTCAGGTCAAGTTCGATGGCAACATTATGCGTATCGATGATGAAGAATGGACGCTGGAGGACTCAAGTACAATCGAAGCACAGTTAGAAAGCGGAAACGATCTGGCTTACTTAATGTACACGTCGGGTTCGACAGGAAGACCTAAGGGAGTCATGATCGAGCATGCGTCCGTATGCAACTTAATCGAGGGCATAACGGAGCGGATCGATTTCTCGGCAGGTAGAACCATTTTAGGTTTAACAACGATTTCATTCGATATCTTCGTCTTGGAGACGTGGCTGCCGCTAAGCTGCGGGATGACGGTAATACTAGCAGGCAAACGGCATCAGAAGGATCCTTGGGAACTAGGTAAGCTTTTAGAGGAGAGCGGTGTCCAGATGATGCAAGCGACGCCTTCGCGAATGAACTGGTTAATGCATGCGGCCGGGGGGGCGTGCTTGCGAAAGCTGGAGACGATTATGGTCGGAGGCGAAGGTGTTCCGGCGGTATTGGTAGAACGGCTGCGGAAAGTAAGTGGTGCGAAAATTTACAATATGTACGGGCCTACGGAGACCACGGTGTGGTCATGCTGCGGAGAACTGGAAGCAGGCAAGGAGGTAACCGTAGGTACGCCGATTCGGAATACAAGGCTGTACGTTGTAAACGATGAGAACCAGGTGCTCCCGGAGGGGAGCAGGGTGAGCTTTGTATTGCGGGAGACGGACTTGCACGAGGGTACTGGAATCGAACAACGTTAACAGAAGAGAAGTTCATACTGCACCCGGATTTGCCTAATGAACGGATGTATCGAACCGGGGACGTGGCACAGCAATTACCGGATGGCACCTGGAGAATTATTGGTCGACAAGATCAGCAAGTCAAGATTAGAGGGTATCGGATTGAACTCGGTGAAATTGAAAGCGTCCTGATGGAGCATGAAGCGGTGCGGGAAGCGGCTGTCGTGGTGGAAGGAGAGGCAGAGCTTGTAGCATATATTGTAGGACAAGCTTATTTGGATCAGTACGAGATTCGCCAATATGCAGCACACAAACTCCCTTCGTATATGGTTCCAAGCCGGTTTGTATCGTTATCTGAGCTTCCAGTCACACCCAATGGCAAGATTGATCGCTCACGCTTGAGTCGAATCATTGTGGAGAACCGAGCAGCAGATATTCGGATGAATGACTTGTCAACCATATGGAAAGAGATTCTTGGGCTCGAGAATATCGATAAGGATCAGAGCTTTTTCATGGCAGGGGGCGATTCCTTCAAAGCAATTAAGTTCATTGCAACGGTGAATGAACTACTAAATTGGAACCTCAGTTTAAAGGATTTATATCAATATAATACATATAAAGATTTAGTGCAGTATGGGTTGCAGCACGGTGCAAAAGAGCAGCAGGCTTCAACGGCTAGTGTGGAATTAGACCGTTTCAAAGAGACGGCGCTGCATTCTCTAAGTATGGATAGCTCTATTGTACTGGAAGATATTGACGCGATATTTCCATTAAGCGATGTGCAAATGGGTATGGTTTTTCACTCCTTAAAGGAAAAATATGTTTACCACGACCAGTATGTATTTGAAACCGTTAACTTGGGCGAGTCGAACGCTGCAGTATTACAAGAAGGCTTGCTTTTCGTTTCACGTAAGCATCCGATGCTGCGAACGGTAATTAGATTTAATGGAGTCCATAAGCCGTTCCAAATCATTCTGAAACAGTTGGAGCCTCTTGTTCAGGAATATGATCTCACCGGAATTGAGACGGAATCGAGGCAGCGGGAAGTAATAAATGGCATTTTGGCGGAGGATCGGGAGGTTCCATTTGTTTCCGCAACGCTCCAGCTTGCGCCTCTATGGCGGTGCAATTTGTTTCGTTTGCCTGCAAGCAGGTATGTAATAAATATTAATATTCATCATTCTATTTACGATGGTAAAAGCCTAGATAATATGTTGAGGGATCTTAGTATCTATCTAACGGACCGAGCCTTTAGATTAGAGGGGGCAGAATCGTTTGAACAGCTAGAGAACTTTATTGCTGAACAGGCATTACTGAAAAGAGATTTATCCTTCCAAAAATTTTGGTGTAACTATTTACAGAATGCTCCGACTACTTCACTAATTGACTATACGATGCAAGGAGAGTTCAACGCTAGAGTTAATCCGGTTCCTATTCGAATGCAGACTATGTCTCTAGGGGAACAGACAAAGCTTATTGACGAGTACACGGCATCAAGATCGCTTCATCCACGAGCAGTATTGTTAACGGTGTTTGGATTATTAGTCGGAAGGATGATTGGGCGGGACGACAACGTTATCGGTCTGATTGAGACGATTCGACCAATTCATGCGCAGAGCGATGAAGTTTTCGGCTGTTTTATTAATACGATTCCATTCCGTTTCCGTGGAATGACGGACGGTTCACCGGAAGAAATCTTCAGGAAATGCGAGCGCATGATTAATGAGATGAAGCATTATGGCAGATTGCCGTTGTATGAAATTGAAAAGAGTGTCGCCGACCAAAGGCCTAAAGGGGTCCCGATAAGCACGGTGACCTTTAATTATCGTGAACTGGATGTCAGCAGGTATGGCTTTGAGCAGTTTGCTGAGATAGATCACTACGAGGCTACTCATAACTCGTTTGATTTTATTTTGACGCGTACGCTTAGTGGTTATCAGATAAAAATCGTATATCATACGAATCTATTTAGCGATCATTTTGTTTCTGGTTTTATGAAATCGTTTGAGGAGACGCTAATCTCGCTTTTATCTGGGCTCAAGGCACCGTTCGAGGTAAAGCATAAACCGGAACTTTTACCTATCGCAAAGGATGGAGGGGATCATACAAGTATTCATGGACGCATTGCGGCTCAGGCGAGACGGACGCCGGAGGCGACTGCGGTGGTGTACGAAGGAACTTGCCTTACATATGGTCAGTTGGAAGAGCAATCGAACCAAATGGCTAGAGCATTTCGTAAAAGGGGGATCGGCCGCGGCGGCATTGTCGGAATTCTAATGGAGCGGAGCCCACAGATCCTTATTGCAATGCTGGGCGTGTTGAAGGCGGAAGGAACGTACTTGCCGCTGGACCCAGAGTTTCCGAGTGAGAGACTGGCGTACATGCTGGAAGACAGCAAAGCTCATCTGCTTATCGTCAGCTCTGAAACGGAAGGCCACGTCATGTTCGATGGCAACGTAATGCGTATCGATGATGAGGAATGGACGCAGGAAGACCCAAGTACAATCGAAGCATCGTTGGAAAGCGGAAGAGATCTGGCTTACTTAATGTATACGTCGGGTTCGACAGGAAGACCGAAGGGAGTCATGATCGAGCATGCGTCCGTATGCAACTTAATCGAGGGCATAACGGAGCGGATTGATTTCTCGGCAGGCAGAACCATTTTAGGTTTAACAACGATCTCATTCGATATTTTTGTTCTAGAGACATGGCTGCCGTTAAACTGTGGAATGACCGTAATACTGGCGGGAAAACGGCATCAGAAGGATCCTTGGGAACTAGGTAAGCTCATAGAGGAGAGCGGTGTCCAGATGATGCAAGCGACGCCTTCGCGAATGAACTGGTTAATGCAAGCGGCTGGAGGGGCGTGCTTGCGAAAGCTCGAGACGATCATGGTCGGAGGAGAAGGCGTTCCGGCGGTACTGGTAGAACGGCTGCGGAAAGTAAGCGGTGCGAGAATCTACAATATGTACGGGCCTACGGAGACCACGGTGTGGTCATGCTGCGGAGAACTGGAACCAGGTAAGGAGGTAACTGTAGGCACGCCGATTCGGAATACAAGGCTGTACGTTGTAAACGATGAGAACCAGGTGCTCCCGGAGGGGAGCAGGGTGAGCTTTGTATTGCGGGAGACGGACTTGCACGAGGGTACTGGAATCGAACAACGTTAACAGAAGAGAAGTTCATACTGCACCCGGATTTGCCTAATGAACGGATGTATCGAACCGGAGACGTGGCGCAGCAATTACCGGATGGTACCTGGAGGATTATTGGTCGGCAAGATCAGCAAGTCAAGCTTAGAGGGCATCGGATTGAGCTGGGTGAAATTGAAAGCGTCCTGATGGAGCATGAAGCGGTACGGGAAGCGGCTGTCGTAGTGGAAGGAGAGACAGAGCTTGTTGCCTATATTGCAGGACAAGCCCATTTGGAGCAGTACGAGATTCGCCAATATGCAGCGCGCAAGCTCCCTTCCTATATGATTCCAAGCCGATTTGTATCGTTATCTGAGCTTCCAGTTACACCAAATGGCAAAATTGATCGCTCGACCCTGGCTGCAGGCGGCCGGAAGAGAACTGAGGATAGAAGCGAGGTGGCAGCTTCTATCGCTGCAAGTAGATATACAAGTACAATCGAAGATCAGATCCGACAAGTGTTTGAATCCGTTCTTGGTAGAGGTGAGATCGATAAGCGGCTTAATTTTTTCGATCAAGGTGCCGACTCCTTCTCAATCGTCGATATATTTGTTCGTTTGAATAATTGTTTTCCGAATGCAGTGACAGTATCGGATTTATTCGGCTATACCACTATTGAAAAATTGGCTGCTTTTATTGCGAGCCAGACCGGAGGCGCTGAAGCGGAATTTCGTTTTACACGGTTTCCAGATGAATATTATTTGCCAGCGGGTAAGACCGTACCGCATTATGAAGTGATGCACTTTCAAATATTGAAGTCGATTTATGATCCGATATGTGACAAATTGCGAACTGATCCAGATACTTTGTTTGTCATGCTGTTTATGTATGTCATTGCGGATCTCTCGAATCAATCAGAAAGTCACCTTATCTATGGATCGGAAGCTCTAATTCCGATTTCGATTAACTTTGATCAATTTGAAGACGCTGCTCAAATGGCTTCATATCTGAGTCAGCAAATGAAGTCGCAGGCTGCTAAAGAGCTGGATACCAGAACGTTAATTGCAGGAGCCTATTATGATGTAGTTCCCGCATATGTAAGCTCGAATGTGCACCGACTAGATCATATTGATATACGAATTTTTACTAGACAAGAAGCTCTCTACTCCCAGTTCTACCTCGAATATAACGCTGGCAAGTTATCTGCATCGATGATTGAAAGGCTGATTCAAGATTTTGGGCATAGCTTAGAAGCATTGATTACAAATTTGTGAAGGATGGAAACGGATATGCATAATTACGCATTATTATTTCCTGGACAAGGGTCCCAATACGTAGGTATGGGCAAAAAAATGTATGAAGAAAGTGAGGAAGCGAAGCGCCTATTCAAAATTAGTGAAGAAGTTCTTGGCATTCCGTTACGTAAATTGTGCTTCGAAGGTGAACAAAGTCAGTTGACCTTAACTTACCATGCGCAACCGGCAATTTTGACGGTGGGATATATCTCCTTCCGATTGTTTATGGACAAGTATCAAGCAATGCCTTTGTATATGATGGGTCACAGCCTCGGAGAAATTACGGCATTGACCTGCGCAGGCGTTTATCATTTTGAAGATGCTCTTCAAATTGTATACAAACGAGGACAATTGATGCATGAAGCGGTTGCGGATCAAGCAGGAGCGATGATGTCGATTCAGGGACTATCGGTTCATCTCGTAAGCCAAATTGTCGAGTCTATCTCGAATAGTGATGAGACCGTTGTTGTTTCCAATGAAAATGCAAAAAATCAAATCGTTATCTCTGGGCATTCGGTGGCGGTACAGAAGGCGGCAGATAAATTGGAAAAGCTAGGTGCGATAACGATTCCGCTGAATGTAAGTGCACCGTTTCATAGTCCATTGATGGCTCCGGCCGAACAGCAGTTTAGAGCTTTTTTGGATCAGTACACCTTGCTGCCTTTTCAGACGACAGTCGTCTCTAATGTGGATGCATTGCCTTATAAAGATATTTTAGAAGTGCCAGATAAATTATCTAAACAATTAACGATGCCAGTTAAGTGGGTAGATTGTGTGCGCTATGTACATGGTTGCGGTATTTCATGGGCCATTGAGGCGGCTCCCAAAAAAGTATTGCGTAATTTGTCAAACGGTGATTCGCTGCAGGTTTATGGATTAGATCACGAGGGTGATTCCACCAGCATTGAACAAATAATGAGTGGAGTGGTGGATTACGATGCGACGGATTTCGTGAGAGGCTGTCTGGCGTTATCTGTTTGTACGAAAAACTATAACTTGGATCAGGAAAAGTACGAAAGCGGCGTTATTCGACAAGTCAGGCTGTTAGAACAGATGCAGGAAAGCTTGGAGTCCAATAAAGGAACGGCTAACTCAGTTGAGATGACAAAGGCGTTGGATGCATTGCTCACTATATTAGATACCAAACTAGTGCCTGTAGAGGAGCAAAGGCATCGATTGACAAAGTTATTCAACACTACCTTGCCATTTACAATAATTCGAGAACTGCGAGCTTATATGAAGGATCAATTAAATAGTACGATTCTTGATTAAAAAGTGAGGGTGTCGGATGAAGAATAACGTTTTCAAGAGAAAAAGTACGGGCTCGGAGTACTCTCAATCGATTGTTCAGATGAATAAATTAGCAGAGAAGGACATCGCCATTATTGGTATCGGGTGCCGTATTGCTGACGCTTCAAACGTTGCAGAATATTGGGATATGCTGCAATCGGGAGGCGATCGTGTTCGAGAGCTATCAGCCCAAAGAAAACGGGACGCTGAGCGATATATTCAATTACTTAATCAAGAAAAGCGATTCCCTTCAATGCGCTGGTCCAAAGCGGGATATCTAACGGATATTGCTGGCTTTGATTATAAGTTTTTTAACATATCTCCTAGAGAAGCAGCATTAATGGATCCTAATCAGAGGATTTTCCTTGAGACCATCTGGCAGGCCATTGAAGATGCAGGATATGGAGAGGATATAGTCGGCAGCCAGACCGGAGTGTACGTTGGGTATTCCAGCGATTTTGGTCAGATGTACAAAGATATGATTGAGAGCGTCAGCTCCGAATTCGGAGAGATTGCTTTGGCGGGTAATATTAAGTCGATTATTGCAAGCCGCATATCGTATTTATTGGATCTGAAAGGGCCAAGCCTCGTTGTAGATACGGCATGCTCTTCATCACTTGCGGCAGTCTATTTAGCTTGTCAAGATATTCGAAATGGAAAATGTCAAATGGCACTGGCCGGCGGAGTGAAATTGAACAATTTTCCTGCTTTTAGCAGCGTACTTCGTGATATTGGAATCCATTCATCTGTTGACAAGGCACGTTCATTCGATGATTCGTCCGACGGAACAAGCTTTGGCGAAGGAGCAGGTGTTGTAATGCTTAAAGCTCTTCATCGCGCTGTTCTGGATGGGGATCAAATATATGCGGTCATTAAAGGCGGCGCTATGAATCAAGATGGCGCATCCATTAATCTTACTGCCCCGAATATGCTAGCACAGCAAGATGTTATTATGGAGGCTTGGAAAGACGCACAGATTGATCCAACCACAATTACATATATTGAAGCACATGGTACGGGTACATCGTTAGGAGATCCGATAGAGATACAGGCGATATCAAATGCTTTCAGAGCTTATACAGAGAGAAAACAATTTTGTGCCGTTAGTACGGTAAAGACGAACGTTGGTCATCTCGATCACGCTGCCGGAATTGCAGGGCTCATCAAGTCTGCGTTGTCTCTCAAACATAAAAAGCTTGTCGCTTCGCTTCACTTCCAATCTCCTAACCGTAAAATTGATTTTGCGGATTCTGCGGTATACGTAAACACTGAACTGAAGGATTGGAATGAAGAAGTTAGAAGGTGCGGGGTTAGCTCATTTGGATTAAGCGGTACGAATGTACACTTAATTTTAGAGGAGGGACCGGAACAGCGGACAAAGGCAAATCGCAATGAAAATCAAAACCTTTTTCTTGTGATGTCTGCGAAAAATCGTTCCAGTCTGGAACAATTGGTCCTCGCTTATTCCGATTTTTTAGTTCATGAAACTTGCGATCTAGGAGACCTCTGCTATACGGCAAGTGTTGGGAGAGCGCATCATTCCTGCCGCGTCATGCTGCTCTTTAATAGTAAAGAACAGCTGATAATTCAGTTGGAATGGCTGAAGCGACAACAGATGAAACAGGATGCGGCTCAAGGAATATACTCAAATGTACATGAGCCAAGGAAGAGCGTAACGTCTGACAATGCTTCTGGCCTTGTTGTGGAATGGCTATCATCAGGAGATCCAGCTGTACTGCATAAAATTGCTGAAGAATATGTGTCGGGAGCGACTGTTCCGTGGAGGAGAATGTATGAGGGCACACAACATAGGCGTATAAGTATTCCAACCTATCCATTTTTGCCGAATCGGGCATGGTTTACAGATGTTATCCATCAACAGCCTTCCGCAATTCGCAGAGTCGTAGATTCGATTGATCGCAGTATATTTCAAATGGATATATCTGTGGAACGGCATTGGTTTATTAGCGAGCATATTGTAGACGGTGATTATATGCTCCCTGGTGCTGCTATGCTACATCTTGTGAAGGAAGCGTTTGCAAAAGATAAGGCTCAAGGCGTTGTCATTCAAGATTTTGTTATCGCGTATCCATTCATAGTGGACGAAGGTGAACCGAGAACACTTCAAATTGTGCTTAAAGAAACGGGAAGCTTTATCGTGTGCAGTAAAACAGAGGAAGGCTGGATTATCCACGCCGAGGGAATGATTAGCAAGTCAGTAGCACCTCCTTTGGAACAGGTTAATGTTGCTGAATTATTGCAAGGTATGGACAAGAGTGAGTTTACCACGTTCGATATATCGAATAAATCTGTCCAAACTGGAGGCAGATGGAATAATGTTGATTCCGTCTATACCGGTTCTGATGAGGTGTGCCTCTATCTGAAGCTCCCTGAAACTTATGTCGGGGATATGGAAGATTTTTTTATTCATCCCTCGTTAATGGATAATGCTGTGCATGTAGCGATGCTTAGCGAAGATGATACCCTTTATCTTCCTTGGATGTATAGAGAAATACAAATATATCGGCGAATGCCCGCTAGTTTCTATAGTTACATTCGTAAAGTGGACAGCAATGCTGAAACAGTCACAGTGGACATTACTTGGATGGATAATCAAGGGAATATTATTGCGCAAATCTCTGAGTATTGCATGAAGAAAGTTCATCGTCAGGTGCAGTCGACAATCGATTCTTACTTACACGAGATTGCGTGGAGTGAGTGTCTTGAGGAAAGCTCGGAGTCTGAGCAAAGTCAAGAAACAATCGTTTTGCTGCATATGGCACAGGTACAGCGCAGTAATGAGCTCAAGAGAATGCTGCAGCAGCGTGGACATAGAGTTGTGGAATTGCTGCTAGGTAAAGCGGATATTGATGAGAGCGACGATTGTTACGTTATTACTAACGTAGAGAGAGATTTGTATGAAGTCTTTGGCAAACTGGCTCGATATCGAATTGATCGAATTATCCATGCAACTGGGTATCATGATATTGCTCTTTCACAAGACAATTTTGGTGAAATGCAAAATAATACCTTGTTCAGTTTATTTCACACCTTAAAAGCGATGCTGGAGAAGAAGATCAACCTTCCATTGGAGCTTGATATAGTAGCAAGTTTCGCTAATGAGGTGACGACAACAGAGCCGTATATCCATTCCCTGCATGCTGCGTTAAGCGGTCTAGGCAAATCAATAAGCCAGGAATATCCGGATATTCGCACAAGATTTATAGATGCGGATAGTACAACCAGCTGCGAACGGATTACCCAAGAGCTCTTTATGTCAAAGTCGCAATACCAAGTCGCTTTCCGTGATGGCAAGAAGTATCGGGAACAGGTTGTACGTTTATCAGTTGACAGAACTGAGGAACAAGAGCTTCCAATCGTCGATAACGGTACCTATTTAATTACTGGCGGTTTAGGCGGGCTGGGGCTAGCGACAGCACAATATCTGGCTGCAAAGTGTGCCGTGAATCTTATTCTACTAAATAGAACGCCCCTCCCTCCGCGCAATTGCTGGCATGATGAAGAGTATGCGAATGATCCTCGAATGGCGGCTGTTTCAAAATCATTGGCCGAGATAGAAGAAATGGGATCAACGGTTGAGTTACACCATATCGATATTGCGAATGAACAGCAATTGACTGAAGTCTATCGGAAAATAAAAACGAAACATAGCCGGATCGATGGCATTTTTCACTGTGCAGGAGTTGCAGGCGACGGTTATTTGATTCGCAAACCGTTTGAACAATTCAATGAAGTCGTCTCTCCTAAGATCCAAGGCACGTTTTTGTTAAATCAGGTAACCGCAGAAGATAAGCCAGATTTTCTTGTTCTATTTTCCTCGGTTACGGCGATCTTTGCAGGCGCAGGGCAGGGAGATTATGCAGCAGCTAATATGTTCTTGGATGCTTTCGCAGCGAGCAATACAAAAGCAGACAGAAGAACAATTTCTATTAACTGGCCTGCGTGGAAGTATATTGGAATGGCGCATCGTTATGGAATTACCGACGATCGCGGAGTCTTTATGGATATTGTTCCCGAGAACGCCATGCTGGTATTGGACCGTATCTTAAGAAGCCCTCATTTGCATCGGGTTGTCGTCGGACAATACAATAATAAGCTTTTGCAAACTGAGTACCAGGATCTGCTTATTGAGTTATGCGATGCTCCAAAACAACCACAACGAAGGCAAGTACGGAAAGATGCACCGAATACGACAACGACAAGCGTACGCTCAGGAGGTCCGGAACAAGTTATAACCGTAGTAGCCTCTTTATGGACGCAGGTCCTTGGTGAGGCTGAATATAACGCGGACGACAATTTCTTTGATGTTGGAGGAAATTCTATTATTGCGACAAGCTTGTTAAGGAAATTGCAGTCTGAATATCCAGGTACGGTGAATATAACCGATGTATTCACTTACCCAACCATTAATGAGATGTCACGGTATATAAGCAGCAAGCTTGGCTTATTAACGGATGAGCCAAAGAACGATGAATCGTCAGATTCTCAGCTCGATGATTTGTTGGATCAATTGATCAATGGCGAAATTAACATCGATGCAGCATTTCGAAGAATATAAGAGGGGATGACATATGGAAAAGATAAAAAAATATATTTTGCAGCAATTGGTAGAAAATAAGTTATCCCGTGACGAGGCAAAGCAGCTGCTAAATGAAACGAATGTGAGTCAAGCATCCGGAGAGATTGCGGTTGTTGGAATTGCCTGCAAATTTCCGGGCGCGAAAAATAAGGAGGAGTATTGGGAGCTGCTTGCCAGCGGCAAGTCGGCGATTTCATCTTATTCCGAGCAGAGGCTTTCCGATATAAATGCAGTGCTTCAGAATCGGTTCGCGCGTGAATTGTACTTCGGTCCTGGGGGGGAGCTAGTCGAGGACTTCGGACTAGGCGGTTACTTCGAGGATATTTCGCGGTTTGATGCTGCGTTTTTCTCGATTTCCCCTAAGGAAGCCAAATATATGGACCCTTATCATAGGTTGTTTTTAGAGACGGCTTGGGAAGCTGTGGAGGATGCGGGGTACGGAGGAAAGGCGCTTTCGGGATCGAAGACAGGAGTTTTTGTTGGAAGGGATCATGCAGAAATTTCAAGCTATCAGTTGGTTACCGAACAGGACCCTCTACATTTCACAGGGTCTTATTCCTCCATTCTAGCAAGTCGGATCGCTTATCTTTTTAATTGGCAAGGTCCTTGTGTTGTTCTTGATACAGCTTGTTCTTCCGGACTCGTAGCTCTACATACCGCTTGTCGGTCGCTTCAGGCGAACGACTGTGATATGGCGGTTGCAGGCGGCATTAGTTTAATGAATAGTCCGGTTAAGGATGACGGCTTGAAGATGATAGAGTCCAAGGATGGCTGTGTGCGAACTTTCGATAAGGACGCGACGGGCACTATGCTAAGCGAAGGGGTAGGAATCGTTGTACTGAAAACCTTGAAAAAAGCTTTGCAAGACAACGATCATATTTATGCTGTCATCAAGGGAAGCTCTATTAATAATGACGGAGCTTCGACGGGTATTACAGCCCCGAATGTGGAGGCTCAATATCAAGTCATTTTGAACGCTTGGAAGAACAGCAATGTTCCGCCGGAAACGATTAGCTACATCGAAGCACATGGAACAGGTACGGTGCTTGGTGACCCTATTGAATTTGAAGGGTTATCCAATGCATTTCGGAAGTTTACGGATAAGAAACAGTTTTGCGGAATCGGTTCCGCAAAGACAAATATCGGTCATACTGTAGGGGCTTCCGGCATTGCTGGTTTAATAAAAATTATCTTATCGATGCAGCATAAGATGATTCCAGCAAATTTGAATTTTAAAGAGGCCAACCCTTATATCGATTTTAACAATTCTCCTTTCTATGTAGTCAATGAAGCGAAGAGTTGGGACGAATCAGACTCGCCTAGAAGGGCCGGTATCAGTTCGTTTGGCTTCAGCGGAACGAATTGTCACGTCGTTGTCGAGGAAGCCGAGCACTTATTAAATAATCGAATTATTCGGCGATCAAAGCCGCATCAAGAATTAATCTTTACATTGTCAGCGAAAAGCAGAGAAGCATTGCTCGGTTATGTAAAAAAATATATTCAATTTTTCAGCGATCCAACAAGGAAATCATTATCCTTGGAGGATGTATGTTATACATCGACAGTGGGAAGGGGACATTACTCGGAACGATTAGCGATAATGGTTCGCTCTTTGGATGACGTCAAGAATAAGCTTCTGCGTTTGATGGAGTGCGAAGAGTGGGAATGCTTGCGTGATGAACAAATATATTATGGCAAGCATAGAATTGTGCCGAGTAATAAGAAGGTGCTAGAGGACCACGAGTTGTCAGATCATCAACTTGCGACATTAAATGGAGAAATGAATGCTGCATTAATTAGGGGACAGAATGAAGCCTTAAACCGAACGCTGGCCGAAGGGTATGTAAGAGGTGCTGAAATTAATTGGGAAGTTTATTTCCAAGGAATCGATACGTGCAAAGCAAGTTTACCTACTTATCCGTTTGAACGAAAAAGATACTGGGCGGAGGCCCGTACCGATGAAGCGTTCAATGATGCCGGGAAGAAGACAGGATTGCCGCTTGTACATAGAGCGATTTTGGACAACCCAGAGGTTATGGTATTTGAATCTACATTTAATGAGAGAAAAGATTGGATTTTGCACGAGCATCGTATTTTCGACCAAAGTATCATTCCAGCTACGGCATATCTGGAGATGGCTCTAGAGGCGGTATCGAAATATTTGGGAGCTGCCGCGGTCGAGTTCAGCAATATCTATTACCGAGCTCCGTTGATCGCAGATCTGAACCAGACGGTGAATGTGCAAACGGTCGTGAGGAAGCTTTCGGCAGGTTACGAGTTTAAGTTTTACAGCCGTAGCGGAGAGATAAGCACGTTACTGGCAGAAGGAACGATTACCGAGTTGGCTAGGGATTCAGAGCCGAAGAGAGTAAATGTTGAAGATCTCCTTAACAGACGTTTAGACATTATGCAGGAGCTTGAAGATAACGACATTGAAAAGGAAAACACCTTCTTCGGAGCAAGATGGAACAATTTGGTGAGTGTTTCAAAGTTGACCGATCAAGAACTGTTGGTTGAAGCTTCAATGCCGGAAGCGTTTGCTGATGAAATCGGCCAAATGCGTATGCATCCTGCTATATTGGATAGCTCAATAAATGTACTGTCCCAAAAGGCAGGGAACGGAATTTATCTGCCCATCTTCTACAAGTCGATAAAGCTTTATTCTAAGCTTCCTAGCCGGTTTTATTGCATGATGAAGCAATTACAGGCTTCACAACAGAATGAACGCGAAACCGTCTCCTTTCATCTTCAACTTATCGATTTGAATGGAAACGTTATTGCAGAGATTGAGAATTATACATTGAAGAGAGTGCGGAGCGCTCTCACTCTAAAACTAAGTCAAGACAGGGTTCATCGAAGGGAATGGATCGAAGAGATCGCATCCTCGTCGGTAGCGCCTCAAGAAGTACGCAATGTATTAGTTTTTATGCGGGACAAAAATGACATGGCACGGGAGCTTATTCATCGCTTGGAGCAGCAGGGTAGTCATGTAATTAAGGCTTTTGCCAGAAACGAATACCGGCAAGTTAGCGAGACGGAATATTGGGTCGATATATCTCGCCAGACAGATTTTCAACGTTTGTTCGAAGCTATAGACCATAGTTCTTTAAGTCATCTCGTATATTTGTTTGATGAGACGGGGAGTGGCTTGGTTAACGAAATCGAACTGGATAATCAAATGGAGTACGGGGTGTATGGTCTATCACGGCTGGTAAAGGCTATTATACAGACGAAGCTGCATGCCGGGAGTCGGATCGTAATTGCCGGCAAGCAGGCCAACCGAGTGACGGGCAAGGAGACGGAGCTTTCTCCAGTAGCCGCTGCGATCCAAGGGTTTGCAAGAGTCATTGAGCAAGAATATAACCAATACTTATGCAGATTTATCGATTATGATGAAACAACCGCCGCTGACACCATCCTATCGGAAATTGTATCGCCATCATCATATTATGCCTGCGCATATCGTGACAATAAACGCTATATTCCTTCTTTAATCTCAGAGCCGATGCAGAAGGATTCCGTAATGCCATTAAAAGAACAAGGCGTTTATCTAATCACGGGAGGAGGCGGCGGGATTGGCTTGGAGATTGCGAATTATATCGCATCACAGAAGAATGTCCATTTCGTGCTGATCAATCGTTCTCCACTTCCGGATCGGGCAGAATGGGAACGAGTGGTAAAGGATTCACCAGACTCTAGAATTGCGGCAAAGATCACAAAAATGATGCAAATTGAAGAGAAAGGCTCCTCTGTTATCACTTTTGCGGTAGACGTTACGGATGCCGAGAAGTTATCGCATGCTTTGCAGTCGATTAGAGAAGCATATGGCAAAATCGATGGGGTTATCCATGGAGCAGGTGTCGCGGGTCAAGGCTTCATTATAAATAAAAGCGAACAGCAGGCAAGGGAAACGATTGCGCCGAAGGTGAAAGGAACTTATTTGCTGGATGAGCTTACGCGACAGGACGAACTCGATTTCTTCGTTTTGTTCTCATCGGTTATTTCTTTAGTAGGCGGACATGGTCAGGCTGACTATGCGGCAGGAAATTCATTTATGGATACTTATGCTTCGCTTCGTAGCCTCAAAGGCAGAGCGACGCAATCGGTCAATTGGGGCATGTGGAGTGAGGTTGGAATGGCCGTTGATTTCGGTTTGGATGGAAGCGATCTGCTGCTAAAACCAATATCGAATGACGAAGGCTTCCAAGCATTGTCAACCATTATGCACAACTCTATGCAGGGAGTGCTGTTTGGGGAATTGAACCCGACTCGCTCCTTAGATATTGGAGCTCATTTATTCGTGCCGCAACTCGCAGTTCAAGCAACGAATACGTCAGCTGCTGTTAATCGTACCGGATTTAGACCAGTGAAGCCTAACGGTAAAGCTCTTGATGATTATACTCCGCATGAGATAGCGCTCTCCCAAATATGGGGACATATATTGGAGATGGATAGCATCAATGTGTACGATAACTTCTATGATTTAGGCGGGGACTCGATATTAGCGCTTAATTTGGTGAAGTTGATTAATGAGCAGTTTAAAACAGATCTAAATGTAGGGGATTTGTTTAGCTCTGAGAATATTGTAGAGATGTCCACGCTGCTGGAAGGCTATGAAGTACCCGTGTGGAATGTAACGGAAGATGTCATAGAGAACAATCAGGCCACTGCTCATGCTCACCAGTCGTATTCTAAAGAAGACGACCAAAGCAAGCATATAACAGTTTCCGCACGTTACGAAACGAAGCTGATTCAGTCGTCGATTCCAGATATGGATGAATATATGATTAAGCAAAATGTACTTGCCGGAGATAATTATTTCTCGTGGAAGCAGATGGACTGTTACGCACGCGGTATTATGTACATGATGAAGATTAACAATAAACCTATCACGAAGTATTATAAATTGTTATATGCTTTGCAAAGATCGTTCGACATTCACCATCCTACTGTTTATCATATGCATCAATACATTAATATCCAAAATATTCATGAGTATATGAACGAGGATTTTTGCAGCTTTGTTCGAAAATTTGGATTTGAAGTAGAGTTTACCGATGTCTCTAATAAGGAAACATTGCACCATGTGATTCAAGGACTTGTAAAAAATAAAAAACTAATTTTGATCCCATTTGATGAATACTACTTGTATTATTCTCAATATTATATGAAAAAACATACGGATCACCATGCGTTGATTTATGGCTATAGTAACAAGAAACAGCTATATCATATTTTAAATCATAACCACTTAACTATTAACAATAGCAGCTCAATAGAATACGGACCGTTCGTTGCCCCATTCTCGCTCATTGAGGAAATAATCGACGAGATCGAACCGTATCGGCGCTCCGTGGTCACGATTGCTCATAATCCGGAGCTTGGAGACACGCCTGAAGAGTTCGACCATTTGCTTCAACAAATATTTACGGAGCCTTCGGATCTGAAGCCTGTCAATCGAATATCTGATTATGTTCGTGGACTGAATTGTAACAAGGTCGAGTGGAGTGATAACAGCTCGAAAGAGTTCTATGATTACATGGGAGCTCTGGAGATGTTTGTTGATATTCTTCAACAAGAATTCGGATGTCATAGTACCGATTTCTCCAAGGCATCGTCTGAACTGATTAAATATTGTAATACGTTGCTGAAGAAGTACATCATTAAAATGGAATCGAAATCCGTAGTGCCTGGCGATTATGAGGAATTACTCGCAAAGATTGATCAGTCCTCGTCTGAGTTATTTGCCGCACTTGAATTGCACTTCAGAGGGTAGAGGCATATAAGGGGGGATATGCGATGGGGTCACTGCGTATATTTAGCGAAATCCCGTGCAATATCGTAACGAAAGACTATAAAAGGATCGAAACGGTAGTCGGCTTAGCGGAAAAATATAACTATGAGGGGGCACTTATCTATTTCTTTCATACAGCCTTGGATCCTTGGATCGTATTGACCAAGGTGCTACAGCAAAGCCAAAATTTATCTCCATTGATCGCTGTTCAACCTTATTCCATGCAGCCCTTTACCGTAGCCAAAATGATTGCATCGGTGGCAGCGCTGTATGGTAGAAAAATAAATATTAACTTTATAACAGGCGTCAACGATGTAGAGCTGAAAAGCATAGGTGAGATAATCGATCCGAGTATAAAGTATGCCAGATTGCATGAATATATTGAGATCATTCAAGCACTTCTGAAAAGCGATGCCCCATTCAGCTATGATGGACAATATTTTTCCTTTAAAGCTTTGACCAACCATTCTCAAATCAGCGAGGAGTTTTTTCCGGGATTTTATATCCCGGGGTCCTCGTCTGAGAGTATCCGATTGGTGCATCATTATGCGGGGACAGCTGTTTTGAGACCGCAGCCCATCGAACAATTTCGTCAAGAATATTTAAGTAAAATGGATACAAAAAAGGTGAATATTGCACTTCGGATTTCTATGATCGCCAGACCTACTTCATCCGAAGCATGGGAAACAGCACGCGCTTTGTATCCAGTAACAAGCTTAAGCCGATTAAAATTGAAGATGAGAAGGAAGGTCTCCTCTCATAATTCGCAGATGATGCTGCATTTAGCTAGTGACGACCTATATGATGAAGTCTACTGGATGGGGGCTTATAAAAGTGGAAACTCACTAGATCCGTATTTGGTTGGTAATTACGAAGAAGTAGCGGAATATTTGCAGAAATATATAGACAGCGGTGTTAATGCATTGTTAATAGGTCATCTTGTGCAAGAAGAAGATTATTATCATGTGAATGAAGTATTAAAACGAGTGAGTAGAAAGCAAACTACAGGAGCAGTAATCCATGGTTCGCAATAAATTTAGAACCTTACTCTGAAGAGAGTTGGTACGTTATTTCTAGAGACAAATGATAGCGGTTTACTATTCCATGCTCTATTGAACGACAACGCAAGAATAAAGGTTCTTGCTGCATGGCAGGAGCGAAAGCAGGAGCGAAAGCAGGAGCAAATCACCCATCTGTATCTTGGAGAAAAGATCTCTTGGGGACTCGTTCCGCACTCTCAGGCTTTATTGCTAGCGCGTTATCTGCGTAATGATTTGGACGAGTATCCTCCTTTTATGTGGAAGTAGT
>NZ_BIML01000024.1 GCF_004001065.1 Paenibacillus xylaniclasticus
GGGGCGTTACAGCCGCCGCGCGGCATTTCGTGCATTCCTCACAGTCTTTGCTTCGAGAATACCAACGGTAACAAAAAAAAAGCTCCTTTAGAAAGGATTGTATTACCTCCTTTTACTAAAGAGCTGTTTCCAATTAACTATTCCATAAGGCGGGGCAAACACAAGGTTCCAAAGGAACTGAAAGCGTGTGCTTTCGAAGCAACTTCTCTCCGGAAAACCGCCTATCGTTCACCTTGATCACCGGACTCTTTCATTGCAGCTATCCTATACCCATCATCATTACGACCCAGCGCCTCTATATCGCTTTACACCGCGGTTCCAGACGCTCAGTCCAAGCACGAAGACGATCAAGCCGACAAGCGGTGTATACAGCGCAAGCGAAGCAATGTTGTCGCTCTTGTGCTCAAGGAAGTACGACGCCGGAATAACACCGACGAATGCGAACGGCAGCAGCCACGTCAGCACGAACCGAATGATTTTATTATAGATATTAACCGGATACCGGCCATAGCTTTGAATATTGTACATAAGCGGCAAAATACCTGTCGGCGCGTCCGAGTAGAACGAAATCGCCGTAAGCGCCGTATACATGCCTGCATAGATAATTACGGCACTGAAGATCAACAGAAGCATGACTGGAATATCGAGCCATTGAATCGTTAGGCCAAGCTGGCTGTAGCTGATCGCCATTATGATGAAGCCTATCAACGAACCGATAAGCGATGGCGGGTCCATATTTTCGAGCGTCACCTGAAACAGACTGTGCGCCGGACGCGTCAGCACCCGGTCCATTTCCCCTTTAGCAATATAGCGTTCAGCGAAATTCCACAAGTTGAAAAAAGTCGAAAAGATGCCGTACGGCACCATGAAGAAACCGTAAACGAACACAACCTCCGCCTCCGACCATCCGCCGAGCGTCGGCGTCTGACGGAAGACGATCAGAATAAAGATCAGGTTAAGCCCTTGAAACATCAGATCCGACAGCACTTCGATCCAGAAGTCGGCGCGATAGGTGAGACGAGTCTTGGCATAATTTTTCAAATATTCCCAAAAAAGTGACATGTAGAGCATCGTATCGTTAACCCCCCTGCACGAAAAGGCGCATCCGAGCAGCCCGCCACGTTATCGCGATCGGGACCAGCAGAATGACGAACCAGACAACCTGCAAGCCGAGTACGCCTCCTGCATCCGACAGCGGCGTTCTTCCAGTGAAGACCGAGCTAGGCAAATAGGTAATAGCTTGGAACGGCAGCCATTTCATCGTCTCCGACAACCAACCGGGGAAGAACGCGATCGGTACGACGACGCCAGAGAACAAGTCGACGATAACCCGCTTCATACGCATCATGCCCTCGTTATTTTCGACGAAGAAGGCGAATAGGCCGGTCAGCATATTGATCTGCGTATTAATAAGAAAGGCAAACAGCAGCATAAGCAGGTATACGCCCCATACGGCCGGATCGGTCGGCAGCGATACCGGAAACAGCAGGCAGACGATGACCATGCCCGGAATCATAAACAGAAGCAAGCGGAAAATTCCTTCACCGAAGCCCTGCATCATCTTAACTGCAAGATACGAGTAAGGCCGAATCAACTGAATCGCGACGCTGCCGTCGCGTATTTCATTGGCAATCTCACGATCCAGATTGTTGAAATAAAATGCGCGCGCCATCCAAGACACCGCTGTATATGTCGTAATCTGCGCAACGGTGAAGCCCGCAAGCTCTGATTTGTCGCCGTACACAGCCTGCCACAAGAAGTAGTAAGCACCGATGTTAATGGCGTAGATTACAATGCCGCTGTAATAGTTTACCCGGTAAGCCAGCATCATCAGGAAGCGAATACGGATAAAATCAATATACGCGCTCATCATCGCCGCGCCGTCTCCTTCCGTAGCTCCTGCTCTTCCTGCTGAGCCTCCGTACTTAGCTCCAGCGATGCTGCGGCAGCCGATTTCGTCTCCGCACTGCCGGATTGATAAATTTCACGGACGATTTCGTCGGTGTTCGTCTCGTTAATTTTAATATCACGAATATCGACTGCAGAGCCAACGACTCGCGCCAGTGCATCCGAGACATTAACGGAATGCGGCAGCCACATCGTCGCCGCCATCTCATGATCGGCTGACCAAGTGACGCCGAGACCCTCCGTCATCGTATGCAGTCGATCGAGTCCAACCGCAATGCCGAATTGGAAATTGATTTCGCGGCCCTTACTCCAGCGTGTCTTCAGCTCCTCCAATCCCCCGTCATAAATAATGCGGCCGTCGTCCAGCATAATAACACGTGAGCACAACGCCTCAATATCCTGCAAATCGTGCGTCGTCAGCAGAATCGTCGTGCCGTGCTCCTTATTCATCTCTTTTAGAAACTCGCGAATTTCTGTCTTCACGATAATATCTAAGCCGATCGTCGGCTCATCGAGGAACAAAATGGACGGATTGTGCAGCAGCGAGGCGACAAGCTCGCAGCGCATCCGTTGGCCGAGGCTCAGCTTGCGTACCGGTCGGTTCAGCAGCTCCGACAGCTGCAGCCGCTCCACCAATTCATCCAGACGACGGCGGAAGTCCTCCTCCGGCACTCGGTACACCTTACGCAGCAGCTGGAACGACTCAATGACGCCAATATCCCACCACAGCTGCGACCGTTGTCCGAAGACGACGCCGATCTCTTTAACGAATTTCTCTCGCTCCTTATAGGGAACATATCCGTTAACGAGAAGCTTGCCTGACGTCGGCACGAGAATACCTGTCAGCATTTTAATCGTCGTCGATTTACCTGCTCCATTCTCGCCAATATAACCGCAAATCTCACCTTGCGGAATTTGAAACGTTATATCCTTAACCGCGATCACTTCACGGTACTCACGCTTGAATAAATCGCGCAATGCGCCGCCGAGGCCTGCGCGGTTGTTCTGCACCTTGAACTGTTTTCTCAAATCACGCACGTCGATCGCTAGCTTCGACAACTGTGTTACTCCTCTCTTGCTTGGCAATTCAAATTATAATAATAATTTTTGCTTTGTTGATAAAACTTGATTCAATACGATATTCAGCCTTATAATTTATGGATGTGTATCATCCTTTAGCAGTAAAATAATCAGGCACAAGACAGCATACTCCAAAAAGGAGCGACATTCAATGGAAGCGCGTCAAAAATTAAAAAGAAAACGCAGACCGTGGTGGCTGTGGACACTATTCGGTTTGCTAGTTATTATAGCCGGCATATTTATCTACGCTGCTGTGTGGGGGATCGGCGTATATAACGCGGTCGGTGACCTGAATAAAACCGGCGAAGATTCGAAATTCAGCCAATTTGAGAATGAAGGGCTGCAGGAGCCGCCGAAATGGGAGGGCTCCGAGCGGGTTAACATTCTGCTGATGGGCGGCGACGGACGCGGACTTGAGAAAAATCAGGTTGCCCGTTCTGACACAATGATGGTCGTATCGATTGATCCAACGACGAAGAAGGCGCATGTGTTCTCCGTTCTACGCGATACGTACGTTGACATTCCAGGGCACGGCAAAGGACGCATCAATACCGCTGTAACCCAAGGCGGCGAGGTGCTGGCTCGCACGACGGTCGGCAATCTGCTTGGACTTGATATTCAATATTATGTTTATACTGAATTCGAAGGCTTTAAATCACTAATCGATGAGATTGGCGGTATCGATTTCTACGTTGAGAAAGATATGAACTACGTTGACAACGCCGACCTGAACCGGTACGACATTCATCTGAAGAAGGGTTACCAGCATCTGGATGGAGACCATGCACTTCAATATGTTCGTTTCCGTCATGACGCTATGAGTGACTTCACTCGCACTGAACGACAACGCGCGTTCATGAAGGCCGTTGCAGATAAAATTTTGACCGGATGGAACATTTTGAAGATGAAAGACATTATCGAAAGCGTCAATCCTTATATTGAAACGAATCTCACCTTCGAGGATATGCTCAAGCTCGCCAATCTCGGCCGCAACGTATCGATGGCTGGCTCTCAGCAAGTGCCTCCGATGGACTTGATCGCCGAGGATAAAGTCGGCGGTGCAGCTGTCATCGGCATCAAGAGCGAGCAAGCGATTCGTGATTTCGTACAGGAGACGCTGGCGACTGACACGAGCACATCATCCGATGGTGCGGCAGACGGCACGGATGCAGACGGTACAAGCTCAGACGAGAGCAGCGCGGCAGACGGACAGTAAATTCAATAGAGGACTGTTCACGAGTCATGAAGAATGACGGTGAGCAGTCCTTTTTTGACGAACAAAGTTTGTTATAATGATCAAGAAGCTTATGGACTTACGGAGGTAATAATTCGATGATTAACAATCATGCGCGTTCCGCGCAAATGTATGAGGAAGCGCTGCAGCATATCGTAGGCGGCGTGAACAGTCCGTCTCGTTCATTCAAGGCGGTCGGCGGCGGTGCCCCAGTCTTTATGGAGCGTGCGAAGGGCGCCTATTTCTGGGATGTCGACGGCAACAAATATATCGACTATTTAGCAGCATACGGCCCGATCATTACAGGACATGCCCATCCGCATATTACGCAGGCGATCGTTCGCGCTGCCGAGAACGGCACGCTGTACGGCACCCCGACGGAGCTTGAGATCAAGCTTGCACGCATGCTGAAGGAGGCCATTCCTTCGCTCGATAAGGTACGGTTCGTCAACTCTGGTACAGAGGCGGTCATGTCGACGATCCGCGTTGCCCGCGCCTATACGAAGCGAAGCAAAATTATTAAGTTCGCAGGCTGCTATCACGGCCATTCGGACCTCGTTCTCGTGGCAGCCGGCTCAGGACCTTCGACGCTGGGCATTCCGGACAGCGCTGGCATACCGACGAGCATCGCGCATGAGGTCATTACGGTTCCATTCAACGATATCGATGCGCTGCGTACCGCATTGGAGCGTTGGGGCGATGATACGGCAGCGGTCATGGTCGAGCCGATTGTCGGCAATTTCGGCATGGTCATGCCGAAGCCGGGCTTCCTTGAAGCGCTGTGCAAGATTACGCGCGAATACGGCGCTCTCGTCATCTATGACGAAGTCATCAGCGCCTTCCGCTTCCATTACGGCAGTACACAGACATACGGCGCATTTCCGGACCATGCTGCGATTGAGCCGGATCTGACTGCGCTTGGCAAAATTATTGGTGGAGGCCTGCCAATCGGTGCTTACGGCGGCCGCAAAATGATCATGGAGCAGGTCGCTCCGCTCGGACCGGCTTATCAAGCTGGCACGATGGCCGGCAACCCGGCCTCGATCTCGTCGGGCATCGCATGCCTCGAAGTGCTGAGAGCCCCTGGCGTGTATGAAGAGATGGAACGGCTCGCTATCAAGCTCGCCGATGGAATCCACGAGTCGGCGAAGCGCCATGGCGTACCAATGACGATCAATCGGATTCGCGGCGCATTCTCGACCCACTTCTGCGACCATCCCGTTACGAACTATGAGGAAGCGCAGCAGACGGACAGCGAGCATTTTGCCCGCTTCTTCCGAGGTCTGCTGGAGGAAGGCGTAGTCATAGCCCCTTCCAAGTATGAGGCATGGTTTCTGACGACCGCCCATACCGATGCCGACGTGGACGCTACGATTGAAGCAGCTGACCGCGCGTTAAGCAAGGTGTTGCGGTAACATACATTAAGGACGATGCAGCTTATCATGCATCGTCCTTTTAAATACCAGTATGTACTCCGCCGTGCTGCTGCCCCGCCCTACTGAGCCAGCTTCACAATTGCGCCAAGCGCCGCTTCGATCTCACGCTCAACCGCTTTGCTGACAGCGTCGGTATGCGGATCGTATTCCGCCGCCAAATCCGCGTCCGCATAGCCGTCTATTGCGACAATCGCTCCGGCTCGTACGCCGCGCAGCGAAGCAGTCACATACAGCGCCGATATCTCCATCTCGACGGCGAGTGCGCCCGCCGCCTTCATCTTTTTATGGGGGAACTCCTCTACTCCGTTAAAGAAGACGTCCAGCGTTACCGTCATCCCCTTGCGCACGACACCTTCACCTTTCGCTTCGAGAGCCGCTTCATACAGCGCATTGATGACATCGCTGTCCGCAACAGCCGGGAAGCCGTCTGGCACAAGCTGGCGCGTCAGACCGTCTGTTCGAATCACTGCCGTGCTCACGATTAGGCTCCCTGCCGGTTGATCGGCCGAATACGAGCCTGCCGTCCCTACACGAATGAGCGTCTTCACCCCAGCCCGAATGAGCTCCTCAAAACAAACCGCCGCGCCCGGGCAGCCGACCCCATGGCTGACTACCGCAAGCTTCACTCCCTGGTACTTGCCGACGAACGTCCGGTATTCCCTTGCGAACGCCAGCTCCCTTGCATGCTCCAGCCGCTCCGCGATTGCCGCTGCACGCCGCGGATCGCCGCACACCAGCGCATATTGTGGAATATCTTCCGAGTTAATCTGCAGAATAGGCAAATACATCGTACGATCTCTCCTCCTCTTCATCCAAAAAAGGATGCAGCTAACAGCGGCCGACACACCAGCCGCATCGCTGCATCACGTCTTAAAGCTGTTATTGCTGCACTCCAGCCTTCTTCAATTCGGATACGAAGCTGTCATGCATAAGACCATTCGAGGCGGCGACATGCCGAATCCCCAAATGATAAGGCTCCCCGGCAATGTCGGTCACTTGGCCGCCGGACTCCGTTACGAGCAGCGAGCCCGCCGCCAAATCCCATGCGTTCAGCCCATATTCCCAGAAGCCGCTTAACCGACCCGCAGCTACATATGCCATATGCAGCGCGGCCGAGCCCCCGGCACGAATATTGCGAACCTGCGGTACAAGCGCCTGCAGCCCCTGCATATTCGGTACAAGCATTTGCGGATCTGCCGGAAATCCCGTTGCGAGCAGGCTCTCACGCAGCGTCCCTTCCTGCGATACTGCCATCCGCTGACCGTGTACGTAAGCGCCTTTGCCTTTCTCCGCGACGAATAGTTCGTCCCTCATCGGATCATATATAACACCAACGATTACTTCGCCCTTATGCGCCAGAGCGATCGATACCGAGAAGAACGGAAATCCGTGCACGAAGTTCGTCGTACCGTCTACAGGATCGACGATCCACAGGTACTCCTCATCCCGCATATCATGCAGAGCGCGCATCGATGCCTCCGGGCCTGGCTGCACGCCCTCCTCTCCCAAGAACGAATGATGCGGAAAATGCGTCATAATCAAATTCCGGATCATCGTCTCGGCACCTTTGTCCACCTCGGTGACAAGGTCCTGCGCCGAATATTTCAATGACAAACTCGTATGTTTGCCAAGCTTGGTCTTAATCCATTCCCCCGCTTTAGCCGCACAGTTGATGGCAACGGCCATGAAGCTTTTGCCTCCGATAACGGGGATATCCCGCTGATCATTCACCTTCAATCACGCTACTTTCCTATAAGGTTCCGGTTGCTCTACTACATTACGTCTTGTACCGCTCAAAGTTTCGCCCGTTTATGCTATAATGCCGCTGCTCCTTCATAAATAAGCTCAGCTGCCATTAAGACGAACGTGACGCGCAACACCCACAGCAGTGCGTTGCCGGTCATTCGCGAAGCAATATAGGCACCCAGCTTGCCGCCAAACCATGCACCCGGCACAAGCATCAGCACGATCCACCAATTCGTCTCACCGAGGTAAGCGTGTACGCCCGTCCCAAGAATCGAAGACATAAAAATTACAAACATGGACGTAGCTGTCGCCACATGGGGAGGAAAACGGAACAGCAGCACCATGACCGGAACGAATAGAGACCCGCCGCCGATGCCGAACAGCCCTGACACAAGTCCAACGACGAAACCGATCAACAGCGCCGGAAGAACAGAATAACCATACTGATGCTCCACACCATTATCGTCGGTGTAGGTACGTGTAACCGGCCACTGTATCGATAATGGCTTCATATAGTCTCTTGCTACAAGCAGTCCTGCCATCAGCAGCATAAATATACCGAACGAAAGCTGAAATACGCCATTCTTCATATGGCCAGTCAGAGCAGAGCCAAGCATCGCCGCCGGTCCGCTCGTGATGAACAGCAGCATGCCGCTCCGCCAATCCACACGGCGCTTCTTCGCATAAGACAGCGTTGAAGCGAGCGCCGTTACGATCAATACGGCAAGCGAGGTCCCGACCGCCGTAGGGTGCTCGATCGTATCTCCGGTTAATTGCGAGCCTAGAAGCGTTAGCGCCGGAACGATGATGATACCGCCGCCCAGACCTACGATACTGCCGAACACGGCGGATACGAGGCCAAGCAGCGTAAGCAGGACGATCTCAAGCACACGATTCCCTTCCTTCTACGTATGTCACGATATATGCTTTCATGCCTGCAAGCGAAAAGCCGCTATCGAAACCGATTGCGGCCTCACGCTTATAGTTCAATCGCCGAAGGTCCGATGACGCGTACGCCCTCACCTCTTACGCCCATCTCCCGAAAGTCGGTCATGAGCTGGAACAGCGCATCATCCTTACGCTTCGCCTCTAACATGCAGTCAATAGCCGGCACCGATCCGGAAACCTTCTGCAAGAAACGAAGCAGCGGCACCGCCTCGACATAATCGGCATGGCCGCGAGGGTCAGTCACGCTCTTCGGGCTGGAGGCATGAATCTTAGGCGGCAGATACCAATCCTGCATGCTGCTTCCACCGGTGTCAACGCTGAGAGCTGAAGCAGCCACACCGCCGTATGCCGCTTGTCCCGTATTAGACAGCCTCTCGTTCTCACGCCGCCACGTATCCACAATACGCGGCCACAGCTCGTTAATTAGCGATGTCTCACTCTCGCCTCCGTCATTCACTGCATGGTGGTGAATGTCGAGCACCATCGGCACACCGACCGTCTCGGCAAGCTCCAGCGTCTCGCGTACGTTGAACGTCTTGTCGTCGTTCTCAAGCGTGATCCGATTCTTAAAACGCGAGTCGAGCGCGCCGAACTGCTCGACGAAGCGACGGCCGGAGGCACTCTTGTCGCCGTATGCGCCGCCGACGTGAATATTGTTTTTGGCCGTTTCGTTGAGCCCCATCGCCTCAAGCATCCGGACATGATAGTCCAGATCCTCCGTCGATTTGGCCAACACATTAGGCCTTGGCGTGCTAAACACGCAAAAATGGTCCGGATGAAACGATACGCGCATGCCGTTATCCCGCACGAATGCGCCGATGTCCGCGAATTTGTCTGCTAGTACCGGGAAAGGGTCCCAGCCGCTCAGCGCATCGTGCGTCATAAGCGGAATCAGCTTAGAGGAAAACCGGTACACCGAGACTCCGTTGCCGCGGCAGTGCTTGAGCAGTCGTAGAGAGTTGTCCAAGTTTTGCTCAGCCACTCTCTCCAGTTTACGCAGCGCTGCTTCCCTGTCCTCCAGCTTCGAGAAGCTGGCGTACGTCATCGTCTTGGAGGGAGAAGCGTTCTCCAGCAGCATGCTCATCGCTACGAATCCGAACCGTACAATCACGCGCTGTGCTCTCCGAAGAACATTTCGTGCGCAAGCGCTGTCTGTATGCGCGCTTCCTCATCGGTCAGCTTACGGACGAGCACCATCTCGACTTCCGTTACTTCCTCACCTTGAAAATTAATTTCTGCAATCGAGGCAACAATGCGCACGATCGCAATCGCCTGATTGCTTGGCGAATACGCGATTACCTTCTGACCCGTCGGAAATACACGAAAGCCTTTTTTGACCATTTTGCCACGGCCATATTCGAGCAGCTCATACAGTTCCTGCTCAGACTTGAATTTGCATACGGAATTGAATTCGGTCTGAAAACCCATATCCCGTTCCTCCTATATCGAATATGTAAGCTCGGACTGCTTGTCCCAAGCGGCAAGCGGTAAGGCGGCCCCCATATTATTCTGGGGAACCGCCGCCGTAATCGATTCGCTGCTTGTCAGCATGCCGCTGCAGAGCAAGCGAAATGAGCGTATCAAGCAGCTCGCCATAGGAAAGACCCGATTCCTTCCACATGAGCGGATACATGCTGAAAGGGGTAAAGCCAGGCATTGTGTTCACTTCGTTAATGAACAGCTCGCCATCGGACTTGCGCATGAAGAAGTCGACACGGGATAAGCCCGATCCGTCGATCGCCGTGTACGCGCGCAGAGCCATCTCGCGAACAGCCTGCGCCTTCTCAGGCGGAATGTTCGCGGGAATTTCCATTACGGAAGTGCCGTCAATATACTTTGCTTTATAATCATAAAATTCATTCGAAGCCCGAATTTCGCCCGGTACGGATGCTCTTGGCTCATCGTTGCCGAGTACGCTGACCTCGATCTCACGCGCATCGACGAACTCTTCGACGACGACTTTGCGGTCATAACGCAGCGCATATTCGATACCGGCAATCAGTTCCTCACGGTTTCTCGCTTTGGAGATGCCGACGCTGGAGCCTAGGTTAGCCGGCTTGATGAAGCAAGGATATCCGAGCGCTACTTCGATTTCCATAATGTAATAATTCGGGTCCTTCTCCCATTGTGTCCGATTAAAATACCGGAATACGCATTGCGGTAGTCCCTCGTGTGCGAACACCTTTTTCATCGTAATTTTGTCCATGCCGACTGCCGAAGCGAGTACACCCGCTCCAACATAAGGAATGTTCGCCATCTCAAGCAGTCCTTGAATCGTGCCGTCCTCGCCGAACGTGCCATGAAGCAGCGGGAAAACAACATCTAGTGCACGAGAGTTATCTGCCGATTGACCAGCAAGCTGCAGTCCTTGGAATATCGGACTGATCGCTCCACCGGCAGCGGACTCCGCAAGCTGCAAAGAAGCGATGTCTGCCGGCGGCTCCAGCAGCACGTCTCCTGCTCTCCATTCGCCGTTATGCGTAATATAAAATGGCTTGACTTCATAACGGTTATAATCAAATTCGCTCATTACCGCCAGCGCAGTACGAAGCGACACCTCGTGTTCACCCGATTTTCCCCCGTAGATAAGACCTACGCGAATCTTCTCGCCCATTCGTTATTCCTCCGGTAGTTCGTATTCGTGGACGACCATAATCGTTACTTGTCGCTCACCGTTAAAATTGATCGGCTATATGAAAAAAGCGGTATCTCGTCTTCTCGGTCCAAGCGTAGGAATCTTTATAATCCCAATATCGGTGCCGGCTTGCGACCGTATTCGCGTTAACGAGCGGCATCCCGCCCACATCGAACGCTGTAACGATCGTCGTGTGCTGGTACCGATAATCGCCGTTCCAATCATAACAAATAACGTCGCCAAGCTGCAGTTGATCGGCTGATTCGACTATCGTCGCCCGAAGGCCATTCTTCCGCCCCGATGCGAGATACGATTGCAGTGCATTCGCGACTGCCCAGCTATAGCTCCACATCTCGCGACCGCCATTGCGTCCTTGATACCACCAGCCGCTATCTCTTTTACCAGTATAGTTCATTGGCGCATGGCCTGCAAAGATACACTGAGAGACGTAGTTCGTACAGTTTACCTCGAACAACTCGTAAGCGGGATTTCCTTCATTCCACCACCGATCGGCATAAGCAGCCGCAAGATCGCGGCGATAGGTCTGCTTCGCCCGATGTTTGATATCCGGTAAAATATCATAATTTAAGAACGGCGCCGATGGCGGCCTTACAATTCGCTGTGACGACTCCGCCCAAAGCTCGCTTTCTTTGGGCACCAGCGACTGCTCGTTCGCGCCGAACCGCGGTCTGCGCTCGGATACGACGGGCTCTACGCGTGTAATGATCCAGTCGCTGCCGTTACGGGCAAGCCAGAGCCGCTCGTGCTCCAATCTTTCCTCTGTATAAGATCGGCTCTTTTGTTCCATAATGCGTTTGATACGAAGCTTTAACATAACGGTCGTCTCCGATGCCGATTCATTCACGCGGATGATCTCTGCCTTCGTCTCACTGCGGGAGGAGAGCACGCCTCGGAGCAAATCCCGCTCGCGCAGCCGCTCCAGACGGGCACCAAGACGCACAAGATGATCGCTGTCTGCGACAAGGCCGTCGAATACCGACGGATGCTGATCAACCTCAGCTTGGTTGAACCGATTGATGTACGCATGAACGCCAGACTTCCAGCCTTCAAGCTTCGGCTCCTGCATCTGCTGCCGTTGCGTCTGAGCGAAACGCGGCGCTGTGATCCCGCGCTTGCTGACGGAACGGCTCGTCGAACGCGGCATGCTCACCCCTCCTCATACGGATGAAAAATTATGGAGATCTTCGCTTTTTTCATCTTATGTAGGAATAGGCGCGTTCATGTGAAATATAGATTGAAATCGTTATAAACAGGCTTTACGTACCCCCTATAAAAACGATATACTGTAGTCATAAGCGTTTTATGAAATCGTGTTTCGCAGAATGAAACTAACGAAACACACTAGCGATTTCGATTGAATCCAATCTAGGAGGCGTTATCGTTTATGTCTAAGCAAGACCAATATGGCGTACGCTCGACGCTCGAATCCGGCGGCAAATCGTACGCGTACTACAACCTGCCTGCACTCGAGAAGCAAGGTCTGGGCAGCATCTCGAAGCTCCCGTTCTCCATCAAGGTGCTCCTCGAAGCAGCGATCCGTCAATTCGATGGCCGCGGCATCACGGCAGAGCATGTTAAACAACTCGCAACGTGGGCTGAAGCTCGCACGGATAAAGAAATTCCGTTCATCCCTGCCCGCATCGTCCTGCAGGACTTCACCGGCGTACCGGTTGTCGTTGACCTTGCAGCTATGCGCGACACGGTGAAGAAAGCAGGCGGCGACCCTAAACGGATCAACCCGCTCGTTCCAGTAGACCTCGTAATCGACCACTCCGTCATGGTCGACGCATTCGGTTCACCGGACGCGCTTGAGACGAACATGAAATATGAATTCCAACGCAACGCGGAGCGTTACAAATTCCTCCGCTGGGCGCAAACGGCGTTCGATAACTTCCGTGCGGTTCCACCAGCAACGGGTATCGTTCACCAAGTTAACCTTGAATATCTCGCATCCGTAGCAGCAACGAAGACGGTAGACGGCGAAACGGTCGTATATCCTGACTCGCTCGTAGGTACCGACTCCCATACAACGATGATCAACGGTCTCGGCGTTGTCGGCTGGGGCGTCGGCGGCATCGAGGCGGAAGCCGGCATGCTCGGACAACCGCTGTACTTCGTTATGCCAGAAGTTATCGGCTTCAAGCTGACGGGCAGCCTGCCAGAAGGCTCTACGGCTACTGACCTCGCGCTGACGGTAACGCAAATGCTCCGTAAGAAAGGCGTTGTCGGCAAATTCGTTGAGTTCTATGGCTCGGGTCTTTCCAACATCAGCCTCGCTGACCGTGCAACGGTTGCGAACATGGCACCGGAATACGGCGCAACGATCGGCTTCTTCCCTGTCGACGACGAGACGCTGGCGTTCCTGCGTTCGACGGGCCGTGATGAAGAGCAAGTGAAGCTCGTTGAAGCTTACTACAAAGCACAAGGTATGTTCCGTACGGACGACCTGGCTGACCCTGTGTTCTCCGATGTTATCGAGCTCGACCTGTCTACGGTCGTTCCATCGCTCGCAGGTCCTAAGCGTCCGCAAGACCGCGTAGAGCTGACGGCGATGAAAGAAGCATTCAACAGCATCATCCGTACGCCGATCGACAAAGGCGGCTATGGCCTGTCCGATGACAAGATCGAGCAGCAAGTTGAAGTGAAGCATCCTAACGGCCAAACGAGTACGATGGGCACGGGCGCTGTCGTTATCGCAGCAATTACGTCCTGCACGAACACGTCCAACCCGAGCGTTATGGTCGGCGCGGGCCTCGTAGCGAAGAAAGCTGTCGCTCGCGGACTGACGAAACCAGGCTACGTAAAATCGTCCTTGACGCCAGGCTCCCTGGTCGTTACGGAATATTTGAGAAAAGCAGGCCTGATCGAGCCGCTCGAAGCAATCGGCTTCCACGTTGCAGGTTATGGCTGCGCTACTTGCATCGGTAACTCCGGTCCGCTTCCAGACGAAGTTAGTCAAGCAATCGCTGACAACGACATGACGGTAGCAGCTGTACTGTCCGGTAACCGTAACTTCGAAGGCCGCGTCCATGCGCAGGTTAAAGCGAACTACCTCGCTTCTCCTCCGCTCGTCGTTGCTTATGCACTGGCTGGTACGGTCAACATCGATCTGGCGAAAGATCCGATTGGCTACGATCAAAACAACCAACCGGTTTACCTGAAAGATATCTGGCCTACGAAAGCGGAAATTCAAGAGGCAATCAGCACAGCTATGAGCCCGCAAATTTTCCGCGACAAGTATGCTAATGTCTTCACGCAGAACGAGCGTTGGAACGCAATCGACGTTCCGGAAGGCGAAAGCTACGAGTGGGACGAAAGCTCCACGTACATCGCTAACCCTCCGTTCTTCGCGAACCTGGGCGCTGAAGCAGGCGACATCGCCGACATTAAAGGCGCTAACGTGCTTGCATTGCTTGGCGACTCCGTTACGACGGACCACATCTCGCCGGCAGGTAACATCAAGGTTGACAGCCCAGCTGGCAAATACTTGATCGAGCATGGCGTTAAACGCGAAGACTTCAACTCGTACGGCTCGCGCCGCGGTCATCACGAGGTCATGATGCGCGGTACGTTCGCAAACATCCGTATCCGGAACCAAGTGGCTCCAGGCACGGAGGGCGGCGTAACGAAGTACCTGCCTACGGATGAAGTAATGTCGATCTATGACGCTTCGATGAAATATCAAGCTGAAGGTAAAAACCTCGTCGTTATCGCAGGCAAAGAGTACGGTACGGGCAGCTCCCGCGACTGGGCAGCTAAAGGTACGTTCCTCCTCGGCGTTAAAGCAGTTATCGCAGAGAGCTTCGAACGTATCCACCGTTCGAACCTCGTCGGCATGGGCGTACTGCCGCTCCAATTCCAAGCAGGCCAAAGCTGGTCCTCGCTCGGCATTACGGGCCGCGAAACGTTCGATATCGAGGGCCTGTCGAACGACGTTCAACCAGGTCAGCTCGTAACGGTAACGGCTACGCGCGAAGACGGTTCAAAATTCGACTTCCAAGTCATCGTACGTCTCGACTCGCTCGTTGACGTCGACTACTACCGCAACAGCGGTATCCTGCAAACCGTTCTGCGTCAAATGATCGCGAACATGTAATAACGTGAGTCAGGCTGCTACAGCCTGACTCGATAAGAATGGCCTGTAAGCCTCGGCGAAGCCGCCGCGGTTTACAGGCCATTGTGCTTTTGCGCTGCTTTGGTTTATAATCCCCTCGCCTCAGGATTCGCTCCATCGACCGCGCGCTTACCTTCACCTTAACCGTTCCCGTCAGTCGTCAGTCATCTTAAACAGCACACTTTCGGTTCGTGTGTGGCACTC
>NZ_BIML01000025.1 GCF_004001065.1 Paenibacillus xylaniclasticus
TCCCTAACGACGCTCCGAAGCGCAATCATTGCTCACACAGCTCCATAAAGCGACGCAGCGCATTCGACAGCCACTTCTTCGGGTGCAGGACGAGCATAAGCTCCAGACTTAGCTCAGAATGATGCAGCGGCAGCGCAGCCAGTTCCCCTCTTCGGAGCTCCTCATCAGCAGCCATTCGCGGCAGGATCGCAATGCCCGATCCAGCTTTGACGCACCGCTTGAGCGCCTCCGGATTGCCAAGCTCCAGTCCGATGTGATACGACACGCCTTGCGACCTCAGCAGCTTCTCCAGCATTATTCTGTAATTACAGCTCTCTTCCGTCATCAGCCATTCAGCGCCATCCAATTGCTGCAGCTCTAGCCGCTGAAAGGTCGTCAAAGGATGGTCAGGCCGGGCAATAATAACGAGCGGTTCCCGCCTAATCGTTCTCCACGTCAGTGATAGATCCGACGGCTTCTTATCTAACAGCAGCCCAAAGTCGATCTCACCCTCCGACACTTTGCTCAATATCACAGGCTCCCGGTCCGGCTGCATCCGAATTGACAGCTCCGGGTGCTCCTCACGAATACGCTGAATAAGTGGAGGAAGATAATATGATGCAATGGAGTCGATCGTCCCGATCGTCAGAGTGCCTCCTCCCTGCTTTGCCAGCTTCTCTTGTGACTGCTTGTAGAGATCAAGCATTTGGACTGCGATTCGCAGTAGTTCTTCTCCAGCCTGCGTGAGGCGCAGCCCTTTGCCGAACCGTTCGAACAGCTGCACGTTGTAAGCCTTCTCCAGCTTCTGAATTTGCGTCGTCACGCTGGACTGCGCATAACCTAGTGCTTCCGCCGCACGTGTAATGCTTTGGCGTACTGCAACCTCTCGGAATGTATGTAAATACGTCAGTTCCATAACAAGACCGTCCCATCTAAATTATTGATATTGATCATCATTTATTATAGATAACACTGATGTGTAGTTCCATGTTAAAGTAAAGCCATTCCACGCTACGGGAGGCTGTACTCATGCTTAAAGAAAGCGATTTGAAAGGGATTTACGTACCTGTCATAACGCCATTCCATCCAGACGGCGAGCTGGACCTGTCATCTTACGAGCGGCATCTTAACGGCTTGCTAAGCCACGATATACAAGGTATTGTGCTCAATGGGACGACTGGCGAGTCGCCAACTGTCAGCTGGGACGAGGTCATACGATTAATGCGAACGACTGAAACAGCTAGACAGTGCAACGGTCGTCACATTCCCGTAATCATCGGTACTGGTACGAACGACACCATTTCCTCTATCAAGAGAACGGAGCAGGCAGGCTTGCTGGGAGCCGATGCTGCCCTAGTCGTTGTGCCCTACTACAATCGTCCGTCACAAGAAGGAATCATTGCCCATTACCGCGCTGTCGCGCAAGTTGGTATCCCCGTCATTGCTTACGAGATTCCATCTCGTACCGGCGTCCGGGTACAAGCCGATACGATGCGTGCTATTCTTGATATCGACGGCGTTATCGGGCTTAAGGACAGTTCAGGAGGCATCGAGCTTGTCGCCGAGCTATCTGCGTACTCGGATTGCAAGCCGATTCTATGCGGAGAGGATGCATTGTTCCACGCGATGATGTGTCAGGGTGCAAGCGGTGGAATGCTGGCTTCGGCTAACGTACGGACAGGAGATTTCGTACAGGTGTACCGCTTTGCATCAGAAGGCCGGATGAATGAGGCTGGAGACGCATTCCGCCGCCTGCTGCCGCTCATCAGCCTTCTGTTCCAAGAATCTAACCCTGCGCCGCTGAAATGGCTGCTAGCCCAGCAAGGCGTCCTGTCTTCAGACACATTGCGCCTGCCGATGACATCGATATCCAGCATGCTGCAAACACGGATGAAAATGCTCATTTAAAATGACTTCTAGAGACAGCAGGCACAAAGTATTTATAAATTGCAGACAATGCTCGTAGCAAGTCGTTACTGCATACGAATTACTGCATAAATTGCACACTCTGAAGCTCAATTACTAATACAATCAGACTTAGAGCCATAATTTCCTGTATTCCATACAAGATTCAACTACTGTCAGCGCAGCACACGGTTAAAATCCTGTATATTATGCAATTTCGCACCAATTTAACTAACCCTCTTATACTGCTATCCTGCTGTCCCGTCACCCCGCAAGTTCTCTCCATCCCATATAAAAAGCGCAGCAGGCTCGTTCCTAACCTACTGCGCTTACTCTTACCTTGCCATCGTTCCCATCCTGCCAGCAGCCTCAATGACCGTCGGCGCAATTTCCCTCAACCGCTCAAGCGTCAGACGGCTCGATGGTCCCGATACGGACAACGCAGCGACGAGTCGGCCGTGTCGATCGAATATCGGCGCCGATACAGCTGCTGCCCCAGGCTCCCGTTCCTCGATACTCGTCGCATAGCCGTTGCGACGAATCTCCGTCATTAGACACTCGAACATATATCGGTTGAATACCGCCGGTTGAATAGATTCCAATTCCTTCCATATAAGTTCCCGATCCGCCTCATCCGCGAATGCAATCAGCACCTTGCTGGACGCCCCAACATAAAGCGGCAGGCGTGCGCCTACCGTCGCTACTCTGCGAACAGCCTGATTACTCTGCACCGCTTGAATGCGAATCCGCTCGCCTCTGTCTCTGACGTATAGACTTACGGTCTCGCCGAGTGAATTACGAAGCCGCTCCATCTCTGGCAACCATATAACGGCAGGATCGTCTGACGAGGTAAGATGCGCTGACAGCTCCCACACCCGAAAGCCGAGTCGATAACGCTCCGTCGCACTGTCGCGTTCCACAAAGCCACGGTCCTCCAGTGTCGACAGCATACGGTGAACGGTGCTTTTGTGCAGTCCGACCCGCTCCGCGATTTCGGTCATCGCTAGATCTGTCCCCGAGGTGAAGCACAGTAATATATCGAGCGCCCGTTCAACGGCACGCACCGTTGATTTACCCTCCTCTGACACCATCGCCACTCCCTTCAACTAGCATGTCTATTTATGTCTATGTAACGATGCATATAACCCGTTTCATAGTTTCATAGGATGAAACCTTATTTCTTCTAGTATAACTTAACGGAGGAGTCACGTAAACCATAATGCGCAATTTTACAGGGAGATTACAAACGGATAACAAGTCATCGACATCAATTGACACCCTCGGTAGTACGGTCATACGATAATAGTACCAATAGACTAAAGCGCTTCCACTGTAGAGAGGGGATGTTTCGGATGAGCACGATTGCTTCCACACCTATGCCTATAACCAATCCAGCCGCACCTGCCATTCGTCCCGATTCCCGACTTGCCGCAGGCAGCAGGCGTCGTACGGGCAGACACGCTTTATTCGCCACTGTGTCAGCGACTGCCGCATTATGTATTCTGGCGGTGATCGCATTCCACGGCTATATTGCCTGGATGCTGGCCCATCCGTATGTGGCCCCTCTCTACTCCAATCCGAACGAAGCTGTGGGACTCCCCTATGAGGATGTTTCCTTTCCAAGCAAAAGCGGACGAACGACGGTCGGTGGATGGTTTATCCCGGCAGGCAGTGACAGCAGTATGAACACGCCCGACGGAGCTTTCCAGACCGCAGCATTGTCGGTTCCGCCTGCTGAATCGAAGCGCACCGTAATATTCAGCCACGGCTACGGCGCTAATCGCGAAGAAACATGGGTACCCATGTATGACCTCGCTCAGCTGCTTCATCAGCTGGATTACAATGTATTGATGTTTGATTATGGCTATGCATCGACAGATTACAAGGCACCGGCTACCGGCGGTCATGAGGAATCGCAACAGTTGCTTGCGGCAGTTGAATACGCTAAATCGCGCGGAGCTAGTGAAATCGTCGTCTGGGGCTTCTCAATGGGGGCGGGAACGGCTCTGCAGACCGGACTTGTAACGGATGATATTGACGCCATGATTCTGGATAGTCTGTTTCTCCCGAGTCCAGATACGCTGTTCCATAACGTTACTCAGATTCTCCCGCTGCCTAAATATCCGTCGCTCCCCCTCATCGAGCTCATGCTTCCGGCATTTACCGGAACCTCGTTCAGCGGCATTCCAGCGGATGAAGTGATGACAACCGACTATCCTATTCCGTTATTCATCATGCACGGTACAGAAGACGCCAAAGCGCCTTATGAAATCGCAGAAAGTATCGCAGCTAACCAAACCAACCCGCTATCCCGCGAGTGGATCGTCAGCGGCGGTAAGCATGAGCTGTTGTTCCAGGTTCATGCCAAAGAATATATTCAGCGTGCGGCTTTATTTTTGGGGCAAGTGCATCAGCAGTTAACCGAAGAGAAAATCGATACATCGCTTCTATAATTTGAAAGCACGACATAGCTGCTTCATGTCATGAATACATCTGTAGCGTAGACTTACGTTCTCTTGCCGAGCGCGGGAGATCCGGACAACTCGGACAGATCGCCATGAACAAGGAGGCTGATGTCGTGCTTTTCGTATATGGAGACCAGACGCCCATTCGGCTGCTAGAGGAAATTCGTGATTGGAAAAGACAAGAAATCGAGCACACGGCTGTCATACGCAGTCTGCTGCCCAATCTCGAACCAGAGTACGCATGGGTACTGACCGAATGGGAACAGCCGCTGCGCACGGCAGAGCGAGTCGCTGACCGTTGCTTGAATGAGGCTCTGGCACGTACTACAGATGAGGAGAATGATTGGGAGCTCGTCAACACGAGAGCCGATCGGCTGCTGGAGGCGGCCGCCTATCAGTCACAGCGGTTCGTCGAGCACTTGCTCCAAATACTCGAGCGCAGCCATTCACTAACCACCAACAAAGCGGCGAAATCGTTCATCCTGCATGCCGTCAGAGAGTCTAACGGCTTCTTAAGCATGAATGAATATTACCGTCACGGATACACAACCGAAGCTCAAGACACAAGCAAGCCCCCGGATAAAGAAGAGGCTGTCGTTCAAATTGGTGCGACAGGCGTACGCAAACGCGGCAAAACCGCTTCTGTGAAGCCTCGCGCTAGCGCAGCAGGCACCTATGGCCCGTCTGCTGCCGCTGGTGATCCTGCCGGACGTCCGCCCGTAAGACCTGGAACGGTGATCGCTCCGGCCGCGGCTGCTTCCGGCAGTGAGGCAAACTGGTCAGCACCTGCCTCCGGGACGCTTACAGGCTCCGATGCTGCCGCCGATGCCCATTCAACGATTGCCGGTACACCACCTGCGGAATTCACTGCCGATACGGATGAACGTGCACCAACCGCACAGGTACCTATCGGCGGGCATCGACTGCCCCCTCTTCCGTATGCCTATAACGCACTTGAGCCCTATATCGATGAGATGACGATGCGAATCCATCACGACAAGCATCATCAAAGCTACGTCGACGGCTTGAATAAGGCCGAACGCGAGCTGCAGCAGGCCCGACTGTCCGGCAATTTCGACCTTATTAAGCACTGGGAGCGCGAGCTTGCGTTCAACGGCGCCGGACATTATTTGCATACGCTCTTCTGGCCGTCTATGGCCCCTCACGCCGGAGGTCATCCAACTGGGTCGCTTGCCGCGCAAATTCGCAATGATTTCGGCAGCTTCGAGGCATTCAAGAAGCAGTTCTCCGAAGCGGCCAACAAGGTTGAAGGCGGCGGCTGGGCAATTCTCGTCTGGAGTCCGCGAGCTCGGCGGCTTGAAATTTTGACGGCGGAGAAGCATCAAAATTTGTCGCAATGGGACGTCGTCCCTATTTTGCCGCTGGATGTGTGGGAGCACGCCTACTATTTGAAATATCAGAACAAACGACCAGACTATGTTCAGAACTGGTGGAACGTCGTCAACTGGCCTTACGCCAATCAGCGCTTCGAGCAAGCGAGAAAGCTGACGTGGGAGCCTTTCTAGCAGAAACACATAAATCGAGTAGGAGGGAGCGGCAAGCTCCCGTCCTCTCACACCACCGTACGTACCGTTCGGTATACGGCGGTTCATGGTCTATTCCGCAACAACATGTACCGATCAGTCAGACTCTGAAGTCCGTTGGTCGCCCAATATCGGTTCCCTAAGGCTTGGCTCAAAATCGGACTGAGCGCTATTCGCCAGTATTTCTTCCTTGTATTGCCTCACTCATAGGCTTTATGCTTTGGAACTCCCAATGAGATTAACTCTCTTACCTTCGTCTTTGGCAGCTTCCACTGCTTCCATTTGCACATTCGCAGTTCGCTTCTCGTCCAAGCATCCAACTCTTGAAACACGCTTTTCGTTTCCGCTAGTACGTAATATCCACACCATCCCATTAGGTACTGGTTCAGTTCTCTTATCCGTATCTCCATTGGAGTTGATCGGCTCCGCGATGTCATTGCTCTTATCTTCGCCTTTACTCGCTGCAAAGATTGGGACGCAATTCGAATCTGCGGTTTCGCTTTTTCTCTGCCGGAAGTAAATCCTGGAAACTTACGGTTCCATGGTCGATCTACCGCGCTCTTCTCTCGGTTTACTTTCAGCTTCAACTTCCGTTCAATGAACAAACTTATGGAGTTCATGACCCGCTGTCCTGCTTTCCACGTCTTTACGTAGATATTGCAGTCATCGGCATAACGGACAAAACGGAGCTGTCGCTTCTCCAGTTCCTTATCTAGCTCATTCAAGACAATGTTAGATAATAATGGACTTAGCGGTCCGACCTGTGGCGTTCCTTCTTCTGTTCCCCGAACGAGTCCGTTTTCCATTACTCCTGCTTGCAAGTACGCGCAGATGAGCTTTAGTAGTATCTTGTCTTTCACTCGCTCCGCTAGCTTTGCCATTAGGCGGTCATGGTTTACACGGTCGAAGAACTTCTCAAGGTCAATGTCGACTACGATTCGGTATCCTTCTTGCATAAAGCCTCTTGCCTTCCTCACCGCATCATGTCCTCGTCTTTGCGGACGAAATCCATAACTGTGCTCGGAAAAGGCAGGGTCAAATACAGGTGTTAGTACTTGCGTGATCGCTTGTTGAATGAGGCGGTCTATCACGGTCCTTCACCATTCGGGACTTGAACCCTAGAGATAGCGCCCATGCTGGGCGCACCTAAAAGAGCAGTCCCCGCCTTGCGGCACGGGACTGCTCTCCTCATCATCAAGCATTATTCTTTAATTAATGACAAAAACTCCGCACGCGATGCAGGATCACGACGGAACTGGCCTCTAACAGCTGACGTAATCGTCTTGCTGCCCGGCTTCTTGACACCACGGGCACACATACACAGATGCTCACCCTCGACGACGACCATGACGCCGTGCGGCGTGAGCGTCTCCTCCATTATATCCGCGATTTGTGACGTAATTCTTTCCTGCACTTGAAGCCTGCGCGACACCGCCTCTACAAGACGGGCCAGTTTGCTCAGACCGGCAATCTTGCCGCTCGGTATATAACCGATATGGACTTTTCCGAAGAAAGGTGCCATATGATGCTCGCACTGACTGTAATAGACAATATCTTTCACAATGACAAGCTCTTCATGCTGCTCATCAAACGTCACACCTAGCACATCGCGCGGATCAACCTCATAGCCCGCAAAGATTTCTTCATACATGCGAGTCACGCGCGCAGGCGTCTCAAGTAAGCCTTCCCGTTCGACATCTTCGCCGATCAGCTTCAAAATCTCACGCACATGGTACTCGATCTGCTCGCGATTGCTCCCTACTGCGGAGTTGACGTAATCCTTCTTGCCCGCCATCCGATCTCCTCCTTCCGGACGCGCAGAAAACTGCCGTTTCCTAACGTTTGAACTTCTGGTTGCGCATCATTTGCTGCGCTCTCTGCATTTGCTGCTTATTCATATTGTAACCCATCTGTTTCGCCATCTTCTGAAGCATCTCCGGATCGCTTTGCATCCGTTCTAATTGTTTACGCAAGTAGAATACACCTGCAAAAAATCCGCCGGCCAAGCCGACGATCAGTGCGACAATGGCTGTAACCGCATACCACATAATCTGTCACCCGTCCTTATTTTGTTAAACCCATCCTGCATGGATCTAGGCATATTGTTACTAATTCTAGCATGTTAGCATTTTGTTCGCAAACGATGATTTTTCCTTTTCGACATGCCGGTAGACACGCAAGGACACTCGCCCGGTCACAAGCTTCAGTGGACGTCCTCGGTCCCTTCGTCCTCACGACTTGAAAGCGCCGTCATTGCCCGGGTAATGACCTCCGCCGCCTTGGCGTCTGTCTCTTGCTCTGATGCAAGTCGAAGAGCAGCTGCTGCTTCCTCTCCTCCAATTCGGCCTAGTGCCCAAGCGGCTGTCCCTCTTAGTACGGGACGAGTATCCTTTAGAAGCACATCCACTAATGCTGGAACAGCAGCTTTGTCACGAAAATTACCCAGCGCGATGACTGCATTGCGCTGTATCGGCTTTTTGCCGCGCCATGCACCAGAGATAGAGCCGTACTGCTCCTTGAACTCGCGGTTACCGATCGTCAGCAGCGGCAGAAGCAGAGGCTTTGCCACCTCCGGATCGGGCTGCAAATCGGAATGATGGGTCCAGTTCTTCCCTCGGTTCTCCGGGCATACGATCTGGCATGTATCACAGCCGTAAAGACGATTGCCGATTTTGCGCATATATTCGTCCGGCAGCATGTCTTTGGTCTGGGTCAGGAACGATACACATTTGTTCGAATCAAGCTGTCCTGGTCCGACAATCGCGCCTGTTGGACAAGCGTCGATACATTTCGTACAGCTCCCGCAATTATCTGTCACCGGAACGTCCGGCGGTAGCGGTAGATTTGTTATCATTTCGCCAAGATATATCCACGAGCCGAGCTTCGGTGAAATGATGGAGCAGTTTTTGGCGCTCCAGCCAAGCCCAGCTCGTTCTGCAACCGCCCGATCGGACAAAGCGCCCGTATCGACCATACTCTCTACCCGCACCTCCGGTATTCTTTCCCGCAGCCAAGCTTCCAGCTTGGCGAGTCTTTCCCGCAGTGCAGTATGATAATCAATTCCCCAAGAAGCGCGGGCGAAAATACCTCTTCGAGCTCCCGGCTCCGACTTCGGCGCATTGGCAAGCTTGGACGGGTATGCTACCGCGATCGCGATAATCGACTTCGGCCGGTCGAATAGCAGCGCCGGATTCGTTCTGCGATCGAGATCGGCTTCCTCGAAGCCTGACTCCCGGCCCAATTCCCGATGTCGGATCAATCGTTCTTTCAATTCTACGAATGGATCAGCTGAAGCAATCCCGATATCATCAATTCCAAGCCACTTGGCTGCTGCCTTCAGCTCCTCCTTGAACGCATGCCAATCCCGGTGAGGCACCTCTTGCGGCCAAGCCGACGATGGCTCATTAGGAACGTGTTGTTGTACTGCTGCTTCTGACTCCATTCGCTTGTCCTCCTCCCGGTTATTCCGCATCAGTAAATCCATGACTCCCAATTAGACTGCAAACGTCTGATTAACTTATTACAACGAATCGATATCGGAAACCGGCCATACAATCCAATCCGCCCGCCCGCTAATTTGATTTCTTGTCACAGCGCCGAACGAGCGGCTGTCTCGGCTGGCCCGTGAATGGCGGTTGTCACCCATCACGAAATAGCTGCCCTCCGGCACGATATATGGTCCATAATCATTGTCGTCAATCTCCGAGTCCGTATAAGGCTCGTATGCCGGCACACCATTGCGGTACAGCACCCGCTCGCGAATTTCGATCTTGTCACCCGGCAGTCCAACCACTCGCTTGACGAGCAGCTTGCGGTCCGTCCCCTCATACGGGTCCTTCAGAATAACGATATCGTCCAGCTTCGGGCTGCCGATCAAATAAACAAGCTTATTAACGAACAGCCAGTCATGATCGTGCAGCGTAGGCTCCATCGAATGCCCCTCCACCTTGGACAGATGAAAGACGAAAGCATGAAGCAGCAGCACAATCGTTAGGGCGATAGATACCGTCTTGATCCATCCCACCCATTCAATAAATCGCGGCTGCTCCTTCTCCTCCAACTCTGTACGTGCTTCAGACTCCAGCTCGGACATAGTTCAACTCCTATACGAAATTAGCCGACTCCCTTAGCCAATCTTCATAATACTTTATCACATCGCTATCGTTAAAAGGCGCTTCCTGCGCCTTCACCCGCGAAAGCAGCTGCTGTAGACCTGCCTCCACTTTATCAATGACAATGTCCGGATAATGATAAATCAGACGGTGCCTTTCGAATTCATCACGGTCGACGACATGAACACCTCCGTCCGCTGTGCGAATAACGTCCAAATCGTAATCGATATAAGTCAGCACATCGTCATCGCTTCGCGTCACCGGTGACGCAACATTGCAATAGTAGCGAATGCCGCCATCCTCCAGGAGTGCGACGATGTTGTACCATTCACCCGGAATAAAAAAGGATACGGCAGGCACCCGACTCTTCCACAGCTTTCCGTCTGCCTCTTGAATAGGCGTCTGCCGGTTAATGAGGACAGTCATCGACAACGCGGCATGCTCTGGGGCAAGCCGATCCGCCGGAACGAGCCAATTGCGATGCCAAAGCCGATGTAATCGGCCATTGTGCTTAAAGCTCTTGATCATACAAGGCTGGTAATTGTTCATACGTTCCACCTGATCGAGTTCTGTCTAATAGTATAAGAAAAGCATATCCAGGCGCCAAAAGCAATGGCATTAGGATATGCTTTCAATAACAGGAACTAATGTCCTAATCGTTGTCTCTATAATGACACATGATGCCTAACCTGCTACAATGCTAAGCTTCTGGAACGAGCGAAAAAAATCGCTGGCTACATAGCCCAGCTTCTCATACAGCGGAAGCACCTTCTCGTTATGCTCATCTGCTGTAATCATAATCTTGGTCACATGACGCTGCTCAAATCGTTGCCTCAAGCTTCGAATCAGCGCTTGGCCAATTCCTTGACGCTGGTACTCTTGTTTCACGGCCACACGATAGTAATAAGCCTTATTGTTATCGATCGTACCAATAATCATGCCGACGATCTCACCTTGTTTCACAGCAACGAGTACCAAATCGCTATCCCATGACAATTGCCGTGCGAAAGCGCTCATTGTCAGTTCATAGCAATCATCTGACAATACGGTTTCTAGTAGTTCCGTCACAGCACCGTAGTCAGATAGTTGAAAGGAACGAACGTACATGTGTTACAACTCCTCGAATCGATGTCATAATCGTAGTACAAGCTTAATCTATAAATTACGACAAAAACAATAAAAATCCTGCTAAAAAGTTAAAAATTCTTTAAAAATCTCTTGAAAACGCTTTAATTTTGTTGAAAGCGCTTAAATTTAAGCGTTTTCATAGATTTTCGACGTGATAGCTCAAATTTTCGCGTTTTTCCTGTATATTCGCTACGATAACGGGCTAACCTATTGCCGTTCTAGCACCATTCGACTTTCGCAACAATAATGTTGATTTATTCTTTTGAATAAGGGATAATGTACCTGAAATCAACACAATATCAGGAGGTATTTACAATGGCTCATCAACTGCCTGCACTGCCTTACGCAGCTAACGCGCTGGAACCTCATATCGACGAGACGACGATGACGATTCACCACGATCGTCACCACAACACTTATGTAACGAACCTGAACGCTGCTCTGGAGTCCGCTCCAGAACTGCAAAGCAAATCGGTTGAAGAGCTGATTGCTGACCTGAACAGCGTGCCAGAAGCAATCCGTACAGCCGTTCGCAACAATGGCGGCGGTCATGCGAACCACTCCCTCTTCTGGGAAACGATCGGTCCTAACGGCGGCGGCGCTCCAACAGGCAAGCTTGCAGACGCAATCGCAAGCGAGCTCGGCGGCTTCGATAAATTCAAAGAAGATTTCGCTAAAGCAGCAGCAACTCGCTTCGGCTCCGGCTGGGCATGGCTCGCTGTTGGACAAGACGGCAAACTGAAAGTATACAGCCTGCCTAACCAAGACAGCCCGATCATGGAAGGCGATACGCCGATCCTCGGTCTGGACGTATGGGAGCACGCTTACTACCTGAAATATCAAAACAAACGCCCTGACTACATCTCAGCGTTCTGGAACGTTGTAAACTGGGCTGCTGTTGGCCAACGCTACGAGGCTGCAGTGAAATAAGAGGATGGAAAGCCAAGACGTCGTCCCTTTCGAGGGGCGGCGTTTTTGTGTGGCTGGAGCGTTGGAAATTCAATCTTTCTTGGATCAATAGGCAAGTATACACGCTATGAGTGCATACACTTAACCAATACAAACGCTCTGAAGGATAAGGAGGCGAACAAGTCGATGTATCCGAATTATTATGGCTATGGTTACCCTTATTACTCATATGGGTACGATAATAGCTACGATCCAGGATACGATTCGAATGCCTATGCTCCGGATGTGCAAGTGCCGCATGCTGAAGGCGATAATAGCAACGGCTACTACTACGATCCGAGGGGTATGATGCCGCCTGGCCAGCCACCAGGGCCGCCGGGGCCACCGCCGCGTCCGCCGGGGCCGTTCCCGCCAGGGCCGTTCCCGCCAGGACCGTTCCCGCCAGGGCCGTTCCCGCCAGGACCGTTCCCGCCAGGACCGTTCCCGCCAGGACCGTTCCCGCCGCCTAGACCACCGTTCCCACCAGGACCGTTCCCGCCGCCTAGACCACCGTTTCCACCAGGGCCATTCCCAATTCCGTTGCCAATACCAGTGCCGTTCCCGCCGGGACCATCTCCAATACCAAATGCGGTCACAGTGCTAATCAATGGAGGACGGGTATTCCCGAACGCAACGCAGGCGTATACCGTACCTTTCTTCCAAGGAATAACGATTGCACAAGCGCTGCGCGCAACCGGTGCAGTTACGATCAGCTTTAACGGTCAGATTACGTCAGTCCGGGGCATCCCGATCACCGATGGAATAACGTACACGTTAAGAATAAACGGACGCCCAATTCCATCCACCCTGCTGAACACACCTCTTCAACGCGGCGACAATCTAGAGCTCGAGCTTCACCTTAGGCCGCTGCGCAGCGAAGACGAGGTCATCTACGATGGCACTTATGAAGTGCAAAATGAGGAAGAACACAACAATGTTGATGAGGACGATTTCGAGAACAGCGACTGATTGAACGTCATGACGGAACTTTAACCGAACTCCCCATACCGGTATAATGGTATGGGGAGTTTGTGCTGTCATCTTCACCCAGATTCATCATTGACCGGTCTTACATCGCATGATATAGTAAGTATATTCATACAATTTCCATCGGAATTAAATGAAATCAACCACATCCTATAACCTATCCGTACCATAATCCATCCACTAAGGAGTTGACTAGTAATGTCCAAGGTCGTTTTTATTATTGCAACCCCTAATCCAATATCCCGTTTGAAAGGGATTACAGACTATTTTCACCAGCAGCTTGTAAGCCGCGGTATCGAGACTGCAACGATCCAAGTGACTTCCCTTCCGGCAGAAGACTTGATTCTAGCCCGCTGGGATAGCCCAGCTATTGCTGAAGCTAATGCGCTCGTCGAATCGGCCGATGCAGTCGTCATCGCAAGCCCAGTCTACAAAGCATCTTACAGCGGAATTTTGAAGACCTATCTTGACTTGCTGCCACAGAAAGGACTCGTTAACAAAATCGTAGCACCTCTCTTTATCGGCGGTACGATCGCGCATTTACTGTCCATCGACTATTCGCTCAAGCCTGTCCTGTCCGCCATCGGCGCACGTAACTTTATTAGCCCAATCTATGCAACAGACAATCAAGTGACGCGGAGCCAAGACGACAGCGTATCATTCTCGTTGGCAGATGAGCTTGTCGAGCGACTAGACCGTTCGATCGAGGAGCTTGTATCGGACTTGCAGCTGCGCAGCCGTTAATCATTAACCATAACTCTTCGACATTGTGTATCTAAGAGGCGGCTGAAATACTAAAAGGTTGTGTGGAAAACAACATTTTGTTTTCTGCACAACCTTTTTCTATGAAATCTAGGTTACTGCAACGAACCTGAATTCTGCACTCCTTGCAGTAATTCAGCTGCACACGACAGATAAGCGTAAGAAGATTGCATTACATGCAGATATTCCGTGCGAATCGTCCATTTCCATCTACAACAAAGCGCATGCGACATAAAGGGGCGCTCCGTCGGTCAGTATTCACTGACTGTCTAGAGTGCCCCTTTAGGCTTGTTACGATTTGATTTGTTCGCCTTTGCCGCTAAGCAGCTTCAATTGATCGTTCTCATATCCAACCGTATAGATAACTTTATATTTGCTAATTCGCTGCTCCCCGTCTACACGCTCCTCCGCCGTAATGAACGCTGTCACTTCCGCGTTCTCCTCCTCGGTTACTCTAACATCGACATGGTCGATCGTCACATTCTTCGTTGTAATGTAACCTTCGCGGAACCGTTCATACGTTGTGCCCGTCAGCCACGTGCTGCCGATCAGCGAATATGCGTACACATAGTCGCCGCTGTTCAAGCTGTCATAGAAATGAGTGACGAGATAGCTAGCCATATCCTCGAACGTCACATCACCTACGCCGCCTTCCTCGAATGTATCCGAATCCATCGCTGTATCCGGCAGCTGCTCCATTGGAGAAGCCGACCAGCCTTCGACAAGCTCCATCACTTGATCCAATGGAATGCTGAATCCGATCGAGCCCTGCTCCGCACCAGCTGAGTTAATGCCGATGACTGCCCCTGATTCTCGATCTACAAGCGGCCCGCCGCTGTTACCCGGCGCGATAGGCGCTGAGATTTGATACATATCCTTATACGAATACGGCTCGATATCGAGATCGCGTCCGACTCCGCTAATGATGCCTGTTGTCACCGTATTCTGATAACCCAATGGACTGCCGATCGCAAGCACCTCGTCGCCCAACTCGCCTCTATTCTTGCTGTCCAGCGTCAGCGGCTGCATCCCTGCCAGCTCTGGAACACGAACGACCGCGACATCAATATCCGGACTGATCCCGATAACTGTACCGGTCAGTTCACGGGCGTCCGACATCTTAACCTTCACTTCATTAGTGCCGACGACAACATGCCCGTTCGTAATGAGGTCACCCTCGTTGTTGTACAAAAAGCCCGACCCGAGCGAGCCGTCCTCTGTCTCGATCATGACGACCAGCTTCTGCGTAGCAAAAATAATGTCCTTCAGCGGCCGGTCCGCCAAGCTCATAATCGAATCAGATGCCTCAGCGGGCATTGCCAGCAGTGGTCCCTTGCTTAGTGCTTCCGGCACTTTGCTGTTAATTTGCCATGCGCCCGCCGCTCCTGCGCCCAATACGATAAGGCTGGCAACAAGGCAAACCCACCCTTCTTTTCTCATTGCATGTCCTCTCCTAATCCAAATACCAACCGGCTTTGTCTATCCGGACCGTTGCTTTCATATAAGCGCCATAAAAAATATCGTTGATCACAGCTTTCTCACCCGGCTCCACGCTGTCTGGCGTTGCATAGGCTGTCCCCGTTCCAATCGTGCTGCCGTCAGCAGCCAACAGCGTATATTGAGCATAGACGGAATAAATGGTCTTCGTCGCCACATTCTCAAGCTCAATATGGACATGAAGATCGCCGAATTCATCCAGTGTCGTGCTTGTTGTCCCCGTCTGAACAGCCGCGGTGCGATTCTTTAAATCCTCCTCCGCCGCCTTCTGCAGCGCATGCTCGATCCGGCTCTTCTCTGCGTCCTCGTAGGCTTTCTTCTCTTTGTCTATATGCGATTTCATCGACAGCAGCTCCTCATTGTCAACCGCATAATCCAAGCCTTCCTCCACGACAGCCGTTGCATCGCTAAAATCTTTCTTGCCCAGCAGCCTCTCCGACTCCGCTAGCGCAACATCGACAATTCTTCCTACGATTTGGTCGTGGACCGCTTTCGCTTCCTCGCTGTTTAATCCGTTCATCATTCTAAGCTTGTCCGCGAGCTCCGACACGGTACCAAGCCCATCCAGCTCCGCTTGAATCGACATTACAATTTGCCGTGTCCGCTGCTCCTGCAAGCTTTGATGAAGAGGGTCGAACACCGGCTCCTTATGTTGATCCAGCAGCCCCTCTGTCTCGTTAAGCAATTTGACTGCGTCGTCTAAATGCTGCTTGCCCAGCTGATCCGACGCCTGCGCAAGCTTCGCCTGCAGCTCTGCCGCTTCCTTCACAATTGCCCGATCAGCTTGCAGCGCCGCATGATTCGGCCGTTTCCTTATCGCCTGCTCCAGCAGATTAGCCGCCTTATCATAGCTTCCAAGAAGCGCTTGCCGCTTCGCCTCCTCATGCCAGCTTTCGACTCGGTCATTTTGAAGCTTCTCATACGAGTAATAGCCATATAACACAACGCCGGTCAGCAAAGCGAGCACAAGCGGGACGAGCCAGACATACGCGCTGATCCATTTGCTCTTACGGAACGTTTGCTGCTCCGTCTGATCACCAAGCTCTCCCTCTGCAGGTTCAATAGGCAAGCCTTCCTCATGCTCCTCATGCAAGACGTCCTGAAGCGCCTCCGACGGCCTCCAGACACGGGTAATCTCCAGCTCATCTGTATCCCACATCTCATCAGATAACGACTTCATCACTTGCCCGCCGGATACGTCCTTCTGCTTACCCTTGATAACGGCCGCACCGGCTGAAGCGGCTGTTTCCTGCTCCGCTTGTTCTTCCACTATATCTTCAAGCACGAGCGGCTTGCCGCAATAGCTGCAAAACCGCCCGTCCTGCTGATGGTTTAATTTGCCGCAGTACGTGCAATACACAACCCCATCTCCTACATTAAGCAGTCTATATCTCTCTATCTCTATCTGTGTCTGCCAGCATAAAAATCTATCAACCTACATTCTATATGAATATATGTCTATTATCCAACCTAAGATTCTCTAATTTTTCTAACCAAATAGTGTGTCTGCTGTCAGGACAAAAGTCTGTAGGCAAGCGGCGTCATCCATTTAGGAGCATTATCCCATAGCCATTGATCCCCTTACGCAAAAAACCCCCTGCATGCCGCAATCGCGCCATACAGGAGGCCGGAAATCATATCTATTAGTGCCTTGTCGATGCAGCTTCCTTGATCGCTTTCAGACGTTTCATCACATCGTTCGCGCCACGGCCGAAATAGTCATGAAGCTGATTATATTCCGCATACAGCTTCTCATATACAGCTACATTAGCTGGAATCGGCTTGAACGATTCCTCGCGTACGCGTGCCATCTTCTGCGCTGCCTCGACGATGCTGTCGTATCCGCCCTTCGCCGAGCCAGCCGCGACCGCACCGAACATCGCTGCTCCAAGCGCAGGCGTCTGCTTGGACGCTGCAACTTTAATCTCGCGATTCGTAACGTCCGCATAAATTTGCATGAGCAGCCGATTTTTTTGCGGCAAGCCGCCGCACGCGTACAGCTCGTTGACTTCAACGCCGCTGTTGTGGAACGCATCTACAATTTTGCGTGTGCCGAAAGCGGTCGCTTCAAGAAGCGCGCGGTAAATTTCCCAAGGCTTCGTCAGCAGCGTCAAGCCGACGATCATCCCGGTCAGATCGGTGTCAACAAGTACAGAGCGATTGCCGTTCCACCAGTCGAGCGCCACAAGGCCCGACTCCCCGACAGCAAGCTCAGAAGCCATTCGCTCCAAATAAACGTGAACGTTCACGCCTTCCTTCTCCGCTTGTTCCTTCACATAAGCCGGAACGGCTTCCTCCACATACCATTCGAAAATATCGCCGACTGCCGATTGTCCCGCTTCATAACCGAAGTACCCCGGAATGATGCCGTCCTCGACGACGCCGCACATGCCCTCTACTTCCTTCTCCTCCGTACCGAGCAGCATATGGCAGATTGAAGTTCCCATCGCCATTACGAGCTTACCAGGCGTAACGACGCCAACGCCCGGAACTGCCGCATGCGCGTCCACGTTACCGACTGCAATAGCCGTACCGGCAGCAAGCCCCATGCGCGATGCCATATCCGCCGTTAATTCACCGGCCTTCGTGCCAAGCGCAACGACGTCACCGCGCAGCTTCGTATCAGTCAAATGCTCAAGACGCGGATCAAGCGCTTTCAAGAACGCTCTGCTCGGATAGCCCTCCTGCTTGTGCCAAATCGCCTTATAGCCGGCCGTGCAGCTGTTCCGTACAATATTGCCCGTCATCTGGCCGACGACCCAGTCGGTCGCTTCGACGAATTGATCCGCCAGCTCATAGATCTCCGGCGCCTCGTTCAATATTTGCCATACCTTGGCCAGCATCCACTCGGACGAAATTTTACCGCCGTAGCGAGGAAGGAAGCTCTCTCCGCGCGATGCCGCGATCTCGTTAATCCGGTTCGCTTCGTCCTGCGCCGCATGATGCTTCCACAGCTTTAGCCAGCTGTGCGGATTATCTTTCAGCTCTGGCTTGAAGCAAAGCGGCGTACCTTCGGCATCAATCGGCAGCATCGTGCATGCAGTGAAGTCGATGCCAAGACCGATCACATCCGCCGGATTAATGCCGGATTCCTTCATGACCGCCGGAACGGACGTCTCCAGCACTTCAATATAATCAGCCGGATGCTGAAGCGCCCAGTCGTGTTCTAGCTTGATGCCGGATTCAGGTAGCTGCTCATCAATAACATGGTGACGGTATGGCGTAACATGCTCCGCCACTTCATGGCCGTTCGACAGATCCACGAGAACGGCGCGGCCGGACTGCGTTCCGTAGTCAACGCCGATTGCATATTTGGTGCTCATCGTCTATGCTCCTTCTCCCAATGGTTGAGATTTATTTTTGCCCGTAGTAGGCATTCACACCATGCTTGCGCAAGTAATGGCGGTCCAACAGGTTCTGGTCCATCGGCTGCACATTCGGATTGAGTGCATAGGTGTTGAACGCCATCTTAGCGCATTCCTCAAGCACAACCGCGTTATGAACTGCATCATGCGGATCTTTGCCCCAGCTGAACGGCGCATGACTGTGCACGAGCACTGAAGGAATGCGGGACGGATCAAGGCCAGCCTGCTCAAACGCTTCGACGATAACGACGCCTGTCTCATGCTCATATGCACCTTGAATTTCTGCCTGCGTCATCGAACGCGTACAAGGCACCTCACCATAAAAATAATCCCCGTGCGTCGTCCCAAGCGCCGGCAGCGATCTGCCAGCCTGCGCCCAGCTAGTCGCCCATGGAGAATGTGTATGCACAACGCCTCCGATCGATTCGAACGCCTTATACAATACGATATGCGTAGGCGTATCGGATGACGGACGAAGATTGCCTTCTACGACGGTGCCATTCAAGTCGACGACGACCATATGCTCAGGCTTCATTTCGGAATAAGGGACACCGCTCGGTTTAATGACAACAAGTCCGCGCTCGCGGTCGATTCCACTCACATTGCCCCAAGTAAACGTAACTAATCCGTACTTCGTAAGCTCGATATTCGCTTCGCATACGGCCTCTTTCAATGCCTCCAGCATGAAAAACACGCCTCCTAACTTATACGGACATGCCTATATAATTACCCTGAGTTCATTATAGGTTGTACGTACAAGTATGTCACGCGTTTTTTCGCTTCATATTCGCCTATACAAGCGGCTTTACAGAGTCTCTCTCGACCAATATCGGCTCATATACGATATCCGGCTGAGAAGAGCGCTGAGCTCGCTTGCTGATCAGCTTCATCAGCAGCTCGACCGCATCCGTGCCCATGACGGTCTTCGGATGGGCCAGCGTCGTCAGCTTCACCTCGGTCGCAACCGCTAGACTCGAATCGTCATAGCCGATCATCGACAAATCTCCCGGTACGGACAACCCGCGCTGCCTCACAATATTAAGCAGACTTACCGCCAGCTCGTCATTGTAGCATACGATCGCCGTCGGCCGTTCCTCCGCATCGCTATCCAGCATCCGCTCCAGCGCTTCGAGCGGACGGTTTTCCTTCTCCTCTGTCGAATAACGGACCACCCATTCTGCCGTAACCGGAAGCTGGCGCTCGCGGAACGCCCGCAGAAATCCCCGCATCCGGTGAACGCCTTGATAATCATCCGTTTTGAAAAAACCGGCAATCCTCCGATGGCCATTGATGAGCAAATAGTCCGCCGCCCGATAGCCGCCCAGCTCGTCATCTACCCTCAAGCAAGGCGCATCGATGTCAGCGTACCGCTCATTCAGCATGACATATGGAATTTGGCGTGCATCAAGCGCAAGGAAGAAATCAAAATTCGGGTTGCCTTCTGCGCTCTTGGTCGGCTCGATAATAAGACCGGCAAGCGGCTCATGCAGCATCGATTCCAGACTACTGCGCTCTCTTAACTTCTCGTTATCCGTGCTGGACAGCAGCAGCCGGGCGCCCTGCTCACGCAAGGAAGCCTCAACACCGCGAACAATAGTTGGGAAAATGTAGTCCGATATGTATGTCGTAATCATCCCGATCGTCATTCCTTGCGGCGACGGCTTTCGCTCAGACGACTGTGTGTCGGCCACGAACGTGCCCTTGCCCTGCGTCCGATACAGCCAGCCCTCCTGCTCCAAATCGCCGAGAGCCTGACGAACCGTCTGGCGGCTCATTTCGAACTGGCGGGCGATTTCATTCTCTGATGGGAGCTTGTCGTGCGGCTTGAATTGCGCGGTAACGATCCACGTTAATATCTCTTGCTTAAGCTGCATATATTTAGGAGCCGTTTGGTCCTTCATCTCACACCTCATTATGAAGAAATTGTCTATTGTCTGTTCAGAGTATACCACAAGGCTATATTGTACGTACCTTTATACAGTTCCGGAACGACAAACAGCCGCTCCGAGATAACGGTACCTCGAAACGGCTGTCTGTATGCTTGGCGCGTTCCAATCAGACTAACTAACCTTCACGACGAACGGCACGGTCAGTACACGCCCATCACGTTGGAACTGCCCCCATATTTTATAGAGGCCGCTCGTCGGGAAGACGGTGCTGAAGTCCGCCTCTGCCTCTGCCTCCACTTGGCTATCGGCAGGATGGACGTGAAGGTACTGCTCCATATCCGATGACACGATGACGACATGCCCCGCCGCTCCCAGATAGCTCTGCATACCGTCCGCTTCCTTGCCGCTTTCCACGTCGCGGAACCGGAAATGAAGCTGGGTCGGCTCACCTGCTTTTGCCTCCCCCATTACAAGCTCAACCTCTGTGCCCTCGACCTGCTGAATGAGACTCGCATCCGCTTGAAGCGCAGGAGCATCATAGACAGGCTTGCCGTCTACTGTGAGCCAGCCGCTTCGCGTGACGCTCTCGTTCCCATTCGGCACGAAGTCGGCAAACCACTTATATCGGCCGCCATCAGCGAACTGCGTTACGACCCGGAATACGCCTGAGCCGTCATAGCCTGGATGAATATGTCGAAAATCGCGTAAATCTTCGCTGACAATTATGAGATGAAGCAGCTTCTCATGAAGGAGCGCGAACTTCGTCACCGGTACACCGGCAGCGTCCTGAATCCGAATCGTAATTTCCGAATCCTGTCCCGCTTTCAAGCCGTCGCCCGCCGCCGCAAGCACCGCCTGAAACTTAGCCTCACGCTGCATGTCCATACCCGGATGCTCCTTGGAGCCAAGCGAATCGTCGAGATGACGGTGATTGCCGTCTAGATCCGAATCTTTCGTTAAAGCTTCGTGCTTAGCATCCTGGCCCTCTATATGCTCATCCGTTACTTTTGCCGTTGTGACCGCCGTCCTGCCCTCGTGCACCAGTGTAATCGCACCGGCTGCCGCTGTCAGCATCATTAATACGACCGCTAACCGTTTCATTGAACCTTTCGTCACTCCCGCATATCAGATCCTAATGGCCGAAGCATGTCAGCCCGTAACCATTATTACTTGTATGCCCAATGCAAGGAGGAGCAAAACCGCGGCGCGAACATAAAAAATCCCTTCCGAGACTACAGCTGACCCCCGCTTCATTCAGCGAGTTCTGCATGTCCGAAAGGGACTTCCCTTATCGATTTATCACTGCTACTTCATCAGCTTGTTCAGCGTCGTAAGCAGCTCTCCAATTACATCTGAATCTCCCTCTTGAATCCGTTCCATTACGCAGCTCCTCAGATGATTCTCCAAAAGCAGCTTGCTGACCCCATTCAGCGCCGATTGCACAGAAGCGATCTGATTCAAGACGTCATCGCAGTACACATCCTTCTCGATCAAGCCCTTCAATCCGCGCACTTGTCCTTCGATCCGGCTTAAGCGGTTCATCAAGCTCGTCTTCACTTTATCGGAATGATGGCTCTTGCGCGCTGATTCCTCTGCGCTAGTGCAGCAATGACCACCGTATTCGACAGTCGCTTCTTGCGAAATCGTCTCCTCCTTCACTGCAGCAGCCTCCCGTTCCATCGTCATTGTCACCATTCTAGCATACCCCCCTCAGGTATGTGAAGGGGACAGCCGCTCCAGCATATATGCCCGCACCTGATCGGCCAAGTCAGACCGTTTCAGCGCCATATCAATCGTCGCTTGAACGAAGCCAAGCTTATCACCAATATCATGCCGAGTGCCGACGAACGGAAACGCTTCAATCGGCGAATACTGATTCAGCTTAACGAGGCTGTCCGTTAATTGAATCTCGCCTCCCCTACCCGGCTGCGCTTGCTCCAGCAATCCGAAGATGGACGGATCAAGCACGTACCTTCCGACGACCGCCAGATTGGATGGTGCTTCGCCGGGAGCAGGCTTCTCGATCATGCCGCGAATCCGGTTCGAATAGCCTGGGCGCTCCAGCTCGACGATCCCGTATTTATGCGTTTGATCCCACGGCACCTCCATAACGGCAATAACAGATGCGCCCGTCCGCTCATGAACTTCAATCATTTGCTTCAGACATGGCTGCTCCGACAGCAGCAGATCATCGCCGAGCAGCACTGCGAACGGCTCATTCTCTGTAAACATCCTCGCGCTAAGTACGGCATGGCCTAGCCCTAACGGCTCCCGCTGGCGAACATAACAAATATTCGCCATCGTCGAGATGGATCGAACCATTTGAAGCAGCTCCTCCTTGCCGCGCTCCTCAAGCTCCATCTCCAGCTCCGCCGATTTATCGAAATGGTCCTCGATCGCTCTCTTGTTACGTCCGCTGACAATCATAATGCTTTCGATGCCGGAAGCAACCGCTTCCTCGACAATATACTGAATCGCCGGCTTATCGATAAGCGGCAGCATTTCTTTGGGCTGCGCCTTCGTTGCGGGCAAAAACCTCGTACCTAGACCGCCTGCCGGAATAATCGCTTTGCGTACTCTTGGTCTATCCTTCATTGGTTCAGCAACCGCCCTTCTTTAATAGGATATAGCTTCGTTATCACAATGTCATACTGGCAATCGTATGCCTCACCTTAGACAAAAATAACAATGGATACGGGCCGCAGCATGAGAGTAACCGCAAACTTCATATTATCCATATTTGCCATGTCCGGCCGAACTGATTCCAATTAACCAAAGCACATCCTCACCATCCACTGCAAAACGTTTGACAGAGCGCCCCGCCTATGCCACACTGGACAACGAATGGAGCTGTCTTCCATGTCGAGATCAACAAGTGAGGAGCGAATACGAAATGATCATGACCGAGACGCTGTCAACGTCGCGCCGTGATGAGATGATCGATATTACGCGCAAAGTGTCCTCCCTCGTATCCCAATCCGGCATACGCGCCGGTATCGCGATCATCTATTGTCCGCATACGACGGCAGGCATTACGATACAAGAGAACGCTGATCCCGACGTTAAGCACGACGTGCTGATGCGGCTGGACGAGGTTTATCCTTGGGAGCATCCGAAGTACCGCCACGCCGAAGGTAATACGGCCTCTCACTTGAAGGCCATGACCGTCGGGACAAGCCAGACCGTCTTGATCGAGGACGGCCGTCTCGTGCTCGGCACGTGGCAGGGCATCTACTTCTGCGAGTTCGATGGACCGCGAAGAAGACAATACATAGTGAAGCTCTTACAGGGCTAAACTCAGTTGACAAACCTACTTATTTATAATAATTTTAAAGTACAATTCATTTAGATTGCATGCAATTTAATCGCATTCATTCGGGAGGGCATTTATATGTACAAAACCATTATTATCGGCACCGGCCCCGCTGGACTTACCGCTGCTATCTATCTGGCGCGCGCCAACATGGCGCCGCTCGTCATCGAAGGTCCGCAGCCCGGCGGCCAATTGACGACCACGACGGAAGTAGAAAACTTTCCCGGCTTCCCGGAAGGTATTCTCGGCTCTGAGCTGATGTCCAACATGCGCAAGCAAGCGCAGCGCTTCGGCGCAACGTTCCTGACAGGCTGGGTGAATAGCGTCGATTTCAGTAAGCGCCCCTTCACCATCAACGTCGAGGGAGGCAAGCAGCTGCAGGCGGAATCGATCATCATCTCAACTGGTGCATCGGCCAAATATCTTGGTATCCCGGGCGAGCAGGCGAACATCGGACGCGGCGTCAGCACCTGCGCAACCTGTGACGGATTCTTCTTCCGCGGCAAAAAAATTATCGTCATCGGCGGCGGCGACTCTGCGATGGAAGAAGCGCATTTCCTGACTCGCTTCGCTTCGCAGGTGACGATCGTAAACCGCCGCAGTGAGCTGCGTGCATCCAAAATTATGCAGGACCGCGCACGCTCCAATGAGAAAATTAGCTGGGCGCTTAACCGTACGCCGGTCGAAGTGGTCGCAGGCGGGCTCGGCGTTACCGGCCTGAAGGTTCGCAATAACGAAACGGGCCAAGAAGAATTGATCGAGACCGACGGCGTATTCATCGCAATCGGTCATACACCGAACACAGGCTTCCTCGGCGGCCAGATTGAGACGGATGAGCACGGCTACATCGTAGTAAAGCCGGGCACGACGGAGACGAATATTCCAGGCGTATTCGCTTGCGGCGACGTGCAGGATACGAAATACCGTCAAGCTATTACGGCCGCAGGCAGCGGCTGCATGGCTGCGCTTGAGGCGGAGCGCTTCCTAGAAGAGGAGCACAGCACTGCGGTATCCGTCTAATAGCATACGGCGATACAGACGTACTTAACATGAGCTAGTTCGACGCACCGGTCCACCGGACGATTAAAGCTAAGCAAGCAAAAAGGGGCTGCCTCTCGGGAGGATATGAATCTACCGAGGGTGACAGGCCCCTTTTTGACGTCGTGTACGATTGAGCTAGTCCTGGTATTTACGCGTATGCCTCCGTCTTAATCGAGTCAACTTATAGGTTCTGGATATCTTGTTATTTCAGCGTTAACGTCTCCGATCCAGGCCGGGATAGAAACTTAGTCATTAATTCGTTCGACAAGGCGAGCGCCTCTGTACGGTTGGCTGCAGGTGCAGAAATCATATAGCCGTCTTCCACAGACCAAGCGGTGCCGCCTTCAGTCTTATCGCTGCTATCGTCCGACCCCAACTTATACTGTTCTGGCGTTGCAAGTAACAGCGTTACTTTCGAAAAATCTTTATTCGCAAATATGATGTGAGACGAATAGATCGCCGGTTTTACCGCCCTGCCATTCTCATAGATGTAATACGGATACGCCATGGACCCCCAGCCGTCATCTGCAAAACGAATCGTTAGCTTGCGTTGATCCTTCGGTACCGGAATTTGTTCGCCGACGATCGTTACCTCGCCTTCGAAGGTACGTTCGCCCTGTGTGCTGCGTTTGGTCCAGAAGGTGCGCTTCGCTTTACCTTTAATAATGACGGTAGCCGGCTCAGTTCCCGCCTTCTCCCCTTCCGGGCCAAGCTGGTATTTGACGCCTGTGAGCGTGATGTCGATTTCATCAGGGTACGTGTAGATCCACTCGTATACCTTCCAACCTGCAAATAGAAGAACAACAGCCAACAGAATAGACATAATCCATTTACTCATTATGTGGTACTCCACCCTTTCCGATAGTGATTGCGTGTAGAAATCAAAGCAGAAGCAGATTTTTCTCTGTTTGTCTGCCACTCTCCAATTTCTGTTATACTGATTAGACGATAATAAGGCCGGGAGGTTTCGGTATGAGTAAAAAAATGTTAATCGCTATGGGCAGCTACACCTCTGAGCAGAAAAACCGCATCCGCGAGGCTGCCGAAGGCTGGAGCGTCATCTTCGGCAAAGTAAAAGAGCTAGACAGCTCGCTGTTCCGTGAAGCGGAGGTCGTAATCGGCTGGAGTCCTGCAATCCTAACGGATGGCCTGCTGCCGGAATCAAAGCTTCGCTGGGTACAGGCTTGGTCTGCAGGCGTCGACCAGCTGCCGCTGGACATGCTGGCGGCGCGGGGGGTTGTATTGACGGATGCCAGCGGCGTGCATCCGAAGCAGGTGTCGGAAACGGCTCTTGCCATGATGCTCGCATGGACGCGCAATGTCCATACCGCTGTTCGGAACCAAGTTAACCGCAAGTGGGACCCCAAGGGACGCTTTGGCGAAATTCACGGCGCGACGATCGGCATTATTGGTGCAGGAGAGATTGGAGTGGAGCTGGCACGTCTTGCGCGCGCATTCGGCATGACGACGCTAGGCGTCCGGCGTTCAGGCCAGCCGCTGGAAGTATTCGATCGCATGTATGACATGAGCGGACTACCGGACGTGCTAGCAGCAAGCGACTATGTCGTTAATATCTTGCCATTAACGGAGGAGACAACAAGGCTGTTTAATGCCGATACATTCGCACGTATGAAGCCGACGGCGTTCTTCGTCAATATCGGCCGCGGTCCATCGGTCGTGATGGACGATCTCGTGAACGCGCTGCAAAACGGTGTCATCGCAGGCGCTGGTCTAGACGTGACGGAGCCGGAGCCGCTGCCGGAGGATCATCCACTGTGGGCGCTTGACAACGTCATCATTACGCCGCATACAGCTGGTCAAACCGAGCATTACAGCGGCCGCGTCGCCGACCTGTTCATTCACAATTTGCGAGCTTATGTGGCAACAGGACGCCCGGAGCGCAACGTTGTTGATTACAATCAGAAGTATTAGGATTAGAATTGCACTGGAAGATCGTTTGCGATATCGTGGCATGAGAGTATCTCTCCTCCTCGTCCTCTTCAGGCGGGAAGATAAACCGAAAGGAGTATGACCGTGTCCATCAACCGCCGACTTATGACAGACGCCGATTTTCAAGAAGCACTGGAACGGCAGATCAAGCTGCGCGTCTTCAAGGACGACCATATGATCGAGAATGGCGGCGTGCTCATCCGCTTCGATGACAGCACAATCGTCATCCAATCGACCGTCAGCGACGTCGCATACTATTCCCGCACCGGCTGTGAATTTTTTGAGCTGCGCAAGCGGTAAGCTCTTCTAAAAAATAATAAGGTTGTGCGAAAACAGCACCCTGTTTCCTGCACAACCTTTTTTCGTTCGCTTTCTGTAGGACTTGGTGTGAACCTTATCTAACCCCAGAACGGAGTTTCGATCGGATATAGTCCGCTTCCATCTACATCACTTGTTCCGCTTCTGAGCTTCAATCTGCTCGGCAAGCTCGTTCAAGTAAGTCCAGCGGTCCATCAGCTCCTCAAGCTTCGCCTCTAGCTGCTCCTGCTCGATGACGAGCTGCTGCAGCAACGCCGAATCGCTGCCAGACTCATCCATTCGCTGCGCGATCGCGGCAAGCGCCTCTTCCGTCTCGGCGATCCACCCATCAATTGCTTCAAAATCTTTCTGCTCCTTATAAGACATCCGGAGCGACTTCGTACGAACGCCGTCTGCGCTAGATCCACTATCTGCTGCGGAGCTTCCTTTGCTTGCGGATGATCCCATCCCTCCAGCCGATGCAGACGATTTGCCGGAACCGGAATTATCGCCATTATTGCCAGCCGTTTCACGGCCGCCCGTCCGCTCCTCGTACTCCGTGTAGTTCCCTGTATGGATCGACACAACTCCGCCACCTTCGAAAGCGAACAGCCGATCGACCGTACGATCGAGGAAATAACGGTCATGGGACACAACGAATACAACGCCCGGAAAATCGTCCAAATAATCCTCGAGAACAGATAATGTCGCAATATCGAGATCGTTCGTCGGTTCGTCAAGCAGCAGCACATTCGGCGCTTCCATTAAGACGCGCAACAGCTGAAGCCGGCGCTTCTCGCCGCCCGATAACCGGTTAATATAGGTCCACTGCATTGCCGGAGGGAACAGAAAACGCTCCAGCATCTGCGACGCCGATACGCTGCTGCCGTCCGCCGTCTTGACCTGCTCGGCTCCTTCTCGGATATATTCGATCACGCGAAGAGATTCGTCCATCTCTTCATGCTCCTGCGAGAACCAGCCGATCTTCACCGTCGGCCCGATCTCCGCGATGCCATGCTCAGGCGTAAGTCTGCCGCCGATAATCTTCAACAGCGTCGATTTGCCGCTGCCGTTGCGGCCGACGATGCCGACCCGGTCCTCTGGCACCGCCTTATAGCTGAAATCGCGGAACAGCGTGCGGCCGCCAAAGCTGTGGCCGACATGCTCAAGCTCGACGATTTTGCGTCCGAGACGGGATGAGGCGATCGACACGTCCAGCTTGCCTCCGGCCTGGGTAGGCGCCTGCGCCTTCAATGCTTCGAACCGATCAATGCGCGCCTTCTGCTTCGTTGTCCTAGCTTTCGCGCCGCGGCGAATCCAAGCTAGCTCGTTGCGGAGCAAATTTTGCCGCTTCGCCTCCGACGCCGCCTCTCTCTCCTCGCGCTCCAGCTTCAACTCCAGAAACCGGCTGTAATTCGCCTCATAGAAGAACGCACGCCCACGGTCAAGCTCTAGTACCCGGTTCGCTACACGATCGAGAAAATACCGGTCATGCGTTATCATAAGCAGCGCGCCGCGCCGCTTCTGCAGCATCGACTCCAGCCAAGCCACCGATTCGTTGTCGATATGGTTGGTCGGCTCGTCGAGAATAAGCAAATCCGATGGCTGCACGAGTGCCGCTGCCATCGCCGCCCGCTTGCGCTGCCCCCCCGACAACACGCCCATCCGTAGGCTGAAGTCGTTCAAGCCGAGCTTGGACAGCGCGGTTTTCGCCTCGTTCTCCAGCTGCCAGGCATTCAGCTCATCCATCTTGGCATTCGCCGACACGAGCTTCTGCTGCAGGAGCTCGTCAGACGGATTCAGCTCCAGCGCCTCAAGCGCCTCATGGTAAGCCCGAACGACTGCAAGCTCCGGTGAATCACCGCCAAGCGCATGCTCAAGAATCGTTTCCTCCGGATCATAAGCTGGATTCTGCGCCAGCATCCGTACAGTAATCCTTCCCGACATCGTCACTTGGCCTGAATCTGCTGGCTCATGTCCCGCGATTACTTTTAGAAGCGTTGACTTGCCTGTGCCGTTGACGCCGATGATGCCAATTTTGTCCCCCTCTGCAACGCCGAATGAAATATCCTTAAATAACGTTTTCTCGCCGTACGTCTTCGTCAAATGTTCTACAGACAATAAGTGCATCCTATATTCACGCTCTTTCCCGATAGTCCGTCTTTATCCCAATATTATAGCACACCGTCATTCCGTTAGTGCGGTTCGTTATTGATCTTGCGGTCCTATAAGGGTATCGTATAGATAGTACGAGCTAACTACCAGCAGTTGCATTGCCGCTATGTGTCTACTATATCTATCTCAAAGGCGGGGAACTCTATTGACTATAACCAGATCCGCCAAGCGATTGCTGACTCTAACCTGCCTGCTGCTTTCTCTTTCGATAATCCTGAGCAGCTGCGCCAAAGGTGAAGCTCATTTGACGGTTAAGGCAAACGGCACCAGCAGGCTTGATCTATCGATCGTTCTAAGCGGCACGGCACTAAAAGCGATAGCCGATGAGAAGCTGCTCGATCAGCTCAGCGAGCGATTAAGTGGAGAAGGCTTCACCGTGGAGCCGATCCAAACCGGCGACGGGCAGCAAAGCCTTCGGGCTTCCAAAGCGATTAACCTATCCAATCGCACTAAGGCACCGATTCCAGGCATAGTGGTGGAGCGCGAGCAAGATGCAAGCAATTGGTTCTTCACGAAGGAGCAGGTGACAGCAACAACCGATTGGCAGTCGTTAATCCCGAATGAAACGTTGCAGAAGCTGACCGAGAAGTTGAATTCACTCTCCCCGCTTGTACGCAGCGTTGTGCTTCGCCAGCTTAGCTTCGACTTCAAGCTGACGCTGCCAATTCCTGCAAAGTCACATAATGCCGATACCACATTAGATAGCGGCAGAACGCTCGTCTGGCATCTTTCGCTCACCAAGCCGAATTCGATCAAGGTTGCGGTCAACGTTCCGAACGTTCGCCATATTATAATGGCGGCAGGCGCCGTCCTCATCCTTGCAATCGCATCAGCCGCTATAATCGTCCGAAGACGACGGAATAAGCTCCGCCAATGACACTTACTATCTTCATAAGAAAAAAGCCCGCTCCATTCATCTTACAACGTGTATGATAAGGAGCGGACTTTTGTATAGCGACCCTATCCGTTCGGACCAACCATTCGCTCTGGACGAACATAAGTGTCGAACTGCTCGCCAGTCAGAAGTCCGCTGGCAATTGCGGCTTCTCGGAGCGTTGTACCTTCCTTATGTGCCTTCTTCGCAATCGCCGCTGCATTCTCATAGCCGATATGAGGATTGAGCGCTGTAACAAGCATAAGCGATTGCTCCAAATTGCGGCGGATCGTTCCTTCATTCGGTTCAATTCCTGCCGCGCAATGCTCGTTGAAGGAGCGGATCGCGTCGGCCAGCAGCCGCACCGACTTCAGGAAGTTGTATATAATGACTGGCTTAAACACATTCAGTTCAAAATTACCTTGGCTAGCCGCGACGCCGATCGCCGTATCGTTGCCTAGAACCTGGCAGACGACCATCGTCAACGCTTCGCACTGCGTCGGATTCACCTTACCCGGCATAATCGAGCTGCCCGGCTCGTTCTCCGGAATAAGCAGCTCGCCGATACCGCTGCGCGGACCGCTTGCCAGCCAGCGAACATCGTTCGCAATTTTCATCAGATTAGCAGCCAGCGCTTTAATCGCCCCATGCACGAAAACAATGGCATCATGGCTCGTCAGAGCATGGAACTTGTTCGGTGCCGTTACGAACGTCCGGCCCGTCAATGCGCTCACCTTCTCCGCCACAAGCGCAGCAAACCCCGGATGCGCATTAATGCCCGTTCCGACTGCCGTTCCTCCAAGCGCTAAGCTGCGCATTCCGCTAAGGCTCGCCTTGAGCATCGCCTCCGTCTCGACGAGCATCGCGTGCCAGCCGCTCACCTCTTGTCCGAGCGTCAGAGGCGTTGCATCCTGAAGATGCGTACGACCAATTTTCACGATGCCACGGAACCGTTCCGCCTTCCTAGCAAGTGTATCGCGCAGCTCTGCAAGCGCCGGGAGCAGATTATCCTCGACCGCAAGCACGCCTGCAATATGCATCGCCGCCGGGAATGTATCGTTCGAGCTTTGCGACCGGTTCACATCATCATTCGGATGAATACGCGTTTTACTTCCTTGCTGCTCCAAATGCTCGTTCGCCCGCCGCGCGACCACTTCATTCACATTCATGTTCGTCTGCGTCCCACTCCCGGTCTGCCAGACAACCAGCGGAAACTGATCGTCTAGCTCGCCGCTCAATACTTCATCGACCGCTTGACCGATCACCTCGGCCTTCTCCGCCTCCAGCACGCCAAGCTCCTTATTGGATTGAGCGGCCGCCTTTTTGACAACAGCCATTGCACGTATAACCTCAATCGGCATCCGGTCGCCGCCAATTCGGAAATTTTCCAAGCTCCGCTGCGTCTGGGCTCCCCATAGCTTATCCGCAGGCACGCGAATTTCGCCCATCGTATCCTTCTCTATCCGGTATTCCACCGCCTAACCTCCTAACTGGCAATCCTCGATATCTTAACCTATTGTCGCCCAACTGCCACCATTAATACCTTAATACTACAGCTTCCAAAACGTTCCTGAATTCGTTATCCCGATATATAAGCTGCAGAGAATAAGCCGCTGACAACCCGATGCATGCTCCAATCACCTTTGGCATCTATAAGATTATCAAGCTTGCATAAAGCCCCAATACCAATGGAGCAGCTGGTCCCCCCATAGGCAGCAGAGTAATGCACCAGCCGCAATCGAGGGACCGAACGGCAATGATCCGTTAGTCTCCCCCCCGCTCTTCAGCAGCTTCTGAATGAATGCCGCCGTAAATCCAACCACACTAGCGACGAAAATACTGAGCAGCGTTAGCTTCAGCCCAAGCACAACACCGATTAATATGTACAGCTTAATATCACCGCCGCCTATCGCTGCTTGTCGAAGCAGACAGCCGATTATGACCCCGATAACGAGCAAAAAACCGCTGCCCGCTATCGCAGCCGCCATATAGTCCCATAATGGCAGAGGATGTACATACAGTCGCAGCACAGCCGCCGCCGCCAATCCAGCGAACACGAACCGATCTGGAATGATCATCTCGGCTAAATCTGTTTGCGTCGTCAAGTAAAGCACCGTTAACAGCGTATACACGACCAGCAGCTCCCCCCCGTGCCCGACGACGTCATACACAAGCGGAAGCAGCACCGTAAGAACCAATATTCCGGCGAGATAACGGCCCGGCGGAGGCAATCCCCGCGCTCTCCAAGCATAAGGGAGCTCCAATTGCCGCTCCGCAACGACGTTCAGCAGCCTCCCCAGCGGATAGCCAAGCAAGGCGAGGTAGATATAGGGTTGGAGCATAATAAAACGCCTCCAGTGATAGGCTTCTTCTGCGCAAACTAAAGAAAGGCAACCCTAGCGGGTTACCTGGTTACCTCTTATCCTATAGATCATGTAACTAAAGATGCCTGCTGACTTAAAAGAATAGGCTATGAAAGGATGACGGTAATTACACCGGTAGGCGAGATCGAGAAGGTAGCTGTCGTTTTGGCATTAGCAGGTTTAGACCATTCGAGTTCTGTAGTTAGATAGCCCGCTGCAATCAATTCATTCGCGGTCACCGTTTCCATATCTTGAGCGTCCGTTTCCATCGCATAACGAATCGCTGCTTTCTTAAAAATTTTTTCCGAGACGACATCCGCGCTCGTTTTCGACTTTGCAATCGTTGTGTTCACGGCTGGAATCGCAATGACGGCTATGAGCCCAATAAGAACCACAATCGCCAGCAGCTCGATCCGTGTTAGCCCTTTCTTATTCTTTAACATTGTTTTTCCCGATTGCATCGCCATTTCCATTCATTCCACCTCCTCTTATTCTTGAATGTATCTGTACGTTAACGTCGTGCCGGATTTAGGTTACCGCACCTCCTGCATCATTGTTATCGTCGAACGTCATAACCACGAGCGCAATCGCTCCAACATCAACCTCAATAAACTGCTGTTGGGAGATGTAATCGATCCTTTGCGAGCATTTCGCATACCATCGCCTCAGCCTGAACTTTAAGTCCTAGTCAATTTGTTGGAGACATGCATGAACTGCGTCATTTTGTAACATCTAAGTTATGTATATATAACCATGTATTTCTCGATCAGTCAATAAATTGTACCGATAGATTGTGAAAATGTACACCTTTAGTCCTATAATAAGTCCGCATAATATCAATACTTTTGTGCTTTTATTATTCAACACAATCTTCTCCGTCATTCGATTTTATGCGCTTTTACCCCTAAGTTCTTCTACAGCTTATGATGAATATTTCGACGGAGAAATTGCTATAAAACGTAGCAAAATTAGGAGTAACACCCCTTCACTATCCCCCTATGTATCCGCCTTAGACGACAACCTTCGTACAGAAAAAACGGCCATACCGTCTCATAAGGAGACCGGTTGGCCGTCTAGTGTAAAGTCTCATTGCGCCGGCTTACGCTTTTGCGCTCCGGTATGCTTCCATATATTCCGCCGCTTTGCGAGCGATAGAAGATAGGTCGCCCGTCTTGGACGCTTCCTTCGTTAGATCCGAGCCGATGCCGACTGCAACAGCGCCCGCTTTGACCCAATCCTTCAAGTTATCCAACGAGACGCCACCCGTTGGCATTAGGTTCGCCTGCGGCAGTGGACCCTTGATCGCACCGATGATGCTTGGCGAGAATAGGTTGCCCGGGAACAGCTTCACGATATCAACGCCAAGCTCAAGCGCGCTTTGAATTTCTTGAATCGTCACCGCTCCAGGCATAACTGGGATGCCGTAACGATTGCACATTTTGATCGTATCGGCATTGAACGAAGGTGCAACGACATACTGCGCACCGGCCAGAATAGCCATGCGTGCGGTCTCCGGATCAAGAACGGTACCGACGCCAATAATCGCAAATTTGTCGGAGCTTGGATCGACCTCGGACGAATATTCCGATGCCAACTGCTCGATGGCACGCAGTGCGAACGGCACTGTCATTGTAATCTCAATTGCTTTGATACCGCCTTTAATCGCTTGACGCGCCATTTCCACTACTTCTTCTGCGGAATCCGCGCGAAGCACCGCGACAACGCCGGATGCTGATAATTGTTGCAACGTTGTTATCTTCTTCATACTCGCACCTTTTCATCTGTGATTTCGAAATAGCTAGCAGTTTTTCCTACTAACCATAGTAAAGATGACTGTGCGAGCCGTCAACCTTGTTCTAAGATTGTTCGCTTAACTGTACAAGTAGCTGCACCAACTGTCGAGCACCCGCTTCGAGCTGGGCCTCTCGAGACGGTCGATCTCCAGCCGGAACTTCTCTCGCCAACCGGAACTTCTCTCGCCAACCGGCAGAAGCCTGCGTTATTGTATATAATGCAGGCATTGAGCGCCACTGTAGCTTAAAGAGATGTAATTACTGTACATTATACATGCTTCCGTACACCATCGAGCGCTTGATCGGCGTTTACACCCAAAAAGCCTGCACAACGCGCAGGCTTCGACGCCACTAGGGCAGTTTAAGATAATGTTACTGCACTTCTTGCATGCTTTCTCATACTTGCAGGCAAGAGCGATCCGATCGGCTTCACCATTCCGTCAGCACGACGGGCCCGCGCTCCGATACGGCTACTGTATGCTCGAACTGCGCTGCGAGCGCGCCATCCTGCGTTCGAGCAGTCCAGCCGTCCTGCCCGATCCATACGTCTGGGGAACCCGTTGTCAATATCGGTTCAATTGTAATAACCATACCCGGCTTCAGCAGCAGCCCTTTGCCGGCGCGTCCGTTGTTCTCTACCTTCGGCAGCTCGTGAATCTCGCGTCCGATGCCGTGTCCGACGAAGCTCGTCACGACGGAGAAGCCTGCTTCCTCCGCACTCGATTTGACCGCATGTCCGATATCACCCAATCGCTTGCCAGGCACAGCCTGCTTGATCGCCCGCTCCAAAGCGGTACGCGTTGCCCGCAGCAGCCGTTTCACGCGCGGTGTCGTCTTGCCGATCGCATACGTCCACGCCGAGTCAGCCTTCCATCCATCTACGTCCGCCACCATATCGATCGTCACGATGTCGCCCTCCTCTAGCGGCTCTGCGTCCGGAAAACCATGGCATACTACATCGTTGACGGACGCACATGTCGCGAACGGATAGCCTTTATACCCAATCTGCGCAGGCGTTGCCCCGCGCTCACGCATAAAGCGCTCGACGAACCGGTCGATTTCAAGCGTCGTGACTCCGGGGGCAATGCGGCTGGCGATAGCCCGGTGGCATTCAGCCACGACTCGCCCCGCTTTGGCAATGCGGCGAATTTCATCCTGCGTTTTTCTTTCCATCGCGTCCATCACTCCCGTCGTTCTTCATAGCTAATTTATTCGTATTGAATAAATATAAGAACATGGAAGCGGGAGGTAGAACGTTCGGAATTTTTATCCTCTAGAATGCCGGCACAACGGCACCACTATATTTTTGATCGATGAAGGTCCTAACCTGCTCGCTGTTCAGCGCATTAGCCAGCTTTTGCATCGCATCGCTGTCTTTATTGTCCGGCCTGGACACGAGAATATTGACATAAGGAGAGTCCTTGTCCTCTAAGAACAACGCATCCTTCGTCGGGACGAGCCCAACCTCCAACGCATAGTTCGTATTAATGACCGCAAGGGCTACCTCATCCAATACGCGCGGAAGAGTCGCCGCTTCTAGCTCCTTCAGCTTCAGCTTCTTCGGATTATCGACAATATCCGCTACGGTTGCATTTACACCAGCACCCTCCTTCAGCTTAATCAAATCGTTCTTCTCAAGCAGCAGCAGCGCCCGCCCGCCATTCGTAGCATCATTCGGAATCGCGACAGACGCGCCTTCCTTCAAATCGCTGATTTGAATCAGCTTCTTGGAGTATGCTCCCAGCGGCTCGATATGCACCCCAGTCACCTTCACCAAGTCATACCCTTTGTCTTGATTGAACTGCTCTAAATATGGTGTATGCTGAAAAAAATTAGCGTCCAGCTGCTTCTCGTACAGCTGTACATTCGGCTGCACGTAATCGTTGAACTCTACGATTTGCAGATCGACGCCCTGCTCCTTAAGCATAGGCTGAACCTCCTTCAAAATTTCCGCATGCGGAATCGGCGTCGCTCCGACCTTCAGAACGGCTGCCGCTGGCGTCTCGCCAGCTGCTCCATTGTCCGGTTCGATATTGTCTTCCGTCTTCTTCTCCCCGCATGCCGACGTCAAAGCGAGAACTAGCAGCATAACTGCAGCCAAGTGAACCGACCGTCTATACCAAAATTCTCGAAACCTCATGCCATTCAACCTCCGCTGTCGTTAAATGAATCACTACTTAGTTCTACTTGCGACTAATCCGTCGAACCAACAGATCGCCGAGCGACTGCAGCAGCTGCACAAGCAGCACCAGCAGCACGACGGTGACGAACATGACATCCGTCTGGAACCGTTGATAACCATAGCGCAGCGCCAGATCGCCGAGGCCGCCGCCGCCGATCACGCCCGACATCGCTGTGAAAGAGACCAGCGTAACCGCTGTAAGTGTAATGCCCGCGATGAGACCGCCTCCTGCTTCCCGAATCAACACACGGCGCACGATCGTCCAGCTCGATGCGCCCATCGCCTGCGCTGCTTCGATAACGCCGCGATCGACCTCCCGCAGCGCTGTCTCCACCAGCCGCGCAAAGAACGGCGCAGCTGCCACAACAAGCGGCGGTATAGAGCCCTTGACGCCAATCGAAGTGCCAGTCAGCCATTTCGTGAACGGCATAATGGTAATCATCAGAATGATGAACGGTATGGACCGCAGCACATTGACAATAAACGATAGAACAGCATACACCGCAGGCTGGCTCAGCAATTGGCCACGAGAAGTAAGAAACAACAATATCCCAAGCAGCAGCCCCAGCACAACCGTAAACAAAAGGGATAGTCCAAGCATGCGAAGCGTGGCATACGCCGCTTCACGCAGCTCATCCGGCTTAACATTGCTGAAATTACCAAGCATTATGCAAGCACCTCCGCCTCAATGCCCTCCTTATGAAGCCGCTTCACAATTCGGTCCATGTCGGCACTGCTGCCGCGGACATCGACGAGCAAATGGCCGTACGGCACTCTTTTCATCCGTGACACTGTGCCCTGCAAAATGGAGAATACAGCCCCTGTCTCCTTCACGGCTTCAAACAATACAGGCTCATATGTTAATCCGCCTTTGAACCGGACCCGCAGCAGCTTTCCTCGACGAACGCCGTCGATCTCTGAAGCGAACTCGCCCGAAGCATCACCTGATTGTGCGACGAATTCCTTCGTAATTCGCTGCTGCGGGTGCAGGAAGACATCTATTACATCGCCCGACTCAACAATCACGCCATTATCGATGACCGCGACTCGGTCACATATCGAACGGATCACGTTCATTTCATGGGTAATGAGCATAATCGTTAAGCCCAGCCTCTCGTTGATGCCGAGCAGAAGAGACAGAATTGACTCTGTCGTCTGCGGGTCCAGCGCCGAGGTCGCTTCGTCGCACAGCAGCACCTCCGGCTTATTCGCGAGTGCTCGGGCGATGCCGACTCGCTGCTTCTGCCCGCCGGACAGCTGAGAAGGATATTTATCTCCGTGCCCTTCCAGACCGACCAGCTTCATCATCTCCTCCACCCGCTCGCGAATTTCAGCCCGGGGGCGCTTTGCAAGTCGCAGCGGAAACGCAATATTGTCGCGCACGGTTGCTGTCGAAAGCAAATTGAAATGCTGAAAAATCATTCCGATCCGCCTTCTCTGCTGCTGCAGCTGTCTTGCGCCCAGCTTCGTCAGCTCGACGCCGCCGACTGTAACGGTACCCGTCGTCGGTCTTTCCAGCAGGTTGACACAACGCAGCAGCGTGCTTTTGCCCGCCCCGGAATGGCCGATGACGCCAAATATTTCTCCGCTTCTCACATGCAGATCAATTCCGCGAATCGCTTCCGTTATCCCTGCACGAGACCGGTACACTTTCGTTATCCCCTTCAATTCGATCAGATCTGCACACCCCCCCGCTAGTCGTCCAAATTAAACAATATTAAGTTAACCAACCTTGCCCAAATCCATTAACAACAAAAAAAAGCCTTACTCCATTCAGGAGTAAGGCTGCTATATGAATCTATTCATCAACCGTTTCAGTTCAACCGACCGAGGAATTCAGCTTGCCTAGTTCGTCTTCCACCAGCATCGTCAACTCTTCTTCGTAGCCACCGGTTATCCGATATTTGCGAATATAATCCTTCACAAACTTACGCGGATCTTTCGGCTGGAAAATTCTCGTGAGCTCTTTCAGGCTTTCCTTGACTTCATTCTGGCTATGCTTGGCCATGAAATCTCCCCCCTAAGCGTTGGTGGTTATCCTCAAACTTCACGATACGATTACGGAAGGCAGCACGGCAGCCGCTAATCCGACATAGGCGGATCGCAGCAATTCCTCACGGTCAAAATTGATATTCAATTTGAACTTTTCTTACTATTATACCATCAGACAATTAGATATAAAAGGGAACACTCAAATTAATACGGTTCAGAATATAAAAATTAACAAATCTTAATCTACAAACTTCGATCTCCATCGTCCGACAAAATTTGCGTATCCGTTAATTGGGAAGGGGCTGAGGGGCTAGTATGGCTGTTGTCTGCTGTCGATCGGTATCCGGCAGCACCCGCATCTTTCCTGAACATTCGCAAATATGCGACAACACCTAAAACCGCAACGGCCACGCCAAAAACGACAACCAGGGTTGTAACCCAACCTTCAACCATCCTGACGCCCCCTTACAACCATTTTCCAGATAAAGTTAAGTATATCGAAAAGAACCTCCCCTTTCAACCAATCGAAACGTATCCAAATGTTACGTTTTGATTGCAATTGAGCCTGTACTGCGGAAGGCACTGCTAGCCCAAGCTAGCAGCTTACCATCATCCCCGTAAATATGCCCCTGCATCGTCGCCGTCCGTCTCGAGTGGTGCACCATTGAGGCATCACAGCGTATCCATCCCCCCGTCGAAGAGGCTAAATAATGAATGTTCAGCTGTGCGGTAACGAGCAGCTCACCGGGAAACGCCAGCATAACCGCCAGCCCCATCGCATTATCCATCAGCGACGCCAGCACGCCTCCGTGAACAAGCCCCGCCATATTCAGATGACGCTCCTCGCAGTACAACCGAACGGCCGCTTTGCCCGGCTCGGCGCTCTCAACCTCGCAGCCGAGCTCCCCCCAGAACGTCGACCGGGCTTTCTCCTCCATCCGCGCCCAATCTTCTGAATCTGGCGGCATCATCGCGTTCCCTCCTCAAGCTCCTCATGCAGCTTCCGCTTGAGTACTTTGCCGATGATCGTCTTCGGCAGATCGCTGCGGAATTCGTACAAATGCGGCACCTTGAACGGCGCCAGCCGCTCCCGACACCACCGGTTAAGCTCCCCCTCCGTCAGCGCAACGCCTTCCTTGGGCACAATATACGCTTTGACGGTCTCCCCCCGGTAATCGTCCGAAATGCCGAGCACCGCCGCTTCACGAACGCCCGGATGCTCATACAGCACCTCTTCTACCTCACGGGGATAGATGTTAAAGCCGCCCGCAATAATTACGTCCTTGATCCGATCCACAATAGCGAAATAACCGTCCTCGTCCATCGTCGCAAGGTCACCTGTATACAGCCAGCCATCCTTCAGCACCTTAGCCGTCTCGTCAGGGCGGTTCCAATATCCCCGCATGACCTGCGGGCCGCGTATGACAAGCTCTCCGATGTGGCCGGGCGGAAGCGGCTCCCCGGTATCCAGATCGACGATCATGCAGTCCGTATCCGGAAACGGAAGCCCGATCGTGCCGATTTTGCGCTTCCCCCATATCGGGTTGGCATGCGTCACCGGCGACGCCTCCGTCAAGCCGTATCCTTCGATCAGCCTTCCACCCGTAAGCTGTTCGAAGCGCTGCTGAACCTCTAGCGGAAGCGGCGCCGAGCCGCTGATGCATACTTCGATAGAGGACAAGTCCAGCTGGCCCGCTTCTGGATGGTTAAGAAGCGCCACATACATCGTCGGGGCTCCGGGAAAAAGCGTCGGACGCCGCTCTTTAATCGTCCTCAGCACCTGAGTGGCTTCAAAGCGCGGCAGCAGCACAAGCTCGCCCGCTTTAAAGACCGACAGGTTCATCAATACGGTTAACCCGAATACATGAAACAACGGCAGAGCAGCCAGAAACCGCTCCTTGCCGTCCTCTGCTTTATAGATCCAGGCCGACGTCTGCACCATATTAGCGACCAGGTTACGATGAGTGAGCATCACACCTTTGGCAAGACCTGTCGTGCCTCCTGTATATTGCAGCTGCGCCAGATCATTACTCGGATCGACCGTAACCGGGTCTGACGCAGGCTTCGCATCCGCCATTAGACGGGAATAAGCATAGACTCCCAGTCTCCCGTATGGGATATTAGGGCGAAAGCCTTCTTTGCGCTGTTTAAGCGGGTACAATATATTTTTCGGAAATGGAAGCCCATCTTTAATAGAAGTAACAATAACGGCACGAAGATCGGGCACAGGTCCTAGTTCTGGATGCTCACCTCTTACTCTTGCGAGTCTAGCATACAGCAGATCAACTGTAATGATGACCGACGCGCCGCTGTCAGCCAATTGATGCTCCAGCTCCCGCTCAACGTAAAGCGGGTTCGTCTGAACGACAATAGCCCCGGCGAATAAAGCTCCATAATACGAGATGACCGCTTGCGGGCAATTCGGCAGCATGATTGCGACGCGGTCTCCTTTCGTAACGCCCAGCCTTCTCAGAGCGCCCGCCATACGGCGGACGTCATCGAGCAGCTTGCTGTACGTCAACGTCCGACCCAAGAAATAAATGGCCGGCCGACCGCCATACTTACGCTCGGTTTCCAGCAGCAGGTCGGTAACCGCAAGATCAGGATAGGTGCAAGTTTCGGCTACCTCCCTAGGATAATGGCGCAGCCACGGACGCGGCTCGATCGGTTCCATCGTCCTCACCCTTTCCGCTCGCAATCGACTCTTGCGCTTGGCTTGCTTGGGCTCTCATCCCGACATCGGCTGCATTTACACCACGTACCGGCCAGCCGTCTTCACCCTTTCGGCGATCGACCGTTTAATCGCGATCGAATCGATCAATGGAGCGCGCATCAGCTTCTTCAATACCGACAGCTGTACCTGCAGTGCGTCGCCCTGCTCGATAGCCGCAAGCGTCTTGCGGGCGAGCCGTTCAATCTTCTCCATCGAATCCTGCACGAATACGACGGTCATATCGACCGCATTGCCAGCTGCCGCATCGCCGCCCCGGGCGAGCTGCTTCCGTACGCGCAGCAGCGCGCTTTCCATCGCATAGATGCTGATCATGATATCAGCCAATGCGACGAGCACCTCCTGCTCCTGCTCAAGCCGCAAGCCGAGCTTCTGTACGGCGAGCCCTCCGATAGCAAGGAACGTCTTCTTCGCTTGGCCGAGCCGATATATTTCACGGCTGAGCGTTCCTTCGAACGAAGGCAGCGGCATCGGCTGCAGCAGCTCCTCCTGCAGCTCGAGCGCTTTGTGCAGGAGCGGAAGCTCTCCCTTCAGCGCCTTCTTCATCAAGGTGCCGGGAATGAGCATCCGGTTGATCTCATTCGTCCCTTCGAAAATACGATTAATACGCGAATCGCGGTATATTCGCTCGATTTTGTATTCCTGGATGTAGCCGTAGCCGCCGTGGATTTGCACCCCCTCATCCGCAATGAAATCGAGCGCCTCCGTCGCGAATACTTTGACGATTGAGCATTCAAGCGCATATTCCGCAATCGCCTTCGCTGCCTGCGCGCCTGCATCGGACGCATTCGGGTCCGCCGTCCTGAGTCGCTCGTCGATAAGCCCAGCTGTCCGGTATACCATGCTCTCGGTAACGAACGCCGCGATGTTCATATCCGCAAGCTTCTCCCCGATTAACGGGAACGATTGAATCGACCGGCCGAACTGCTTGCGCGAAGCCGAATATTCCGCTGCCAGCGCAATCGTCTCCTTCGCGGTTCCGACACAGCCTGCTCCTAATTTGAAACGGCCGATATTCAAAATGTTGAAAGCGATCAGATGGCCCTTACCAACCTGACCGAGCACATTACCGACCGGTACTGGCGCATCCTCAAAGAACAGCGGACAAGTCGAGGAGCCTTTGATGCCCATCTTCTTCTCCTCCGGCCCGACCGTGAAGCCCGGCGTCCCCCGCTCGACGATAAAGGCCGTAAAATGCTCCCCGTCCACCTTCGCGTATACGATATACACATCTGCGAATGCAGCGTTCGTAATGTACAGCTTAGAGCCATTAAGCAAATAGTGGGTGCCGTCAGTCGACAGCCGCGCTGTCGTCTTCGCTCCGAGTGCGTCCGACCCGGAGCCCGGCTCCGTTAAGCAGTACGCCGCAATGCGCGTACCCGCGGCAAGGTCTGGCAAATAGCGCGCCTTCTGCTCCGGCGTACCGAAGAAGACGATCGGCAGCGTGCCGATCCCTACGTGCGCGCCAACCGACAGCGCGAACGAGGAAGCCTCCGCCATCGTCTCGGCAAGCAACGTCGTGCTCACCTTATCGAGTCCGAGCCCGCCATACGCTTCCGGCACATCGGCGCCAAGCAGTCCGAGCTCCCCAGCTTTGCGCATCAAATCAACAGTAAGCTCATAATTGAGCTTCTCGAGCTGTTCATCGCGAGGCTTCACCTCCCCTTCGATGAACGCTCTCGCCGCATCTGCCATCATCCGCTGTTCTTCCGTTAAATCCTCGGGCGTTACCACGGTATCCGGCGCCGTATCTTCCACGACGAATCGGCCGCCGCTCGCTGCATGGTTCGTCGCCATCTTCACTGCACGCTCCTCTCGTCGCTCGTTGGGGTTACGATATGAGCCTGTACGGTCGGCTCTGCCTCGAATACGCCGGCAGCGCCCATACCGCCGCCGATGCACATCGTCACGACGCCATACCTGGCCCCTCTTCTGCGCAGCTCATGGACAAGCGATACGGTCAGCTTCGCTCCTGTACAGCCGAGCGGATGACCGAGCGCAATGGCACCGCCGTTCACATTGACCGCCTCCTCCGGTAATCCAAGCTCGCGGATGATCGGCACACACTGTGCCGCGAACGCCTCGTTCAGCTCGAACAGATCGATTTGATCCAGCGTAATGCCGGCCCGGGCGACCGCCTTCGGAATGGCTTCAATCGGGCCGATCCCCATTACCTCCGGCGCGACGCCTGCCACTGCATAAGCGCGAAATGCCGCCAGCGGTCTTACGCCAAGCTGCCGGGCACGGGCACGGCTCATCATAACGACCGCCGCCGCTCCGTCGCTCATCTGCGAGGCGTTGCCCGCTGTCACCCTGCCATCACGCGCAAAAGAAGGTTTCAGCAAGGCAAGCCTCTCCACCGTCGTATCCGGCCTTACTCCTTCGTCTGTATCGAAGACAAACCGTCGTTCCTTCGGTCTTCCCGACGCATCGACCGAGCCAAGCGTAACTTCGATTGGAACGATTTCATCCTTAAATCTTCCGGCTTCGATTGCGGCAGCCGCTTTCGCGTGACTGGCTGCTGCGAAGGCGTCCTGGGCTTCCCGGCTTACATCGTAGCGGCGCGCGACCTCCTCAGCCGTATGCCCCATGCCCATATAAGCCTCGGGCATCGTCTCGACGATGGACGGATGCGGCGACAACCGAAAGCCAGTCATCGGCACATGACTCATGCTCTCGACTCCGCCAGCGACGATTACGTCAGCATCGCCAAGCCGGATGCGGTCAGCAGCATAAGCGATCGCCTGCAGGCCGGAGGCGCAGAACCGGTTGACCGTTAGCGCCGGCACCGTATTCGGATAGCCGGCGTATAACGACATGATCCGAGCAAAGTTAAGACCCTGTTCCCCCTCGGGCATTGCGCAGCCGATAATGACGTCCTCGATATCGCCGGGCGACAGCCCCGGCACCCGCTCAACGGCGGCGCGCAGCACAGCCCGGCCTAAATCCTCGGCTCGCGTCTGCGACAACGAGCCTCTCTTCGCTTTGCCAACCGCCGTACGAACGGCCGACACGATAACGGGATCGCGATCCCTATCCAATGGCATGCGCTCATCTCCTTCCAGCGGGATTAATAGAGCCGAATGTCCTAGTTCCGGAGCGGCTTGCCGGTTTCAAGCATGTGGCGCATCCGCTGCTGGGTCAACGGCTCGCCGAGCAGCGCGAGAAACGCCTCGCATTCCAGATCGAGCAAGTATTGCTCGCTCACCTCCGCACCTGGATGCGCATCGCCGCCGGCAAGCACATGCGCAAGCTTAGCCGCTATATGGGCGTCATAGCTGCTAATATAGCCCGCGCGCTGCATTGAATCGACGGCTACCAGCAGAAGCGCTTTGCCCTCGCGGCCGGCAACGGTGATGCGCGCTTCCGGATCAGGCGCAGCATATCCGGCCCGATCCAGCGCCAGCACAGCCCGCTTCGCCTCGGCTATGCGAGCATCCTGTCTCGCAATAACGGTGTCGCCGGGCCGCATGAAGCCAAGAGTTGCCGCCTCATAGCCGCTCGTTGTCGTCTTCGCCATCGCAATCGTCTCGAACAGCGCAGCAAGCTGCTCGTGCAGCGAACCGGCCGCATTCACCTTGTGCATGCGGGATGCAGCCAGAATGGCAGCCTCCTTACAGCCGCCGCCAGCCGGAATAAGTCCGACACCTGTCTCGACCAGCCCGAAATACGTCTCCGGAGAATATACGATCCGATCAGCCGGCAGGCACGCTTCGACGCCGCCGCCGAGCGTCATCCGGTGCGGAGCAGCCACGACGGGACGGGCCATTCTTTTGAGTTGCAGCATACTGCCTTGAAACATCCGGATGATGTCCTCAACCTCATCCCAGTCGCCGCTCTGCGCCTCCATCAGCAGCAGCATTAAATTCGCTCCGACGCAGAAGTTACGCCCCTCGTTCGCCAGCACGAGCCCCCTCCAGTTGCGCTCAACCTCATACACCGACCGTCTAATCGCATGCAAAATATCCGCGCCAATCGCGTTATTCTGCGAATGGAACTCAAGACAAACGACCTCGTCGCCAAGATCGATCAAGCTCGCGCCCGCATTGCTGAATACAATACGGCCCGCTGCTTTCAACGACTGAAGGGAGATGATATCCTCTGGCTCCTCGACTTCCCGGTAACGCCCCTCCGATACGTACAGCCGGACGATTCCTTCCTGCTTATAGAAGGTCTGGTTCCCTTCCGCCAGCCATTGCTCCACCCAATCTGGTATCGCATCACCTTCTGCTTTCATCCGTTGCACGGTCCGCTCAACGCCAAGCGCATCCCATAAGGCGAACGGTCCGAGCTCCCAATTAAACCCCCACTCCATTGCCCGGTCGATATCGAGGATCGAATCGGCTATAACACCGACCTGTCGTGCCGCATACAGCAGCGTCCGCTTCAGCGAATGCCAGGCGAACAGCGTATAGCGAGCATCACGCGGCAGCGAAGCCTCGGCACTGGCGGCAGTGGACGCCGCTTCATCTGGGGCAGAGACAGCAGATGATGGGCGCAAGTCGGCCGGCGCAGCTGACGTAGCGCTGGCCAGCAATCCATCCTCCTTGAGCGGAGACGGCTCCGTTGTCCCTCCTGAAGGGCCTGCGAGGCCGCTGACGGAAGCCTTCCCCTTCGGCGGTGAGATGATCGGCGCCTGCCATACGGAGGCGAGCAGCGCCCGCGCTTTCGCCGCAGCGCCTTTGGCCGCTTTGGAGGCGTCGATGATCGGTGACGACACCTTCGCAGCAGGCGCATACTCGTGTGTGATAAGTGACAGCGCCTCGATTTCGCTCCTGCCGCCTGCTGCCGAACGGCGTTTGCGATAAAAGCCCTGACCGCTTTTCTCCCCCAGCCGTCCGTCGCGAACAAGTCTCTCCAGCACCGGCGGCCGCACGAACACTCGCTTATCCTCCGGATCGCTGCTCCGCTCCCGCACGTTGTCAACGACATGCAGCAGCGTATCGAGACCGACAAGATCGAGCATACGGAACGTCGCCGTCTTCGGACGGCCAAGCGCAGGACCGGTCAGTGCATCCGTCTCCTCGATCGTCAGCCCGAACCGCTCCATCTCCTCCAGCGTGACGAGCATCCCGTAAGTGCCAATGCGATTCGCAATAAAATTAGGCGTATCCTTCGCCACGACGACGCCTTTGCCAAGCTGCCGCTCGCATACGTCGACCAGTGCCGCGAGCGAGGCCTCATCCGTATCCGGCGACGGCACAATCTCGACAAGCTTCATATATCGCGGCGGATTAAAAAAATGCGTCGCCATAAAATGGCGGCGGAACTCCTCGCTTCTCCCCTCCGCTAGCGCCGCGACCGACAAGCCCGACGTATTCGTGCTGACGAACGTTCCCGGCGACCGGTGCCGCTCGATCGTATCCAGAACGCTGCGCTTAATATCAAGCCGCTCGGTCACTGCCTCTACGATCCACTCCGCCTCACTCAGCAGCGCTGCATCATCCTCCAGACATGCAGCGCTAATCCGGCTAACAAATGCCGAATCATACAGCGCCGCCGGCTTCGATGATTTCAGCCTGGCAATTGCGGCAGCGGCAAGACGTCTGCGCACCTCAGGGCGGTCAAGCGTCAGCCCTGCCTTCTCCTCCTCGGGAGTAAGCATCTTCGGCGCGATGTCGAGCAGCGTCACCTGCATGCCCGAATTTGCAAGATGGCAGGCTATTGCCACCCCCATAACACCCGAGCCGATAACCGCCGCCCGGCGTATCGGTCTGTGGGATCGATTCACGCTATCCCCTCCCTTGTGTGAATCCACAATTCAAAGGACATTACCGTTCATTTAATGTTCGCCCAGTACGGATACAGCCAGCAGCTCCGCCACATCACGAGCAGCGACCCCTTCTCGCTCCAGCTGGCGGAGACCATCCTCCATCATCGTCAAGCAATACGGACAACCGGAGCCGATTACGGTCGGTGAGACAGCCAGCGCCTGCGTCACTCGCGCGACATTGACTCTGGCGCCTGTACGCTCCTCCATCCACATCATGCCGCCGCCCGCTCCGCAGCACATCGCATTACGGCCGGAGCGCTCCAGCTCAGCAAGCTCTATCCCCGGAATGGCTCGAAGAATGCGCCTTGGCGCATCATAAATTCCGTTATAGCGCCCCATGTAGCAGGAGTCGTGATAAGCCGCACGCTCCACAACGCGGTGTACCGGCAGCAGCCTTCCTTCCTCCAGCAGCTGGGCTAGCAGCTCCGTATGATGGACGATCTCCGTATCCGGGTGAAGACCGAAGTCCGGATATTCATTGCGCATCGCATGATACGTATGCGGACAAGCTGTCACGATGCGGCGAATGCCGTACCGCTTGAGCGTCTCGATATTGTCCCTGCACAGCTCCTGGTACAGCAGCTCATTGCCAAGTCTGCGCGGCGTATCGCCCGAATTGCGCTCCTCCGCGCCGAGCGCCGCAAACTTAATGCCTGCCGCATCGAGCAGCCGAATGAACGCGAACAGCACTCTGCGGCTCCGAATATCATAGGCGCCCATCGTGCCCGCCCATACGACCCAATCCGGGCGCTCGCCCCGCTCCATCATGCTGCGGACCGTCTCCACCGTAATGCCCGTCTGCTCGGCACAAGCCTCCATCCAGGCTGCACGGTCTGCTCGCGGCAGCCCCCATGGGTTGCCTTGACGCTCGATATTTTGCATAGCCCGCTGCCCTTCGGCTGGCAATCGTCCTTCCATCAGTACGAGATAACGGCGCATGTCGATAATTTTGTCCACGTGTTCATTGCCAACCGGACATTGGTCCTCGCAATTGCGGCACGTCGTGCACGACCACAGCTCCGCCTCTGTCATAACCCCGCCAATTAACGCAACTTCAGCAGCGCTGCCTCCCGGTTCCGCAGTAAGCTGCCAAGCCTCCGCCTGCGCCTCCATCGTCGGGGCGATCGACGTATCCGCCGCGCTGCGGCCGCCGCTCCATACCGGCAAAGAAGCGCCCATCACATGGCAGCTGCCTGCGGCCCGACCGTTCGTCACCGCAGCGGAGCCGCCCGATGCCCACACCCAGGCGGGAACATAAGCGCTTCGCTTCGTCATGGCAGCACCCTTTTCCGTCAAATGGTCACGGAGCTTTACGATCAAATGCATCGGTGACAGCAGCTTGCCGGTATTCGAAGCCGGGCAGACGTTCGTACACCGCCCACATTCGACGCAGGCGTATAGATCGAGCAGCTGCTTACGCCGAAAATCCTCAATGTTACCAACGCCGAACGACTCGGCCGACTCGTCCTCCAGATCGATCGGCTCAAGCTTGCCGACCCTACCGCCGCGGCGCAGCCATAAATTCGCTGGGGCAGTGAGAAGATGAAAATGCTTCGACTGCGGCACATAGACCAGAAAAGCCAGCAGCACGAACAGATGCAGCCACCACGCTGATTCATAGGCGGACGCAGCCGCTCCCGGCGTTACGCCGATCTGTCTAAGCAGCTCCGCAGCAGCTGAAGAAATCGGCGCATATGCCGCGTCATGAACCGTAGAGGGGTCGGCAATCCGCTCGAACGCAAGCGTCAGCAGCACCGTCACGCAGATGCCGCCGATGAACAGCGTGACAACGGCTGGCCTCCAGCCTCGTTGGAGCCGCTGAAGCCGCTCGACATACCGCCGAAAGACACCGTACAGAATTGCAACCAGCACGACGGCAACCGTTGCCTCCTGCATATACGAGAACCAGCCGGGACGGGCGTACGGCAGCGAGTAGCCGGCTAGCCCTTTCCAGATCAAATCCAGCGCCCCGAACTGCAGCACGATAAAGCCGTAGAACAGAAGCAAATGCATAATGCCGCTCCGAATATCGCGCAGCAGCTTCCGGTGACCGAATATTTGTGCGCCAACGCTTCCATCGGAATGATACACGGCCGCTCCGGCTCGATTGTCCCCTTCCGCTGAGCCGATTTCACCGCGATTGTCCTTACGGCTGTCTGCGGGAGCCTCCCTACTGCCTTGCCGTGGAGGAGGACGAAATGTTCCCCGGCCTAACCGCATATAACCGATACGTCTTACCGCTGCCTGCACGAACCAGCCGACAGCCGTTCCCGACACGGCGGCAAACAGCACCCACTTAACCGCGCGAATGACCATCTGCTCTGTCAACGCAGCACCGCCCCCTTAGTGCGACTTCGTCATTGGACAAGTTATTGAAGCGCTTTCATTACGGCGCGTTGTTCCAGTATATGAGTCCCTTCCCGCGAACATGCGTCGGCGATCGCGGGTGAGTAGCATCTTGAACAAGAACGCTGTATCCCCTTTGATTTCCCTAATGGAACCGAGCTTCCGCTAGTCTATTCGAATGATATAAAACATATCGTAGCACTGATGGACACGAATACGAGGAGTATTAAGACAAGAGAACGCTTGGCAATCTTACCGCAGGCACAACATCGGCCGACGGATGAAAGGCCCGGTATGAGGAGGCGAACAGGATGCACATCGTCGTGCTCATAAAGCAAACGTTCGACACAGAGGAAAAAATCGTCGTCCGAGACGGTCAGGTGACATCGGACGGCGTTAAGCTCATCATCAATCCCTATGACGAGTACGCTCTGGAGGAGGCGCTGCGGCTGCGCGAGAAGCACGGCGGCTCGGTAACGGCTATCGCCTGCGGGCCGGAGTCGTGCGCGGAGGCGCTGCGGACCGCGCTGGCGATGGGGGCCGATGAGGCGATTCGCATTGAGCCGTCGCCTGGCGACGACAGCGCTTCAATTGCCGCCGCGATCGCAGCATGCATCCGGCCGCTTGCGCCCGATCTGCTGCTTGCCGGTCTGTTCGCCGTCGATACGGGCGCAGGCAGCGTCGCGCTGCAAACGGCCGAGCGGCTTGGACTGCCGCATGTATCGGCAGCGGTGCGCGTCGAGATAAGCGGCGGGAAGCTGATCGCCGACCGGGACGTTGAAGGCGACGTTGCGACCGTCGAGGTTCCCCTGCCTGCGCTCGTGACGGCACAGCAGGGGTTGAACGAACCGCGATATCCGTCGCTGCCCGGCATTATGAAGGCGAAGCGCAAACCGCTGCGCGTCACAAGCCGCGCTGAGCTGGCAAGCGGTCCTACAGCGCCCGTCACGGAGCGGCTCTCGATCGAGGGCGTCCCGCCTCGTTCCGCCGGCAAGCGGCTTGGCGGCGGTTCGCCCGCTGAATTAGCCGCCGAGCTGGCTCGACTGCTCCGTGAGGAGGCCAAAGTGCTGTAATCGCACCTCCTCTTCCCTAAGACGAAACTAAGGAGGCCATCAACCGATGAGCATACAATGTCTAGTCTACGCGGAATGCAAGGACGGCCGGCTTCGCCGCGTCGCGCTGGAGGCGCTCGGGGCGGCGCGGCGTATCGCCGAAGACGGCGCCGTGCACGCCTTAGTCGCCGGCGCGGACAGCGCGGCGCTGGCCGAAGCAGCCGCCGAGTTCGCCGCCTGCGGGGCGGACGTCGTCCATGTCGTCGACGACCCCGCCCTGCGCAGCGGCGCGCCCGAGGCGGTGCAGGCCGCCATCGCCGCCGCAATCGAGGCGGCGGCGCCGGACGTGGTGCTGCTCGGCCACACCGCGCTCGGGCGCGAGGTCGCGCCGCGCGTAGCCGCAGCCATCGGCGCCGGCCACGCGGCCGACGTCACCGCCATCGAGCATAGCAGCGATGGCGGCATTGTGTTCGCGCGGCCGCTCTACGCTGGCAAAGCCGTCGAGCGGCTGCGCATCGTGCCGGGCGCACCGTGGGTCGTGTCGGTGCGCCCGAACAATCTGCCGCCGGCTGAGACGCAGCCAGGCGGCGCCCCCGGCGCGGTCAAGGCGCTGCCTTACCGCGCACCTAAGCTCTGGACGACGGTCCATTCCGTCGTCCGCCGCACAACCGGCGCCGTCGACCTCGCCGAAGCGGACGTCATCGTCTCCGGCGGACGCGGCGTGCGAAGCGCAAACGGCTTCGCTCCACTGCAGCAGCTCGCTTCGGTGCTCGGCGGCGCAGTAGGCGCCTCCCGCGGCGCATGCGACGCCGGCTATTGTGATTATGCGCTGCAGATCGGGCAGACGGGCAAAGTTGTCACGCCGCAGCTGTACATCGCCTGCGGCATCAGCGGCGCGATTCAACATCTTGCCGGTATGAGCGGCTCCCGCGTCATTGTCGCTGTGAACAAGGATGCTGACGCTCCTATTTTCGGCGTAGCCGATTACGGCATCATCGGCGACTTGTTCGAGATCGTGCCGCTCCTAACCGACGAATTCCGCCGAATGCTTTAAAGAAGAAAAAGCTCCCCTTGCGATTGACGATCATTCGTCTATTGCAGGAGGAGCTGTCTGTTCTATTTTCTAGAAAGAATCCAGCCGTATCATTTTCTTATCATCGGTGTAGACGTTGAGCGTGCTGTGCGCACCGTCCTCCGCGACATAAAAACCGGCGAAGTTCCGATCCCTGTCCGTGAACGTGTATACCGTTTCAGGGCTGCTGCCGTCCAAGTTACTTTGGATTACATTTAATGCGTAAGGCCCATCGTAGGAGACTATCGATTGGGTATAATAAACCTTATCGTTAAACACGATAAAATTGTTCGATACCGTCTTAGATAAGATTTGATCGTTCGAGCCGTCGAGCGACATCCTCTTGAGGCCCCCGATTGTCAAATAATACATCTTTCCGTTATAAACTTGCGGTGTTCGATATACATAATCTTCTTTCGGAGCGATACGAACCGCTTTCGATTTGTTTCCGATCGGATAACGCATAATAGTCCCGCCCACGACTTCATCATACGTCTCATTCTTATAATCGATATAGAAAGCATTGCCGATACGGTTGTAATACGCATATTTGTCGCTCGTCGCATACGTCTTCATACTCCATTGATGATCCCGTTTCATATCCTGGTCTGGCAGCAGAAAATAATGAAACTGTCCGCCGACATAGCCGTCCCCCCACGTCGTATCGACGTGATAGTAAAGCCCTCCCAGCTTAACGAGGTTCCACATATGCGGTTCTGGCCGTGAACCGTTCGTCCCATATCCGGATATCGTTTTGTTCTCTATGCCGATCTTCGTAAGCAACAGCTGAAAAGCCTCCGCATAACCTTGGCAGACAGCTAAGCCGTTAGCTAGCGCCCCCTTACTCGTATAGCCGAGCGGGTCACCTCCCGTTCCTTCGTACAACGGATAATCGTAAGTCACATGCTCGGTCAGCCTCTGAAACAGATACATAAGCTGAGCAAGCGAAGTCTTCAGCTTCTTCGCTTCGGATACCCATACCTTCACGTTGTAGTCGCTTACCGCATTCTGCATGCAGCTGCGGACGCTTGGCGGAACGGCTTCATACTTGACGTTAGAGTTCGCTTTTACATACTTCGAATCGCCAAGATCATAATAAGTCACACCGTTGTTCTTCATTTTGTTGTACACCCGTTTCACCGTTCCGGTACCAAGTTTCACGTCAGAACTATACATCTCCTTCGATAGGCCGATCTGATAATAGACAGGCGCCGCCTGACCTTTGACCGTAATTTTACCTTGAGGAACGACCGTCATCGCCGGTTCATACCACTGTGAATCACACGATGACTTTCCTGATGTGTTCGCTGCGGCTGCCCGTACGCCGGAAGGGGCAATTTGAGCCTAAGAAAACAACGAGAATAATACCTAGCACAGCCCATCTGATGCGTTTCATTTTTTACCCCCATTATTTTCCAATCAATCTTGAAGTTAAGGCATATTATATAGGACACGATGAACGGCTGTAAATGCGTGATATCGCATCATGCCCGTCTCCAATCGATGCGAACAAAGCCGGAATAGCTTCCGACACAGCTGCATATCGTTCATCGATAGGCTACTATAAATGTCCGTGCTGCAGTTCCGCGCATCCGGACCATATCAAGGAGAGGATTACGATGTATCCTGATCATCTGTCGCGGGAAGACCGCCTGTTCGGTATGCTGTGCCATTTGCTTGCTTTCGTAGGAATCTTCATTCCACTGGGCTCCGTGCTTGGACCGCTTGTCATCTGGCTCATCAAGCGCGACCAATCGTCTTATGTGGATATGCAAGGAAAGGAATCGCTCAACTTCCAGATTAGCTTTATCATCTATCTCATCATCTCTACGATTCTCATCTCGGTCGTTATTGGTATCATTACTACGATCGCACTTCTTATCATCTGGGTTATTTTAACCCTTATCGGCACCGTGAAAGCGAATGACGGAAGCCATTACCGCTACCCTTTCACGATCCGTTTCTTGAAATGAATCGGCCTCCTCAAGCCCGTTACACGCGAGCAGGTGACAGCACCAGCAGACCACAAAAGGCCTGTACGTGACCGCACAGGCTTCTTTTTTGCTTAATTCGGCAGCGCCAATATATCCTCGATCCGGCGAAGCTCTTCTTCAGAAAATGCCAAGTTATTCAACGCCGCGACGTTGTCCTCAATCTGCTCGACGCGGCTTGCACCGATCAGCGCCGACGTTACGCGTCCACCGCGAAGCACCCAAGCAAGCGCGAGCTGCGCAAGCGACTGTCCGCGCTCCTTGGCGATGGCGTTCAACTGATGAACTTTGACCATCTTGCCTTCGGACAAGTCATTCGCACTGAGGAACACGCTTGCCCCTCCTGCACGCGAATCGGCCGGAATTCCGTTCAAATAACGGTCCGTCAGCACGCCGCCGGCAAGCGGCGAGAACACGATCGAGCCAATGCCTTCTTGATCGAGTACATCCTGCAGACCGTCCTCGATCCAACGGTTCAGCATCGAGTACGACGGCTGGTGAATAAGACAAGGCGTGCCCAGACGCTTCAGAATTGCCGAAGCCTCTGCTGTCTGCTCGGCTGAGTAGTTCGAGATGCCGACATACAGCGCTTTGCCGGAACGAACGGCATAATCGAGCGCACCCATCGTTTCTTCCATCGGCGTGTTCGGATCAGGACGGTGCGAGTAAAAAATATCAACGTATTCCAAACCCATCCGCTTCAAGCTTTGGTCCAGACTCGAAATCAAATATTTGCGGGAGCCCCAGTCACCGTACGGGCCTGCCCACATCCCATAGCCGGCCTTCGTCGAAATAATCAGCTCATCGCGATAGGGAGCCAAATCCTGCTTCAGCATACGGCCAAAGTTTTCTTCTGCGGAGCCGGGAGGCGGACCGTAATTATTCGCCAGATCAAAGTGGGTAATACCCAAATCGAACGCGCGGCGCACCATTGCGCGACCGTTCTCATACTGATCGACGCCGCCAAAGTTGTGCCACAGGCCAAGCGACAGCGCCGGCAGCAGCAGTCCGCTGCGGCCTGTCCGGTTATATGTCATAGAGTCGTATCTTTTATCACTGGCATAGTATACCATCTCAGAACATCTCCTTGTCTGTAATGGCATCATTGTAGCATTGTCATCCTAGTTTACCCAATATAAGAATGACGGAACAATATGGTATAATGTCAGAACTACATCAACGATTCTAGTGGAAATGGAAGAAGGTGAATAATAGAAGATGAGCAGTAAAGCCAGTCCTGCAGTAAACCAAAGCCGTGACGTCAAAATTTGTTATTGGGGAACACAAGCGTCAGAGCCCGGACAAGGCTGGGGGCCAGGCGTTCGGGACCATCATAAGCTGTTTTTTGTCCATGAGGGCAAAGGAACGTTGACGATTAGAGGTCAGATCTATAACGTAGAGGCGGGGTACGGTTTCTACACGCCAATCAATGAAATTTATCAGTATTCGTCAGATCTAGATGAGCCATGGCATTACAGCTGCATCGGCTTCTCGGGCACGATGATCGATGCGATTTTGCAGCGGACGTCACTTACGGTCAACCCGATATTCGACAATCCGCCGGGCATGGATAAAGACCGGTTCAGCCAATTTAATGAGCTGTCTGAGCGTCCGGGGGGCGATTTGCAAATGCAGGGTGTATTGTATGAGCTGCTGGCCGCCCTTGTCCGTCAGGCACCAGCTACCAACGACGCCGAGGAGGAACGAAGGCCTCGCGAGACGTACGTAAGGCGTGCCGTCGATTTCATTCACCGCCATTACGACGAAGAAGTGACGATTCGCCAGCTATCCGATTACCTCGGTCTCGACCGCAAATATGTAGCGACGCTGTTCCGCGAGGCGCTCGGCATACCGCCTCAGCAGTATTTGCTCCGCTACCGAATGGACAAAGCTTGCGAGCTGCTCCGCTCAACCAGCTTGTCGATTGCCGAGACAGCCCGCTCCGTCGGCTACAAGGACGCCCTGTTATTCTCGCGCATGTTCAAGAAGGTGGTCGGCGTTCCGCCAAGTCGATATAACCGATGCGAGCAGCCCTGAAGGGCTGCCCGATCGCTTCAATTTTTGCAGGTGTCCAATGGACGATTTACTTCCAAGAGATGCGAACTTTATAGTCTGCACCGTTCGTCTCGATCGTATACTCGCCAACCTGTACCGGACTATCTCCTAAGGAGCTAATGCTTGGAAAATTACTCGAGACGGAAGCCCATATCTGCTCTACTGTCGCTTCGCTCTTCGATGAGCCAAGCTTCACGTAGTTGTTCCCAACATAGACATCTTGAATATCCTCGAACTTGGTATAAATTTTCCCGCGATACGAAATGCCCTGAACATTGCTGGCGAAATCGATCAGCCGCTTCATCGTTACGATCGACTGCTCGCGCGTATATGGTTTATCCGGCTCCATTCCTGCACTGTTGCCTACAAAAATTTTCGCATTAAACGTAACGTCAGCAGCCTCGTGCGCCCAGCTCGGAATAGCTGCATAATCGATATAAGCGGCTTTCGTGTAGGATAATCCTTCGACCTTCATGGAGGACAGCAGATTACCCATCATGACGACCGCTTCCTTACGGGCAATATATCTAGTCGGTTCGAAAGTATGATCGGTTACACCGTTGACGATACCGAGGCTGTAGACCCGGTTGACACTATGCGATATCGAATCATCGAAGCGGAATTCCGGTATAATCCGTTCCAGTTGTTTCTGAGCTCCTGTAATGTAATAGATAACCTGTTCGGCAAGAGCCGCGTACTCTTCCCGCGTAATGTTCTGCTTATATTTGCCTTGCAGCTCCTTCGGGACAATCCCCTTGGCGATCATCGCCTTGATATCCGCTTGCGCCCAAGTAGAAGGCTTGTTCTCGTCCGTAGCTGCTAATGCTGTTGAAGCTGCACGAACCGGGGACGCTGTCCAAGCATGCAAGCTAGCAATCAGAATACATGCCAATAACGGCGCAGCTAAAATTCCTTTGATCCCTTTCATCTTCCTATCGCTCCCATCATCATCGTTCTAACTGTACTGCCCTGCTTCTGCAGCAGTTTCTTAAACATCGCAACCTCTCCTGTATTCGACAAAAAAATGATAATCGCCATGAATAAACCTGCCGTCTCATAAGTGGCTCAAGCCTGTATCGAAGCTTTCATTTATTACTAGTTCTAGTATACAGAATTATTACAAAATATTAACTCAAATTTCCTAAAATGGTCATAACTCAATCTAAAATGGCAATAATCGTGGAGTCTCGCCCTGGCATGCAAAGCTGAATTTGCATACTGTCGTTATCTCTCTCCAGCTTAACGGACGGTGCTTGATGCGCGGACGGTATCAATTATTTTAACCCATCAAACAATAGAATCTATTAACCCATCTCAACTTTCTCGGCAAAATTCCATTATGAGATATTGAACTTTTGTTTAATTTCCTCTAATCGAGCTTCAACCTCATCTTTGGCATTCGGATATCGAATTAAATAATCCGTGCTTGCTTCTTTTAAATAATAATAGAAAGCAGGATAATCCAATTCAATAGTCTGGTCTTCGTCTACTGCAGGGTAGTCAAAAAAATAACAAACTCCCGTCTCCCCAAAATACCCTTCATCCCATTCCTCTCCCATTCGTTGCGGACAATTGGCAGATAAGTCCTGACAATATGATTGTTCGAGCTATTTTTCCTAGAAGGTCCAATTTCTTTCCGTAAGTTTTCACCGCCTTTATCGAGGTGGCGTATTCTACAGTTGCTGGCATTTTCAAAAAACTGTGAGATAACGAAGATAACAAAAAACAGGTCAATCATGATGGTAACTGACCATAATTCGACCTGTTCGCTGTAACGGAATAGCGTTGTTCAGGCAGTAAAAATAAAGCGTTGATGTGCGTACAATCAAAATGACGAAATCTTCTTATGGGTAATACATGGGTTATATGTGTTATTGGTTGAATTATGGGGTCATTCGGTACTGGGTAGCCCCCCTCAATCATATAAAAAAGCACCAGTATAATTTCTACTGGTGTTCCCAAAACAATTACATAAAACTAGACTTTATTTTATTTCCGATAGCAATGTCCATCCCGTAAATTTCAAAATACGAAGAATCAATGGACGAATTTCTATTTCAGCCTCAGGATGTTGTAATCCTTCACTTTCTTCTGTTTCCGGTAATGTGTTGATTTCCCATCCTATTTCTTTACCCTTCCTAATCCTGATGAACACTCCCGAATGGAACTGCACTATTTCTTTTGCTTTTTTAATCAGTTCATCTGTGCTTAGGATTTCTGAGTATGGTCTTGGGAACAACACTTCGGATGGTTGGTTACTGCTACCAAATACATCAAAAGCAAACCAATGTCCTCCAAATTTCCCACCTCCGTAAGCATCAAACAGCCCCCACCTTGTCATAAGTTGAGAGCTGTTTGATTATTATTTAAGGTGAGTTGGAAAGCAAACGTAAAATTATGAGCTTGCAGTTTGGCTGCCGCTTCTTCTCCTTTCTCCTTGTTTCTCGCTCCTAGCAGAACCGTACACCCCAGACTGCCTAATTGCCGGTCCGTTTCGAATCCAAGCCCTCTGTTGGCTCCCGTAATCAAGCCTACCTTCTTCATTTGTACGGATATTTCTCCTCACCTATCCTTCTCTTTATTGAGCGGAATAATGACGGGCATCATCAAGCTGTTGACCATTGCATCGCTCATGTTACAACTTGGTGTAAACACCAAGTCAAGTGCATAGCGTAAGAGAGATCTAGCGCAGCAAATAAAAATCCCCGATGCCGGTAAGGATCGGGGATCTACTTCTATGTTGTTATGCCGACGGTATATACTCGTCGCAGAATCTACAGTAACCTGAAATCAGGAAACTACCCCGATCCCGGTCACATTCGATCCGCTCTTTTGGATGGAATAGTTGTAAGCGTTTTTTTTGATTTCTTATTTAAAAGTAAAAGTAAACAATATCCAAGTAACACACCTATGAAATTGAGCAACACATCATCTATGTCAATGCTACGATAATCATAATCAATAGCAGTATTTATTATATATTGAGTTGCTTCGATTCCAAATCCAATAGATATCGCGAGAACAAGCATTCTTTTTAAAGTAATTCTTTTAATGAGAATAGGCCATAAAAAACCGAAGGGAACACACATAATAATGTTTCCAACTATTTGTTTGAGGTAAACAGTAGGGCTAACGGAGTTAGTCAGTAATTCTATAATACTCTTAAGTGGAATAAAGTTATGGACACTAACCGAATTAGTTGATCTCAGATCTGATAATAAATTTTTTTGAATAGGAATCGGAAATAAAGTAATTGAAACTACTAATGTGATATGAAAAAGTATCAGGAATAAAACTGCATTAATAGATTGAGTCTTTCTCTTTAGAAAATTTAAAATTACAAGAATGAATATGGAAAAGACAAACAAAAGTACAATAGGTGGGGCTTGAAGCATGAGATATCTAGTCTCCCATCAGTAAAAAAAATTGAGCGGGTATTCACTGAAGAAGAGTACCCGCTTGATTTGTTTTTAAACATTATTCTC
>NZ_BIML01000026.1 GCF_004001065.1 Paenibacillus xylaniclasticus
CGACAACGTTTAACATCTTATCACATGATGTTCAGTTGTGCAAGCTTTTTTTCGAATCTTTTCTTCAACTCAGTCGATTACTCAAACTCGCATTTCGCTTGCCGGCTTTGTTCATCTCGGCCGGAATTAGAATATACCACAGCTTGTCCACAATGCGCAACTGTTTTTTGAAAAAAGTTATTTCATTATTCACAACGCCTATCCATTCAAGCATCGTCATACGGGCCGCACAAGCACTCGGCAGCCCGCGGTTCGCATTAGCGGTAATTGCGCATATTCAATGCATAGCGCGATAGCTCCTTCGGCGTTGCAATTCTTGCGAACATCCGGAAGATGATCTTGTATCGTTTCGCAATAGCTTGCTTAATATCATCATCTAGCCGGGAATCATGAAGGTCGAGCATCATTTCATCCAATTCTTTGCGGAGGACGTAGTCGAATTCTTTGCATTCTTTTTCATTGAACAAAATTCCGAGCATAACCGTAGTCGGCCTCCTTACAATGTGCATTAACGGGGTTAAAGAAAAAAGCGTCCCGCTTCGTTCGCGTCGGACGCTTTCTTCCGCTTTATTGTTATGCTCAAATAATGGTAAATTTATTACTTCCCTAACAAGATGGGCGTCACCAGACTTTCGATTAACGAGGCGGCAAACAGCAGAACGGCAACACCGATCACGATCGGCACGGTTGCTTTTACATAAGCCCCCGCTTCATGAGACAGCTTCGCGTCTCTGACGAATATTTGTCCCAGCAGTCGAAAAGCGAAAGAACCAGCTTTCATCCCATACGCCGCTGCAATAATAAGAACCGGAATTTCAATGATTCCGTGTGGCAGCAAGCCTCTTACTACAAGATCAAAAGCTGCCTCTCCTCCGTTAACTAGCGCGTACTTATGAACGAAATAACCGAGGACCAGTCCATTGATCACGATGAAGTAAATAGGGAACAGCCCGAAGAAAAAGCCTAAATAAATGACCATTGCCCCTTTGATCGCGTTGTTAAAGAAGATGACGATAATCATCAGCAATGTCGGATTAGACGATTTGTCTATTGCCTCCGCCAAGCTGCGAATTCCTTCAAGCTGGCTGTTCATGTAATCATTAAGCCCCGGAGTCGAGGTTCCCGCAACGATACCTGCTACGAATAGAACGAAAGCTACTGCAATATAAGTGCCCATTGACCGAAATTGGTCAAGCCATACTGAAAGTCGAGACATGGTTGTAATCCTTTCCGCTTAGGTTCAATTTGGATGAATATCCATCGTGTACGAGCATAGATTGTACTAGAACAAGCCCTTTAACGAGAGGAGCGCCTAGTCCAATGAATAGCTTTTATGTGTTGAACGGCAAACGGTTGAAACGATATTTGCTCGCCTCGGTAGCTGTCATATTCTCCGTCGGGATCATTTACGCCGAGCGAGACAATATTACCGTATTTGCGCCTCAGACGCCAGCTGCTATCTACAGCATTCCAACCGAGAAGAAAGTGGTCGCCCTCACCTTCGATATTAGCTGGGGCGATAAACGTGCCGAGCCGATACTCGAAATATTGAAAGAGAAAAATGTTAAGAACGTAACGTTCTTCCTCTCCTCCCCATGGAGCCAGTCTCATCCGGAAATCGTCAAAAAAATTGCAGCCGCTGGATACGAGATCGGAAGCCATGGCCACAAGCACGACAATTACAGCAAATACGGCGACGAAGAAATCCGCACCCAAATTACAACCGCTCATACGATTTTATCAAGCATTACGGGCAAATCGCCAACTTTGATCCGGCTGCCGAACGGTGATTTCGATAAACGTGTACTGCGTATCGCTGAGGAGCTGAATTACAAGGTCATTCAATGGGATACCGACTCGCAGGACTGGCTGAACATCGGTACGGCCAAAATTATCGACCGCGTCGTTAACCGCGCCCACCCGGGAGATATCATTCTGATGCATGCAAGCGACTCCGTCAAACAGACGCATGAAGCTCTCCCCGTCATTATCGACCAACTCCGCGCCAAAGGATACGAGTTCGTCACCGTTACCCAATTGATCGGGCAGACGGAGGTTCAAGGTAAAACCGTCCATTTACCACTGCTTTAGAATACAAAAAACAAGGGCTAATGTCGCCCTTGTTCGATTACGAGGCCGGTTTCGCGATTGTCGCGGAATCGGCTTCCTGCTTGCTGCTGCCCACAAGCCGATGAAGCATAAAAATAAGATACGTGTTGCACACGAACAACGGCGTTACCATAAAGATCACGGATACGACATTCGTCTCTCCGCTAATGCTCGGCCAAGCCTCCAGCACGGTTACAACGAACATGAAGAACACGGTCGGTACAAATCCGCTTCTATTCGTCTGCTTAACCTTGAGCATCGCAACGACAACCGAGCCGACGGCCAGCACAAGCGGCAGCACCCAGTACAGCCAATCGCCCAGCTTGTCCTTATAGCCATACAGCATATATCCGAGCGCTGCAACAGCGAATACAGACGTGTAGCCCTGGAGCGTCGTCCACATAAACTTTTGCCGAGTCATACTTAGTGCAATGTAATTCAGCGTCAGATAGGCGAAAAAGCCCATCATGGCAAATACGCCAATCATTAAGCCGCTGATAGCCATCATCAATGCGTTGTAACCCGTCTCCTCCACTTTAAGAAAGCCATAGGACTGGTCAGTAAATTGAAGCGCCAGCCCGAGCACAAGGCATACTGCAGCACCGATTGCCATACTGCTCCAGAATAAGAAAAATAATTTGCGCAATGTCATGCTTTCGTCTCATCCTCCCACAGCTTAACGGAAAACGTCGATTATTGATGGATATGCATATTTGTCATACTGTCCTTTATTTTACCATGTCCGAATTAAAAAGCTAACCTCCACTCATGATAATCAGGTGAACTTTGTGCATACTAACATTAATAACCGGTATAGGCTCGCGACTGACAGCTTTCGCTCTTTCGTTGAGCCGTGTGAAGTGATGGAAGGAGACTGACGAATCATGGTCATCCGATGGCGATTGGGACAAGTCGGAGCCGCGCTGGCTGCTATAATCACGCTGACGTCTTGCGGCGCCGAGCCGGCCCCTCAGAACGAGTCAATGAGCTACAAAGATATGAAATCGATGGTGATCGATATTCTGAAGACCGAGGATGCACAGAAGGCGATCCAGGAATCGACAAGCCAAATGTCTGGCGGCTCCGGGCTCAACTCCAAGCTGCTATCCGTACAGGATCAGGAGCAGGTTCGTATGGCGGTCAAAGAGGTGCTCGTATCACCCGAATACGATAAAGTGATCAAGCAGCTGATGACGGACCCTCGGTTCGCAGGCGAATTTGCCAAAACCGTCAACTCACAAAATAAACAGATCCATAAAGACTTGTTAAAGGACCCTGCTTATCAGAAGGATTTGATTTCAGTCTTGAAGTCGCCAGAGGTCGATAAAATGATTCTGGAGGTGCTGCAGGGCCCGGAATACCGTAAAACGGTCATGTCCCTCATGCAGGACGCCATGCAAAATCCGCTGTTCAAGCTTGAGGTGCTCAATCTGTTGAAAAAAGCGGTGCAGGAAGAGCTCAAGCCATCTGAGTCTGGAGATAAGCAGAGTCAAAGCGGCGGTGAGGGCGGCGGCGAGGGCGAATCGTCCAAGGAATCCGAAGGCGGTGGCAGCGAGGAGGAAGGCTCCCCACTCTAACAATGTACCAACAAACAACACCCAGCCATGCATTCATGACGGATGCGGCTGGGTGTTGTTCGTTCGGGTTCTCTTAAAATTTCGCGATGACACGGCTGGCAAGCTCGGCATACAGTTGACCGGTCTCACTGTCCGCTTTATAGACCGACGGAGAGAAGTCCGGCTCGGATACATGGTTGTCCGGCGCTCCGAGCGGAACTTGGGCCAGCAGCTCCGCATTGAGCTGCTCCGCGAGGCGGGCGCCGCCTCCGCGGCCGAACACATACTCCTTCTCGCCGCTGTGGCGATTGTAGTAATAAGACATATTCTCTACAACGCCAATAATGTTATGCTCCGTCTTGATCGCCATCGCGCCTGCACGCGCCGCGACGAAAGCGGCTGTCGCATGCGGTGTAGTAACGATAATTTCCTGGCTTTGGGGAATAATCTGATGCACATCGAGCGCAATATCGCCCGTTCCCGGCGGAAGATCAAGCAGCATATAGTCGAGCTCGCCCCACTCCACTTCAGCGAAGAAGTTGCGAAGCATTTTGCCAAGCATTGGCCCGCGCCATACAACCGGGCTGTTATCCTCGACGAAGAAGCCCATCGACATGACCTTCACCCCGAAACGCTCGATCGGAATGATGCGATCATCCACTACCTGCGGCCTCTCCTCAATTCCCATCATATCCGGCACACTAAAGCCATAAATATCGGCATCAATCAAACCGACACGCTTGCCTGCACGCGACAGAGCGACGGCCAAATTGACCGTAACCGTCGACTTACCGACCCCGCCCTTACCGCTGGCAATGGCAATAAATTTCGTACCGCTCTCCGGAGACAGCAGCGTCGTCGGTTCAATCAGCCCTCCATGTCCCTTCACAGGACCGCTTTGCCCCGCTGTACCTGTCTCAGGCTGAGCTGCTCCCGCTTCCGTACGGAAACGAAAATGAACGGTCTGGACGCCTTCAGAAGCTAGCGCACTGCGCAGCGCTGGCTCCAATGCGGTTTGATCATCGGCTTTAGCAGTCAATACCGTCATGGAAATGCCGCTCTCTTTGACTACAACGTCACGGAACTGCGCTGCCTTGCCTGCTTCCCCCTGTCCATCCGCTGCTTTGCGGACAATCTCGATGATCTGTTCTCGGGTTAACATCGTTCTCATTCCACCTTCTTAGCTATATACGTTACCGAAATTGGCGTTCGAATTTCGAATATTATGGTTCTGACTGCTATTATAACATAGTCACTGACGCGTTGTTCGATTCACGAAAGAGGAGCAGCCGATGAGGCGGTTCCAAGCTTCTCTCCACTGCTAAAGCGCAGAATCCCTTGATAGATCGCAGCGGCGACAGCTCGCTGATAGTTCCCGTCCGCAAGCCTCCGAGCCTCATCCGGATTGGATAAAAATCCGACCTCAACTAGCGCCATCGGAATGTCCGTTATCTGCTTCATCAGATACACCTCATTTTTAATAACGGAAGCGACTCGGCTCGTAGTGGCCAGCTTGTTTTTGATTTCGTCTTGAATAAGAGCTGCAATCTGAGCATTGCTTTCATTACTCGGATAGAAAAAGGTTTGCGCTCCTGACCATTTCGGAGACGGAATGCTGTTCATGTGGATACTAATGACTAGGTGCGGCTTAGCCTGCTTGATGAACTCCGCACGCTTGACCAGATCCTCCGTCTTTCTTCTTGCGACGGCTTTCGTATCTTTCCCCGCCAAGTCGTAATCGCCTTCACGGGTCATGACAACGAGCGCACCCGCCTGCTGCAAATAATCGCGCAAATAAATAGCGATCGCTAAATTCAAATCCTTCTCAATATCCCCCTGCTTGCTGACGGCTCCGCCATCAATTCCGCCGTGACCGGCATCAATAACGACTGTCTTGCCTGACAAAGGAAGCGACCAGGTCGACATGGTCCGTGTAGATGGCAAATCGTTCAGAATCAGCGCAGCAGCCGCAATGATAATGAGTGCACCGATTGCAATTCGCACCGCCCCCTTGTAATTCAGCCAGACAACAATCCGGTTTCGATACCGCCGCATAAAAAAACCACCTCGTCCCATGCGATTGGTAAGCGGGCTTGCAGCAAAGCCTGTACTTTACCATCCTTATGGGACTAGGTGATCGAATATGACTCGGTTATAGTTTATCCTTTATTTCGAACAAGAATTTTACGGTATTTGCCGAAGGCTCCGGTTGTACCGTTACCCGCTTCTAGACCATTCACGTCAAGTATAGGCAATTGTGGATCACGAGCGCCGAAGCCTGTAAATATGCCGCCACGGATATTAGCGAAGCCGACATCCGACTGCAGATCGAAATCGGAAGGATATGCGCATTGCTCACTTTGTAGAGGAAGCATATCTCCCTTATTGTACGTAACCGCTGGATGTTTGTCCCGCAGCACCATATTCATCTCCGGCTCAAACCAGAAGCTGTCAAATAGATTGACTTGCAGCTTAGTATCTCCGTCCTGTAAATATACGCCATCTTGATTCTCGCTGCCTACGGATACTACAACACCGCATGCCGCTGTAGCATGTGTGACACGGTCAATGAGAATTAGCGCGCCCATCGTTTTGTGTTGAAGAAACTCATCGACAACGAGCGGTTCAGACACGACGATATCGCAGCTGATAAGCTCGTTCTTAACCGCAGTAGAAGTAGCAAGCAGGCTGCCGGTGTTGACGTCTACCTTATGGTGCAAGTCTGTCACGACGGCTGGAAGCAGCCTCGTGCCCAGCTTAATCCAATATTCCTTGCTCGGAACGAGCTGCTGTTCATCCATCCACAAGATCGTCGTCGTAATCGTAGTCGCCGTCTTCAAGCCTGCATCCTTAGTGAGCACGCAGCCGCGCGAAATGTCGACCTCACGATCCAGCTGAATCGTCACCGGCTGCCCGGCGACAGCGCTGCCCGCCTTCTTATCTCCAATGTGAATGGACTTCACGATTGCCGTTTCGCCGCTTGGCAGAATCGTTAGCATCTCGCCGACTTCAATCTTACCGGCCTCAATCTGTCCCTGGAAGCCGCGGAAGCTATGATCTGGGCGGCTTACACGCTGAACCGGCATGTAGAAGCCGCTCTCGGCGGCATCCGTCGAAATATCGACCGTTTCCAGATGCTCTAGCAGTGCCGGACCGTTATACCATTCCATATTGGAGGAACGCTGCGTCACGTTGTCGCCCTCCGTTGCCGAGACCGGAATAATAACGGTATTCTCCAGACGAAGCTCCTTGCACAGTTGCTGAATATCCTCGGTAATGCTCAGAAACCGTTGTTTATCGTAGCCGACAAGGTCGATTTTATTCACTGCGAATATAAAATGCTTAATTCCCATCAACGCGCATATACGAGCGTGGCGACGAGTTTGTACCAGAACGCCTTTCTTGGCGTCGATCAAAATAATGGCTAAATCAGCAAAAGATGCGCCGACGGCCATGTTACGCGTATATTCTTCATGCCCTGGCGTATCGGCGACGATAAAGCTGCGCTTAGCGGTGTTGAAGTAGCGGTAGGCAACGTCAATCGTAATGCCTTGCTCCCGCTCCGCCATCAGACCGTCAAGCAGCAGCGAATAATCGATCGCTCCGTTGCGGCTGCCAACCTGACTGTCCAGCATGAGAGCCTGCTCCTGATCGGCATACAGCATTTTGGAATCGTATAGAATATGACCGATAAGCGTGGACTTGCCGTCGTCAACGCTGCCGCAAGTTATAAATTTAAGAAGACCGCTCGCTGTCTGACTCATTAGAAATATCCCTCCCGTTTGCGCCGCTCCATGCTGCCTGCCGCTTCCTTATCGATAACGCGGCTTGTTCGTTCGGAGGTTGTTGCGGACAGCGTCTCTGCAATAACCTCATCCAGCGTATCAGCCTCCGACTCAATCCCGCCGGTGAGAGGGTAACAGCCTAACGTACGGAAACGTACCTTCTTCATCTCGGGAGTTTCTCCCGGCATCAGCCGCATACGGCTGTCATCTACCATGATAATATTGCCATCGCGATAAACTACCGGACGCTCAGCGGCAAAATACAGCGGGACGATCTCAATATTCTCGCGTTTAATATATTGCCATATATCCTTCTCCGTCCAGTTGGAGATCGGAAATACGCGCATGCTCTCGCCCTTTTGGATACGGGTGTTATAGAGCTTCCACATCTCAGGACGCTGGTTTTTAGGGTCCCATGTATGCTGTTCATTCCGGAATGAGAAGATACGCTCCTTAGCACGGGACTTCTCCTCGTCACGCCGTCCGCCTCCGAAAGCGGCGGTGAACTGATATTTCGTCAGCGCTTCTTTGAGCGCCTGTGTCTTCATAATGTCCGTATATGCTGAACCGTGATCGAATGGATTGATGCCCTGAGCGATAGCAGCTTCGTTGCGATGAACGATAAGGTCGACGCCAAGCTCTTGCGTTTTACGGTTACAGAACTCATTCATTTCGCGGAATTTCCAACCCGTATCGATTCGAAGCAGCGGAAATGGCGGCTTCTCCGGGTAAAAAGCTTTCAGAGCGAGATGAAGCATGACCGATGAATCTTTACCTATCGAATAAAGCATAACCGGGCGCTCACATTCTGCAGCAACCTCCCGGAAAATGTAGATCGCTTCTGCCTCAAGCTTATCCAAGTGTGTCAGCGACAAGTGTATCACTCCTGTATGGCTAAGTTTAATCGCAGCTGACTACGATATAGCGATGTGATAATATCATTCCTTCGACATAGCCAACCCAAAATCAGCACAATGTTGATCTAAGTATATGTTTTTTCGATTTGAAAGACTAGCATTGATTACGCAAACGTTTTACTTGAATTTATCGAAAAATTGCGTTCCATTTGCGCAAATCCACTTCTTTTTTGCGTTAAAACAAGCTATCATACTCAGTAAACATGCACACATGGGGGATGTCTGATGACTTTAAAGCAGATCGCCAATATGGCAGGTGTATCCATTTCAACGGTATCGCGCATTTTAAATTCCCCTGACAATAGCTTTGCAACGAAAGAAGTTCGCGACAAGGTGTGGAGGTTTGCAAGAGAAATCGGCTATGTACCGAATCAGAATGCCAGAGAGCTCAAGCTTGGTAAACGAATCTCCCGCAAATCGTCCCCTCCTTCCATCTCTTGCATATTGGGACGCACCAGACAACTAGATGACGATCCTTTCTTTGCGCAGATGTCGCGTGCGATCGAACAGCAAGCGCTGGATTTGGGCTATGCCGTTCGTCATTCTTATTCGCTCTTCGATATTGAGACCGATACACTGCTTGATCAGATCGAAGCATCGCATACGGACGGCGCTATTATATTAGGTCGCTTCAGTAACGACAGCATGAGCTTCCTTGAGAAGCATTATAAGAGCCTGGTCTATGTAGGACGAAACTTCATCTCTGCTAGCTGTGATCAGGTCATTTGTGACGGGTATGAGGCTACGCAAATTGCAATGATGCACTTGATTGAGCATGGACACCAACGAATCGGATATATTGGAGAGACGAAGAATGAGGTTAGGTATGAAGCCTACTGCGATATCATTCGCAAATACGGGCTGGAATACTCAGAGAAATGGGTGAGTAACTGCCCGCAGAACGGTCCTGGCGGTTATCAGGGGGCTGATGCACTTCTGGCGAAGGCCTCTACACTCCCGACTGCCGTATTTTGCGCAACCGACATTGCTGCCATAGCCGCGTTAAGACGATTCTCGGAAGCAAAAATTAAAGTTCCTGAGCAGCTGTCGATTATTAGCATGGACAATATCGAGCTCTCCGGCTATGTCTCTCCAATGCTGACGACTGTAGGAATGCCAATAATCGAAATGGGAAATTGGGCCGTTCAGCTCTTAATTAATCGGCTTAGCAAGCGTCACCAGCTGCCGGCCAAAGTGCTGCTGCCCAACAAGCTGATTATTCGAGAAAGCGTTGCAGCTCGAAATTAATGAAAAATTTTGATGGAAAGGCAGTAAAAATAATTCGGCCGTGCGAAGCACCTGATGGCGCTTTGCACGGCCGAAAGTCTTATCCGAAGCTTATTATTTGTGCAGACCACACTCTGTTTTCTCGTTGCCCGACCAGCGGCCCGCACGCGGGTCTTCGCCTGGCATGACAGGACGCGTGCAATGCTCGCAGCCTATCGACGGGTAATGTTGATCATGCAGCTTGTTGTAAGGGACATTGTTCGCACGAATGTAATTCCACACGTCCTCACTCGTCCAGCTGGCAAGCGGATTGAATTTCATGAGACCGAACTTGTAGTCGTACTCAATCTTCTTCGCGTTCGCGCGAGTAGGCGCTTGATCGCGGCGAATACCTGTAATCCAGCACTCATACTTGCTCAATATTTGCGTCAGCGGCTGAACCTTCCGAATGTTGCAGCATTGGTTCGGGTCGCTTTTCCACAGCTCTTCACCATATTGTGCCGCTTGCTCCTCCGGAGTAATGGCTGGCTTCACTTGCACATAACGAATATTCGGATAACGCGCTGCAAGCGCATCGCGGGTTTCAAGTGTTTCTTTGAAGTGGAAGTCCGTATCCAGATAGAAAATATCGATATTCGGGTTTATCTTTTGGATCATATCGACGAGCACCACGTCTTCAGCGCCGAAGCTGCATGCGAACGTGATGTTCGGGAACGTTTCAATTGCGTACTGAATGATCGCTTCCGGTGATGCATGTTCTAGCTCTTCAGCCTTCTGAGCAGCCAGTGCTTCCTTTTCTAACAAGTTCATATTATAGACCTCCGTACCTTATTCATTCCAAGTAAAATGCTAGGTGTTACTCGATTATACGTCTTCACATTCATTTATTCAATGTATTAAATTTGTTTCCACGCATAGTAGCGCTTGGAATTACCCGCTGCTGCAGTCAGACTGTCCTTTAAATGCAAAAATGCCTCTTCCGAGCACGGTGTGCAAAGAAGAGGCATTGATGAAAAAATTAACGTTTCGAGAATTGTGGAGCGCGACGTGCAGCCTTGAGACCGTATTTCTTACGTTCTTTCATGCGTGGGTCACGCGTCAGGAATCCTGCACGTTTCAGAGATGCACGGAACTCTGGGTCTGCTTTCAGCAGAGCGCGGGAGATACCGTGGCGGATAGCGCCTGCTTGACCAGAGATACCGCCGCCGTTAGCGATGACGATAACGTCGTACTTGTTCGTCGTATCCGTCAGCGTAAGCGGTTGTTTTACGATCAATTTCAGCGTTTCCAGACCGAAATATTCGTTCAGGTCGCGTTTGTTAATAGTGATTCGTCCTTCACCCGGCACGAGACGAACGCGTGCTACGGAGTGTTTACGACGACCGGTTCCATAGTATTGAACTTGTGCCATGAAACTGTCCTCCTTTTATTAACCGCGAAGCTCGTACACTTCAGGGTTTTGTGCTTGATGCGGATGGTTCGGACCTGCATATACGTTAAGTTTCGTTCTCAGCTTGTCGCCAAGACGGTTCTTAGGAAGCATGCCGTGAATAGCCGCTTCGATAACGCGCTCTGGATGCTTGTTCAGCATTTCTTGAGCGGAGATCACTTTCAAGCCGCCTGGATACAGCGAGTGACGATAGTAGTTTTTGTTTTGGAGCTTTTTGCCCGTCAGGTGCACTTTCTCAGCGTTGATGATGACCACGAAGTCACCCGTATCAACGTGAGGCGTAAATTGTGGTTTGTGTTTGCCGCGGATCAGGGCAGCTGCTTCGCTGGCCAGACGACCCAACGTTTTGCCTTCCGCATCGATTACATACCATTTGCGCTCGACTTCGTTAGGCTTTGCCATAAAGGTTGTACGCATGGGTGTTCCTCCTTAAATTGATTCAGCAATCCATTTATAATGAAACGTTCGGTTGCGTTTCACGCATTCAATTTCTTCGTTAATGTTGCGTTCAATGTTACAGTTGGTTGGACATTTCTAATCGGGGCTGTGGGATAGCCATTAAAAATGCACAAGTAATATACTACTATAAATAATGGGCTTTAGCAAGAGGTTTTACCTGTAAAATGGCGTTAAATTGCATAATCCCATTAACCGTTCAACCCATCTGCTGCCGGAGCAGCCAGACGGCATTCCTCCGGCGGATATTCTACGCTCCACAACACTAAGCCGTGCGCCATTGCAGTGGGTCCGGAGCGCGTCCGATCCTTAGCAGCAAGCATAGATGGTATATCATCCGGTGAAATTTTACCCTCGCCTACCCACATCAACGTGCCCGCGATTATGCGGACCATATTATAAAGGAAGCCACTTCCTGTTACGAACAGATGAAGCAAATGTCCTTCCTCTACAATACGCGTCTCAAAAATGGTACGAACATGGCTCGGCTGCGTCGATTGAATCGACGTAAACGTCGTAAAGTCATGTTCGCCAACCAAATGCGAGAATGCTTCACGCATCGCCGCTACATCAAGACGAGTCGGGTGATGGAAGGCATAATGGCGTCCGAATACATCCGGGAACTTACTCCGATCGATCGTATAACGATACGTCTTGCGCTTCGCGGAATGACGAGCGTGGAATGTCTCAGGCGCTTCCCACGCCTCCAATACGACGATATCGTCCGGCAGACGCGTATTAATCGCAAGCGCCCAACGTTCCGCAGGAATACGCGATTCCGTATGAAAGTTAAACACCTGGCCGCGTGCATGAACACCGGCATCCGTACGTCCGGACCCAATAATGCGCAGCTGCTCGCCGGTCAGCGTCTTTATCGCCGCCTCTATCACGTCTTGGATCGTATTGCCGCTCGGCTGCGATTGAAAGCCGCTGTATGTCGTTCCGTCATAGCTGACGACCATTACGATGTTTCGAGTCACCATGTTTACCTCCCCATTTCCGACACCCTCAGGGATTCGACACCCTCCTAAATCCTCCCTCTGCCAGAGGGAGGACCCTAGAGAGCTCCCGCCCTCTGGACTCCGGAAGAACTCACCTAACCACTACCCAACGCCCCCGCCGCTTTACGTCCCTTACGGAACAACGCTCCCTATGGATCTCTCTAGCCCCTATCGAACGTTCGCATCCCGATTCGATTCTTCGAAGCCGCCGAGTACTATAAGCCGCTTTCGTCCCTTACAGGACACGCTCCCCGTCTGCGTTCTTCCCCTTTAGCGCGCACGCGCGCTGTAAGCCAATGGAGAACAAAAAACACAAAGGTCCTCACTATCCACAGCATTCGCAGAGCGCTATCCCCAAATCCACATGCTTCCCCACAGTTTCCACAGACAATACACGGTTATGTGTGGTTAGTTGTTCTATCCACAAGTGAACAAGTGCCATAAACGCATGAAATCCACATGTGGATTGTTGGTCTGTGCGTTTCATGCTCCTGTGGATAGGCTGACAATGTGGCTGCAAAAGGCCCGAAAATACCGGCTCAGTATTAGAGCCGGCTTTTTCGATTATATCAAATGGAACGCGGGAGGTGCATGGAGAGCTGCGATAGGTTCGCGAGTTTACGTCCGACTTTTGAAGTGATGTTCCCGTCCTATTGAAATTGTTCCAAGGAACATCACTTCAACGGGAGGCGCGGGCCTGTCGCATGCTCGGAATGCGCGGGCGCAGCCGTTCAGTCGAAACCACGTGCCCGCGCGTTCCATAACACGCCAAGAAAAAAAGGTGGCCGCGAGGGTCCACCCTTTCTCATCCGATCATCCGGTCGATTACGCGCGATCTACCAGTTCCAGATACACCATTGGTGCTGAATCACCGCGGCGCGGTCCCAGTTTCAGAATCCGCGTGTATCCGCCCGCACGTTCCGAGTAACGGGTGGCCAGTTCGGAGAACAGCTTTTGGATTGCGTCTTGTTCGCCGTCAATCGTTTCACGACGTACGAAAGCTGCCACTTGGCGACGAGCGTGAAGATCACCTTTTTTCGCCTTCGTGATAAGCTTCTCAGCGATCGAACGAACCTCTTTCGCTTTCGCTTCCGTCGTTTGGATGCGCTCATACAGGAACAGATCCGTTACGAGGTCGCGAAACAGCGCTTTACGCGCGCTCGCATCACGGCCCAACTTTTGGTATGCCATCGATTTCTCCTCCTTCTGCTAGATTGCCTTTTACATGTATGCTCTACTCTTCCATGCGGAGGCCCAAACCGAGTTCTTCAAGCTTCTCTTGAACTTCCTCCAAAGATTTGCGACCAAGGTTGCGCACCTTCATCATGTCTTCTTCGGTTTTCGTAATCAGCTCTTGCACGGTATTGATGCCTGCACGTTTCAAGCAGTTGTAAGAACGAACGGAAAGATCCAGTTCCTCGATCGTCATCTCGAGTACTTTCTCTTTCTTATCTTCTTCTTTCTCGACCATGATTTCCGCGTCTTTGGCTTCATCGGTCAATCCGACGAACAGGTCCAAATGCTCGGTCAAAATTTTAGCGCCGAGGCTTACCGCCTCTTCCGGTCGAATACTTCCATCAGTCCAAACCTCTAAGGTGAGCTTGTCATAGTTGGTTACTTGGCCGACACGAGTATTTTCTACGCTGTAATTGACACGGGTAATGGGCGTGTAAATCGAATCAATGGGAATTACGCCAATCGGTTGATCTTCTTTCTTATTCCGATCCGCAGGGACGTACCCGCGTCCCCTATTGGCGAATACCCGCATATGGAGCCGCGCACCGGAGGCTAAGGTCGCGATATGAAGATCGGGATTCAAAATCTCAACATCGCTGTCCGCGCGAATGTCGCCCGCCGTTACGTTCCCTTCACCTTCTGCGTCGATTTCCAGCACCTTTTCTTCATCGGAGTGGATTTTCAACGACAGGCCTTTCAGGTTCAATATGATCTCGGTAACGTCCTCGATCACTCCGGGAACCGTAGAAAATTCATGAAGCACACCATCGATTTGTACCGAGGTAACAGCTGCGCCTGGCAGCGACGACAGCAAAATTCGGCGAAGCGAATTGCCCAGCGTCGTACCATAACCGCGTTCCAGCGGCTCGACGACAAAACGTCCGTATGTGCCATTATCATTGAGCTCTACGGTTTCGATTTTCGGTTTTTCGATCTCAATCACTAGTAGTACCCTCCTTCAAAACGTCGCTCCGTTCACCGTACGTATTCAGTCGAATCTTGTAGTATGCCAAACCTTCACAACCATTATTCACAAGTTGCTGTAATTTGATACCACAGCGAGGAGCTGAATTATACGCGGCGACGTTTTGGTGGACGGCAACCGTTGTGCGGAACAGGCGTTACGTCTTTAATCAGGTTAACTTCGAGACCAGCAGCTTGCAGGGAGCGGATTGCCGCTTCGCGGCCAGCACCTGGTCCTTTAACCATAACTTCGACAACTTTCATGCCATGCTCCATTGCAGCTTTGGCAGCTGTTTCAGCAGCCATTTGTGCTGCGAAAGGCGTGCTTTTACGGGAACCTTTGAAGCCGAGGTTACCGGAGCTTGCCCAAGAGATTGCATTGCCGTGCGGATCCGTGATCGTTACGATCGTGTTGTTGAACGTCGAGCGGATGTGCGCTACGCCGGAATCAACGTTTTTACGGTCGCGGCGTTTAGTACGTACGACTTTTTTAGGTTTAGCCATTGTCTGTTATCCTCCCTTCTTATTTCTTCTTATTCGCTACAGTACGACGAGGACCTTTACGCGTACGAGCATTCGTTTTCGTACGTTGACCGCGAACTGGCAGTCCACGACGATGACGAACACCACGGTAGCAGCCGATTTCGATCAGACGTTTAATGTTAAGCGAAATTTCACGACGGAGGTCGCCTTCCACTTTAACCGTTTTGTCGATCGTTTCACGAAGACGGCTTACTTCGTCTTCCGTCAGATCACGAACGCGAGTATTTGCGTTAACGTTAGTCGCTGCAAGAATCTTCTTAGCCGTCGTTTGGCCAATACCGAAGATATATTGAAGCGCGATCTCAACGCGTTTGTCACGCGGCAAGTCAACACCAGCAATACGTGCCATATGCCTTGTTCCCCTCCTTTAACTAGCCTTGTTTTTGTTTGTGTTTAGGATTTTCACAAATCACCATAACGTTGCCTTTGCGACGAATGACTTTGCATTTCTCGCAGATAGGCTTAACCGAAGGTCTAACCTTCATTGTGATTACCTCCCGAATCCTTCGGCGCAAGCACGAAAGGCTTACTTCCGATAGGTAATGCGTCCTCTAGATAAATCATACGGCGACAGCTGGATCACTACTTTATCTCCCGTAAGAATCCGGATAAAATGCATGCGCAGCTTACCCGATACGTGAGCCAAAATTTGATGTCCGTTCTCCAGCTCAACCTTGAACATTGCATTAGGTAGCGGCTCGATTACCGTACCTTCGACTTCAATGACGTCTTCCTTAGCCACCGTCATTCTCCTTTCGCTTGCACGAACTTCTCAATCGCGTAGCGCAGCTTAGCATTCGTCACCCGGCCGGTCTCTCTCATGCTGTTTACCACTTCGTTGCTGACGACCGGCTGCAGCTCAAGGTGCGCGATGTTCTTCTTCTTCGGCCGATCGAACCTCTTCTTATCGCCATCGGCGATTAAGACAAAGCGATCGTCGACGATACCGATTATGACCGCATAACCGCCTTCATCCTTGCCTCGAAGCACGAATACGATCTGACCGATCTGCGGCAACGCATCCACGTGCATCAACCCGCCTTGGCGTCCGATTGGGTTAGGATCTCATAACCATCTTCCGTTACGGCGACTGTATGCTCGAAATGCGCGCACCACGAGCCGTCGACCGTGACGACCGTCCAGTTGTCCTCTAACGTTCGAACATACCGTTCACCAATGTTGACCATCGGCTCGATGCAAAGAACCATGCCTGGTTTTAGACGCGGTCCTCGATCAGGTATGCCATAGTTCGGAATTTGTGGTTCTTCGTGAAGCTTCGTGCCGATGCCGTGACCGACATACTCACGAACTACCGAGAACCCCGCGTTCTCAACAACCTTCTGTACGGCATGCGATATCGTATAAAGTCGAACATCCGGCTTAATCAGTTCCAGCCCAGCGTATAGAGATTGTTCCGTCACATCGAGCAGCCGCTGCACTTCATCAGAAATGTTACCTACGCCGTACGTCCATGCGGAGTCGCCATGGTAGCCTTGATATTGTGCACCGATGTCGATGCTGATGATGTCTCCATCCGCCAGCTTCTGATTGCCCGGAATGCCATGCACCAGCTGATCGTTAACAGATGTGCATATGCTGCCAGGAAATTGATTGTAACCTTTAAAAGATGGAACGGCGCCACGACTTCGAATATACTTCTCGGCAATCTGATCCAGCTCATGGGTCGTAATACCGGGCTGTAATGATTGTTTCAACAGCCGATGCGTGTCGGCGACAATCCGCCCTGCTTCCCTCATCAGACGTAGCTCCGCTTCCGACTTGCAAATGATCATTAGCGTGAACCCCGCAGAATAGAAGCAATCTCAGCAGTTACAGCATCAATATCCTGTTCCCCGTCAACTTCGCGAAGCAGCGATTTGCCTTCGTAATACGTAAGCAGTGGTGCAGTCTTAGAGCTGTACTCGTCCAGACGCGTTCCAACACTATGTTCGTTGTCATCCGAGCGCTGATACAGTTCGCCTCCGCACTTATCGCAGACGCCTTCTTGTTTCGGCGGGTTATTCAAGACGTGGTACGTGGATCCGCACGATTTGCAAATGCGGCGGCCCGTAAGACGGGCAAGCAGCAATCCGCGGTCGACCTTCAAGTTAATGACATGGTCGATCGAGCGGCCCATCTCCGCAAGCATAGCATCAAGCGCTTCGGCTTGCTGCAGCGTGCGTGGGAAGCCATCGAGCAGAAAACCTTTGGAGCAGTCGTCCTGCAATAGCCGGTCGCGAACGATTCCGTTCGTAATCTCATCCGGAACGAGCTTTCCTTGGTCGACGTACTCTTTAGCTTTTTGTCCGAGGGGCGTTCCTTGTTTCATGGCAAGACGGAAAGCATCACCTGTCGAAATGTGCGGTATCGCAAATTGATCGACAATACGTTCAGCTTGTGTCCCTTTGCCGGCTCCTGGAGGTCCCATGAATAGAATGTTCATTCTGTGTTCCTCGCTTTAAGCACAATAGGCCCGTTCGGGATCCGTATGCGCATGCGCCCGGAACCCGATATGAACCTATCTTATTTATTAATAAACCCTTTGTAGTGACGTTTGATCAACTGGCTCTCAATTTGCTTCATCGTGTCGAGTGCGACACCGATGACGATCAGGAGCGAAGTTCCGCCCAAACTAACACTTTGTGGCAGGTCAGCCGCTTTGCTGAAAGCAACCGGAAGCAATGAAATCACCGAGAGGAAGAGAGCGCCCGCCAGCGTGAGACGAGTCATTACTTTCGTAATGTACGAAGCAGTTGGCTTACCCGGACGAATGCCTGGGATATAACCGCCGTTCTTCTTCATCTGATCCGCCATTTGCACCGGATTGATTTGAACAAAGGTATAGAAGAAAGTGAAGCCGATGATCAAGATGACATACAATACCATGCCAAGCGGCATGTCGTACATCAGATTCTCGATAACCCATTGCGCCCAGTCCTTGTTAGCCCAGAACTGTGCTATCGTAACAGGGAACATGAGCAGCGAGATCGCGAAGATTACCGGGATAACGCCTGCGCCGTTAACCTTCAGCGGAATGTGCGTCGACTGTCCTCCATACATTTTCCGTCCTACTACGCGTTTAGCATATTGAACCGGAATTTTACGGATGCCTTGCTGAACGAAGATAGCGCCCACGATAATCGCGATTACTACCAGTACGATCAGCACGACCTTCAGAATGTTCCAGAAGAGCATGTCACCTGGGTTTTCGAATTCTGAAGCGTACATATCGCGAATGGCTCCAGGGATACCTGCAATGATACCCGCGAAGATCAGAATCGAGATACCGTTGCCGATACCGCGCTCTGTTATTTGCTCACCGAGCCACATCAAGAAAGCTGTACCAGCTGTCAAGACGATAGCGATCATCGCGTACGTCGCAAACGAAGCATCAATGACCATCTCGTAAGCATACTTACGGTTAAAGCCCACAGCCGTACCAAAGCCTTGGATCAAACCAAGGATGATTGTGCCGTAACGGGTAATTTGCGCAAGCTTACGTTTACCATTCTCGCCTTCCTTCGCCCATTCCGTAAATTTCGGAATAACGTCCATCGACAGGAGCTGCACGATGATCGAGGAAGTAATGTAAGGCATAATCCCGATCGCGAAGATCGAGAAGTTAAACAATGCGCCGCCCGAGAACGTGTTCAGTAAGCCAAACAGGTCTTGACCTGCATTGACTTGCTTGAACACATCCGTATTAATATTCGGAACCGGGATAAACGAACCGATTCGGTAAACAAGCAAGATGAAAAGGGTAAATAGGATCTTCTTACGAAGGTCTTCCACTCTCCAAATGTTGGACACCGTCTTGAACATTAGATCACCTCGGTTTTACCGCCGGCAGCCTGGATTTTCTCTACCGCAGATTGAGAGAATTTGTTCGCCTTAACAGTCAGTTGAACCTTGATTTCGCCGTTACCGAGAACTTTAATGCCGCTCTGTGGATTCTTGACGATTCCTTTCTCCAGAAGAACTTCTGGAGTAACCTCCGTTCCTGCTGCAAAGCTATTCAATTCTTCAATGTTGACAACCGCATATTCCTTACGGAATGGGTTGTTAAAGCCGCGTTTCGGAAGACGACGGTACAATGGGTTTTGACCGCCCTCGAAGCCAGGACGAACGCCGCCACCGGAGCGAGCGTTTTGACCTTTGTGACCACGAGCAGCCGTTTTGCCGTTACCGGAACCGATACCGCGACCGACGCGCTTGCGCTCTTTACGGGAGCCTTCTGCAGGTTGAAGCTCATGCAGTTTCATCGTTCGTAGCACCTCCTTAATTGGTTTGCCTATTAGAAACGTTCGGGAAGTTATACTTCTTCGACTTTAACGAGGTGGCTAACAGCGTTAACCATGCCGCGAATAGCCGGACTGTCGTTCAGGACAACCGATTGGTGAAGCTTGCGCAGACCAAACGATTCAACCGTAGCGCGTTGTTTCTCGTTACGGCCGATCAGGCTGCGAACAAGCGTAATTTGCAATTTCGCCATCGTGTTTTCCTCCTTAACCCAGAAGCTCTTGCACGGTTTTACCGCGAAGCTTCGCCACGTCCTCAGCGCGTTTCAGGCGGGAAAGGCCTTCAAGCGTCGCGTTAACCATGTTCATGGAGTTCGAGGAACCAAGCGATTTCGTCAGGATATCGCCTACACCAGCAAGTTCGAGCACCGCACGAACCGGGCCGCCTGCGATAACACCGGTACCTTCGGAAGCAGGCTTAAGAAGAACTTCGCCAGCGCCGAAGTGGCCGATGACTTGATGCGGGATCGTCGTTCCCACGAGTGGAACGTGTACCAGATTTTTCTTCGCGTCTTCGATACCTTTGCGAATTGCATCTGGAACCTCGGCAGCTTTACCGATACCAGCGCCTACATAGCCTTTGCCGTCGCCGACAACAACCAGTGCGCTGAAGCTGAACCGACGTCCGCCTTTAACTACTTTGGATACACGGTTGATGTGAACAACCTTCTCTGTCAGTTCTAACGTATTCGGATCTACACGCAAGTCGTTTTACCTCCTTATTAGAAAATTAGATTAGAATTCGAGCCCTGCTTCACGAGCTGCTTCAGCCAGTGCTTGAATCCGTCCGTGGTACAGGTAACCGCCGCGATCGAAAACGACTGCAGATACGCCTTTCGCTTTAGCGCGAGCTGCGATCAGTTCGCCGACTTTCTTAGCCGCTTCAACGTTACCGCCGTTGCCGATGCCCGTAATTTCTTTATCCATCGTAGATGCTGCAGCGATCGTTACGCCATTGACGTCATCGATCAGCTGTGCATACATATGTTTCGAAGAACGGAATACGGACAAACGCGGACGCGCCGTCGTACCGTTGATTTTCTTACGTACACGCAGGTGACGTTTCAGACGAGCTTTGTTTTTATCGCCCTTCGTAATCATTCGGAATACACTCCTTTCCGTTTGCCTTATGAAGCTATCGGGATAAGCCGGTTGTTAAGCGGCTTATTTTTTCTTACCTGCTTTACCCTCTTTGCGGAGGATACGTTCGTTCTCGTACTTGATACCTTTGCCTTTGTAAGGCTCTGGCTCGCGTACCGCACGGATTTTCGCTGCCGTTGCACCAACAAGCTCTTTGTCGATGCCGCGAACGATAATTTTCGTTTGGGACGGCAGTTCGAACTCGATGCCTTTGTCAGGAGCAAACTCAACAGGGTGAGAGTAACCTACGCTAAGGACGACTTTATCGCCAGTCTTATTCGCACGGTAACCTACGCCGACGAGCTCAAGCGTTTTTGCGAAACCTTCCGTTACACCGCTAACCATGTTCGAAATGACGCTACGCGTCGTTCCGTGCAGGGAGCGGTGCAGTTTATTATCAGATGGACGTTCAACCACGATCTCGTTCTCCGAAACAGTGACTTTCATGTCTTTGTGCAGAGCGCGGGACAGCGTGCCTTTCGGTCCTTTTACAGTGATGATGCTGTCGTTCAGGCTGATGCTAACACCAGCTGGAACAGCGATCGGTTTGCGACCAATACGGGACATTCGTTACACCTCCAATCGTTGACGAGTTATTACCAAACGTAGCAGACGACTTCGCCGCCAGCTTTCGACTGACGAGCTTCTTTATCGGTCATAATCCCTTTGGACGTGGAAATGATGGCGATACCGAGACCACCAAGTACACGTGGGATTTCATTCGATTTCGTGTAAACACGAAGACCTGGTTTGCTAATGCGTTTCAGACCCGTGATTACGCGCTCGTTGTTCGCTCCGTATTTCAGGAAAACACGGATGATCCCTTGCTTGTTATCATCGATATATTCTGCATCGCGGATAAAGCCCTCGCGTTTCAAAATCTCAGCGATTTGCTTCTTCACTTTCGAAGCAGGCATTTCCACGGTCTCGTGACGAACGACATTCGCATTGCGAATACGTGTCAGCATATCTGCGATCGGATCAGACATAACCATTTATGTGAACCTCCTTCCCGAACTAAGACTGATTACCAGCTTGCTTTTTTGACGCCAGGAATCTGGCCCTTATATGCTAACTCACGGAAACAAATCCGGCAAATTTTAAACTTTTGCAATACGGAATGCGGACGACCGCAGCGCTCGCAGCGCGTATATGCACGCACTTTGAACTTCGGAGTACGCTGCTGTTTCACTTTCATCGAAGTTTTTGCCACTTGGTAAACACCTCCCGTGGATTACTTCGTGAACGGCATGCCCAGTTGGGTGAGCAGCTCACGAGATTCTTCGTCCGTTTTGGCCGTCGTAACGATAACGATGTCCATACCGCGAACTTTATCAACTTTATCGTACTCGATCTCTGGGAAGATCACTTGTTCTTTCAAGCCCAGCGTGTAGTTACCACGACCGTCGAATGCTTTCGTCGAAACACCGCGGAAGTCGCGTACACGCGGAAGCGTGATGTTGAACAGTTTGTCGAGGAAGTAATACATGCGCTCGCCGCGCAGCGTTACTTTCGCCCCGATAGGCATATTCTCACGAAGCTTGAAGCCTGCGATCGACTTCTTAGCACGCGTGATAACTGGCTTTTGACCAGCGATCAATTGAAGCTCAGCTACTGCAGAGTCCAAAACCTTCGAGTTCGCAACCGCTTCGCCGACACCCATGTTGATGACGACCTTCTCGATTTTTGGCACTTGCATTACTGTCGTATAGTTAAACTTCTGCATCAGAGCAGGTGTAATTTCGTTCAGGTAACGATCTTTCAATCTTGCTGCCATGATTCAATGGACCTCCTTTCCGTCTCGGATCAATTAGTCGATCTCAACGCCGGACCGTTTAGCAATCCGGACTTTTTTGCCGTTGTCGAGCACTTTGTAACCGATACGCGTTACTTTACCGCTCTTCGGATCAATGTGCATAACGTTCGATACGTGAATCGGAGCTTCTTGCTCGATGATTCCGCCTTGCGGATTCGCTTGGGACGGACGAGTATGCTTCTTCACGATGTTTACGCCTTCGACCAGGACACGGTTTTCACGAGGGTAAGCTGCGATAACGCGGCCTTTTTTACCTTTGTCTTTACCGCTGATAACGATGACGTTATCGTCTTTCTTCACGTGAAGCTTGTTGTTGTGCGATTCAAGAACTTTTTTGAGACGTGGCATGAGTACACCTCCTGCATGCTTGATCACTTACTTATATTTCACCCTCGCGCAGCGCGCGGCGCGGGCAATTAGATAACTTCCGGTGCGAGCGAGACGATCTTCATGAAGTCTTTATCACGAAGCTCACGAGCAACTGGTCCGAAGATACGTGTGCCGCGTGGGCTCTTATCTTCCTTCACGATTACCGCTGCGTTCTCGTCGAATGCGATGTAAGAACCGTCTTTACGACGAACCGAACGTTTCGTACGAACGATAACAGCTTTAACCACGTCGCCCTTTTTGACAACGCCGCCTGGTGTTGCTTGTTTGACGGAGCAGATGATCAGGTCTCCGATGTGGCCAACACGACGTCCCGTGCCGCCAAGCACGCGAATGCACATCAGTTCTTTAGCGCCGGAGTTGTCAGCAACAGCCAAACGCGTAAATGGTTGAATCATTTGTACGTCCTCCTTTCGGAAAAATGCTCATTACACGATAGACCGTATCTTAAAGGATAACCGCTTCTTCAACGATTTCTACGAGTCTGAAGCGCTTGTCTTTGGAAAGCGGACGAGTCTCCATGATTTTCACGACGTCGCCGATTTTCGCCTGATTGTTCTCATCATGCGCTTTGAATTTTTTCGTGTACTTAATGCGTTTATGGTACAACTCGTGTTTTTTGTACGTTTCAACAGCAACCACGATCGTTTTGTCCATTTTGTCACTAACTACTTTGCCGATTTGAACCTTGCGGGCATTGCGTTCGCTCATGTTCTTCCTCCTTCCTTAAGCCATATCGTCGGCTTATCCGCAGTGTGAATATTAACCGCTGATTCCGAGTTCTCTTTCACGCAAAACGGTTTTGGCACGAGCTATTTCCTTCCGCACATCACGAATGCGAGTCGGATTGTCCAGCTGACCCGTTGCCAATTGGAAACGAAGGTTGAAAAGTTCTTCTTTGAAGCCTGCGACTTTTTGTTCAATCTCTGCAGAGGTTAGGTTGCGAAATTCACTAGCTTTCATTTGCTTCACCACCCACTTCTTCGCGTTTCACGAACTTCGTCTTAACAGGGAGTTTGTGAGCAGCGAGGCGCATTGCTTCACGTGCGACTTCTTCCGGAACGCCGGCAAGCTCGAACATGATTTTACCTGGTTTAACAACCGCTACCCATTTCTCAACGTTACCTTTACCGCTACCCATCCGTACTTCAAGCGGCTTTTGCGTAATTGGTTTGTGAGGGAAGATCTTGATCCACACTTTACCGCCACGTTTGATGTAACGAGTCATTGCAATACGAGCCGCTTCGATTTGACGGTTCGTAATCCATGATGGCTCAAGAGCTTGAAGACCGTATTCGCCGAAAGCGACTTCCGTACCGCCTTTTGCTCTACCTCTCATGTTACCGCGTTGTTGCTTACGGTGTTTGACGCGCTTTGGTACCAACATGTTTAGTTGCCTCCTTCCGTAGCAGCTTTCTTCTTAGCAGTTGGAAGGATTTCACCGCGATAGATCCACACTTTTACGCCAATGCGGCCGTACGTCGTGTGCGCTTCAGCTGTGCCGTAATCGATGTCAGCGCGCAGCGTGTGAAGCGGAACTGTACCTTCGCTGTAACCTTCCGTACGTGCGATCTCTGCGCCGCCGAGGCGACCGCTAACCGACGTTTTGATACCTTTAGCGCCCGCACGCATCGTGCGTTGGATCGCTTGTTTCAGTGCGCGGCGGAACGAAGTCCGGCGCTCAAGCTGTTGTGCGATGCTCTCTGCTACGAGGATAGCGTCCAGATCAGCTTGTTTAATTTCCGTAATGTTAATATGAACTTTTTTGCCGTTCGTGATTTTAGCCAGTTGGTTGCGGAGGTTTTCAACTTCCGAACCGCCTTTGCCGATGACCATGCCTGGTTTCGCCGTATTGATCGTTACGTTGACGCGATTAGCTGCACGTTCGATCTCGATGCGGGAAACGGCTGCGTCTTTCAGCTTGTTTTTCAGGAAGTCACGAATTTTGACGTCTTCGATAAGAAGATCGCCGAAATCTTTACCAGCAAACCATTTGGATTCCCAATCCCGGATGATCCCCACACGGAGACCGTTCGGATTTACCTTTTGACCCACACGTTTTCCCTCCTTATTTCTCGGATACGATCAAAGTGATATGGCTCGTACGTTTATTGATACGGCTTGCGCGGCCCATTGCGCGCGGACGGAACCGTTTCAACGTAGGACCTTGGTTCACATATACTTGCTCGACAACCAGCTTGTTAACGTCCAGCTGGTAGTTATGCTCCGCATTGGCAATTGCGGAGTTCAGAAGCTTCTCCACGATTGGGGAAGCGGATTTTGGCGTGTGACGCAAAATCGCGATCGCTTCGCCGACCTTCTTGCCGCGAATCAAATCAACGACGAGTTGGGCCTTACGAGGTGCGATACGAACGAAATTAAGTTGCGCTTTCGCTTGTGCCATGGATGAACCTCCTCTCGTAACGTAGAGTCAAGCCGTTAATTAACGGCGACCCGTTTTCTTATCATCGTCGCTGTGGCCTTTGTACGTACGCGTTGGTGCGAACTCGCCTAGCTTATGTCCGACCATGTCCTCCGTAACGTATACCGGTACGTGTTTACGACCGTCATACACAGCCAGCGTATGGCCGATGAATTGTGGGAAAATAGTCGAGCGACGGGACCACGTCTTGATCACGACTTTCTTGTTCGCTGCGTTCAGCTCTTCAACTTTCTTGAGCAGGTAACCGTCGATAAACGGACCTTTCTTCAAACTGCGACCCATGGATGATCCTCCCTTCACTTAACGTGCGCGTGACGGTCACCCGTCACGCAGATCTCATCAAGCACTCATTACTTCGTACGGCGACGAATAATGTATTGGCTCGAAGCTTTTTTCTTCTTGCGGGTTTTGAAGCCCAGCGTCGGTTTGCCCCATGGGGACATTGGCGATTTGCGACCGATTGGAGCGCGGCCTTCGCCACCGCCGTGCGGGTGATCATTCGGGTTCATGACGACACCGCGAACTTCAGGACGCTTGCCGAGCCAACGGGAACGGCCTGCTTTACCGATTTTCACGAGTTCATGATCTTCGTTGCCTACCGTACCAACCGTAGCGCGGCACTTCTTGAGAATACGGCGCGTTTCGCCGGACGTCAGACGAATAACTGCGTACTCATCCTCTTTACCGAGCAATTGAGCTTCCGTACCTGCTGCACGCACGAGTTGTCCGCCTTTGCCAGGCTTCAGCTCGATGTTGTGGATAACAGTACCGACCGGAATGTTCTCAAGCGGCAGCGAGTTACCGATCTTGATATCCGCTTCTGGGCCGGACATAACTTGGTCGCCAACTTTCAGACCTTTAGGCGCGATAATGTAACGTTTCTCGCCGTCTGCATAGTTGATCAATGCGATGTTCGACGTACGGTTTGGATCGTACTCGATCGTCGCTACGCGGCCAACAATGCCATCCTTGTTACGTTTGAAGTCGATGATGCGATATTTACGTTTGTGTCCGCCGCCATGGTGACGAACCGTAATTTTACCTTGGTTGTTGCGGCCTGCTTTCTTCGAAAGCGGAGCAAGCAACGATTTCTCCGGTACGCTTGTCGTGATCTCTTCGAATGTCGAGACGGACATAGCGCGGCGTGCCGGAGATGTCGGTTTATACTTCTTAATTGGCACTTGGTTTCCCTCCTATCTTCAAGTTATACAGACGCCTCGAAGAACTCGAGCTCTTTGCTGTCAGCGCTCAGTTGAACGATCGCCTTTTTCCATTCAGATGTATATCCGTTATGACGGCCATAACGCTTCGGTTTAGCCGGTACGCGCAACGTGTTCACGCTGTCGACCTTCACTTTGAAGATTTGCTCGACTGCGCTTTTGATTTCCGTTTTATTAGCACGGATGTCAACTTCAAAGACATAACGTTTGTTAGCCATGAAGTCGCTGGTGCGTTCCGTAATAACCGGGCGCTTGATAATATCGCGTGGGTTTTTCATTACGCAAGCACCTCCTGAACTTTCTCTACGGCTTCTTTCGTGATGATCAGCTTGTCATGCTGCAGTACGTCAAGCACGTTAATGCCGTCCGCTGCAACAAACTTCACACCCGGAATGTTACGCGCCGACAACGCTACGTTGTCCTCATAGTTAGCCGTAACTACGAGCGCTTTGCGAGCCACCTTCAGGTTGTTCAGGATAGCTGCGAATTCCTTCGTTTTTGGAGCTGCCATCGTCAGTTGATCCAGAACGACGATTTCGTTACCGATCACTTTCGTGGACAGAGCCGATTTGATCGCCAGACGGCGAACTTTTCTTGGAAGCTTGAATGCGTAGCTGCGTGGAGTCGGTCCGAATACCGTACCACCGCCAACCCATTGCGGAGCGCGAATCGAGCCTTGACGAGCACGACCCGTGCCTTTTTGTTTCCAAGGCTTGCGGCCGCCGCCGCGAACTTCCGAACGTCCTTTAGTCTTGTGCGTACCGCGGCGTTCTGCAGCCTGTTGCAGAAGCACTGCGCTGTGCAGTACGTGCGTGTTCGGTTGGATACCGAATACGCTGTCCGCGAGCTCAACTTCGCCTACTTGCGAGCCGCTCACGTTGTAAAGAGCTACTTTAGGCATAGCTAGTTCCTCCTTTCTTTAGAAACGATTATTTCTTCACTGTCAATTTGACTTTAACGAGTGCATTCTTAGGACCTGGAACCGAACCTTTAACCAGAATGACGTTGCGCTCTGCATCTACGCGCACAACTTCGAGGTTCTGGATCGTGACCGTTTCGGAACCCATGTGACCTGGCAGGTGTTTACCTTTAGGTACGCGGTTCGCTTGGATGGAACCCATCGAACCTGGACCACGGTGATAACGCGAGCCGTGGGACATAGGACCCGTGCTTTGTCCCCAACGTTTAATGGAGCCTTGGAATCCTTTACCTTTCGAAACGCCCGTTACGTCAACAAATTCGCCTTCCGTGAACAGGTCAGCCTTAATCACTTGGCCAACTTCATATTCGCCGAGGTTAATACCGCGAATTTCACGAATGTAGCGCTTAGGAGCCGTATTGGCTTTTTTCGCATGGCCGATTGCCGGCTTCGTTGCGTTCTTTTCTTTCTTATCCACAAAACCAAGCTGAACAGCTTCGTAGCCGTCATTCTCTTGGTCTTTCTTTTGCAGGACGACGTTCGGACCAGCTTCGATAACCGTTACAGGAATAACGTTACCTTCAGGCGTGAACACTTGCGTCATGCCAAGTTTTTTACCTAAGATACCTTTCATGTTGACACCTCTTTTCCTTTGTTACTCTATCATTTAGGTCTTACAGTTTAATTTCGATATCTACACCGGATGGCAGGTCGAGTCGCATCAGTGCATCAACCGTTTGCGGCGTTGGGTTTACAATATCGATCAGACGCTTGTGTGTACGCATTTCGAATTGCTCCCGGGAATCCTTGTACTTGTGTACCGCGCGGAGAACGGTGATGATTTGCTTTTCCGTAGGAAGCGGAATCGGACCGGATACACCTGCACCGGAACGCTTTGCTGTTTCCACGATTTTCTCAGCGGATTGGTCAAGAATTCTATGATCGTATGCTTTCAAGCGAATACGAATCTTTTGCTTTGCCATATGAGTCCCTCCTTCTATCGCCCAATTTTTTATCGGACATACTCCGTGAGAAAACCCGAGCACGTGCCCCATGGCAAAGGGGCCGGGTGTGTCGGCAACCTCTCACATCATCGCAACGTCACAGACCAACATTCAATATTATATCGGAATAAACGGGCGAATGCAACATAAAGTTATTCATTCGAACGATTCCATTTCATGCAATACGCCGTCAATGTTGTATCTGCATCTTCTCATGTTGACCGTTCCTTAATCCATATGCAACTATACCTCATTCAGAAGATTAATTGCAATAACTATAAATGGCATTAGTTCGATTACCGCTTTACTTTTAATTAATCTTAATTAACGTACGATCCAGCTGCCTGATTAATAAGCATGAATCATGCAGAAAGCCTCAAGTCAAAATGACTTGAGGCTTTCATTAACGCGTAACGGCGTTACCGCCGTCCGGCATTATTTTTGGATCGTTGCAACTGCGCCAGCGCCTACCGTACGGCCGCCTTCGCGGATAGCGAAACGCGTACCTTCTTCGATAGCGATTGGAGCGATCAGTTCAACCGTAACCGTAACGTTATCGCCTGGCATTACCATTTCCGTACCTTCTGGCAGGTTGATGATACCCGTAACGTCCGTTGTACGGAAGTAGAATTGTGGACGGTAGCCCGTGAAGAAAGGCTTGTGACGGCCACCTTCTTCTTTCGTCAGAACGTAGATGGAAGCCGTGAAGTTCGTGTGTGGTTTAACGGAACCTGGCTTAGCCAAGACTTGACCACGCTCGATGTCTTTACGGTCAACACCACGAAGCAGTGCACCGATGTTGTCGCCTGCTTGAGCGGAGTCAAGCAGTTTACGGAACATTTCAACGCCCGTAACAACGGATTTTCTGATTTCTTCTTGCAGACCGATGATTTCTACCTCGTCGGATACTTTGATCGTACCGCGTTCTACGCGACCCGTAGCAACCGTACCACGGCCCGTGATCGTGAACACGTCCTCGACTGGCATGAGGAAAGGTTTGTCCGTGTCGCGCTCAGGCGTAGGGATGTACGTATCGATGTGTTCGAACAGTTCGACGATTTTGTCTGCCCATTCGCCGTCTGGGTTTTGCAGAGCTTCACGAGCTGCGCCACGCACGATTGGCGTGTCGTCGCCTGGGAACTCATACTCGTTAAGAAGGTCGCGAACTTCCATCTCTACGAGCTCGAGGAGCTCTTCGTCTTCAACCATGTCGCATTTGTTCAGGAATACGACGATGTAAGGTACGCCTACTTGGCGGGAGAGCAGGATGTGCTCACGCGTTTGTGGCATTGGGCCGTCAGCTGCGGATACGACGAGGATAGCGCCGTCCATTTGTGCTGCACCCGTGATCATGTTTTTAACGTAGTCGGCGTGACCTGGGCAGTCAACGTGAGCGTAGTGACGGTTAGGCGTCTCATACTCAACGTGAGCTGTCGAGATCGTGATACCGCGCTCGCGCTCTTCTGGAGCTTTGTCGATTTGGTCGAATGCTACTGCTGCACCGCCGTATTTTTTCGACAGAACCGTCGTGATTGCTGCCGTCAGCGTCGTTTTGCCGTGGTCGACGTGACCGATCGTACCAATGTTAACGTGCGGTTTATTACGTTCAAATTTAGCCTTAGCCATTGAACTTGTGCCTCCTTAAATAAATAAATTTGATGTTGTGTATGTGGTAGTATCCGCGGCTTACGAATCGTCGCGCAAGCCGCAAGACAACCATGTAAACCTTATATTAAGCGATTACCCTGGGAACGTTAAGCTTAAGCGCCTTTGTTCTTCGAGATAATAGCCTCGGCGATCGAGCGTGGAACTTCCTCATAGTGGGAGAGCTCCATCGAGAATACGCCGCGTCCTTGCGTACCCGAACGGAGAACCGTCGAGTAGCCGAACATTTCTGCAAGAGGTACCTTCGCACGAACGATCAGGGAGCCGTGTTTCGTATCGGAACCTTCGATGCGGCCGCGACGGGAGCTGAGCATACCCATTACGTCACCCATGTATTCTTCCGGAACGCTAACTTCGACTTTCATGATTGGCTCGAGCAGTACTGGATCACATTTGTCCTTCGCTGCTTTGAGAGCCATCGAACCTGCGATTTTAAACGCCATCTCCGAGGAGTCGACGTCATGGTACGAGCCGTCGAATACCGTAGCTTTGATATCGACCATCGGGAAGCCGGCGAGGACACCGTTCTTCATCGCTTCTTCGATACCCGCTTGGATTGGAGCAATGTATTCACGTGGAATAGCACCGCCGACGACTTTATTCTCGAACGTGAAGCCTGCGCCTGGCTCTTGTGGTTCGAACTCAACCCAGCAATGACCAAATTGGCCACGGCCGCCGGATTGGCGAACGAACTTACCTTCTACCTTAGCAGCAGTTCTGAACGTCTCACGGTAAGCAACCTGAGGAGCGCCTACGTTCGTTTCAACTTTAAATTCACGAAGCATACGGTCTACGAGGATCTCCAAGTGAAGCTCGCCCATACCCGCGATGATCGTTTGGCCGGTTTCTTCGTCCGTGTGAGCGCGGAACGTTGGATCTTCTTCAGCCAGCTTCTGAAGAGCGATAGCCATCTTGTCTTGGTCAGCCTTCGTCTTAGGCTCAACCGCGAGTTGGATAACAGGCTCAGGGAAGTTCATGGACTCAAGAATTACCGGATGCTTCTCGTCACACAGCGTGTCGCCAGTCGTCGTATCTTTCAGACCTACTGCAGCCGCGATGTCACCGGAGTATACTTCGGTAATCTCTTGACGGCTGTTCGCATGCATCTGAAGGATACGGCCGATCCGTTCACGTTTGTTTTTCGTTGCGTTAATAACGTACGAACCGGAATTCAGAACGCCGGAATATACGCGGAAGAACGTCAACTTACCAACAAACGGGTCGGTCATGATCTTGAATGCCAGCGCTGAGAACGGCTCATCGTCTGACGATTTACGCGTCGTCTCCGTGCCATCTTCCAGTGTCCCCTTAATGTCAGGAACATCAACTGGAGAAGGAAGGTAGTCGACTACTGCGTCCAGCATCAGCTGTACGCCTTTGTTGCGGTACGAGGAGCCGCATACAACCGGGAAGATCTTAACTTCACAAACGCCTTTGCGGAGCGTTGCTTTCAGTTCCTCGATCGTGATTTCTTCGCCTTCGAGGTACTTCATCGTCAGTTCTTCGTCGAGTTCTGCGACTTTCTCAACCAAATCCGTACGAAGCTCTTCGACTTTGTCAGCCAGCTCCGCAGGAATATCGATGACTTCAGGCTCTTTGCCAAGGTCATCTTTATATTTATACGCTTTGCGCTCAATGATATCGATCATGCCGATGAAGTCATTCTCGGCACCGATTGGCAATTGAATCGCAACGGCATTCGCTTGCAGACGCTCGCGCATGTCATTAACGACATTGAGGAAGTCTGCACCGATGATGTCCATCTTGTTAACATATGCGATCCGCGGTACGCCATAGCGGTCAGCTTGGCGCCATACGGTTTCGGACTGAGGCTCAACGCCTTCTTTTGCACTGAATACACCGACAGCCCCGTCCAATACGCGCAGGGAACGTTCAACTTCAACCGTGAAGTCAACGTGACCTGGGGTGTCGATAATATTGATGCGATGACCTTTCCACTGAGCCGTCGTCGCAGCAGACGTAATCGTAATGCCGCGCTCCTGCTCTTGCTCCATCCAGTCCATCGTCGCCGCACCCTCGTGCACCTCGCCGATTTTGTGGGTACGGCCTGTATAGAACAGGATCCGTTCAGTAGTGGTCGTTTTACCCGCATCAATATGCGCCATGATCCCGATGTTACGCGTATTTTTCAAGGAGAACTCTCTTGCCATGATCTTGTCTCCTTCCAGTTATACGATTGTGTATCCTACCAACGATAGTGTGCGAACGCTTTGTTAGCTTCTGCCATTTTGTGCGTGTCTTCGCGTTTCTTAACAGCTGCACCCGTGTTGTTCGATGCGTCCAGAATTTCAGCAGCCAGACGTTCAACCATCGTTTTCTCACCGCGGTTGCGAGCGTAGTTTACGAGCCAACGAAGACCAAGCGACGTACGGCGCTCTGGCTTCACTTCGATCGGTACTTGATAGTTGGAACCGCCTACGCGGCGAGCTTTAACTTCAAGGACAGGCATGATGTTTTTAAGCGCTGCTTCAAAAACCTCCATCGGATCTTTACCCGAACGTTCTTGAATCAATTTAAAAGCATCATACAGCAGCGTTTGAGCAACGCCGCGTTTGCCGTCGATCATAATACGGTTGATGAGGCGCGTTACCAGTTTGCTGTTATAAACCGGATCCGGCAGCACATCACGTTTCGTTACAGGACCTTTGCGTGGCATGAGGATGTCCCCCTTTCTTCTTTAATCAATTATTCTGCCTCTTTCGAATCTACCCATTCCTGAGTTACATCGAAATCAGCATTACTTTATTACTTTTTATCTTTCGGACGTTTCGTACCGTATTTGGAACGAGCTTGTTTACGGTTGTTGACACCTGCAGTATCAAGCGCACCGCGAACGATGTGATAACGTACACCCGGAAGGTCTTTTACACGACCACCACGGATCAGTACGACGCTGTGCTCTTGCAGGTTGTGACCGATACCTGGGATGTATGCTGTTACCTCGATTTTGTTCGTCAGACGTACACGAGCATATTTCCGGAGTGCGGAGTTCGGTTTTTTCGGAGTCATCGTACCTACACGAGTGCAGACACCGCGCTTCTGAGGAGCGCTGATGTTCGTAGCTTCACGTTTCAGTGCGTTGAAACCTCTTTGCAGAGCTGGCGATTTCGATTTAACGACTTTCGCTTGACGGCCTTTACGGACCAATTGGTTAATTGTTGGCATGTTGCCACCCCCTTCCCATATTTGTACCGCTTATGATCTTGCTAACATTAAGCCCACAGATCCAGGCGATTCATAAAGAAACAAAGAAAAATTTCTGTCAGCCCGTCCATCATAAAACAAACTGCCGACAAAAATAACGATTCTCTATTCGTTATCTGAAGAGTCTGGTACGACCGCTGCCATCGCAGCTCCGACATCGATCCCGCAGGTTTCTCCGAGATCCTTCATCGTCTTCACCCATGCGACTTCAATCCCTTTCTCTCCACATAACCGGACGATACGGTCCGTCATTCGCGGATCTGCATCTTGAGCGACATAGACGAGTACGGCTTTGCATAGCTCTACCATCTTCGTCGTTTGCTTCGTGCCGATCTTGTACTGCATGCAATCACCTTTCTTCATCCAAGCGGACAGGGATTACACAAACAGGCACACTTCGATATATTAGCACCTGACGCCTATTCGTGTCAAGGCGAATCACTTCAATAATTCATAAAATATTACTGTAAAATTAAGGCTATTCATAAGAAACGGAACCTGTAGACGTCGGTAGAACCGTAAAAGCCTTCCGCTCCGTCTACAGCTTCCGTATACTTCTAAACTTCCAATTGTTAACGACGATTAAGATTCAATCGCAACTGATTGATTCTCTTCCGCGTTGTCGTTCTCGGTCACTTCCTCTTCCAAGCCTGCGAAGCGAATGTTCCGATAACGAGTCATACCTGTACCAGCCGGAATGAGCTTGCCGATAATGACATTCTCTTTCAGACCGAGCAATTGGTCGACTTTACCTTTGATGGCTGCGTCGGTCAATACGCGCGTCGTTTCTTGGAACGATGCGGCCGACAGGAACGAATCCGTCTCAAGAGACGCTTTCGTAATACCGAGGAGAACCGGCTTCGCAACAGCTGGCTCAAGGCCGGCAAGAATTGCGGTACGGTTAGCTGCCTCATATTCATGAATGTCGACGAACGAGCCAGGCAGAAGCGGCGTATCGCCCGCATCGACGATGCGGATTTTGCGAAGCATCTGCTTGATCATAACTTCGACGTGTTTGTCATTGATTTCTACACCTTGGTTCCGGTATACGCGTTGAACCTCTTGAAGAATATAGTTCTGCACGCCGCGGATACCTTTGATGCGCAGCATCTCTTTCGGGTCGATCGAACCGTCCGTCAGCTCATCACCAGCATCAAGCTTCACGCCCTCGCTTACGCGCAGACGGGAACCGTAAGGTACGCTGTATACTTTCGTCTCAGCTTCGCCTTGCACCTCGATCTCGCGGCGATCCTTCGCATCCCGAACTTCTTTAACGACGCCGTCAATTTCACTGATCGTCGCTTGACCTTTCGGGTTACGCGCCTCGAAGAGCTCTTGGATACGCGGCAAACCTTGCGTAATATCGTCGCCGGCAACGCCGCCGGTATGGAATGTACGCATGGTGAGCTGCGTGCCTGGCTCACCGATCGATTGAGCAGCGATGATGCCGACTGCTTCGCCGATTTCAACGAATTTGCCCGTTGCCAGGTTGCGGCCATAGCACATTTTGCAGACGCCATGACGTGCGCGGCAGCTGAGTACGGAACGGATTTGAAGCTGCTCGACACCTGCAGCGACGATCTGCTCCGCTTTATTCGAATCGATCAACTCGTTACGGCGGGCAATGATCTCGCGCGTCACTGGGTGACGTACAGTCTCAAAGCAGTAACGACCTTCAATACGATCGTACAGATCCTCGATAACCTCTTTGCCGTCGCGGATCTGGCTGACAGTAAAGCCTTTATCCGTTCCACAGTCGTCTTCGCGAACGATAACGTCCTGAGCAACGTCGACGAGACGGCGGGTCAAATAACCCGAGTCCGCTGTCCGAAGCGCCGTATCGGCAAGACCTTTACGTGCACCGTGCGTCGAGATGAAGTACTCGAGAACGGACAGACCGTCACGGAAGTTCGATTTAATCGGAATTTCAAAAATCCGGCCGGACGGTGTAGCCATCAGACCGCGCATACCGCCAAGCTGCGTAATCTGCGATTTGTTACCCCGTGCTTTGGAGTCCACCATCATCATGATCGAGTTCGTGCGTTCCATCGATTTCATGAGTGCGTCCGTTACACGGTCTTTTGCTTTACTCCAAATTTCAATGACACGGTCGTAACGTTCCTCGTCCGTAATGAGACCACGGCGATATTGGTTCGTTACCAATCTAACCTTCTCATCGGATTCCGCCATGATGTCCACTTTCTCAGCTGGAATCGTAACGTCCGCTACTGCCACCGTAATGCCGGCACGCGTCGAATACGTGAAGCCAAGCTTCTTGATTTGGTCAAGAATCATCGACGTTTTCGTCGTCTCATAGACGCGGAAGCATTCTGCAATGATGTTACCGAGATACTCTTTACCTACTGCCGCAGCCATAGGGAGAGCGTCCGAGAACGCCTGCAGGTCAGCGCCCTTCTCGTATACGAAATATTTATCCGGCGTTCCGTTCAGAAGATTCGTTTTGGAAGCTTCATTGATGTACGGGAACGTATCCGGGAAAATTTCATTGAAAATGATTTTACCGACTGTAGTCGATAAAAGCGCGTTCTGCTGTTGCTCGGTGAACGACTTCTTGCCCAGCACACGAGCAGGAATGAACACGCGAGCATGGAGCTCAGCCGCGCCGCGCTGGTACGCGGATACCGCTTCGTTAACCGATGCGAAGACGAGGCCGCTGCCTTTGGCGTTCTTGTTGTCGAAAGTCAGATAGTAACTGCCGAGAACCATATCCTGGGACGGAGTTACGACTGGCTTACCGTCTTTCGGGTTCAAAATGTTACCCGATGCAAGCATCAGCAGGCGTGCTTCCGCTTGCGCCTCTGCCGACAACGGAACGTGAACAGCCATCTGGTCACCGTCAAAGTCAGCGTTGTACGCCGTACAGACGAGCGGATGCAGACGAATCGCTTTACCTTCAACAAGAATCGGCTCGAACGCTTGGATACCAAGACGGTGAAGCGTCGGTGCACGGTTCAGCAGAACCGGATGCTCCTTAATGACTTCTTCGAGAACGTCCCATACTTCCGCGCTTACACGTTCGACTTTGCGCTTCGCGCTCTTGATATTATGCGCAAGACCTTTGTTCACAAGCTCTTTCATAACGAAAGGCTTGAACAGCTCAAGCGCCATATCTTTCGGCAGACCGCATTGATACATCTTAAGGTAAGGTCCTACGACGATAACGGAACGGCCGGAATAGTCAACCCGTTTACCGAGCAGGTTTTGACGGAAACGTCCTTGTTTACCTTTAAGCATATGGCTGAGCGATTTAAGCGGACGGTTGCCCGGGCCCGTAACTGGACGGCCGCGACGGCCGTTGTCGATCAACGCGTCGACAGCTTCCTGCAGCATCCGCTTCTCGTTCTGCACGATAATGTCCGGAGCGCCCAGATCAAGAAGACGCTTCAGACGGTTGTTCCGATTAATAACACGACGATAGAGATCATTCAGGTCGGACGTTGCGAAGCGTCCACCGTCGAGCTGAACCATCGGACGAAGCTCCGGCGGAATGACCGGAAGTACGTCGAGAATCATCCAATCCGGACGGTTACCCGAGCTCTTGAAAGCTTCGATAACTTCCAGACGCTTAATCGCACGGTTGCGGCGCTGCCCTTGAGCCGTACGAAGCTCTTCTTTCAGCGTTTCGAGCTCCTTCTCCAGATCGATATCTTGAAGCAGCTTCTTAACAGCTTCTGCACCCATTCCTGCTTGGAAGCCATAGCCATACTTCTCACGATAGCTGCGATATTCCTTCTCGGACAGCAGCTGTTTCTTCTCAAGCGGCGTATCGCCTGGATCTGTTACGACATAGGATGCGAAATAAATGATCTCCTCCAGCGAACGAGGCGACATATCGAGCGCCAAGCCCATCCGGCTAGGAATCCCTTTGAAATACCAGATGTGCGATACCGGAGCAGCGAGCTCAATATGGCCCATCCGCTCACGGCGCACTTTGGAGCGCGTTACTTCGACGCCGCAGCGATCGCAGACGACACCTTTGTAACGTACCCGTTTATATTTACCGCAATGGCATTCCCAGTCCTTCGTCGGTCCGAAAATCTTCTCGCAGAAGAGCCCTTCTTTCTCCGGCTTCAACGTCCTATAGTTGATAGTTTCCGGTTTTTTAACTTCTCCGCGGGACCACGATCGAATTTTATCGGGAGATGCCAGCCCGATCTTCATGTATTCGAAGTTGTTCACGTCCAACAAGGAGCAACCCTCCTTCGTCAAGTATCGCTTATTCGATTCCAGCTTCGGCGCCTTCCAAGTTCAAATTGAGCTTGTCGCCTGTGCCGTCTTCTTCGTCGTCGATTTCCAACATTTCGATTTCTTGCTCATCCTCAGACAAAATCTTCACGTCCATACCCAAGCTTTGAAGCTCCTTAATCAATACTTTGAATGATTCAGGAACGCCTGGCTCTGGAACATTCTCGCCTTTGACGATCGACTCGTAAGTCTTCACGCGGCCTACAACGTCATCCGACTTGACGGTCAGGATCTCTTGGAGCGTATAGGCTGCGCCGTACGCTTCAAGCGCCCATACTTCCATCTCACCGAAGCGCTGACCGCCGAATTGCGCTTTACCACCAAGCGGCTGCTGCGTAACGAGCGAGTAAGGTCCCGTCGAGCGGGCATGGATTTTATCGTCAACCATGTGCGCGAGCTTAATCATATACATGACGCCGACCGTTACTTCACGTTCAAATTGCTCGCCCGTGCGGCCGTCGTACAGGATTGTCTTACCGTTGCGCTGCATACCTGCTTCTTCCATAGCGTTGAACACGTCATTCTCGCGTGCTCCATCGAATACCGGTGTAGCAGCGTGAATGCCGAGACGTTTGCACGCCATACCAAGGTGAACCTCGAGTACCTGACCGATGTTCATCCGCGAAGGTACGCCCAGTGGGTTCAGTACGACTTCAACCGGTGTTCCGTCCGGCAGGAACGGCATATCCTCTTCCGGCATAATGCGCGCGATGACACCCTTGTTACCGTGGCGTCCTGCCATCTTGTCGCCCTCGGAAATTTTACGCTTCTGAGCGATGTAAGCACGAACGAGCTGGTTAACGCCCGGAGGCAGCTCATCGCCGTTCTCACGGGTAAATACTTTAACGTCCACAACAATGCCGTCTGTACCATGTGGCACGCGCAAGCTGGTATCGCGTACTTCACGAGCCTTCTCACCGAAGATTGCATGCAGGAGCCGCTCTTCAGCAGTCAGCTCAGTTACGCCCTTAGGCGTTACTTTACCGACGAGAATGTCGCCAGCACTAATCTCAGCACCAACACGAATAATTCCGCGCTCGTCAAGGTTCTTCAGCGCTTCTTCGCCGACGTTCGGGATATCACGCGTAATTTCTTCTGGTCCGAGCTTCGTGTCACGTGCTTCAGACTCATACTCTTCAATATGAATCGACGTATAGACATCTTCTTTCACAAGCTTCTCGCTAAGGAGAATCGCGTCCTCGTAGTTGTAGCCTTCCCAAGTCATGAAGGCAACGACAACGTTACGGCCCAGCGCCAATTCGCCTTGCTCCGTCGAAGGACCGTCAGCGAGAATATCGCCTTTGCGGATCACATCGCCTTTGTGAACGATCGGACGCTGGTTAATGCACGTTCCTTGGTTGGAACGCATAAATTTGTGCAGTTTATGTTTAACAAGATCTCCTTGCACCGGCTTGCCATCAACCATTTCAACCCGGCGAAGCAAAATCTCATTTGCTGTTACCCGTTCAATGACACCGTCATATTTGGATACAATACATACTCCGGAGTCTTTAGCTGACTTATGCTCCATTCCTGTTCCTACCAGCGGAGCCTTCGGAATAAGAAGCGGAACGGCTTGCCGCTGCATGTTGGAACCCATGAGCGCGCGGTTCGAGTCATCGTTCTCAAGGAACGGAATGAGCGCCGTAGCGACGGATACAACCTGCTTAGGCGAAACGTCCATATAGTCAACGCGATCGCTAGGCATCGTCAGAATGTTATCGCGCTGTTTGTTGTAACGAACGAGTACGATATCTTCTGCGAATTTGCCTTCTTCCGTCAGCTTAGCGTTCGCCTGTGCAACGACGTAGTTATCTTCTTCATCAGCCGTCATGTAATCGATCTGATCCGATACAATGCCTGTCTTAGGATCAACCCGACGATACGGAGCTTCGATAAAGCCGTACTCGTTAATACGGGCGAACGTAGACAGGGAGTTGATCAAGCCAATGTTCGGTCCCTCTGGCGTCTCGATTGGGCACATCCGGCCATAGTGGGAAGGATGCACGTCACGAACCTCGAAGCCCGCGCGTTCGCGTGTCAGACCGCCCGGTCCGAGTGCCGATAGACGACGTTTATGCGTCAATTCAGCAAGCGGGTTCGTCTGATCCATGAACTGAGACAGCTGAGACGAACCGAAGAACTCTTTGATCGATGCAATAACCGGACGAATGTTAATTAGCGCCTGAGGCGTAATGGCATTCGCATCCTGTATGGACATACGTTCGCGAACGACGCGCTCCATACGGGACAGACCGATACGGAATTGGTTCTGAAGCAGCTCGCCAACGGAACGGAGACGACGGTTACCCAGGTGATCGATGTCATCCGTGTTGCCGATGCCGTGCAGCAGGTTAATAAAATAGTTGATCGATGCGATAATATCTGCCGGAGTAATATGCTTAACCGACTTATCGATAATACCGTTCGATACGAGCTTCACGACTTTACCGTCCTCGATCGGCGAGAATACGTTAATCGTCTGCAGAGGAATCTCATCAGCGTTCAGAACACCATTCGATACATGGTAGGTCTTGAAGCCGACATTGCTCTCTAGACGCGGCAAGATTTCATCCAGAAGGCGGCGATCAACAAGCTGGCCAGCCTCTGCAATAATTTCGCCCGTAGCCGGATCGACAAGCGTTTCAGCTAGGCGCTGATTGAACAGACGGTTCTTAATGTGCAGCTTTTTGTTGATTTTGTAACGACCTACGTTCGCAAGATCATAACGCTTCGGATCGAAGAAGCGCGCGACGAGCAAGCTCTTCGCATTCTCGAGTGTAGGCGGTTCACCTGGACGAAGACGCTCGTAAATTTCGATGAGCGCTTTCTCCGTCGAATCGGTGTTGTCTTTGTCCAGCGTATTGCGTATATATTCATCTTGCCCGAGCAGGTCCAAAATTTCGGCATCCGTACCAAAGCCCAGAGCGCGGAGCAATACCGTAACCGGAATTTTACGAGTACGGTCGATACGGACATAAATGATGTCCTTAGCATCCGTCTCAAGCTCCAGCCATGCACCGCGGTTCGGGATAACCGTCGCCGTGTAGGTACGCTTAGCGTTCTTATCGACCTTCGTGCTGAAGTAGACGCTAGGGGAGCGGACCAACTGGCTGACGATTACCCGTTCTGCACCGTTGATAATAAACGTGCCCGTCTCGGTCATAAGCGGGAAATCGCCCATGAACACTTCTTGTTCTTTAACTTCGCCCGTTTCCTTGTTAAGGAGACGCACTTTCACACGAAGTGGAGCCGCGTACGTAACGTCGCGTTCTTTTGACTCATCAACTGAATACTTAGGCTCACCTAAGCTATAGTCAATAAATTCGAGTGACAGATTGCCCGTAAAGTCCTGAATCGGCGAAATGTCCTGGAACAGCTCAAGTAAGTCGGTTTCCAGAAACTTCTCGTACGATTTTTGTTGGATTTCAATCAGGTTCGGAACCTCGAGCACTTCGTTAATGCGCGCATAACTTCTCCGCGTGCGTCGACCATACTGAACAAGTTGTCCTGCCAACTTAACCTCACCCCTCATGTCTGCTTCACAGCTTACGTATCGTAAAACAATAAAAACTTCCGCGACGGTCGCTGCATCAACCTGATGCTTTCCGTCTATCTGAGGAAGTTTTCAGACCGTCAAGCGAAGCTAATGTCCGCCTTTCACAGACCCAGCTTCGCTTGACGACTTTAAATCTTTGTGAGTTACAACTCCTTACGGCACCTTCTACAAAGGAAGGTCCGGGCGGCGCTTTTCCTCGCGAGATAAGGAGGCGTTGATTATTGCTTGATCGCTTTCTTATCTCGTAAGGAAAAGGCTCGATCCCGAAATGATTTCGATGAAAGAGCAACCAGCCGGAGCATGATAGACCGAATCACAGCATAGAGGCTCATACTACAGTAATTTTGCCCAAAACGTAAACATTATACGTCATCTTGTTATTTTCTATGCATGATGCGGTCGAATTTTGTTCTTGACATTTTAGCTGGCTAAAGAGAAATAGCCCAGTCTAATACTGACATTTTATAATAATATCACAACCGAAATGTCAAGTCAACAATTAGTTACGATTGTTCTTATCATTCGTGAGTCGCTTTAAAAATACGGTACCCTTTGTCCTTCGTTACTTCTTCGACTGTTCCGAAAAGCTGCGCAAGCTTTGCTTCAGCTGAAGGAGCGCCCTGCTTTTTCTGTATGACGACCCACATCGTTCCTCCAGACTTCAGCAGCTCGTACCCTTCCTCGAATATTTGATGTACGACCGCCTTACCTGCCCTTATCGGTGGATTCGTTACAATAACGTCATACCTCTCGTCTCGCACAGCTTCATAGATGTCACTCTGCAGCAGTGTAACATTGCCTATGCCGTTGAGCTTAGCATTCTCTTTCGCAAGCTGGACTGCACGTTCGTTAATATCGATCATCGTAACATGCCCGCGAGCAGCAAGCTTAGCGCACGTTAAGCCAATTGGACCGTACCCGCACCCAACGTCGAGAACTTTGGCATCAGGAGGGATGTCGATCGTTTCGATTAATACTCGGCTTCCGTAATCGATTCCCGATTTGGAGAATACGCCGGCATCAGTTATGAACTTGAATCGGAAACCGCGCAGCTCCGTCTCATGTACTTTGCGGTCATGCGCCGCCTCAGGCGTCCTCGAGTAATAATGATTTGACACGGTCGTCTCTCCTAACTCCTAATAGAGTTGCATAACAGGAACGAACCCCTCGAAGCCGTTAAGCTCCAAGGGGTTCGCCATCTCGTAAACGAGATTATTTTACTTCTACCGTAGCGCCTGCTTCTTCCAGCTTAGCTTTGATCGTTTCAGCTTCTTCTTTCGAAACTTTTTCTTTCAGCGCTTTAGGAGCGTTGTCTACAACTTCTTTCGCTTCTTTCAGGCCGAGACCCGTCAGTTCGCGAACAACTTTGATTACGTTGATTTTGGACGCGCCAGCGTTCGTCAGGATTACGTCGAATTCGGATTGCTCAGCTGCTTCAGCTGCGCCGCCGCCTGCTACTACTGCTACTGGAGCTGCAGCCGTTACGCCGAATTCTTCTTCAATTGCTTTTACCAGATCGTTCAGTTCGAGAACTGTCATAGCCTTGATGGCTTCCAAGATTTGCTCTTTAGACATGGTTAAACCTCCATAAAATTAAGTTATTGGTATGGTGTTGCTATGCCGTCCTCATTAGGCGGCAGGACATTTCATTAAGCTTGTGCTTCTTGCTTCTCCGATACGGCTTTGACTGCCAGTGCGAAGTTGCGAACTGGAGCTTGGAGCACGCTGAGGAGCATGGACAACAAACCTTCGCGGGACGGAAGCTCCGCCAGCGCTTTGATTTGGTCAACGCCTACAACACGGCCTTCAACAACGCCGCCTTTAATCTTAAGAGCTTCGTTCTTCTTGGCGAAGCTATTCAGAATTTTGGCAGGAGCAACAGCGTCGTTAACGCCGAACGCGATTGCCGTTGGACCCGTAAGAACAGCGTCCAGTTCCGTAAGCTCAGCGGATGCCGTTGCACGACGAACGAGCGAGTTCTTCAATACTTGGAACTCAACGCCAGCTTCACGAAGCTCTTTACGAAGCTCCGTAACTTGCGCTACGTTCAAACCACGGTAGTCCGCTACAACTGTAGTCGAGCTGTTGCGAAGCTTCGCAGCGATTTCATCAACAACCAGTTGTTTCTCTTGGATGATTTTTGCGTTTGCCATTCTGTACACCTCCCGTAAAATATTGCACATTCCGTCTTTTGCGTTTCCCCGTCCGTGATGCATGAGAAAGGCCCTCGCAGACGATGCGAAGGCCATGATGGTCTGTTTATTCCTAAGCGGAAGAGACAAACACTATATCATAACACCTCGGTAGGAAATTAAGCCGTTCCCGGCACCTACTGTCTACGGTATGCGTATTCGAAGTTAGCGCGAATCTCTTAACGGAACGATGCTACGTTCAGACGAGCGCCAGGGCCCATCGTCGAAGAGATTGCAATGTTTTTCAGGTACACGCCTTTAGCCGATGCTGGTTTAGCACGGTTCAGCGCATCGATCAACGTTTTGAGGTTCTCAGCGAGCTTCTCAGAGTCGAACGATACTTTGCCGATCGGAGCAAGGATTTGACCTGCGCGATCAAGACGGTACTCGATTTTACCAGCTTTGATTTCAGCAACTGCTTTAGCAACGTCGAACGTTACTGTACCAGCTTTAGGGTTAGGCATGAGGCCTTTACCACCGAGAATACGGCCGAGTTTACCGACTTCAGCCATCATGTCCGGCGTAGCTACGCAGACATCGAAGTCGAACCAACCTTGTTGGATTTTGTTGATCATGTCGGAATCACCAACATAATCTGCGCCGGCAGCTTCTGCTTCCTTTGCTTTTTCGCCTTTGGCGAATACGAGAACGCGTTTCGTTTTACCCGTGCCGTGAGGCAGGACTACAACGCCGCGAACTGCTTGGTCTTGTTTACGCGAGTCTACACCCAGACGTACCGCGACCTCAACCGTCTCGTCGAATTTCGCCGAAGCGGCTTTCTTCACGAGCTCGATTGCTTCGAGTGCTTCATAAGTTGCTTCGCTGTCAATCAGCTTAGCAGCTTCCACGTATTTCTTACCGCGTTTAGCCATTTTGGAATAACCTCCTGTGTGGTAGTAGCGGAATATCCTCCTTGCGGATGATCCTCCCACTGTCACGTGAGACGTACAACAACATCACACGCCGCCATTAGGCGCAATCCGTCACAATGTACGAATTGGAATTAGTCTTCGATAACAACGCCCATCGAGCGCGCCGTACCTTCGACCATGCGCATTGCCGCTTCCACGGATGCTGCATTCAAGTCTTGCATTTTTTGCTCAGCGATTTCACGCACTTTCGCACGTTTCACCGTTGCAACTTTCTTCTTGTTCGGTTCGCCGGATCCTTTGGAGATACCTGCTGCAACGCGAAGCAATACTGCTGCCGGCGGCGTCTTCGTCTCGAACGTAAACGAACGGTCTTCGAATACGCTGATTACGACAGGAATGATCAGGCCCGCTTGGTCAGCTGTACGAGCGTTGAATTCCTTACAGAACGCCATGATGTTTACGCCTGCTTGACCGAGTGCTGGACCGACCGGCGGTGCCGGATTAGCCTTGCCTGCTGGGATTTGCAGTTTAACCATCTTGATGACTTTCTTTGCCATTCTAAACACCTCCTTAAACCAGTAATGCCCTTATGCTCGGAGCTCGGCTCCGATTCGCCGGAGGCGCCGACGACTTTCGGAAACCAGATTATTATATCTTCTCCACCTGTGTATAATCAAGCTCAAGTGGGGTCTCCCTGCCAAACATGTTGACGTGTACCTTCAGTTTGCTCTTATCGAGCAAAATCTCTTCGATCGTGCCGACAAAGCCCGCGAAAGGCCCTACCTTCACGCTGACGGTTTCTTTCAGTTCGAACTCGATCTTCGGTTTCGGCTCCTCGATGCCCATGTGTCTCAAAATTTGATCCACTTCTTCCGGCATCAGCGGAGTCGGCTTAGATCCGGACCCTGTCGAACCGACGAAGCCCGTTACACCGGGAGTATTGCGAACGACATACCAGGAGTCATCCGTTTGAATCATTTCCACCAGGACGTAGCCGGGGTAAACTTTACGCATGACGGTCTTCTTCTTCCCGTCCTTGTTCACCACTTCTTCTTCCATCGGAACGAGCACGCGGAAGATCTTATCCTCCATGCCCATCGATTCGACTCGGCGTTCCAGGTTCGCCTTCACTTTGTTCTCATACCCAGAGTAAGTATGGACTACATACCACCGTTTTTCCATAGCCATCCACCTTCGGACTCTTCTTAAACAATCAGTTCAACCAATTCAGAGATCCCGATGTCAAGAACCCAAAAGTAGACTGTCACGAGCACAATTGTAACGAGTACAACAATCGTATAGCTTGTCAACTCTTTACGGCTCGGCCACTTTACTTTCTTCAGTTCTGCCCAACTGTCTGCGAAGAAACTGAACGTTGTTCCGAAGCCTTGCTTCATCTTAGCCAAAAAAGCCACGTTCACACCTCCAATAGACTATCTCGTCTCGCGATGAGGAGTATGCTCGTTACAAAACTTGCAAAACTTCTTCATCTCGATGCGGTCGGGGTGGTTGCGCTTGTTCTTGTTCGTTGCGTAGTTTCTTTGTTTGCAGTTCGTACAAGCCAACGTAATGATTACCCGCATTTGAAGTACACCTCCTGAGCTGTACTTGGTGCTGCTCATTTATGCTGAATCATGATTGATTCTTGAGCCAATAGGTTGAAAATTGCAGTTTTGGACCTACCCAAACAGATTATCATATCGCAATTTTCGTGTCAATGCCGATATATTCTACAGCATTCTCGGCCAAGAACAAGAGCAACCCCGCATCGTTACTAGCTTCCATGACAGTTAAGGTACATCAGATACTCTTGATGCAGTATGGCCAATTTTTGGTAAAATAGACATAGTTGCAATATTCTATCGCCTTCGCATGTCATTCAATCCAATCCCTCGCCATACAGCGCAAAATCTATTCTATGTGCGATCACGAATAACTCTACTATATCTTACACTTACAACATGACACCTAACAACTAAAAAGAGACGCTTCCGCGCCTCTTATAATTGCACTCTATCATAACATTCAGCATCCTGCGAGCTAGATGCTAGCTTCCGACATCCCGCAACTCTAAATAACGCTCCAGCTTGCGCTTGACGCGCTGCAGTGCATTATCAATCGACTTCACGTGTCGGTCAAGATCAACTGCAATCTCCTGGTACGACCTTCCGTCCAAATACAGCATGAGCACTTTACGCTCAAGATCGCTCAGTATCTCGGACATCTTGTCTTCGAGACCAACAAACTCTTCCTGATTAATTATCAGTTCTTCCGGATCAGACACCCTAGTGCCGCAAATAACGTCGAGCAGGGTACGATCGGAATCTTCATCGTATATCGGCTTATCCAGCGAGACGTATGAATTGAGAGGAATATGCTTCTGACGTGTGGCTGTCTTAATCGCCGTAATAATCTGCCGCGTAATGCACAGCTCGGCGAACGCCTTGAACGACGACAGCTTGTCCCCCTTGAAATCCCGAATCGACTTATATAAGCCAATCATGCCTTCCTGGACGATATCCTCCCGGTCGGCTCCGATCAGAAAATAAGAACGGGCTTTCGCGCGAACGAAATTACGGTACTTGTTAATCAAATACTCTAAAGCTTCGCTGTCGCCTTCGCGGACCGCCTCCACGATATCCTCGTCCGTTCTGCAGTCATATCCGTCCGTACTCGTTTCTTTGAGGTCGATGCTCACGAACTATCCCTCCGGCCTGCAAGGCGTGCACTGCTCGACTCAAACTCTATCAAGCATAGAAACAGTATACATTATGTAACTTCCAGACGTCAACCGAAACGAGCTTCCATTCGCTATTACAAAGTACTATTTTTGTAAGCATATGTAAATAAATTGCTAGCTATTTGTCATATATATGTCAGGGATGATGATACACCTCTGACATATATATTACACTTCCCCGCGCCGCATCCTTTCGAACTTCGCTCTCACGTCTAGAGACAGCGTCCCATCGAGCGTATTCCGCTTGGACGGCTTTGCTTCCACTTCCCGCAGTGTCGCTTGAATCAGCTTCCTTTTCTGCTCGACATCGATCAGAAGCTCTCGGGCTGATATTCTAAGCGCTCCTTTACCGAATGCGACATGCTGCTCCGTCATATCAGAGGTCGCAACATAGATGTCACGGCCTCTTATCGTTAATTCCGACACAAGCCGCTCGATGCATTCGTCCGCCGTTTCCTTCTCCCTCGTATAGACGACCATCAGCTTATGCTGCTTGAACTTAGCCCCTAATCCGGGAACTTGATGAGCGTCAAAGACGACGTACACCAGCATCCCGGTAAATCCTTGATAGTCCGCCAGCATATCGAGCAATGCATCCCGTGCATCCTCTAGATCCCGATCGCGGAGACGGTTCAGCACCGGCCATGCGCCGATTATATTGTAGCCGTCGACCAGAAGCACGTCTCCCTTCCGGTTCATCGTTATACGCCCCGACGCTGCCGCAGCACTTCGTACATGAGAACGCCAGCGGCTACCGATGCATTGAGCGAGTTCAGCTTGCCAGCCATAGGCAGCTTCACAAGGAAATCACACTTCTCTCGTATGAGGCGTCCCATCCCCTTGCCTTCGTTGCCAATAACCAGCGCAAGCGGCATATCGAACTTCGTACGATAGACGTCTTGTTCCGCCGCAACGTCCGTCCCCGCTACCCATACCCCTTGTTCCTTCAGCGATTCAATTGTCTGCGCCAGATTCGTTACCCGTGCAACCGGAACGTACTCAGCAGCTCCTGCTGACGTTTTCGCTACCGTCGCAGTGAGGCCGACTGAACGGCGCTTGGGAATGATAACGCCATGCACCCCTGTACATTCCGCCGTCCGAAGAATGGAACCGAGATTGTGCGGATCTTCAATCTCGTCCAGTAGCAGAAGGAACGGCGTCTCGCCCTTCGCCTTCGCCGCCTCAAGCAGCTCGTCCACTTCGTAGTAGCGATAAGGCGCCACCTGGGCAATAACTCCCTGATGGGCGACCTCCCCTGCCATCGAATCAAGCTTGCGCTTATCGGCGAATTGAACGATAATTCCCAACTGCTTGGCTTCCGCCACGATCGGAGCAGTCAAATGCTTCTGCGCGCCTTCAGCTATCCATATTTTATTAATTTCTCTGCCTGATCGCAGCGCCTCTAGAACGGGATGCTTGCCGGCAACGATTTCTTCGCCGCCTGTCAGCTCCTCTTCTCTAGCACGCTCAGTCGTACGGACCGATTGTCCATCGGAGCGGCGGCGTTCTTGTTTAAAAGGTTGACGGTGTTGTTTCATCATAATTCCTCCTGGGGCGACTTCAGCCCTTCTTCATCAAGTGCGACCGCCAGCAGCTCCCCGATTCTTGCCCCGCGCCGTTCATAGAACAAATAGCCGAACAGCGCTTCCAGCGCCGTTGCGTGCCGATAATCAGCGGGATCCGCGTTCTTCGGCGGCGAGCCTGACTTGGCATTGCGCCCTCTGCGCACAATGTCCGCCTCTTCTTCCGTCAACAGCGGCATTAGACGCTCAAGGGTTAGCCGCTGCGCCTTGGCCGACACTCGCCTGGTCGCTTCCCGATGCAGCTCATGCGATTTGTGATTCGGCTTCGATATCAAATATTGGCGGACGAGCAGCTCATACACTGCATCGCCCGCATAGGCGAGCACAACCGGATTCATTAGCCTTGCCGGTTTGGCTGGCTCATGAAAGAGCAGATCGTGCACTTCCAGCTTAGCTTCTCGTTCATTCCCGCTCATTTGCGCCGCCACTTAATGCCTTGCGGCGTGTCTTCGAGCACGATATTCTCCGCTGCAAGCAGATCACGAATTTCGTCAGCTCGCGCCCAATTCTTCGCTTTACGTGCTTCCGTACGTTCAGCGATCAGCTTCTCAATCTGCTCGTCGAGCAGATCCGCCGCATCGTCCTGAACCGGCAGCAAGCCAAGAATTCGATCAAACCTCTCGAACAGCGCAAGCAGCGCGTGAAGCTCACCGACAGACACGTCTTGCTTCAGCATTACGCCATTCGCTTCCGACACGAGCTCGAACAGTGCGGTTACTGCATCCGGTGTATTAAAGTCATCGTTCATCTTCGCGGTAAACCGTGCGTCGATCTCCTGCAGACGAGCATCGAGCTCATCATTGCCAGAGACCGAGCCTTGCCAAGACGTGCTGTCTGTACCGAGCGAAGCAAGCCGGTGGCGCAGGTTCGATACGCAGTTCGCGATACGCTCTACGCTGTTCTCCGCTTGCTTCACCGTGTCATCGCTAAAGTTCAGCGGACTGCGGTAGTGCGTCGTCAGCATGAAGTAACGAATGACATTCGGTTTGATACGTTTCAGCAGTTCCCGAACCGTAATGCCGTTACCGAGCGACTTCGACATTTTCTCATTATTGATATGAATATAACCGTTATGCATCCAGTAACGGGCAAGCGGCTTTCCTGTCAGCGATTCCGACTGCGCCACCTCACACTCATGGTGAGGGAACTGCAGGTCGTGGCCTCCGCCATGAATGTCGAGCGTATCGCCCAAATACTCGCGAGCCATCGCCGAGCACTCGATATGCCAGCCCGGACGGCCTTCTCCCCAAGGACTAGGCCAGCTGATTTCACCTGGCTTCGCCGTTTTCCACAAGACGAAGTCCTGCGCATTCTCTTTGCGCTCGCCAACCTCGATCCGAATGCCATGCTGCAGCTCTTCCGTATTCTGATGCGACAGCTTGCCGTACTCAGCGAACTTGCTCGTACGGAAATATACGTCCCCGCCGCTCTCGTATGCGATATCTTTCTCCACTAGTGCCTGGATAAAATCGACGATCAGCGGAATATGGTCCGTAACACGCGGATTGCGAGTCGCTTTATGAACGCCAAGCGCTTCAATGTCTTCGTTGAATGCAGCAATGAATGTATTGGCTACTTCCGGCACAGTAGTGCCAAGCTGCTCCGCTTTGCGAATCAGCTTATCGTCAACATCCGTGAAGTTGACGATATACGTCACTTCCTTGCCGAGTGCTTCTAGATAGCGTCTCACCACATCAAAAAAGATAACCGGACGCGCATTGCCGATATGAATATAGTCATATACGGTCGGTCCGCATACGTACATCTTCACTTTGCCCTGCTGCTGCGGCACGAATTCCTCCTTCGTGCGAGTCATCGTATTGTAAATAGATAGCGTCATTTGATCGATTCTCCTTCGAGTACGGGCACTTTCTCCTGGGACTTCCCCTGAAGCGCCCTCAATTCGCGCACCTCATGTCTGAGGTCTGTAATTTCCTTCTGCATCATACGCAGCATCTCGACGACTGGGTCCGGCAAGTTGGTATGATCAAGCCGGTCGTTTACCTTCTCGCCGTTACGTCTGACGATTCGCCCTGGAATGCCGACAACCGTGCTGTTCTCCGGCACAGCACGCAAGACGACCGAGTTCGCCCCGATATTGGAATTGTCGCCGACCTTGAACGAGCCGAGCACCTTCGCTCCGGATGCAATGACTACGTTATTGCCGATCGTCGGATGCCGTTTGCCCTTCTCCTTACCGGTTCCGCCGAGCGTCACCCCTTGATAGATAATAACGTCATCGCCTATCTCGCACGTTTCCCCAATGACGACACCCATGCCATGATCGATGAATAACCGTTTGCCGATCCGTGCTCCGGGATGAATCTCGATACCGGTCATGAAGCGACTGAATTGCGAGATACCTCGCGCGATAGTGAACCATCCTCGTTTATAAAAACGGTGCGCAATCCGATGTGCCCATATCGCGTGCAGACCCGAGTAAGTAAACACGACCTCCAGGCGGCTTCGAGCCGCAGGATCGTTATCGAATACCGCTTGAATATCCGAACGAATTTGCTTGAACACTCCGACTCCCCCTTCCTCTCATGTCCGGTTGTCCGGACCATGGTATGCCAACACCGTCATGTGTGTATTAGTGCAAAAATCAAAAGATCCGCTGCTATACCTCCTAAAGCCGTTTCAAAGGCATTCTTCAACGATCGCCAATACTTCCTTAGGTTCGTTATATGCAAAAAGCCTCCACAGTCCACATCGGACTGCAGAGGCGTATAATCGCGGTTCCACTCTGCCTGAACGCTCTTGCCATTGTACTGGCAGCTTGCTGGAAGTTAAATATAGCATGCGCGTTCATCTCATATGCCTGATAACGGTGGCATTCCGTTGCCGCCTACCCCGTCAGCATAACGTCCTTCCCTTAAGCTTGGCTGTTCGCCAAAATAAGATACGACGTATCAAATGCAGTCGGATCGGAGCAAGGCTCCCAGGTGCATCAGCATCGCGTCGGAACTAGACAACTTGCAGCCTTATACGTACCGCTCTCTCCATAAGATGAGCCTCCGCATGACGGTTGTCCTCTCTGCGAATTCCTATATTCACGTGCTTCTCCTGTTCCAAGCCTTTGTCGAATTAAATCGTGCAGGATCGAAGCCGAAACGATATATCCATTCCGCTTCGAACCAATCATCTTACGCTTAGTATAACGAATCGCCGCGGAAGTGACAAGGGAGCGGCATTGGCATGCAGCGCCTATTCCTTCCCCCATGTCCTCTTCGATCAGCGCCCGAGTCGCAGCTTCAGACGGTCTACTACCTTCTGTTTGCCGAGCAGCGCAATCGTCTGGTTCAAATCCGGACCGTGCGTCTGACCGGTCAGAGCCGCGCGGATCGGCATGAACAGCTGCTTGCCTTTACAGCCTGTCTCCTTCTGAACTGCCTTAATCAGCGCTTTCTGATCATCTGCGCTGAAGGACTCTGCCGCCTCTACCTGTGCAAGATAAGCGCTCAGCACGGCCGGTACCTGCTCCTCAGCCAGCACATCAGCAGCATCGCCTTCATCGACGACAGCGTCCTGGAAGAACAGCTCCGTAAGAGCAACGATGTCAGAGCCGCTGCGCAGCTTATCCTGATACAGCTTCACCAGGTCGGTTACCCATGCCCGCTCTTCTGCCGTCATCGACTCCGATACCCGGCCGGCTTGGCGAAGATGCGGCAGACACAGGTCTACAACCCGTTCCACATCCGCTTTCTTAATATATTCGTTGTTCATCCATGCAAGCTTGTTCGTATCGAACACAGCCGGGCTCTTGCTAAGGCGTGAAGCATTAAACACTTGAATAAGCTCCTCGCGCGTAAAAATCTCCTGCTCTCCCTCCGGAGACCAGCCGAGCAGCGCGATAAAGTTAAACAGCGCTTCCGGCAAGTAACCGAGCTGATCGTACTGCTCGATGAATTGAATAATTGACTCATCACGTTTGCTCAGCTTCTTGCGCGATTCATTAACGATCAGTGTCATATGGCCGAACTGAGGAGGCTCCCAGCCGAACGCTTCATAGATCATCAGCTGACGAGGCGTATTAGAGATGTGATCCTCGCCCCGCAGTACGTGCGAAATACGCATCAGATGATCATCGAGCACAACCGCGAAGTTATACGTTGGAATACCATCCTTCTTCACGATGACGAAGTCACCCATGCCTTCGGATTCAAAGCTGATCTCGCCCTTAACCATGTCGTTGAAGGTGTACGTCTTATTGTCCGGCACACGGAACCGAATGCTCGGAATACGTCCTTCCGCTTCATATGCAGCGCGCTGCTCCTCGGTCAGATTCCGGTGACGTCCGGAATAACGCGGCGTCTCACCGCGTTCGATCTGCTCCTCACGCTCTTTCTCCAATTCTTCCTCCGTGCAATAGCAGCGATATGCCAGACCGCGGTCGATCAAATCCTGCCAATATTCGCGGTAAATATCAAGGCGCTCCGTCTGGCGATAAGGACCGTATCCGCCGCCGATATCAACGCTCTCGTCCCAATCCATGCCAAGCCATTTCAAATATTTCAGCTGGCTCTCTTCACCGCCCGCTACGTTACGTTTCACGTCGGTATCTTCGATCCGAATAATAAACTTGCCGCCCAAGCTGCGTGCATATAAATAATTAAACAAAGCCGTTCTTGCATTGCCGATATGTAGATGTCCGGTTGGTGACGGCGCGTACCGGACGCGAATTTCTTGTTGTGTCATATCAATTGCTCCCCTCAACTCGTACTATATAATGCCTAAGATGATAGCATATCCTTCACAAGACAGACAACCGATTGCGCCGCGATTCCTTCGCCGCGTCCGGTAAATCCGAGCTGCTCGGTCGTCGTCGCTTTTACGTTCACTTGAGACAGGTCATCTGCCTCCAGCACGCGCGCGATTACTTCCACCATCTGCGGAATGTACGGCAGCATCTTCGGACGCTGCGCGATAATCGTATTGTCAATGTTTCCAAGCTTGTATCCCCGCTCCTTCGCCAGCAACCACACATGCTCCAGCAGCTTGACGCTGTCGGCATCCTTGAACGCCGGGTCGGTGTCCGGAAAGTGTTTACCAATATCGCCAAGACCCAACGCACCAAGCACAGCATCCGCTACCGAATGAAGCAGCACGTCCGCATCGGAATGGCCAAGCAGCCCTTTCTCGTATGGGATCGTTACACCGCCAATAATACATGGCCGCCCCTCTACCAGCTGATGCACGTCAAACCCTTGTCCTACTCGAATCATGTCCAAGCTCCCCCTTATCGTTGTTCCCGCTCTCTCATCTCCAGTAGAAAATGCGCATAGGGCAAATCCTCCGGCGTCGTAATCTTGATGTTCGTATATTCGCCCTCTGACACAACGACCGGAATGCCCATCCGCTCCACGACCATCGCATCGTCTGTTCCTAAGAACGATTCCGCTTCGGCCGCTTCATGTGCTTTTGTCAGCACAGCACGCCGAAAAGCTTGCGGCGTTTGGATCGCCCACAAGCTTCGGCGGTCAGGCGTCGCGACGATAACGCCCGAGTCATTCACCTGCTTAATCGTATCCTTCACGGGTACGGCAATAACCGCCGCTCCCATCTCTCCTCCGGCCATAGCCGCTTCGCAGCATGCACGGACAGCGCCAGGCGTGACGAGCGGCCGCACGCCATCATGCACCATCACCCATTCAAGCTGCGGAGGCAAAGCCTTCAGCCCCTTATGAACAGACTGCTGACGCTCTGCGCCGCCAGATACGATTGCGGTCACCTTCGTTAACCGGTAACGCTCTACCCATTCAGAGCATCTTGCAATATCGCCAGCTCCCACAACGAGCGCAATCGCCGCCGTCTCCTCCATCGACTGGAATAGCTCCAGCGTATGAACGAGAATCGGCTTATCCTTTAGCATCAAATACTGCTTACTCTCCGCCGTCCCCATCCGCGTGCCTTTGCCGGCTGCTACGATGACAACGCCCCATTCTGCTTTCATGATATCGCTACCCGCCTCGCCGTATAATCAATGTTACCATCATACCGCTTTATTGGGCTTTTTCCAACAGCTTCGGCTTCGCAAATATCATTCGACCTGCTGAGGTCTGCAGTACACTCGTCACGAGCACCTCCATCGTCGTGCCGATATAGTCGCGCCCGCCTTCGACGACGATCATCGTTCCATCATCGAGATAAGCGACTCCCTGACCATGCTCTTTACCATCCTTAATGACTTGCACAACGATTTCTTCACCTGGCAGCACGACTGGCTTGACCGCATTCGCCAAATCGTTAATGTTCAACACCGATACCCCCTGCAGCTCGCACACTTTGTTCAGATTAAAGTCGTTCGTTACAACCTTTCCTCCCAGCGCCTTCGCGAGCTTCACAAGCTTGCTGTCCACTTCGCCAATTTCCTCGAAATCACCTTCATATATCAGCACACGGACATCGAGCTCTTTTTGAATTTTGTTCAAAATATCAAGACCGCGCCGGCCACGGTTGCGCTTGAGCAGATCCGACGAATCTGCAATATGCTGAAGCTCCTCTAGCACGAACTCCGGTATGACAAGCGTACCTTCGATAAATCCGGTTTTGCAAATATCAGCAATACGTCCGTCGATAATAACGCTCGTATCCAAAATCTTATGCTCCTCATACCGTCGCTTGCCGTCCTCTTCAACTGCCGGGACTTTCCTTTGCAGCAATCCGCCAAGACCAGCCGCGAGCTCTTCCTTTTTTCCTAGGCCGAGCTGCAGCCCAACATAACCGAGCAGCAACGTCAGGATGACGGGAATAAGAATACCGATGCCGTCAATGCGCGCGACAGCCGGATACAGCAATGCTGAGAAAATAAGACCAGCCAGCATACCTGCCGTACCAGCGAGCAAGTCGTATGCAGGCAGCCCAGAAAGCCGTTGTACACCGGCACGCAGCCGCGCAGCAATTGGACCGGACATCATTGTCGCCGCCGCGAAGCCTAGAAACGCGCCGATGGCAATATACGTGTAATACAAGCCAGAGCTGCTGCTTTGCGCCGCTCCCAGCATTGATGAAGACAGACCGCTGCTCATCCAAGCATTCCATTCGCTTCCGAGCGTTCCGCCTAACCAAATGCCGATAATTTGAATAATTCGTTTCATGACCAAACCCACCTCCATTACCCATTATGGTCATCGCAATGAACCATTAATCGCCGTTCCCACCAATTTCTTTTGAAATGCCAATGCATGGAGATTATAATGGGGGTATACGATAGCCGAAGACAAGAGAGGTGGATGAAAGTGAGCGCTCCTACTTTAGATCAATTCCAACGGCAAGTATCCGAACTATTGCTGCGACATCGCAGTCTGCTCGACGTCCTGTCCAAATTCGGCCAGACCAGCTCAGCCGTTAACCGGGCCGTCGCCAAAGCGGTAACCGAATGTGGATGTATCGAATTGAATGCGAAGAAACAAGCTTACTCCGATAACACCGATCTGACGGCAGCACAAACGGTTCTCCAGAACCATATGGAGGGACAACTGTGTGAGCAATGCAGCGACGTGCTGCGCTCCGAGCTTGGCCGCAACCTGTTCTATATGTCCGCCTTATGCAATCTGCTGGACATTAAGCTTGAGGATGTCGTTGCCCGCGAATCGGACAAATGCTCTACGCTCGGCCTATTTAACATGAGATAAATAACATCGAAGTCGAATATAAACAATAAGGACGGTACAGACAACAAGTCTGCACCGTCCTTTTGTACCGAGGACATCCGCTTTCAATGAAGCAGCCTCTAAAAATCAATAGCGGTGCAGGGATCGTCTCCCACGCACCGCTATTTTAGTATAATACGCCTGCTCCGCGCGCGCGAATTACGCGCTGTGCTCCGACTGCGCTGCATCCTCAGCAGCACGACGCCGGCTCTTACGAGCCGTTCTGCGGAACAGCGCTCTAACGTTTTTTTTTAACCCGTACAGTGCATAGAGCAGCAGCGGGACGAAAATAATTTTGGACAAATGCTTCGGAAATAAATATCCAAGGATGACCGCTACTACAACAATAATGGGTACAACCCATATCGCACTCTTCGGAATACCGATTTTCTTAAAATTCGGATACTTCACTGTGCTGACCATTAAGAATGATAACAGCAATGTGCTGACCATTAGAATAGCCACCGGAATATCTTTATAGAACAAGGCAAGCGTCGACAGAACGCCGCCCGCAGCCGGAATTGGAAGACCGATGAAATAGCCTGGCATGCTGGAGATAACATTAAACCTTGCAAGCCTTAACGCGCCGCAGATTGGAAACAGAGCGGTGACGATCCAAGCCGCAGCCTGATTAATATGCTGGAAGGCGACCACGTACATAATGAATGCTGGTGCGACGCCGAACGATATTACATCAGACAACGAATCGAGCTCCTTGCCGAATTCGCTCTGTGCATTAAGTGCTCTCGCGATCCGTCCGTCCACTCCGTCGAGCAGCATCGCTATAATAACCATCATCGCTGCAAGCTCCGGCTTCTCGTTAAATACAAGTATGATGGCGACAATACCAAGGAAGAGATTGCCTACCGTGAACAGGCTGGGTATCGATTTTGTGATCATTTCGTTCCACCTCATCTCTACTATGCCCAGAAAGTTGCTTGATGTACACGCACCGGACATATAAATTCCATCCAGTACCAGATGGCGCGAACGCATTCCCTCATTGTATGTGATTTAAATCTGCCTGTCAATGAACATTTGCTCTTGAATCCGTTTCAGCCCTTCCTTGATCGCGCGAGCGCGCACCTCGCCGATGCCGTCCACTTCGTCCAATTCTTCATAAGTTGCCATCACAATATGAGGCAAATGGTGGAATCGTTCAACAAGGTTGTGCATCACAACAATTGGGAGACGAGGGATTTTGTGCAGCAGCCGATACCCGCGTGGCGAGACCGATTCCTCTGCCGACGTGCCGGAATAGCCCAGCAGTCGGATGACATGCGGCGGGTCCATCAGTTCGTCATTGCTGAGCTTCTTGAGCGCCATTCGGATCTCACGAATCCGGTCGTCTGAGTTATCTTTGGCATAGTCCTTGAGCAGAAACCATGCATCCTCCTCGACGCCGCCGACGAGCTCATCCATCTGCATGCCAATCAATCGACCTTCCGTTCCGAGCTCTGTCACGTACCGTTTAATTTCCATCTTGATTCGAACAACCATCTCAACTCGATGAATAACATGAGCAACCTCTTGCAAGGTTACAAGCTCTTCGAACTCGGCCGCAGACAAGTTCGTGAACGCTTGCTTGAGCACTGCCTTATATTTCTCGAGCGTTTGAATCGCTTGATTCGCTTTCGTCAGAATGACAGCCATATCTTTCAGCGCGTAGCGCAGATTGCCTTGGTATAACGTAATGATGTTGCGGCGCTGGGAGATCGATACGACAAGCTTGCCAGTCTGCTTCGCCACCCGCTCTGCCGTCCGGTGCCGAATGCCCGTCTCCGTCGATGTAATGGAGCTGTCGGGAATCAGCTGCGTGTTCGCGTATAGAATACGTTTAAGGTCCTCGCTTAGAATGATGGCTCCATCCATCTTAGCCAGCTCATATAAGTAGTTTGGTGAGAAGTCACAGTTGATCGAAAATCCACCGTCCACGACTTGCATCACTTCCGGGCTGCAGCCGACGACAATCAGCGCCCCCGTCTTTGCACGCAGCACGTTCTCCAGACCGTCACGAAAAGCCGTTCCCGGAGCGACCAGCTGCAGCAATTGGTACATAACCTCAAGCTCTCTCTGTTCCTTCATTATGTGCCCCCTCTATCCGAGCGCTGCCGCGAGCGCCTCCGCCACGGTGGATACGCCGATGATTTCAATATTAGATGGCGGCTTCCAGCCCTTAAGACTATTCTCGGGCATAATAACCCGCTTAAATCCAAGCTTCTCTGCTTCGCGTACTCGCTGCTCTGCACGGGATACGGCGCGAACCTCGCCGGTTAGGCCGACCTCGCCGAACACGACATCGAACGGACGAGTCGGCGCATCGCGGAAGCTCGATGCGATGCTGACCGCGGCCGCCAGATCGACAGCCGGCTCATCCAGCTTGACGCCTCCTGCTACGTTCAGATAAGCGTCCTGATTTTGTAAAAACATGCCCATTCGTTTCTCCAGGACGGCAATAATGAGTGCCATCCGGTGATGGTCGATACCGGCAGACATGCGGCGCGGCGACGGAAAATTCGTCGAAGCGACGAGCGCCTGCAGCTCAACAAGAACCGGCCTCGTCCCTTCCATGCTCGCCACGACGGTCGATCCGGCTACGCCAAGCGGCCGCTCGGACAAGAACAGCTCCGAAGGATTGGATACCTCACGCAGGCCGCTTTCTCCCATCTCGAATATCCCGATTTCGTTCGTCGAGCCGAACCGATTCTTCACCGCTCTTAGCAGCCGGTAAGTATGGTGCCGTTCGCCTTCGAAATATAACACGCAGTCGACCATATGCTCTAACAGCCGCGGTCCAGCAATCGCGCCTTCCTTCGTAACGTGACCGACGAGAACAGTAGCAATGCCTTTAATCTTCGCAATGCGCATGAAATGCGACGTGCATTCCCGCACCTGCGCGACGCTTCCGGGCGCCGATTGCACATTCGGGTCGAATACCGTCTGAATGGAGTCAATGACGACGAGCGCCGGATCGATCGATTCGATCGCTTCTCGGATCGATTCGACATTCGTCTCACACAACACGTACAGCTGCTCCGATAACGAGCCGAGACGATCGGCGCGAAGCTTCGTCTGGCGGACTGATTCCTCACCCGATATATACAGGACTCGCAGTCCGCTTGCCGCAAGCGAGTGAGACGTCTGCAAGAGCAGCGTAGATTTGCCGATACCCGGATCACCGCCGACGAGAATTAGCGAGCCGGGAACGACCCCGCCCCCGAGCACACGATTCAGCTCGCCCAGCTTCGTATCGACCCGCGGTTCTTGACCACTCTCTATATGTATGATAGAACGCGGTTTTTCTTTCGTTTGAAAAACAGCGGCTCCCGCCGCTCCCGCCGTGCGGACAACCGTCTCCTTCTCCTCCACCATGGAGTTCCAGGCTCCGCAGCCCGGGCATTTGCCCAGCCATTTCGGCGATTCGGTACCGCAATCCGTACAGACGAATTTTACTTTTATTTTTGCCATTGTCGGCTCCCTTAGCTGTTAACGATATCAATTCAAAGTTTACCATTTCCAAAGCGTAATATAAAGCCCACGTCAAAAAGGGACACCACTTTGCCATTGGTTGATGGCATACAGCAGGTCCCTTCGTCGATTCCGTACAACGGACATTATCTGCTCATAGATCTGTGTTACAAGGACAACCCTGTTATCCAAACGGAGGGCCATTCCGTCTTCTAAGCATGAACAGCTTTGCTCTCAAGGTCAATTGTATCAATGTTTAGATCGTGTTAGCTATAAGGCTAATCTCCTGCTTTCTGTAACAAGGGTTTTGCGCCTGAAGCTGTTGACTTCCGGCTGCGTCGGAGCAGCAGCGCCAACGGCAGCCCGAACGAGCTCGTGATGAGTGCTAGAATGAATACGTCGCTTAATCCATGAATATAAGCCTGCGGATCTACGGCATATCGGCTAGGATCACCTCCGTAAGCATTCGTTCGCGCATAGAAGTAAGCGGTGAACAGCCCGATCGCAAGAGCACCTCCAGCTTGGCGAATCCAATTAATCAGCGCGGATGCATGGGACGACAATCGCTGCTCCACAGCAGACATGCCCGCATTCATCGCCGGCGTCATGGACAGGCCAACTCCGACATAACGAACGGCCATCCACAGCATAACGAAGCCATGGCTTGCATTCTCCTGCAGCCGGCTGAACTGCCAGGTTGCGAGCAGCAGCAGCAGCGTTCCGGCAACAAGCAGCTTGCGGGCTCCTAATCGACCATACAGCTTAGAAGCGATGGTCGTCGAGAGCGTCATCGTCAAAGCGGGCGGCAGCAGCAGCAGGCCGACGTGCATCGCTGACATACCCTGTACTTGCTGCAGAAACAACGGAATAAAATAAATGCCGGAGTACAATCCCGTAATTAGAATGAGCGAAGCGGACAAGCTTGCCGTGAAGGTCCGATTCGCGAACAAGCGAAGCTCCAGCAGCGGCTGTTCGATCCGCAAGCTTCGGCGCACGAACAATGTTAGCAATAGAATAGAGAAGAGGCTCAGCAATTGAAGAACAGGTGAAGCAAGCCCCCATCGGTTCAAATTACTGAATACAAGCAGCAGCGACAGCGTCCCGCCAATCACATAGCATAGGCTCGGAATGTCCGGCCGGTTCGCAGCACCTTTACTGGTCTGATGCGGTAAGTAGGCAAAGCCCATCCACCAGACGAGCAAGCCGAGCGGAACGGTAACCCAGAATAATAAGCGCCAATCCGACTGCAACAGCCAGCCGCTTATTGTCGGCGCAAGCGCCGGGCCTAAGATGGTCGACATCGTCCACCAGCCGAGGGCGGACGAATTCCGTTCCTTCGGCAGCGTTCCATAAATGATCGAAAGCGTGAGCGGCTGCATGATGCCGCAGAATACACCCTGAAGCGTCCGCAAGATAATGAGCGAACCAATGTTCCAGGCGAAGGAGCATGCAATCGAACAAAGTGTCAGCATAATCGTGCACAAGAGAAATAACCGCCTGGCTCCGAACCTTTCTTCAAGGTAAGCGCATAGCGGCGCGGCCATTCCGGTCGCAAGCGTGAAGCCTGTCATAAGCCATTGTACGGTCTGCAGGTCGGTATGAAAAATTGCAATAAAACCGGGCAGCACCGCATTCAGCGACACCACGTGATAGATAGACAAAAAAGAGCCGAGGAATAATGCCGCCATAGGCAGGCGGCTTCCTCCCCGGCCGTCGATCCCTCGGATGCTCGCTGCGTGCGCAGCTCTCACTCTGCCACCTTCACGGCAGATGCCGCTTTCAGAATGCGGCTGTGGGCCTTAGGCCGCTGCAAACCGAGATTTTCCCGCAGCGTACGTCCCTCATACTCCTCACGGAACAAGCCTCGGCGCTGCAGCTCCGGCACCACGAGATCGACGAAATCCTCCAGCCCTCCCGGCAAATATGGCGGCATAATATTAAAGCCGTCCGCCGCACCATTCTCGAACCATTCCTGCAGCTGGTCAGCGATCTGGGCCGGCGTGCCGATAATTTCCCGATGTCCGCGTGCCCCTGCAATGCGCTGATACAGCTGGCGAATCGTCAGTTGCTCGCGGTCCGCTAGATCTTTAAGCAGCTGGAACCGGCTTTTAACACCGTTAATCTGCGATAAGTGCGGCAGCTCCGGCAGCGGACCGTCAACCGGATAAGGCGACAGATCGAAGCTGATTAATCCGGACAAGAGAGCCACGCCAGCCTGCTCGGGAATTAGCTGCTCGAACAGCGCCTTTTTCTCCGCCGCCTCTTCTTCCGTCCGGCCGATAATCGGGAATACGCCCGGCATAATTTTCAGCTCCTCTGGCTTGCGTCCGTACTTGGCCATTCTCCCTTTGACATCCGCATAGAAGCGCTGCGCTTCCTCTAGTGTCTGCCAAGCCGTGAAGATCACTTCCGCCGTACGTGCTGCCAGCTCCTTACCCGGCTCTGAGGCACCGGCTTGGATGACAACGGGATGACCTTGAATCGGCCGTGCGACGTTAAGCGGACCGCGCACGCTGAAGAACTTGCCTTTATGGTTAATCGGAGTTACCTTACTCCGGTCAGCAAATCGTGCGGATGCTTTATCATACAGCAGTGCGCCATCATCCCAGCTGTCCCACAGCTTTCTGACGACATCGACGAACTCTTCTGCCCGCTCATACCGAAGGTCATGCTGAACGTGCTTCTCCAAATTGAAATTGCGCGCTTCGGCATCTGAGCCCGACGTGACGACGTTCCATGCTGCCCGGCCAGAGCTTATATAATCAAGCGAAGCGAACTTACGCGCGACGTGGAACGGCTCATTGTACGTCGTCGACACGGTGCCGGCTAGGCCGATCCGCTCGGTCACAGAGCTTAAAGCCGACAGTAACGTGAACGGCTCGGGACGAACGTTAACCGTCTGCTCCAATGCTTCCGGGAACCTTTCGGCAACAGCGTAGCCATCGGCCAGAAACACCATGTCGAACTTGCCACGCTCCGCCGTCTGCGCAAGCTGTTTATAAAAGCGGAAATCGAGTACGCCCGTCGCCTCCGCGTCCGGGTAACGCCAAGCAGCGACATGGTGACCGGGCGTCATAAGAAATGCCCCCAGCCTCATTTGTCTGCGGATTGCATCCGTACTGGTTAAGTCCGTCCCATTCGTGCTCTCATTTACGTTCGAATGATTCTTTTTGCTCATTTTAGTCCACTCCTACATTTATTTTTCTACCCTCCCAAACCCTCCCTGCAAGGGAGGGCCCCAAAGGGCTCGCGCCCTCTGGACTCCGCCAAGCTCATTCTATCTACTGTCTTCCATCCCCACCGCTTGCCGTCCCTTGCGGGACCCGCTCCACTTTTCTCTGTATCTATCTTCGTTCCAAACGTCTGCTCCCTTGTTCGTTGCCCCTGACAACATCCGTGCTATCAGTCGCTTGCCGTCCCTTACGGGACCCGCTTTACTTCTGCGCTCCTACCGTGACCAGCCTCCGCCCTGCTCTAATGCGGGCACAAGCATTAAATGAAATTAGTTACTGGCTGAATTGCACCATTTGGTTCTTAATGCAGAACTCGAAGAGAGAGCCAATGCGATAAGGGATCTAGAACACCTACTTTCGACGTGCTGACCCACAGCCGCTCTTTTAAGTGCCTTTGGGCACTTATGTTGCTGCGGTACGAGGAGGCGGCGAGTTACTTCTGAGCTTGGTCGTCTTGGAAGGCGCTGAATTCATTCGTGTAGTAGTCCGTTAGTTTAACTTGGTCTGCCTTTAATTCGCCGTTGTTAACGAGCCAGTCGGCCCATACCTGAAACTCGCTTTCGCGAATATAGCCACCTTTGCCTGCAATGCCGGTACTCTTCCAATAGTCGATCGCGGTAGTGTCCTCCTTGCGGTCGCGCTTCTCGATAATCTCTTTGTACTTGGCAATGACCTGCTCTCGAGGCGTCGTACGCGCCCACTCGATCGCTTGGCCGGTCGCCTCGACGAATTTACGCACCGTGTTCGGGTTATCTTTCAAAAATTTGTGTGTGAATACGTAACTGCCCGCTGTGAACGAGCCGTATAAATCATAGTCGCTAAACAGTAGTCGAATACCTCCCCGCTCCAACGCTTTATCTCGAAGCAAATTGCCGAGCGAGGCTACGTCGATTTGCTTCTGGCGAAGCGTCTGCTCCGAGTTGACTGGCGGGATGACTACGAGCGTTACCTGCTTGATCTCGTCCTCCGTTAATCCATTCCGGCGCAAATATTCTTTGATCACGAACTCGGAATGTGCCCCCAACGTGTTGACGCCAATCGTTTTGCCAATCAAGTCCTTCGCGGTCTTAATCGGGCTATCATCCAGCACATAAAATCCACCAAACGTATTCTCGTCGGTGCCATAGTACCCAATAACCGCCTTCACCGGTGCCCCTGCCGAAATGAGCTTAATGATCGCTCCGTTGAACGCACCGCCAAAATCAGACTGTCCAGTCGCCGCCGTCTGAATATCTTGCGGACCGCTAATCGTATTGCCAATCCATTTCAGCTTGATCGGAGCAAGATATCCCAGTTCCTCCGCAAGCTCAGGAAATGTAACAGCCCCTACACTGCCCTGATAGCGAAGCTCCAGCTTCTCGTAATCCGAACCGTTGCCGTCACCCTTGCTCACCGCCGATTTGCTGCCATTCCCGCATCCCGCAACCGCCACCACTCCAGCAAACGCAATGGCCGCTATAGACCATGCCCATCTATTCATAACGGTATTTCTCTCCCTCATTCTCTACACATCCTCTCCTCTTCTCTTTCTTCTTCTGTCTGTAAACTGTGCATACGCAAAAAAGGCCTTTACTCGGATTATCTCCGGCGTAAAGACCTCCAGAAGGACTGGTCGGCAATCATAGAACCGAGCCTTGCTGCACTCGAGCTCATTAATTCTATAATTCCAATTGACTTAGTATGATTAGAATACTACCACCCGTTACCATTTCCGTCAATAGTTAAAAAGCCCCGCCCGGAAAAATCCGTATGCGAGGCGTGTTCTCAAGAAAACGAAACTACCAGCCTTTGCGCTCTCTCAAGCTCGTAATTTGCGCAACATGGTGCTTGCCGTGCCAAGCGTACAGTCCTGCAATCTCATTCAACGTCATCCGGCCGTTCTGTGGATGGATGACGCTGCATTCGAACTGCTCGGAGCTCATCGAAGCAAGCAGAATGCTCCAACGCTCATGGAGCGCTTCGACAAGCGCCAGCGACAGCTTGACAGGTGCATGGGCGCCATCTTACAGCTCAGCCCATCGTTCTTCGTAATAAGGCTTGATCGTTGGCTGCTCCTCCGTCAACGCCAGCTTGAACCGCGTGTACGCGTTCATATGACCGTCCGCAATATGATGCACAACTTGGCGTACCGTCCACCCTCCATCGCGATAAGGCGTATCGAGCTGCTCCTCACTCAAGCCTGCGACGGCGGCGTTAAGCTCTGCAGGCAGACGTCTGATCTCTTCCACCCATTGCTTGCGCTGCTCCGGCGTAATCGTCTCGCTAGGCTCATATTGTCCGATTGGATATCGGACGGCTTCCAATTCCAGCTCGCTCATTCGATCCTCTCCCTTTGCACCAAGTTCGATTAAGGCCAACAGCCCTTAATAGGACAAGCCTAGCACGCCATCCTCACACTAGCAAGCAATGTAAGCAGCACAGCCAATCAATTACATCTGAAAACGAAACACCGCGCAGCATTAGGCTGCGCGATGTCTCGATCCATTATTTATTTGCAGGCTCTACATTGTCTACCTGCTGCCCGCTTCCGCTGGCACGGTTCACTACAAGCTCGCCATCCTTCTCGTCGATAACGAGCGAGTCGCCCTTCGTAATGTTACCGAGCAGCAAGTCCTCAGACAGACGGTCCTCGATATGCTTCTGAATCGCCCGGCGAAGCGGACGAGCGCCATATTGCGGATCGAAGCCTTCCTTCGCAAGGAAGCTCTTAGCTGCATCCGTCAGCACGAAGTCAACCTCTTGCTCTTTCAGACGTTTACGTAGCTCTTCGGACATGAGCGTTACGATTTGCGCGATATGCTCCTGCTCGAGCGAGTGGAACACGATTGTCTCGTCGATCCGGTTCAAGAACTCCGGACGGAAGCTTTTCTTCAGCTCGGCCATCACTTTATCCTTCATTTGGTTGAACTCGCGTCCCGAGTCGTGAACAGCCGTAAAGCCGAGCGTCGAATTGCGCTTAATTTGATCCGCGCCGACATTGGACGTCATGATGATCAGCGTATTGCGGAAGTCGACGACACGACCCTTCGAATCGGTCAAGCGTCCATCCTCCAGCACTTGGAGCAAAATATTGAACACTTCGGGATGAGCTTTCTCAATCTCATCAAGCAATACGACAGAATACGGCTTGCGGCGCACTTTCTCGGTCAATTGGCCGCCTTCCTCGAAGCCGACGTAGCCTGGAGGCGCTCCGACGAGACGGGACGTAGAATGCTTCTCCATGTACTCGGACATGTCGATTCGAATGACCGCATTCTCGTCGCCGAACATCGATTCCGCAAGCGCGCGCGCCAGTTCCGTCTTACCTACGCCTGTAGGACCTAGGAAGATGAAGGAGCCGATCGGACGCTTCGGATCTTTCAGTCCGGCGCGGGCACGGCGGATCGCCCGTGCCACTGCCTTCACCGCATCCGTCTGGCCAATGACGCGATCATGCAGAATGTCTTCCATCTTCAGCAGACGCTGCGTCTCTTCCTCTGCCAGCTTGCTGACCGGAATGCCGGTCCAGCTTGCAACGACCTGCGCGATATCCTCAGGCGTCACCTCGGAATCGGTACGACCTTGCTTCTCCTTCCATTGGTTGCGCGTCACATCCAGCTCCTCGCGCAGCTTCTGTTCCGTATCACGAAGTGCCGCAGCCTTCTCGAATTCCTGCGATTGAACCGCGGAGTCCTTCTCCTTACGGATGTCCTCCAGACGGTTTTCCAGCTGCTTCAGGTTTGGCGGTACCGTATATGTTTTGAGTCTTACTTTGGATGAGGCCTCGTCGATCAGGTCGATCGCTTTGTCCGGCAGGAACCGATCGGTAATGTAACGATCAGACAGCTTCACGGCTTGCTCGATCGCTTCATCCGTAATTTTCACCCGGTGATGCGCTTCATAACGGTCACGCAGACCGTGAAGGATTTGGATCGCTTCCTCTGGCGACGGCTGGTCAACCGTAATCGGCTGGAACCGGCGCTCTAAGGCTGCGTCCTTCTCGATATATTTGCGATATTCATCAAGCGTCGTCGCGCCGATGCACTGCAGCTCACCGCGAGCCAATGACGGCTTCAGAATGTTCGAAGCGTCGATTGCACCTTCCGCTCCACCTGCACCAATCAGCGTATGCAGCTCGTCGATGAACAAAATGATGTTATTCGCTTGACGAATTTCGTCCATAATTTTCTTCAGACGATCCTCGAATTCGCCGCGGTATTTCGTGCCCGCCACGACCGATCCCATGTCGAGCGTCATCACGCGCTTGTCGCGCAGCGTCTCAGGAATCTCGCCGGCAATAATCTTTTGAGCGAGCCCTTCAGCAATCGCCGTTTTACCGACGCCCGGCTCCCCGATCAGCACCGGGTTGTTCTTCGTCCGGCGGCTAAGCACTTGAATGACGCGCTCAATTTCTTTGCTGCGGCCTATAACCGGATCAAGATTGCCTTCGCGGGCGAAAGCGGTCAAGTCACGGGCCAGGCCGTCAAGCGTTGGCGTACTGACGTTCGATGGCGTGCCATGATTGCTCGATACCGCCTCGCTGCTGCCGAGCAGCTGAAGCACCTGCTGGCGAGCTTTGTTCAAGCTGATGCCAAGATTGTTCAGCACGCGGGCTGCGACGCCTTCTCCTTCACGAATAAGACCGAGAAGAATATGCTCTGTACCGACATACGTATGGCCAAGCTTTCTCGCTTCGTCCATCGACAGCTCGATCACTTTCTTCGCACGCGGCGTATAAGCAATATTCGTCGGCTGCTCTTGGCCGCGACCGATGAGCGCCTCTACCTCATCTTGAATTTTCTCCAATCCCAGACCGAGACCGATTAGTGCCTTCGCCGCAATGCCTTCTCCTTCGCGAATTAATCCGAGCAAAATATGCTCCGTTCCGATATTGTTATGACCAAGACGAACCGCTTCCTCCTGCGCCAAAGCAAGCACTTTCTGCGCACGTTCCGTGAATCTTCCGAACATCATTGCGATACACCCCCATGATTGTTGTGCTGCGATATTAGGCCGCGAATCAGCTCAGCCCGCCTTACATCTCTCGCTTCTGGACTCAACGCTTCATTGAAGACCTGCTGCAGAAAACCAGGCTGTGTCATGACCATCAGCTCGTTCATGTCCTGCTGCGACAAGTTATGGATCATCCCTAGATCGATGCCAAGCCGAATATCGGACAGCCGTTGAGCGGCTTCCTTCGAATCCATAATAGCTGCATGTGACAGAATGCCGTATGAGCGTCTTACCCGATCCTCGATCCGGATCCGCGATTCGGCAACGAGCCGTTTTCTCGCCGCTTTCTCGTGCTCGATAATTTGCTGCGCTACACTGTACAGGTTGTCGATAATTTCGGTTTCGGACTGTCCCAGCGTAATTTGATTTGAAATTTGAAACACATTGCCCAGCGATTCGCTGCCCTCGCCATACATCCCTCGTACTGCAAGGCCAACCTGCGTAACCGCCGATAAAATACGATTAATTTGCTGCGTCAGAACAAGCGCCGGCAAATGCATCATGACCGATGCGCGGATGCCGGTGCCGACGTTAGTCGGACAGCTCGTTAAATACCCTCTTCTCTCGTCGAAGGCGTAATCCGCCTGTTCTTCAAAAATATCGTCAATGCTGCTCGCCAATGCCCAAGCCTCATGAATTTGGAAGCCGGGATATAAACATTGGATTCGCAGATGATCTTCTTCGTTAATCATGATACTGACGGACTCGTCTTCATTCAGAATAAATGCTCCGTTCCGCGATTCATTCGCAAGGTTCGGACTGATGAGATGCTTCTCGACCAGCACTCGCTTCTCCAGCTCGCTAAGGTCGGCCAGCTTGTAAGTCTCGAACCGTCCAATCCCGCTCAGCATGTTCTGTGCCGAAACGGCCGTCAGCCGATTCAACACTTCCAGCGACTGCTGGTTCGTCGCCAGCATCGGGAATGGGAAATTGCGCAGGTTGCGTGCTACCCTTATCCGGCTGCTGATGACTATTTCCGAAAACGGACCTTTACCTTTCATCCAATCACTGAGCGGCTGCTCGGCGAACCTTCTCTTCGACAAAATCAAGCCTCCTCCCTTCGCGCTTACAGCCCTTCGGCTTTCCGTTCGAGCTCCCGAATCCGGTCGCGGAGCTGCGCCGCTGCCTCGAATTCCTCGTTGTCGATCCGGGCATGCAGCTCACGCCGCAGCCTCTCGATTTCTCGTCTCGTCTGGATAATACCGCCGGAGCGTTTCGGAATTTTGCCGACATGAACCGTATTGCCGTGTACCCGTTTGAACAACGGATCAAGCTTGCCCTCAAAGCTGCGGTAACAAGAGCTGCAGCCGAAACGGCCGATCTTGCTGAACTGCGCATAGGTTAATCCGCAATCCTCGCAGCGAAGCGCTTCCTGCTTCGCACCCTGTCCCGCCCTTTCGAAATCGAGCAGGCCGGACAGCAGGCTGTGAATCGAGAAACCGTTCGCCGAACCGGGAATAAGCTCCCCCTTATCTCTGGCGCACGTCTCGCAAATGTGATACTCGTTCTTATCGCCATTCACAATCTTTGTAAAATGAAGCGTTGCCGGCTTCTTGCCGCATTCCTGACAAATCAAGCCGCCATCCCTCCTTCGCCTTCAGTCTGCTATCACCGCAGCTGCGCTGACAATAACGCGCTGACCTATCTGGTCAACAGCGCAATGAGCATCGCCTTCATGACGCGTGCGCGTACTTCGTCGCGCAGCGGCAGCTTCAAAGCAAGCGCCTCGCGCGATACCGCAGCCTTAAGCAATTGGGCTTCCCTTTTGGTGACGAGCTCAGCTTCCTCAAGTTGATATATTAGACCTTCTGCTGCGCTCTGATCGACGCTGTCCCCGATAATGCCGCTAAGGTAAGGTGCGATCGTCTTCAGAGCGGGCAGATCAGCGCGTTGGATACGAATATATCCACCGCCTCCTCGCTTGCTCTCGACCAAATAGCCCTTCTCCAGCGTAAATCTCGTGCTGATCACATAATTGATCTGCGATGGGACGCAGGAGAACCGGTCCGCGAGATCGTTACGCTGAATCTCGACTGCGCCTTCTTTGCTCTCCTGAAGCATCTGTTTCAAATACTGTTCGATGAGATCGGAAATGTTACGCATGCACCAACCTCCCACATGATGCGCTTGCTTCATGGTCTTACGGATCATACTGCATTTTGCTTCGTCAAAGCTTAGTCACAAGCTTGAGGCAAGAAGGCCGGTAGAATGGAGAGCCTTGCTTATCCATAGACGCGGGTTGCGAACCGTACGTCGTTGACTTTGACTTTCTTTGACTTTAATTTCATTATACGATTTCTTGAACGAAGGTCAAGAGGTTAAAGCTATATTCGTCAAAATTGTCTGACAGTTTGTCATTCCCCTGCAAACCCGTCTTTATTAGGGTTGGATGTCCTCCCTTTGTTTATACGTGTCTTTACTCCTCTTTTCGCAACCTTTATTCCTATTCCCGCGTCTAACCGAGTACTACAGCAAGCATCGGACATAACGTAACGTCAAATAAGGAGTGGCTCTATGCATTATCAGAAAGGTCAACTTGCAGCGATGATGAGCGGCATTGTATTGGCTGGGACACTGGTTTCATCGGCTCTTGCCTATGCGCAGCCAGTAAGCGAGTACGACAATGTGTATCCGGTATATCATGACAAGAGGAGCGGAGAAACATTTTATCAGCTGAGCGACCAAAGCAGCAGCTCCGCCATAATTTACGCTGACCGTCAAGGGAATTGGAGCAAGCTTTCTTATGTCTCCGTCATGCAGTATCCGTATTTATTTTTTAGACCCTATACGAATTCGTTCGTCTTCTTTCAATCTGATCTTCCCCATCTGTACAACAAGCGATTCATGTATGATCCGTCCCGCAAAGCAGTCATTGACGGGCAGACGTATACGATGTCGCCGAACGGAGAAAGTGGCTTTTTACAGATCGAGCATTATATATCAGTGAGGAACACGAATTCGGAAGGATTTACACCGCGCCGCGGAACAACTTTATTAATGAAAAATAGGACAACAGGTATTATTCGCGAGCTATGGACCGGAAGAGGATTTCTGCAAACGTCCTATACGAACGACGGCCGTCTGCTTGTCAGCACAGACAGCAAAGTATATTTAGCTGATTCACAATCGTTCAAGCTGAAGCCGATCGCAAGCGGTCGCTTGTATTATTACGCGGATAAGACAGATGAAGCTGTTATCATCCAATCGGACACTGCTGATCTTCTGCTCTATCAAGTAAGCGACGGAACGACCCGAACGATAGGACCGAGCGAGCCAAGACCGAAATATTCGAACATGAACACTGGTTTCCCGCCGAAGAGCTGGCCAGTTCCTAGTCCATCGCTCGAGGTAGACAGCCTTCCGGTCACGCCAATATCCATAGAATACCAGCCGGAAGCTCTGCTTACGCTTGGTGGAGAATATGAAGAGGATATTTCGAAGGTGGCAGCACCGCTTGCTTTTATTGGAACCAATGGGATCACATATGTGCCGTTAGACCCATTCAAGAACAAGCTCAGACTTAAGGTGAAGAAAGAGATAACGACCCGAGACGACGCATCCCCTTACCGGTTTAACGTATCTCTAAAGCAGTACCAGTTGACTTTTGACGACACGAACAGTCGAATCATAAGTAATCGCTTGTACGTTCCACTCAGCGCTCTGAAACAGCTCGGTATGGGTGACGTCTCGATCGAATGGAACCCACCTGCCGTACCGTTTGATTTGAAATAAAGGTCGAACGTCAACGCCAAACAGCAGGAAATTTGAAGAGGCTTCGTGTAATACAAAAGCTGGCGCAAAGATCATCACAGAGGCTCTTAACGCAGTCTGGGGAGAACGGATAACTATTGGTGATTGACTACAATCCGAATTTCATCAGTATAAAGGGGCAGTCCGGGCGGACGCCCCTTTCTTTTGTGGTTACGGATCAATCGGAGCGATTTCGCAGAATATGTGTATGTTATGCAGACTTTCTTCTACTCCTCTGTCGCATGCGGCTAAATTAATGCAATAAATGCAGGAATGAGCCTCGTCTCGTAGCTTAAAAGAAATCATATAAAAAAGTATTGGCTGCAGGTATTAGCTGCTCCAGACACTGTACAGTCTGCTCGCTGCCCGTCAGCTTACCGAGCTGGTGCAGTCTGGCCGGCCTTCGATAGCCCAGCATCATACTTGTCAGTGTCTGAATATCGCACTCGACCGCGTTCACAAGCTCCGTGTCAGGTAACGCAGCGATAGGCTTCATCGTGCCACCGCCCATTTTATCCACATGTAGATAAAACCATCCGTCGTTCCATTCTGCAGCATGGTCATGCACACGTATATACACATCATGTGAATGTCCTGTGGACACGAACGGATAATGGGCAGCAAAAGCTTCATTATCCACAATTCGTGCCATAAAGTAAGGTACAATCTCCTGCTTCACCCGCGGATCGTCAAGCAGCACCGTCAAGTCATCATCGATAGGGGCGATTACGGTCACTTCATTGGCCATCGAATCATGGTTCGCAATGAACGTCCATAGCGCCCGCCGAGCTGTTTCATTAATGGCGATCAGCTCATGAACGGTCATCACTCTCTCCTTCACTTCATATAGGATATATCCTTGCGGCTGCCCGTCCTCCGAACGATATACAGCCGTCTGCCCTTTCTTCCGGGTATAAATTCGTTCCGTCCACCAATTATCAGCACGTGACAGCATTCCGTTATAGCGAGCAGCATAAAGCTCATAGATCGCTGACAACAGCTCTGTATTAGGATTAATCAGCCGTTCTATTGTTCCAGGCACCTGTACTCTCGCCGGCAATCGGAACGTTTCGATCGTATATTTTCGGTATTCGGTCAGCATCTCCCATCCGTACTTCCGATAGAAGCCAAAATCGAACGGATGCAGCATCGACACGGTTTGCCCGGCCTCGCGCATCGTTCTTAACGAATGGTACAGCAGCTTTGAGACAAATCCTTGTCTGCGGTATTCCGGCCAAGTTGCGACACCAGCAATTCCACCCATCGCAAACTTATGCCTTTGTATGTATACATGCAACGGCAGCAGTGTCAGCTGCGCCATCAGCTTCTCGCCTTCGAAAGCGCCCCACCTTTCATCCGGCTTAAACTGCGGCCTGCGAGCCTCCCTTTCCTCCTCGGTCAGCTCGATTTGAAAAGCAAACTGCGACAAATTCATGCTCTCTTCGAAATGCTCACTCGTTAGATTTCGAATTTCCACGCCAGTTATCCCCCCTCCGTGAATAAAATGTGGATCAAAACCGTTCGTTTTCAGTTCAGCACTTATTCACATCTGAATAATTATTCCTGTGCTCTCGATCTCTTATCTCTCACGTGGCGTCAAGCTTAGTGTATGGTAATCAAAAGGCTGCTGTCCAGATCTGAATAAATCAATTCCAGAACAAAAAAGCCACCGTCATTAGACAGTGGCTTCCCTGTGCTTGGCGTCGT
>NZ_BIML01000027.1 GCF_004001065.1 Paenibacillus xylaniclasticus
ATCTTGCTGTTATCCGTATTCGTTACAATAACGTAGTAATATGTTGTTCCTGCTGCAGTGGTCGGCGGCACATAGCTGGCGCTTGTTGCTCCCGCAATCTCCGTCCCGCCTGTCGCACTATTCGTCGTGTTGAAATACCATTGGTAGCTCAGCGACACTCCACCGCTGGCTCCTACGGTCAGGTTCACATTGTCTCCCACGTTGACGGTTCGATCGATAGGCTGCGTATCGATGCTTGGCACTTCCGCATTGATGGCAAGAACCATGCCTGCATCAATCGCGAGGTTCTCCTCCCCTGGGGCCAACGAGAACACCGCTGTCTTCCCGGTTGCCGGATTGACATCGGAATCTATCGTCGGATCAGCGCCTGCATGTTGCTCTGTAAACCTGTATTGCATTGACGGCAGTGCAAATGTCACCTGATATTGACCTGGGTCGAGATTTGGGAATAGATACGAGCCTGGATTACCCCCGAAATCATTAGAAGTAACCGTAGTCGCCAGCTTGCTGCCGCTTACGTCGTACAGCTCGACTGTAACACCATTTATCCCTGTCTCCGTTCCGTTTATAACCCCATTCTCGTCCGAATCCAGCCAAACGTAATCTCCGATCGAAGCCTTATTCGAGCTCTGAATACTCATCCCGACCTTAAGAGGCTCTGACGGCAGCAGCGCTTGCCCCGATGCATCATTAACCTTATAAGCAAAAGAATTCCAAGCAACCTTGCCGCCGGTTGGTGCCCCGACTGGCGCTCTCATCGCCCACTCCAAAGTAACCTTATCCAGCGGATGGATCACATAGTTACTATCATATTGCAACTTAATCGCGGTTACCGATGTAGGGTCAGCAGGAAGAATCTCCGTCCAGGCGCCGTTATCACTACCCGTAGCTGGATTCATCGTAATGCCTGGTGTCGTTGAGTAATATACCGTCACATAAGATGGTACCGTGACCGGTCCCATGAGCACGGGCCCCCACTTACTATCACGCTGGACACTGCCATTAAGAACAGCAGTATCGCCAATCCGCGGAAACGGATTTACGATGGTGAGAGCCCTCATCGGGACATTGCCAGTATTTTGAATTTCCAATCGATACAACGCTTGGCCGCCGGGAGTCGTTGTTCCCATCATCTCTAACCAGTCCGCATCCAGCTCTCCCTTCACCCACATCTTAGATTGGAGGGCAGTACTCGAAGTCACGGTCAAGCTGCTCGCAGCTTCAACAGCATATAGCCCACCCACGGGCGTTGGATTCGTGTAGTTCACGTCATTCAAGTAATTCGGCGATTGTACACCGAATGTATTCGTTACAGTCTGGGCTGCTGCTCCCGGTTTGATCTCCGCTGTATACATGATGCGTATCGTTTCCCCTATATTCAATACTCCCGGGTTACTATCATCCCAGCTCCAAGTCAATTTTGTTCCGCCTGAGGGCTGGGACTCTGTAGTGAATATTGGATCAATGACAATGCCTGCCGGTCTGACAATGGACCACGATCCCGGCACGTATTCCAGATCGGCCGGCAATATCGTATAGATGATGGGGTTATTCAACTTGTCAGAGCTGAGATCAGCGTCATTCGTAACCGATAAGGTATAAGTCACGATATCCGAAGGAGCTGCACTTGCTTGACTAACGCTGTTCTGCAGTTCCAGCAGCGGACGATTATTTACAATGGACGTCTCGCTATTATCAGAGCTGGTCTTTGGGTTTCCGACAAAAGAATATATAAAATCTGCCGACGAACGGATAATCTCTCTTGTATTCGCAGGCACAGGAGTCGCGGAATCAAGCTTATATGTAAACTCAAAATCACTCTCTTGCCTCCACGTTATTGGTAAGTTTCCGAATCTAGCCTGAATACCTTTGATCTCACCGATTGCTGTCGCGTCAAAAGCTGTGGCAGCGGATGCACTCGGTCTGCTCCACAGCATCCAATCACCCGCAGCAGGGTTTTCCACGAGCGTATAGTACAAATCATAATCCCAAATACCTGAGAAGATGGCTGATTTGATCGTTTGCAGCTCCAATCGGACCGGCGTCCCCGATTCCGTAAGAGTTGGTGTCATAATTTCCAATAGACCATCACCCAACTCTACGTTTGATTTGTTGGATAAGCTAGAGAGGTACAGTTTTATCGATTGACCAGGTGATATTTCTTGTTCATTGGTATCGAGATTTAACGAGGTACCTAAATCGAGAGGCGATAGCCCGAAGCCATGCTTGTAATCGTAACTATTTGTAGCGGGCGTTCCGCCAAGAGGTGTTGACGTCATCTCTGCAGTTGTTGTCACTTCATTCTCTAGCATGGAATTAGGATAATGGACGGTAACCTTGAGTGTCTTCTCTTCCCGAAGGCCGTTATTTAAACCCCACACTACGGTATTGTCCGGACCTAATGTTCCACCATTGTCGGCTGAAATGAATACTGCTCCATTATCTAATTTCGCTGTAACGACAATATCTTGAATATCTAGTAATCCAAGCCCGTTACCAGTATCGGGTTTCACAACTATTTTATACTGCACATCGCTGCCCTTAACAGGTTCTACAATTGGAGCGGCTTTCTCTATATTAATGTTCCAAACCGCAGAGCCTTTAGAATACACCGTCGCCTCATTGGATTCCAGTGTAACAGGGGTTCCGTTTTCAGTTGCTGTAAATACGGCTTTCGTGGTTGCCGCAGTGCTATTAGGCGTAACGTAATTCTCAAACTTTCCTTTTACTACAAGTTGGCCGGTTGCACCTGCAGGTACAGTCCCATTTTTAAATTGAAATGTGACCTCCTTTTGTCCCGGATAGATTGAATCGGTAACATTACTCGTCGTATTCGGATCGCCCATTGTATCCGTGTACGTTACACCTGCCGGCAAAGTCAATGAAATACTCGGGTTTATATAGTCGCTGGTATTTGATGAGGCAGAATAGGCAATGATGTAGCTGAATTCTTCGCCTGAATCAACGACGTCCTTGTTCGTAGATAATACCAAGATAATCCCATTCACAGGTGCTGCGAAAGATCTAGCGCCTGGAGCGAAGGCTTGTGCACATACGATTAAGGCTAGTAATAAAACGGCTAACTTCTTCAAATCGGTTCCTCCCATACTGTGGACTGAATTTTATATCTCCATTCGAACTCTTATCGAAAAAGCGTCAAGTAATGGCCCAACGCTATAATCCTTTTTCACTAAGGCAGCTTTAAGTAAGAGTGCTTAAATATATATCGGAGAACGAGAGCGAAATAATAATATAAGTCGTTAGGGACACTGCCCCAAACCTTTCATAATTCGGCGCGCCATGCCAGGAGATAATCTAGAATTCAAGTGCAAAAGCTTTGTTTTTCCAATGACTGCAAGCTAAAATTAAAACGGCCTCAATCCCATTGAATTCAGGACCAAGACCGCTTAGCCGTGCATTGGCTTAATACATGAGCCGATAATCCGTTTAACGTATAGCTTTGTTGTAACAACGGATCATCTCGCCATCCCCGCTCTGGTAAGTCATTTAAGTTAATGCCTTCATCATTGGTTCCGGTTATATAGCAAATTGTAATGTCTACGCCATCCTTACGAACATCAGACCGCCTCCCACGAAACGGTTCTCTTACAGGAGTCTGTTCATAACCAGCCTCGGCAAGAGCGCATTCTAACTGTTCTCACGCTTCGCAAGCCGGGTCCCTTCACTCAGCAAAGACCTCGTCGCACCCCCAAATTGCCGAGCATAATAACGGTAGGACGCAGGATGCCGATATGCAACAAAGCCAGAACCAAAGCAACATTGGAATACACGGTGGAGCCCTCAAATGGATTCAGCGGATTCCAATGGGACGTTGCTCCGAAATCCACAACGCTAACTGCATGAACGTCTGCCCCACATTCCCAAAAATCAAAATCGCGGCAACCCAACCTGCCGGCGCCCCCGACACTCCAGAGTAGAGCAAGAAGCAACTAATGAGCAACGACGACGCCAATACGACCTTCCCGAAAAACTCCATACCGACGCCCTCCCTTTACTCCAAAATATATAATTTGCGATGACTACCTGAAGCTTGCCGTCGGATTGCATAGTGTCGATAAATTACTCTACGCAAGTTTCGCTTGCTGCAAATTGTTATCCATAATATGTAAATAATAATTGATAAAATGTCGAAATATGTCGGAATTGGTTTGTTAAAGTATGGTTAAATCTCGATAAATGCAGTAAGATTCAAGCAAATACATATGGGAGCTGACATAATGGGACACCGATCATGGAAGACAAGAGCATTTTTGATTTTTATAGTGTTGTTATTGCTTGTACCCGGCATTACGCCAAAGGCTGCTTTGGCGGCTTCCAATCCGTACAGCACAAAAGCGGTGGCTGGAAATGGTTCTATCGGCGGCGGCGGGGACGGCGGACCTGCCTTGGAAGCTCAGCTGAGCGAGCCTGCGGGACTTTGGCTGGATGAGGCAAGCGGTGCTATGTATATTGCCGACGCATATAATCACCGTATCCGGAAAGTCGATGCCGACGGCATGATCAGCACGGTTGCCGGGACAGGCGTCGCGGGCTTTTCCGGAGATGGAGGCTCTGCACTTTCCGCGCAGCTGTCTGAACCGACAGATGTCCTGATGGACGGCGGCGGCAATCTATACATTGCGGACACCATGAATAACCGCATCCGCAAGGTGGATACGAGCGGAAATATTAGCACGGTGGCGGGTACAGCAGGCATAGGGTATAACGGCGACGAAAAGCCGGCGACAGAAGCCCAGCTGAACATGCCAACCGGGCTGGCTATGGATGCCGCCGGAAACCTGTTGATCGCTGATTCGGGCAACTCGCGTGTTCGGATGGTCAACACCGCTGGTGTGATCAGCACTATTGCTGGAACAGATACTCCCGGTTATTCCGGAGACGGCGGATTGGCAACGAACGCGAAGCTCAACCAACCGTTCCATTTGGCAGTGGACCATGACGGCTTGCTGTATATCCTGGATGTTGGGAATCAGAATGCTCGCCGAATTGATTCGAACGGGAACATCAGCACGCTGCGAGGCAAAAATCCGAATATGCCGACCATGCCGGCTCAGCTGCTGGATATCAACGTTCCTCAAGGCATTGCGGTCGACCGGCAAGGCAACGTATATGTTGCGGACTCCTTGAATTTTAATATTCGTAAGTTGGACAGCGAGGGATTCGTCCATACGATCAAAACAGAGTCGTACGCATACGGGCTGAAAGTCGGCAGCGACGGTGCGATCTATTACGCAGATAGAGCTTGGCATAATCAAATTTTTCGAACGAAGCTTCTTTCGAGCGACGCCGGGTTGACGAGTGTTGCTGGCAAGACGGACGCGGCGCCGAGCGGAGGCGCTGGCAGTGCGCCGGGCGATGCGGTGGCGTGGTCGGTTCTCGTTCCGAATGAGACGAGCACGATCGGGTTAGCTGATATCGTCCCAGGGGATTCCGCCTCGGTGAAGCTATACACGGATGCAAACTTCACTGCTGCAGTGACGGGGAACGGAACGATTCCGTTGAACGAAGGCGCGGCGACAGGCGTCTATGTGAAGGTGACCTCGGAGGATGGATCTGCCGTGAAGTATTATGCGGTGTCGGTGACGCGCGCTTTGGCTGTGAGCAATGATGCTGGGTTGACGAGCGTCGCTGGAGAAGTTGACGGGGCGCCCGGCGGCGGCAACGGCGCGTCGGCAGACGAAGCGATTACGTGGGCGGTGAATGTGTCGGACAGCCTCTCCTCCGTAGGATTGGCGGATATTGTTCCGGCAGCGGAAGCCTCTGTGAAGCTGTATACGGGCAGTGACTTTACGGACAAAGCTAACGGTGTCGTGGAATTGACGCCAGGCGAGACAACAACACTCTATATCGTAGTTACAGCTCAGGATGGGATGACGAATGCCTTTTACGCTGTAGCTGTGTATCGGCCTGCGCCGCTGAGCAACGATGCGGGCTTGGTCAGCGTTGCGGGGAAGACACCAGCTTCTGCTCCGGGCGGCAGTGGCGACGCTGCGGGCGACCCGATTATTTGGTCGGTAAATGTTCCGTTCAGCCAAGCTTCGATCGGACTCGCGGATATCGCTGTTGCTTCGGGTGCCTCCTTCAAGCTGTATACCGACAGTATGTTTAGCGAAGAAGTCACTGGTGCTGAGACTATCGCGCTGACGGAAGCCGAGGCGACGGTGGCGTATGTAGCGGTGATGGCCGAGGACGAAGCGACCGTGAAATATTATGCAGTAACTGTGAACCGTACTGCTGCACCGAAGGACGACAACAATGATACACCTCAAACACCGGCTCAGCCGCAATCACCTGCTTCCAATGCGATAGAAGTGTATGTGAACGGCAAACCGGAGCGAATCGGAACGGCGACGACCACGACCGTCGATGACCGCAAGGTGTCAACAGTGGCATTGGATGGGAAGCAGCTATCGGATAAGTTGGCCGCAGAAGGCCACGGCGCATCAGTGCGAATGGTCTCGAGCACTGCTTCGGATGTCGTCGTCGCGAGGCTGACGAGCAACGACTTAAGTAAGGTAAGAGAATACGACGCAACCCTGGAATTGAAGACGGGGAATGCTTCTTACACGCTTCCTTCTCAGGAACTTGATCCAAGCAAGCTGGCCGCCTCACTCGGGATCGATTCTGACCTGACGGACATGGAGATCGAGATCGAAATTGCAGAAAGCGGTGTGGCCAAGGCGAAGCTGGCGGAGGACGCCGCGGGGAAAGAAGGCTTCTCGCTCGTTGTCCCGCCGATCGACTTCACGGTGAAGATCGCAGCCCAAGGCAAAACTTATGAGATTAAGCGTTTCTCCGCTTATGTGGAACGGACGATAACACTGCCTGAAGGTATCAATCCGAGCAAAATTACGACTGGACTCGTCGTCGAGCCGAACGGCACGGTCCGACATGTCCCTACACGTGTCGAGTTGATCGACGGTGTGTATGTTGCGAAAATCAACAGCTTGACGAACAGTACGTATGCGCTCGTCTGGAACCCGATGACATTCCCGGATGTGGAGGGACATTGGGCGAAAGAGGCGGTGAACGAAATGGGTTCGCGGATGGTTGTTCTCGGCACAGATGAGAAGTCGTTCCGTCCGGACGCGGACGTCACGCGCGCAGAGTTCGCCGCGATCGTCGTTCGGGCGTTGGGCCTGAAACTCGGCGACGGCTCCAATCCGTTCCACGATGTCGACGCGAGCGACTGGTATGACAGCGCGGTTCGGACGGCGTTCTCCTATGGATTGATTGCCGGCTTCGAAGACGGCACGTTCCGTCCTAACGACAATATTACGCGCGAACAAGCGATGACGATTATCGCCAAGGCGATTGCAGTCAGCGGGCTGAAAGGTAAGCTGAAAGGGCAAGCGGCGGACACAACACTCGCCCGATTCGCAGATGCTGCTTCGGTTGCTCCATGGGCCCGGAACAGCGTGTCCGAAACGGTTGCCGCAGGCATTGTGGAAGGACGCAATGGTGCGACCTTGGATCCTGCAGCGAAGATCTCTCGGGCTGAAGTCGCCGTCATCGTGTGGAAGCTGCTCGTGAAATCGGAATTGATCTAATTCGAGAAAGAAAATACAGCGAAGACCGCTGGCGGAGATGCCAGCGGTCTTCAGTGTTTTCAGCGGCGTTTCGGCAATTAGCGGAGCTGTGGGCCATCTCAGCCTTTAAAATCTGGGATACCCATTTCAAATTTTGATTTCAAGCAGCTCATATTGAAGGTTACCCATTGGCGCTTCTACGTTAATGATATCCCCTACTTTTTTGCCCAAAAGAGCCTTTCCGAGTGGGCTTTCGTAAGAAATTTTGTTCTCTGCTACATTGGCTTCAGCCGGGCCGACAATGCGATATTCGATCCTCTCGGCGAATTCAAGATCATTCAAGATCACATAAGATCCTACGCTGACTACATTCAAGTCCACACTGTCCGCGCTCACGACTCGTGCCCGCTTTAAGATCCGCTCCAGGGTCAAAATTCGGGTTTCCATGTGCGCCTGATCATCCTTGGCAGAATGGTACTCACTGTTTTCTTTAAGATCGCCATAGCTGATCGCCACTTTCAACCGCTCCGCTAACTCCTTACGCTTGACCGTCTTAAGCTCGCGGAGCTCTTCCTCAATCTGCTTCAGGCCTTCTTCCGTCAATATCACTTCATCTTTATCCATGGTTTCAGTCCTCATTTCCTTTAGTCTGTACCATTTTACCCTATTTCGAAACGCAATAGCTCGTATAGTATTGGATATTCGGAAGGATCTTCGCAACTAAAATTTCGCTCTACTTATGATACGGTTCACCGTAATGTATCTAAAGGAGAAACGTATCATTAGATAATTCGTAAGTGTTTATATATCAAAGAACCTCATCCTGTGTATTAGGATGAGGTTCTACAGAGGTATTTGTTTAAATCTTGGTACTGTAACACCATTAATTACTACATTTTCAAAGAACATATCGTATGGTCTAGCATATGTTTCATCTTTCTGGTTTTTATATATTACAAGTTTTTCCCCAGTTTCTGAATGTGTAGCAATGAATAGCACTTCATAAATGCCACCTTTGTAGTGCTGATACATTGTCATTAATAACCACCAACTTCATCTGAACTCTTCTTCATCGCCTTGGAAAGTAATAAAAACTTGGATGCTTAATAACACTACAGAAAGAATTGTCACAAAAATCCAGGCTTCTTCATTTACAGCATATGCTATAGATGGTGTCATTACTATTGTTAATCCTAAACTTAAAAGCTTGAAATTACGTCTTCTTTTACTTGCAGGTGACCCTTTAGTAACCTCAGCAACGAATGCTTGAAGAATTTTTTCGACCTCTTCATCAATAGATTTTGACACCAAACCCAATAATCTATTTTTTTCCTCAATAGATGTTGTTTCATACCTATCTTCCAAATAATTTTTTAATGTTAGTTCTCCTTGATGCCTACGAAGTATCTCTCTGAGATTAATCAACTAGGATCACCAAGCTTTTCTCTTAGCTCATCAGCAATTTTACTAGCTGATTTTTTCATCATTTCCACCAAATGATTTCCAAGTTCTCTTGCGGTATCACTTGATACATTTGTAATACCCTTTGACACTAAGAATTCCTGTATTTCATTATCTAAGTGAAGCTTAGAAATACTTACATCAACAGAGCCCATATATTTAGCATCTTGTTTGCCATAAGGCTTATCTGACTCTGATGTTAATTGAGCAACTGCTAATTGGGTAAATTTAATTCCAGGAAGTAAACGGATAGGAACAGAAGAGTGATTTACTGCTAAGAAACTTAATTTACCTTGATATCCAGGATTCATATAACTAGCAGGACTAATCATAAGACCTGTTAGCTTTACACTGTATCGTTCGGGAATAATAGCTAGTTTGTCTACTGGAACTTTAAAGTATTCATGCGATTTAATAAGTACAGATTCTGATGGTTGTAAATAAAAGTCTTCTTTTGATATATCAACTTCTATGTACATATCCTCAGTTATTTCTTTACCAAGTACAATTGGTTCTCCAGATATATACTTTTTAATCTTAGTATCTAACGTAAGATCAATAGTAGCTCCAGCACAGTTTTCAGGTTTAAATGGAGTCACTAATTGAAACTCCATCGCTAAGTTTTTGAGATCTCTGTCGCTCAAAAACATATCCCTCACCAGCCTTTAAATTAATAATCTTATTATGTGCTAGCAGTTGACATTTTGCAACTATTATAATAAGATATTCCCTTCGGTTTGTTAGAAGTTAAGAAAATCTAATAATTTAAAAGTCTCCTGCGGGTTTAGCTGCTACATCCTTTGTTAAAGGGCTACTCCTTTACTTATGATACGGTTCCCCCCGATTAATCTTCACCGCCCGGTACACCTGCTCGATCAGCACCAGCCGCATGAGCTGGTGCGGCAGCGTCATGCGCCCGAAGCTTAGCTTCTGCTGGGCGCGGCGCAGCACGGCCGGGGATAGGCCGGTGCTGCCGCCAATGACAAAAGCCACGTGGCTCTTGCCATACGTGGCTAACTTGTCGAGCTGCGCGGCCAGGTCCTCGCTCGACCACAGTTCGCCGTCAAGCGCGAGCGCAATGACGTGCGCATCGGGCTTAATCTGCGCGAGCAGCCGCTCGCCCTCGCGTTCGCGCACCTGGGCTTCCTCGGCCGGACTCATCGTCTCCGGCGCCTTCTCGTCCGGCACCTCCGTCAGCTGCAGCTTGACGTAAGGGCCGAGCCGCTTCGCGTACTCGGCAATGCCCGCCACAAGATACTTCTCCTTCAGCTTCCCAACGGTTGCGATCTGAATCAGCATCGGCTACACCACCAGAAACTCAGCAGGCTCTTCACACATATCGCATTGACGCGGCGGGTCCCAGTTAGAAAACTCCGTATCCTTCAGGTTAACCATATCCGGCGCATCCTCAAATTCATCCACAAATTTATCAATTGCTAATTCTACATGTTGTTTGCATACACAGAACATTGTCGTCCATTACCCCGTTTTCTTCTTGAGTCGTTATTGGTTATTATACCAAATGCCTCATCTCCATAACTACCTTCCCGTTTACAAAATATTTCCGCTCCAATACCCCGCCCATACATTGACCAAAACCATTTCTTACTGCATGCATATATTTAATCCAGAATTATACACTTTTTAATTATTATCTCTACACTGTGTGTAAAAATTCACTTTATCCGTGTATAAATTTTTACTTAATTTCCATCGTTAATTATTGACTACCTAATAAACTAGCGTAAAAATCAAGAATAAGGAAAACATATGTATCTTTCATCTTGGGAGGTATTACTGTGAAGATTAAGTACAAGCTGGTGATTGCATGCCTCAGCGTTGCTTTACTTATGACGCTAATGATTATTATGAATTCCGTGAGCAACGAGCAAAAAAAGGATTCTACCTTAAAAATGCTGCAGGAGGCTGACTATCTGAACGATCTCCGTATGCTTCAGTACAGCTTAGCCGACCTCTCAAATGATGAACGTGCGTATCTGCTTAATGGCGACGAAGGCTTCCGAGAAAAAATGAGCAGCAAGAGCGCTGATATCTCGGACATCCTCACTCGCATAAATTCCTACCCATTCCTTGATGAAAGAGACCAATCCGTGCTGTATCAAATTAACGCTAAGCTAGATACCTACAATACTGTTAGTGCCAAGGTAATCAAGTTGGTCGACAGCGGCAACAAACAAAGCGCCATTGCTGAGCATTTCGGCGATGAGCGCACCGCTCGCATGCAGCTGGATCTCATCGTCCGTGACGCGGCTGACAAGCTTGATCATGAAATGTCAGAAGAGCAGCAAGCATACATAGCCTCTATAGAAAACCAAGAACGTACTCTTCTCGCCATATCTATTAGTGCCATTGTCGTTATCTTAATCATCAGTATTCTACTCATTACCTCGGTTGTGAGACCTATCCTCAACATCAACCGGCAGCTTGAAGCAATAGCCGAAGGCAACGGCGACTTAAGCCGCGAACTTAACATCCGCTCGAAAGATGAGATCGGTCAACTCGCACGTGCATTTAATAAGATGACCGCCAAGCTTCGTGTTATTCTGTCTCAAGCAATGAACACGGCCGAGCAGGTCGCCTCCTCATCTTCGCAGCTGAGTGCAAGCGCAGAACAAACGACGCGGGCAACCGAGCATATCGTCGAGGCGACACAGAACACATTTGCCAGTGTCGAGATCGCCCAGCGATATACAGAAGAAACGAATCAGGCAGTCAATAGCATGGCTGCGGGCATCGAGCAGCTATCAAGCAGCAACGAGCAATTGCGCGTTAGCGCTAACTTTGCGAGAACGGCTTCTACAACCGGAGCCGAAGCCGCGAACGCTGTGCTTCAATCGATGGGAGACATGCATGCAAACGTCCAGCAAACGACTTCCATCGTCTTATCGCTTGGCAACCGTTCCCAGCAAATTGACAGCATTACTAACATCATTACCGACATCGCAACCCGCACCAACCTGCTCGCGCTCAACGCCTCAATTGAAGCATCTCGCGTTGGTGAGCATGGCCGAGGCTTTGCCGTCGTCGCGCAAGAAATTCGTACACTGGCCGAGCAGTCCCGCCAATCCGCACAGCAGATTGGTGAGCTGATTCAAGAGGTCGTTCGAGAGACCGGGCAGGCCGTTGCTTCGATGAGCACCGTCGCAGATCAGACACAGCAAGGACTTCTAAAGACCGAGAAGCTAAACGACTTATTCCTTGAGATTGGAACACATGCCGTTACTGTAGACGAGCAAGCGGTGCAAGCCGCTGCCACTACGAGCCAATTGGCCGCCTCAAGCAAAGATATCGTACAGATGACCGCCACTATCTCTGAAGCAGGGTTCGTAGTGGCAACGTCCTGTCAGAATAATTCGGCTTCCACGGAAGAGCAGCTGGCGGCAATGCAGGAGATTTCCTCATATTCCGAAACGCTCGCACGTGCAGCCGGCGAGCTTCGAGAGACGCTTTCCCGCTTCAAGCTGCAATAGTATATATCCAACAGGCGCCGCCCGAGTTCCTTGCTCCGGCGGCGTTTCCGTATTCACCCACCAGCTGACACACCCGGCGAACGACTAAATACAAAGAGCGAACCACCTAGGCGGTCCGCCCTCTCCTAACAACTATTCATCGTCCTTACTTTTCAGGCTCAGCTTCACTTTCACCGTCATCAGTTCCCCATCACGGTAGAACGTAATTTCGATCGTATCGCCGATTTCTTTATGATTATACAAATATTTACGAAGCTCCATCGTGCTGCCGATCGGCGTCTTATCGAACTTGACGATCAGGTCATTGAACTGCAGTCCTGCTTCCTTCGCCGGACCGACCGCCTCCAAGACGATAACACCGTCCTCCACTCCTTCAGGAAGAATCAAGCCAACGTCGCTATCCTCGTCTTCCGAATTAGCTTCATCGTCTTCCCCCGAAGACTGCCCCTGCCTTGTTAACGCTTGCTGTGCAAGATATTGATCCAAGTCGAACGTATAGACGCCCAGGTAAGGACGCTTCACTACACCGAAATCGATCAAGCTGTCGATAATCGGACGTGCATTGTTAATCGGAATAGCGAAGCCAACACCTTCAACACCGAAATCAGCAATTTTCATACTGTTGATGCCGACGACATTACCATCCAGATCGATGAGCGGACCGCCGCTATTACCCTGGTTAATCGAGGCATCAATCTGAATAACCTCTTGCTCCCAGTCGTAGTTGCCGTCCTGGTTCAGCGATACCGGAATAATGCGCGTTGTCTTGCTAATAATGCCCATGGAGAGTGAATCATCCAGTCCAAGCGGGCTGCCGATCGCCATGACCCATTCGCCGTTGCGCAGCTTGCTCGAATTACCGAAGGTTGCGACATCCTTGATGCCCTCGCCATCGACCTGCAGCACGGCCAGATCGGTAATCGGATCATCGCCAATGACCTCCGCTATCCGTGCGCTGCCGTCAATCATCGCAACCTTCACGCGCTCCGCATTTGCAATGACATGGGCGTTCGTCACGATCAGCGCCTTGCCATCCTTCTTCTCAAAAATAACACCTGAGCCTATTCCCGCATCCTGCAAATCTTCATCGCTTACGACGCCACCTTCATCATCAATCGGCCCGTATTGCTCATTAATAACGCTGACGACCGTTGGTCTAACCTTAGCCGCCGCTGTAATCGTCCGCTCATAAGGGTCCGCCGTCTGTGTCTGCGTAGGCGCCACAGAAGCGGATGCCGCCAAATTCTCTGTCTTGCTTCCACCGCCGTTGAAATGAGATACCGCTCCAAATAACAGCACAACTCCTGCGACGCTAATTGCCGATGACAATACGGCAACCCGAATGCGCGACCAGGCAGACCGGCTTCTCAGCACCGTCGGCCGGTTACCCGTATCCTCTTGTACCCAGCGGCTCTTCCGACGGGACACTCGACTCGAATAGAAATCGTCATCGAATAGGCTCATATCTATCTCTCCTCTCAATGCCGTACCAGACATTAAGAATATATTTATGGTTATAGGAATGTTTTCGGCAAATGCGACTACAATAATAATAGACTACTAGATGAAAAGATAGATAATTAAGGAGTGAATGCCATTATGAGCAAAAAACCTTCTCCCGCCTGGGATTTCATCCAACTGGCCGGTTCCATTGCTGACCTAAAGCGCGACCACTACCGTACCCTGCTGACCGTAAGCGTACTCATTGAGCTTCTCATCGACCGCGGTATCATAACTCGCGAAGAGCTCGAGCAGCGCACCGCATCGCTAGATGAAGAGCTAGAATCGCTTATCGACGCTTCACTTCGTCCCATGGGGTAGGGCGGTCGTAATACGTATCACGCAGTGGATTCTCATCCCTTTTAAAGAATATGCCGTTGTTCTCGAAAATACTATTAATCGTTAGCTTAGCCAGATCCATTACATTATGATCCTGACTCAGATGCGCAAGATATACCCGCTTCGTTCGATCCGTCATCAGCTCGCACAACGCTTCGCCCGCCGCCACGTTGGACAAGTGTCCGACGTCGCTTAGGATGCGCCGTTTAATATTCCATGGGTAACGCCCCATCCGAAGCATCTCTGTATCGTGATTCGATTCTAGGACGAGCACGTCCGAATCGATAATTGCCTGTCTCACTTTATCGCTCACATAACCAAGGTCCGTCGCCAGACTCAGCTTGTAGCCGTCCTCCGTAAACGTATAGCCGACGGGCTCCTCCGCATCGTGCGAGATCGGATAAGACGTCACATGCATATTGCCCAGTGAAATCGTCTCACCGGTCTGCATAATCGTCCGCTTCTCTGGCGCGATTGTCCCGATATGCTTCTCCATCGCGCCCCAAGTCGCCTCATTGGCATATACAGCGATATTATATTTTCGGGCTATAGCGCCCAGTCCTTTAATATGATCGGAATGCTCATGCGTCACGAACAGGGCGTCAATCTGATGTCCCGACACCCCGCGCTCCGCCATCAGCTGATCGATCCGCTTCGCGCTAAGACCTGCATCTACGAGCACGGTATGCTCATCGTTCTGCACGATTGTTGCGTTGCCAGTCGATCCGCTTGATAGATTGGTAAATCGTAATCCCATAACAGCCTTTCGTCCCTTCTCCCTGCTTGCTTGCGAGCACAACCATTCTCGTCAATGCCAGTAACCCGCACTCATCGCATCGTCAATTATACCTCTAAGGATGAGTGCTTACCGCTTCATCATCACTCTTCTCTTGCACAACCTCAGCGCTTATCGCATGTACATAGAACGGTTTCCCGCTCTCCAGCATAACCCTCCAGGATGGAGCCGCATATTGCGTCTCAGAATCGAACAGCTGTCCATGATAACCAAGCGATATTTCCTTAATGACTGAGCCTTCCTCCAAATATTTATCGATGAGCGGCATTACCGCTTTCGAAGCGGACAGCACCTCTCGTGCCTCTGACTCCGACCTCTCCAGCTCGACCTGTGACTGGCTGTACGCCGTAATCTTCTGATTCTGATTGCTGTAGTACAGCTCCAGCTTCACGTCGAACATCGGCCGTCCGTTCGCCATCCGATACAGGACGAATACCCCATCCGTACTGGACAGCTGATCGAACCGGTACAGCTTCAGATCTGGTATAATGCCGCCCAGCTGATCCAGCAGCTCCTTCTCATCGAATACAATCCGGCTGTCGACCGGCTTCTTCAGCTCGATTCGTTCTGCCGCTCCACCCGGCGTCTTGAACCGGTAGGTTAAGTCACGCAGCTTCGGTGTCTCCGTCGGAATGCTGGCCGTCGCAGCCAGACTGATGCCTCGCTCCTTCATTATGCGAAGCGTATCAGCGCCCAAATCGCCCAGCTTCTGATCCGCGTTCAACCGTTCGCTGACATTCTGCCACAGCTGGTAACCTAGCACCACATTCAGCACGAGAAATGCTAATATGAGCACGCTCTTCGCGCGGCTCCAATCCATGCGCACTCACCCCCGTCCGGACGCGAAGGAGCCGCGCCCGTGACTTGTTACTGCACTTGATTTCGTTGGCTGGCGAACGACATTATGCCGTTAACCGACGGCATACTCGAACCGCTCGTCTTATTCTCTGCGGAATCCCCTGTTATTCCAATTTCGTTGAACCCGCCAACCGCCTGTCCGATGCCGTTGCCTGCTGCTTCATTCTTCGCATCGACTGAGCCTTTCTGCTGCTGTTGCTTATGCTGATTTTGCTGCTTCCGTTTATTAACCTCATCCTGCCAAGCACGTCGTTCAGCCGAGCCATCATAGTCGTCCGACATCGGACCAGCTACAATCTTCTGTGTCCCATCTGCATAACGTGCCGCCCATACCGGAGCGAGCCGCAGCTGGGAATCCTTCGTCGATGGAATCACCTGCACGGCCGGATAAAGCGCCACAATCTCGCTTTGGCGATCCATATTGTCCAGCGCCGAACGCAGCCTATTGCCGCCTGGCAGCCAACGGGTCGATTTCGATACGGCATCATCTTTCAGCGTCATAAGCGACCGTTCGTATTCCGTCACGACACCTTGCTGAAGCAGGAGCCGCATATAGCCGAACTTGTACAGATCATCCGAGACAATCGGATAAGCACCGTAGTATTGCTGGAACAATACCGTCCGGCTCTCCTCACCGGCAACATCAGCTGACGGCTTCATCGGCACATATCGGTTCAAGCCGTCCCATCCGCCATGCTCATTAATGAACTGCATCGACGCCAGCACGTTGTCAGTCGTATTGTTCTCTGTCGTCTGCGGAGCGGCAGGGTTCGTATAGCTGACCCAATTGCCATTTTGCTCAATCTGAAGACCCCGTTTGCCGTCTGTAATGATTTCCGCGCCGCTAAGCGTCTTCATGGCAAGCGTCGTGCCCGGATCAAAGAATAGGCTGCGCTGCATCTGCTCCGGCGTATACGTATCATAGCCAACGACCGCTTCCACCGCTTCGATCGGAAATTCAGGCACGAACACATTGCCGACCGCCTTATAAGGCGTCCCGTATTCACCGAAGCCGACATACTCCTCAACATCGTGCGCCGTTAGATCTGTACGCGCCGCCTCATATACCGCACGCCCATCGCTGCTGAACAAGTACGCATGCACAAGGCCGGTATCCTCGTCGGAATAGATCCAGACCCGCTCAATCTGATCCCCCATAAACCGAAGGTCGCCCTCCAGCTTCATAAGCTTTTCGAGCAGTGCAACCGGAACGCCCCCGCCGAACCGAAGCTCCACGCCCCGCTTCTTCTCCCTGATCTGGTGCCAGTCATAGCCGTTAACCGGATAGCGAGTAAACCCTTTGAAGCCGACCGTTTGAAGCTTATTAAACACAAGATCATAAAAATTAGACGGCGGATAAAGCACCGTGTGATTCTGGTTCCCTAAATGCAGCACAATCGAATCTGGGAAAATAACATTTTCAATCTGCTGCGCCGGTCCCATCGGCTCCGTGTTCACATAATCGATCTCCGTCCGGACCGCCTTCAGCCCCGGCATGCTATAAGCAAGCCAGTAGCTTTGAAGAAGGCTAAGTACGATCAGGACGGTTAGAATCGCCGTCTTCAATCGCTCAATCATGTAGACTTGCCTCCTTCGCCGGCAGTACGAACGTTACAGTCGTGCCAACGTTCAGCTCCGACTCCAGCGAGATCGTTCCGCCATGTGCCCGAACAATTTCCCGGGCAATAGACAGACCGAGCCCGGTGCCGCCCATGCTGCGAGAACGCGCTTTATCAACCCGATAGAACCGATCGAATATTCGGCCCAAGTCCTTCTTCGGTATACCAATGCCCGCATCCTTGACGCTCACCGCTACCATATGGGGATCGGGCTTGCAGGCCGTTAATACAATCCGCCCGCCGCCTTGCGTATATTTGATCGCATTGGATAGCAAATTATCGAGCACTTGGTCAATGCCGTCACGGTCAATCCATACCGTGTTAACCCCATCCTCAATAATAACCTCCGACTCAATGCCTTTCTGATTCATTTGGAATGCGAACCGGTCCGCCGCTTCCTCTAGCAGCTCCGGCAAGCTCGTATAAGTGCGCCGCAGCGGAGCTTGATTCGAATCGAATCTCGACAGATGCAGCAGATCCGTTACAAGCCGAATCATCCGCTCGGTCTCATTACGAATGACATTGACGAACCGCTCAGCAAGCTGACGCTCTTCAAGCGCGCCATCGTCAAGTGCTTCGGCGTAGCTCTTAATCGTCGTGAGCGGCGTTCGCAGCTCATGCGAGACGTTCGCGACGAACTCACGGCGCGACTGCTCCAGCTTCTCCTGCTCCGTCACGTCCTCCAGAATAGCAATCGTACTCGTCGTCCCTGTGTCCCGGCGATGCACCGGCGTGAACGTCACGCGAAGCAGCCACTCGCCTTCCTCCGTCTCCTTGCGCAGCAGCTTAGAGCCACCCTCCAGCTGGAGCCCCGTTATTTCCTCTGGCGGCAGCTCGAGCAGCTCGGACAACCTGCTGCCTACGCACTCACGCACGTCTAACAGCTCCTGCGCCCGGCGGTTCGATACGATCACATAACCGCTCTGGTCAGTTGCAACGACGCCGTCACTCATATTCGCCAGCACCGATGCAAGCTTGTCCCGCTCCTCTTCGTTAACCGACAGAGCTTCACTCAGCCGGCTCGTCATATCATTGAACGCCTCGCTAAGCCGCCCGATCTCGTCATCACCGAGCACAGGCACCTGCTGATCGAACCGCCCCTCTGCTACCGCTGCAGCCGAACGTGTCAGCACCTTGATCGGACTCGTAATCGTGTGCGCCAGCAGGATACCAAGTACCCCCGTCAACCCCAGAGCAATAAGCGTTCCGGAGACGAAAATTCGATTCACCCGATCCATCGTCGCATACAGATCATTCATTGAAGCAACGATATACACAGCGCCGACGACACGCCCGCCTTCATAGGTGACGGGCTGGGCAATAATTTTTTTGCGGATATTATCCTCGTCGATAATTTCCTCTTCGTTGTCCCGAATCGATTGCAAAGCGCGGGTTACAAGCAGCGACGGATTTTTCTTGCCGACGATTGATTGGTTAGACGCCACGGACGTTGCAATAACTTTCCCGCTGCTGTCCAGCACTTGAATTTCCGCCTCACTAATGCTGAACAGGTTACGAACGACGTTGCTGATCCCCTCAGCCGAATCTGACGGTTCACCTTCGGGCTCTACCGTCCGGCCGGCCAGCATCGGCGCTGCCATCTCCGATAGCAGATTCGCCTGATCCTTCAAGTTGCTGGTGAAGCTCTCCGTGAGCGAATTTTTTACCGTACTGATAAAATAAACGCCGATCAACTGCATCGCAATCAGAATGAGCAGCACGTAGATAATGATCAGCTTGACTTGAACCGTTCGAAACAGCCGGATGCCGCTCATAGGAATCCGAAGCCGCCGCTCTTAGGATTTTTCATCATATAGCCAAGCCCGCGTCTAGTCAAAATATATTCCGGGCGGCTAGGATCATCCTCGATCTTCTCCCGAATACGCCGCACCGTCACATCGACCGTCCGCACGTCACCGAAATATTCGAATCCCCATACCGCCTGAAGCAAATGCTCCCGCGTCATCACCTTGCCGCTATTACGCGCAAGATAATAGACCAACTCATACTCGCGATGAGTCAGATCAAGCGGCTCGTTATCTTTGTAAATGACATACATATCGGTATCAATAAACAAATTAAAAATTTGCAGCCCATTCTTGCTATGGCCCACTTCGCTTGCCCCAACCGTCGCCGCTGCATCGGCGGCCGCGGTCTGTGCCTCTTGCACCGCTTCGGTTGCCTTCTTCTGTCTGCGCAAATGCGCCTTCACCCTAGCCAGCAATTCACGCGTGCTGAACGGCTTCGTAACATAATCGTCAGCGCCAAGCTCCAGGCCAAGCACCTTGTCCAGCTCCGTATCCTTAGCCGTCAGCATAATAATCGGCATATGCAGATTGGCACGCACCTCGCGGCACACGTCCATTCCGTCCTTCACCGGCAGCATCAGATCGAGCAGCATCAGATCGGGACGCTCCTCATAAGCGAGCCTTACCGCCTCGCCGCCATCGAAGGCACAGATGACCTCATAGCCTTCCTTCTCCAGATTGAATTTCAGAATATCTGCAATCGGCTGCTCATCGTCTACGACTAATATTTTGCCGTGCACGGCTTCACCGCCCGCCCGTAGTATTGTCACATACACTTTCGTACTTATTTTAACATACACACCATAGCCGTCCCACCGAAAACTCTAATATACGGAACAAAGATTGCTGCCAATTCCACCCCCGTTAACCTAAAAAGCACCGCCTGCCGGCTAGTAACCAGCAAACGATGCTTGTCTCTTACGTTTATAAATATTTCATCGGGTTCTGAGGAACACCGTTCTTCTGAATCTCAAAATGTAAATGAGTGCCGGTCGAGCGTCCAGTGCTGCCCATTATTCCGAGCTTTTCACCCTTCTCGACAGTTTGACCTTCTTTCACCGAGATCGATTTCATGTGGCCATATAACGTCTTGTATCCGTTCTTATGATCAATAATAACGACGTTGCCATAGCCGTTCTTAACGCCCGCGAACTCGACGACACCATTATCTGACGCCTTAATCGTGCTGCTGCCGACAAGATCGAGACCTTCGTGCTGCTTGCCCCATCGTTTGCCGAAGCTGCTCGTCATCGTATGATTGCTTACTGGCCATGCGAAGCTGCCAGAGCCTTCACCGAGAACAACCTTAGTGCCTTTGACAATAATCTTCGGCGTCCCCTTCTTCAGCACCTCATAACCGATTAATTCTTCACTAATGAGATAGCCATTATCCTTCGTAAGACGATAGGTCAGCCGCTTCTGCCCGCCACTGCCCTGTTGAATGACCTTCGATTCGCCCTTACGCATACTGTCGCTCGTGCGAATGACAACCTGCGGATCGGTGTTAACGATCTCAGACACGCTCTCGACTGTGCGTACCGTTACGGCCGGCTTCTGAACCGTCAGATCGAGCACATCACCGATCTTAATGAAGTCATCATTAATCCACGGGTTGTTCTGATAGATGACTTGCTTCGGAATATCAAACTTCTGCGCAATACAGCCGACACAGTCGCCTTCCTTAACCGTATACTTCATCGTCTCCGTATTGCCAGTAACGATCTTCTTGTACAACGTCTTCTCATCCATCACCTTCGATGGATCCACCTCAACAGCGGATGTTGTCACCTTCTCGACGATATCCGCTTTCTTCACCTTACGCTGCGTTCCTGTATTATCGTCATTCGACGAGACGTTCTTGGCGGATGTGCTGTCTGACGAATACGAGAGCGTCGTTACTTCCTCTGATCGCTTCGATGCCAGTTCTGGGGCGAATTTATTCTTCACACGCTGCATAATTTTATCCGCCGTTTCACGGTCCTTCACAATACCGACGACCTCGCCGTCTATCTTCACCTCTACGCCTGTGGCGTAAGCGGTGAGCATGCCGCTTAGCTTGTCCAGCGTCGCGTCCGTCTCCGGCTTCGCTTTATAGCCGCTGGCCGGCTCATAAGATACTTTGCTCGTATCGAGCACCATATTCACGTCCGGGTGTTCCTGCTTCACTTCATCGGCTTTGGCAAGCAGCATATTCTCTACCGTCTCCGGCTTGTCTACCGAGCCAACTAACTGCCCATCCATCAATACATTATAATAATCAACCGTGTTGGCTTTAACGTATTGTTTCCCACCTATTCCTGCAATAATGCCGATTAAGCCGACAACGGCAACAATTATCGCAGCTCTACGAAATCGATTCTTGCCCGCTTCGCCCGTCGGACGGACAAAGTGCGCCACTGCACTCCATGCTGCGGATGCATAATTCCGGACAGGCCGGAGCGTCCGGAGCACAGCTTGCCACTTGGTGCGCTTCGGATTGTTGTCCTTGCTAACGGTCATGACAATCTCCTTCTCTTCCCTCTCATCTCGACATAGATGGATATAATTGTAATTAAACACAAAAAAAGCGTATCATTCAATAGGAATGTTTACGCTCTTTACTTTACCATAGTAAAAAAGTTGGAAGCAAATTATTCGGTTCGACAAAATCATTAATATTTTTTCAGAATGCTCATAAAGGTACGATACTGATCTTCACTTAAATATTGTGCAACAATTTGCTGGACGTTCGACACTTCCTCTTCTGTCAGTCCACTCTCCATATACTCTGATATAGACTGCCACGCCTGCTGTGGAAGCTTGGTCGCTAGCAAATCGAACAACTCGTCCCTATCTGCGTCGGTTAATATTCCAGACGTTCCGCTTATTTCTTCCGCCGCCGCTTCAGCAGCGCCGGCCTCTGCCTTCGGACCTGTTCCGCTTCCTTCCCCTGTAATAACGCTTTCCTCTTCACGGCCGAAAGCATCAGCAGCGGCCGGATCACTCATCGCATCCACCTTTGAGGCATCAGCATTGTCTGTCCTAGTCGTTCCAGCCGCCCTACTGTCCGCCCCACCAGCCGAGCCTTCTAGGCTTCCGCCATCATCAACTGGTCCCGAAGCCTCGCCATTGCCATCGCCTGACAGGCTATCTGCTTCTCCAGCACTCTCTACCGAAGAACTGCTGCTCGAACCGCTGCTGGTGCCCTGCCCGCCTTGCTTTACCTCCGCAACGCTCGTCCCCTGCTTAACTGGATCTGCTCCCCACAGCTTGCCCCATACGCCGGACAATGCAAATGGCTGCACCTCCAGCGGAAGATTATACTGCTTCAGAAGCGTTTCTAAGTAGCTGTTCACAATATAGCCCGTCGTCCAGATCGATAGAAAGCTCGCAATTAACCCGACCGCAATGGCGCGGCCAACCCAGCCGAACATTCTCCACATCGTATTTTCCTCCATCCCGCTTCCTGCCTCATACCAGCGGAATTCTCAGCTATCTCTATTTCCCAGTATGGGCAGCCGGAAGAAAAGGTATAACCTCGTGAACCAAAATAGACAGAAGGATTGCGGAATGACCAGATGAACGAAAAAAGGCAACCGAAGCCGAAGCCTCGATTGCCTCTCTATTCTACAAGTAAACTGGACGAACTAGGTTCGTCTGCTCGCGATTGCGGCCGACCGAGAAGATCGCAATCGGAATGCCCGTCAGCTCGGAGATACGTTCCACATAACGGCGCGTATTCTCTGGCAGATCCTCAAGCGTCTTCGCGTTCGATATATCTTCGCTCCAGCCTGGAAGCTCCTCATACACAGCTTCGCACTCCGATACTTGCTTCAAGCTAGCCGGATAGTGCTCAATGATTTCGCCGCGATATTTGTATGCGACACAAATCCTAACCGTCTCAAGACCGGACAGAACGTCCAGCGAGTTGAGCGACAGACCGGTAATACCACTGACGCGGCGAGCATGGCGAACAACAACCGTGTCGAACCAGCCTACGCGGCGAGGACGGCCCGTTACCGTGCCATATTCATGACCGCGATCGCGAATCCATGCGCCCGTCTCATTGTCCTGCTCCGTAGGGAACGGACCGTCACCGACGCGAGTCGTATATGCTTTCGCTACGCCGATAACCTGCTGAATCTTCGAAGGACCAACACCAGAGCCGATGCAGACGCCGCCTGCCGTCGGATTCGATGACGTTACATACGGATACGTGCCTTGGTCGATGTCGAGCATTACGCCTTGTGCGCCTTCGAACAATACTTTGCGATTCGCATCGATAGCGTCGTTCAGGACGACCGATGTATCCGTTACGTATGGGCGAAGCGCCTCTGCGTATTGAAGATACTCCGCAATAATCGCTTCAGCATCAAGCGGCTCGCCGCCATACACCTGCGCGATGACTTGGTTCTTCTCTTCAACCAAACGGCGTGCCTTCTGCGTGAATTCCTCCGCATCCATCAGGTCAGCAATGCGAATACCATTACGTGCCGCTTTGTCCATATATGCAGGACCGATACCCTTGCGCGTCGTACCGATCTTGTTATCGCCTTTGCGCTCTTCTTCCAGACCGTCGAGCACGAGATGATACGGCATAATTACGTGAGCGCGGTCGCTAATTTTCAAATTATTCGTTTTGAAGCCATTCTCATGGATATAATTAATTTCGTCGATCAGAGCTGATGGATTGATAACCATACCATTGCCGATGACGCAAATTTTATTCTCATTGAAGATACCCGAAGGAACCATCGTCAATTTATATTTCTTGTTGCCGATCATGATCGTATGACCCGCATTGTTACCGCCTTGGTAACGGGCTACGACGTCGGCGCCTTCCGCCAAATAGTCGGTAATCTTGCCTTTCCCTTCGTCTCCCCACTGCGTTCCGACAACAACAACCGTAGACATGATCATACCCCCGCCCGATGCAGAACCTTGCACCGATAATGATTGCCATCTTAAGCCACGCCGCCGAACTCCGATTCCCGTAGGCATGAGCGCCGTGCGGGCAAGGGGAATCCGACCGCCATCGCAATGAAGGCAGCATGAATAGTGTATCAGTCCCTAAAACATAAGTCAATCAAAACGCGAACAATTGAACAGTCGCCTATTCGAACGTTCGGAATTGGTCCATATATCACGCTCGTGTGCCTGCATCTGTTTTATTATTTGCAATGATCCTGATTTTCATTAAGTAAAATAAACATGGACGGCTAAGGTCGGCTCTCTCGTCGTAACGACA
>NZ_BIML01000028.1 GCF_004001065.1 Paenibacillus xylaniclasticus
CATTATTATGCCGTTAGTGGGCCCACACACTCGCTCTCTCAACTTAACGGCACATTATCATGCCGCTACGGTACTCCCGAGGCCGACTCTCTCGTCTTAACGGCGCATTATCATGCCGTTAGAGGGCTCCACACACTCGCTCTCTCGCCGTAACGACACGTTATTATGCCGTTAGTTGGCACCTCACGTCCGCTCTCTCACCTTTACGACACATTATCATGCCGTTAGGGAACTCTCCCCACTCCGCCGCCCCGCCATAACGACGCAAACAGGCCAGCCTAATTGGCTGACCTGATCATGTATCGTTATAGAGAGCTGCGGCCACGCCGCAGAGAAGATATAAATGTTATGAAGCCGGTTCCTGATGCGTCCGATCCAGTCCTACGAACTTGTTGAACTGCTTCAAGAAAGCAAGCTCAACCGTGCCGACCGGACCGTTCCGCTGCTTGGCAATAATGATCTCGATAATATTCTTCTTCTCTGATTCTTTATCGTAATAATCATCCCGGTACAAGAACGCCACGATGTCCGCGTCCTGCTCGATCGAGCCTGATTCCCTAAGGTCAGACATCATCGGACGCTTGTCCTGCCGCTGCTCAACGCCCCGCGACAGCTGCGACAGAGCGATGACGGGCACTTCCAGCTCACGGGCAATCTGCTTCAGTGTACGGGAAATTTCCGATACTTCCTGCTGCCGGTTCTCGCCAGGCTTGCCGCGTCCCTGAATAAGCTGCAGATAGTCGATCAGAATCATGCCAAGCCCACGCTCCTTTTTCAGACGGCGGCATTTGGCGCGAATATCTGCAACGGTGATCCCCGGTGTATCATCGATATAGATCTCCGCTTCCGACAACGACCCGATTGCCATCGTCAGTTTCTCCCAATCGTCTCCTTCAAGGAAACCGGTGCGCATCCGTCCCGCATCTACGTTCGACTCGGCGCAAATCATACGCTGTACAAGCTGCGCCGCGCTCATCTCAAGACTGAAGATTGCAACCGTCTCCTTCGCGCGAACGCCGACGTTCTGCGCGATGTTAAGCGCGAATGCCGTCTTACCTACGGAAGGACGCGCGGCCACGATAATAAGGTCGCTTCGCTGAAAGCCCGACGTCATTTTGTCGAGATCAGAGAAACCTGACGGAATACCCGTGGAGCCGCCCTTGTTCGAGTACAGCATCTCTACCCGCTCGAACACTTCCATGAGCACGTCACGGATCGAGATGAAGCCGCTGCTTGCACGACGGTTCGAAATTTCAAGAATTTTCGCTTCCGCCTCACCCAGCAGCGCGCCCACGTCCTCCTCAGCCGCATAACCGCTCGATACGATATTCGTTGCGGTGCGAATGAGACGACGAAGCATCGATTTCTCTTCAACGATCTGAGCGTAATAATCAACGTTCGCAGCCGTCGGAACAGCGTTAGCCAGCTTCGCCAAATACGAAACGCCGCCCGCTTCCTCCAGCATCTGCCGGTCCTGCAAATAAGCAGTCAGCGTCACGAGATCGATCGGCTGATTGTTCTCGCCAAGCTCCACCATCGCTTCGAATATCCGCTGATGGGACGTGCTGTAGAAGTCCTCGCTCTTCACCCGTTCCATCGCGGTAATCAACGCCTCGGACTGCAGCAGTACAGCGCCAAGTATCGCTTGCTCCGCCTCCAGGTTCTGCGGCGGGATTCGATCGAAAGTCAACTGATCCGGACTTATGCTCATGGAATGATGTCCTCCTTTGCTAATCATGAATGCGAACAATCCAGTGCAGAAATTACCTGTTCCGTCCCCTTAACGAACTACCGCCCGCAGGAGGCGTCAACTGTTACCGAAGACTCCTCAACTGCGAGCGGAAATAATGCCTAAATCCTGCCAATCCGATCCTGTCGGCAGCAGCCGAACTCTATTCTTCCGAAGCTTGTACTTTAAGCGTCGTCTTCACTTCCGGATGAAGCTTAACCGGAACCTGCGTTACACCGAGCGTCCGAATTGGCTCGTCAAGCTCTATCTTACGCTTATCGACTCTCACGCCCGCTTGAACCTCCAACGCCTCAGCAATTTGCTTGCTCGTAATAGCGCCGAACAGCCGACCGCCTTCGCCAGCCTTCGCCTTAATGACAACCGTAAGCTCAGCAAGGCGGGCGCCAAGCGCCTTCGCGTCTTCCTTCTCTTTCTCCTTGCGCTTCGCTTCCGAATTCTGCTGTGCTTTAAGCGTATTAATATTGCCGGCCGACGCCTCTTTCACGAGTCCCTTCGGCAGAAGGAAATTCCGTACATAGCCCTCCGACAGATCCTTCACTTCGCCCTTCTTACCTTGACCTTTTACGTCTTGCAGAAAGATGACTTTCATTCGAATAACCCCTCTTCCTTCTCAATTTCGTCCAGAATGGTGCGCAGTCGGTCCGCAGCCTCCTGCACGCTGCAATCCAGTTGGGCTGCCGCATTCGTCAGATGTCCGCCTCCGCCGAGTCGCTCCATCACGACCTGCACGTTCATGGCGCCGAGCGAACGGGCGCTGACGCCGATCAAGCCATCCGGCCGTTCGCTGACAACGAAAGAAGCATAAATGCCTGTCATATTCAGCAGCGTATCGGCCGATTGTGCAATGTGCAGCTGGGAATGCTTGCGTCCCGGCTCCGTTACGGCAATTGCGACATGCTCATACAGGACCTCCGCATGCTTAATAATTTCAGCCTTCATGACGTACTCTTCCAGATCTTCCTTCAGCATGCGTTGAATAAGCGTTGAATCGGCTCCATTGCGGCGCAGGAATGATGCCGCTTCGAACGTTCTTGCTCCCGTTCGCAGCGAGAAGCTCTTCGTATCCACCGCAATGCCAGCCAGCAGCGCCGTCGCTTCATGAATGTCGAGCGACACACGCTCGTGTATATATTGAAGCAGTTCCGTTACAAGCTCGCAAGTAGATGATGCGTAAGGCTCCATATATACAAGAGTCGATTTGCTAATAAATTCTTCGCTGCGGCGATGATGATCGACAACGACGATCCGGTCAGTCAACTGCAGCAGCTTCGGTTCCTTAACCATCGATGCCTTATGTGTATCGACGACGATAGCAAGCGTTTTTGAATTTACCAGATGAAGTGCCTGCTCAGGTGACACGAACCACTTGTAGATCCGCTCGTCTTCCTTTAACATTCCCATCATTTTCTCGATCGCCGGATTAATGCCCTCCAGCACAATATAGCCTTCCTTGCCGAACAGCTTTGCCGCCTTCAATACACCGATTGCAGCGCCGATTGCATCCATATCAGGCATCCGATGACCCATAATAACGACGTTGTCGCTTTCGCGAATCATGTCCCGTAGGGCATGAGCAATAACGCGCGCGCGCACACGGGTCCGCTTCTCGACAGCATTCGATTTGCCGCCGTAGAACTGCTGACGTTCGCCTACTTTAACCGCCGCTTGGTCGCCTCCACGTCCAAGCGCAATGTCCAGGCTCATCTGCGCCCATTGGCCAAGCTCAGGAATCGATTCTGCGCCGGCAGCAAAGCCGATGCTAAGCGTAACGGGAATTTTGTGCTCGGCAGTCATCTCCCGAACCTGATCCAACAGCTCGAACTTGCTCTGCTCCAGCAGCTTCAGCGTCTTCTGATCCGTCATAATCAGAAACCGATCGGAGCTTAGCCGTTTCAGATACGTCTGATACTTCATCGCCCAATCGGTTATTTCCGCCGTCACCTTCGAAAGCATCGTCGTCCGTTGATGATCGTCCATTCCTTGCGTCACTTCATCAAGATTGTCCATCAGCACGATGCCGAGCGCCAGCTTCTCATCCTCATACTTACGGCCAAGCTGCCACATAAGCGTAATGTCATGGATGTAGACAATACGTTCTTTACTATTGAAATTAAGTTCGAACACTCGGTCACCGATCGTCGCTTCGTACACGCCCTTGTTCTGCTTATTCTCCTTCATGGAAGGGAACAATTCATTAAGTGTCATGCCCACGACCGACTCATGACCGAACAACTGAGCGATATATAAGTTACTCCATTCCACATTACGCTCATCGTCATATACGATTATGCCGAACGGCAGTTCAGTAATGACCTCGCTGCTCGCTTTCTTCACCCGGTACGATAATGTACCGAGATATGATTTAAGATCATGCCTGAATGCACGTTCCGCATATAACGTATATGCACCGGCCGATATCGTCAGCAGCAGTCCAACCAGTCCAAGCTCCCAATTGTACATGGCCAGCACCACCGACAAGCATACCAGCAGCACGAATGCCCATAACTGGTGCATCCCGTGCCATCGCTTGATAAGAAACTTAGGCATTCGAATTCCGCTCCCGTGTTAACGTTTCTTCTCGAACGCTTTCCGAATCGGAAAGGCCGTATCCAGCACACCGATCAAGCTGAGCGGCGACAGCACCATGACGACAATAGCAATCAGAGCAGGGACAACCTTCGACCAATTACGCTGATGCGCAATATAGTAGAAGAAGCCGATTGTCTGAATCTTGAATGCCGTCTGCAACAGCGGAACCAGGTTCAGCAGCGCAACTGACAAGAACGAATCCATATCATCCGCTGGCAGAATCATTTCGAGAACGAGCGATACTAAATAGTACAGCACCATAATGCGCGGAAGCTTCCACTCATGCGCCTTGGGCATTGCTGGCATGAATACGCCTTTTCGGACGAGCACTTTGCGGCTGAAATATTGTGTAACGGCAGCATACAGGAAAGCAATTGTAATCATCGCAACCGGTATGGACTGCGTCATCGTTTTGACCAGTGAATCTGTCACATCAGCGGACCAGCCTTCCGGCAAAAGACCTTCCTCCAGTAAGGAATCGGTCGTTTCCCGAATGGAAGCCCCCATTTCATTAATCAGCGACAAATCAAAAATCAAATTAAACAAAAGCAGCTCCAGCAGCATAATGCCTAACAGCGACAATATACCCGACACAAGCACACGACCCGGCGGCGACTGCTTCACGACAAGATGACCCATAATAATCGACGGTACTAGAAAAAAAAGTCCGATGATCGGCGCTAACGGCCCAATCATCAAATAAGCAATAACCCAAACGATCGCAACCTGCAGCGCGAACGCTTTGCGCGTTGTTGTCACATACATAATGACATATGGAACCATCATGAATATGACCGAGATAATATTAAGTAAGGGCACTGCCATCGAGAGCATGAGCAGCAATAGCACGATGCTCCAGATTAGCGATTGTTTGCCGGTGTTCAACCCGTTCACCTCTTGCGATATGTTCTAATATCAAAAAACTGCCAGCGGGCAGCACTTCATTATGCGAGATACACGGTTGATGATTTCCGCTTGCAGTTATTCGATTGTCTGTACTAGCTGTGCGGCATCGCATTTCCGATCCGCCTTCGCGACTGGCTCCTCCTTTGTACCATAATACGCCTCTGCCGAAGCATAAGATTCGAGAGCTCAAGCCCGTCTACAGCGCGCTTCGTAAGAAACTTTCACTAAAGCTTTACAGCTCATTATAGCATAAATCCGAAATCGTACACACGGGATGTGGTGGGAACGCTGACGGCAGCTGGAGTCCCTTCATTTAATAAACCTTTCCGTTCGAATCTCGCATTCGATCATTCCGAGGATATATATACAACATAGGTTAGAAATACTGAAATTCTAATTGATTAGGATAAAAGTTTTATATTATACTACGGGAGAAATTTAATAATTTTGGTATTTTAATATATTTTTCAAATTAATCAAAGGAGATGAGATCTTGGCTACAAAGAAAATTGCCACAGTATTAGCATCAGCCTCCTTGCTCAGTTCACTGCTTGCCTTCCCAGCGGACGCGGCTGACACGTTGACGGATATCGATGACTCGTTTGCTAAGAATGCCATTATGGAGCTAGTCGATAAAGGAATTATTAACGGCAAGGGAGATGGAATATTCGATCCCACGGGCAAAATTACAAGAGGAGACTTTGCGATTATTCTGGCGAAGGCTCTAAATCTGGATGTATCAAGCGCCCCGGCAGCGTCGACATTCTCAGATGTCCCTGCAACCAGTTACGCTTATAAATATGTCGAAGCAGCCGCACAAGCAGGGTTAATTAACGGCCTTGGGGATGGTAAATTTGGACTCAATCAAAGTCTGACTCGTCAAGATATGGCGGTTCTCTTCGCCCGGGCGCTGAAGGTAGATGTAACTGGCAAAGGGGCTGGTCTGACATTTAGCGATGCAGATCTTATTGCCAAATACGCTAAGGATTCCGTTGCTGCGGCGGTGGAGCTTGGCCTTATGGTCGGTGTCGGGAACAACACCTTCAACCCGCTCGGAGATTCAAGTCGTGAACAAGTTGCCGTTGTAGCAAGCCGTTTCCTTAAAGAAAAAGAAAAATCCGATTCAACATCAGAGTCAGACCCTTCTGAGACACCTGAATCTAATGATTCCGATACTCCATCATCTGATAATTCCCAAAAGCCGACTTCCACTACTCTTCAACCACCAATATCCTATCCAAGCACTGGAGGAGGCAGTTACGAGGACCGTACAGCTCCTGTCCTGACCCTCATCTCAACGACCCCTATTGAAATTGGACAAGCGATCGTTGTAACAAGCAATGAATTAGGCGCGGTGTATCTCTTACCGGCTGATGAGAATCCAAATCAGCTCAGCCAGTTGGAGAATCTGGTCACGAACAACCGGGCCAAGAAGGCAGCTATCAATGAAATCAATGCTAACACAAGTATCTCTACGGAAGGCTTGTACGCGGGAAGCTACAAAGTATATGCAGCGGATACAAGCGGAAATATATCCACGCCTAGCGTTGTAATTGAGCTGAGCGTCCATGAAATGGCACAGCCTGCTATATCATTTATCAGCCCGGATACCATTGTATTCACCTATTCGGACAACCTGAACAGCCAATCAATTCCTGCTGTCACTAACGTGAAGGTAGTGAGCGAGGATGAATCAGCATCTCCAATTGGGGTACAAGAAATCACAATTAATGGACATGATGTTCTGATCAAGCTTTCCTCCACAGTTAGCAAGTCGGCAAGCGTACGCATTACCTATCAACCAGGAAATGCTCCTATTATGAGTGAAACCGGAAGATGGTCTCCGTCCGTTACTCAAGTTGTGACCTATACTCCGGCTAATCAGGCGCCGGTTATTACGCAAGCCATTCCCGACCAAGACCTATCTATTGGGCAGGGGAGCTTGATTATTTTTCCTAAAGAACACTTCGAAGATCCAGATGGAGACGAGTTATATTTTATGTATGCTGTAGACAATCTAAATTTTGTTTCCATCTCCGTTGAGGATCAACATCTCGTCCTACAACCACTCGCTGCAGGAACAACAACGGTTACTCTTATTGCGAACGATGGCAAAGGCGGCACGGCAAGCATGGTCTTCAACTTAAAAGTTACAACGCCAAAGCTATCGCTGTCACTGAAGAACAATGCCGTCTTGCACGTCAACTCCGGTAAGACCGATACAGACGATCAGATTACATTGGCAACATCGGCATCCTCATCCGGCTATCAAAGCTATCAATATGATGTGCAGAGCATTAATGACTTGATTCTAATCAAGCGCGGTGAAGAGAAATTTAGAGTGGAATACGACTCGATCTCCGAAAAGTATCAAGTAATAGGCGAGAACGACACGGTCGAAGGAACGATCTCGATCATGGTGTCGGATGAGAGCTTAGTTTCATTGACCCCAGGCACCCTTGGAATGGTCCTCGACCCAGCCGACAAAGTGGAAGAAAATTCTAATGTAGAGCTTGAATTCCACCTAATACAAGAAGATTTGAGCGATACTATCGCCAAGCTGCAGCTAACATTCGACGAAACGGCACCAGAGGTAACAGACGTCAATTTCGTTAATGACCAGCTTATTATAACGGTGAACGAGGAATTGCCGGAATTGGCATTACAGAACAATGCAAGATTAATGGAGTCCATTCAAATCATAGCGCGATCGGCAATTGATCCAGATAATGAAGTGTACTTAACCATCGACGACTACACGATTACCAGTACGGCGCAAGAGCTCACCCTCACACTAACGGAAGAGGGACGCTTGAAACTAAATGACCTCCAGCAATATGAGCTTCAACTCAATATTCGGAACCTCTATGATTACGCCGATAACTGGTTTGATTATACTTCGCCTTGGTTAACCCCCAGTCAGCCGTAATTAGCCCACGGTCAATCTAGTAATCTAATTGAAAGGCACCCTTCTCGGGTGCCTTTGCCTTTTCCGCCCTGCCGCTGAATCAACAGCATGACAAGGGCTAACCGCCTGTAGTTATACCGATGCATAATGACAAGCAGCAAAATGACCTTGTTTCACTTCCGCAAGAGCCGGCATATCCTTGGCGCACTTCTCAGTCGCAAGCGGGCAGCGCGTACGGAAAGGGCAGCCGCTCGGCGGGTTGATCGGGCTTGGAAGCTCGCCCTTAAGCGTAATACGCTCTCGCTCCGACTCGACATCCGGGTCGGGAATCGGGATCGCAGACAGCAGCGCCTGGGTGTATGGATGAGCCGGGTTCGCATACAGCTCATCGCTGTCAGCAAGCTCTACGACACGACCGAGATACATGACCGCAACACGGTCGCTAATATGCTTGACCATGGATAGGTCATGGGCAATGAACATGTACGTCAGCCCCATTTGACGCTGCAAATCCTGCAGCAGGTTCACGACCTGTGCTTGAATCGATACGTCGAGAGCTGAGATCGGCTCGTCCGCAATAATAAACTTCGGCTCAACCGCAAGCGCACGGGCAATCCCGATCCTCTGCCGCTGGCCGCCCGAGAATTCATGCGGATACCGCGTCGCATGATCCGGGTTCAAGCCGACAATATCGAGCAGCGACTCAACCTTCTTGCGCCGCTCTGCGCGGCTTCCTGCCAGCTTATGAATATCGAGCGCTTCCCCGATCACGTCCGTAATGGTCATCCGCGGGTTAAGCGAAGCATACGGATCTTGAAAGATCATCTGCATGTCGCGCCGAATCGACTTCATCGCTGAACCCTTCAAATCATACAGTGATTTACCGTCGAAAATCACTTGTCCACTTGTCGGCTCATAGAGACGCAGCACGGTACGGCCGAGTGTCGACTTGCCGCAGCCGGATTCGCCGACAACGCCAAGCGTCTCGCCGCGGCCAATCGTCAGATTGACGTCGTTCACGGCTTTCAATATTTGTCCGCCGCCCAGATTGAAGTGCTTGTTCAGATCACGAATCTGGAGCAATGGATCGCTATGCGACGGTTTTATAATCGAACGTGCGGTGCTTGCATTCAGGCTGCTCATGCACTTTCCCCTCCTTCACCAGCGAGCGGATGGTTAAGCCAGCAAGCAGCCGTATGTCCTTTGCCCTCGACCGGCACAAGCACAGGATCGTGGTTCAGGCATACCCGCATTGCTTCATCACATCGTGCACAGAATGCACAGCCCGCAGGTGGTTTAATCAAGTCCGGCGGCGTGCCGAAGATCGGAATAAGCGGCTCGTCCTTCTTCTGATCGAGGCGGGGTACCGAACGCAGCAAACCGCGGGTATAAGGATGCTTCGGATTTTTGAATATATCATGCGTCTTGCCGGACTCGACCACCTTGCCCGCGTACATAACAATGACCCGGTCCGCCGAGTCCGCAACGACACCGAGATCGTGCGTAATCAATATAATGGACGTGCCGAGCTTCGTCTGCAGGTCCTTGAGCACACTCATAATTTGGGCTTGAACCGTCACATCAAGCGCTGTCGTCGGCTCATCCGCAATCAGAAGTGACGGATTGCATGCGAGCGCGATCGCAATCATCGCCCGCTGGCGCATACCGCCGGAGAACTCATGCGGGTATTGGCTTACACGTGAGTCCGGATTCGGAATGCCGACAAGCCGCAGCATTTCGACCGCACGCGCCTTCGCAGCCTCCTTACTCAGCCCCTGATGCTTCACGAGTCCCTCCGTTATTTGCTTGCCAATCGTCAGCGTCGGATTCAATGAGGTCATAGGGTCCTGAAAGATCATACCGATTTCTTTGCCGCGAATCGTCTCCATCTGACGAGCCGACTTCTTCAGAATCTCCTCACCCTTGAACTGGATCGAGCCAGTCGTCACAGCTGGAGGAGAAGGGACAAGCCGCATGAGCGATTGTGCCGTTACCGACTTGCCGCAGCCCGACTCGCCGACAATGGCAACCGTCTCGCCTTTATTGACATGAAAGTTCACGCCGCGAACCGCTTGGACGATACCGCCGCGAACTTTAAAATTAACGCGCAAATCTTTAACTTCGAGTATTCGTTCCATCGCCGCTGCCTCCTATCTTTATTTTTTCATCTTCGGATCGAGTGCGTCGCGCAGACCGTCGCCGAATATATTGAAGCAAAGCATCGTCAAGCTGATCAGCACCGCTGGGAACAGCATCCGCCACGGATAGATCGTCATCGCCTTGAGCGCATCATTAATCATCGTACCTAGGGAAGCGGCCGGCGATTGAACGCCAAGACCGAGGAAGCTGAGGAACGCTTCAGCGAAAATCGCATTCGGCACTGTCATCGTCAACGTGACGATAATCGGCCCCATCGCATTCGGAATAAGATGGCGGAACAAAATGCGTCCCGCACCAGCCCCTAGCGAGCGGGATGCAAGCACATATTCTTGGTTTTTGAGCTGTATAATCTGACCCCGCACAATCCACGCCATGTTAATCCAGCCCGTAATACTAAGCGCGAGTACAATTGTGAACATGCTAGGCTCCATCACGACGATCAAGAGAATAACAATTAGCATGTTCGGAATCGAGTACATAATTTCACACAGCCGGTTTAATATTTCATCGACCTTGCCGCCGAAATAACCCATAATGCCACCCATAATGACTCCAATAATTAAGTCAACCAACGCTGCATACAAACCAACCTGTAGCGAGATGCCAGCGCCCATCCACGTTCTGGCGAACATATCGCGGCCAAGATCGTCGGTACCGAACCAATGGTCTGTATTCGGCTTCATGTTCGTTCCCATCAAATCCTGTGATCGATAGTCATAGCCCGCAATAGACTGCCCGATCATCGCCATCACAACGATCAAGAGCAGAATCACGAGACTGGTCATCGCATATTTATTCGAACGCAGCCGCAGCCACGCGTCTTTCCATGCCGAGATACTTTCGCGAACGACAAGCTCGCCTTTCTTCTCCGACTTATCGAGCTTGGTGAAATCCGCTTTCGTTAATTTCATATCGCCTGTCACAAGTGGATTCGTCGTTTCTGAATGACCTGTCATCGGTTACCCCTCCTTCCTGCTGCTCAGCTTAATGCGCGGATCGACGAATGCATAAGCAAGATCCGTCATGAAGCGCGCAGCCATCAGAATGACCGCATAGAATAGGGTCAAGCCCATAATCAGCGTGTAATCCCGGTTCGTAATGCTATTGACAAAAAACTTGCCGAGGCCGCCGATACCGAAGATTTGCTCGACTACGACCGAGCCGGTAATTATGTTGGCCGTCATTGGACCAATATAAGTAACTACCGGCAAAATCGCGTTGCGCAGCGCATGCCGAACGAGAATAACTCGACCACTCAAGCCTTTAGCGCGAGCCGTCTTAATATAGTCTGCCGTCATCACCTCAAGCATGCTTGAGCGGGTCAGACGGGCGATGAACGCCGCAGGCAATACAGCTAGCGCAATCATCGGCAGCACATATTCGGTCGGATCATTTAATCCCGCCACGTCGAACCAGCGCAGCTTCACGCCTAAGAAATATTGCAGCCCCGCTGCAACGACGAAGTTCGGAATGGACACCCCAAGCACCGCCAGCAGAATCGTAAACGTATCGAGAAATTTACGGTGATTCAATGCAGCGATGATACCTAGCAGGATACCGGCCACTATAGATAAGATAATGGCGAAAATGCCAAGCTGAAGGGAATATAAGAAACCGGTTCCAATAATACTTGCTACGGTCGTGTACTGCTGCTTCATCGACATCCCTAGGTCAAGATGAAGCAAGTTGTTCATATAAGTGAGATACTGCTTCCAGATCGGCTCGTTCAGGCCGTACTTGGCTTCCAGCATCTCCTTAATCGCCTTCGGAATTTCCTTCTCCGACATAAACGGGTTTCCCGGAATCGCCTTCATCAGGAAGAAGGTTGCCGAGGCCAGAACGAACAGCGACACGAGTATGAAAAACAGCTTTTTCAGCACGAATCGTATCATGTTGGTAATGCCTCCCATAAATGTTTCCTCAAACAACCACGGGATATATGCATGCGGCATATATCCCGTGTCTTATCGTCATGAGCTTATCAGCGTTATTCGCTTAACGGTCCGCGAGGCTTCTAGCAATTAGCCTTCATAGTAACCGCGCGTATAATCGATGTCGCCTTTGTAGTCGATGAAAATGCCTTTGAAGCCCGGCTTCTCCAGATAGACGTCACTGTAGTAATACAGAGGCACGATTGCGCGTGCATCCATGAACAGCTTCTCCGCCTGCTTAAACAGCTCCATCTGTTTCTTCGTATCCTGCTCCCCATAGGCTTTCGCTACGAGATCGTCATATTCCGGGCTTGCATAGCCCGTGTTGTTGTTGCCGGACTTCGACGTGAACAGATCGATATACGTCATCGGATCGTTGTAGTCGGCGCCAAATCCAGCCCGCGCAACCTGATAGTTGAGCTTATTGCGGTTCTCCAGGAACACGCCCCACTCTTGGTTCTGAATCTCAACGTCTACACCGAGGTTTTTGTGCCACATCTCAGCAACGGCTTGAGCTACCCGCTTATGGTTATCGCTCGTGTTGAACGTCAGCTTAATTGGATCAAGCTTTGTTATCCCGAGCTCCTTCATTCCCTCCGCAAGCAGCTTCTTCGCTTCCTCGAGATCCTCCGTGAAGTAATCATCCTTCACCTCAGTGCGGTATTCCTCTGTCTCGCCTTTGATGCCCGGTGGGACAAGACCGTATGCCGGAATCTCTCCAGCCTTCGTCACTTTATCCGTAATGTCCTTACGCGTCAGCGCCATCGAGAACGCTTTGCGAATCTTCTCGTTCGTGAAAGGCTTCTCTTTCGTGTTCAGCAGATAGTAATACAGGCTCGCAATCCCTTTTTGATTAAACTCGTCCTTATTACTTGTGCGCAGTGCTTCAATCTGATCAGATGGAATCTCGCCCGTCGGTTTGCCCGCCCAGTCGAGCTCACCGGTCTTATACATGTTCAGCTCTGTCAGCGAATCCGGCACCATGACGAATTGAACGCCTGCAAGCTTCACTTCGTCCTTCGCATAATAGTTCTCGTTCGGCACGAGCTTGATCGACGTGCTCTTCTGCCATTCAGATATCTTGAACGGACCATTCGAAATAATCGTCGATGGACTTGCAGCCCAAGCTTCATTGTCCTTCACCGTTTGATGGACCGGGAAATACGTTTGGAAGGACATGAGGCTCAAGAAGTAAGGCGTGGCCGCATTTAGCTTTACCTCGAGCGTCTTGTCATCAACCGCTTTGACACCGACTTGATCAGCCGTTGCGCCGCCGCCCGTATTGTACGACTCTGCATTCTCGATGTAGTACAGTTGATAAGCATAAGCAGATGGTTCAGGCTTCAACTGCGGATCAAGCGCACGTTTCCACGCGAACTCGAAGTCGCCCGCTGTTACCGGATCGCCGTTGCTCCACTTCGCATCGCGCAGATGGAATGTGTACGTCTTGCCATCCTCGCTAATGTCCCATTTCTCTGCAATGCCCGGTACAACCTCGCCTGCTTCATTCTTACGGGTTAGCCCTTCGTACAGACCGTTCAATACGGTGAATGATACTTGATCCTGCGATTGTGCCGGATCAAGCGTCGGAGGCTCCGTAGACAAGTTCATACGGAACACCTTGCTTGTTGCTGTTGCCGCATCGCCTGTATCCGTCGCACCGCCATTCTCTTTTTCCTTCGGCGTGCAGCCTACGACGACCAGAATAATCGCCAACACAGCTGCAAACGTGCTCATGGTGGACTTGAATCTCATACTTCCTTTCACCCTCCACATTGTTCTCTTGTTGCTTGCTCGATGATGCGACGCTGCGGACTGCATATGTTCATTGAGAATCCTGTCGTGAAGTGAAGTAATAACCCATTATTACTATTAATTATCATTAATAATTATTCATAATAATTAATAGGGATTATTTGCCTTCGATTACATACAGGGACTCTTTTATATCCATGCATCCTACACTATACAATCGTGAATATTTTTAATCAACGTGTAATTTGTGTTAATTATTAACTGTAAGTTAGGATGCAGCCGCAATGTTCGTGATGGCGCCGCTATATCGCTTATTTCATGGCGTTAGCATATGTAATGAACGGTTTATATAGCCAAAAAAACCGGTAATCGCATGCAGGAACTTGTTTCCTGATGCTGCGATTACCGGTTTCTTATAAACTTCTTTATCGACTGCTAACGGTCCAATTATCCGCTTCTTGAGTCAGCTTCATTCCAAGCTTCTCCAACCAATGGATTGGCACGAACGCCCTCTCTCCTGCAGATAGTACTTCTGTCTCGACACCGCTTCCCACTGCCTTATATCCTCTTTCCAACAGTAGCGTTCCCTCTGCGGGCCAATGCATCGCTTGTGCGAGCTCCTCATCGGTTACATCTGCTATGCCGCTTAAGACTGTAAAGCTTCGGGTACTTTTATTCCAATCAACCTTAAAGCCGTGAGAGGCCACCGCGTTCAAGTCCACATATCGTTGTTCGCCATGAAGTAGAAGCGGATATTGCGCTGACTCTCCATCCCAGCGCAGCTGTCCACCTTTATGCTCTTGGCTAACGCGCTCAAACTGGCTTTTGACCGGCTCACCTATACGAATACGTTTGTTCAGCTTGCCATTGTCAAGCACCGGTTGTCCACCGATCAACACGTAATGGATACCGCTCGAATACAGCTCCGGGTGCTCGACCGTCGACTGATCGATAATCGTATCGTAGTCGAACACAACAATGTCCGCATCCATTCCTTTAGCGATTCGGCCCTTCTTCTTCAACACCGGCGCCTGCTTCTCTAGTCGCTGTGCGGGAAGCAAACTCGTCTTCGCGATGGCATCCATTAAGCTGATAACCCCTTTATCGCGGGCATACAGTCCGATTGTTCTGGCGAAAGTGCCGGACGCACGAGGATGGTTGTTAAGCCCCGGCTCTAGAATCGCATCGCTGCCGATCATCACATAGTCCGGTTTGATCGATTCCTCGATATCCTCAGGAGGTATCGCATATGCAACCGCAAGCTTGCCCTCCTTCTTATATTGAGCGAACGTTTCCTTTGTCAGTCGCTCGGTCGAGCCTGCCAGCTGCAGATCATGATACGTAATCCGGAACCGCTCCTGCCATCCTTCATCAAACCTTGCCGAGTTCAAATATGTACCCCAGTAATCGTAAGGATAGATACAAGCGGTAATGTCCAGCCCCTCAGCTCTAGCCGCCTCAACCAGAGCAAGCGACTGCTTCATCGAGAACGTCCCGCCTGTGCTGTTAATGTGATCAATATGGACAGACGCTCCCGTCTGACGGGCATAATCGATTAATTCGTTAAGTGCATCGATATTAGTGCCCGGCTCCTCCATATCCGAATATCGGGCATGAAAATATACAGGCACGTTATACTCATGCGCGAGCTCCATAAGAGGCACGATTTCCGGCGCTTTAATGCCCGGCACATACTCCAGACTGAAGGAAATTCCCAGTGCCCCGTCATTGAGCGCCTTCTCTGCCTGATCTCTCAACATGCGGATTTGCTCTTCATTAGCTCCATCGTACCGGCTGAGCCGGAATTGATTTCTCGCCTGCGAATAGAAGAAGCTCGCGCCGAAGTGAAGCGGCGTCTCGTTCCGCTCATAGTACGAATACCACTTGTCCGGTGTTGACGTACCCCCATGCATCGCAATATTGCTCGTTACGCCGTCCGCAATTTTGTTCCAGACGCCGAGAGGATTCGGGTCGTACGACAAATTGTCAATAAAGCCGGGCGCAACGACTAAGCCTTTCGCGTCAATCGTCCGCTTGCCGGTCAATGGCTTCGCCGTCACTGCTCCTATCTTCCCGTCAATAATACCGACGTTCATAACCGCATCCAAGTTTGTCTCTGGATTGATGACTCTTCCGCCGCGAATGACAATATCGTAGCTCCGACTCCTATCGGATTGTGTCGTTAGCGACTCGGCCAATGCAGCACCCGTGAGCGTCGCAGCCGGCAGCACTTCTCCAGCGCGTGAGTTGCCCTCACTCGTAGCGACAGCATACTCATTCGCTCCGTTATGGCCCGCTCGATACGCTTGCGCAGCACTCTCCCCTGCTTCAGACGGACCGGACCATTCACTCCCATCCCGTCCTCCCCACATCAGCCACGCAGCTATAACAATAACCGCCGCTAACCCCGCTGCAATAATGTTCATTGTGCGGAATCGGCGGCGGCGCTTATTGTGCTTCATGATCGGTTTGCCTCCTGTTGCAATAAGTTAGCTATTCATCCAGAATATGCTAACCCTATCGTACTACTCTTAGCGTCGGATCGCAAATCTTCACATGCTGCTCTGCATTTTCGATGAGCCTGCCCATATATTTTTGTCACAATAATCTATAATGTCGCTTCTTCGTACAATACCAATAAATCGGCCCCCATCATCAATAACCGGTACGAAGTTTTGTACTTTCACAAGTGATATCAAATTCCGAATGTCAGCATCAACCTGTACGGGATGATTACTCATTCGAAGCGGCACATCCGCCAGTCTAGCCTTATGCGTCTGATCGAATGACACCTGGTTATTCTTCATATACCATAACAGATCGCCTTCCGTTACTGTTCCAACGTATAACCCTTCACGATCCAAAATCGGTACTGCCGTGTAACGGTGATGCTCCATTCGCTCTAATGTCTGCCTCAGCGTAGCATGAAGTGAGACATGCACAACATCCTGCTTGGGCAATAAGAAAAATGCAATGTTCAACCTTCCGCCCTCCCACACTTGTTTGTTGTCTTTCTTATTTAACTCTCCGAGAGCGTTCCGGCCCGCATTTCCTTCTCGTGCTCGTACTCAGACGGCAGCGGCAGACTTTTCAAGTCAGCAGCCGGATTAAGCCAGCTTTCGATCAGATCGGTTGAAGCGGCCAAATCGTCTTCATCTACGAAGTAATACCATGCGCCGCCGGGTGTAATACGATGACCGTCGCCTGTTAGCGTATGACTGTATAAGGTGCGGTTATCACTTTGCAGCAGCGTTCTGGCAAGTCCGACCATCATCTCCGGCGTCATATCGGTATTAAAGTCATCGCCCATAATGCTGACATACTTCGGAATATCGTTCCATTGGCCAATGCTTGAAGCTTTCTTCATAATCGCATCGAGAAAAGCTTGCTGGCGTCCCGTACGGCTTACGTCGCCCCCTGCATCCTCACGATAACGGACATAGTTAAGCGCCTCCTGCCCGTTATAGGACGGCTGATTCGCCTTTACAACAAACTTCTCATGGTCCTTGCCCGAGTTCACTATATCTTTGCCGATCGGCAGTGAGATTCCCCCCATCGCATCGATTAAATTACGAAATCCGTTGAAGTTAATCGCTGCATAATGGTTAATCGTAATGCCGAACATATTCTCGACTGTTTCGATCGACATCTTCGCTCCGCCATACGCGTATGCGTGCGTGATTTTATCATTCTTATCCTTACCGATTATCTCGGTGTAGGTGTCACGTGGAATCGATATCATCAGCACCGCCTTATCCTTCGGACGAACAACAGCGACAATCATCGTATCTGAGCGTCCCGTCTCGTTCTCCCGCTGATCAACGCCAAGCAGCAGCGCCGTGAACGGATTGCTGCTCGTCATATCTGTATAGCTGATGTTCTGCGCTTCTCGACCGTCGATCGGCTTATATGACTTCTGAAGCTCTTCCTTCACTTGATCTGACAGAAATAGATCAAATCCCCACAGTGCAAGCTTCTCCCGATTGTAATAACCAAACAAGCCTAGAGCAATAATGAATGCCATAATACCGGAAATCCATTTCATTTTACGGTTCAATTTTCGAATCATGATCTAATCTCCTTTTATTTCTATATCCCATTAAACCGTTCACTTCACCATGAAACGCATGCGGCGAAGCAACAGTACATCTTCTTAATTCGTCATAAGCACCCTTCTTCTCTCATATACTAGAAAATATCCAAACCGATTTTGTTAGGTATCCGATTCCCCCTTATGAGAAAGAAAGGAGCTTATCTGATGCTGCCTCCATCCTTCGGACCCGACCGATCATCTACCGGAATGGACGCCAAAGTTGCTGGTATGCTTTGTTACCTCGGCAGCTTTGTTACCGGATTCCTCTTCCTCGTTCTAGAGAAGCAAAGCCGGTTCGTAAAGTTTCACGCCATGCAATCGATTATCGTCTCTGCAACGCTAATTGTCATTCATTTAATACTGGGCATGATCCCTCTTATAGGCTGGTTTGCCGCTGCTCTGCTTGTTCCGGCATCTTTTATTCTATGGCTGGCCCTCATGCTTCTCGCACTTCAGGGCAAATGGGTAAAGCTGCCCGTCATTGGAGATTTCGCTGAGCAGCAAGCCTATAAATTCTAGACGAGTCAAACGAGCAAATAGTTCATCATCATTTCTTTGCACAAAAAAAACAGCCGACTCAGAAGCCGGCTGTTTCTGTATACGATCCTATTCCGTCGTGTACGGAAGCAGAGCGATTTGACGTGCGCGTTTGATCGCTACCGTCAGAAGACGCTGATACTTCGCACTCGTACCCGTCACACGGCGTGGCAAAATTTTGCCGCGTTCGCTGATGAATTTACGGAGCAGATCGGTGTCCTTGTAATCGATGTGCTTGATTTTGTTAACCGTGAAATAGCACACTTTGCGGCGCTTGTTACGGCCTTTGCGACCGCCGAATTTACGTTCTGGACGATCTTGTCCTTCTTCGCGTGGCTTGAAGCTCATGTTCGAACCATCCTTTCATTTAAAATGGCAAATCATCTTCCGAAATATCGATTGGTCGTCCGTCATCCGAGAACGGATCCCGGTTGTCGTTCCGTTGGTTTTGACCGGACCGGCCTCCGCCATACGATCCGCCTCCGCCAGCATTGCCGCCGCTATAACCTCCGCCGCTAAATCCGCCTTCTTCGCGCTGAGCCCCACCTTCACGGTTCGACTCCAAGAAACGAACGTTGTCGGCAATCACTTCTGTTACATAGACGCGTCTGCCTTCGTTGTTCTCATAGTTGCGTACTTGAATACGGCCTTCGACCGCCGTCAAGCGCCCCTTGCGGAGATAGTTCGCACACGTCTCGGCTAACTGCCGCCACGTGACGATCGGAATAAAGTCGGCTTCGCGTTCGCCCCCGCCACTTGTGAATGGCCGGTCGACCGCCAGCGTAAACTGCGTTACTGCGACACCAGCAGGCGTATAGCGCAATTCAGGATCACGCGTCAGTCTGCCAATCAGAATCACACGGTTCAACATTGTGGTAACCTCCCAATCGATACCATGCGTTTAATCAATTAAGCAACATCTTTAACGATGAGCGTACGGATGACTTCATCCGCAATCTTCATGACGCGATCAAGCTCAGCGATAACTTCAACCGGAGCGGAGAAGTTTACGAGAACATAGATACCGTCACGTGCTTTGTTGATCTCATACGCAAGACGGCGCTTACCGATGATGTCAGTTTTCTCGATCTCACCGCCGCCGTTCGTGATGATTGCGTTGAATTTATCAACGATGGCTTGAACATTCTCTTGTTCCACATCCGAACGAAGGATGTACATCACTTCGTATTTGCGCATTTCGATTCACCTCCTCTTGGACTAAAACGGCCCCTATAAAAGGAGCAAGGAGCGAGCGCTAACTCGCATACCATATTACTATACCAAAACGTATCGCCTATGGCAAGCGCCGACCGATAGCCGAATTCTGCCTCACATGCGTTCCTTCCATACAGCGCACACTAGGGCAGAAGCGCTGTTCGTTGCTCGCGCTTCGTACGAATAATGACCATCATACAGGAGGAATCGATATGGGTGAATGGACTTTATTCTCGCCTGGCGACAAAGCGCCTAATGACGGCACCTACATTGAGGATGGCGTCAACTCGTTTCATATGGGCATCAACAATCCGCAAAAAATTAAATTGCGCAAGGGGCAGCGTTTTCCCGAAACGACCAATCATGAGCGCAAGTGGAAGAGACTTCCTAAGCAATAACAATCTCTATTCGAAAATTTAATGATCGATGCATAAACCGGATGCGTGCGGCGCATCATACTATCGACGGCGAAATGAGAGGTGCAAGTCCATTGAACCCGATAAGCAGGTACAAGGAATTGTGAAGAAATAAGACCACGAATGAATAGAAGCGAGGGGTTGTGCCAAAGACTACCGTCTGTAACACCATCGGAGTTTCATTGCGCTGCAAGGCGTCGGATGAAAACGACGAATTCTGCCGCGAATTCGTAACGATGATCCGAAGTTTCTGTCAGAAGTAGTGATCTGTTTCATCCCATCAAATTGCCGTCAAAGGAGCCCTCGGGCTCCTTTTTTAATGGGTTGCTTCTCATTACCTCACTGCGTTCTTCGCTCCTGATGCTCATGTTCCACTCCGCTTCCGCTATCCCGACGTTCGTTTTCTCGTTGTTGCTTTACCCTTCTCTTCTGCATCTATCCTCTGCAATCACATACACAAACACATCATATTTAAATTTATCGTTCTCACTATTTATCTCAACGTGTAGTAACAAATGAAGTTAATCTTTCTCAAGCTGAACAGGGATAATCGAAGGATCATCAATGGGCGGGGACGGTTGCGGGCGTTCGAATTAAGGATGCGGATGCTCGGTGGGACTAGGGAGCGTTAGCGTGGAGCTTTGCCGCGACAGCGGCATGAGCGGGCGGACGGGATGCAGTAGATGAGGTGTGACTTCGCGGTGTCCAGAGGGCGCGAGCCCTTTGAGGCCCTCCCTTGCAGGGAGGGTTTGGGTGGGTAGAATTGCAGAAAAATAAAAAACGGCCCTCAATCAATAATCGAGAACCGTTAATCGCTTATGTATGGCGGAGAAGGTGGGATTCGAACCCACGCACGCTGTGACACGCCTAGCTGATTTCGAGTCAGCCCCCTTGGACCACTTGGGTACCTCTCCGTGGTGAAGACAAGATTTATTCTAACACACGGCAATACCCGATGCAAGTCTTTTTAAATTGTCAGAATTATATTAATTCTTCCCGCTTATTTACTCGTTCGACTGCGCTTCAATGCCATTCGACTGCTGATCAGCTTCCTCTTTAGAGCGAAGCACTTTCTTCAGGTTTTTCTCGAACTTGGCCCGTGGCACCAGCACACTATGCTTACAGCCGACGCACTTGATCCGGATATCCATACCCATTCGAATGATCTCCATTTCGTTCGTGCCGCATGGATGCTGTTTCTTCATCTGTACGATATCACCTAACTGGAATACTTTTCGTTCCATTCTTGTACCTCCTCTCTTCTAAGGCCGCTGATAAGCAACTAATTTCGGATACGGCAGCTCGATTTTATGTTCCTCAAACGCCTTCTTTATGACCGTATTTAATGCCCTTGAAACGGGAGCTTGCATATTCGGCATACATTCCACCGTCACGCGAAGCGTAACCTGTGAAGGACCGAGTGTCTGAACGCCGAGCACCTGCGGCACTCCTACCGCGTATTCCAACTGCAGCGACTCCTGAGATACGACCTCTTTCATAATCGTTATTGCCCGGTCGATATCTTCTTCATAAGCGATAGCGACATCGACGAACGCAACAGCATTATTTACCGAGAAGTTCGTCACCTCATTAATCATTCCGTTCGGAATGATGTGCAGCTCACCCGTCCAGCTCTTAATTCTTGTCGTACGCAAACCGATCATTTCGACCGTCCCCTTGAACGATCCAGTCTGAATAACGTCCCCAACCGCAAATTGATCCTCCAAAATAATAAAGAAGCCCGTAATTACATCCTTCACCAGGCTTTGTGCACCAAAGCCAATCGCCAGACTAACGACGCCTGCCCCTGCCAATAATGGCGCCAAATTCACATTAAACTCCGCCAATATGAGCAAGGCCCCTACAAAATAAATCAAGTATGTCGCTACATTTTTTAATAATTTGCCTACCGTCAGAACGCGTCGGGTATGATTGGCTCGCTTCATCTCTCGGTCAATCATCATACGGTCAATGGACTTATGAATAACAAACTCAACGATTCTGCCGATCAGCAGAATTGCAATGATACGAACGGCTGCAATCCCGACCGTTTTCCACATCACCCCGCTCGTTATCCAGTCACTGAAGTCATTCCACACGGTATGTAAGTCCATAATATACCCGCCTTTCACTTTCGCCTATCTATGTACACAGCCAATTTCCCTTCACCTCAGCCGATCCACCTGCTCGAATTGCCCATCCAACTCACGAAATAGTCCTCGTATCTCAACCTTCTCGGTTTCGATAACATCCCATACACGCGCTTCATCCTCATCCGGAAACCGGATAGACAAAGCGCACCCTGCCGTGATCTGCTTAGGGGTCGGACATAGATCAATCTCTATCTCGATATATTCTAGCAGCATCTCCATCCGCAGCGCCTGCTGAGTGGAATCGAATGCAATTAGCATGCCCAACAACTCCTGTACATTGTGCGGTTAACCATTTGTCCTACCATTTATCAATTTCTAATTGAAATTCATTGCAAATGCCTAATTTCACCAAGACTACAAGTATAAAATGGTTGTCCTAACCATATACTAGTATTACATTACGAGAGGCGGAGGGGATAGTATGAAGCTGTCGTCGTTGTATGAGTCGCCCTTAAAGGTGCCCTATCAAGAGCCCAATGTATCCGGCATACTCACGAATCGTCTGACCGTTCTACTGAATGGACTGTCCGGCAATCAACGTCTTATTGTCGTATGCGTCGGAACCGACCGTTCAACTGGCGACTCGCTCGGTCCGCTGATCGGTACAACGCTTGCGAAATACAGAAGCACTCACTTTGAATTATATGGCACATTAGAGGAGCCGGTCCACGCCATGAACCTTGAGGAAACGCTCAACATCATTCACCGGCACAATCATAATCCTTTCATCATCGGCATCGATGCTTGTCTTGGACAAGTTGCAAGCGTTGGCAATATTCAAGTCGGCATCGGACCGGTAAGGCCCGGCGCCGGCGTGAATAAGCAACTTCCTCCTGTCGGGGATATACACATTACCGGCATTGTAAATGTCGGAGGTTTTATGGAATATTTCGTTCTTCAAAATACTCGTCTTCATCTTGTTATGCGGATGGCTGACGTTATAGCCCACAGCTTATTCTCCGCTATTATGAACTGCCGAACGACAACTAGGCCTGCTGCAACGCCAGACTAACCGCCTTCTTCTCTTCCGGCGTAAGCGGATAAGGAGAGTTCCCTTTCTCGAGCGGTTTCGCATACACATACGTATCCTCACGGCTGTGGAGACCGCTCAATACGATTCCATCCTGCGAATCATTAATAATTGCAAGCGAGAAGCTAAGATCACTACCCTGCTCGGAAAATGCGTTATAACGGTGTACTGCTACTTTACCACATGTCTGGCTTAAAGCTTTGGCAAGAAGCTCCTGCGTTTTGTTGTGCTGTGTCAATTGTTCCTTATGATCGGTCAGTTGCTGCTTCATTTCGGCTAATATTTCTTCCAGGTTCGCTACTCCCGTTTGCCCCATCGCTGCTACATATTGTTTTCTAAGTTTTTTGAGCCGCGCTCCAATTATCGCCATCCATATGATCATGATGACCAACACAACCGCTAATACGACAACCGTTAATTCTAGTGGTGATAGTGCTTCATTCATTCCCTTTCCGCTCCCCCATTGCTTTGCTCCAACTGGCTATACTTTCATGTTCATTATTTATCGTCGTAACGTTCCTGCCGCCTCGACCATTATATGTACCTATAGCCGAGCTTTATTCCACATTATTGATTTGGATAATGCTCTCGAATTTCCCGCATTGCGTCTACAATTGCTTTCACATCATCTTCTGTCGTGAAGCAGCCCACACTCGCTCTAACGGCTCCTATATCAATTGTTCCTGCAGAAGCATGTGCCAGAGGAGTACAATGGTATCCTGCCCGTACCGCAATCCGATAATGCTGATCTAGAATAAACGATAGCTCGGATGCATCCGCTCCCGCCAAATTGAATGATACGATGCCGGTACGCTGCTCTCCAAGGGGCGGACCAAGAATCGTTATTCCCGGTATGGAGGACAAGCCCTCCATCATCAGTTGTGTCAGACGCCATTCCTTAGTATGGATTGTTTCAACGGTCTCATGCAAAATGTAGCTGACACCTGCGGCAAGACCTGCTAATCCCGGTGTATTCGGCGTCCCAGCTTCATACCGGTCTGGACGCACATTCGGCTGCTCCGGCGCCTCGGATTGGCTGCCTGTACCGCCATGCAGCAGCGGTGTTAGCTCCAGGTCTGGATGAATATATAGCCCTCCCGTTCCTTGTGGCCCTAACAGCCCCTTATGGCCTGGAAATGCAAGCATATCAATCCCCATTGCGCCCACATCAATTGGCAATATTCCCGCACTTTGCGCTGCATCGACAAGCAGCTTAACCCCGTGTTTTCGGCAAATGACTCCTATATCCGCTACCGGCGTAATCGAGCCGAGCAGATTCGAGCTGTGGTTCACAATAACTAAGGTCGTTGCCGGAACGATAGCCTCCTCAATTCGCTTCGGCTCAATATGTCCCGTTAGATCCGCATCAATGTAAGTCACATTTATTCCAATCGCCTGCTTCAAATATTCCAAAGGTCTGCGTACAGAGTTATGCTCCACCGCCGTTGAAATAACATGATCGCCCGGCCTCAAAAACCCTTTAATCGCTAGATTAAGCGCGGTAGTCGTGTTAAGCGAGAATGCAATATCATTCGGATTGCCGATTCGGAACAGCTTCGCCAATTGCTTACGCGCCTGAAATATATGGCGGCTCGACTTTACCGCCATCGCATGACTGCCCCTCCCCGGATTAGCGGTATCATATAGCATCGCATCTCTGACCGCGTCAATAACGGCTGGCGGCTTCGGCCACGACGTCGCCGCATGATCCAAATAAATGACCGACTGCTGCTCCATAAGAGTCCCCTCTTCCGCATCATAACTTATTTCCGAACCAGCTGCGCACCCCAAAAACGCCAACAATAGCATACCCGCGCCAACTATCCCGTTCAGGAATATTATAGCTCAGGCATGCTATCGCTGGTGTTTACTGCTATAAATCATCCGTTATGCTAACTGCTGCAGAAGCTCCAACAACCGCTCCAAATCTTGCTTATTGTAATATAACAGCTCGATACGACCTTTATCCTTCTGCTGTTTCACACGAACGGTGGTCTTAAAGCGATCACGCAGCGATTCTTCTACGCTTTCAATATATGGATCGCGTTTTTTCTGCCGTGTCTTCTCCTTCTCCGGCTGCTTCTCCGGCTGTTTCTGGATCGCAGCTTCAAGCTCCCGTACACTCCACTCGTGCTCAATTGTCAGGCGAGCAAACTCCAGCTGCTGCTTCGGATCTTTAATACCGACAATCGCGCGTGCATGCCCCATTGATAATGTTCCACGTGAAACATCTTCCTTAATGCTTGTCGGAAGAGTCAGCAGCCTTAGAAAGTTAGCAATGTGGGAACGGGACTTTCCAACCTTCATCGACAGCTCCTCTTGCGTTAATTCGAACTTGTCCATCAGTGCTTGATAAGCAATCGCTGTTTCGATCGCATTCAAGTCCTCACGCTGCAAGTTCTCAATTAACGCAATCTCCATGACCTGTTGATCCGTGAATGTTCGAACAACTGCCGGAATCGACGTATTGCCGCACAGCTGGGACGCCCGAAACCGCCGTTCACCCGCAATTATCTCATAACCTTTCAGTACCGTGCGAACAATAATCGGCTGTATGACCCCATGCTGCTTGATCGACTCGGCTAATTCTTTAATCGAATCCTCATCGAACGTCTTACGCGGCTGATAAGGGTTCGGACGCAGCTGCGATAATGGAACTTCAATGACTTTATCGTCATCCTTAACCGATAGTGATGGAATCAGTGCATCAAGACCTCTACCTAGCCGCTTGCTCATACATAATCACTTCCTTCGCCAGTTCGAGATACACTTCCGCTCCTTTGGAGCGCGGATCATAGGTGATTATCGCTTGTCCGTGCGAAGGCGCTTCGCTTAACCGAACGTTGCGAGGAATAATCGTCTGGTAAACCTTTTGTTGGAAATACTTTTTCACTTCTTCAATTACTTGAATGCCAAGGTTCGTTCTCGCATCGAACATCGTGAGCAGCACGCCCTCGATTTGAAGATTCGTGTTCAAATGCTTCTGAACTAGACGAACCGTATTCAATAATTGACTCAGGCCCTCAAGAGCATAATATTCACATTGAATCGGAATAAGGACAGAATCAGCCGCTGTCAGTGAATTGATCGTCAGCAATCCAAGTGAAGGCGGACAATCGATTAGAATGTAATCATAGTCCGGTTTCAATTGATGGAGCGCTCGCTTTAATCGGACTTCCCGCGAGATCGTGGACACCATCTCGATCTCTGCTCCAGCCAATTGAATTGTCGCCGGTATGACATCCAGTCCCGGAATTGCCGTCTTAGCGACCGCATCCTTCGGTGGAACCTCATTAACTAAAATGTCATAGATACAATTCTCAACGTCCGCTTTATTAATTCCAATACCACTCGTCGTATTGCCCTGAGGATCAATATCAACGAGCAGCACACGCTTGCCGAGCGACGCCATACAAGCGCCCAAATTAACGGACGTTGTCGTTTTTCCGACACCGCCCTTCTGATTTGTGATGGCAATTATTTTAGCCAATCCGGTTCACCTCTTGTAAGTATGCAATCTAAAATGTCCGAAAATCAGAAAAAGCGGCTGTGTCGGCCGCTTTCGCCAGGCAATAAATCGAACTAGCTACCCTATTACAGTTTAACGCTTAGGTATATGAATTACAATTTCATAATGATCTTCTCGATCATTTTCTTTGGTTTCGATTTTCAGACCGGAGGACGTTACCATGTCAATGGATTGCCGGATCGTATTCAAGGCGAGTCGAACATCCTTCGTGAACGAAATTCGGCGAGCTTTCTTCGTCTTCGATGCTTCCTTATAGAAGGCAACTCGCGCTTCCGTCTGTTTCACATTCAGTTCTTTCGAAATGATATCGCCAAGTACTTTCTCCTGCAGTTCATCCGTATCGAGCGACAACAGTGCCCTTGCATGACGTTCCGTAATTTTGCGTTCCATAAGCGCATTTTTAACCGGCTCACTCAGCCCTAGCAGTCGAATCTTATTAGCAATCGTCGATTGGCTCTTACCGAGCCGCTGCGCCAAGCTTTCCTGCGTCAGTTGATGTAGATCAATCAACTTCTGATAAGCGACTGCTTCCTCTAAAGCCGTCAATCCTTCGCGCTGCAAGTTTTCAATTAATGCGATCGATGCCGCTTGAGAATCGTTGAATTCACGTACGATAGCTGGTATCCGTTCGAGCCCAAGCTTAGTAACGGCACGCCAACGCCGCTCCCCTGCAATAATCTCGTAACGTCCATTACGCTGACGTACAACGATTGGCTGAATAACGCCGTGTGTTTTAATCGTCTGGCACAGCTCTTCGATACGCTCATCATCAAATATAGTACGCGGTTGATAAGGACTCGTATCGATGTCGGCAATCGGAATTTGCTTTACTTCGTCCGACCCCGCATTGTTACGTTGATCGGCTAGACCGAACAACCGAGAAAACTGTTCTTTCATAACGTCAACAACCACCCGATTTCAATATACCGATGTCCGTTCATCTCATCAATCTTAGTTGTGCAGCCGAATTCCAACTTGCCCTTATAACATTCGATGAGGAAATCTTCATTTCCTGCTTGACATCTGTTTCGTCACAAAAAGTTTGCCGTGAATGTTTCACGTGAAACATTCACGGCAATATCGATTAGCCATTATAAGATAGGCTGCTTCAATGGAGTTCCCGCCTTGCGTGGATATTTGCGCGGCGTGCTGTCCGTCTTGGCAATCAATACGATATGCCGCTCTGACAGTTCGAACGGAAGTGTCATCGACTCCACGCGAAGCAGCTTACCCTTCAACTCACGGAGGCTGACCGCTGCTTCCTGCAGTTCCTCCGTCGGGTCGCCGCCTTTCATGGCCGCGAATATTCCCCCCTTAACTACGAACGGAAGACAGAACTCATTCAATACGTTAAGCCGGGCAACAGCTCTAGCCGTAACAAGATCGTATCGGTCGCGGTGTTCTGAGAGACGAGCAACGTCCTCCGCCCTGCCATGCAAGCAATTAACGTCGGTCAACCCAAGCTCCTGTACAACGTGCCGCAGAAATGAGATTCGCTTGTTCAAGGAATCTACGATCGTCACCTTCAAATGAGGGAAACATATTTTGATCGGCAGGCTTGGAAAGCCCGCTCCCGACCCAATATCAGCAATGCTTTCCGCTTCATTCATATTCGTATAGAACGCCAGTGATATCGAGTCATAAAAATGTTTCTCATATACAGCCTCGCGCTCCGTAATACCAGTTAAATTCATTTTCTCGTTCCACTCGACCAATAGCCGGTAGTACGCTTCGAATTGGTTCAGCTGTTCCTCGGACAACGATATCCCTCGTGCTGCGAGCTTATCAGTGAACCATGTCCACGTCTGATCCATTCTCCCCGTTACCCCCGTGCAGCCCGGGCAGCCGTCACCCGATTATAATGCTCCAAGTAAACGAGCAGAATCGATATATCGGCAGGTGTGACACCTGCGATACGGGAGGCTTGCCCGATCGAAAGCGGACGAATCTGCGACAGGTTCGTTTTGGCCTCATTCGCAAGTCCATGAACATCGAAATAATCGATATCGTCTGGTATACGCTTTTTCTCCATTCGGTTCATCCGCTCAACTTGTTGAAGCTGCTTCTCAATATAGCCGCTGTATTTCACCTGAATTTCAACCTGTTCCTTCATCTCCTCGGTTAATTCATAAGGAGATGGTGTCAGCCGCTCTATATGTGCATACGTCACCTCTGGACGAAGGAGCAGCAGAAGCGCAGAGGAACCGCCCGTCATCGGAGCAGAGCCAATCTCCGCAAGAAGGGACTGTGCCGCCTCATCTGCACGTATTTTCGTCGAACGAAGACGCTCGATCTCTTGCTCAACAAGATTTTTCTTATTCAGAAAACGATCGTACCTCTCCTGCGGAATAAGACCGATTTCGTAACCAAGCGGCGTCAGGCGCAAGTCTGCATTATCGTGGCGAAGAAGCAAGCGGTACTCGGCACGCGACGTCAACAGACGGTACGGCTCCGTCGTACCTTTCGTCACCAGATCGTCGATCATAACGCCAATATAGCCCTGCGAGCGTTCAATAATAACAGGCTCCTTGCCCTGTGCTTTGCGAGCAGCGTTAATGCCTGCAACAATTCCTTGTCCGCCCGCTTCCTCATATCCGCTCGTTCCGTTAATTTGCCCTGCTGTGAACAAGCCTTCAATCAATTTCGTCTCAAGCGTCGGCCACAGCTGAGTCGGAACAACCGCATCATACTCAATCGCGTAACCCGTCCGCATCATTTCGACCTGCTCAAGACCTGGAATAGAGCGAAGAATGTTCAACTGCACATCCTCCGGCATACTTGTTGACAGCCCTTGCACATAGTACTCCGACGTGTTCTTACCTTCCGGTTCGAGAAAGATTTGATGCTTCGGCTTATCCGCGAAACGAACGATTTTGTCCTCGATCGACGGGCAATAGCGTGGTCCTGTTCCCTCAATCGCTCCCGAGAACATTGGTGCACGGTGCAAGTTGTCGTTAATGATCTGATGCGTCGTCTCGGACGTATAAGTCAGCCAGCAAGGCAGTTGTTCGTTGTCCGAGCTTACCGTCTCATAAGAGAAAAACTTCGGTTTATCATCGCCCGGCTGAATTTCCGTCTTGCTGAAATCAATCGTATCACCGTGTACACGCGGCGGTGTCCCCGTCTTGAAGCGAACAAGCTGGAAGCCGAGATCTTTCAAGCACTGCGACAGCTTCACAGATGGCTGCTGGTTATTAGGACCGCTCTCATACATAAGCTCTCCGATAATAATTTTGCCGCGCAGATAAGTCCCCGTAGTAATGACGACCGTCTTCGAGCGATATTCCGCGCCTGTCTTCGTAATCACACCGACGCAGCGCCCATCTTCGACGATCAACTCCTCTACCATACCTTGTCGCAGCGTAAGATGATCCGTTTCTTCAATCGTTTTCTTCATCATATGCTGATAATCGAACTTATCAGCCTGCGCGCGCAGCGCATGAACCGCAGGCCCCTTCCCTGTGTTCAACATGCGCATTTGGATAAACGTTTTATCGATGTTGCGTCCCATTTCACCGCCGAGCGCGTCAATTTCTCGAACAACATGGCCTTTAGCAGGTCCGCCTATCGACGGATTACAAGGCATAAAGGCGACCATATCGAGGTTGATCGTCAAGAGCAGCGTCTCACAGCCCATACGGGCGGCGGCCAATGCTGCTTCACATCCGGCATGACCGGCGCCTACGACGATAACGTCGTAGCTTCCTCCGAGATAACCCATTGTAAATCCTCCTATTTAAATTCAATTTATTAAAACCGGATAATGGATCAATGCATAAACCAATCCATTATTTAACCTGCTTACTTGCCGAGACAGAATTGCGAGAAAATTTGATCTAGCAGCGACTCGCCCGCGGCATCTCCAATCACTTCACCAAGCAGTTCCCATGCTTGTTGGACATCAATCTGTATAATATCGATCGGCACACCCATATGTGTCGCCTCAATTGCATCAAGCAGCGATTGCCTTGCACGCTCCAATAGCGAAATATGCCGAACATTCGTGACGTATGTCAAATCATTCGATTCAATTCGCCCTCCGAAGAACAGATCGCTGATGACCTGCTCCAACCGGTCGACTCCTTTATCCTCCAGAACGGACATCGACACGATCCGCTCCGCCGGGAACACTCTCTCCACCTCGGACACGTCAAGCTGACGAGGAAGATCGGTTTTGTTCAAAATGACGACAACCTGACGGCCTGCTAACCGCTCCATCAGCTCACGGTCATCTTCATGCAGAGGCTCGTTCTGGTTCAAAACGTACAGAATCAGGTCTGCATCCTCCAGCGCAGAGCGCGACCGCTCTACGCCGATCCGCTCGACCACATCTGAAGTCTCCCGAATACCTGCGGTATCAAGTAGACGCAACGGTATGCCGTTTACCGTGACGAACTCCTCAATGACATCCCGCGTCGTACCCGGAATATCGGTCACAATGGCTTTATTCGAACGCGACAGCGCATTAAGCAGCGACGACTTGCCGACGTTCGGCCGTCCTACAATGGCAGTCACGATACCTTCACGCAATATTTTGCCTTCCGAAGCCGTCTTCAGCAGCAGATTTACACCTTCAAGTGCTTGTCCGCAATGCTCTCGAATGAATGCACTTGTCAGTTCTTCGACGTCATGCTCAGGATAGTCAATATTGACCTCCACATGCGCGATGACTTCAAGAATACGCTGCCGGAGCTCAATGATTCGCCGAGACAGCGCTCCTTCTGATTGCTTCATCGCGACGGAGAACGCCCGGTCCGACTTGGATCGAATCAGATCAATGACTGCTTCCGCTTGCGTTAAGTCGATCCTTCCGTTCAGAAATGCGCGCTTCGTAAATTCGCCCGGCTCCGCAAGCCGTATCCCCTCCTGCCGAAGTACCAGCTGCAGTACATTACGCGCTGCAATTACGCCGCCGTGCGTACCAATCTCGACTACATCCTCACCGGTAAACGAACGAGGCCCACGCATTAGGGTGACCAGCACTTCCTCCACCCGGCTGCCTGTCATAGGGTCCACTATATGACCATAATGAACCGTATGCGTAGCCGCTGACTCAAAATCCGCCTTCGTCTTAAAGATGGCGGCTGTTCGAGCAATCGCGTCAGGCCCGCTAATACGAATGACGGCGATACTGCCTTCGCCGACCGCCGTCGCAATTGCCGCTATTGTATCATGAGACATTACCATGATGAAACGCTCCTCATAAAAAACAGCAATGACTATAAGAGCCATTGCTGCGAATAATGCGCCACTTCAGATCATCGCCCTATATTGCTCATTATTCGCTGATTCGTTCCTTCGCATTCCTCTCTTGGAGTGCGATGACGATACGCCGATTCGGCTCCTCGCCTTGACTGAACGTTCGAACGAACGGGTGATGCTGCAGCTGCGAATGAATAATTTTGCGGTCTTGTGGAGACATAGGCTCGAGCACGACTTCCTTACCGGTGCGAACAACGCGCCCGGCTAGCCGCTCCGATAATTCCTCCAACGTCTTCCTTCTGCGATCGCGGAAACCTTCCACATCGAGTACGATTCGAACCGGCTTATCACTATAACGGTTGGCCACAATCGTGGTCAAATATTGCAATGCATCGAGCGCTTGACCTCGGCGGCCAATCAATTGGCCGAGATCGCCTTCCCCTTCAACCTCCAGAAGAAGTCCTTCTTTCGTATCGGATCGGGATACCTTCACCATCAATCCCATTGCGCCAGCAACCTCTGTAATGAATTGCTCCGCTTGGTCGTAAGCATTCGGCAGCTCCTCAAGCTGAACCTTCGCTTCCTTTACACCGATCAGCCCGAACAGCCCCTTCGAAGGCTGCTCCAGCACGACCGTAATGACGCGGTCTTCCGTCGTTTGCAATTGCTTCAGTCCGTTACGGACAGCTTCCTCTACTGTCTTACCCGATGCGACGATTTTCCTCATTTCGCAGGAACACTCTCCTTACGCTGTGATTTGCGTACGTACAGGAAGTAGTTCTGAATAATCGTATAGAAGTTGCTGAAAATCCAGTACAGCGGCAGCGCTGCCGGGAAGTTAATCGCCATAACGAAGATCATAACCGGGAAAATAATCAGCATAATCTGCATCCCTGGCATCGCCGTCTTCTGCTGCGACTGCATCATCTTCGTCTGCGCGAAAGTCGTAATTGCCGCTATAATCGGCAGAATATAATAAGGATCCTTCTCGCCCAGCTGGAGCCATAGAAATTCGTGCTCGCGAATAGCGCTGTTCATGTAGATCGCGTTATACAGTGCGATAAAAATCGGCATCTGCACGATCATAGGAAGACAGCCCGCCATAGGATTAACTTGATGCTGCTGGAACAGCTTCATTGTCTCCTGCTGCATCTGTTGCGGATTGTCCTTATACTTCTTGCGAATCTTCTCGATCTCAGGCTGAATCGCTTGCATCGCCTTAGAACTGCGATATTGCTTCAGCGTAAGCGGCAGGATCAGCGTCCGTACAATAATCGTAAGCAGCAGAATCGACAGACCGTATTCGCCGCCGAACCACTTCGCGAATGTATCTAGCATTAACGCGAACCAGTACACAACATTACGCTGCCAGAAGTTCCCCTCCAGCAAGCCTTCTGTTGTCGTTGTTTGATTCGAGGCCGAGCATCCCGTCAGGGTAGCGACCACCAGAATCAGAGCCGCGACAAGCAGCCATTTCCGTTTCAAAATCCGGGACAAAATCACAAACTCCTCTCTGTCAGAGCCATTGCTTTTCCAACCTAAACTATACCATATCTTCTGGTTCAAAGAAACAACTCGTCCAACGAACAGCAGCAGGTTATGTACGCGCCTTCAATAGACCTGCCTTCTTCAGCACGTGGAGCACGCTTCGCTCCAGCTCCTTCGTCTTCATCTCAACGGCCGGCTTACGCACAATCAGGATCAGATCGACCCGCGGTGTAATCCGATCCGCATTCAGACGAACGATTTCCTTCACGACTCGGCGCATCCGGTTTCGCACAACGGCATTGCCAATCTTCTTACTGGCTGACACGCCTAGCCGAAACGGCTCTGCAGCCGGCTGCTTCGACCAATAGACGACGAACTGACCGTTCGCGAACGATTTGCCCGCCCGGTAAATCCGGCTGAAATCGGCCCGGTTCCGTAGTCTCAGCTTGCGATGCATGCTCCCTCACCCCCGCTTCCTTATATATAAGAGCTTGCTCAACAAACATAAAAAAAAGACCACCGCACAGTGGTCTCAAGCTTATGCGCTCAGCACTTTTCTACCTTTTTGACGGCGAGCGGCCAATACTTTGCGACCGTTCTTCGTGCTCATGCGAGTACGGAAGCCGTGAACTTTCTTACGTTTGCTTACATTCGGTTTGAAAGTCGGTTTCATTCGTATGCACCTCCTTGCAAGGATCGTATATGCGTCCTTCTCGTTAAGAGAGTTTGCTCATGCAGGTTACGCGTTCTTTTCATTAAAGAAGGCATTCACCAGCTGTCGGACTACATCGGGAAATTATCGATCTGTTGCCCCGACAGCCCTGAAAAAAGACCTTTTTATATTTAACCACGGGGCCCGAAAAAAGTCAACTGCATCAGCATCAACGGACTTAAGCAGTTCCACAGTTATGCACAATTGAATAGCGATTTTCTATTTTTGTGGATATGAACAGTGCATATTGTGAATTCTGACGAAAATTAATAACATGTGTATAATTTTCGGTCGATTTGGACGAATACTGTCGAAAATCTAACAGGATATAAACAATATCTTGTGCTGTCAGCAACATTTATACACAACCTGTAGGATTTGTGGATAATGTCCCTGGATTCGTTGTAATATAAGGCTTCTTTTGCTATGATAGATATGTTTTCGATGTGGATACCGGAAAGAATTCAACAATGTTATTCACAGCCTGTGGATAACATTGTGAACAAAATCATCCCCTCTTAATAGATGGCGGGAATCGTTCCGTTCATTCTGTGGACGAACTAGGACGCCCGCACGGATATATCGCGTTCCAATCGCGAATTGACGCCTGTTCGGCCAATCAGACTAAGGAGTGACATGCTGTGGACAGCCATACCCCGGATATGTGGCAGCAAGTGCTGTCGGTAATCCAGACGAAGCTAAGCAAACCAAGCTTCGATACGTGGTTTAAAGCGACACGGGCCGACCTTAAAGGTGACCTGCTTGTCGTAACCGCGCCAACGACGTTTGCCGCCGAATGGCTGGAAAGCCGATACACGAAGCTGGTCCGGACAACGATGTATGAATTTCTGGGGCGAACGGTCGACGTAAAGTTTGTAATCGAAGAGAATCGGCCTCCCGAGCCCGCCGCTACACCGCCCGTTGCGGTAACGGCGCCAGTCTCGGCGGAGGAGCCCTTTACGCACCTAATTAATCCTAAATATACGTTTGACAATTTTGTCATTGGCGCCAATAACCGCTTCGCGCACGCAGCCTCGCTGGCCGTAGCGGAAGCGCCCGCCAAGACGTATAATCCGTTATTCCTCTACGGAGGCGTCGGATTGGGCAAGACGCATCTTATGCATGCGATCGGCAATTATATTATTGATCACAATCCTAATATGAAGGTCATGTACATTTCGTCAGAGAAATTTACGAACGAATTCATTAACGCCATTCGGGACAATAGTCCGGAAAGCTTCCGGAACAAATACCGGAATATCGACGTGCTGCTGATCGACGACATTCAGTTTCTCGCAGGTAAGGATGGAACTCAGGAGGAATTTTTCCATACGTTCAATGCACTACATGAGGAACGGAAGCAGATTGTCATCTCCAGCGACCGTCCGCCGAAAGAAATCCCAACGCTTGAAGAACGGCTGCGCTCTCGGTTCGAATGGGGGCTCATGACCGACATTCAGGCACCGGATCTTGAGACGCGGATTGCCATTCTGCGCAAGAAAGCACGGGCCGAGAACCTGGAAATTCCGAATGAAGCAATGGTGTACATCGCCAATCAGATCGATACGAATATTCGCGAGCTTGAAGGGGCGCTAATTCGAGTCGTTGCTTACTCTTCCCTTATTAATGAGGACATCACGTCCCACCTTGCCGCCGAAGCGCTGAAGGATATTATCCCATCGAGCCGGCCGAAGATGATTACGATTCAGGACATTCAACAGAAGGTTGGCGAATTCTACGGATTACGGCTTGAGGAATTCAAGGCGAGGAAGCGCACGAAGGCCGTTGCTTTCCCGCGTCAGATCGCAATGTACTTATCACGCGAGCTGACGGACTATTCACTGCCGAAGATCGGCGAGGCGTTCGGTGGCCGCGACCATACAACGGTCATCCATGCGCACGAGAAGATTTCGTCGCAGTTGAAGGTGGACCAGGACCTGTACAAAATCATTCAGAACTTAAGCGAGAAGATCAAAAATCATACGTGAATAACATAGAACAATCGAGCAAGCCTATGCACAAGCTATGCACATGTGGATAGGCTTGCTTTATCAACGTTCGCAGAGCTTATCCACATATTCACCGCACCTATTACTACTGCTTCTATATTTTTTAATTAATCATCGTCAATAAACGACAACTATCAGCCGCTGCCGACAATACCATCTATACGTTCAAATTACGGACATGCGACATAGGAGTGAAAACATGAAACTGTCTATAGCAAAGAACGAACTTAACGATGCAATTCAACAAGTCGCTAAAGCCGCATCGACTAGACCAGCGATTCCGATTCTTGGAGGCATCAAGTTCGAGGTAACCCATCAAGGCGTCACTTTAACGGCCAGCGACACGGACATTTCGATCCAAAGCTTTATTCCCGTTGAAGCTGGAGATTCTATTATTGCAAGAGTCGATAAACCAGGCAGCGTCGTACTGCCTTCCAAATTTATTGTGGAGATTGTTAAGAAACTGCCTTCCGACGAAGTCGAGATCGAGGTTGGCGAGCATTTTATTACGATGATTCGTTCCGGCTCTACGGATATCCAGATGGTCGGTCTCGATCCAGAGGAATTCCCTGTTCTACCGTCAATCGAGCAAAGCGACATTCTGCAAATCCCGGGCGATCTGCTTAAATCACTTATTCGCCAGACGATTTTTGCTGCATCCACAAGTGAACAGACACCTATCTTAACGGGTGCACTTGTGAACTTAGTTAATCAAGACCTTCGGTTCGTCGCCACAGACCGTCATCGTCTTGCGAACCGTTCTGCTCATGTCGATTCGAATCCGGAGCTCCGCTTCTCGAACGTCGTCATTTCAGCGAAGACATTGAACGAGCTTTCCCGCCTAATTCCAGACGCTTCAGTGCTCGTCGACATGGTTGTAGCAGACAATCAAGCCCTATTCAAAATCGGCAATGTTCTGTTCTATTCGCGGTTGCTTGATGGGACTTATCCCGATACTTCCAAGATTATTCCGCAGACGTACAAAACAGAACTCGTCGTCGATACAAAAAATTTAACGGATGCAATAGACCGGGCCTATTTGATGAGCCGCGAGGAGAAAACGAACATCGTTCGACTCGTAACGCTTGACAATGGCGGCATCGAGATTTCATCCAGCTCCTCCGACCTGGGACGTGTAACGGAGCAGCTTGAAGCGTCCAGAATGGAAGGGGAACCGCTGCGCATTGCCTTTAATTCCAAATATATGCTGGATGTGCTTAAAGTAATCGATAGTGAGCAGTTGACGATCCAATTCACTGGTGCGATGAGTCCAATCATTATTCGTCCATCTGATCATCCACACAGCACTTACATCATTTTGCCGTACCGGACGACGGGTTAACCGCCCATCAGCCGTTTACGTAAGAACGGAGCGACAACCGAATGAAAGAAATTACGATCGGAACAGAATATATCGCCCTCGGCCAGTTTTTGAAGCTGTCGGATTGTATTGATTCCGGCGGTCAAGCGAAGCCATTTCTTCAGGAGTATGAAGTTAAGATTAACGGTGAAGCCGATAACCGCCGTGGACGCAAGCTGTATGCGGGCGATATAGTCGAGGTGGAGGGGTTTGGTACGTTCACCATTGCCCGCCGTTCATAAGCCGAATTGACGGGGGCTGAATAATCGTGTATTTGAAGAAAATTGCCCTGCGCAATTACCGAAACTACGATACGCTGGAGCTCGATACAGACAGCAGCGTTAATCTGTTCATTGGACCTAATGCGCAGGGGAAGACCAATTTGTTAGAGTCTATTTTCACACTTGCGCTTACGAAGTCCCATCGGACATCGAAGGATAAGGAATTGATCGGCTGGACAGCATCGGACGCTCACGTTCACGGAGAAGTGGACAAGCTGTATGGAACGGTAAAGCTGGACTTGATGCTGTCAACACAGGGGAAGAAAGCGAAGATTAACGGTTTAGAGCAACGCCGGCTGAGCGATTTCGTCGGTGCGCTTAACGTCGTCATGTTCGCCCCGGAAGATCTGGAGATCGTGAAGGGAACGCCGGGCGTGCGCCGACGGTTTCTAGACATGGAAATCGGTCAGGTGCAGCCCGGCTATTTGCATACGCTTCAGCAATACGCCAAGGTGCTCGTACAGCGCAACAACTACTTGAAGACGCTGTGGTCTTCGGGAGGGGACAAGCAGGGACTTCTAGAAGTGTGGAACGTGCAGCTGGCAGAGTTTGGTGTTAAAATAATTAAAAAAAGGAAATACTTCATACAAAAGCTTCAGCAGTGGGCGGAGCAGATTCATGCTGGCATAACAGCCGGGTCAGAACAGCTGACAATTGCTTATAAGCCATCTTTCGACATTGAAGATGAATCTGTTTTATTTGATCATTTTATGTTAAAGTTAACACAAGTAAAGGATCAGGAAATACGTAGAGGAACGACGCTTGTAGGCCCTCACCGGGACGATCTAATCTTCTATATCAACGGCAAGGAAGCACAGACGTTCGGCTCGCAAGGGCAGCAGCGTACGACAGCATTATCGCTTAAGCTGGCAGAAATCGAGCTAATTCGTGAAGAAATTGGCGAATATCCGCTGCTATTGCTTGACGATGTACTGTCGGAGCTCGACCGTAATCGGCAGACACAGCTAATCGAGACGTTCCAAGCGAAAGTACAAACGTTTATTACGGCAACCGGTCTTGAGAGCGTCGATCTGGGCAAGCTGCAGGATGCCGGTATTTATCATGTCCGGGAAGGCCACGTCACGCGGTAACGCGCTAAAGAGCTACAGCGCACAGCGTTTCAGGCGAGAGGGAGGACTGCGAATGTATATCCATTTGGGCGGAGAGAAAATTATTCGAGCAGCAGAGCTGGTCGCTATTTTCGACGTTTCGATCGAGCAATCGTCCAAGCTTTCCAAACAATTCGTGGCAGGCGCGCGCAAACGCAAAGACGTCGAGACGATCGGGGAAGAGGAACCGAAGTCGATCGTGTTGACCAAACATAAAATCTATTATTCGCCGATTTCATCCTCCACGCTGAAGAAGCGGGCCCATCATTTTGCGGCTTATTAGGTTAGGCGGCGGGGCTTAAAGCGCAATCAGGCATAGCAGTCGAGAGGAGCAGTGAATAGGCATGTCTACGAACCAGAATACGTATGATGAAAGTCAGATACAGGTGCTTGAAGGCCTGGAGGCCGTAAGAAAGCGTCCAGGTATGTATATCGGCTCTACCAGCGGCAAAGGTCTTCACCATCTCGTATGGGAGGTCGTCGACAATTCGATCGACGAGGCACTTGCTGGCTTCTGTACCCATATCGAAGTTATCGTTCATGAAGATAATAGCATCACGGTAATCGATAACGGACGGGGAATCCCGGTCGGCGAGAACCCAAAGCTAAAGAAGTCAACGCTTGAAGTCGTAATGACGGTGCTTCATGCGGGCGGTAAGTTCGGCGGTGAAGGCTATAAAGTGTCGGGCGGCTTGCACGGTGTAGGGATCTCGGTTGTGAACGCATTGTCCGAGCACGTTACCGTTACCGTTAAGCGTGACGGACATATTTATCAGCAAGAATATCGCCGCGGTACGCCGCTTTACGACATTAAGGTCATCGGCGATACGGATGAGACGGGAACGACAACACGTTTCAAGCCTGACCCGGAGATCTTCACGGAAACGACCGTTTACGAATATGAGACGCTGCAATCGCGGATTCGTGAGCTAGCATTCTTGAACAAAGGCATCTCGATTTCGCTGCTTGATGAGCGTACTGGCCAGAATAATACGTACAAGTTCGATGGCGGCATTATCGAGTTCGTGCAATATTTGAACCGCAGTCGTGAAGTCATCCATGAAACGCCGATCTATGTTGAAGGTGTGAAAGATAACATAAGCGTCGAGGTCGCATTGCAATATAACGACAGCTATACGGAGAATATTTATTCGTTCGCCAATAATATTCACACGCACGAGGGCGGCACGCATGAGTCAGGCTTTAAGAGCGCGCTGACTAGAATCATTAACGACTACGCGCGGCGTACCAATTCCATTAAGGAGAATGACGCCAACCTGTCTGGTGACGACGTACGCGAAGGGTTGACGGCAATTATTTCGGTCAAAATTCCGGAGCCGCAGTTCGAAGGCCAGACGAAGACGAAGCTCGGCAACAGTGAAGTGCGCGGTATCGTCGAATCGCTGTTTGCTGAGAAGCTTCAAGAGTTTCTGGACGAGAATCCGGCGATCTCGAAGCGAATCGTCGAGAAAGGGCTTATGGCTTCCCGTGCGCGAGAGGCAGCGCGCAAAGCTCGTGAGCTCACCCGCCGTAAGAGCGCGCTTGAAGTAAGCTCTTTGCCAGGTAAGCTAGCCGACTGTTCTTCCAAGGATGCGTCGATTAGTGAGCTCTATATCGTCGAAGGTGACTCCGCAGGCGGCTCGGCGAAGCAAGGCCGGGATCGCCACTTCCAAGCGATTCTGCCGCTCCGCGGTAAAATTTTGAACGTCGAGAAGGCCCGGCTTGACCGTATTCTCGGCAACGCTGAGATTCGTGCGATTATTACGGCACTCGGCACCGGGATCGGAGATGACTTCGATCTATCGAAGGCCCGTTACCACAAGATTATTATTATGACGGATGCAGACGTTGACGGTGCACACATTCGTACATTGATGCTGACGTTCTTCTACCGCTACATGCGCAAGATCATTGAAGCCGGTTATATTTATATCGCACAGCCGCCGCTGTTCAAGATCGAGCGCAACAAGGTTGTCCGTTATGCGCAGTCGGAGAAGGAACGGGACGAAATCATTGCCGAGTTCGGAGAGGGCGCCAAAGTTAATGTACAGCGCTATAAAGGTCTTGGTGAGATGAACGCCAGCCAGCTGTGGGAAACGACAATGGACCCGGAGAGCCGGACCATGCTGCAGGTAACGATCGAGGATGCGATCGAGGCAGACATTATGTTCGACACGCTGATGGGCGACAACGTCGAGCCGCGTCGTGAATTTATTCATCAGTTCGCGAAGCACGTAAAGAACCTTGATATTTAATCGTTAATGAACAACAAGCCGCTGGACAGCACAGGTCCGGCGGCTTGTTATTATTTTCGGCTTCGGAGCTTTTTTTTATAGCGTCCGTATCCGACACAATAGCGGTAGATCCGGTGAAACACAGTCGGGTCCCCTAGCTTGCGGAAGATAAAAGGGTCAGGCCGCGTATTGACCTCCAGAACCCACGGGCGAAAATCATGATCGATCGCCACGTCAACGCCGATTTCTTTAATACGTGGATAACGGGCTTGCAGCGCTTTCGCTATATCAAGCCCGAGCTGAGACAGACGGCTGTGCAGCTCCCTCTGCTTCGCTTCGCTCATATGAGCGGACATAAGAGTGGAGAGCGGCAGCGGCGTGCCCCCGCTGTGATAGTTGGTCACAATCTTGGCGGGGTGTCCAAGCCTGCCGATAATACCCGTCGTCTCCCATTCACCGAGATCGTTCTGCTGCACCATAACTCTTAGATCGAATCGCCGGTTGTTATGCTGCAGCAGCGAGATCCCTCTCTGAACGATATAAGGACGGCCTTTTTGTACGGATTCCAAAGCTTTATAGATATCCTCAAAAGTAGAATATCGTCGAATTCGCTTACCTAGCTGGAATTGATAAGGCTTGGAATCATGGCTTAATTTGTCGACCCGGATAACGCCAAGTCCGAACGAGCCTGAATCCGGTTTGACGTATACCATCCCGTAACGGTCGAGCATTGACTTTAGCGTCTCGCGATTAAAGAGCAGCGTTATGGGAATATAGTTGCGGATATGCTCGGAGCGAAGGAGAACCTCCGTTTTTGCCCATTTACTTGGAACTCGCTGGATTGCCACTCGTGAACCCGCCTTTCACCTTAAAAACTTCCCGATCATTCGACAAGCCGAAGAAGACAGAGGTGGAAATCGATGTTATAATAGAGAGGTATGCCTAGAGCCGAATACGGTCCTTCATTCTCTAACAGCATATGGCGGAGTATGATCAAAGGCCAAGGGCGCCCAGCTCATTTTGGGCTGTGTATAAGCCCAATTTGCTTTTGATTGGAAGACGTATTCATGTAGGTTTAAGCGATGCGGCTTTGTGAAAGAAATAGACTAGTGGAATGATCGGTGCATTGCCGATTTTTTGACGTTTTTAGAAGCAGGCCCGGTGTGATGTCAGCGGCAGATTCAATTTATGATCAGCTCTTGCGGGCTGATTCTTTCATAAACGATGCGGCCGAACCGCTTAGGCAAGCAGCAATCGTGTTACAGATGACGTCAGGAGGGTAACAATGTCGGAAGAACAACGCTCCCAAATAAAGGATCGAGATATCGGCACAGAGATGCGCGAATCGTTCATGGATTACGCCATGAGCATTATCGTCAGCCGCGCGCTGCCGGATGTTCGCGACGGACTTAAGCCTGTGCATCGACGTATTTTATACGCCATGTCCGAGCTGGGAATGTCGCCGGACAAGCCATATAAGAAATCCGCGCGGATCGTCGGTGAAGTAATCGGTAAGTACCACCCGCACGGCGATTCAGCAGTTTATGATACGATGGTCCGGATGGCTCAAGATTTCTCGATGCGCTATATGCTGGTTGATGGACACGGTAACTTCGGCTCCATTGACGGTGATATGGCCGCGGCAATGCGTTACACAGAAGCAAGGCTCTCGAAGATTGCGATGGAGCTGCTTCGGGATTTAAATAAAGAGACCGTTGATTTCGTACCGAACTACGACGGCGAGGAGCAGGAGCCTGCCGTTCTTCCTTCGCGGTTCCCGAATCTGCTTGTAAACGGCGTGACGGGCATCGCGGTCGGTATGGCGACGAATATTCCGCCTCACAACTTATGCGAAGTGGTTGACGGTATCCAAGCGCTTATCCGCAACCCGGATATTACGCCGCTAGAGCTGATGAATTATGTGAAAGGTCCGGATTTCCCGACTTACGGTTACGTGTTGGGACAGTCGGGTATTCGTCAAGCTTATACGACGGGGCGCGGATCGATAACGATGCGTGCGAAGGCGACAATTGAGGAGAATGGCGGCAAAGCTCGTATCGTCGTACATGAGCTGCCTTATCAAGTTAACAAAGCACGGCTCGTAGAGAAGATTGCCGAGCTTGTACGTGAGAAGAAGGTAGACGGCATTACCGACCTACGTGACGAATCCGACCGCAACGGGATGCGGATCGTTATCGAGCTAAGACGGGACGTTACGCCTTCAGTGGTGCTGAACAATCTGTACAAGCAGACGCAGCTTCAGGCGACGTTCGGCATTAATATGCTAGCGCTGGTCGACCGTGAGCCGCGTATTCTCAATTTGAAGGAAATGCTTTATTACTATCTCCAGCACCAGATCGAGGTTATTCGTCGTCGCACGGAGTATGATCTGAAGAAGGCGGAAGCGCGCGCTCACATTCTGGAAGGCTTGCGTATCGCGCTTGATAATCTTGATGAAGTTATAGCGCTTATTCGCGGTTCCCGTACGACTGATGAGGCTCGTGAGGGGCTGATCGCACGGTTCGAGCTCAGCCAGGAGCAGGCGCAGGCTATTCTCGATATGCGCCTGCAGCGTCTCACCGGTTTGGAGCGCGACAAGATTGAAGCAGAATACAACGAGCTGCTTGCCAAGATTGCAGAATATAAAGCGATTCTGGCCGACGAGCAGCTAGTGCTTGAAATTATTAGCACCGAGCTGGAGGAGATCAAGGAGCGTTTCGGCGACGAGCGCCGGACCGAGATTACGATTGGGGAAGACGAAATTCTCGACGAGGACCTTATTCCTCGCGAGGATGTCATCATCTCGATTACTCATTCGGGCTATGTGAAGCGTCTGCCGGTTACGACCTATCGCAGTCAGCGTCGCGGAGGTAAAGGTGTAATCGGCATGGATACGAAGGATGATGATTTCGTTGAGCATCTGTTCGTATCGAATACGCACCATTATTTGCTCTTCTTCACGGATAAGGGTAAAGTGTATCGTCTTAAAGCATACGAGATACCGGATCTTAGCCGGACGGCACGAGGTACACCAATCATTAACCTGCTGCAGATCGAGCAGGGAGAAGTCGTGAATGCGGTGATTCCGGTTGAATCGTTCGACAGCGACCAGTACTTGTTCTTCGCTACTCGTCAAGGTGTTGTGAAGAAGACGCCGCTTAACGATTATTCGAACATCCGTAAGGTCGGGCTAATCGCGATTTCGCTTCGCGAAGATGACGATCTGATCGCTGTGAAGCTGACCGACGGTAATCAAGAGATCATTATGGGCACCAGCCAGGGAATGTCCATTCGCTTCCCTGAGCAGGACGTTCGCTCGATGGGGCGTTCGGCAACTGGGGTCAAAGGCATTCAGTTGGACGAAGATGATAAAGTTATCGATATGGATATCGTTCAGAAGGATAATGACGTGCTAATCGTCACGTCCAAGGGTTATGGCAAGCGTACGCCGATGAGCGAGTACCGGACTCAGAGCCGTGGTGGTAAAGGCATTAAGACGCTTAACGTCACGGATAAGAACGGTACAATCGTAGGACTTAAGGTCGTCGTTAACGATGAAGACCTTATGATTATGACCGCATCGGGGACGATGATCAGGACCAGTATGGATGGTATTTCAACGATGGGACGGAATACACAAGGCGTCAAGCTGATTCATATTCGTGATGATGATTCGGTTGCGACGGTAACCCGAGTAGCGCGCAACGAACAGGAAGAACACGAGGAAGAAGAAGCAGGAGACGAGAACGAACAATAAATGGCCATGTACGGAAATGGCCATGTACGGCGCATCTAGAGGAGCGGGAGGAACAGCGCATGGTAAGCGTATCGGTAACGAAAATTAAACCGGGTGCAAAGCTGGCTTTAGATGTGCAGACGCCGCTGGGTAACACCTTGTTCCATAAAGGCGTCGTTGTTACGCAGCGTGAGCTTGATATACTGCGTGCATTCCAGGTGAAGCAAGTTGATATAGACGCTCCAGTTGAGAAGCAGGTAGAGAAGGCTGCCACTTCAGTAATAGAAGAAAAGCCGAAAGTGAAGGAAGAGGAGAGCGTCTCTGATTTTCAACGCGAATATGACGCTACATTTCAATTAGTCCGTAAGGTGTTCAATAATGCGCTATCGGGAGAAGCACTCCCGGTGCTCGATCTTCGCAAACAGTTGGAAAAGCTAATAGCGAGAATCGAGGAGTATAACGTATTAACCTACGTACCATCAGGGCTGAAGGACAGCGAATATTGGTATCACAACGCGTTGATGACGGCAATAACCTCATATTTGATCGCCCGGTGGAATGGTTTGCCTTCGAAAGATTGGATGCAGGTTGCATTGGGTGGTTTGCTTCATGATATTGGCAATGCCAAGGTTAACCGGACCATTCTGAATAAGCCTGCGCCGCTTAATCCAGATGAGACGGAAGAAGTGCGTCGGCATACCGTGTATGGTTATCAAATTCTGAAGTCCAATGCTGCACTTAACGAGGGGGCTCGTCTCGTATCGCTGCAGCATCATGAAAGGGAGGACGGAAGCGGATATCCACTTGGTATTAGCTCGGACAAAATCCATCCGTATTCGAAAATCGTCGCTATTGCGGACATTTTCCATGCGATGACGCTGGACAAAGCCTATCGCAAAGGGGCTTCGCCTTATTTGGTGCTGGAGCAGATTCAAATGGATGCATTCGGCAAGCTGGAGCCTGCTTACGTACGCACATTTATTGAAAAGGTAACACGGTTTCATAACGGGACTGTCGTTCGCATTAGTGATGGACGGATAGGGGAAATCGTATTCTCTGACCGTAATCACCCGACGAGGCCATGGGTATCATGTAGTGGTACGATCGTAAACCTGACGGTTGAACGTTCGTTACACATAGAAGAGGTTATTTCGAGCTAACGAATACCGGTTTAAGCAGCCGCTCTCCTATAAGGAGGGCGGTTTTTCATTTGAATAAAGGGACTTCGAAATTAATAATAAAAAAGGGTTGCAATGCATTAGTCATCTATGATATATTATTTAAGTCGCCGCTGAACGAAACGGTGATAATGA
>NZ_BIML01000029.1 GCF_004001065.1 Paenibacillus xylaniclasticus
AATGAATCTTGCTTTTCTTTCATCTCGTCCGCTTCGTCAGCAGCGACTCTTATAATGTATCACATCCGCCCACTCGAATGCAAGCTTTTTTTTAAATTCTTTTTCGCTTGTTTTCTTCGATGAGGCCCGCTTCAAAAGCGGCGAGATTTAATTTAACATGACAAGCCTATAGCAGTCAATAGCTTTTTAACATTTCATTTATTTTGTCCTCGTATCGCTTTCGAATGCTATAGGCTCTTGTCCAGTCATGTTAATGTTTTACTGCCTCCGATGAACCTCAACCGTCTCCTGAATGGTACCAATGATTCGAAAAGGTACTGTTGTCATCTTCGTAATTCCATTCATATATAACGCGGTAAATTGCAGTTTATACTTTCCTTTCGGAAGTCCACTTTGTAATGATGACCATCTCGAATCCACTAGCTCCGCTTCATAGCGTGCATGCCCCCCAGCTTCATTCATGCTCCAAGTCATAGATAGATCGGTGCCATCCAATCCGGTCGCAGCAAGTTTTACCGTTACTTTCTGTACTGGAGCTCCCGGGGTTGTTCGACTGCTGGCCAGTATAACCTCCCCTGCATAAAAATCTTTCGGATTACTCCTGGTCTCATGCCCTAACCGGTCGTGAAGCTGCTTCCATGCGTCTGTATGACGAATATCTGCTTCAATAGTTAATGGAGCGACCATGATCTCTTTCGTAACGCTCGATGCTGCCCGTCCATCTGATACAACTAATTTCACGGTGTATATACCCGGCTTGGCATTCGGTATTACAGGATCATTATTATAAGCAAATATTTGAGAAGAAGGGTTCACTACCGTCCACTCGGAAGTCAGAACGTCGCCATCGGGATCAGTTGAAAGGTCCGTTAATGTTAACGTATCCCCCTCCCAAACTGGTTTAGGCGACCAGTCGAAATCAGCCACTGGAGGCCGGTTCGTCTCAATATAGAAAAATTTCGGATCGGACCAGTCACCCCAGTCGTAACCATCATACGCCCGCACCATAACATACAAATTAACTCGTTCCGGCAAATCCGTCGTTGGCACAAACGACGTTGCAGCTCCACCCTTCACATTCGTATCCATCTGCAGCACGCCGCCATAACGATAGATACGCACTTGATATTGCGTTTGCGGATCGCCGTCCCCGTCGCCGTAGCTCCAGTTAAACGTTGGCCGCAGCGCATCAAATTTCGTCGGGTTATATTGATCAGCGCTGCTCGGATTGTAAATTTGCACGATAGGTTTACGATTGTGTATCGTTACCTTCAGCTCGTACTGCGCTGGTACACCCAACGAATCTTCTACTACCTGTCGAACATTAAACGTCCCGATCGTATTGAACGTCTTCACCCAGCTCGTTCGAGACATGCTTTGCAGCGTTTCAGATCCGTTCGTTAGCGAGAGATTGCGAATGTAGTATTCGTGCGGCAAATTCTCGCGGCCGCCGTCTTCGAGATCGTAGGCGTAAGAATCAAATGTAATCGGAACACCCCGGAACGTATTAATATAGCTGGACGTGAAGCCCGGTACAGGCGGCGTATTATTCCGTCCAATAACGCCGATCGTAAGGTTTTGAACGTAATACGTACTCCAAGCGCCGTACTCGTCCCGAACCGCCATGCCAATTTCATACGTGCCTGTCTCTTGCGGGGTGACAAGCTTCTCGCGTACCATCATACCGCTTGGTGAGATATAATAGAATTTCTTTTCGAGCACACCGCGAGTTCTGTAGTAATCAATGCCCGTCGGCTCCGTCGAATAAGTCCATGCGTTCAAATAGCGATCCGGATCATAGCTGTAGTCGACCCATTTCACCGTACCGTCCGGCATCGCCTCGACCGTGAAGTTCGCAATCGGACGGCGATGAACGATAACCTCCGCGACATATTCGTTGGACTCTTTGCGGTATTCCTTAAAGGTCATGTTCGGATAAGCAAAAGACGGATTCGGATCATCCGTTGTTGAGTACTTGACCTTATAGACCCCTACCTTATCAAACGGGATTTGTGGTGTCGTATACGTTTGACCATGCAATGCCGAACGTCCAGATCTTCCATCCCCTGCATCGAGGAACGGATCGCGGAATTGATCGTAGGTCCATTTCGTCAGCTGCTTAATCGACGGATCGTTCTCGGGATCTTGATACCGATCATTGTACTTCACGTTACTGTCCCCAGCGATCGCCACGTTATGGTATTCGGTCGTCGTGCCGGTCACATCCAAATTCGCATAAGACATTCCTTTAAATACTGTCTTCGGAGAGGATGAGTAAGGACCGAAGCTGCCGCCTCTATATTCTCCATCCCGAATATCAATCAGCGGTACGCCATTGACATAAACGCGGTGCCGATCATCCTGTACGATGATTTTATACGTGTTCCATGCATGATCTTCCGCCACAAAATCAGCGCTTCCGATAATCTCGCGCCAGCCATTACGAACTTTTACGAGCAGCAGCTTATTAGGGGTTTGCTCCACGGTATAATAGGACGAAAGATTTTGAATCCGATACGAGAAGCCAGCTCCTACTGAATTGGAGTAATAATCATTGAGCTGCATACTATATTGCAGCTGAATATTGTCAATTTGTTGACTCGAAATTAACTGATTTTGCGTGCCTAATGATTGATTGCCTGCAGCGCTATCGCCTTTGATCCAATACGTATAGTTACCCTCGTTGAATTCAAGAACACCATCCCCCGTTTGACGGATATTTGTCGCATTAAAACCAAGATAAGCAACGGTAATGATGCTTCCCGATCTTATATCAATGGTTTTAAGGGAATTGTCGCTGGAGAAATAGAGCTTTCCATCATTGGTTATGCTTATATTTATATTCGGGGCGTAGACTTCCCATAGATAAGTCAACGTTGCTCCTAGTTTATAAGCATAAATGGTCTGATCGCCCCTGAATAACAGATAATCGTTGAATCTTCCAACAATCCCCGCCCCCGCATATCGATAAGGGTAAAAGGAGGTAGGAAATGTCCAAACTGTAGTCGTTCCCGTTAATCGATCCAGCAGATTCCACTCTGATCCTGTAGTCTTATAGTCTTTGACCGTCAAAAGATATCGTTCATCCATTGAAAGAGCCCAATCCGTACCAATATTAAAATACGAATTATAGGTCGAAAAATTCGATATCTTATGTGCTAAATTATTTTTCATGTCTACCAAATAGAGACCGTCGTTTTGCTTTTGAATCGTATAATTGCCGAAAGCCGAAATTTTACTGATGCTATAATCGCACGTTAAAGTCATGATGCAATTCCCAGAAGAGACTTGGGCTGCAGACGGATCACCCCATGGCACTTTCGTTATAGAATAGTTACCGTTTGTATCGTACGATGGATAAAGATTTTCGTTTATCCCTGGGAGATAGTATTGTGTTGTGCGATTTTGAACAATTGAGTTCGTCGCATAGTGTTTCGTTTCAATTTTATAAGGCTGCCCAGCAGGGTTCACAAAGCTATCAATTGTATAGTAAGCATAACGAGATCCGCTATTAGTAGTGATAGCTGTTACGACCACCTTATTAAATAAATCCACTTGTTCTATTTGTTCTCTGGTCCAAGTGATACCACCATAACTACCTGATTGTCGTATGAAAGGAACTGCATAAACTCCTTCTTTGGAAATGGTAACACTCCAGTCATATGTGTTCCGATCATTTTCAGCGTAATAACCATTTCCGAGACCATAGGTTTCATTTTCTCTGGCGTAATGCAGACCTGTTGTGACACTCGTCGCGCTGCTTATTGCACGGAAATTGGTATACGAGCCATGGTTAGAGGCCGTTGAAGTCAGAGTCCCATCTGCATTCGCGACCCAAGCTTTAGGCTTGTTCGGATCACTTCCATCCGTATTAAGCCAAGAGCCTGAACTGACCACATCGGATGCTTTTATTTGCTGGACGGAGATCAAAGGCGGTTCTGTAATCGTTGATGACACATCAAAGGATACCTCTGGTGCATCATTCACAGCCGTAACGATAACCGTTATACACGCTGATTTTCCCCAGTCCTCTGTCGCACAAATCGTATATTGATATTTCCCCACTTTCGCATACGTTCGTTCGAATTTACTGTTCGCATCCAGATTTATATTCGTGGCGCTCTCATCGTCAAACGATCCATTGTTATTTGAGTCGTAACGTATGGAAACGGTCTTGCTGACGATCTTGTCCCCGTCCGGACTTATCGCACTCACTGTATACGGGAACGGAACACCCCTCACAACGGTAAGCGCCCCTTTGAGCTCCACTACCGGCGGCATATCTTCCAGCACCGTCAGCACATGTCGCGCCGGTTCAATCGATTTTAGACCAATGCCGTCATAAACATCGAGCTTAATAATCTCTTTACCCGGTGTCATATAGACCGATCTCACATTCGTCCATTCATCTCGGCTGTGATCAATGGTACGGCCTGATATTGGACTATATGAGCCATCAGCATTAAATTGCGACGGCAGCGGACGGCCCTCTACCACCTTGGTCGGACCTTCAATGACCGGGATCGGAGCTGGCGGCACAACAAGAACGTACGTACTCGCCGTAGAAGTCGCACCGAACTGATCTCGCATCGTGGCCGTTACGTTATGCACCCCAAGACCATCCATCCTGATGAAGTTATAGCTCATCCAGCCAAGAGTGCCTTTGCTCGGGACGGTCTTTAACCAGTCGTCGCTGCTTAGATCAAAGCCATCGAACGTGATTATATCTCCATCCGGATCGATCGGCGTTGGAACGGTAGGGTCTTGAATGACGACGAGGTTCAGCACTTCTCCTTCCAATACTTCATACACCGGTTTTAACGGCTCGGACGGCCGTACCCATGCGATCTGAAACTCCGGCGGACGGTTGTTATTTGGACCTTTTACTACGAGCTCTTTAGGCCCGATCCAGTCGCTCTCCCCGCAGCTTGTCTTGATCTTCATGTACACATAATGCGTTCCAATGCCGATGACCGATGGATATGAAGACTGCGTATAGGTTGAATCGGCATTCATACCGGTTACGGCAGGGGATATATATTCGCGGTTATCCCGAACGATCTTCCATTGATGATAAACGTAGGTGCAGCCGTTAAGTACAAAGTTTTTCGGTCGCAGCGTGAACGATTCTTTGTACTCGATTTCGTCCGGAATGACGTCGAAGTCTCCGGTAAAGTCCCCTTTTTTCTCATAAAAGAACGTCACGTAAGCTTCCTTCGTGACGGTCGTGAGATACATGGTCACTTTTGATCCGGATGAAATATCATCGCTATATTTGGTAGTCGATTGGCTTTTACCAATGATGGTACCATAGCTCGGATCAGCTTCGACCGTCTGGCTTTTCGGAAGTGGTGTGACAGGTATCACAGTTTCGGCTGCTTTGGTGTAAGTGCCGCTTGGCCCCATTCGAACCATGTGCCGTACGTGCATTTGACCTGTTTCTCCAACAGTATCGATGTCGTAAACGTAGTAGAGGTAGAGCGTTTTAAAGCTGCCGTCGTAAGTGAAGCCCGAATATTCGCCACTCGTCGGACTACTGATCTGTGATTTGGTTGGTGGGGTGCCGGTAGTGGTTTTGACGTAACCGGCGTATTTGTAGCCTTTTGGAGCTGCAGCGGATGTAGAACTAAACTTTTTATTTTGCTCCAGTTTCTCCTCACGATCGGCCAGCCCTGGAATCGGGTTTCCGTCGCGATCGACGTGACGAATGATGGCTTGTCCGTCTGTCTTCTCTGGTTTCTTGGTGTAATACAGATTGACGTGATAAATATCGTAAGTGCCATCATAGGTTACGTTCGGGGGGTTACCGGATTGGATCGATCCACCGCTTGGCGGTCCGGTAGTAGACTTCTTGTATCCGACATAATCGTACTTTGCGTTCGTCGCCGGTGTAAACGCGAGTGATCCACCTTGCGAAACGTTGAAAGATTGATCTGGAAAATCCGAGTCGATGAGCGTTCCGTCTGTCAGGTAATGGTGGACGGCTACGCGGCCGTCGAGCTGGATTTCGAACAGTATAGGAATGTAGTAGCGGTAGATTTTTGCGTCATCTGTACATTTGGGGCAGTAGTCTACGCCTTCATTCATGTACTGCGTACGCACGTTAAAGACTTGTGAAGAAGCAAGAAGCGCTGTTACATTGGCATTGAAAGTTACTGTTGATCCACCAATGCCGTAAATATTGGTGGCATTGTGATTAGTAATCTGAGTGCTGATAAAAGACTCAAATTCATTCCAGGGCTCCGATCCTGTACGAGACTCTAAAAAAATCTCAGAGTGATTGTTCGGATTAAACGCTCTTACTTTAACATCCCGAACCCTTCTGTCTGGAAAGTTAAAAGTATATGTCTTACTTACATCTACAGTAGAAGCAGGAATGTTACCAACTGTAGGGTGGGGTTTGGTAAGATCCCATGTCCCGTCATTCTTGCTCATAATTTCGTAGTACATAAATCCGACAGCGACGTAACGGGATTCGCCGTTCATAACTTTATTGATTGGTTTTACACTGGCATTATCTCCGAGCGCCGCTTCTGCAACTTCAGGTACAAAAATGGTGAGTCCAAGACCCACCAGTATGGTAGCTATGAGTATCGCTAATTTAAAGAGCTTTTTCATAGTATCACCCTTAGTTGAATGGATTTTTAACTAGAATAGGGTAGCTTTTTTTATCTACCGCACTTCTTATTCCGATATAGTCGGCACTGCTGAGCTTAAAATTCATATAATTCGTATCCCCCAGGTTATCTAAATCATTAATGGTTGACTCACTATAATAGTGAATACGAAATCCACCAATTGATTCGCGAATGCCCGCTAATTCTGCCCGACTACGGTACTTCTTATCATTTGAGAGGAAGAACAAGCCCGTTCCCATTGATCCCGTTTGTGTAGTTGAGGAACGAATATATGTGCTGCCGCCTACACTTTTAATGAGATCCCACCGATAGTAATATGATCCTTCGAGAAGAAACGGGAAATCTTTAATTTCCAATACATAAGCCTTCGTTGCCTTTGTACCCGTGTGATATGGATCAAGCAGGCCCTCTACCCCCTTGTAATAAGGCAAAAACGGCTTAATATCCACCAGCTTCGCAACATCTTCAAGCTTCGGAATGTTCTTATGCCCGATCCAGACGAATTGGTTCACCTTATCCCATTCGACGGCCACGCCCAGCGCTTCGCTAACGAATCGCAGTGGCACAAACGTCCGGCCTTTAATCACTTTGGCTGCCGTGTTTAACGTGAGTTTCTTGCCATTAACGGTCGCTGTTTTAGAGTCAATCGTCAGCTTAATCGTTCGTTCACCTTTCACAATCGTAATGTTTTTACCCGACAGCGATAGCTTGCCGCCAAGATTCTCGGATACGACGCGCACCGGCACGATTACCGATCCGTTGTCATTAATCGGCCGCGCATCCGGAAATGCAATTTTCCGAGCATCAATCAGCACTTCAATTGGCAGCGGTGTATGAATGAGCTTGGAGATGGAATACGGACCGTCAGCTGCATGTGCAGGCACCCCCGTTGAACCAATCATTGTCGTTATAGTAGTCAGTAGCAGAAGCAATTTTTTCTTCATAAAAACATCCACCTTTCACCCTATTGTTATTATCAATTTATCCATTCACGTATTTCGAATTATGAATAAGAGCTTCAACAAGCCTATCAAGATCCACCACCAAAATACTAATAATTACCATTCTATCACCACTCATCCCATCTGCGAACATTTTTTTACAACGTTCTTCACTATTCGACGGTATTGCTCGCAACAAAAAAAGCACCTCTCTGCAACGACAGCAAATAGCTATCGCGTGCAGACAGGTGCTTCCTGTCCGTAAGCATATTCATTTACCGCTATTATAAAACCAATTTTTACAAAAATCAACTACCCTGCATTCGTGCGGTCTGCGTCGGCTGATGTTACAACGGTATAGCGAAGCTCCAGCGCTTCAGGATCACCGGACTCCGAGATGAACGGAACCTCGTGGACGATCGATCGATTGACCAGCTTCTGCAGCAAGAGCGACAGATCGACATGCAGATGCGCAAATACGGGATGATTCTGCAGCTCCATAACGCTCCAAGGCTCAGGGCGGCTTGCTAATGTGCGAAGGAGCAGCGAACAGCACGATTTCATTTTGCTCATGATTGTAAACTCGCATGCCAGCATAACAAGCTGCACACGCTGCTCGAGCGTCTCGGAGCTGGCGGTCAATTCTTCATACAGCTTGTATATACCAGGGTGCACTCTGCGTAGCTGACGCCAGACCGTAAGCTCAGGATGCTGACCTTCTTCAATAAGCGCGATATGCGCCCAATGATGCAGACCGGCCAGAATATTCGAATAGGCATCCAGTAAATTGCCGTCCTGCAAATCTTGCTTCGCCTGAAAATAGGTGCGGACATAAGCGGCAAATTCGACCAGCCGCTTCTGCTCCCGGAACAGATCAGGAAACACGAGCAACGATTCACGAATATTTTTCAAATAGTTGTCGCGGTCTATAAGCAGCTGCCCCCGCTCCAACCATTGGATTATGCTTCGATTCTCTCCGCCGTAAATCCAGCGGTCAAGCATGATCTTATCGACCGTACGCACAAGCACCCGTTCGCCGTCGAATCGAAAATGCTCTGTCTGACCCGCAAGCTGAGACTGCTCTGTGACGACCAGCAGCAACAGATCATGTCCGTCGATAAGAGGATTATAAGGAACCGGGTTCTCAATTGCCGCTAAGCTTACGAGACCGCTGTCATTTTTATAACTTTCAACAAAATGATGTTTTATATGTTCCATGAGGCCTCCATATAGCTTAACCGAGAGGTTTCGGCTATAATATTAGTCTACAGCATACTGTTTCGACAACCGTCCGGCTGATTCCTGCTAATTTATGCGAATCACCCCCGGCATTTTTCGACAATTTACTGGAGGGGAGCTTCCACCGTGTTTTTCAAAACAGCAAAAATCAACGAGTTTCGTCTTTGGGGCTTATTGTTTATGCTCGGCGGCATGGGCATGATGATCTTCGGTACAGCAGGAATTGTCTTCTTCGACGGCACAGCCGGACGAATTTTCGCCGGAACGTTCATGGTGCTTGGTTCGATTTTAATGCTCATCAGCGTCGGGATCTACTTCTGGGCAGGCATGATGTCCACCAGCGTCAAGACGATTCAATGTCCGGAATGCGGCAAGCATACGAAGATGATCGGCCGAGTGGACCGCTGCATGCATTGCAAAACAAAAATGACCGTCGATCCTTCGCTTGCAACAGACCTGGACGACGAGACGTTCGAGCCTATTGAGGGACAGCAAGAAACCGCTACTGTATCTGCCCCTCCGCATGCGTAAGTCTTAACTTTGCTAACATTCAGACCTCTACATACGTAAACAAAATCCCCTTACAACGAAGGCCATATGGCATCGATCAAGGGGATTTTTGCATATTTACAATATAGGAAAATAGTAGTGCAGTCTGCAGTTCACTATAGCTTACAACTTTGGTTTATGACTTTGGCTGTCCCTTCAACGCGCCGTCAATCGTGCTCCATACATTCCCGCCTTGAAAAGCACGCTGCCACGTCGCAACGCCAGCCAGCTTATATTTATGCACGAGAGCAACTCTCGCCTTCAAGGAAGTCTCATCCTCCAGCCATATCCGTTTACGTCCGCCGTCCTCTTCAAACTCGACGTAATGCTGACCGGCAGCTTGATCAAATGTCGGCGTCAGCTTCTTCTCCTTTAGGAGCGAAGCTGCCTTCTCCATGCCAATCGCTTTGGAGCTAACTTTACCGTCCTTCTCCGTCCATACTCTCGTATACAACGGCATAGCGAGCACCATCTTCTCCGGCGGAACGCCATCCTCGTCCAAAATGCGCGCCAGCGATTTCTCCGTCCACCCAAGCGACGCAACCGAGCCTGCTTTCGGACTGCTTGCCCAATGCTCGTCATATGCCATCAGCATCATATAATCAACCGTTTGACCAAGAGCCTGACGATCGAGAAAGTTCGACCACGTATCGCTGCCGCCCTTCGGCGTAACGTCAATCGATACGACTAGTCCCTGCTCGTGCAGCAGCGGAGTCAGCTCGCGTACGAATTGTACGACGTTCGCTTTATCCGACAAATTAACGTTCTCGAAATCGACGTTAATGCCTTGTAAGTCATACAGCTGCGCGAATGCAAGCAGCTGCTGAATCATTTTGAACCTCGTATCAACGCTTGCCAGTGCCTTCGCCGTCCGCTCGGGCTCAAAGCCGTTGCTGAACAGCGCCCAAACGTGCATGCCGCGGTTATGCGCCCATTTGACATATCGTGCATCGGCCTTACTTATTATATCTCCGTCGCCGTTCTTCAGCTCGAACCATGTGGGGCTGACGACATTAACGCCGGGCATATCGCCAATAGATGCCGTATTGATCGGATTATTGTACACCGCTTCCCAGGTCAGATTGATCTGTCCTCCGGTAAGCTTAGGCGCTTCGAACGGCTCCGGCTGATCCGGCACAGGGACCGTCTCCGTCTCGGCAGTTGTGACGTCAGCCGCTTTCACATAACCGACTGCACCATCGGGCCCTTGCACGTACAACCACTTCTTATTCTCCTCACGCCAAAGCCGCAGCACTCCCGTACCTGTCACCTGCTCGACGATCGGCGCTTTGATCGATGGCTTCGTACGAATCGGGACTCCCTTCTTTACATTCTTCGGCTTAACCCGCTCTACCGTATCTCCCGCCTGAAGAAGCGTCACAGTCCCGCTGCCCGGCTTGTACTCCGCCTGAAGCCCATACAGCTGCTTAAGCGGTTCAACAGGCAAATACACTTCATCCTCCTGCGTCTCCGCCGCGACCCGAAGCTCGTACGGCTTACGGTTAAGCGTAGCGGTCAGCTCATCTGTTTTCATCCGGAGCACGTGATTGGCGGTCGTCAAGATGATTGATCCGCTCTCGTCCTCATATGGAATCGGACTGCTGTCGCCCATCACATCCTGGATGGCCGACAGCGGCAGCTTCAGCTCACTACCGTCCATCAATGCATGCTTATCTAATGGATTGCCCTCATAAAATAATGCAAACCCGCTTCCATAATCCGGGGATACATGCTTCTTATTAGGCGCTAGCTGATTCCAACCGATCCATGCCCCAATCACGGCGCCAACCAGTACGAGCAGGATGAAGCCTGCAGCTCCGCGCCGTCTTCGCCTTCTTCGGCTGCTTACACGCAGTCGAATCGTTTCCACCTGAACACTCTCCTTATCGTCACCTGCAGATCATACGATCGACACAGTAAGTTGATTAAATAAAAACGTGCAGCGGGAAGACGAGCCTCCTTCTGCACGTAATCGCGCATATAACTATTACGAAACCTTAACGCAAAAAGCTTCACTTGTTAACCGAGAAATTACTTCAAGCAATCCTCGCAGACGCCGTATATCTCCATCCGATGTCCCTCAACTGTAAAGCCCGTCGTCTTGGACGCCGCCTTCTCTACTTCGAGCAACGGAGGATATTCAAAATCAACGATCTTACCGCAGCACTTGCAGATCGCATGATAATGATCCGATAAATCAGCATCAAAGCGGCTCGACGAGTCGCCATAGGTCAATTCCCGAACAAGTCCCGCCTCGACGAATAGCCGCAAATTGTTATAGATCGTCGCCACGCTCATACTTGGAAACTGTGGGGACAACGACTTATAAATCTCGTCCGCTGTCGGATGCGACATAACGCTCATTAAATAGCTCAATATAGCATGACGCTGAGGGGTCATCCGGACGCCATTATTTTTCAGTTGTTCCAGTGCTCTTTCGACGGTGGCACCCATACCATTCACGTCCTTTATTCCATCTTTAGAATTATTGTAATTGCAAATTAAAGTTTTTGTCAATGTAAGCGCTCAAAGCTGCTTTCGTCAACCGGTAAGGGCTGGTCTAGCTTCCTATCGTACGAAGGGAGCGATTTCAATGCTGCTGTTCGCATTAACGTATATTCGGTGATCGCCGCCTCCAACGATGCCTCGGACGGTTTTGCGCACGGAGGTTAGCGGCAGTCCGGGATCTATATGGATTTGTCCGAACGTGACGGAGCCGTTCATCTCGTAGCTTCCATCGGACGGTAGCTGCAGCTTTACATCTCCAACCAGTCCCACAATGTCCCAATCTCCGCCAACAACGCTGCTGGATACCTCGATCGTTCCATTCAGCGTATCAGCCTTCACACGTCCTGCTGCTTCACGGATGGATACCTCGCCATTCTTCGTCTCTACCTCAATATCGCCCGCCACTTGCTTCAACTGTATTCCGCCGTTCGCAGTCGACGCTGTTACATTACCGCCGGCTTCAATGGCGTTAATGGAGCCATTACTTACGGAAGCATGAATTTCATCCGCTACCTGTATAAGCCGAACGCTTCCGTTCACCGTTTGGGCTGATACGGTACCGCTTATTCGCTGAGCAGTAATCGTGCCGCTGCCAACCTCAATCATTAATTCAGCAGGCACAGCGATATCGAACACTTTCGCATCCCCACTCTGAATTTTTATACGCATTTCCAGCCGCTTATGCTCCTCAATCTCTGGCTTGTTCTCTGCCTGTTCTGGAGCTTGCTCTGCTGTACCTTCAACGCTTGCGTCCTCATCCAGCGCGGCTGTCTGCCCCTGCTCCATTGCCGCCTCCTGCTCTGTCATAGGCAAATCCACACTCGCGTCTTGCGGGTCTGCCTCAACCGATGCGTCCTCACCTGGAACAGCATCTACGATGGACGGCGGCAGTGAAACCGTTATATTAACACGCGGCTTCCGCTCTCCACCTTCGCCAAAGCCTTGCGAAACCGTCTTAATCGACATTTCTTCTCCAGCAACAAGCTCGACGTTCGTACCTTCGGCAGCCGCATCCGCTTCCGCACGGTCGGCAGAATCAATCCATACGGTCGTATCGACAACGATACGCTCCGAAGCTCCGCGCTGGACATATACCTCTCCGTTCGGATTATCAATGATAATCCGTCTCACATCAGATGGAACATCTGCGGAAACCGCCGGCTTGTCGTAGCTAAATCCTTTCTCCTCACTGAAGTTCGAATAGCCGCTGCGCTGTGCTGCCCATTGGTCCAGCCAACGGTATGGAAGCTCCGCATATTGCGTAATGCTGTATGCGGTCACCGCAATGACGACAGCTGTCATTACGGCAGACATATCAGCCGATAACGCTGCGGGCGTAGTCCGCCGAAGCAAACTGTAGGCTAGCAGTTCGCCGCCGAACAACACGAACAGAAGCGGCCACCAGTCACCAATTAGCGCAACATTGTCCTTGCCCGTCCACTCATCCGATAGGAGAAGCGCCCCTGTCCCGAATGAAAGCGCAGCCGCCGTCCATCTACCGAGCCAGTACCGTCCGCCCTTTCTCCGGCGCACTACGATCCATGCCGTTACTGCAAACATGAGCACAGGCGCCCCATAATTCCCCGCTGTATCCAGCCAAGGACGCAGCTTGTCCGGCATTCGAAGCAGAAGCAACAACAGCAAGCCAGCCATCATGGTAAGAACCGCATGCAGCCAGCGAAAAGGTTCGTCTACAGGATCGGGTATCCCATCCGTAACAGACTCCCCGCGCGCCGTACCCGTTGTTTGAAGGGTGTTAAACACACTATAGAAATACAGTACGGGAAGCACCATTCCTAAAAATACGATAAGCAGCAAATGGCGTCCTCCGGCCGTATCCGCCAGCTTGACCATCGCCGCGATGTCAAGCGCAGCTGTCGACACAAGAAGCAGCCCTTTGGCATACCGTCCGAGTATCCAATGTCCCGCCCCAGGTACGAGACACGATGCGAGCACGGCTGCCCATCTTCTCATGCTGAAGCGACTGACCGATGCTGATCGCCGCTCTTGAGGAGAGCCGTTCCGAGCCGTCATTCCGAGCTCACTCCTCTTACGCCCTCAACATCGTTAATATCATTCACCAACAGCACGATGGACTGATTCTTCGGCAAGGTAATATACATTTGAACCATGACCTGGCCTCCGTGTCCGTCATGCTCGGTATGATCGTTAACCGTCAATTTGCGGACGACAATATCTCTTTCATGAATAATGGCGTTCATTGCTTGCATTAGCACGGCTCGGTCATCGGCATATATTCGAAGCATTTGCTCCTTCTTGCCCCGAAGAAACCGCTTCTCAACCTTATTCATCGCCCACAGAATAAAAAATACGGTCACAGTAGCTGTCACGGCCGGAATATAGAACCCTGCCCCGATCGCCAAGCCGATCGCTGAGACAACCCACAGTGACGCAGCTGTCGTTAATCCTGTAATCGACTTGCCAGTGAACAGAATCGTACCGGCTCCCAGAAAACCAATACCTGTAATGACTTGAGCAGCAAGCCGTGCAGGATCGAGCCGCACATTCGGTTCGTCGGCGAAAGCGCCGAAGCCGTACATCGACAGCATCATTAATAGACAGGAGCCAAGACATACGAGCGTATTCGTCCGAAGTCCCGCCGCATGATTAGATTGCTCTCGTTCGAAGCCGATTAAGCCGCCGAGCAGCAGCGCAAGACCCATTCTCAGCAGCATTTCGGTAGTATCAATGTACCATGGACTTGCGACTTCGCCCGCTACCATTTCACATCCATCCTTTCGGTTAAAAATGATTGTAACACATTGTATGCGGAATCAGCACCATCGATATGTTTTCCTCCAAAGACCGAAACAACAAAAGGTTGGGCAGAAAACAAGCACGTTGTTTTCCACCCAACCTTATATTATGGAGACTTATTGAACAACTACTAATTGATTGTACGACATGACGTACATCGTCTTACAGTTGGCTCAGCACCTCAACGAGCAGCTTGTTCGCAAGCGCTGGATTCGCTTTGCCTTTCGATGCTTTCATGACTTGGCCGACGAGGAAGCCGATTGCTTTCTCTTTGCCGGCTTTGTAGTCTGCTACCGATTGCGGATTCGCTTCGATAATTTGGACAACAATTTCTTTGACCGCGCCTTCGTCGCTAATTTGGACGAGGCCCTGCTCCTCGACGATTTGCTTCGGCAGCTTGCCCGTCTCGAGCATCGCTTTAAATACCGTCTTCGCGATCTTGCTGTTGATCGTTTTCGATTCCAGCAGCCCGATCATCTCGCCGAGACCTTGAGCCGTCAGCTTAATATCGCCGAATTCCAGGTTGTTTGCATTCAAATAACCGAGCAAATCGCCCATAATCCAGTTCGATACCGCTTTGGCATCCTTCGTATATTTCAAGCTTTCCTCGAAGAAGTCTGCCATCTTCATCGACGACGTCAGCACTTCTGCATCATAAGATGGAAGCTCGTATTCTGCTACGTAACGTGCTTTGCGGGCATCCGGCAGTTCCGGAATCGAAGCGCGGACACGAGCTTTCCATTCTTCATCGATATTCAAGCGTACAAGGTCCGGATCTGGGAAGTAGCGGTAGTCATGCGCCTCTTCCTTGCCGCGCATCGACAGCGTCTTGCCTTGAGCCTCATCCCAGCGGCGCGTTTCTTGAACGATTTCACCGCCGCTATTAAGCACTTCAGCTTGACGCCACTGCTCATATTCGAGACCGCGCTGAACGCCGCGGAACGTGTTCATGTTCTTCAGCTCTGCCTTCGTACCGAACTTCTCTTGGCCATAAGGACGAAGCGAAATGTTCGCGTCGCAGCGCATGCTGCCTTCTTCCATCTTCACATCAGACACGTCGCAATAGAGCATAATCGCGCGAATTTTCTCCAAGTACGCTTTCGCTTCCTCCGGCGTGCGGATATCAGGCTCCGAGACGATCTCGATCAGCGGCGTACCGACACGGTTAAAGTCGACAAGCGAAGCGTAGCCGCCGTCCACGTGCGTCAGCTTGCCAGCATCTTCCTCAAGATGAACGCGAGTAATGCCGATCCGCTTCGTCTCGCCGTTCACTTCAATGTCAATCCAGCCGTTCTCGCCGATCGGTTGGTCATATTGCGAAATTTGGTACGCTTTCGGGCTGTCCGGATAAAAATAGTTTTTGCGGTCGAACTTGCTAACGTCCGCAATGGTACAGTTAAGCGCCATTGCCGCTTTCATCGCATATTCCACCGCCTGGCGGTTCAGTACCGGCAGAACACCAGGGTGGCCAAGGCAGATTGGGCACGTATGCGTATTCGGCGGCGCGCCGAATGCCGTCGAGCAGCCGCAAAAGATCTTGCTCTTCGTATGCAGCTCGACGTGCACTTCTAGGCCGATGACCGTCTCGTATTGGGTCGACATGATTTGATCCTCCTGCTTGAGTTGGAAACATTGGTGCGTGCAGCTGCTCAGACGATATTGCTCTTCCGATCGCTGTTGTCCCTTGATTCTCCAGAATCAATACCGCCCGCTCCGCAAGCTGCGTCCATCCATCGAATCCAACATGTCTTTTATTTAAATAGGATGAAGCGCCGATTAAACTTGATCAGCGCTAATAGTTGTAGTTGCTTTCCCTTTACAGCTGTGGGCGTGCCTTGTGGAAATCCGTATGCTGCTCGAACGCATGAGCGGTCCGAAGAACCGTCGATTCGTCGAACGCTTTACCGATAATTTGCAAGCCGACTGGAAGGCCGTCCGCGAGTCCACACGGAATGCTGATTGCTGGAACGCCTGCAAGGCTGACTGGAATCGTCAAAATATCGTTCAAATACATCGTCAGCGGGTCGCCGACCTGCTCGCCGATCCGGAAGGCCGTCGTCGGAGCCGTCGGTCCGAGCAATACGTCATACTTCTCGAACGCTTGGTCGAAGTCACGTTTAATAAGCGTGCGTACCTGCTGCGCTTTCTTATAGTAAGCATCATAATAGCCGGAGCTGAGCGCATACGTGCCAAGCATAATACGACGCTTCACTTCAGAGCCAAAGCCTTGGCTGCGCGACTTACGATACATATCGATCAGATTGTCCGGATTGTCCGCACGAACTCCGTAACGAACGCCGTCGAAGCGAGCCAGGTTGGACGAAGCTTCCGACGAGGCGAGCAAGTAGTACGTTGCCACAGCGTATTCTGTATGCGGCATCGATACTTCTTCCCATACTGCGCCGAGACTTTCATAGACCTTCAGAGCAGCTAATACCGCCTCTTTCACTTTCGGATCGATGCCCGCGCCGAGATATTCCTTCGGAACACCGATACGAAGACCTTTGACATCGCCCGTAAGAGCTGCCGTATAGTCCGGAATTTCAACATTCGCCGATGTCGAATCCATGTGATCATAACCAGCAATCGCTTGCAGAACATAAGCGGAATCTTCTACGTTCTTCGTCAGTGGACCAATCTGGTCGAGAGACGAGGCGAACGCAACGAGGCCGAACCTCGATACAAGGCCGTACGTCGGCTTCAAGCCGACGATACCGCAATAAGATGCCGGCTGACGAATCGAGCCGCCGGTGTCGGAGCCGAGGGAGAAGTAGACTTGTCCCGCAGCAACCGATGCTGCCGAACCGCCGCTAGAGCCGCCCGGCACGTATTCGGTATTCCATGGATTGCGCGTCACGTGGAAGCTCGAATTTTCGTTCGAGCCGCCCATAGCGAATTCGTCCATGTTCAGCTTACCGATCGTAACCGATTGAGCCGCTTTCAGCTTCTTCGATACAGTTGCATCATAAATTGGGTCATAATTGCGCAAAAATTGGCTGGCACAAGTCGTACGGATACCTTCCGTAACAATGTTGTCCTTAATGCCCGCCGGCAGGCCGAACAGCAAGCCGCGCTCACCGCCAGCTTGCAGCTGCTTGTCCAGCTCAGCAGCTTGAGCGCGGGCGCCTTCCTCATTCAACGTAATGAATGCTTGTACTGCAGGCTCCGTCTCTGCAATCCGCTTGAACGAAGCGTCCGTCAGTTCGGATACTGACAGCTCTTTATTATTCAATTGGTTATGTATATCCTGTAAGCGCAAATCAAACCGTGCCAACAGTCGTTCCTCCCTTCATATATCGAACCAACCGGCCAGCTACTCGAGCACCGCCGGCACTTTAATTTGTCCATCTTCATCATCCGGTGCGTTGCGCAGCGCCGTCTCATTCGAGACGGAAGGCCGTACCTCGTCGGCACGCATCACATTCGCGAGCGGCAGCACGTGGCTGGTCGGCTCCACGCCGTCCGTATTCAGCTCGTTCAGCTTCTCCGCATACTTCAAAATTGCGTTCAATTGAACGGTGAAAGTCTCTTTCTCTTCATCCGTCAACTCGAGACGTGCCAGGTTCGCAACATGCTCGACATCGTTCGCCGTAATACTCATCGTCATTCTCCTTCCATTCTCGCGGTCATTCTTCATATTATAGCCGATGGTTGGCAAAAAAAGAAGGGCGCTAAGGTCCATCGTTGCTTCCTCGCACAACGAAAAAACGGCGAAGAAGCTGCACGGCGATGGAATGCAATCGCTACCTGACATACCATCGCCTAAAAGTGTTAGCAGCCCAACAAAAATAGCAGCCCGGCCGGACAGCTGTCCGAGGGCTGCTACTTGATTAAGATCGGTGTTAAATCCACGCCTTCAGCCGAATCTGCCGAATAAAATCTTCAGCGCTTTGGGGTTCCGATGCCTCTTCTTCTGCTTGTTCTTGCTGTGTGCCGCCGTTCATAATATGGCGGAACAGCTCTTCGTTGCGTGTCAGCAAGGCGTAATCAATGAGCGCTTCGCGCTCGATTCGGTCTACCTCCTGCTGAACAAGAACAGACTCGCGCTCCACATCGTCACCTGTTACGAGAAAATTGCGGCCGGCCTTCGGAACTCTCACCACATATTCAAACACATTATCTTGATTCCGATCGTAGGCGATAATATAGCCGTATTCCCCGATGGGGAGATTTTGCTCGAAACGATCGTCTACGATTATGACTTTCTCCCCCAGTTTCAGCATCTATCCATTCTCCCTTGTGTAGGATCCGTTTAATAAAGCGTCTATTAGTGATTCTATCCTACTAAATATTTTATAGGAAGTCCAATCGAAAGAGTATATTTGATCAAACATTTAATATTATGTCATAAATATTCCAATCGCCCGGTTTACTTTAAGCCTTATACAAAAAAAAACTCGTTCTCCGCGATGCGTAAGAACGAGGTCCTATTCTATAGAACATCCAATTCATCTATACGCTATTTTACAATAATCGCTTCAGGCGTCCGTGTCAGCGCTCGAGGGGGAGTGCCTCCTGCCGTTATAACATAGCTGTTCTCGATGCCGACGACACCGATTCCCGGGAACGTAAACTTCGGTTCAACAGCAAGTACCATACCGGGTTCGAGCACAATGTCGAAGCCGGCAGCAAGCACTGGCCATTCATCGATTTCGAGCCCGATGCCGTGACCGAGAAAACGGACCTGATCCGCTCCGAAGCCCATAAAATGGTCCGACAACCCCAAATCGGAGGCAAGCTTCAGTGCAGCAGAATAAATGTCCGAGCATCGGGCTCCTTCAACCATTAGCCGCTCTGCCTCACGGATGATTCGCTCTGCCGCTGCATAAGCTGCCATCAGTTCATCTGACAATTCTCCGATGACAGCCGTGCGTGTCTGATCAATAACGTAGCCGTCTATGCAGCATCCAAGATCAAGCAGTATCGGCTCATTGCGTGCGAACCGCTTGCGACTTACGCTTTGCGGCGAATGCGGACCAAGCCCGCGCCCTCCTGCCGGACCATCGAAATAAGTCGGCTCCGCAGCCGCTTCGCCGGAGCCGACCATGCCGGTCGGTACCTCCTGATTGTAGCCGCGAAGACGCATCGAGCCGATATGGCCGCGAAGGCGTAAGCCGTATTCAAGCTTCGCGATCCATTCCAGCTCGGATACACCTTCGCGCAGCTCCGGCAGCGCGTCCGACAGCGCCTCATCAAGCGAGCGCGCCGCCTGCTCGATCCGCTCGATCTCCCATGCCGACTTCACCATCCGCACGCGTCGCAGCAGCGGCGATGCATCCAACAATGGGCTTAAGCCGCGATCATACAGCTCTTGTTCTCCGGAAGCCTTGGCAACGAGCGAAGCGAGCTTCAAATAGACTGTCGCCGGGAGCGTATCAAGATCGGCTCCAACCTGCGGCGGCTGCTCCGCGCCGAACAACACCGAATAATCACGGCGGAGCGTTTCGCCGAACCGGCTGAAGGAGCCGAGCGGCACCGTCCGGATGGACGACTCGCGCTTGGCCCGTTCAACGCTGCGGCGGACGTACAGAGTCGGTTCACCGACAGATGGGACGAACAAATAGCCTGTCTGCATCGTACCAGTCCAATAAAGAATGCCGACATTCTGCGTAATGAGCACGGCGTCCATGCCCTCTACCGCCATCCGCTGCTGCAGCCGCTTGATGCGAGATCTAATTTCTTCTAAGGGAATCATTCCATCCTGTAACATAATCATTTCCTCCATCGTCACCTAGAACGTTCCCCATCATTATAGCTTACCTTTGAGAAGATAACGAACGAGTCTAACAGCCTGTTTCATCTCCCTCCATTCCTCGAACGAGACAGCTATCCATGACTATTAATAAACGAGCTCCGCCGTACCTTTCACATACCATTCAATCGGTTCCGTTACGTTGAACGCTCGCGGATAATGCAGTCGAATAATGAGAATGACGCCTGGACGTTCAAGCGTGACCTCGTAATCGTAAAGCGAATTGCGGTATGTATAGGGAAAATGCTGGTCCTCGTTAATAACCTCGAACAACGCAATCTCGACCTGTTCGCGAAATAACGATGCCGGCGTCGGTGTCAAGGTCGCATCCAACTGCAAGTTGGCCATCAAATACTGCCGGGCGGCAGCAGCCGCTTCCGCCGGATCAATATGTACTTGTCCATATGCAAGACGTTGTTCATCGAGCTGCTGCGCTGCCGCATGTGCTGCCCTATTCACCGCATGCTTGCCCTGAAACAACGCCTTCATTGCCATTTCTTCATCCAATTGCTGCGCTTGAGCCGTCATCCATACGACAGACATTAAGACGAACAGCAGCAGCTTCTCCACCCTTGTGTCACCTCAAATCGCAATCACTCATGGTACATATTCGCTCATTTTTAATCCGAACGCGCGCATCCGGGCGTCCGACGGCGGCGGCGTCAAGCCGATCAGTCTATCAATCGTAAACAATCCGTCATAAGGATAGCTGATCGTAAGCGCCAGCCCCTTGCCGCGAGTCAAAGGAGCGGCAGCATTCGTCGCCGTGCTTCCGTCGGTCGACGACACTTCATAGCGAAGCTCATCCGGCCGCAGTCCGAGTGATGCGAGCCGTTGCTTAGACTGCTCTATCATCGCCGCATCAATATAACCGTGACTACCATTCGCTCCGACCTCAAGCAGATAGTCTACCTCCTGCTGCAGCGCCGCTTGTCGGACGATGAGCACATGCTTATAGACCGGCGAGAACATCATCCAGCACAGCATTCCCGCGAATAATACGAATATTAAGATGCTCCGCAACACAATCCCCCCTATGTCAAGGTATCATCGTCAAGCAATAACCGGGCCACAGCAGTTGTGAAGAGACCAGCCCTAACTTGCCCTTAGCCGCCAAACGGATAGAGCTAAGGACTCATCCGCTGTATCGTATCGCCAATATGCTTGCCGCTTTGACTCAGCTTCTCCTTCGTCCCGTCCGCACCCCCCGTCACCTGCGAATAGATTAGGATAACCGTTAGCAGCAAAACGACCGTCATTAGTAGAGATCTCAAACTAGACGCCCCTTTCCGTAATCGAAGCTGGTTACGGAGTCATCGCACCGATTTGGGTATTCGTTGTCGCTCCTTGCGTCATAATCTGAGCCTTTGTACCTGTCGTATCCTTAGCAATGATCGTATTAAACATAACGATGACGACAACGATCATCATGACCGTAATCAGAATGTTACGCATCTCGTTTCACCTCCTTTAACTGCGATCCACCAGCGGATGATGTTAGTTAACCTGTACACTTATCCACCACAGCTTTATCCTCCGAGCGATTCGAACAGCTGCTGACCTTCCCTCACCCACGGATAAATAAACACTTGGAACGTGTATAAGATTGGAATACCAGCAATAACGAACAGCAAGTAAGATGTCGTCTCCTTGCGGCTTTCCTTCGCCAGCTCCAGCTTCTCCTTATAATCTTGAATCCGCTGTCTTAGCAGCGTATAAAACTCTTCACTTTCATGCAGTCTTAACGAATCCAATGTTTCCACGAAGCTCGCCCCATCGTCCGTACCCAGCCGTCTTTTGAATCTCCGCAGCGCCTCCTCAGAATCGTGATACCATTCCGCCAGCAGCCGTTGAAGATCGGCCTGTACGACTTTGGCGAACGGAATGCATCGAGATAGCTTCGTATGCAGGTGCAGATTCGAACCAGCGAAATAAAGCAGCTGATTGCTGATTACATATACTTCCTTCGTAATTCGCTGCGATCTCATCCGGTGAATGGACTTCAACCATGGAAGATCGAAGTAGAGCAACATTACGACCGCGGTCAAACTACCGATTACAACGGCGGGAGGAAGGCTCCCGGCCGCAAAATAATTCCCGGCGCAGCTAAGCAGCAGTACAACAGGCAGCAAGACGAGCGCAGCACGCCGGATAACCATATACACAGCAGCGTCGCCGTCGAAGCCGCAGCCGCTAAGAAGCGCCTCACGCTCCATGAATGACTCTGCCTCCCTCGACAAGCGCAGCCGCTGAAGCCATCGCTCTGAGACCGAGGCCCTCCGCCAGCGAAGGCCGCTCAAATGGACCCATCTCGGTCGTTTCTGCGGCAGCAGCCGAAGCAGCAAATAAATCGCAGCGAACAACATAAGATACTGAGCTGCCGTACCGATTACGAGCGCCAACCGACCGCTCCACTCGCTAATTAACACGATAATCCTCCCTTCTTATAGCTTTCTGCGCGACAGCCAAATTCCCATTAAGAACGAGGCAAAAATAAGCACCAACGCGTTCAGCAGCAGATCGCGTCCCTTCGGGTCAAGCAAATAATAACGGTATGCCCCCTCTGGGTTGTAGTGCGCATTGATTCCTATAAACAGCAGGAGGAACAATATCGGCGTAAAATTAGCAATTCGAATTTCTAACAGCTTGTTGCGCTCCTGCTCATTCGCCCGTCTCGCGCGCCGCATATCCGTAATCAGCTCCCTCAGGCTGTCGCTTACCGTGCTGCCTTCTGATAGCGCGACACGTAGCAAATTCACGAAATATTCGCCCCACATATGTCCGAGCGCCGCCGCGAACACTCTCAGACTTGCCTCATCGTCTCCTCGCACCGACAGGTTACGATATAACTGATCGAACACAGATTGAATCTGGCCCGGCAGACGGCGCTCCTCCACCGTTCGCTGCAGCGCCAGCCTGATGTTCCGTTCGCCAGTCACAAGATAGCATTGATAAAACAATTCCAACGCGGGCAGAAAGTCGATTCGCGTCTGCAGCTGGCGCTGGAGCAGCGATGCCCGGACAAAGGTATACGGCAGCAGCAAGCCGATCATACCTGGAAGCAGCGTTCCTTTGAGGCTCTGGAACAGCATCGCTCCAGCTGCCGAGCCGACTATTCCGGCTGTTATCGAGAAGCCTGCGAAAGATAACGGTTGGAATGGATATTGCATAGACTCCAGCAAATCAGACAGATGGCGGTACAGCTTATCGAACCGTTGCAGCCGTGACTCCAAGATGGCTGCCAAGCCCTGCCGCTGCCGGTATTGAAGCCTGGCGGCCAGCCGATTCTGTTCCATCCATATCGTAATTACGGAACGCAGCAGAACATAAAGTACGATGAACAGCAACGCCACGAGCAGCACGAGAACTGACATATTCATCGATCCGATCATGCTCCTGCTGCCTCATTAGGCTGAAGCTTTGCCCGGCTATCGCCTCTTACCACTCGGCCTGGGTGCCAATTCGGCTCAATACCATACCTTCTGAACCGCTCGACCGCCCGTTCCGAAGGAGGCTCACAGTACCGCCATATGCCGGAAGCCTCATCGTACCGAATCCATTCCGTCACGATAACTTGTCCGTCCTTCCAGCCAATTTCTCCAATTCGGCATACGCGTCGTTTGCCTCCAATTATCCTCATCTCGATGCCAAGCTGCGTCACATACTCTGCGATCCGCTTCACGAGCCGGTCGGGATTCATCGTCCGGCCGTCCAGCATGCACATATCGCTTACTGCCTCCGGCACATCCTCAAGCGTATTCGCATGGACGGTCGTCATACTGCCTTCATGTCCCCTCGTACAGGCGCGAACGTAAATGTTCGCATCCTGGTCACGAATCTCAGCGTGAACAATACGTTGAGGGGATTGACGAAGAGCCAGCTTGAATGCTTGTGCCGACCGATGCGCCGCATCTTCCTCGTCAAACTCGTATTCGACGGCGTTCTTGTCCGGAAAGTCTCGGTGAAGCATCATCTCGAACCGGTTCTCAAGCGTCACGATTCTTTCTTCATCCGGCAGCTCCGCTATAAGCGACTTCATTAAGTGGGTTTTGCCAGAGTTAGTCGGTCCAATAATGACAAGGTTAAACCGTGCTCGCAGCACGCTCAGCAGCAGCTCTCTCACTGAAGCGTCCATCGTCTCGTAGTCAGGCCGGCACAGCTCATCAAGCCGAAATACTTGCGCCGTATAGAACCGGATCGTAAGCGTTGGAGCCGCCGTAAAGCCGAACCCGGTCATCGTCACGCGCGACCCGTCCTGCAGCATCACCTCCGCCCAGCGCTTACGCGGATTAATTCGGTCATTGTTGTAAAGCACTAGATTTTGCTGAATCCGCTCTACATCGCGTATCGAGCTGAACGAATATTTAGACAGCACCGGCTGACCACCGCGAACCTCGTATATTCTCGTTCCAACAACCTGAATCTCCTCCAGTCCGCTTCGCTCCGCCAGCACAAGCTCCAGCACGTTCAAACCGATCACTTCTGCGAACAATGCTTCTGCAAGCGTCTCATAGGGATGGCTATAATCCGGCATCTGGTGAATGCGGTGACGCAGCAGCCAGTCATTAATGAGCGCAAGCACATGCTCCCGTTCCTTCGGGAAGCCAAGCACCGCGCGATTCAGCCGTTCGCCATACTGCCGCCGCTCTTCGTCCGTCATACCTCGAGGCGCCGCCAGATAAGCGCGAATTTCATCAGCGAGCCGCGTGAAGCCGTCTCCGGTATTCGTTCGCAGACCCAAGGGCATGTTCGTCTCTTCGGCAGGTCCGCTTTCACTCCGAAGCCTAGAAGAGAAAGCAGCAGGTGAGAACCGCTCCGCTCTACTCCCGCTCATGAGCCGACTCCATTGCGATGCGCAAGCAGCTTACGATACCAAGGCTGAATGTGCTTGGACCGCTTCCTCCGCAGACCGTACTGCCGTATCCAAGCCTCGGCGGAAGGCTTCATCGCCTCACGCCCTTCCTCAGAACTAAGCCAGTGATGGTAACGTCCATTGTCCAGCTGGAGCATCATCGGCTCCGTCAGCATCATCTCGCCGATCAACGGCAATCCGGTTTCTTTGCTAATATCCTTCAACTTAAATCCTCCATTCCTCCAAGGGGGTCGTATAACTAACAGCTCATAGTCCGCGGACGGAACGCCGAACAGCGGCGAAATTTGTCCGATCCAGCGGTACCAATCCTCCTGAAAATGACTGAGTGCGCCCGTCGTCACCAGTACGCGGGTCGATGCCTCTCGCAGTGCACATACTGTGGCCGCATTGTCCCAATAAGCGCCGACGTCCGCTACAACGATATCGAACGTGTGCCTTGCCGTATCGAGCAGACATTCGAAATCTTCCACCATATAGAACTCCGCCTGATCACGATCCATATTGCCCATCAATACATGCAAGCCAGGTATCTCCCGAACGGGGTACATCGTTCTTAGCAGCTTGGCCGAGTCTAACGAACCGTCTCGCAGCTCTGGTCGAATCGTATCCAGTCCTGAAGCGGGCCTATCAATGCCGACATAACGCTGCAGCTTTGCGCTCTTCAGGTTAAGGCACAAATAGCCGACTGCCGCCTCACTGCTCTCGGCAACCCGACTCGCTGCAGCGAATGCTGCCAGCGTCGTGCCAATGTTCGGCGTCGTGCCAACGAACGTAATTAGCGGAGCGTACATTCGCTCGCTCACGAGCTTCCACCCTCTCTACCGACGGCTTCGAACGATTCCGGACTGAAAGCAATAACAAGTCGTCCGCCGCTTTTACACAGCTCGTCAATCTTAAGCCACTGCTCTTCCGTTAAGTTCAGATTGACATAGTCAATCATCGCATTGGCGTCCCGTCTAGAAGCGTACATTTGCTCCTTATTGCCCTCCGCAAGTGACAGCAGGTTCGGATTGTCCATATCGTCCACCTCCATGTTCGCTGACGATTTCACAGAGGCGACGGTCACCGGCTCGTCGAATAGCCTAACGGACGGAATAGCTTCCCCCGTCACGTACAGCATGACCCGATCGCCGGCTCGAATCCCATTCGACACGGACAGTACGTAGCTGCGCGGAATCTGAAACGTATTCTCCGCCCGACCCGGCATAAGCCGATACCGATCCAGCTTCCATCTCAACAGCGGCTCATCTGCCCCGAGCGGTATGACCGCCTCCCAGCCTTCTGCTTCTGAGGCGCTTAACAGCATCTCCTCGCGGACGGCCGACTTCGCTAGCTGCACATACGCCAAGTCGTTAGACGTAATCCGCTCTCCAGCCGCGATATATCGCTTAGGCACCACAACACGTATCGTGTCCTTGCTCTGCACTTGACGCAGTTGTACCGTGTAAATGCCATACGCAAGCAGCCCAGCCAGCACAGCTGCCGTTAAGCTGACCGCCGCATTCCGTTTCCTGCTCATTGTGATACTGGCTCCTTTCGAAGAAATGGATGAATAAACGCAAAAAAGAACGCAGCCGTAGTACGTCGTAGACGTACTTCATGGCATGCGTTCTTCGCATCCGTTCATCTATTCTGTGACATCCGATTGTTCGGATATGCTAGGTTTTGACAATATAATAGCAATTACATTGTCATTTGTCTATAAGTTTTTGAAGAAAATGTCGCATAATTTATCTCGTCGTAAATTTCATTAATCCACCTAGCACGAAGCCCGTTAAATCATCGACAAGCTGTTCGAGATCACCGCTGTCATGCTTTAAGAGGGGCTCCCAATAGGAGGATGAATTACGATAGTACAGCAGCGTTCCAAGCACCGAGAAAAACGCGTTATCGACCGAGTGACTGTGGAACACGCCCTGCTCCATCCCCTTCTCAATCCACTCCCGCAGCCTGCGCCAAGGCGGCGCCGCATATTCACGAATGCGCGACAGCCTCGGCGAGTTCAGCAGCATCTCCTGTTGAATAATGACCGTCATCATCGGCTCGCGCATTTTGAACGCCGTTATTTCTCGAACGATGAGCTTCACCCCTTCAACCGGGTCCAAATCCATATTGTTCAGTTCATCGTAAGCTTCAAGCGGAAAAAAGTTCTCGAACATGGCGTAAAACAAATTTTCCTTCCCGCCAAAATAGTAAGAGATCAGCGCTCCATTCACACCCGCGTCCTCGCATATTTGCCGAACCGTCGTGCCATCGAAGCCTTGCTTCGCAAATCTCGACTTCGCCGCGATCAGTATACGTTGTTTAATATCCGAATCTATTGCCTTCATTACAGCCTCCGTATCTTACATTTATGATTATTATGAAGAACAGACGCTTCTGTGGCAACTGCGAAGGACAAATTTAATCGACCTTCGGCTTCATGCATAAGATTTATGATTTGTGCGAGGACACCGTAGCGGTCTGGGCACTCGAGGCTTGAGCAACAGCCGCGCTGTGATCCTTGCGTGCTGCAACGGCGCCGGCGCTGATTAGAAGTGCCACAGCTCCAATCGCTGCTAGCTTCAGAGCCGGATAAGCCGCCGAAGGTCCGCCGAACAAGATGTCCATCATCCCTTGCACCGCATAAGTGGCCGGAAACACGTCTCCGAGATGGTTATAGAAGCTTGGAAGCAACTCGCGCGGCATCATCGCGCCGGAAGTAACAAGCTGAAGGGACAGCGATAAAATGTTGAACAGCATGCCCGCCATGCCGAGCAGGAAAAGGAACATCTGAGATACGTACATGAACACAAGTACAGTCAAAATTTGATACGCCCACAATGTCAGGAAGCCGTGCTCCGCTTGACCGCCGAGCGCCGCAAGCAAGATGACGCCCACACCGGATACGAAAACTGCTGCGGCAGCGTTGATCATAATTCGAGCACCGAATCTGCGCCAACGGCCAAGCTTGCCGATGAGAGACATCGACGATTGCTCCATATTCATACCCATAATCATCGCTCCGACATACGATGCAAGCACGAGCATCATCGGAACCATCTGATTGTTCATGCCGTCAACCTTATTCACCGAAACAATATCCGCTTTAATTTTGTCGCTAAGTGAAGCAGCAGCCGCCTTGGCTTGTTCAGCCGGCATATTAAAGCTTGTCAAGAGCGCTTCCGTCCCGCCTGCCATCGCCTGTTTGTTCACTTCGCTTGCGATTCGCTCGGCGGCGCTTTGCATAACGGTTTTAATCATCGATGCATTCGCTTCATTAATCGTGAACAGCAGCTCAGCCTGCGTGCCAGCCGCCTGAAGGTTAGCGGTGAAGCCCTCCGGAATGACGATCACCATTTGTACTTCTTTATCATTCAAAGCTTCCTTGGCTGATTGCTCATTATCATATAACGATGACTGAAAAGGAACAGATTGCTGCAATTGATCTGCAATTGAAGCCGCCGCTTGGCCGTCTGCATTAACAATGCCAACATGCAGCTTGTTCATCCGATCCGTAACACCGTCATAACCTGTCATCCATACGACGGAGAAAATGATTTGGAACATAAGGGCCGTTAATATCCCGACGATCGTCGTTGGCCGCTTAAGAAACATAAGTATGGCTTGCTTCATAGTATATAGCTCTCCTTTATCTCTTTATTTAAACAAGCATTTTAAACGATTGTTTTAAACAACTGTTTAAATATTAACCGACGACTCTCTGTCCTGTCAATATATAGATACAAAAATCTCCCTTCAGCGAAGGAGACCCTCGCTGAAGGGAGATTTAATTAGGTTAAAAATCAATTAATCCGACGCTGATTTGGAGTGCTTCGTCCACCTTACGCATCATCTCGTCGTCAAGATGCGTAATTTTATCGGTTAGACGCTGCTTGTCGATGGTCCGAATCTGTTCCAGCAGCACAACGGAATCACGATCGAAGCCATGCTGTTCCGCTTCAATTTCAACATGCGTTGGCAGCTTTGCTTTTTGAATCTGCGCCGTAATGGCCGCCACGATGACAGTCGGGCTAAACCGATTGCCGATATCATTCTGAATGACGAGCACAGGACGCACGCCTCCTTGCTCAGACCCGACAACGGGTGACAAGTCCGCAAAAAATACATCGCCGCGTTTAACGATCAAGCTTTACACCCCGCTTACGAGACGGCCGAGCGTAAGATCGGCATCTTCCTCCGCGTGAAATGCTTCCGAGGCCATGTTCAAGTTGATCTTTGCCATCTCCAGATACCCGCGCTGCATCGATTCGCGGATTTGCCGCTTCTTTCGCTCCACTAGATACAGCTTCATAGCCTGACGGATAAATTCGCTGCGGTTGGAGTTCTCTTTGGCAACAATGCCGTCGACCTCCTCCAGCAGTTGATCCGGCAAGCTGATCATGATTCTCTTGGTGTTCTGCATATTGGCCACCGAACTAGCACCTCCAAAACTTTTCCAGACCCTTATAAACATTATGTCAAAATGCTTCTCCCGCTATACTACACATACTTATGAAACGGATAGCAGCGTTATGCAGCATCACTTCATGCATTCGTATCCATCTCAAAACCTATTCCGATCGTCACACTTTGTAATACTATTCGCAATAAATTTCGAGGTAAATCCCGAATATCCTTCTTCATCTTACAAATTATGCGCAGTTAATTTTATCCTTGCAGCGGATTAACTACTGCAATCGTCTCCCCTGACCGTACATAGACGCGCGGGACACGCGAGGCGAGCATACAAGTCACCTCATATGAAATCGTCCCCAGCTTCGATGCAATGTCATCCGCCGTAATGCGCTGATCGCCCTGAACACCGAGAAGCACGACCTCCTCGTCTACCGATACCGGCTGTCCGTTCGCTTCCGCAGCTGCTAGCCCAATCATGCATTGATCCATACAAATGCTCCCAAGCACGGGAACCCGGACGCCTCGGATCAGCGCCTCCGCCTTGCCGCTCAGCATACGGCTGAAGCCGTCTGCATAGCCGATAGGCAGCGTACCGATCGATTCCTCGCTGCTCGTCACATAACGTGCGCCGTAGCTGATTCCCCAGTCCTTCGGCGCAGTTTTCGTCATAGCAACCGCCGTCTTTAGCGTCATCACCGGCTCCAGCTCGACGCGCTGCTTATTCACATCGTCGGACGGATACAGACCGTACATTCCGATTCCAAGCCGCAGCATGCCATAGCCCCACTCAGGCGTGTCGATTCCTGTCGCGCTATTGGCCGCATGGATCAGCGAGATCGGCAGCGAATGGCTGCGCACATAATTTACTACACTCGAGAAGCGCTCATATTGCTGCTTAGTGTACATTTTGTCGAGCTCATCCGCCTTGGAATAGTGGGTGAACATCCCTTCAACATCCAATTGCTTGACAGCTAGCGCCCGCTCGATGAACCGTTCCGCTTCTCCGCCCGGCAGTTTGCCCAGACGTCCCATTCCGGAATCAATTTTAATATGAACCTTCAGCTTCTTACCGTTATCCGGAAGCTGAGCCGCCGCATCAAGCACGTCATCGCGGAACAACGCGATCGTGACGTTATGCTCACGCGCAGCCTCCAGCCCTGAAACCGGCACATACCCAAGCACAAGTATCGGAGTCTTGATGCCATTCCGACGCAGTTGAAGCGCCTCGTCCAAAAAAGCAACTCCCATATAATCGACGCCGAATGCCTCTGCTTCCTTCGCGATATGCACGGCTCCATGTCCGTAAGCATTCGCTTTCACCGAAGCCATCAGCAGCATGGATTCCGGAATCGCTTGACGAAAAGCCGTCAGATTGTGCCGAAGCGCATCTAACGAAATCTCTGCCCGAGTCGCCCGATAATATGCTTCCACTTAATCGTCACCTTCTCCTCTGGCCGTAACAACCCAATAGAAACTATGTTAATGGTTGAGGCTTGGAGTGTCAATGAAACCATAGGCTTTTCCGATGGGAAACCCGCTGGTAAAAATAACATGGTCAAAGGCGGCCCCGCAGGAGCCGCCCGTGTTCAAGAGCAGAATATTACTATTATATGCCGTTACTTCGTTGCGCTTGCGTCAATCGATTGCGCGATCGCAACCATCTCCTCCTCAGTCAAATCAGCACTCGTAAGTCGGAATTCACTGCCCTCGTACGTCCACGTCAGCGTGCGCTGATCTTCGCCGTCGCTCAGCGAGCCCCATGTGAAGCCAAGGTCGATCATGAAGCCCGGCGAATATAACACTTCCTTATCCTTAGGCTGCGTCTGAATAATCGTAAAGTTGACGTCGCCTTGGTATCGGAGCATATAGCCAGGATTGCCGCCGAATACAATTTCATTCGCATCCTTGAACGACGCTCCGGATGGAATCCAGGTCGGCTCCATCATTTCGAAATCAACTGGGTTAGCAATCGTATCCTCCGCTTCAGGATCAGACTCGCTGCCCGTTACTCCTTTATCCCCCGTTGCATCGCCTTGCGGATTGCTGTCCTCTGGCGTACCAGCATTATCAGGCGTACCGTTCTCGCCAGACGCCCCCGAACCGGTCGACTCCGTACTAGACGTCGGTTGCCCGTTATTCGTGTCCGTTTGGCCCGGATCGGTAGCCGACTCTTGATTCGGTGTCTTATTCGATGGAGCAGGCGCGCCTCCCGCATTCAAGTTAGCCTGAGTATCGAATGCGCTTTTCTCAAACTTCGGATCGAATTTGAATTCGTTGAACACAACCTGAACCATGACAGCTGCGTTCGTATCGGACACTTCCACCTTGCTCGGCGCAAAATTATCTTTGTTCAGCCATATTTTTTGTCTAGCAAGCGATCCGTTCTGATAGTTAGCCATAACATCGAACACATAGGAATCGTTCTCTGCCGCGAACTGTCTCGACTCATCTAGCAAAATGCTAGAGAGAAGGGTTTGGTACAAATACACTTGGCCCTGATTATCCGGCCAATCGCTTTGGAACCGGAACACTTTGTTCAATCTCGGCGTCAGCACGAATACGCCGTCGTCATTGCGCAGCACAATTTGAGTGATATCCTTCTTCGCGTTCGTCAGAGCAATACGATAATAATGATCCTTCTGATACCATACCTCCACTTGATACTCTAAGGGCTGCTGGCTCGTATTGAGCGTCATTGTCCCTTTGGCCTGATAGCTGTCCAGCTTGTTCGCGACCGAGTTAAGCTCTCTAACAACCGACTCCGCATCTTTCTTCCCGCAGGCAGTAGCTACGATCGTGAAGCACATCAGAATGGCCGTGATCCAAATGATCCGACGCATGAAGATCAACCCCTCTGCACATTGTGTGAACAACTGATAACATGTCTATGTGCAGACTTGGCCAATTATGCAGCCGAGCCTCCTGCTTGGCCGTATATTTGAGAAGCGGCTCAACGCTCGCACGCTTGCTCGCCTGACGCTCCGTAAGTGCCTTTCGGCACTTATCTCGACCCGCTCACGCTCGCCGGGCGCTCCGTCACAACAATCCCCAATAGTCGGTTAAGAAAGGTATAAGCATGTACCGCTTTATTCTTGTGCCTGTCTTGCTAGGAACAGGACGAAGTCGCCCTTTCGCGCATAACAATGCGAACCTGTACTGCCCGCGAATCCATACCAGATCGATGAACATCGGCCGTCCTCGCCAATCTGCCGCTTCATATTCCGGGTGAACGCATCCAAGCTGCCGAATATTGGTCACCAGACCCGCTCCAAAAACAGCTTCTCGCCATGTCCGTGCCTCCGTTCCAAGCGGTTCCGGCGCTCGCCCGACCGTTGGTTCTGATGTGCCTTCAACCACTTTATATGCTCCTTCTCACAATCGTTCATCCTACTTCCTCCTCTCCTAATTTCAAACAAAAAACGTCCCGTTCCCCCGGAAAGGGTTCACAGGACGTTCTTCGTCACTTCAACTAACAGGACGTTCTTCGTCACTTCAACTATTCGTAAAATAACTTTTCGCAACGTGTGCAATCGACGCTGCATGATGCTGGTTCGTTCAGGACCGTTATTCTATCTCACTCACGTGAGCTCAGGTTATTACAAGAATCCGCCCCCGCCTCCGCCAGGGAGAAGCTTCTTCAGCCAGCCGCCGAAGCCTTTCGGATTGCGGCTTTGGATCAGGACGACGCCTTCGCCGCGGAACCGGCAGACGAGTCCCTCGCCGCTCTTAAAGCTGTTTATCCAGCCCTTCGACGCTTTCTCGACCGAATAGTTCATATAGTCAGGCCAAGCAACCAAATGCCCGTTGTCCACGACCACTTCTTCGCCAGGGCCAAGATTAAGCGCGTGGATCGCGCCGAAGGAGGACAGAAATACGGTGCCCCTTCCGCTAATCTCAACGATAAAAAATCCTTCGCCCGACAGCAGGCCGCGGCTTAAATTTTGCATTTTCGTATTGACCTCAATCCCGCTTGTGCCCGCCAAAAAGCCATCCTTCTGAACGAGCAGCCTGTAGCTGCCGTCCAGCTCAACCGCTTGAATGTCCCCTACCGAGGACGGTGCCAGCAGCACCTCGCCGCTCCCTCTTTCAGCCGACAGCTCTTGGAAAAAAAACGTTTCCCCGCTCAGCATGCGGCCTAGGCCGCGCATAATACCGCCGTCGGTCGTGCCGGAAACCTCGATCGACGGTGACATCGACACCATCGCACCGCTTTCAGCTTTGACAGTCTCGCCGCGATCAAGCATTACTTTGAGCAGCGCGAACGCGCCCTGATACATAACTTCATACTTCATAGGAGCCCCATCCTCCAAATCATGACTAATATGATTGCGCTATTGATCTTGCAAGTGTTTCTATCAATCTTACTTTCATTCTAACATTCATTCAGACATTCATTCCAGCCAAAAAGATTCGCTTACAGACCTGCCAGCTTGAACCGAACGATGCGCTTAACTGCCCGGTATCCGCAACGAAAAAGCCTCTGCATCCGTGACGGATTCGTCCCGTCCTATGCAGAGGCTGTATTCTAGCTATACGTTGCTTCCCGTCTCCTGCTTCTTCTGCTGCTCGCTGCTCTTCGGTTGATCCTCCTGGCTGCTGCGCTTGCTGGCATCATGCTGAGCGCGCTTCTCCATAATGAAAGTACGCCATTTGTCTGGATTTCGCTCACGAGCTGCCTTTACTTCCTTGTGCAGCTGCTCAACGGACTTGCCTTCCGTCGGAATGTTGAAATAGCGAGCCGCTTCCTTCAGCCGCTGCTCGAACTGAGCACGATGCTCCGCTTTGAACGACTCCCATTTTTGCGGATTCGCTTTTTTCGCCGCTTTTATTTCCTCGAGCAGCTGCTTGCTGTCCTTGCCGTCGGTCGCAATGCCGAAATAATTCGCCATATAGCGCAGCCGCTCTAGCTGATGCTTCTCGTCATGACGGCCATGGCCATGAATGTGTCCCCAGCCTTCCGCCCGCTCACTCTGCTTCGAATCAGCTTCCGGTGCCAATGAAGGACTGGCAGCGGCCGGTACGGCGGATAGCAGCAGCGCAGCAGCAATGCTAAGCGCAATACCTTGTTTACTCCATACCATCGTGCATACCTCCCGTTGTGGAATCACGGTTAGTATGGTCTTTATTACCAGTAATTATTCTTCTACTCGGTCTGGCTTAACGATTGAAGGCGCTGAAGCAGCTCATCCTTGGCAAAATGCTCCCCAATAAACACCGCGACATCGAACACTTTTCCCTGCGGCGTTATTCTAATGAAATCCGTCTCTTTATAAGCATATTGGAACAAAAAGCGGCTGGACGTCTCGCTGTCGCGGAACGTCACGACACCCTTGGCCCGGTACACGTTATCCGGCAGTGAGTTCAACAGCGCCTCGAACTGATGGCTGTCCACCGGACCGTCCAAATAATAAGTCAGCGCCATTACATGCTCGTGGCTGCTGTGCGAATGCTTCGCCTCCGTCCCGGTATGCTCGTGATCGTGATCCTGATGATCATGGCTGCACTCCGGTCCGCACACATGATCAAGGGTGATGCTGCTGCTATCGCGAGCGGATCGGCCGCGACCCGCCGTCTCTGGCGCCGCAAGGCTGGCGATCCAGTCACGGTCGACCTTGCATCGTACAGAAGCCAGCATCGGCGCGAACCCGTTTAATTCGCGGATTAGCTGCTCAGCCTCGAACAGCTCCTCCCCGGCAAGCTTATCGGCTTTGTTCAGCAGCAGCTGCGTGCCGCAGCGAATCTGCTCCTTCATCAGCCGGAACGTTCGACCGCCGGTGCGGCTGCGAGCAAGCAGCTCGGGGCCGTCAATAACCGCAATGACCGACTTTAGCTCGACTGGCGTATACATCGCCGTCTCCGTCAAGCCGTCGATCATCTCGAACGGATTGGCGGCTCCCGTCGCTTCAATCAGGACGACATCCGGCGAATGCTGATCGATGAGCAGCTTCAGCTCAAGGCTCAAATCACCCCGGATCGAGCAGCATATGCACCCGCCAAGCATTTCCGCCATCGGTACAGACGATTCGACCTCCAGCCCGTCCAGGTTCACATCGCCAAGCTCGTTCATGACAACCGCCGCTTTTTTGCCCTGCGCTTCATATTCATCCAGCAGACGCTTTAGCAGCGTCGTTTTGCCGCTTCCTAGAAATCCGGTCAGCACATGCACTTCAACTGCTGCTTGAGATGTCTTCGCTTCCATACGTTACGTTCTCCCCGTTCCTCTTCTTCAGTTCTAGCTCTTCATTGAACATTATAATCATCGTATATGAAAAAGAAGCGAGACGCAAAGCGTCTCTATAATGAAACAAGCTTGTCCGCCGTTCATCGCTGAACCGCAGACAAGCTTGTAATGAGTTACTTCACTAATCAAGCGCTTCGAGCAGCCGGAAAATCAACAATGCGCTTTCCGCACGTGTCGCCGTACCTTGCGGTACGAAACGGTTATCGCTCCGCCCTTGAATAATGCCGAGCGAATGCGCCGCGTTCACCGCCTCTACTGCCCAGACGGAGATTTGGTCCTGGTCATCGTACGAGGACTGGCTATCCTCAATCGTGTTACCCGTCACAAACGTATACGCACGCATAAGCATAACGGTCATCTCTTCCCGCGTAATGGCTGCATTTGGCGAGAATAACGTCTCGCTTCGTCCATTCACGATGCCCGCTTCACTGACCGCTGCTACCGCATCAGCATAGTACGCTGCGGGATCAACGTCGCTATAGCGGACAGCCTCCTGCGCTTGAAGACCAAGTGCACGCGCGAGCAGCGCCGCAAATTGTGCGCGAGTTACTTGAGCGGCCGGAGCGAAGCGGTCGGCGCTAACGCCTTGAATAATGCCTTGAGCGCTGAGCTTCTGAATCGCTTCCGAGGCCCAATGCTGATCGTTTAGATCCTTGAAGGGCTTATAATAATTCAATAATCCGTACGCGCTGAAATGATTCGTCTCAGCCGTGACGATATCCTTCTCCCGCTTTCCTCCGCGTACATAGTGAAGCGACCCGTCATCACCAATATAGAAAATATCGGTGATCGCTTGCTCATCAGCCGCATGAGCGTGGAACGACAGCAGCACGGGTTGTTCGAAGACGCTCAGCCTCTGCTCCTTGCCGTTCTCATCGACGATCGTAAGCGAGAGGCGGACAATGTCTCCTGCTGCCGTCAGCTCAGCCGCATTCACCTTGCTCGCTTGTTCTAGGAGAGATGCCTGCTCAGCTGGAGTGAGCGTGTCGATCCGCAGGACGATCGCTACTTTCGCCAGCTCCTGCTCGCTCAGCAAATGCTGCAGCTGCTTGATAACCGCCGCCGGTATGCGGACAGACGCCATTCCACTCGTGAATTCGATCGCCTTCAGATTTGCAAGCGCTTTGTCATTGGCACGGATTCGAACCTCGCCATTGATAGCTGCCTTTACGATGCCGTCACTGTCTGCATCAGGTAAGTCAAACCATTGATTGCCTTGATTCGTAGGCGGCGTAACTACAGGCACGTAGACGCCATTGTTGCTATTACCATCGTTACCACTGCTGCCGCCATTTCCGTTATTGCCATTGTTGCCGTTGTTGCCACCATTTCCGTCATTACCTTCGTTACCGTTGTTACCACCAATTCCGTCATTACCGCCGTTGCCGTTGTCGCCACCGTTTCCGTCATTACCATCGTTGCCGTTGTTGCCATCATTTCCGTCATTACCGCCGTTGCCGTTGTCGCCGCCGTTTCCGTCATCGCCGTCATTGCCGTCGTTGCCATTGCTGCTGTACGGAGCAGCCGACACCTCCGACGAATACGCGCTCTCGCCCGCCTTGTTCGAGGCTGTTACGACATAATAATAGGTCGTACCGTTCGTAAGTCCGGTGTCCGTATAGCTCGTCGTGCCATACACGGCGGACGCCACCGTCGTATAGGAAGCGCCTGACGTTGTCGATCGTTTCACATTGTACGTCAGCTCATCCTCAGCAGACACAGCGTTCCAGCTTAATGTCACTTGTCCATTCCCTGCTGTCGCATTCAGCCCTGTCGGTGCGTCCGGAACCGAATTAAACCGGATATTATCGATGTACATACGCCCTTGGAAGTTGCTGCCTGCATCCGCCATCACAAGCGTAATGTCACGAAGAAGCGTGTCTGGTCCGATTATTTTGTTGTCCGCAATATTCGTCAGATCGAACGATACAGGTACATAATACAAGCCTTCTGCTGTCTGCTGCAGCGTATCCAGCTTATCCAGCGGAACGTTCACGCTCTGTGCAGCTTGTGCCCAATAGCCGAGCGAAGGCGGTGCAAAGGCGAGATGAATCGAGATCGCCCCTTCACTGGCGCGAACCGGTGCGAAGTAGAAATCGAACGTCAGACGGTCATTCGTCCCTCTCGTCGTATTAATGCCGTTAAGAATCAGCCTTGGCGCCGATGCCCAACCGTCGGTCGGCTTCACGTCAGGATAAGCCGTATCCCAGGAGAGCGCGCCGGAGCCGCCAGCTTGCTCGATCGTCAGCGCGGTTTTCACACCGGAGCTGCTGTCCCAGTTCCAGCCCTGTCTGGTCGCTTCCTCGCCATCAAAGGTCGACGGCAGCGTTGCCGTTCCAAGCGGAGCATGGACAATTGGCTGCTCAACGACAGCGCGGTTGCCGGATACCGCAATGTTGTCCAATATTATTTGATCCGTGCCGGAAGCTGTACCAATAAATAAAATAATATTCGTCAGAACGTTGTCGGTCTCATGAGACGCAATCGTCTTCAAATTCGGCGCATCGTCCGCCGTTATCGTCAGCGTTGCCCGATAGCTGCCATCCTCCTGCAGCTCGAACTGCTCTGGTGTCACTTGCACCGCACGGTTCGGATTCGCCCAGCCAGCGGAGCTGCTCTGCGGAACCGCCGCGATGGCAACTGTCGTCTGTGACGGCGCAATGACGTCCATCGTCAGCTTCTCCGCACCAAGCACGTTCGGTCGTATTGCCGTACCGTCTGCCGAGATGCGCGGATTACCCCAGAAGCTCGTGGCCGACAGATCGTTACCGCTGCCTAAGCCTGTAATTTGCAAGCCGTTATTGACGTTCGACAGCGTGATCATTTTTACCGGGCTATCTCCATTCACGCCAAAGCCTTGCTCCGTGCCGTCATCGAAATTCCAAATGATCGTATGGAAGCTTTCTCGCACTGTCCGGTCAATCGGCTCATACGGAATGCCTTTAATTCTTGCCCGTACATACTCACCGGACAAGCTCAGCTCACGGGGCTCCCACAGCTGATCCGCGCCCGGGTCCAGATCCGTTGCATTTTGCTTGCCAAGCTCCAGCGGGATGAACGCTCCCGACGTTTCATTCTTGTTCGTCAGCGACCAGTTCACCCAGCTAATGTTGTTCTCGTTCAGGAACGTCAGCCATTCGTCCGCTTTGTCAAGGAACGGTCCGTTGTTGCCGCTCGCCTCGCTCGTTCCCCACTCTGTCGAGAAGACAGCCACTCCATGCTCAAGCGCATAGCGGGCATTGCTCATCACATTGCCGCGGTTGCTGCTGTCTGCAGCCGGCATATGCGTACCCGTATAGAAATGAACCGTATACGCCGTATTATCGTCGTCAATCGGATCATCCGCCGCAAGATCCGGACGCTGGCTCCAGTTCGGACTGCCGACGATGACGAGGTTTTCGTTGCCGCTGTCGCGCAGCATTCGAATAATCGGCTCGGCATACGATTTGACGGCTTGCCAGCCTGCCGCATCGTTCGTCACGCCTTCTCCTGCTACACCGCCGTCATTGCTGCTCGGTTCATTTGCCAGCTCATAGATGATGTTCGGGTGATTCGGATACAGCTCCGATATTTCCTTGAAGAAATCGAGCGCTCCGCTGTAAACAGACGCATTCGGATTGCCCGGTGCATGAACATGCCAGTCGACGATGACATACAAATCGTTCGCGATGGCATACTCGATCCCGCTAATGACCCGCTGCTTGATTACCGACGGATTCGATGCGTAGCCGCCCTCTCCAACATACATCGCTAGGCGAACGACATTGGAGCTCCAATCATTGGCAAGCGTAGCGAAGGCATTGTTATTCAAGATTTCCGGGAACCACTGCAGCCCATGCGTGCTCATGCCGCGCAGCTGAATCGGATAGCCGTCCTTGTCGCCAAGCGTCTTCTTCCCATCATGCTCAATGATGCGCAGCGCCCCCGCCTCTGAAGGCTTCTTGCCGGGCGCCTTCAATAACGGATCGATCGATGCCGGAACGTCAACGAACGGTCCCTCATCAGCCGCCGCTGCGCTGCCGACGACCGGCAAATAAGCTGCAACGAGCGCAGCGATCATGCATACGATCCATAACCGTCTTGCTTTGCTTAATCTCATAGGGCATCCTCCTGAATTAGATTAGCCCCTCACCTTTGCAAGCGCTTTCTAAAATGAAAGCGTGTTTTCTCTCTATCGTTACTATTTTACTTCCTTATAAGCTCGATGTGATGAGACGTTAGTCATATTTTGATACGAAATGTATCACAACAGCTCGATAGCTTGCAATAATAGCAGCATTCGGTTGAGCAAGACAGCCAAATATATGGTGAATCTTAGCAAATGAACCAGGGAGGGATCATATGTTCAATCCCAAAATTTTCTTCTACTAGTTGCGCCGAAGCTATGGCATGATAAGCCGAATTTTACCCGGTGCAACGGAGATGAGGATTGCAGCACAATCCATGAGCAATATGAGCTTCTACGTAACTACCAACGAACAAGCGGCTGGATTACTTGGTAATAAGAATAGAGTAGAAAGACAATCCAAAGTGAACTGCTCCCCGTCAAGTAGACAGTACAAAAAATAAAGATCTATGAAGCGGCCTTAGCCCTAAATTCAATGGGACTGAGGCCGTTTAGTTTTTTCTGTAATCGTTCGTAATTGTAAAAGTGGATATAATCATCAATGTCGTTTTTTAGTTGTTCAAAGGTCTGGTATTTATGTAAATAGTTGCAGTACTCATTTATTCTCACGAACTCAACAAAACACTCCGCTCCGCAACCCCCGACCGGCTTCCCAAGCTCTGCTTATCGTACAGCTGCTTATAAAAGCCGCCTGCCTGAAGAAGCTCCCGGTGCGTTCCGGCTTCGGCGATCCGGCCGTTCCGAAGCACGAATATGCGATCCGCGTGAATGACCGTCGAAAGCCTGTGGGCGATCATGACGATCGTTTTATCGCCGCGCATCCGATCGATGGATGCTTGTACGAACTTTTCACTCTCGTTATCAAGCGCGCTTGTCGCCTCGTCCAGCAGGACAATAGCAGGGTCTTTCAAGAACATGCGGGCAAGGGCGATCCGCTGCTTCTGTCCGCCAGACAGCTTGACTCCCCGCTCCCCCACCTCCGTATCATATCCGCTAGGCAGCGCCGTAATAAAATGATGAGCGAACGCTTTTCTAGCCGCAGCGATCACTTCTTCATCAGTCGCGTCTGGCTTAGCTAGCCGAATATTGTCCGCTATCGAGGTGCTGTACAGAAAGTTGTCCTGCGTAACGACACCCATCTGCTTCCTTATGCTTGCGAGCGAATAATTTCTAAGATCGTCCCCGTCTATTGTCACTTGCCCGCCCGTGACGTCGTACATTCTCGACAGAAGCTGCATGATCGTGCTTTTGCCCCCGCCGCTTTCGCCGACGAAAGCGTACGTTTTCCCACGCTCAAGTCGAAGCGAAACACCGCTGAGCACATTGTTCTTCCCATCATAGGAGAAGGACACGCGGTCGAATACGATTGCATCCTCGAAACGTTCCAGCTCCTTAGCCCCTTCCTGCTCGATGATTGTAGTCGGCACCTTCATAAATTCGAATATGCGGCCAAGGGCGACGCTGCCCTCCGCTATAACAGGAATCGCTTGGACGAGAGCGGCAACTGGCCCGCGCATTCGATCTACATACGCGAAGAAGGCGATTAAGCTTCCGAGCGTCAGCTCTCCGTAAATAACGAACAGGCAGCCGACAGATACGACCAAGAACGGCGTAATATCACTCAATACGTTCACCGCAGCAAGCGATACCGCCTGCGTCCCGGCTTGCCGGTCGGCAATCTGGCCATATTGCTCCAGATGGCGATCAAGCTGCTTACTTTCTTGTCGCTCCGATTGATACAGCTTTGACCACAGCGCGCCTTGAATTCGTTCAAGCACGAAGCCGCTTAATACCGACCGATAGCTCATCATGCTCCGAGTCGTCGCCTTCACTTTCCTCGACAACGCATGGGCCAGCAGAAATTGCAGGCTGACCAGCAGGACGCCAACAACTGTGAGCGTCACATTCAAGGTGAGCATGATTCCGATAACACACATAAGCACAATCATCTCGATCCATATGTTCGAGAACATGGCTGTCATATAACCGCGGACTTTTTCAATATCGTCAAAGAAACGGGTGCCGATTTCACCGCTGCGATGCTCCGTTAAATATTTGGCGTCGAGTGCGTGCACCTTGGCAAACGTATCTCTGCGAAGGGCAGTCATAACCCGGTTGTTTGCCTTGTTCATCCCGTACTGCCGGACGTATTCCATCGGCGCACGTACGACGAAGAAGACAGCAATCATCACAGCGGCTATAAGCAGCAGCCGGCCTGTCTGGTCCGCACGGGACAATTGATCGTCGCGCAGCAGATGATCGAACAAATATTTGATGACGAGCGGCACCGAGAGAGGAATAAGAAAGCGGAATAAGCTCCCGGCGAATCCCAATAGATACAGCTTTTTCTGTTGACGCACGTACGGCATAAATTGACGAAAATGGTTCATGAATGAACGCCTCCTAAATCATTCGGCCTACATTCATGTTACCGCCGCACAGCGCTCCTGATCGCGCAAGCGTTGCCCATACTGACGCAAAGAGTTGTACACGCTGACGCAAAAGCTTGCGCGGCGCACGCAAAAGCCGTCCATCGTGTTGGGCTAACAAGGAGCCTTATCCCCCGAAAAAGGGGGTGTCTAGAAAGACAGTACACAACTGACTTTCTGGACACCCCCTTCGATGCAGATCCAAACGAGCGATTGATGCTCAGCATAAGCCCCACTCGTCAATACAAATCCTCCGTCGGCAGAATGCCGAGGCTCTTCGCTTTCTTGATAAGCTCGACCCGGGAATTGACGTGAAGCTTCTGGAACAGCTCGGTCAGCGAGTATTCGAGCGACCGCTGGCTGATCATGAGTGTTTTTGATATTTCTTTGTTACTCTTACCCTTCGCCAGCTCCCGCAGCAGCCGATCCTCGTCTTGGCTGATCGTCGTCGGCTCATGGCCCGCATCGTCCTGTACCATAATTTCTTGACGGCGAAGCTGTCTAAGCAGCTGCATCGGAATGATCGCCTGCTTCCTCGCCGCGCATCGGATCGCCTGAATCAGCTCCTCGCGGGTCGAGGTCTTCGAGACGAAGCCCGAAACGCCCGACTCCATTAAGAGATTGAAATGCGGCGCAATTTCGAATCCCGAATAAATAAGAATGACGGCGTCCGGAACGTAATCGACAATTTTGCGCGCCAGATCGGCCCCATTGATATTCGGCATATAGAGATCGAGCAGAATGACATCATATTTGTTCAGCCGAACGAGATCCGTAACCAAATAGACGTCCGTCTCGATCGTTACGCGAATGTCTGGCTCCGACTCGATCAGCATTTTGGTCCCTTCGACGACCGACCGATGATCATCGATTAACAGAATGTTCATACGTCTTCACCTTTCTATCGTTTGCTTAGGAAACGTTACGTTCACATGAAACCCTTCATTCGGAGCGGATTGAACGTCGATGGCACCTTCCAGACTCAGTACCCGCTTCTCGATGCCGGCAATGCCCATATGCTGATAGGACCCCCCAAGCCGCGCTAGATCAACGCCAACCCCATCGTCCGAGTACCGGAACTGAATATGCCTCTCTCCATCTACCAGCGCGATCGTCACCCGGCTTGCCTGGGAATGCTTCGATGCGTTGTTGAGCAGCTCCTGTACGATTCGATATATCCCAAGTATTTGATCCTCGTGCAGCGGCGCCTCGAGCGCTCCGGCATGAAATTCGATCTCGTAATTTGCGAACATCCGGGCGTATTCGAATAAGCTTCGAAGCGATTCGACGAGCCCCATCTTCAGCAGGAACGGAGGGCGAAGCTCATTGCAGGTTATTCGGATCTGATGAATGGCATCAAGCAGTCCGTTCTCGATCTGTACCAGCTCTTCGTGCGAACGCTCATCGAACCGACTAGTGGAACGAAGCGATTCCAGCTTGCGGTACCAAATAATTAAATCCTGCAGCACCGTGTCGTGCAAATCGCTGGACAATGCAGCCCGCTCCTTCTCGGACAGGCGGAACATAAGCCGCAAAATCCATTTCGGCGTCTCATTCGTTCCGACGAGCTGCTCCAACCGTTTCATTAAATCTTCCGTCCGATGCAAATTATCATACAGAATCGTCACATAATGAACCGCTGTATCCAGCCATTCCTCTTCAATCCGATTAAGAGGCTCGGCAAGCTCCACGCATAGATAGACAGGATGCGGCTTCTCGCCGATTCGAATCCGGTAAGTATGAGGGGCTTGTCCCTCCTTCGCATCCGGCTCGTCCTCGATCGATACGTTGGAGGAAGGGAGAACCCTCCGCACCTCGTCAATAAGCCGCTCCTCCAGCTCAGACACTTTCATGACATTCGCCAAGTCGCTCGACAGTCGGTTCAAGCTCATTTGTAGAAATTTCGAGCGCTCCTCGCTTCGAACCAGCTCCTGCTGCTCCAGCTTCTGCTTCGTTATATCCTTCAGAATGCCATGAATACCGGTCAAGCTCCCCGCCACAAGAATCGGCACGAACGTAATGCTGACGATTCGCTCGCCGCTTGTCGTATGGGCAAGCCGGCATTCCGCATCGCGCGGTTTCCCTTCCTGCATCACTTCGAGCAGCGTCCGGTAAATTTCCGAATGATCCTCATCATGAATAAGGCCAATAAAACAGCGGTCCTGAAGCTTATTCGGCTCGATGCCGGTCGTCCGTTCGAACGCCTCATTCGCATTGACGAAACGCAGCCCTTCCAGCTCAAGCGAGAAGACAGCGTCAAGATTGTGCTCGAACAACGATTTATATCGTTGCTCGCTTTCTTCCAGGGCAAGCTCCGCCCGCTTCTTGTCTGTTATGTCCAGCATAATGCCATCCAGCCGCTCCACTTCTCCGTCTCGGCTGCTAAATGGGTGGATAATTAATTGCCCCCACCTGGTCTCATCAGGAATATGTATCCAACGGAACTCCTTGCGGACAGGAAGCCCCTCGTCCAGCCGTTCTTTCACCTCGCCCATAAGCGCTTCGTTATCTTCCGGATGAATATGATCATGAAGCCGAATCGGCCTCTCGATGACCTCCTCCTTCGGAAGCCCGGCTACCCGCTCCGTATTGCCTGCGAAATAATGATAGCGCGTAAATTGACTATCGGTTGACCAGACAGTAGCATTCACGTTGTCCAAAATATTTTCCAGCAACTGTTCCGTCTGCTTCCGTCTTGTCACATCGCGAACAACCGCGACGACATATTTAACTTGTTCATCCTCGTCCAGAACGGGCTTCACTCTCGTCTCCACGTCGATCGTCCGACCGTCGACATGACGAAGTCGGTAGTCGACATCAACCGGCTTCTTCTTCGTTACCGCCTCATACAGCCACCCACGTATTCGATCCTGATCGTCCGGCACAATAATTTCGAAGGCGTCCATCCCCTCGTACTGCTCGACGGTATACCCTGTCAAAGGATAAATAGAAGGAGATACGTAGTGGACGACGGCGCTGCTGTCGACCACCACGATCGTATCCATCGTATTCTCTGCCGCGATCCAATACAGCTCATCTCTGCCGATAGCTCGGCCGTTCGTCCTCCTGGTCGTCATAAGTCCGTTCTCCTCTACAGTACGATTCGTTAGCTTCTTCATTCATTATATCGAAGCTGCTTCCAACTATCGCGCAAAAAAACGAGGAAGTCCGCAAAAAATGCAGCGCCTCTTCACACGACATGAACGCTTCTGCTAGCTCGCGGCTTCTGCTTCAATAACGAAGGGAACGGTAAATACGCGGTCGCTGCGCTGGAACTGCGCCCATATTTTATACACGCCGCTGCTCGGGAAGGACGTCTCGAATACGGCCTTGGGACCGGACTCCTGCCCCTCCTCGGCATGAACATGAATGTACCGTTCCCCATCTTCAGACACAATGACAACATGTCCGATCGCGCCCAAATAAGGCTGAAGATCGGTGATCGGCTCCCCGCCGGACGACTCCGTAAGCGTAAACGTCAGCACAGTATTCTCATTCACACCCGGATTGTCAATGTCTAACTGAACGTTCACCCCTTCTTCCGTCTTCATTAGCGAACGGTCCGGAACAACAGGCTTCGACGGAGCCGACAGCCCTTGCAGCGTCACCCATTCCATTGTGGTCATCGAATCTCCATCGGAAGGCTTAAAATCAGCAATCAGCTTGTATTCACCGCCAGCCGGGAACGTATTCTGAATTTCGAAACGTCCCTCGCCCGCATACTCGGGGTGGATATGATTAAAGTAAGATAAATCCCGACTAATGACGATTAGATGGACGAGTTTCTCATGATTCAGGTCGAACGATTCAATCGGCGTCCCGTCTTGCTTCTTCAGCGTAAGCTGAATTGTCGCTGGAATGTCCCCATTCGGGTCGTCACTCGATTCCAAATCCGGCTTAACCGTCCAGACAGCCGTCACGTCATCTGCGAGCAGCCGGTCGCTAACCTCCTCCAGCTGCTCCTCCTCCCAGGAAGAGCCAGAGCTGCAGCCGGAGAGGAGGACAGCGACTAAGAAGAGAATATAGAGCAGCGGTTTATTCATATCGAAGCGCCTCACTTAGCGGAATTCTAGCCGCACGGCGCGCTGGCGCAATGCTGGCGATCAGGCTGACAGACACGCCGAACAGCGCAATAACAAGCAGGATGATCCACGATACGCCGAACTGATAGGTGAGCGAATGAATTTCCAGGAACGTGGAGGTCAAGTAGATCAGCATCGTTCCAAGCAGGCAGCCGACGACCGTCGCACCAAGCCCCATCCCGACTCCTTCGAGCCGAATGATTCGAACGACTTGGCGCCGGGTTACACCGACCGCTCTCATCATGCCAAGCTCACGAACCCGTTCCATAATGCTCATCAAGAGCGTATTAGCAATGCCAATGCCTGAGATGATAATCGATAGTCCGACCAAGAAGTTCACGATGGTGAAAGAGCCTGTATAGGCGGCACCGATGACGCTCACCCAATCCTCCGGTCCGAACATCTCCATAATGCGCGAGCCGAATTGATCGAAAATACGCTCACGCAGCTGCAGCGGCGACACCGTATCATCTTTAATGACCAGTGCATTCTTCTCATATTTGATACCGAACACGTCTTGGAATTGAGACTTGCGCATGAATGCGCCGTAGCCGTTATTTTTCATCGTCTCCACGACAGCAACGACTTGGAACGACTGCATGCCATGCTGCGTATCGAGCTCAATCCGCTCTCCGATTTGGCCCCCCCACGTGTTGAAGGCGATTCGGTCGAGCACCAATTCATCCTGCTTCAGCTTGCCCAGCAGCTCGCTAGGCTGATGTCCCTCCGCCGTAAAGAGCGGGAATCGAGCCATCCAATCCTCTCCGACACCATATACGGTTAACTGCCGCTTCTTCTCCTGCACTTGCCATACCGCTGTATGCTGCGCATACGTCTCTGCCCCAGCTACGCCTGGAATGCTCCTTAGCTGCTCCAGATCCGTCTTCTCGATATGGTGAAGATGAACGTCCAGATCGCCGCCATACGTCTCATGAATGACTCGTTCGAACGACTGGACAAGCGCACTATTGAGCGAGCTCATCAGGACGATCATCGCAATACCAAGACATAGAATGACTGATGTCATCGTCGTCCGGCCGCGGCTGCGGCTCAAGTTGCGCGACGCCATCGTACCGCCGAAGCCGAGTACAAGCCGGTACACAGGCCGCAGCAAGAACAAGAATCCGTCGAACAGATATGGGAATAACAGCACAGCGCCAAGCATGAACGGAATTAGCAAATATAAGCTTTTGATGAAGAACGCCGACACTAGCAAGAGGACGCCCGCAGGGACAAGCCATATGCTCCGTTTCGGTCTGCTTACAGAAGGCACTTCGTCCTTAAGCGAAGCCATAACGCTTACTTGTCCTGCCTGACGAATCGGATACAGCGCTGCAAGCACCGGAATGATCGTTCCCGCTGGAATTGCGACCCACAAGCCTTGCAGCAGCTGAAGATTTCCTTGCTCGTTAATGCCGAACAGCATGAAGATTACCGCCTGCAGCAGCTCCGCCAGTCCGTATCCGATCATGAGGCCGACCGCCGTTCCGATAACCGACATCAAGAGTACCTCATATGTTACGATCGTTCGCAGCTGCAGCTGCGTATAACCAATCGTCTTCATAGCGGCAAATTCCTGCCTGCGCTCCTGCACACTGACGAACAAGGAGTTGAAGATAATAAACGCGCTGAGTGCAATGCCAAGCAAGCCAGCCAAATAAAGCAGCATAAAATAGGTGTTCAATTCCTTAGACTGCGCATCGTAGTCGATGACGATCGGCTGCACATAGATGCCGCCCTGCTCCTCTGCCAGCCGATCGAGCTGTTCGCCGATAGAAGGCAGGTCCGCCTCGCGTTCCGCTTTCACCTGAATCGTGTCGATCTTGCCGTCAAGCTCGAACCATTGCTGCATTACCGGAAGCGGCACCGCCACCGACCAAGGATGGTACTTCGCCATCGTCCAGCTGGACGGCCCCATCAGCTCAACCGTATATTTGACGATCGCAGAGATTTTAATAGTACGTACACCGTTGTCTGTATCAAATGTAATCGTGTCGCCAACGGATGCTTTCCACACATTGGCAGTTCGATCCGTAATAACTGCTCCTCCTTCCGACAAGCTGCCCTCGATAACCTTAAAGCCAGTCAAAGCCGTATCCATTCGGCTGTAGCCGGTAAGGTCAGCCCGCTTCTGAATTGCGGACAAGCCATCGTCATCAAGCAGAAGCTTCGTGCTTTCTTTCAAGACAGCAATGGCGTTAGTTCCTTGGATCGTTTGAATCTGTTGAAGGACCGTGTCCTCGAAGTAAGCATTCTTCCCGTTGATAGCGTAATCAGCTTTGCCGAACGCCGCCTTAAGATAGAGCGGAAATGTCCGCTTGGCGGAGTCCACCGACGTTACAACACCAAGGGCAGAAGCGACGCCGATCATAATGGAGATAATCGTTAGAAATGTACGAAGCTTGCGTCTGGTCAGGCCTCGCCACGCGATCTGCCATAAGCTCATAATTAGACCACCTTTCCTTCCTGCACCACTTCTCCGTCACGAATCCGAATCATTCTGCTTGCCGCTCTAGCTGCCTCCTGGTCATGTGTGACCATCACGATTGTAATGCCTTCCTCGCGGTTTAATCTCGTCAGCAGCGACAGCACACTCTCACCCGTCTTCTGATCCAAATTGCCGGTCGGCTCGTCTGCCAGCAGGAATGCAGGCTTCATCGCCAGCGCTCTCGCAATGGCGACCCGCTGCTGCTGACCTCCACTTAACTGAGAAGGATAATGGGATGCTTTATCTGCAAGACCGACGTCCTGCAGCAGTCGGTCGACTGTCGATTGAATTTCTTTCTTGGAAGCTTTATTAGCGGCCATCGGCAGCGCCACGTTCTCCGCGACCGTCATCATCGGAAGCAGCTGATAGTTTTGAAAGACGAATCCGATCTTCGTACGTCTAAAGAGTGTTCTCTCTTTCTCTGTCATCCCGCTCAGCTCGATACCGTTTATCTTAACGCTTCCGGTTGTCGGAAGATCGAGCCCGCCGAGCAGCTGCAGCAGCGTGCTTTTGCCAGATCCGCTCGGTCCCATAATAGCGATAAATTCCCCTTGACCAATAGTCAGATCGGTCGGCTGCAGCGCGGTGAACTCGCCAGCCTCCAGCTCGTAGATTTTGGATACATTGGATAGTTGAATCATTCGTGTGAGCCCTCCTATTAACATTTCTTCTCATGTGATCGCTCTGTTATCTGCTCTTATCTTAAGGGCCATCGGCACAATCGAACGCGCAAACAACTACTTTGCCAGCGCAAATATTTGCGCGTCAAACGCAAATAAGCCTCCTTGAATATGTAATAGAGTAAGAGGCGATTGTGGGATGAATATTTAGATGCATATGAGTAGTAGGAGGAACGGGCAGGTTATTTCTCTTTATATTTCTATTGAACTATAAAATTACCAACCTTTAGGAGGATTTGTTCATATTATGTCGAATATCTAGCATTCGAATTTATCATTTCGACATTTTTCATTTGGGAGAGAAGTACTTTGTTGTCAAACATCACAAAGCATATCCAGCTGAAGCCGTCCGTCCGACTTCTATCCGCCATTGCCATATCGGCTGCGGTCTTCGCGGCTTCGGTCCCGTCACCGGCACAAGCTGCAGCTCAGACGGCCTCGGTATCGAACCAATCGATCGTCAATCCGATGCAGGTCTATTCCTATACCCGCATGAGCAAAGACTTGCAGGCGCTTGCCGCCCGTTATCCCGACCTTATTACGCTGGATTCAGCAGGCAAGAGCGAATACGGCCGTACACTATGGATGGCGGATATTGGCCATGGACCTGCTGTTATTTTGCTTAACGGCGCCCATCATGCCCGCGAATGGATTACGACTATTACGTTAATGAAACTGCTTGAAGAGATGGCCGTTCAATATGAGAAGAACGGCACGGTCTCGGGCGGACTTCGCGCCCGCGATCTGCTTGACCGCGTTACGTTCCGCATCGTCCCAATGGTCAATCCGGATGGCGTAACGCTGCAGCAACAGGGCTTGAGCGCCTTCCCAGAAGACTACCATGCGGGGCTCATCTATATGAATAACGGCAGTCGCGACTTTAAACGCTGGAAAGCGAACGCCCGCGGCGTCGATCTCAACCGCCAATATCCGGCTGACTGGGCCGGTATCAGAAATGTGAGCAAGAAGCCGTCCTATATGAACTATAAGGGTACCAAGCCGCTGCAGGCGAAGGAAGCACTGGCGATGTATAATCTGGCACTGTCCACGAAGCCTGAAATTGCGTTATCCTACCATAGTTCCGGTGAGATCATCTATTGGAATTTCCATACCAAGAAAGAAAATTTCAACCGCGACTATAACTTTGCTTCCGCCTATGCGAAGCTAACAGGCTATTCGCTCGTCACACCGCAGCCCAATCCGTCCGGAGGCGGATTCACGGACTGGTTCATCCAACAATTCGGGAGACCGGCGTTGACACCAGAGATTGGCCGTGCCGCCGGATCGACGAACGTTCCGCTAACGGAATGGAGCCGAATCTGGAAGCAGCACAAAAATACAGTATGGATGATAGCAGAGAAAGGCTATGAATTGTGGCTGAAGCGGCAGACTGCTGCCAAATCGACTAGCGATGTTCGACTGCTTGCCGCTGAGAAAGGATACCAGTTCCCGGAACTGCGTGCGAAGACAATGGGAACTGTCTATGAGGGGCGCTACAAGACACTGCGTCAGAAAGGGGACTGGCTGGAGATCGCCACGTCGAACGGTCCGCGCTGGATCTCCTCCCGCTCCGTCATTCAAGGCCCGTTCGAGCAGACGAACGATTTGACCGTCAGCTTGACGAAGCAAACGGTCCATTATGCAACACCGCTCTCTACCCAACCATCCGCCGTCAAGCTTCAAGCTCAAACAGCCGTCGTCCGCGAACGGTGGAACGACTGGCTGTACGTCGCCGCTGCAGAGGGGATGATCTGGATTCGGGAAGCCGACCTGCCGGAAGGCGCTTTGATAACGATCATCGAGGAACAACAGGAGGAAACGGAGACGCAGACAGAGGAAGAGACAAATACTTCGTCGGAGGACGAGACGATAACGCCGACGGAGGGTGAGACTACCTCGACGGAAGAACCGACCGAACCGGATAGCGGAGATGAGAAGCAAGAAGGGGAGGTAAGCGAGACGAAAGATAGATAGCGTATCTAATGGTGAGTCGCTAAGTTCGATGTAGGTTACATTGTTGTCAATACAACTCCACGGCCTACAGCCCCCTGCCATGAGAGATGTTCTTTCACAGCGAAGCGATGGAGGCCAGCATAATGGAATGCTGGCCCCATCGCTTTTTACGATTTAGTATTTCACCTTTCTAACATATGCGGAGTATGGCAATTGTCCGCAGCCTCATTGTCTTGTTTATCTGGATGCTGCTGTATTTTTGGTAATTGGGAGTAAACCCTGAATCAGATATACTTAATTCAAGGATAGTGATTAACATGAGCTTTGTCAGAAAAATTACAAACAGTGATGCTTTAAAGCATATCGTTGATCTCCCTGAAGAGCTTCAAAATCAAGATGTTGAATTAATCATATTACCTATCAGAGAGCCATCTCCACTCAAACAGACACTTTCCCCTTCTCCTACCGCTAGAGGCGCATTGAAACAATACGCCAACCCGGATTTAATACGATTTGAACAAGACGCTTGGGAAAATGGTATACAAGAAAAACATGAACATCGTTTGATGCTAATTTAATACTGCGTTATTTGCTTCAAGATGTTGCTCAGTTCAATGATCAAGCGCGTGATAAAATTGAAAACTATAGTATATTCATCCCCAATGAAGTTATGGCTGAAGTCGTCTATGTGTTGGAAAAAGTATATAAAGTGGAACGAGCTCTCATCTCAGATTCGCTACGAAGCTTGCTCTACTACAGCAATATATCCGCGCATGACAAAAACATCCTTATTGAAGCATTAAAGGTCTACAGTGAAATCAAAATCGATTTTGTTGACTCTTTGCTCTTTGCTTACTCGAAACTCGGTGGTCATACCGTTTTTACTTTTGACCAGAAACTTAACCAAATGATTAATGGATTACGCGAATCTTATAATAGGCTTCTCATAACAGAGTATTGAGGCAGGTGATCCTTGCACATAGCCACAACATGGTTCCGGTTTTTCGCTATAACGTGGAGCCAAGCCTTATCTTGGCGGCTTTATCAATTACAACGCTCAGGTTATGACGATTTACGTACTCTACTGAGCCAGAATGAGCATACAACAATAAGTGTCGTCATGATCAAGGTATTGGCGAGGCCTGCATCGAATCCTTGGCTTCCCCCGCTGATCCATTCATTCGGACCTAACTGAATCTGGATTAAGCTGTCCTCGGTGCCGATAAATCGGTTCACGGTATTCCATGCAAAGTGGAACCCGATCGGCAGCCAAAGTGATCCCGTCATTTCACGCAGCAGCGCTAGAAAGACTCCAGCCAAAGCTAGGTTTATTAATACCAGTGGATTGGATAATACATCGTGCCCCAGCGCATGCAGGGCAGCAAACGGAATAGCAGAAATGATGATACCGGACCAAATACCGAAGCTACGTTTGATCATTTCTTGAATATAGCCTCGGAATAGAATCTCTTCTGTAATGGAATCGCATAAAGCGAGGATGGCGGCAACACCCATACTGGCGAATATCGCTTGACTGATTCCGAATGACTCGAAATCTGCTTCTCCAACGATAAAGACGGCAATAAACGAAACAAGAACAAGAACGATGCCGTAGAGCGAACCGGACAAAAGCAAGAACGGTTTTCGATTACCAGCAAGTCCAAGCGATAAGGACCGATCCTTCTTGAATATTAGCAGCATGAGTATAACTGCTCCCAGGATGACAAAAAACGATTTGGGACCGTTCAATATGTGCGGCATTTCCTCAGCATCAATAAAAACCATCATGAGTACATTAAAGATCGCGCTAAGTCCAGTACAAATTGCAAAAGTTAATACGATCTTTCCGAATACAACTAACGCTTTCATGCAAGCTCCCCCTGCAAACGATATTGCTCAGCTCCTTGTGCTGATGTTTACAGTTTAAGGGGGAAAAGTCACAACGAATTAGTGCCATTTAGTCATAAGTCCTGGTTTATGACTTTTACTAGACCCGCCTCTCTCGCCTTCTTAGTAGCCTCCACCCTACCCTTCACATTAAGCTTGGCATAAATATTAGAGATGTAGTTCTTCACAGTGCCTTCACTAAGAAATAAGCTCTCCGCAATTTCCTGATTCCGCAAGCCATTCGCCAGCTTCTGTAGAACGGTGATTTCTCTGCTGCTCAGCTCAAAATCATTTGTTTTCGCTTTGGTCGCTTTGTTTTCTTTATGTTCTCCATTTAACTCCCGTTCCTTTAATCTTTGAACAACGTCAGACGCCATATCTTGAGAGATTAGAGTGCCGCCCAAATGCACAACGCGGATTCCTGCAACCAAATGCTTGGGGTTAATGGCCTTCAATAAGTAACCTTCCGCCCCATGACTCAATGCAGATAATACATAGTCGATCTCTTTATAAGACGTAAGAATAATGATTTTAATCTCCGGGTATAGCTCCTTGATCATTTTGGTCGCTTGGACACCATCAAAATGAGGCATATTGATATCCATTAGAACGATATCCGGGTGGAATTCCTTGCACAGATGAACGGCTTCATGA
>NZ_BIML01000030.1 GCF_004001065.1 Paenibacillus xylaniclasticus
CGCCGCGGCATGGCGGCGGCGCTGCGCGGCTATGCCCGCGCCCAGGGCGCGGACGCGCCGTCAGCGGCGGCGACGCGGGCGAGCTATCTCGCCGCGTCGGATGCGCTGTGGCGGCGTCTCGAGCGCCGGTTCGGCGCGCGCCCGGAGGCGCAGAGCGCGCGCAGCTATGGCGCGAGCCTGCCGCTGAAGGACGCGGAGCGCACTGCTTTTGAACAGTTTCTGAAGTGGGACGAGGCAGCGCGCTGCGGCGGAGATGACGCGTTCCGTCCGCCGACCCCGCAGCAGCTTATGGACGTTGTTCATACGCTCAAGAGCCGCAGCTCCGCTCGGGGCGGAGGCACAAGAACTTACCAGCAAGACGGAGCTGTTCAATAAGTTAATAAAAGGGTTGAGCAGAAAATGCCCAACCCTTTTTTGTTTATTGCAGGCGATCAACTTCAGCTGATACAAATTTCTGTACTCCACGCATTAATTCAGCCCTATGCAATAGATGAGAGGCGGAAGTATGCATACTATGCAGATATTTTGCGTAATCAGCTCATATCGATCCTCAACGAGGCCCAGTTCCTGTGTACATTACTCGTAGCGGTCTAATCGTCATTCCCTACTCCACACGCCCCTTATATTTCCCCGTACTTATAATGGACACCTTGACACGGACATGGCGCAGCGATTGTTCGTCAAGCGTAGTAGCTTTGAGACGCTTCCACACGGATGGGTGGTTCCGGTAAAGCTGCTGTCGAAGCTTGAACACGTCGCAATTCGCAGCAACACCTTTTCGGTACGTCTCTTCGATTTGCTCCTTGATCGTTTGCGCTCCAAGCTGCTCCAGCTTCGGGAGGCTCTCCTGCTCGAGCAGCTCCGCCAGCCGACCACTGATTCGTACCTCCAGGTCATACTGCACCTTACTGCCCGATATGACGGGGTGAATAGAAAATTTGGGCCTTCTCAGGAAAAGTACAGCAATAGGCTTTCCTTGCTTAGGCACTTGGAGATAGGCCTGCCCTAAATTGCGCTGCGTCCATCGAACTCCCTTCAGGTCCTCGATGGACATCCAGCTCGTCATCTTTTTATCTTTGAAGAAGTACGCTCCCGAAATTTTAAACATGGGAACATGTTTCTCGTCCTCGTTCCAGACTTTCTTCGTGATCGAGAGGGAAGGAATCATAAGCGGTTCAGTCGGCTCATGAATAGCTGCGATCGTTTTATGTCCTTGAATCGGCATGATGATAGAGTACTGTTCGTACGTATCCTGCGGCGTATACATCAGCGTTTCGAGCGGCGACATGTTCAAGATCGATTTTTGTGTAAAAATATCGGTCAGCTTCTCTTTCGTCCCGTAGACGAGCACGTTATATCGGATTTCCCGATATCGGTTCAATGCGTTATAGGTTTCGGTGATCCCTTGGCGCATCAAGCTTTCAGTAACGACGACGGCTTTAACATGACCCCAAAACAGCCGAAGCTGCGAGGTCGCGAACAGAGAGTTAATTGATCCGATAACCGTGGTGCCTACTCCTTTGCCGATCCAGCTCGGCACCTTCTTCCCAAGCTCAACGCCTTCTGACCGTGCGACATTTGAGAAATTCAATACTTGAACGTAGGTGATATACTTTCCCTCCGAATAGTCAAGACCGATAGCCGTTACGTAAGCCATGTTCTGAATATCCTTTGAGTTCCAGCAGCCTGAAAGTATCGTAAGAGATGAGACGAGCAGTAAGGCAGCAGCCGCACAACGAATGAGCTTGCGAGCGCTGAGCTTCATGACGCCTGCTCCGGCTGATGGTCAGGGTCTGCCGGGTGGACATCGGTCGGCCGATTCGGCATGTGCTTCCAAGGAACGCGGAGGAAGGAGGGGAGCAGCTCCTTCAGTCTCATCGGCGACAGCGGTGCTGTGTATGGCACACCGAACGATTGTAGTCTGGACAAGTAGGCAGCGAACAGCACGATGCCAAGAATAACGCCATACATGCCAAGGAAGCACCCGAGCAGAAAAATAAGCAGCCGCACTAAGCTGACCGTCGTGCTAAGCGTCTGGTTGATGAGCGTGACGCCGGCTACCGCCGTTACAGCGCCGACGACGACGACAGATGGTGATACAAGTCCGGCACGAATTGATGCATCTCCGATAATGAGCCCTCCGACGACCGTTAGCGTCTGACCGATCGGGTTCGGAAGGCGGACACCGGCCTCGCGGAAGATTTCGAGCAAGAGCAGCAGGATGAAAAACTCCATCTGCGGCGACAACGGCAGACCGATTCTGGATACGGAGATGGTTGCCATCATTCGGAATGGCAGCTGATCTTGATGGAACGCCATTAACGCTACCCAAATGCCCGGGAGCAGCAGCGTAACAAGTAAGCTGACAAGACGAATGGCCCTCGCGAACGAGACATAAAAAAAGTTGAAATGGATGTCTTCCGGCGATTTCATCAGCAGCGACAGCGTGCCCGGCCCGATGAGCGCCATCGGATTGCCGTCCATCAAGATGACGAACCTTCCTGCCAGCAGGCTGCTGACCGCATAATCGGGGCGGCCGGTGAAGTCGAGCATCGGCATTATCGTGTACTTGTAGTCCGAAATGATTTCTTCCAGTTGACCGATGCTGTGCAGTCCGTCGATGTCGATCTGCTGAAGCCGCTTGCGTGCTTCCGTCAATATATCCGGCGATAAAATATCTTTAAAATATACGAGCCCGACACGCGTTTTCGTTCGTGTTCCGATGACATACGTTTCATAGCAAAGCGAATCGCTTTTGACCCGTTTGCGAATAAGCGCAATGTTCGTCATAATTTCCTCGACGAAGCAGTCCCGCGGCCCTTTAATTGAAATTTCAGTGTTCGAATCGTTCGGCGTGCGCCGAGGAGGGCTCGCTATATCGAGCGAGAACAGGGTATCGATTGCGGGCATCAGCACCAGCATGCTGCCGCGAAACACCGTCTCCGCCAGCTCTTCGGGCCTAGCAGTGCGTTCAATCGGCACGAGCGGCAGCTCGCCTGTCCATTTGGTCGGCTGGGTATCGCGGGTGATGCCGTTCTCATACATGGACAGAAGGCCCGGTAGTATGGATTGGGCGATCATAGAGCCGTCGCTCAAGCCTTCGGCAAGGATGAGGACGACGTTAGACGACGGATCCTGAGTAAGCTGGTAGGAATGAAACGACACATCCTTGGATTGCGCGAAAACCGCCTTCAGCTTGTCCTCCGTCCAATGGCCGTCGGGTCCGGTTACAGGCTTGTTATTTTGGCCTTCGGGCTGCTGTTGGTTTGATCCTTGATTCGCAGATGCAGAGCCGGGATCGCTCTGCTGCGCACTTTGCTGCTTGCCGCTATCGGTTGAGCCTCCCGTGTTACCGGGTTTATTTTCATTATTGCTTTGAGCCGCTGCGTTAGGATCGCCGCCTTGATCGCTTGGTTGGTTATTGGTGCTAGGGGCGACCTTATATTTTTTATCAGCGCTGCTGGAGTCTTGTGATGTACCTGAGCCGGTCATGTGCGTACCTCCTTTGCCGGTTTCACAAAGCATGAAATCATCATCCACACAGCGGATGTCGCCAGCAGAACGATGAACGATATCGGAAAGTAGTAATGGTACAAGAATAGATAGTAGCTGTACTCGTTAATCGGCATTAACGAGATCGCAATGTAGCTGACGGCTATTAGGCCGATTGCGATGAGACGGATTTTCGAGCTTGTAATGGGCAGCAAATCGATGATCAAGAAGATGGCAAGCGCAGTACGGATGACGGCGCCGGATTCCCATTGATAGATCGAGAAGAAGTCGACATGCTCGACGTAGTTGCCCAGCTTGACAAGCCTCCACTGCTCGTACGGCGAAGTCATTTGCCTAGCTGCTTCGTACGGTCCGAATTCCGTAATAGCCCCTACGATGGGACCTAACGAAATGTAGACCATTATTAGGGCGAGCAGCGCGATGTGCCAAGGCTTTATTTTGGTCTGGATATGGTGCATCATCAGGAAGAGAAACGCGAATTCCACGTATCCGCCCCAAGCATAGATAAGTCCATCCCAGACTCTGTCCCATCCATGCTCAAGAAAAGGCTTCAGCAGCCGAAAGTCCTTCTGCGGCGAGTTAGAAATGCTGACGAAATAACCAAGTATCACGACGATAGGAAGGAGTACACCCGATGTAATCGCAATGACTCTTATCCCCCAGATCGCGCTGAAGGCGCTTATCGTCACGAGGACGAGGGCAAGCACCAATGGCGGAGTGACGGGCAAATAATTCGAAATGGTCCATGTCGTCGTATACGTAACGGTCATTGCTCCGATAAAGTATAAGCAGGCCAGCGCCGGCAGGACGAGCAGCCAGGCAAATACGGGATGCGTATGCTCTGCGAGATACGGGAACAGCTTTTGCTGGCCCATTCGCCTCATGGCGAGAGCTAGCAGCATGCACCATGGGATGAATAAGACTCCCGATGCGATGACGGTTATCCAGGCATCGCGACCGGATGCGTCCAGCAGGGCCGGATTCACAATCACATGACTAAGCAGACCGTTAGCGAGCATCACGATCATGGCTGCCTGAAGGAACGATATTTTACGGGGAATGCTAGCTGCCATGTCCATCACCCTAACTGCGAATCGCATAGTTTGGTTGTTATCTGGAGTAACATGCTTATTATGGTTGGGGTGGTTGATTTTATTCATCGGTAAGGCTGTAGATAAACAAGACGCCCATCTGCATATTGCAAACGGGCGCTCGGTATTTCTAGCTGATATTTCTTGAGTTATTTATAAAGCTGGCGGACTGAATAAAATCTCCATAGGTTTACAGGAACGAAAGCAGAGTCATGGTTCCTTACCCAATCCGACTAGAAAGCTCATGAGAATCATCGTTGCCTTGACTGCCGTGAACGACGTTTTATATAATTGACACGTTCATGATGGAGGGTTTGTACCCATTGAAGGTAGTGGCAATAATATAGCTTCAATCTCAACGGCTTAAGCGTTGATATATATTTTCAGCTGCACACTATTAGGAGGATCTAATGAATAAACCGAACGAAATCATCGTCGTCCTTGACTTCGGGGGACAGTACAATCAGCTGATCGCACGCCGCATCCGTGACTTGGGCGTATACAGCGAGCTGTTGCCTTACAACACGTCTGTTGAGAAGCTTCGCGCAATTAATCCGAAAGGTATCGTCTTCTCGGGCGGACCAGCAAGCGTATATGAAGAAAGCTCGCCGCTGGTCGATCCAGGCGTATACGAGCTTGGAGTACCGATCTTCGGTATTTGCTATGGCATGCAGCTGATGTCGCATCAGCTTGAAGGTAAGGTACAGCGCGCAGGCAAACGCGAATACGGCAAAGCGGAAGTCGACTTTACCCCTGACTTCGCGCTGACGAGCGGCCTGGATGCGAAACAAACGGTATGGATGAGTCACAGCGATCTCGTTGTTGAGCCGCCTGCAGGCTTTACGGTAACGGGCAGCACGGAGCATGCGCCAATCGCGGCAATGAGCGATGCTTCCCGTAACTTCCATGCGGTGCAATTCCATCCGGAGGTTCGCCACTCTGTCTACGGTAATGAGATGATTCGCAACTTCCTGTTCAATGTGTGCGGCTGCGAAGGCACTTGGAGCATGGAGACGTTTATTGAAGATACGGTTCGTGAAATCCGTGAGCAAGTAGGCGACAAGAAAGTGCTGTGCGGCTTGTCCGGCGGCGTAGATTCTTCCGTCGTTGCTATGCTCATTCATAAAGCGATTGGCGACCAACTGACTTGTATGTTCATCGACCACGGCATGCTTCGCAAGGGTGAGGCTGAGAGCGTAATGGAGACGTTCGTCGGCAAGTTCGATATGAAAGTGGTCAAAATTGACGCAAGCGAGAGGTTCCTCAGCAAGCTCAAGGGTGTAACCGATCCAGAGCAGAAGCGCAAAATTATCGGCAATGAGTTCATCTACGTCTTCGACGAAGAGTCGGCTAAGCTGGGCGAGTTCGATTTCCTTGCGCAAGGCACGCTGTATACGGATATCGTAGAGAGCGGTACGGCAACGGCGCAAACGATCAAATCGCACCATAACGTTGGCGGCCTGCCAGAAGACATGAAGTTCAAGCTTGTCGAGCCGCTCAAGGCGCTGTTCAAGGACGAGGTTCGCAAGGTTGGCTCCGAGTGCGGCCTGCCGGACGTCATCGTTCACCGTCAGCCATTCCCAGGCCCTGGTCTTGCGATCCGCGTGCTTGGCGAGGTGACGGAGGACAAGCTTCACATCGTTCGCGAATCCGATGCAATTCTGCGCGAAGAGATCGCCAAAGCGGGTCTAGACCGCGAAATTTGGCAGTACTTCACGGCGCTGCCGGGCATGAAGAGCGTCGGCGTTATGGGCGACGCGCGCACATACTCCTACACGGTCGGCATCCGTGCCGTAACGTCGATCGACGGCATGACGGCAGACTGGGCACGTATTCCTTGGGAAGTGCTGGAGAAAATCTCGGTCCGCATCGTCAACGAGGTCGACAACGTCAACCGCGTCGTCTACGACATCACGTCGAAGCCGCCAGCGACGATTGAGTGGGAGTAGGTCGGAGTACTTGATTTTTAGTTGATCTTCAGCAATAGTAACTCAATACTCTCTTTTATCTGCGGTATCCCGAGATAAAAGGGAGTATTTTTTTTTGTCGAATAACGGTGGTTGCCGCTAACAGCAAAACACCTTCAAGTCGTCTTCCATATCTTGCGAGAGGAAAGTATTGTCTTGAAGGTGTTGAGATTAGTCTCACGTGATGCAGTTGGTCCGCTTAATTATGCGGATTAGAAGGAATTCTTTTTAATCCGCGGTATAAAAAGAATATCGGAATAAGAAAGAGTAAAGCGAGTTCGAACAAAATACTAGGCAGTACTTATGAAGTTTCTTTTCAATCTCCAGAGGGATCTTAGCTTAAATAGTTATTAAGAGGGGATGCGGATGAAGAAGCTCGTTTGGTTCCTTTCACTTGTAATCGTTATTCTGGGGGTCAGTCTTGCGTATTCTATTCGATTAAATGTAACGAACGAGAAGGAGAGCCTTCAAAAAATAGTTGTCAGACAATCCGATAGATCTGCTTTGAGCAGTATGAATGCACTATATGAGAGATACTTGGATCATAGCAGCGATTACTTAGTCGTAATTGGATATTCTATTGATAGCGGACCGATCATAACAAGCATTAATTTAGACAAGGGCGAAATCGTTTGGATAGAGGATAGGACGAAAGATCAATATAGTGGCGGCGGTGTATTTGTAAATCAGTGTAAAGCAATGTTAAGGGAAGAGGATGACACTGGTGTGCTTTTTTCAGTCTCAAATTGTGAAGGGTACCCAGCGGACGATGTTAAAGGCTCCATACATTTTCTGAAATAATAAATACCACTCCTATCGGTTTGGGAGAACCATAACTTCAGCAGGTACATCGCCTTCCCGAATGGTTAGATACAAGTAACCTTCGTTTTTATCGTCTGGGCGAAGCACGCCTGGAAGTATTTTGGATGAAAAGGTACAAGCAGTAAGTTCACTGGATATTCAATCGTAAGGTGCGACCAATTGTTCTTTACAGCGTATAATAGATTATGGACCGAGCTTGACGAGTAAAGATTATGGGCGATTAAGCGGGATCCGGAAATTTCACAACATTCAAATGAAAGCGGTTTATTTTTAATGTGAGTTTCAGTTTGATTTAAGGTTAGCTGTTTATAGTGTCTATTAGAGGATTCATTAGATGTTCACTTAACATGCTCGCCTCTTAGTCTGATCGATACGATTATGCGAAGGGAGAAAAAGCATGAGGAATAATAAAGTAAGAATGGTGACGGTGAGCGCCCTTGTTCTTGCTATGGCGTTAAGTGCTGGTGATTGGCGTAACGATAATACGATTTATGCAAGCGGAGGTGCGTCCCTGTCGGTTTCGGCTGATCCTGAATCTGAAGGTCAAGATAGAGGCTTTAACAAGAAAGAGCAGAGTCGGGGATATGTCGGCTTTAGGCTGTTCGAGGATGGGCATATTGCGGCTGTGCTCGGATTAACGGTGGATGAGTTATCTGCGGAGCTTAAAGCAGGTAAGTCACTGGCTCAGCTGGCGGAAGAACGGGGGGCGGATGCTGCTGTGGTGAAGCTGGTCATTGAAGCCGCTCTGCAAGCTAAGTTGGTTACGAGGCTGGAGACGGGAAAGCTGACGCAGGAGCAATATGAGAAGCAGGCGGCGAGGCTTGCTGATTTTGCAGCGGTTCTGCTGTACAGCAAGCATGGCAGCTACGGCGCAGCGAGAGCCTAGCTGCAAGCGGATCGAAGCACCGTTCGCGGCGCGTCGACGGCAGAGTTACGTGAGTGAGGAATAGGACCAATGCCTGCAGATTATGCAGGTATTGGTCTTTTACATAGGTGCCTATTAGAAAACGACTGCATAAAGTACATTTTAATGTTGCCTAATCGCCGATAATAACAAGTTACTGGTTGGAATTTATGCATATTGTGCAGACACTAAGGTGCAATTATGCAAAGTCTAGCCTGAGTCTGCATAACGTGCAACAATTTTACTGGCGGCGGAGTAGAATACCACTGCAATATGCTGGTGCAGGCTGCTGATCTGTAAAGCCTCGGCTGTAACAGGTAAAAGAAAAGTAATTGACCGGGAGTCCTCGGAAATATGTCGTATTTTCCCGCTTCCTTCGCCTCGATCACTTTGCAAAAGCTTGATGCTGCAAGAAATATGACGCAGGAGCAGCTGTGATCGTGACGGGGAAATTCCGCCATTTGATGATAATTCCCAGCTATTACCGAAGGTTATAAGCCGTTTCACTTTTTAACGTTCGTAAATTCAGATTGACAAACATAGGGTCCCTCCTTAGAATGATGATTGATAATATTCGACAAACAAAAATATTCTTTTCGTATAATCTCAAGAATTGGCTTGAGAGTCTCTACGAGATCACCGTAAATGATCTGGCTACGAAAAGACGGGAAAGACGACCTGCGCAACCGGTCCCATGTGCGTGGTGTATGTTTTTCCTGTTTTTGCGGAACCTAGGAGAGATACGAAGCAGCAGCTTCCATTTTCCTAGGTTTTTTGTTTGTTCCATCACATTTTTTAGGGAGGCATATTCAAAAAATGGATCGTTTCTTTCGATTAAAGGAACACGGAACAAATGTGCGGACAGAGATCATGGCGGGCTTGACGACTTTCATGACCATGGCGTATATTTTGGCGCTGAATCCGAACGTCTTGTCTGTGACCGGACTGAGCTGGACGAGCATCTTCCTCGCGACGGCGCTTGCGGCTGGTATTTTTACAGTCGCTATGGGCATATTCGTTAACTTCCCAGTCGCACTTGCACCAGGTATGGGGCTTAACGCCTATTTTGCAACGACGGTGCTAACCTCAAATGGTACAATATCACCCGAAATCGCATTAACGGCCGTCTTTATTTCCGGTTTGATCTTTATCGTGCTGACGGTGACGAAGGTTCGCCAGATGTTGCTTACGGCCGTGCCGGAGAGCTTGAAGCATGCGATTACGGCCGGTATTGGTCTGTTCATTACGATCATCGGTCTCAAGAACAGCGGACTGCTGACGGTTGCGGTTGAGAATTCGGTTACAGAGATTCCGAAAGGCATCTTCACGGATGTACTTGGTTTCGAAACGGTTATTCACATGGGCAGTCTGGAGGATAACGCCGTCGTGCTGACGATCGTCGGTATATTCCTCATTGCTATTCTGATGGTGATGCGTGTACCGGGCGCGATTCTGTGGGGCATTATCGGTACGACGATTATCGCGATTATTATGGGCGAAGTGAACGTCAAGGAGACGCTTTCAGGTCAGACTTGGGCGCCTGACTTCGGTCAATTGAATTTCTGGAATTTTGATTTCAATGGTGTGATGGAAGCAGGCTTGATCTCGGTCGTTCTGACGTTCACATTCGTTGAAATGTTCGATACATTCGGAACGCTCGTCGGTACGGCGAGCCGTGCCGGTCTGATGAAGAATGAAGAAGAAGGCAAGAAGCGCGTCGGTAAAGCGATGCTCGTCGATGCAGTAGCAGTAGGCGGCGGCGCTATGCTCGGCACGAGTACGATTACCGCTTACGTTGAAAGCTCCGCAGGTGTCGCACAAGGCGGCCGTACGGGTCTGACTTCCGTTACGACCGGGATCTGCTTCCTGCTCGCTCTCTTCCTGTCGCCGCTTGTAGCGCTCGTTCCGGGCTCGGCAACGGCTGCAGCTCTTGTCATCGTCGGCGTGCTGATGATGTCGTCGGTGAAGCATATTGATTTCAACGATATGGTATACGCGATTCCGTCGTTCTTGACGCTGGCGCTTATGCCGTTCACGTACAATATTGCGAACGGTATTTCGTTCGGTATCGTATCGTATGTACTGCTTGCTGTCATTGCGAATGTGACCAAAAAAGGCGAGCAGAACGGCGGCTACAAGGTCCATCCGCTAATGTGGATTCTCGCGATACTGATCATCCTTCGTTATGTATATATTGGGAGCCAAGGTTAAGCAGGCCTGACGCTTCAAATCAACGAACACCCCTTACGCGGACCGGCACAAGGGGTGTTCGTTTCTTATGCGCCCCACTTCAATGTCATCGAAAGACGACAGCATGTGGACGCTTCATCGGGCGGCTCGATCGTAATGACGACGCCGCTCGGTGTATAACGGGTCTGAACACGAGAGCCGCTTACAGCCGTATTCATCAACCGATCTACTTCTTCCTGACGTCCGGCTTGCGCGGCTGTCATGAGTGTCGTGGCGAAGGAACGATCGGAGAGTCTGGCGACGATTCTGGAAGCATCCTGTAAGAGAGGCTGAAAGGAATGAGCAGACTGCCCCAATGTGGCGGGGTTAACAGGCGGAAGCTCCCGGTATCGGTATTCGTATTCCATTGGTCGGCGGGGAAAGCAACCCTGAGTCATCGTATGTTGTCCTCCTGGTTTGTTTGCTGGTATGGTTCATTTTATGGCGGGGACATTAGGCGGGTGAATAGACGGTTAGCCTCTTTCGGCGAATCGGATTGTGTTGTAGGATAGAAGAAATGACTATCGTCGGAGAGTGTAGAGCATGGATCAGCTATTAGTGTCGAAGCTCGGTTTTTGGCTGAAGCGGAACTACCGACACATATGCAATTTTCTCGACCAAAGACTAGAGCCGTTAGGCGTAACGAACTCGCAGCTTGGCGTACTGATGATGCTGTGGGAGGAGCAGGGCGTTACGCAGAAGCAGATCGTGAAGGTGCTCGGCATTCAGCCGGCCTCGATTACGTTTCTGCTGAAGGGGCTAGAGGAGAAAGGACTCATTACGCGGGTGCAGGATAAGACGGATACGCGAGTGAACCGAATTTATTTGACCGAGAGCGGACAGAAGCTGCAGTCGATGGCGATGGCGATCGTAGAGGAAGGCGAACGGAAAATTCGTGAGCAGTTCTCGGATGAAGAGGTGGCGCTTATGCTGCTGTGGATGAAACGGATCGATATGAATTTTGAGTCCTAATGGATGAGGATTGTTGAACCAACTTGATGTGTATACATTGATTATGAATTATATTCGATGTGGATAAAGGAGTCGGCAGTCATGTTATTGAAGGACGCTATAAGAACGAGACGCAGTATTGGCAAGGTGAAGCCAGATCCGGTCGACAAGACGTTGATCGAAGAGCTGATCGAAGCTGCGACCTGGGCGCCGAATCACCATGGCACCGAGCCGTGGAAGTTTATTGTTATGACAGGAGAAGGACGCAATACACTTGGTGAAGCTTATGCGCGAATTGCGAGGGAGGGGCTTGGCGATTTGGCTGCAGAAGAGCTGGAGGCTCGGCTGCATAAGGAACGGGCGAAAGCGCTGCGCGCTCCGGTCGTCATTGCGGCTGTATGCTCGCCTTCTGACAATCCGCGGGCAACAGCTGTCGAGGAGCTCGCTGCGGTGCATGCGGCAGTGCAAAATTTGCTGCTGTCGGCACACGCCAACGGGCTTGGCGCCGTCTGGCGCAGCGGCGACCCGATGTATCATCCGTTCATGCATGAAGCGTTCGGTCTGGGCGAGAAAGAGTCGCTCGTCGGTCTAATCTATATTGGGTATCCGGATATGAAGGAGCTGCCGGGCAAGCGGCAGCCGGCCGCTTCGAAGACGGTGTGGCTGGAAGGGTAATGAAGCAAGAACGGTGGAGGTGACCGTAAGGTCGGCTCCGCCGTTCTTTTTTTTGTTATGCTCTGCAGCCGGTTCGTTACACACGCTTGGCCACGTTGAAGTTGGAGCCGAGCAGCACCCAATTTTGCCGAAAAGGTGTTCCGAGCACCCAGTAGCTGACGCCTCTAAGATGCAGTGCTTTGACGAGATTAAATTTGGCCTGCACGCTTCTGGCATCCTCGAACCATACCTCATGCTGTACCCCGTTATCGTCGTAGTAGCGGTAGAACGGCGATTGGCTTGGACCGTCGAATTGGATGACTGCGCCGTAACGGGCTGCGCGACGAATTGCTTCCGGATTGCTGAGCGACGGCGCCCATTCGTTTCCCTGCACGTAGGGCAGCGTCCAGTCATAGCCGTACAGCGGCATGCCCATCATAATTTTGTTCGCTGGCATAACCGACAGCGCGTAGCGGACGACCTTCTCCACCTCGTCAATCGGTGCGACGGCGCGTGGAGGGCCGCCGGACCAGCCCCATTCGTACGTCATCAGAATGACGAAGTCGGTAATTTCGCCATGAGCGGGGTAATCATGCGCTTCATACAGCCGACCTTTTTGCTCAGCGCTCGTCTTGGGAGCGAGGCAGGTGGAGAGCAGGTAGCCGGCAGGCGCAAGCCGCGCTTTGAACCGGCGGAGAAACTCGTTGTACGCTTCACGGTCAGCTTGCGGAACATACTCGAAGTCGATGTTTAGAGCGCCGTAGCCTTTTTGCCTCATCGTCTCTAGCGTCGTATTGATGAGTCGGTTCTGTACCGTCATGTTGGTCAGCACGGCATGGGCGATGTCGGAATCGAATGTGCCGTCCTTGAAGTTAGACAATACCATCATGGGCAACACACGCTGGGAACGGGCAGTTTGTATGATCCGTTCGTCATCAGGAGCGGACAGCGATCCATCAATGGCGACATGGTAGCTGAAAGGGCTTATATAAGTAAGCAGGCTGCTGATCTCTGTTATGAGCTGTTGACCGGCCTCGTCGAATTTCTCGGTATACGCGTTCACTTCGATCGTGGGCTTCGTCAGCATCGGGAGCCGCAGCCGCTGGCCGGGATAAATATAGAATGGATATGTAATGCCGTTAAGCTGGGCAATCGTCTCCGGCGTCGTACCGTACCGACCGGCAATCGACCACAGACTTTCTCCGCGTACCACAATATGAGCATCGGCCTGAAGTGGAATAATTAGCGATTGGCCTTGCACCAGCGTTCCGTCGATCGGTATACCGTTCGCTGTAGCGATCGCAGTCGGCGTTACGCCGAATTGCTGCGCCAATCTCCACAAAGTGTCTCCCAGTTGTACAACATGGATGAACATCGTTGCTCCCTCCTATTCCATATGAGCGCCGCTGTTCGGATAAGTCGAACATTGATGCTCATTTGGTACTCGCTATTGCTACTCTATTCCGAAGCTGCTCTATTCTGTACACAAAGCCTTTATAGTTTTTGAAGTGCAAGCACCCGTCGTAACGACACAAAAGTGATGCAAGAGCGCGGCATACGGTGGACGGCGTGCTGGCTGGAATGAAGAAGTCGAGAAAAGTTGGTGCTTCCGCCGAGAGTTGCGTTATCGTCTGTCGCAATAGCGCGTGAAATGTCGAAATTTCCGATTGCCGAGGAGTAGCTTGGTTTGCCGCTGCCGTCGGATCCTTCGGCTCGATCGTTCTAGACGTTCGGAATTTTGGCTGTATTGACGAGAAGCTGCAGTTCATTGTCTAGCCCATTGACAACGAACTGCCACTCATAATCAGCAGGATTGTTATCGGTATCGAACAAGACTCCACATACGAAATTGCGGAATTTGCTTTTGAACCTCGGGTCTGTATTCAGGCGTATGCGGAAGTAAACGTTCGTGCCATCGTACGCATAATAAGCGGCCGGAAACTACTCGTTGCCGATAATGTCGGTTTCGTCAGGAGAAGCGTCACGGACCGGTTCAATGACGGTGATGTTGTTTTGCTTAACCGGGACGTATTGTGAATAGTTAGGGACAGACATAAGTAACCCCTCCGTTTCGATATGAGCTTACGGCTCCTTACCGTATATAGCGGGCATTAAGATAGGTACATGTGTAAAAGCTTGTTAACGGGAGTGTATTTGTAAAGCTAAGTAGGATGGAAAATGGAGCGAATGAAGGGGAAGGCTGTTAAAGGATTTGAAAAACACGAACTATTTTATTGATAATCAATTTAATGTTCGTCTTTGCTCGTTGACAACCTTTTGCCGGATTGATAAACTAGAGAAGGCCTGACAGATGTCGATTTCTGCGCGGCTGAAGCACTCGTATATCCTCGGGAATAAGGCCTGAGAGTATCTACCCGGGAACCTTAAATTTTCGGACTACGAGCGGATGGGAAGAGATAATAAGGCTGCTTCTTGGATGGAAGCGGCTTTCGATTGCTGCCGTACAGACAACCGGAGGCTGCAATCGAATTGTTCTCCTCTTGACCGTCTTCGTGTCCCGAAGCACCCTTATAATGGACAAGTGCTTTTGGGATTTTTTTTTGCTTTCTGGACGACATTTTCATATAAAAGGTGGTTAGATTCATGTCTGCGGTAGTTGGCGTCATTATGGGCAGCAAGTCGGACTGGGATACGATGAAATTGGCTTGCGACGTACTTGAGGAGCTTGGAATTGAGTACGAGAAGAAGGTCGTTTCCGCTCACCGGACGCCGGATCTGATGTTCGAATATGCGGAGAGCGCGGCAGAGCGCGGCTTGAAGGTCATTATTGCCGGTGCGGGCGGTGCTGCTCATTTGCCAGGTATGGTAGCGTCGAAGACGATCCTGCCGGTTATTGGGGTGCCCGTCAAGTCCTCGAACTTGAACGGGCTTGATTCGCTCTTGTCGATCGTGCAGATGCCTGGCGGTATTCCGGTCGCGACGGTTGCTATCGGCAACGCCGGAGGCACGAATGCAGGCTTGCTTGCCGCACAGATGCTGGGAGCGTTCGATCCGGAGCTTCGCGCCCGTGTCGAAGCGCGCCGCGAGCGGATTAAGCAAGAGGTGCTCGCTAGCAGCGAAACGCTGTAGAGCTTGTTGCGATGACGAATGAGTTAAGACAAGGAGGCGCAATCGCCGTGCAAGATAGAAAGACGACGCTGCTGCCCGGCAGCACGATCGGTATTCTGGGAGGCGGTCAGCTAGGCCGTATGATGGCGCAAGCCGGCAACGCAATGGGCTATCGGTTCGTTGCGCTCGATCCGACGCCGGATGCGCCTTGCGGCCAAGTGGCGGAGCAGATCGTCGCCGCATATGATGACCGCGATGCTGCGAGGGAATTGGCGCGGCGGGCAGACGTAATCACGTACGAGTTCGAGAACGTCGATGCAGGCGTAGCCGCAATGCTGATGGATGAATCGTACGTGCCGCAGGGCAGCAAGCTCCTCTATACGACGCAGCACCGGCTTCGTGAGAAGCGCGCCATCGAAGCGGCAGGCGTTCGGGTGGCGCCTTACCGTCAGATTGGCAGTGTAGAAGAGCTTCGTTCGGCAGTCGACGAGTTCGGAACGCCATGCGTACTGAAGACGGCGACCGGCGGCTATGACGGGAAAGGCCAATGGGTCATTCGCAGTGAGTCCGAGCTTACGGAAGCGTATGAGACGCTGGCTAAGGCCGGAACGGAGCTGGTGCTGGAGAAGTTCATTCGCTTCGACAAGGAGCTGTCCGTCATCGCGGCGCGCAGCACGACCGGCGAGGTGAAGACGTTCCCGGCTGCGGAGAACATTCACGTCGACAATATTTTGCATCTGTCCATTGTACCTGCCCGTATACCGGATGAGGTTCAGCGGGAGGCGGAGCAGCTTGCGGCACGCATTGCGGAAGGGCTTGGCGTCGCCGGTCTAATCGCGGTTGAACTGTTCTGGTCAGAGCAGGATGGGCTGTACGTGAACGAGCTGGCGCCGCGTCCGCACAACAGCGGGCATTATACGATGGAAGCTTGCCGGACCTCACAGTTCGAGCAGCATGTGCGCGCGATATGCGGCCTGCCGCTCGGCGATACATCGCTATTGACTCCGGTCGTCATGGTCAACGTGCTCGGCGAGCATGTTGCTCCGCTGCTTGAGCGGATGGCTCAGCCGGATGAGGCTGCTGCGAAGCATGGTGTCGCGCCGAAGGTTCATTTGTACGGCAAGAAGGATGCGGTGAAGAAGCGGAAGATGGGGCATGTCAACGTCCTGGCCGAGAATACGGACAAGGCGCTGAATTATATAGAAGATACAAATATTTGGAAGGTGTGAAGGTACGATGTTGGAGCGTTACAGTAGACCAGAGATGAGAGCGATCTGGACCGAGGAGAACAAATTTAAAGCATGGCTCGAGGTTGAGCTTTGCGCGTGCGAAGCTTGGGCAGAGCTTGGCGTTATTCCGCGCGAGGATGTTGAGGCGCTGCGCCGCAGCGCAAGCTTCAGCATTGACCGTATTAACGAGATCGAGCTTGAGACGCGTCATGACGTTATTGCGTTCACTCGCGCGGTCTCGGAGACGGTCGGACCTGAGCGCAAATGGGTTCACTACGGTTTGACGTCTACTGACGTCGTCGACACGGCGAACGGTTATCTGCTTCGCCAGGCGAACGAAATTTTGCGCGCGGATATCGAGCGCTTCATTGAAATTCTGCGCGGTCAAGCTGTGAAATACAAAGATACGCCGATGATGGGACGTACGCACGGCGTGCATGCCGAGCCGACGACGTTCGGTCTGAAGCTGGCTCTCTGGTATGAAGAGATGAAACGGAATCTTGAACGGTTCAACCGCGCGGCTGACGGTGTGCAATACGGTAAAATCTCCGGTGCAGTCGGCACGTATGCGAACATCGATCCGTTCGTAGAAGAATACGTCTGCCGCAAGCTTGGAACGAAGCCGGCGCCGATCTCTACTCAAACGCTCCAACGCGACCGCCACGCCGAATATATGGCTACGCTGGCGCTCATCGCAACGTCGCTCGACAAGTTTGCAACGGAAATCCGCGCTCTGCAGAAGAGCGAATTCCGCGAGGTTGAAGAGCCGTTCGCGAAGGGTCAGAAGGGCTCATCGGCAATGCCGCACAAACGTAATCCGATCGGCTGCGAGAACATTTCCGGTCTTGCCCGCGTCATTCGCGGCCATATGTTGAGCGCATACGAGAACGTGCCGCTCTGGCATGAGCGCGACATCAGCCACTCGTCGGTTGAGCGCATCATTCTGCCGGACGCAACGATGCTGCTGAACTATATGCTGAACCGTCTGGGTAATATCATCGCGAATCTGACGGTATTCCCAGAGAACATGAAGCGCAATATGAGCGCAACGTACGGCGTACCGTTCTCCGGCCGCATCATGACGAAGCTGATCGACAAAGGCTTCAGCCGCGAGCAGGCGTACGACACCGTTCAGCCGCGTGCGATGCAAGCGTGGGAGACGCAGCGCCAGTTCCGCGACATCATCAACGAGACAGAAGAAATTACAAGCGTGCTGTCGCCGGAGGAAATCGATGACGCATTCAACCCTTCGTGGCATTTGAAGCATGTGAATACGATCTTTACTCGCTTAGGGCTGGTGTAAGCGAAGCAAGCGAAACGCGAATAGTACGGACGAGGATACGGATTATAGATACACCAACAAGTGGAGCGGTTTCAACAATGGGAACACACTCCACAAGCAGAGAAGCAGCGCCTTCCCGAAAGCCCGGAGGATTCCGATCCTCTGGGACCTCCCTTGCAGGGTGGGTTGGGGCGGGTAGTGAAAGAGGGGGAACGTTTGATGGCATCCCAAGCATTATCGACGGCAGTCGATTATATTAAAGCGCCGCTCGTGTACAAAGGGAAAGTGCGTGAGCTGTACGATCTGGGCGAGCACTTTCTGATCGTCGTAACGGACCGGATCAGTGCTTTCGACTATGTATTAGATCCGGCGGTGCCGGAGAAGGGCAACGTGCTGAATCGACTGGCTGCATTCTGGTTCGAGCAGACAGCGGACATTCAGTCGAACCATGTCGTTCATACTGACGTGGACAAGCTGGGTGATATCGTGACGGAGCCGGAGCTGCTGCGCAACCGGATTATGGTGACGAAGAAGGCTGAACGTATCGACATTGAGTGTGTCGTACGTGGATATATCACAGGCGGAGGCTGGAGACAATACCAGAAGACGCAAGCGATTAACGGCATTGAGCTGCCGGCGGGCCTCCGCAAGAACGAGCGATTCTCGCAGCCGATCTTTACGCCTGCGGCGAAGAACGATGTCGGTCATGACGAGGACATTCCGTTCGAGAAAATGCAGGAGCTCGTAGGAGCAGAGCTCGCGACAGAGCTTCGCGACCGCAGCATCAAGCTGTACCAATATGCGCACAGCTACTGCGCGGAGCGCGGCATCGTGCTTGCCGATTGCAAGTTCGAATTTGGCCTGATCGACGGCAAAGTTATTTTAATTGACGAAATTTTTACGCCGGACTCTTCCCGATTCTGGGCTACAGACAAATACGAGCTTGACATCGAAATCGACAGCATGGACAAGGAACCGGTTCGTACTTACCTCGCCGGCTCCGATTGGGATAAGAACAGCAAGCCTGATCCGCTGCCGGCATCGGTTGTGGAAGAAACAACCCGCCGTTATCTCGATATTTACCGCCGTCTGACGGGCGCAGAACTGAACTAGCTACAGCCGGGTCGATACCCGATCGAATAGATATAACGACAACCACTCTTTAGGAGGAAACACGACAATGAAAGCAACGGTATACGTGACGATTAAAGAAAACGTATTGGACCCGCAAGGAACGGCGGTTCAAGGCGCACTCCACACGATGGGCTTCGCGGAAGTAGAAAGCGTACGCATCGGCAAGTACCTTGAGCTCGAATTGGACACAAATGACAAAGCAGAAGCAGAAGCACGTCTCAAAGCAATGTGCGAGAAGCTGCTGGCGAACGTGGTTGTCGAAGACTATCGCTTTGAACTGGAGGGCTAAGACGTGAAATTTGCGGTACTCGTATTTCCGGGCTCCAACTGTGATATTGACTGCTATAAGGCGGTAGAAGATACGATCGGTCAAGAGGTTGACTACGTATGGCATACAGCAACAGACCTGTCCGCTTATGACGCGATTCTCGTGCCGGGCGGCTTCTCCTACGGCGATTATTTGCGTTGCGGCGCTATTGCTCGCTTCGCGCCGGTCATGAACGAAGTGGTGAAAGCAGCTGAGCAAGGCAAGTTCATTCTTGGCATTTGCAATGGCTTCCAGATTCTTACCGAGGCAGGCCTGCTTCCAGGCGTACTGCGCCGTAACAAAAATTTGAAATTCCGTTGTCACAGCGCGCTGCTCGAAGTGGTGAACAACAGCACGCCTTTTACGAACCAATACAGCAAGGGCGAAATTATCGATATTCCGATTGCACACGGCGAAGGCAACTACTACTGCGACGATGAGACGCTGGCGAAGCTGCAGGCGAACAATCAAATCGTCTTCCGTTATAAAGCGGGTGCGAACCCGAACGGTTCGGTTGACGATATTGCAGGTATTAGCAATGAACGCGGCAACGTTGTCGGCATGATGCCGCATCCAGAGCGTGCGGTCGATCAAATTCTTGGCTCGGAAGACGGCAAACGGATGTTTACGTCGATTTTGAATGCATGGAGGGAACAGCATGGCGCAGCAGTTAACGGCTAAGGAGCCAACCGCAGAACAAATCGCGGATCAGAAGATTTATCAGCAATTCGGTGTGAGCGACTATGAATACGAGCTTATCTGCGGATTCCTCGGCCGCAAGCCGAACTACACGGAGATCGGCGTATTCAGCGTTATGTGGTCGGAGCACTGCGCGTACAAGAACTCCAAGCCGATTCTGAAGAAGTTCCCGATTACAGGGCCGAAGGTTCTGATGGGACCGGGCGAAGGCGCCGGTATCGTCGACATTGGCGACAACCAAGCGGTTGTATTCAAAATCGAATCGCATAACCATCCGTCGGCGGTTGAGCCTTATCAAGGCGCGGCTACGGGCGTTGGCGGCATTATCCGCGACATTTTCTCGATGGGTGCTCGTCCGGTAGCGCTGCTTAACAGCCTCCGTTTCGGCCGTCTGGAGAATGAGCGCGTGAAATATTTGTTCGAAAATGTTGTCAGCGGCATCGCCGGTTATGGCAACTGTATCGGCATCCCGACGGTTGCGGGCGAAGTGATGTTCGATGAAAGCTACGAAGGCAATCCGCTCGTCAACGCAATGTGCGTCGGTCTGATCGATCATGACAAAATTCAGCGCGGCGTTGCGAAGGGTGTAGGCAACCCGGTATTCTACGTCGGTCCGGCAACAGGCCGCGACGGCATCCACGGCGCAACGTTCGCGTCGGTTGAGCTGTCGGAGGAATCCGAAGAGAAGAAGACAGCTGTACAAGTCGGCGACCCGTTCATGGAGAAGCTCGTTATGGAAGCGACGCTGGAGCTTATCGCCTCCGGTATCGTCCTTGGCATCCAAGACATGGGTGCGGCAGGTCTGACGTGCTCTAGCGCCGAGATGGCATCCAAAGCAGGTAACGGTCTCGAGCTGTACCTCGACGAGGTGCCTCAGCGTGAGAAGGATATGACGCCTTACGAAATGATGCTCTCCGAGTCGCAAGAACGGATGCTGTTCGTTGTCGCTCCTGAGCATGAGGCACAAGCGAAAGAAATTTTCGACCGTTGGGGCGTTATTTGCGCCAAGGTCGGTAAAGTAACGGACGACGGCCGTCTTCGCCTGTTCCACAAAGGCGAGCAAGTGGCGGACATGCCGGTGAAAGCGCTCGTTGACGAGTGCCCGGTATATAACCAGCCTTCGGCTGAACCGGCTTACTACCGCGAATTCGCGGCAATTGATACGACTGCATATCCGGAAGTTACGGATCTGACGGGCGCGCTGAAGCAAGTACTCGCTTCGCCGTCTGTTGCGAGCAAAGAGTGGGTTTATAATCAATACGACTACATGGTACGCACGAGCACGGCTGTTCAACCGGGTTCGGACGCGGCAGTCGTCACGATCCGCGGTACGCGCAAAGCACTTGCGATGACGACAGACTGCAACGGCCGTTACGTATACCTCGATCCGGAAGTCGGCGGACGTATCGCGGTAGCGGAAGCTTCCCGCAACATCGTCTGCTCAGGTGCTGAGCCGCTTGCGGTGACGGACAACCTGAACTTCGGCAGCCCAGAGAAGCCGGAGGTGTTCTGGCAGATCGAGAAAGCAGCAGACGGTATGAGCGAAGCTTGCGTGACGCTTGAGACGCCGGTTATCGGCGGTAACGTCTCGTTGTACAACGAGAATGCCAAAGGCGCGATCTATCCGACGCCGGTTATCGGCATGGTCGGTCTCGTGCATGACCTTGATCATATTACGACGCAATCGTTCAAATCCGAAGGTGACGTCATCATTCTCCTCGGCGAGACGAAGGCGGAGATGGGCGGCAGCGAGCTGCAGTATGTGCTGCAAGGCAAGACGGAAGGTCGTCCGCCGCAAATCGACCTCGCGGTTGAGAAGCGTACGCAGAACGCTGTGCTGGAAGCGATTCGCGCAGGTCTTGTTGCATCGGCGCATGACTTGTCTGAAGGCGGTCTGGCAGTTGCGGTAGCGGAGTCCTGCTTCGGTACGGGCCTCGGCGCGGATGTGAATTTCGTTACGTCGCTGCGTCCTGACCATGCGCTGTTCAGCGAATCGCAATCGCGCATTCTGCTGTCGGCGAAGGCGGACAAAGCAGAGAAGCTGGTTGCGCTTCTGAACGAGCGCGGTGTTGCGAACGCGACAATCGGTAAAGTAACGGCAGCTAGCACACTGAACATTCAAGTGAACGGCAACCAGGGCATTTCCGCACCGGTTGAACAACTGGAGAAGGTCTGGAAGGAAGCGATCCCATGTCTCATGAAGTGAAGCAGCCGTTAAAGCTGTGGACCGGAGACCATTATAACGAAGGTATCGGACGGGACGATATTTTTGACAAATTGCGTGAGGAGTGCGGCGTGTTCGGTGTGTTCGGATGTCCGAACGCCGCTTCCCTTACTTACTACGGTTTGCATGCACTGCAGCACCGTGGCGAGGAAAGTGCAGGGATTTGTACCGTTGAGGGTAACAACCCTCGGAGCTTTAACTACCACCGCGGCATGGGTCTTGTGAAGGAAGTGTTCACGCAGGATGTGCTGTCGACGCTGAAGGGCGACCGTTCAATCGGTCATGTCCGCTATTCGACGTCGGGCGAGAGCAGACTTGCGAATGCACAGCCGCTTATTTTTAAGTACCGCGACGGTGACCTTGCCATCGCAACGAACGGCAATCTGGTTAATGCGCCAGAAATTCGTCAGGAGCTTGAGCGCAAAGGCTCGATCTTCCAGACGTCGAGCGATACAGAGGTTATTGCTCACTTGATCGCTCGCTCGGACAAGGATTTCGTCGAGGCGGCTCGCGATGCGCTGCAGCGCGTTGTCGGCGGCTTCGCGTTCCTGATCATGACGAACGATAAGCTGATTGTCGCTTCGGACGTTAACGGACTGCGTCCGCTCGCGATGGCGAAGCTCGGCGACGGCTATGTGTTCTCCTCGGAGACATGCGCCTTCGAGGTTGTCGGAGCAGAATTTGTCCGCGATATTATGCCAGGCGAGATGCTTGTGCTGGATCGCAACGGCATCAGCGAAGAACGGTTCGCACCGGCTTCGCGTAATGCGGTGTGCGCGATGGAATATATTTATTTTGCTCGTCCGGACAGCGATATTCACGGTGCAAACCTGCACATGACGCGTAAGCGGATGGGGCAGCGTCTTGCCTTGGAATCGTTCGTCGATGCGGATATTGTCACCGGCGTACCGGACTCTTCGATTTCGGCGGCGATCGGCTATGCGGAGCAGACGGGTATTCCATATGAGCTTGGCTTAATCAAGAACAAATATACGGGCCGGACGTTCATCCAGCCTTCGCAGGAATTGCGTGAGAAAGGCGTGAAGATGAAGCTGTCGGCGGTTCGCAAAATCGTCGAGGGCAAACGCGTCGTTATGATCGACGACTCGATCGTCCGCGGCACGACGTCGCTTCGCATCGTCAACCTGCTTCGTGAAGCAGGCGCGACCGAGGTGCACGTTCGCATTACTTCGCCTCCTTTTGCTAACCCTTGCTATTATGGCATTGATACGCCGGACCGCCGTGAGCTGATCGCTTCGTCGAAGACGGTAGAGGAGATTCGTCAGGCGATTAACGCGGATTCGCTTTATTTCTTGAGTGATGAAGGGCTTGTTGATACTGTAGGCATCGGTTCGAACCTCGAGAATAGCGGGCTGTGTATGGCGTGCTTCAACAACCGTTATCCGACGCCGGTTAACGAGGAGTCGGATAAGAGCTGCAGCTGCTAAGCTGTAATGGAGGCATAAGGGCTGCGCGTACCCAAAGTACGTGCTGCCTTTTATCGATACAATTGGGATAGGCCCGTTAAACGGGATTACGATGTTGAATAAGGAGTGACGTGAAGGTGTCATCTGAAGCTTACAAACAAGCCGGCGTCGATATCGCGGCAGGCAATGAAGCAGTCGAACGGATGAAAAAGCATGTGAAGCGGACGTTCCGTCCGGAAGTGCTGACCGATCTTGGCGGCTTCGGCGGCCTGTTCGGCCTGAACAAGGACAAATACGAGGAGCCGGTACTCGTATCCGGTACCGACGGCGTCGGAACCAAGCTGAAAATCGCCTTCGCGATGGACAAGCATGACACGATCGGCATTGACGCGGTCGCAATGTGCGTGAACGATATTATCGTACAGGGCGCTGAGCCGTTGTTCTTCCTCGACTACCTTGCGTGCGGAAAGGTTGAGCCGGAGAAAATTGAAGCGATCGTCAAAGGTATTGCAGACGGCTGCCAGCAAGCAGGCTGTGCGCTGATCGGCGGCGAAACGGCCGAAATGCCAGGCATGTACCAAGGCGAAGAGTACGATATCGCAGGCTTCACGGTCGGTATTGTTGACAAGAAGAAGATTATCGACGGCTCGACGATTGCTCCTGGCGACGCGGTTATCGGCGTAGCATCGAGCGGCATTCACAGCAACGGCTACTCGCTCGTTCGCCGTCTCCTGCTTGAGCAAGCTGGCTACAGCTTGCAGGATGCGCTGCCTGAACTGGAAGGCAAAAAGCTGGGCGACGTGCTCATTGAGCCAACGAAAATTTATGTTAAATCCGCGCTGGCGCTTGCTGAGCAAGTGAACGTCAAAGGCATGGCGCATATTACGGGCGGCGGCTTTATTGAAAATATTCCACGCGTGCTGCCGGAAGGCGTAAACGTGAACGTCGAGTACGGCTCGTGGCCGATCCAGCCGATCTTCAAGCTGATGCAGGATAAAGGCTCCATCACGAACCGCGACATGTTCACGACGTTTAATATGGGTATCGGTCTCGTCGTTATCGTTCCGGCTGATCAAGCAGATAAGGCGCTGAGCGTGCTTGCCGAGCAAGGCGAGAAGGCTTACCGCATCGGTGACGTAACGGCAGGCAGCCGTATTGTAACGTTCACGGGAGCGCAAGTGTAATGAGTAAATTACGCGTTGCGGTATTCGCATCCGGTCAAGGCACCAATTTTCAGGCGCTGGCCGATGCGGTCCGGGACCAAAAGCTCGATGTAACCATCGAGCTTTTGGTGTGCGATAGGCCTTCGGCTCCGGTGGTGGAACGCGCCAAGCTAGCCGGAGTGGATGCGTTCGTATTTAAGCCGAAGGATTATCCGTCCCGCGAAGCCTATGAAACGGAAATTGCTGCGGAGCTTGAACGCCGTGGTATCGAATTGATCGTGCTGGCGGGATATATGCGGATCTTGACCCCAGTGCTGGTTGATGCCTATTATGGGCGGATGATTAATATTCACCCTTCGCTGCTGCCGGCCTTCCCGGGCGTGAACGGCATCGGGCAAGCGTTGGAGTATGGTGTGAAGGTGACCGGTGTAACGGTACACTTTGTGGACGGCGGGCTGGACAGCGGTCCGATCATCGCGCAGCGGGTCGTCGAGGTTGGTCCGGACGACACGGAATCGTCGCTCGCCGAGCGGATTCATGCTGCGGAGCAGGCGCTGCTGCCGTGGGTCGTGCAGCAAATCGCTCACGGCCTCGTCCAGCTCGACGGCCGCCGCGTGACGATCGGGTAAGGCGCCGCGACGGAGGCGCACTCGCGATTGCAACGCGGGCGTCCGGCCAGCGGCGCGCGATGGCGTCGGCGCGTGAGATAGGTGCCGAAAGCACCTAATGGCGGCGCAAGCGGCGACGTCCGCGAAATAGGTGCCGAAAAGCACTTATTTACTGCGGGCAACTGGCAGCAGCGGCGGTAAAGACAGCCGTTTCGATAAAAGCAGCATTACAGCGCAGGCTTTCGTGCGATAGGCGGTCGACATACCTGCTGGGCACGGGAGTGTGCAAATAAGGATATAAGGAGGGCCATCAAGTTGGCTATTCGGAGAGCGTTAATTAGTGTATCGGACAAAACAGGTATCGTTGATTTTTCCCGCGAGCTGGCGGCATTGGGCGTACAGCTGATCTCGACGGGCGGCACGAAGAGCTTGCTGGAGAAGGAAGGCGTGCCGGTTATCGGCATTTCGGATGTAACGGGCTTCCCTGAAATTCTCGACGGACGTGTCAAAACACTGCATCCTGCTGTTCACAGCGGACTGCTGGCGGTTCGCGACAGCGAAGAGCATCAGCAAGCGATGAAGGACCTCGGACTTGATTACATCGACCTCGTCATCGTGAACCTGTATCCTTTTGCTGCGACGATTGCTAAGCCAGACGTAACGTATGAAGATGCGATCGAGAACATCGATATCGGCGGTCCGACGATGCTTCGTTCGGCGGCGAAAAACCATGCGTTCGTTACAGTTGTAGTCGATTCGAACGACTACGCAACAGTGCTGGAAGAAGTGAAAGCAGGCCAAGACACGACGCTCGAAACGCGCAAGCGTCTGGCAGCGAAGGTGTTCCGTCACACAGCTGCTTATGACTCCCTGATCGGCGACTACCTGTCCAAGCAAGTGGGAGAACCGCTGCCTGAGAAGTACACAGTAACGTACGAGAAAGTCCAAGACCTCCGCTACGGCGAAAATCCGCATCAAAAAGCGGCCTTCTACCGTAAGCCGCTTGCTCAAGCGGGCAACATTACAACGGCTGAGCAGCTGCACGGCAAAGAGCTGTCGTACAACAACATCAACGATGCGAACGCGGCTCTTGCAATCGTGAAGGAATTTAATGAGCCGGCCGTTGTTGCGGTTAAGCATATGAACCCATGCGGCGTCGGCATCGGTAAAGACATCCATGAGGCGTATCAAAAAGCGTACGCGGCTGACCCAACGTCGATCTTCGGCGGCATCGTGGCAGCGAACCGTACGATCGGCGCAGATACGGCAGAACTGCTCAGCCAAATTTTCCTTGAAATTATCATTGCACCTGACTTTACGCCAGAAGCGCTGGAAATTTTGACGAAGAAGAAAAATATTCGCCTGCTCAAGCTCGGCGAGCTGCAAGCAGCCGGAGAGCGCAAGCCAGAGCTGCTCGTGACGTCGGTGGACGGCGGCATGCTCGTGCAAGAAAGCGACGTTCACTCGCTGACGGAAGCGGACCTGCAATGCGTTACGAACCGCAAGCCGACGGAAGAAGAGCTGAAGCAGCTGCTGTTCGGCTGGAAAGTCGTGAAGCATGTGAAATCGAACGCGATCCTTCTGGCGAAAGACAACATGACAATTGGCGTAGGCGCAGGTCAAATGAATCGTGTCGGTGCGGCGAAAATCGCTATCGAGCAGGCGGGAGAGAAAGCCAAAGGCTCAGTGCTTGCCTCGGATGCTTTCTTCCCAATGGGAGATACGGTTGAGGCTGCGGCGAAAGCTGGTATTACGGCGATTATTCAGCCGGGCGGCTCCGTGAAGGACCAAGAATCGATTGATGCGGCGAACGCGAACAATATCGCAATGGTATTCACGGGCGTACGTCACTTTAAGCACTAGGCAACAGCTAATCGACTTTAGCAGTCGCCAATACAGCTGCCGCATCGGTATGCAGGCTGCAATGCCGTAAGTAATGACCGGAGCGGATTCGGATCACACCTTATACGGACGGACGCGATGCGATTGCATGGCGTCCATTCGTTCATTCAATGGCATACCAAAAGACAAAATGCCGGCGAACGGGCCGGAGAGAGCAATAATGGGAGGGTCTATGATGCGTATTCTAGTAATCGGCGGCGGCGGTCGTGAGCATGCCATCGCATGGGCGTTGAAGAAGAGCGAGAAAGTGAAAGAAATTTATTGTGCACCAGGTAATGCTGGTATCGCACAGGTGGCGGAATGCGTGCCGATCGCTGTCAATCAATTCGATGAGCTGATCCAATTCGCAAGCGACAATTCGATTGATCTTGTCGTTGTCGGACCGGACGATCCGCTTGCAGAAGGTATCGTGGATGCTTTCGAAGCGAAGAACATTCCGATTTTCGGACCTCGCAAGAATGCGGCAGAAATCGAAGGCAGCAAAATTTTTATGAAGAACCTGCTCAAAAAATATAACATCCCGACGGCGAAGTACGAGACGTTCACCGATTACGAAACCGCTCTCGCATATTTGCGTCAGCAGGAAGCGCCGATCGTCATTAAAGCGGATGGCCTTGCGGCCGGCAAAGGCGTAACGGTTGCCGCAACGCTCGAAGAAGCGGAGCAAGCGCTGCGCGCAATGATGGTCGAGAAAGTGTTTGGCGAGTCCGGTAACCAAGTGGTTATCGAAGAGTTTTTGTCCGGTCAGGAAATGTCGATCCTGGCATTCGTCGATGGCGAAACGGTACGGGCCATGGTTCCGGCACAAGACCATAAACCGGTATATGACGACGACAAAGGACCGAACACGGGCGGCATGGGCACTTATACGCCGCTGCCGCACATCGATCCAGCGATTATCGAAGAGGCAATCGAGAACATTATTAAGCCGACCGCCAAGGCGATGGTCAGTGAAGGTCGTCCGTTCCGCGGCGTCCTATTCGCCGGTCTCATGATCACGAAGGACGGTCCGAAAACGATCGAGTTTAACGCACGGATGGGCGATCCAGAGACGCAAGTGGTGCTGCCGCGGTTGAAGACCGATTTGGTGGATATCATTTTGGCAGCGATGAACGGTCGTCTCGACCAGCTGGACATTCAATGGGACGATGAAGCTGCGGTATGTGTCATTATGGCATCGGAGGGCTATCCAGGCTCGTATCCAAAAGGCCGCGTTATTGAAGGCATCGCTGAGGCTGAAGCGCAAGGGGCGCTCGTCTTCCACGCGGGCACGGCGTTTAAGGATGGTCAAGTTGTGACGAGCGGTGGACGCGTGCTGGGCGTCGTCGGTCGCGGCCGCGATATTGCACAGGCGCGTGCACGCGCATACGAGGCTGTCAGCGTCATCAAATTCGAGGGCAGTCATACGCGCTCGGATATCGCAATGAAAGCATTGCGGTAACGTACGAAGGGGTTGTCCAGAAAGTCAGTGCCAGCTGACTGACGGATGGCCCCTTTCCTTTCTTTATTTCCTCATTCGCAAATAGGCCGACACAAGCCTAACGCGAAAAGTATGCACAAAGTGCACTCTTCCTCTACTCCTCTCTCATCATATGGCAAAATTACCGCAGTGGATGCAGGAATTCGAGCTCGACGCAGAATGACAGAATGAGACGGGGTGCTAACGCAGCCCTTGAAGACGACGAAAAATTTGTGAGTTATATTCGGTGAAAAGCAACTGGGACTAACGCCGTCTGCTGCAGGATCGGGCTTAGGTCTTGAAGATAGGCGGCGAGCAAGTGGGCGTAGAACTAAAGAGCCATATAATTATGATGATCTCCACACAAAATTTAGTTTGATATAAAAGTAAATATGTAAGGTGAGAATAAATAAAAATATCGAGAAAATGTTTTTCGCAAACATGGTTAATGCTTATGGACTATAGATATTTTACGGAAAAAATCCTATTATACCAGATGTAAGTGATGCCCAGGCATCGAGGATCGGAATAGATTATCGTTCGAGCAACCCAAATGTTTTGCCCATTGACAGTGAAACTTTAGTTAGATATCATAATATCGAATTCAAGAAATGGAGGGATTTGTCAAATGTCTAATTCGTTATATCAACGCTCGAATCTGGCCCGTGTACCTGAGCTCCAGAAGCTTATTCCGGACGGAGCGAATGCATTCTTTAAGTTCATGCATGAGGCGTTCGCACCGCGTTTGTTATCTGCTCGTACCAAAGAATTAATTGCAGTCGCTGTGACCCATGTAACAGGCTGTCCATACTGCATCGATGTTCATACGGGAAAATTCAAAGGCTATCAGGGCACGCCGCAGGAAGCGGTTGAAGCGGTGCTCGTTGCAGGCGCGGTCAATGCGGAGACGGTTCTGTTCCACAGCGCTAACGCTATTAACACGATGAACGGCAAAGGCGGCCCAGAGGACCCGCTGTATGCTTCATCTAACATGGATGTGTACAACAATGAAGCGAAGCAAATGTCGCCGGCCGCATTCGAAGCGTTCGACCGCTTTACGGAAGAAGCATTCCGCGAAGGTGCGGTGGATGCCAAGACGAAAGGGCTGATCGCCTTCGTTATCGCGCATGTTAACGGCTGCGCCTACAGCATTGACCGCCATTCCCGCCGTCTTGCTGAGGTTGGAGCGACGCGCGAGGAAGCGCTTGAGGCGCTATTTATCGGCGGTGTTGCGAATGCGGGCTATGTGTTGACGCACGGCATTAACGCGCTGAACGCGTTCGACCAGGCAGGAGTAGCAGCGAACAGCTAAAGGCAGCAGCATACAAGCTAATGTGAGGGAGTCAATCGGCATCTAGACAGCCTATATGGCTGGATGCTGCCGAATGCCGAATGCATGCTCAACCGGGCGCGACCAGTGCAGGCGCGCCTGGTGACAATCGATGAAAGGCAGGTGATAAGATTTGACGACGACGACGATTGTCATTATTTGCGTGTGCGTCTGTGTATGTACGGTAACGGCGTTTGCAATGTTTCGGAAGAAGAGAAATGCACGCTGAACAACAAGGAAGAATCAACGAGGAAGTGAATGAACATGGACCAGTTGAACGATCAGCAAGAACGATTGACCGAGCTGGATGAGCACGCTCGCCGTCAACGGCGCAAAGGGATGCTGTGGGTTGGCATTTCTTTCATTCTATGCCCATGTCATCTCCCAATTACGCTCATGGTATTGTCCTTTCTGCTCGGCGGCTCTGCACTCGGTGTCGTGTTCCGCGATAACTTGATTATAGCGGGTATTCTGACGACTTCGATATGGGCCGCTGGCACCTGGTATGGTTTTAGAAAAATGCGTACGGCGACCTGCTCCATTACTCCGCGCGCCAAATAATTTTCCTACCGTAGCCCGTTATCGGAGCTGCGGTTTTTAAAGACAATACAAGGGGATGACGGAAGTGGGAATGAAATATACCGCGGACGATGCGGCCGCCGTCAGGTCGGCTGCATCGGAGCAGGAAGGGCAGAAGCCGGGCATGATCCGAGTGATGGTGATCAGTCTTGCCCTGTTCGTCATCCTTCTGGACAGCACCGTCGTCAATATTGCGTTATCCAGCATCATTGAGCGGTTCGGCATGAGTCTTGATACGGCGGCGTGGATTATGAACGGGTATACGATGACGGTAGCGATGCTGCTCGTGTTCATGGGCAGGCTGGCGGATCGTGTCGGAAAATACCGGCTGTATCAGATCGGCTTGCTCGTGTTCTTAATCAGCTCCCTTCTCTGTGCCTTGGCGACGGGACCTGAGCTGCTCATTGTCTTTCGTGTCCTGCAAGGCATTGGCGGAGCGATGGCGATACCAGCCAGCATGGGTCTTGTCCGTACGGCTGCGCCTGAAGGCAAGGTCGGTGCAGCGATGGGTATATGGAGCGCGGCAGGGGCATTGGCGATTGCATCCGGTCCTGCGCTTGGCGGCGCGTTGACTGAGCTGGCAGGCTGGCGGGCTGTGTTCTATATTAACGTTCCGGTCATCGGAGCTGCACTTTTGTTCATGCTTCGGTTGTTCAAAGATTATCGGGAAGAGAGGGTGAAGTTTCGGCTTAACCCCATCTCGACCATATTATTAAGCGGGTGTATTTATCTCCTGACGGATTCATTGCTCTCTGGGCAGGAGCAAGGCTGGACTAGCTGGCGAATCCTTAGCGGCTTCAGTTGTGCGGTCGTACTGTTCCTCGCCTATATCGTAACGGAACGAAGATCGAGCACCCCGCTTGTTGATTTCCGTCTATTCCGCAACCGGGCGTACATGGTCGGTGTAAGCTCGAATTTTTTGGGCGGTATGCTGCTGATGGGGATTATGATTTTGGCTCCGCTCTATTTTACTGAGGTACGGCATTATTCTACGATTCACGCATCGTTAGCAATTACACCACTATCCGCCATTCTACTCGTTGCTGCTCCCCTCGTCGGCAAGTGGGCCGAACGTGCCGGCGCCGTCCGGCCGCTAACCGCAGGCTATGCCATCGCTCTTATCGGGTGCGGGATGATGGCTGCCATTCAATCCGATTCTTCCATGCTCTACATCATAGCTTCACTTACGATCGTCGGAACCGGCGTCGGCTTCATTGCCGTCACCAGTCTGATGCTAAGCACGCTCAACGTTCACCCTGCCGATATCTCGATGGCCTCCGGCGTATTCGCGATGATGCGCAATTTGGGAGGTGCCGTCGGTGTCGCTTTGTTCGTGTCGGTCATGCTCAGCTCATTCCATGGGTCTGCGGCAGCGATGGAGAATGCTGTAACGGCGCAAGTCGAGCAGTCCGATTGGCAGCAGCAGGCCAAGAGCGAAGCGATTGCCTCGGTGCATGCTTACTACGCATCGTCTGCTGCGCAAACCGCTGATGAAGCCGTGCTGGCAGCGCTTAGCCTAGGCTCGCTCGAAGAGGAGCAGTCCAGTCAGTTGAAAGCTTGGCTGACGGCTGAAGCCGAGCGGGCCGAAGCGTCTTCCATGGGGCGCGCCTACTTGGGAGGAATGGTTCTGACGGTGCTGTTCATGACGGCGCTGCTCACTCTTCGCGGACATCGGGCTACGCAGGCGGCAAGCAAGTGAGATGTAGGTATGGTGAATCCAATAGGGCTGAAATGATGCAGATGATGCAGTTGGTGCATAAGCTGCTGCAGCTGTTGATGCAGACGAAATCATTAGTTGACCAATAAAGGAGAATGATTATGCAGCAGACCGATAACAACCCAATATCGTTGGAAGCGTTAAGGGCGATAGGGATTGACCCTGTCGCCGCTGTCCTTGCCTCGACAAGGACGCTGCTCAGACAACCGCAGCAGAAGCAGGAGGCCATTCGATTCCAGCTGCTGCAGGATAGCTTCCGTTATCATTACGAGAACAACCGCGTCTACCGTGAAATTGCTGAAGAGCGCGGCGTACATCCGGATCAAATCCGGCAAATGGAAGATCTGCTTCGCATTCCGTCCATTCCGATTAAGAGCTTCAAGGATGTTAACTCTCATAAGCTGCTGACCTTGCCGCTCCAAGCGCTGGAGCATGAGCTTCGCAGCACGGGTACAAGCGGGATTCCGAGCATTTCGCGGCGGGACTCCATGACGGTCGACCGTACAGTCGTCGGCATATACGCTATCCTTCGCGATATGTTCGGGTTATTCGGCGGAGCTGGTCTGTTCTTGTCACCGTCTGCAGAGGATATGCCGGAGATGGGATTGGTGAAGCTGATCAGCATGTTCTCCGGTCTGCTGGATACGACGAGCTATTTCATCCATCATTCCACGTTTAATCCTCAAGAAGCGATTGATCAGCTGAACAAATGGGAAAATCATCATACGCGCCATATTATCGGCCCTCCGTTCGTCATTGACAGACTGGTCAAGTACATGGCGGAGAACGATATAAAGCTGCAGCTTGACCGGAATACGAAGGTCATTACGCTCGGCGGCTGGAAGCGCCATACCGGACAGGAAATCGATGCGGTTGGATTCCGCGCTGCATGTGCGGCCGCTTTCGGCATTACGGAAGGACAAGTCCGGGACATGTATGGGCTGGTCGAGACGAATTTCATGGCGGTGGAATGTGAGCATCATCGCAAGCACATCCCTCCTGCCGTTCACTTCTCGGTACGCAGCCTGGAGGAGCCAGGCCGCGAGGTCGCTAATGGTGAGCTGGGACTTCTTCATGTCATGGACCCTTCATGCAGGTCGTATCCGGGCTTTATCCAGACAGAAGACATCGTTTATTTGAGCGATGGCGAGTGCGAGTGCGGCCGTCATGGTCAAGTGGTTCATTATATGTACCGTGCACGCGGGGCGGAGATCGGATGCTGCGCCATTAATCTGGAGAAGCACATGGAGGATAAGGAGCAAAGCTGGAGCAGCTGCTCTATCCAGAACCGATGAACGATAAGCCGACTGATCAATCAGAGGGGGGACAATCATGTACAACGAGATTGTAGCGAAGCATTTTATGGAGCCGGTCAATGTCGGCGAGCTTGAATCGCCGGATGAGACGGTTCGGATCGGCAACGCTGTATGCGGCGACACCATCATTATGCATTTGGCGCTTCAGGAAGGTCGCATAACCGATGTGAAATACCGGGCATACGGCTGCGCTGTATCCATCGCGACGGCGAGCATTGCCAGTGAGTTTTTTATGGGCAAGGAATTGAAGGAGCTCAGCGCGCTGGACAATGCAGAGCTGGCTGCCCTTCTCGGTGATCTGGAGCCGAATCAGAAGCACTGCATCGACATTATGCTTGAGCTGCGTGAACAGGTATGTGCGACGGTTCAAGGAGTCGGCGGCTGATGCGAAGCGAGACGTATTTCGACTATAACGCGACATCGGAGCTGGACGAGCAAGTACGGCAGGCGATGATCGACAGCATGAGTGTGTACGGCAATCCGTCCAGCCGTCACAGCTACGGGGCGGCTGCCAAAACCATCGTCTCCGAAGCGAGAGCAGCGGTTGCTCGTTTGATGGGCTGTGAGCCAGAAGCGATAAAATTTACGTCCGGAGGCAGCGAGTCCAACAACTGGGCGATCAAAGGGCTGTTGGAAGCTAACGGAGCTCGCGGAGAAGCCCATATTATTACGACGGAAATTGAGCATCCATCCGTCCTGCAGGTGTGCGCGTATTTGGAGCGAACGGGGCGATCGCGCGTCACTTATTTGCCGGTTAACCATTGTGGGGCTGTATCGATTGAAGAGCTGCAAGCGGCTATTCGCCCGGATACGAAGCTCATTACGATCATGCTCGCGAATAACGAGATCGGAACGATTCAACCGATTCGTGAGGCGGCGCTGCTGGCAAGAAGCCGCGGCATTCTCATGCATACGGATGCGGTGCAGGCAGCCGGCAAACTGCCGCTTAACGTCCGGCAGCTTGGCGTCGACGCACTTTCGATGTCCGCCCATAAATTTGGCGGCCCGAAAGGAGTTGGAGCCTTATATGTACGGCCGGGCGTAGAGCTGGAGCCGCTTATTCACGGCGGCGGACAGGAGTTCGGGCTGCGCAGCGGGACGGAGAACGTAATTGGACTGGCCGGCTTCGGCAAGGCAGCGGCGATGATTGACCGGGCGAAGCTGGAAGCGCAGCTGAAGCGCTGGAGCGAACTGAAGCGCATGGCCGTCGGCAGACTGCAGGAGCTCGTGCCGGACTGCCGATTGAACGGATCGGCGGAAGAAAGCGAGGCGCTGCCGAATACGATCAATTTCGAAATCGGCGGTATTCGAGGCGAATCGCTTGCCGGATACATCGGCGTTAAGCATGGAGCGGCCGTATCGGTCGGCTCGGCTTGCAGCGCGACGAAGCAGTCGATGCTGTCCCATGTACTGCGCGCGATCGGCAGGAACGAAGAGCAGATTCGAAGTGCGATTCGGATTAGTCTCGGACCGGCGGTAAGCGAAGCGGATATAGAGCGGTTATGCTGCCAGATTGCTGAAGCGGCTTTACATTTGCGGACGGTTGCGGCAGTAGGCAGTGTATAGAAATCTTATACTTAAATTGGAAGCGGGAGTGTGTAAAAGTGTCGCAACCGATTGATTTGAGGGGACATACCTTAGAATCGATTCGTCAGACGATTAAACAGACGATATTGATCAAAAATTTGGAGCTGCGCGGAGTTACCGAAGCAGATATCGGCGACGATATGCCGTTGTTTGGCGAAGGGCTTGGGCTTGAGTCCGTCGAGGCGTTCTATATTGCAGCAGGCTTGCAGGAAACGTTCGGCATTCAGATTGATCGCACGAAGCTGCATCAGATGAGAGATCATTTTCGTTCCGTCAATACACTAGCCTTGCTCGTCGCCAGCTGTCTGGCGGATAAGTAGGGAGGGAACGCGATGATGAAGACAGGAGCGATGTTTCAACATTTGGTCGATCTGTTGGAATATCGGGCGTGGTCGCAGCCTGACTTAGTGCTGTATACATTTCTGGCGGACGGAGAACGAATCGAGCATAAATTGACGGCGGCAGAGCTGAGAGAACGTGCCGTCGCGACTGCAGCTGCGCTGCAGCAGATCGGCAGCCCCGGCGAACCCGTGCTGCTGCTGTATCCGCCGGGCATCGAGTTTCTGGTCGGCTTCATGGGCTGCGCTTATGCCGACATGATTGCCGTGCCGGTCTATCCGCCTCATCTGCGCAAGCCGACGCCAAGACTTGCCGCCATTAGCAAGGATACGGGAGCAAAGATCGCGCTGTCGACGCACAAGCTGTGCGAGGATGTGCGGGAGGCGGCGCTGCAAGGCGATCATCTGTCGTACTTGAACGGACTTCGCTGGCTTGCAGCCGATAAGCTGCCAGAGGGGTTAACCTGGAATCCACCAGCGATCGATGGCAACGGAGTCATGTTCCTGCAGTATACGTCCGGCTCGACGTCAACTCCGAAGGGCGTCATAGTGTCACATCAAAATTTGTTATTTAATATGTCGATGATGGCGAAGTACTTCCAGCTGTCGCCGCAGACACGGGGTGTCAGCTGGCTGCCGGCTCATCACGATATGGGCCTCATCGGCAAGCTGCTCACGGCACTGCATACCGGCTACAGCCTGACCTTCATGTCGCCGGTCAGCTTTATGCAGAAGCCGCTTCGGTGGCTGCAGGCTATTTCGCGTACGAGGGGGACTTACAGCGGAGCACCGAACTTCGCTTACGAGCTGTGCGTAGCCAAGTTCAAGGAGGAGGCGGCCGAAGGGCTTGATCTGAGCAGCTGGGAGACGGCGTTCAACGGAGCCGAACCGGTGCGGAACCAGACGTTAGAGAGGTTCGCAGCGTGCTACGCGCCATACGGCTTCCAAGCGAAAAGTCTTGTGCCGGCTTACGGTCTGGCTGAAGCTACGTTATTCGTGACCGGCTGCCGCCGGGACTCCGCGGCTTGGCGGACGATCACCGTCGATAGCCGAAGCGTACAGGCGAGCGAAGTCGAGCTTACAGAGCCGGACGCGGAGTATGCACAGACGATGGTAGCATGCGGCAGTATTCCGCCGGAGCAGAAGCTTGCCATCGTCGATCCGGCGACGTCGAACCGTCTGGCGGACGGGACGATCGGAGAGATTTGGCTGCATGGCGCAAGCGTTGCGAAGGGTTATTGGGGTAAGTCGCAGGAGTCGAGCCAGTCGTTCGAGGCGCGCATTGCGGGCGAAGGCGATACGAAGTATTTGCGCACAGGCGATCTCGGCTTTACGTTGGACGGCGAGCTGTATATAGCAGGACGGATGAAAGACGTGATCATTATTCGCGGCTGCAACCACTACCCGCAGGATATCGAGCTGACGGCGCAGCAGGCGCATCCCGCTGTCAAAGAGGATTGCATTGCCGCATTCGTCGAGCAGCGTGACGGCGACGAACGGCTGGTCATTGTCGCGGAGATTAATCGGGAATACCGGGTGCGCGGCAGACAAGGGGAGAACGGAGCAGCTGAGATTAAGCGGCTAGTGGCTGAAGTATCTGCAGCCGTTCGGCAAGCGGTATCTAATGAGCATGAATTGACTGTGCACAGCGTCGTACTCATACGAGTAGGCACAATTCCGAAGACCTCGAGCGGCAAAATCCAGCGTCAGTACACGAAGCAGCTGTATGAGCAAGGAAAGCTCGAAACGTTGTAAGAGAAGGGGGCAGCGTGGCGACTGTGTTGAACAATCGGGAAAAGATAGAGTTATGGCTGCGGGAACAGGTTGCTGCGAGATTCGGGATTGACCGGGAAGAAGTGGACGCGTCCCGTCCATTCTCCTACTATGGCATCGATTCTGCGGAAGCGATGATCATGTGCGGTGACTTAGAGCAGCTGCTTGAGCGGGAGGTTCCGCCGACGATGCTGTGGGATTATCCGACGATTCATGAGCTTGCCAGCGCTGTTGAGCAAATAGGCGGAGTAAGGGAACGCCGGGAGCAGGAAGAATTGAAGCGGGAGCAGACAGCGCCGACGCGGGAGCCGGTTGCGATTGTCGGCATTGGCTGCCGATTTCCTGGCGCCAACGGTCCGGCTGCGTTCTGGCGTCTGCTGCGGGAGGGGGTAGACGCTGTCGTGCCGTATCCGGCAGCCCGCGAAGAGCTCGGCCGGCAGCTATCGTTCGAAGGGCCATACCGGCAAGGGGGATATCTCGAAGGGATCGATCGGTTCGATTATAAGTTTTTTCACTTGACTTATCGGGAAGCGGTTCGGATGGACCCGCAGCAGCGGGCGCTGCTGGAGGTGACTTGGGAGGCGTTCGAGGATGCCGGCATCGTGCCGGACGAATGGAAGGATACGCGGACCGGTGTATTCATCGGGATATCCAATAGCGATTACGGCCGTTCGTTGCTCAACGATCCGGAGCAGTCGACGATTCATGCGATAACAGGCAGTTCGCTTAGCATCGCGGCGAACCGGCTGTCGTACGCTTTCGATCTGAGAGGTCCTAGCGTGGCGGTCGATACGGCATGCTCCTCCTCACTTGTCGCCCTTCATCTGGCTTGCCAGAGCATCTGGCATGGAGAATCCGATCGGGCGATTGTGGGCGGCGTGAATCTGCTGTTGTCGCCATCCATTACGGATAGTCTCGACAAGGCGGGCATGATGGCGGCTGATGATCGGTGCAAATTTTTGGATCAGCGCGCTGACGGCTATGTGAGGGGCGAAGGGTGCGGGGTGCTGCTGCTTAAGCCGCTCTCCAAGGCGCTAACAGATAAAGACGACATTTATGCGGTGATTGCCGGCAGTGCCATGAACCAGGACGGCCGCAGCAATGGGCTGACGGCGCCGAACCGGCTTGCCCAGGAACGGGTGCTGCAAGATGCGTACCGCAGCGCCGGCATCGCGCCTGCCGCGGTCAGCTTAATTGAAGCGCATGGAACAGGAACGTATCTCGGAGATCCGATCGAGGTTGAGGCATTAAGCAACGTGCTTGGCGCCGGCCGTCCGAGCAACCGGACCTGCTGGATCGGCTCCGCTAAGACGAACATCGGGCATCTAGAATCCGCTGCCGGTATAGCTGGCGTTATTAAGGCGGCGCTTGCGATCAAGCATCGGCAAATACCGGCAAGTCTTCATTATACTGAACGGAATCCGCATATTAGCATGGATCAAATGCCGTTTTCCGTACCAACCTCGCTTATGAATTGGCCGGATGACGGACCCGTAGTCGCTGGAGTCAGCTCCTTCGGCTTCGGCGGGACGAATGCGCATGTCGTTATAACCGAGCCGCCTGATCCGCCTGCGAGTATCGCTAATTATGCTGCCGCGGCTTCAGCTAATCTGACCGCACAGAAGGTGGAGCAGCAGGAGCTGCTGCTGTTGTCGGCACGTACTGCTGGATCGCTGCGCGGACTGGCGGCGAAGCTGGCCAAGGAGATGGCGGAGCTGAAGGACCGGCCGTTTGGCCGCTTGTGCAGGTCGCTGTCAACATGCCGGAAGCGGGAGGTACACCGGCTGGCAGTAACGGGCGCAAGCTATGAGCAGCTTGCAGAGCGGCTGTCGGCATTCGCCTTAGGCCAATTGAGCGGCGGGTTAGCCTCAGGTGCTGCCCGTTCCAATTCAGCAGCTGTATGGTTGCTGTTCCCGGATGCGGACAACCTCTCCCAAGAGACGGTTCAACTATTCGAGGAATGGCGGAATGATTTACAGCTTAGCCAGCCGGTTGCGATGCTGACCCGGTTGTATGAAGACCGGTTCGGAGAGTTGCCTTCCTCTTCGCTTGCAACGGAGCTATTTATTTACCAAATTGCGATGAGTCAATGGCTGCAGCGGCAAGGTGTTCCATTAGCCGGCTGCCGGGGGATTGGCGCAGGCAAGCTGGCGGCGGAGTGCGTGATGGGCACGCTTACGCTGGAGGAGGCGCTGCTGAAGCTGCGAACGGATAGCGGTGCGCCGTTGAAGGATCAGACGGATACAGAGCAAAGCTGGCCGTCTGAAGGAGACGCCGCTGTCGTTGCGGTGCTGCATCCGCTGCTGAATGAAGCATATCGGCTAGTAACGGATCATGCTGCATCCGTTGTGACGGCATCTGGCGATGCGGGCATGCCGCCGACGCTTGCGTTAGCCGGCCAGCTGTTCGCTGTCGGCGTCGACATTCGTCATCCACGCGACCGAGAAGTCGGAGTAAGAGGCAGCCATATGCTGCCGACCTATGCATGGGAGACGGAATCGTGTTGGCCTTCCAATACGGACGGCGCGTCGCCGTCATTCGTCTGCTTTTGTTAGAAGGGCGGGGGATAATGATGCGTGAGATCGATACGTTAATTATCGGAGGAGGTCAAGCCGGCCTTGCTGCCGGCTATTATTTGCAGCAATCGGGAGTGCCGTGCCTGATCGTCGATGCGAATGAAAGGGTAGGCGACAGCTGGCGCAAAAGATACGATTCGCTGAAGCTGTTCACGCCGCGCAGATACAGCGCCCTGCCGCCGATGGCGATGCGGGGCAAGCCCTGGGAGTACCCGAATAAGAATGAGATGGCGGACTACTTGGAGGAATATGCGTTAGCGCTGGAGCTGCCTGTGCAGATGAATACTCATGTAACGGCGGTATTCAAGCGGCAGGGGCAGTTTATCGTGGAGACGAATCAGGGAACGATAGTTTCCAACCGCCTTGTCGTTGCAAGCGGTCCGTTCCAGAAGCCGCATATTCCGGCATTCGCGGAGAAGCTGTCGACAAGAGTCAAGCAGCTTCATACGTCGGAATACAGACATCCAGGCGATATGCCGACTGGTCGGCTCGTCATTGTCGGCGGGGGCAATTCCGGTGGACAAATCGCTTATGAATGCGCTTCGACGCATAAGGTTGTACTGTCGGCAAGCAAGCCTATTAATTATTTGCCGTATAAGGTGCTGGGCAGAAGCTTATTCTGGTGGTACGAGCGAATTGGACTGCTGCGCAAAGGGCCGGAAACAAGGCTCGGCAGCAAGCTGAAGAACAAACAAGACCCGCTGTATGGCTTCGAGCTGAAGAAGGCGATTGCCCGCGGCGAGCTGTCGCTCGCGCCAAGGGCGGTTGATGCAGAGGAAAGCACGATGATATTCGAGGACGGCTCACGGCATGAGACGGACGGCGTGTTATGGGCGACCGGCTTTCAGTCGGATTACAGCTGGCTTCAAATTGACGGCTCGAAGGACACCAGCGGCATGCCGCTGCATGAGAAGGGCGTCTCCCCCGTTGCCGGGCTCTATTATGTCGGTCTTCCGTGGCAGACATGCCGAGGTTCTGCCTTGATCGGCTGGGTCGCACTGGATGCTTCGCGTATCCGGGATGTGATCGTCGGACAGTTCAAGAGCGGGAAGACGGTTAAGGCGGCTGCAGATCAAAGCCGTGCTGCCGCTAATCTTAAATAGATTTTACGTGCAGCCATTCTTATATAATGCGTATATTGCGGAGATGAACAAAGACAAGAGGGCAATGAGAAAAAGGGATGTGGCCGCATGGATCAATTGCTGGTATCGACAACCGGGTTTTGGTTGAAAAAAAATTATCGCAATATTTGTAATTTTCTGGACCAACGACTGACTTCATTAGGGGTGACGAACTCACAGCTTGGCGTGCTTATGATGCTCTGGGAGCAGGAAGGGGTCACGCAGAAGCAAATCGTGCAAGTGCTCGGCATACAGCCAGCGTCATTGACGTCACTGCTGCGGGGACTTGAGGAGAAGGCGCTTGTTCATCGGGAGCAGGATAAACACGATTCCCGCATGAACCGTATTTATTTGACTTCTCTTGGCAGGTCGATTAAGGAAGAGTCGCTGACAATAACGGAAGAGGGTGAGAAGCTGATCCGGTGTCATTTGACCGAGGAAGAGGTTGCTTTGCTGCTCACTTGGATGAAGCGAATTAACGACAGCTTCGAGCCTTCGCCGTCTTAATGGGATTATGAAGCAGCCTGCACGCTTATTCGCTGCAGCCTATGCGGTCTGTGACCGTAAGCGAAGGATTTGGCTGCATGAGCGGCAGGCTTACAATTCCGTCACTCCTTATAGAATAAGGAGCTCCGTTTGGTCATCACGTATAGGATGGCGACGATGACACCAAGCACCAAAATCGTGCCGATCCAATGCTCCGTCAACCATTCGATCCATAATGGCATTGCCAACATCTCCTCTCTGCTCCGCAATTGATACGATTATTATGAGCCGCCCACAAAAAGCTATCCCTATTGACCGGTTGGATATGCTTTTACCCGTTGACAATGTCAAGGGAAGGGTGGTATTCTTTTATCAACAATTCATACTAAGTTGGTAGGAATAATATACATTAATCATACGGAGCATCCAAATATCTGTACATCTACCGAATGTAGTCGGTGTTTATCAGGACAATAACACAATACGATCTAGAGCAACGAAGAATAGAAGGCGGGGATGAAGATGGAAAAACAGCTGATTCTGAAGCACGAGCATTTGAATTTGACGGCAACCCTTCACTATCCAGCTGAAGACGGCAATGAAGGGAAGCGACAGGCAATTATTATTTGCCACGGCTTTATCGGCAGTCGCGTCGGGGTGGACAGGCTGTTCGTGAAGACTGCCCGTGCCCTTGCTGCAGCGGGGTCTTACGTGCTTCGTTTCGACTATGGCGGCTGCGGCGAAAGCGATGGCGACTATGGCGATCTGGGGCTCGAATCGATGATTGCTCAGACGCGTACCGCGATCGATTACGTTTCGTCTATGGATTCGGTAGATCCTCAGCGAATCGTACTACTCGGTCACTCGCTTGGCGGAGCGACTGCGCTCTTGACGTCGGTTCGCGACCGGCGGGTCAAGCGGCTTATTCTTTGGTCGCCTGTCGCCCATCCATTCTCGGATATCGTCCGGATTGTCGGCCGCTCCAGCTATGACGAGGCGATTCAATCGGGCAGCACCGATCATGCCGGATATTCGCTCAAGCCTGTGTTTTTCAGCTCGCTGCAGGAGCATCAGCCTTTTCAGGAGGCGCCTCGGTTCGGAGGAGACGTCCTGCTTGTACACGGTACGAGCGACGATGTCATCCCGGCGGACTACAGCTTTCTGTATCAGAAAGTGTTCTGGACGCGCAGCGACGGCATATGCGATAAAGAAATTATTTTTCAAGCCGATCATACGTATTCGACCCGTAAGCACCAAGAGGAAGCGATTACCGTCACAAGAGACTGGCTTTCCAGTCTCGATCGCCGTCATGAGGAATGGCATCATTGGAGTATATAGCATGCTTTTGCCCGGCTTAGCGTTCTGTCATATACGACCTCATTTCCACAGTGGGTGGAGGTGAGGTCGTTGTTGTGTTCTTATGACACATAAATTGATACGGCAGCGCTGAATGTCACACACCCCAAGACAACTCCCCCTCTTATGTGGTTAAATGGGAATGGAAAGAATTATTGGCGTTATTGGTTAGGTAGCCGCGTCTTAGGTTCAGATAGAGCCGCTTGTATGCTGTCTATTACTTTCGACAAAGGTGGAATACTATTCATGGTTAAACGCTCGTTACGCGTACATCATTTGACGGCTTTGCTGCTGGCTGCAGCACTTACGGTTACCGCATGCGGCTCCAGCGAGAAGAAAGAGCCGAAGCAATCGACTGCTGTGGAGACGCAGCCGACGATGACGGAGCCTGTGCAGTCTGAACAGACGCCTGTGTCGGCATTTACAGCACCGCTTACAGGACTTCCGGTCGAGCAGGAAGCGAAGCTTAGGCCGATTGCTGTTATGGTCAATAACTATAAGGCAGCACGACCTCAATCCGGCTTGACGCAAGCCGATGTAGTATGGGAAGCGCTTGCTGAGGGCGGCATAACGCGGCTGGTAGCCATATTCCAAAGCGCAACGACAACCGACCCGATCGGTCCGATTCGCAGTATTCGGCCTTATCTAATTGATATCGGCGATTCTTATCATGCTGTGCTTGTGCATGCCGGAGCGAGCAACGATGCTTACGATATTCTTCAGCACCACGGCGGAAGAGACTATTTGGATGAAATCTCGAATGCTGGCGCCTATTACTGGCGGGACAAATCGCGCAAGGCGCCGCACAATTTGTACTCCGATCTGGGCAAAATGCGCGACGGCGCAGAGCGTAAAAAATATACGGCCGACGTACCTATTCCATCCTATACGTTCGCTTCAGAAGGAGCGGGCACGTACGACGGAATTGCTAACACTATCGACATTAAGTTCCTGTTGGAAGATTATAAGGTCAATTACAGCTATGATGCAGCGAAAAATGTGTATCTGCGTTCCATTAATGGAGAGGCGCATATCGATTTGAACAACAACGAGCAGTTGTCTGCCTCGAATGTCGTTGTCATCGGTGCAGATCAACAGGCCTATGACAATGTTGGACGAATGAAGGTCGATCTGTCCTCGGGCGGCAAAGCGCTGCTGTTCCAGAATGGACAAGCTGTTGCTTGTGAATGGACGAGGCAAGGCACAGAGGCGATCCGACTGGTGAAGGACGGCAAGGAGCTGCAGTTTATTCCAGGGCACACCTACTTCCACGTCGTTCCGAATAAACCAACCTTCGAAGATCACGTGAAATTTGGGTGAATGCACTCAATTCGGGGAAAGCTGTAAATGCATCCGTCAATCTTGCAGAAAATTGTTAACGCAGTGTTAAATCATTTACGAAAACTTAACATTGCCTTTCAAGCGTGTTAAGATAGTGACGGCTCATGTTTACAGAAACTTCTGAATTGACGAAGGGGACTAAAGGAGCATGTTATTTAAAAAGAAAGATATTTTTTTCAAAACGTTGGAAGAGATGGCGGATACACTCGTAGTCGCGGTCGAATATTTCGGTGCGAATGTCGTTAATTTGAAGGACGTCAGCGCATTTGCTAAGAAAATGAAGGAATATGAGAAGCATTGCGACCAGTATACGCACACCATTCTGACGGAGCTGAACAAAACGTTCATCACGCCAATCGAGCGCGAAGACATTATGGCATTGACGATATCGCTCGACGATGTGCTCGATGGCATTGAGGCGTGCGCTTCCCGTTTCGAAATGTATCAAATCAAAGAGCACGACGATTATATCGGTTTATTCGCCGATAATCTTGTTCGCTGCTCGCATCAGATTAAGAAAGCAATCTATTTGCTGACAGAGAAAAAGCTGCTTGCGATTCATGAGCCGAGCATCGCAATCAATGAACTAGAGAACCAAGCGGACGACCTGCTTCGTGTCAGCATCACGAACCTGTTCAGTAATGTGAAGGACCCAATCGAGCTCATTAAGAAGAAAGAAATTTATGAGCGACTGGAACAAACGACCGATTGCTGCGAGGACGTCGCCAACACCCTCGAGTCCATTATTATGCGTAACAGCTAATCTACGAGGGGCAGGGCGATATTCTCATGCACATAGATACAACTTATTTAATGCTCGGTATCGTTGTTTTTCTAGCGTTAGCATTTGACTTTATTAACGGTTTCCATGATACGGCTAACGCCATTGCAACGACCGTATCAACTCGAGCACTCAAGCCGCGGGTTGCTATTCTGATGGCTTCGGCCATGAACTTCGTTGGCGCGATTCTGTTTACAGGAGTGGCGAAGACGATCGGCGGTAGCGTAGCTAATCCGCTTGTGCTCGAGAACGGGGTTGAGATCGTTATTGCGACCCTAATCTCAGCTATTGCCTGGAATTTAATTACGTGGTGGTTCGGCATTCCGTCCTCCTCCTCCCATGCGTTGATCGGCTCGCTTGCAGGCGCAGTCGTTTCAGCTGAGGGCTGGGGCAGCATTAATGCGGGCGGGTTTAAGGACATCGTCTTGGGACTGGTACTCTCGCCGCTCATTGCGTTTTCAATCGGCTTTATCGTTATGACGATATTGAAGAAAGTATTTGCTAATTTCAGTCCTCATAAGCTTAACAAAGGGTTCCGCAGCGGACAGATTCTGACAGCTGCCCTTCAGTCCTTCGCGCACGGTACGAACGATGCTCAGAAGGCGATGGGGATTATCGTATTCGCGCTTATGGCAGCGAATGTACAGGAGACGGACAACGTGCCGCTGTGGGTCAAAATATCGGCAGCGCTCGCTATGGCTCTCGGTACGTCGATCGGCGGATACAAGATCATTAAGACGATGGGGACGAAAATTTTCAAAATCGAGCCGATTAACGGCTTCGCAGCTGACGTTACATCTTATTCGGTTATTATGACCGGTACGATGCTGCACTTCCCGGTCAGCTCGACGCACGTTATTACGTCCTCGATTCTCGGCGTCGGCAGCGCGAAGCGCTTCGCCAGCGTGAAGTGGGGCATAGCCGGGAAGATCGTCATGTCTTGGATTATTACGATCCCGATCTCGTCGATCTTCGCAGCGCTTGTGTTCCAAGTGATCAAGCTGATTTTTCTATAATTACAACAAAACCGCGTGCTCGTCCGGATGGGTGAGGTCGCGGTTTTGTGCTGCATATAGAGATTTATAGAATAGGCGATAGAAGCTTGGACAACGATTCGTTGAACTTGCTCCAGGCGGAGCGGTTATTATAATCGGTTAAGGTGAACGGCTTGCTCAGCTTGACGTCGTTCCAGTAGATGTCCTCAAGCCGCTTGGCCGTCGTTCGGTCATAGAATATCGCATTCACCTCGAAATTAAGCTGCAGGCTGCGAATGTCGAAGTTAGCTGTGCCGACCGTAGCGACAGCGCCGTCGATGACCATCATTTTGGCATGGAGGAAGCCGTTGTCATACAGGTAACATTTGACGCCGGCTTGCAGCAGCTCGCCGACGTAGTAACGGGTCGCCCAATGAACAAACATATGATCCGCAATACTCGGAATCATAATGCGGACATCGACGCCTGATAACGATGCAACGCGAAGGGCGTTCAGCAAGCTCTCATCGGGGACAAAATAAGGCGTCTGTACAAGGATCGTCTTCTTCGCCGTATAAATCATATGCAGCAGTGAATTTTCGATGTAGCGCCATTGATCGCTCGGCCCGCTTGCAACCAGCTGCATCGCCAGCTTCTTATCTGGTGCCAGCTCCTTGGCCGCAGGCAGGAAGAACTCTGGTCGGTGCTGGACGACTCTATGCTTCGCAAGGCTCCAGTCCATTAGAAAGAGCGACTGCAATGAAGCGACGGACTCGCCTGTAATTCGCATATGCGTATCGCGCCAGTGGCCGAAGCGAGGGTCCAGTCCCACGTATTCGTCGCCGACATTGAACCCTCCTGTGTAGCCGATTCGGCTGTCGATTACGACAATTTTGCGATGATTACGGTAGTTGATCCGATAGTTTAAGTAGCGGATGCGGGACGGAAAAAAGATCGCCCGTTGAGCTCCCGAAGCGTCAAATTCTTCGAAGAAGCTGTCGCTGAGCTGGTTCGAGCCGATATCGTCATAGAGCAGCCGGACATGAACCCCTTCCTTCGCCTTCGCAATTAGTGCATCGCGGATTCGGCGTCCCCACACGTCATTATTAAATATGTAATATTGCATATGAATATGGTGCTCTGCGGCGGCAATATCAGCTAACAGCCGTTCGAATTTCGCGAGCCCATCGGTGAAGAAATCGACCTCGTTGTGCAGCGTCAGCAGTGAACGCTTCGAATTGAGGTCAATTAGCTTACGGTACGGATCGATGTTGCCGTCCTCGTCGGCGGGCCAGCCTTCGGCAAGCATGCGAGCCTGTTCTGTAATGGCTGCGTTCAGCTGCTCCCGGTATCGCCGATCGAGGCGGTATAGCTTTCTTCGCCGCATATTTTGTCCAAGGAACATATATAATGCGAAACCGAGCACCGGCACGAACAGCAAAACCATCAGCCATGACCAGGTGGCTTCGACATTGCGCCGTTCCATGAAGACGAGGACAGCCGCGAGCAAAATATTAACGGGAAGAAGCAGAAGGAGCAGGAATAAAAACAGTTCTGCAGTCCAAGTCATCGGTGGGACACTCCTAAGATGCGATGGGATAAGTCGTTGCATCTTGCATCTTACCTATTTTCGGTATTTGCGTCAAGAAAGATGCACAGCTCGTTGAAAATTCAAAATAGCGATGAAAGGCTCCTTTCCATCCATCGCTATTATGAAGGCTTGAAACGGACTGGCGTTGATGTTCCGCAACGCCGAGCAAGCGGGCTTCGCATCTAGCGAGTCCGCTTGCGTGGGCGGCGTCGCGGTGTGGTGCTTGCAGCGGCGCCTTTGCCTGTGTTCGATTTGCGCCGCTTACGGCGACGACGACGGATGATCGGCTCGTCGCCATCCTCGACGGATGCTTGGGCAGATTTGTTCTCTTTCTTAAACGAGCCGAGCAGTACTTTGATTAACGGAGCCATCTGCTGCACATTCGCAACGATCTTCTGCACCTTCGTGACGTTGCTGAGAATGCCGTCGATGCCGCCAAGCCGATCGACAACGCCCTTGAGCTCGCCAAGCTTCTCTAATGAGAATAGGCTGCCCTTATCCTTCGACGTATCTACGATTTCGGTAACGGCCGTTTCGACAGGGGGGGCAAGCGCCGTCTCCACAACATTCGGCGTGCTTACGCCGGTTGTCTTAAGGCCGGGTGCCGGGAAGCCAGGCGTTCCTCCACCCGGAAAGCCTCCCGCGAAGCCGAACGGTTCGTTGATGCCGGGAAAAGGCTGATTTTGCTGCCGAGCGTTGGGATGCGGTGGATAGCCGTTCATTGGGCCATGACGCATATTCACTCCAGATCACAACCTTTGACGGTAGACTCTTTCCCTCTTAGTGTATGGGATAGGCGAATATGCGGATTGGACGGATGCCCGGGTTTGGAGCTTTTCTGGGAGGAAAATAAAACGAATACCGCGCGCCTGCAGCGCCCTTCCATCCATTAAAGCGTGAATGCGGCAATGCTTGATTATACGTAACGAACGCTTTACAATTGAATAGATTAGTTCTCATACCTTATAGGGGTGACATGAATGCAGCTAAAGAAGCTGAACGATAAAGCGATCGACCAGCTGTTCGAAGCGGTGCTGACGCTGAAGACAGTGGAAGAGTGCTATATATTTTTCGATGATCTGTGCACGGTGAATGAGATTCAATCGCTGTCGCAGCGGCTTGAGGTTGCGCGAATGCTCGGCAAGGGCGCGACATATAATCAAATCGAAGCGGAGACAGGTGCGAGCACAGCGACGATTTCCCGGGTGAAGCGGTGTCTTAATTACGGCAACGACGGGTATAAAATGGCGCTGGAGCGTCTGGGACGATAGACGATGAAGTCAACTATTGGCATACTTGTCATATCTCACGGCTCGCGAGAGAAGGAATGGGTTCGCCTCGTCGATGAAGCGGTCGCCGAAGCGGCTGAGCTGGCGGCCCGGCAGTTGGCGGCGGAGTCCGGCGGTGCTGCTGCCGATCCGCGAACGGTACGGTTCGAATCGTCGTATTTGGAGCTGGTAGAAGGAAGGCTTATTCAGGACGGAGTAAATCGGTTGGCTGCTGCGGGCGTCACCGAGATATTCGTCCTTCCCTTGTTTATCTCGTCGGGCAGCACGCATGTCGACGACATTGCCCAGTCATTCGGGTTCCCGCCGGTTAACGAGCGCGCCGGGGAGATGGCTCCGTTCGTTGTGCCGCCGGGCATTCGGCTTACGATGGGTGAACCGATTAACGACGATCCCGAAATTGCGGAGAGGCTATGGCATAATATACAGCAGTTGTCGTCCGATCCGGGACGCGAAGCGTTGCTGCTTATTGCGCATGGCAGCCAGGATGCAGGATTTTACGAGCGTTATCAGAACAGCATGCAGCACTTAGCCGAGCGTGTTCGCGCACTCGGCGGCTTGGCTCGTGCACGGACGGCAATGCTGCTTCCGAACGAGGCCGGTACAGTGCTTGCGCAAATGCGAAAGGAACGGCCGGAAGAGACGGTATTGGTTGCTCCTCTTTTTATCAGCAAAGGATATTTTACGAATCAGGTTATCCCGTCTCGGCTGGCGGGTCAGGACTATCGGTATAACGGCCAGGCGCTTCTGCCGGATTCGGCAGTGTCGCGCTGGATGGTCCGGCAGTCGCTTAGCTGGCTGAACGGGTTGGAGGGTGTAGGTCATGCCGAACGGCAACATTAAACGAGCTAGATTAATCTATAATCCGACCTCAGGCCGGGAAGAAATTAAACGCCGTCTGCCGGATTTGCTGCAGCGGCTGGAGAGCGGCGGCATCGAGACGAGCTGCCATGCGACATCGGGAGAAGGAGATGCGACCAGAGCGGCGGCGGAAGCGGTCGAACGAGGCTATGATCTTATTATCGCGGCTGGAGGCGACGGTACGCTGCATGAAGTCATCAACGGTATGTCGGAGAGACCGAACCGTCCCCCGCTTGGCATCCTGCCGCTCGGGACGACGAATGACTTCGCGCGGGCGCTCGGCATTCCACGCAATTGGGAGTACGCCTGCGACCTTATTATTGAAGGGTATACCCGTCCGATCGACGTCGGTCTGGCGAATCAGCGTTACTTCATTAATATAGCGGGCGGCGGCTCTTTGACGGAGCTGACCTATGAGGTGCCGAGCAAGCTGAAGACGATGATCGGACAGCTCGCTTATTATATGAAGGGTTTGGAGAAAATGACCCGGCTGCGTCCGACCGAGCTTCGCATTGAGGCGCGGGGACATGAGGACATTCATGAGGAGATCATGCTCTTCCTCATCTGTAACAGCAACTCCGTCGCAGGCTTCGAGAAGCTTGCACCGGATGCGAAGCTGGATGATGGAATGTTCGACGTCGTCATTTTGCGCAAATGCAACCTGCCGGAATTTATTCGAATCGCGACGATGGCGCTGCGCGGCGAGCATTTGAACGACAATCATATCGTACATCTGCGGACGGATTATTTGAAAGTGACATCACCGGATTATGTACAGCTGAACCTCGACGGCGAGTATGGCGGAACGCTCCCGTGCACGTTCTCTATCCTGCCGTCGCACCTTAACATCTTCGTCGACGAATCGGGTGCTTCGTCTTACCGGTAGTTGGTTTTAGATAAATATGGAAGAGTTACGATCGCTGTCCTGCCGCAGCGCCGTTGTCGAAGACGGCGGCGGAGGATGGCGGTTTTTGTATAAATAAACACAATGGCGCGGATGCTGTAGCCTGTAGGATTGCAGGATTGTGTGGGTCTTATGATAAGGTTGGGTAAGGAGATTATTGCAGGTTTCGCATGGAGCACGGATCTGTGATATAGCGGGATATATTGAAGGAATACGAAATTGTGAGCGGAGTGTTGGATAGGATGAGCAAGAAGGGCAGGCCGTCAGCGGCGGCAGGGAACAAGGCAAAGGCCGGAGCAGGTTCGGGCTCTCAGGGTAAGCGCAAGGATTGGCGGTCTTCGCCGCGTCCGTCGGGTGAACAGCGGGAAGGCATTGGTGCAGGTGTCGGGAAGCGTAATTCTCAGCCGACCTGGAAGGCTGGTGCAGCCGCTTTTGTTGAGGGGAAGGAATCAGTGGCAGCAGCAGGTGGTAGTGCTGGGCAAGGACGGGCGAAAGTGCAGGCCGCGGCGGCAGTGAGTAAGAATGAAGAGCATGTCGTTGACATTGTCGGCCTGACGCATGATGGCGAGGGCGTTGGCCGCGCGAACGGGTTTACGCTGTTCATTCACGGCGCGCTGCCGGGCGAGAAGGCGCTCGTCAAGGTGCTAAAGGTGAAGAAGCAGTATGGCTATGCCAAGCTGCTGCGCTTAATAGAGACAAGCCCTGATCGTGTCGCGGCGCCATGCGAAATCTTCAAGCAGTGCGGCGGCTGCCAGCTGCAGCACATGAGCTACGAAGCGCAGCTGCGCTGGAAGCGCCAGCACGTCATCGACAGCTTGACGCGGATCGGCAAGCTGCACGTTGCAGGCGAACCGGTGCGGGCAGCTCGCGCGAGCGAGGGGCAGGAGCAGGGGGTGTCTGGGGCTGTTGCGAGTGAGAGTGCAGGCGCTGGGGCATCGTCGGATGCTGCGCTGTCGTTGGAAGCTCGGTTATCGGCTGACTCGGATGTGGATGTTGCTGTTGCTAGGGTCGATGCTGGGGACGCTGCGGATGGTGCGGGCAGATTCGGCGCTGCGGCAGGTTCGGGTGCGGACGGCGGCATTGTTAGTGCAGATCCGGTTGCAGATTCCGCTACAGGTGCGGATTCCACTGCCGGTTCCAGCGCTTTGCTCCACTATCCCCTTGACTCAGGAATTATCGTACACCCGACGATTGGCATGGATGAGCCTTGGCGTTACCGCAACAAAGCGCAGGTGCCGATCGGCATGGCCGTTGCCGACTTGGAGGACGGTGCGGCGGGCGGCTTGATCGGCGGCTTCTACGCCCAGGGCAGCCATCGCATCATTAACATGGATTCATGCTTGATTCAGCATGAGCGCAATGACGACGTCGTTCGGCTGATCAAGCGGCTCGGGACGGAGCTCGGCATTACCGCCTATGACGAGGCAACTGGCCGCGGCCTGCTTCGCCACGTCGTCGTTCGGACTGGCTTCGTCACCGGCGAAGTGATGGTCGTCCTCGTCACGAACGGTGCTCATATTCCGCATAAGGACCAGTGGATCGCAGGCATTCGCGCTGCGCTGCCGGACGTGTGCAGCATTGTGCAAAATATTAACACGCGCAATACGAACGTTATTTTTGGCGAGGAAACGAGGACGCTTTGGGGTAGTGATGTTATCTATGATGAGCTAGACGGGATTCGTTTTGCCATCTCGGCGCGTTCCTTCTATCAAGTGAATCCGGAGCAGACCGTCACTCTCTACCGCAAAGCGGTCGAGTATGCGGGATTGACGGGTGAAGAGACCGTCATCGACGCTTATTGCGGCATCGGCACTATCTCGCTGTTCCTTGCTCGGCAGGCAGGCCGCGTGTATGGTGTCGAGGTTGTGCCTGAAGCGATCGAGGACGCGAAGCGGAACGCTTCGCTTAATGGGATCGCCAACGCCGAGTTCGAGGCCGGCTTGTCCGAGGTCGTCATCCCTCGCTGGCGTGAAGAGGGCATCACCGCCGACGTCATCGTTGTCGACCCTCCTCGCAAAGGCTGCGACCCCGCGCTCCTCGACACGATTATACGTATGAAGCCGGAGCGGGTTGTGTACGTGTCGTGTAATCCGTCGACACTGGCTCGGGATTTGCGTGTGCTGGAGGATGGCGGGTACAGAACAGTGGAGGTGCAGCCGGTGGATATGTTTCCGCATACGGTGCATGTGGAGTGTTGTTCACTGTTAATTTGGAACGGAAATAACGAATGAGAAGTTAATGTGGGATTGCCCTCTCTTCATTGAGAGGGTATTTTTTGTCTTCACAAGGAAGCGGGAGTTGGATGCTATAAGGCACTTGGGGGTGGTTTAAAGGTAAATAAATGTCTCTGTTCTTAATATTGGGCAGTACACATCTTCTCAGCAACCAGACATAAAAATTTAAACGATACGAAAAGGAAATGCCAACATATGGTACAATATGTCTAGGTCATTGTTCTGATGAAAGTTGTTTGGGGTGAACAAAATGGAACGGGAAGAATTATGGAAGTCATTGATGATGAACGGTTCTATAGTTATGTTTTGGAGACAAAGCATACTAGAAAAATACGTCGAAAATATAAGTGAAGAAGGGTTTAATGTATATCTTTTTGACTGTGAATCATGGGATAAGAAAACTTGTCTTTTGGAATTAGGTTATACTCTCGAGTTCCCAGATTACTATGGTAAAAACCTAGATGCTTTTAATGACTGCCTTTCGGATATTGATCCTAGCAATGAAGGCTTCGTATTAGTCTTCAAGAACTTCGATAAGTTCAATGAACGAGATAAAGAAACTGCGTTCCATGTGCTAGACATTATTCAAAACAATTCTTGGAGATTACTTGTAGAAAACCAAAAAAAGTTGATGGCGTTTTTGCATTCCAACGACCCACAGTTACATATTCAATCGGTAGGAGCAATGCCTGTACTGTGGAATAACGAAGAGTGGCTTGATAAGAACAGAGGTCTATAGGGACGTGAACAAGACGAAAACTGTAATGTGGGGGGATGATATGAAAAAATATACTTGTCCTTACTGTGGATATATGACTTTAGATGAACAGCC
>NZ_BIML01000031.1 GCF_004001065.1 Paenibacillus xylaniclasticus
TTAGCGTTGAGTAAGCATAGTCACCCACCCTAAGAATATTCCAGTTGGTCTCGCTGTCCGGCTCGAACGGAAACAATTGAGCAGCACTGGCGCTTGCCGTGAACATAAGGATTACGGCAAGGCATAACGTCCCCAATGAGGCTGCTATCTTCTTACCGAGCTTCATCATCATAACCATTCCTCCTGATCATATCATTCATTCGGACTGGCCAGTCACAACATAAATCTATCCAAATTCCCTTACCTAGGAAATAATACCTAAGCCCTATTTTATGGAATGGATAAAATATCTCAATGAGTATTTATAGTATTATGCGCATAAAAGGAAAAGGTACAAAGCCCTCCTTCATTGTGAGTGCACTGTACCTTTGGCCTCTTACCTCCACAAACGACTGTGTACTAGAGTATATCCCGTACAGGTCCCTCCATTACTTATGATATCTGGATGAAATATGGATTCCCTATATAATATTGAGTGTATTCACCCGTCACGGTAATCATGAGTTCTGCACCTGGAGCGCATACGAAGTCAAACTGGTAATATCCGTTTTGCACCACTACCGGAGTTATGCCTAAAATGCCATTCCCGGAAATGAGTGGGACATAGTTGGCGCCAGACGGACTACGGAAGGTCAAAGTAATCGTACGTGTAGATAAGGTAGGATTCGTGAATTTAAAGTAATCTTTATCCAATGGATATAGCGTAGCGTAAGACCAGTCACCCAAATTAAGAATATTCGGGTTGTCGAGGCTGTCCGGCTCGAACGCGATCACATTGGCAGCGCTTACATTATTCGAGAACATAAGCATTACCGCAAGGCATAATGTACCTAACGTGGATACTATTTTCTTACCGAGCTTCATCATCATAACCATTCCCCCTGATCGTATCATTCATTCGGACTGGCCAGTCACAACATAACTCTAACTAATTTGATGATACGACGAAATAATCCCCAGGACCTATTTTTCTAAAATTTATTGTTTACTCTATTAACATCCATTTTAATGGCGCGATAAAAGAATACAGGCCCTCAAATGGTTGAGAACCTGTACCTCTTCGTCTATCTCCACTCTGATGCCTTATAATTCCTCCGTGCTTAACGTAAAGCCTTCAATTACCGCGTCCTCGTCAACCTCGATCAGTATGCATCGTTTTCCTTTATAATTCACCTGCTTAACATATTTCAGATCCTGCGGGCTGACCGAGATTGTAGCGACCTTCGTATCGATCTTGATCGATTTCGAGTTGAATTTCGGAATAACGCTGCTCGCTTTGAATTCGTAATACTTGTCATCGGTGACCGTCTGGAACGCCTGCTCTACCTTGTCCTTCGTCACGTTCTCTACGCCGCTTGCCGTGAGCAGACGCTCCACATCCGTATAGTCCAGCGTCGGAGGCTCTTCTCCCTCGTTATCCTCAATAACTCGATGAATCTCCTCGTATACACAGGCGATCGTAGATGCATCGAGCTGTTCTCCCGCTACTTCCTTCACAATCTCCTCGAATACAGCCTTCTCCTCAGGCGCCGTCACCGTCTTCTCGGCATTGAGCACTTGATCGATAAAATGCTGGTTCGGCTCATTCGCCTTGCCCGAGCAATACATAATACGATTCACGTCTGAATAGTTATCCGTTACGCTAGGGTAGAAAAATCCCTGCTCCGGCGAATTCAGCTTAATGATCGGATCAACAAACACATTATATTTGTACTCCCGCTCGACATAGTCGAACATGAGTGTTTTACGCTGCTGCTCGGTCGTATTCACGCTGCACAGAATAAACGGGTGAGCAAACACCTCGTCCTTCCCGGTCTCCTCCGCTTCATCGTTCCGAGCCTTGGTTGGTCTTGAATATTGTCCGCGAACGAACGTAATAACGGTATCCCGCTCGTATTTCGTATCCTTCAGCATTTTCTCCACCAGCACAATCATCAGATCATGCCATTCATCCGGATCGCCAGTTACAAGCGCTTGATGAAGCAGCTCCTTCGTTGGCTCTTCAACGTTCTCCTGAAACTTTAGCTCGAACATCTTCTGATCCAGTTCACCAGTGAGCAATTTTTTGAAATTACCCATGTACAGCTCCTGCTTCTCTCTCTCCACCATAGCAAAAGGCTGCCGCTCATAATGATAAATCTCATTCGTTTCCTTCATAATATACACGTTAAGAATGTCATAGATCGTTAACAGTTCATGGTCCAGCTTCAGCTGCTTGCGAATATGTGCGAGTTCTTTTTTGTTCATGGTCCGTCAGACAACTCCTAACAAGTGAAATGGCCTTTCCAGTATAACCGATGGAGACCGAAATTTGTAACGGATGGCCAGCCTTTTCATGAACAGCGGCAGGCAAAATAACATCCTTCACTCCAGCACTCAAGAACTGTACGCCAAGCTCCTCACCTTTATCAGCTAATCGGGACAAGATGAAGGATGCAACGTCCTCTTTTCGCCTCAGTAGATCGTCCAGCTTGAGTGTACCAACATATTCTCGAAGAATAAGCTGCAGCTGGATGTGTATTTGATCATCGAACGATTTCATCTCCAGCACGCGTAACGGCTTGATGATCTTGTATTGGCAGACGAAATTCAAGCGCAATGTTACCTTGTCCTCCGTCATCATTTCTTGACCGACGAGATCCATTTGCTGCCAAATAGTGGATTCGTACCGACCAGTCGTACAGGATACCGCAGCCTAACAGGTACGGCACTGCGGGATTAACCGATATCCCAGCCTCGTTACGACCGTCCAATAGGAACCGATGCGTCTTACAGGTTCTATAATCGCTCATTTCAAATGGAACGAACATGGTAATTACGACTCGTCATGAGGGTTGAACTTTTGGGCGAGGAAGTACAAAAATAGCGGTGCAGGGACGACACCCTGACACCGCTATTTGCAAGAAGGTCGATCACTATAGCTGGATCAACCCTTCGTTGTTAGCTTATGCAGCTTGGACTACTGCTCCGCTTCCTCTTTCTTCTCTTCCTCACGAGCCTTTTCTAATGCAGCCTGCCCAGAGCTCTGCATCGTGGCGAGTGCCTCATCGATACTTTTGCTGCCCGATTGGACTGCCTGCAGCTCCGTCGTTGCGATCTGGTTAATCTGCATATAGAAGTCCCCAGGAACATTATACCAATAAGTCTGCTGATCTCTTGGCTTAAGCTTATAGAATGCTTCCAGGCTAGTGCCGTCCTTCGCTTTATTATACGCCACGCGTGTCTTCAAATCGGAAGTGTCCGTGCGGGACAGCAGCTTTGCGACTTGATCGCTATTTATACTCTTAACTAGCTGCCATGCCGCCTTCGTATTGGTCGACTTCGCATTAATTGCATAGATATCCGATACGCTGAATGACGTAGACAGAGTCGGATTGGCGGGATCTATCGGCTCGGTAAGTACGCCCCATTGGAACGGCTTGAACGACTGGCTGTATAACGCTCCGTTCTCCAGTTGATTCACATAATAAGAGCCTTTCAACGACATTGCCGCCCTGCCGCTAAAGAATAGGTCATTGTCCATAAAGCTCACATAATTTCCCGATTCCTGCTCCATATTCGGCACATAGAGAGCACCAGATTGTATAGCATCGATCGCTAGATCAAAAGCGTTCTTCCATCCATCTGACTGAATCGTTACTTTCTCCCCTTGGGAATCGATAATCTGCAGTCCTGCCGTTCCTCCGATCGCAGCACCAAGCTGGAAGACGCTCGATCCATAGTCCAAGGTTAGGCCATAGATACGATCCTCATTGCTGCCGGTCGTCGGAAACCGCTTCGCCAGATCGATAACCTCCTGCCAGGTCAGACTCTTATCTGGAACAGGCACTCCATACTTATCGAACAAATCTTTGTTATAGTACAATCCCTGGCTGTAGAAGCTCGGAGACAGCCCATATAGCTTGCCCCCGCCTTTCTCCCGCAACCAATCCGTCAATCCCGGAATCAAATCCTCACTCTTAAAATCCTTCTCCTGCAGCATCTGCTCCAAATCTAACAGCTTGTTCTCCTCTGCATACTTCGTGTATCGATCCGAATCAAGCAAGAGAACGTCCGGGTTTTCTTTCTCTATAAGGTCATCTAGGGCCTTCTTATAATCAGTAACGCCATCCCGATATAGGCTTTGCATATCGACCACTTCAAGCTCTACATTAGGAAACTTCGCATTGAATAAATTCCCATATTGCTGATAGAAATAAGACTCGTTTTGGGCCATGACCTTCAACGTGCCGGATTCCTCTTCCCCCATCGAATAAGCCGACTTATTGTCACCGTTCGAGCATCCTGTTACCAACATTGCCAGCACAAGCGGCACTCCCGCCCACGCTTTCTTCGAAACTCGCATTGTATTCCTCCCAAAATTATACTTCTTCTTGATTCTATCAACTCTTGTAAGTTTGTCAAATTATATATATTTACATAAAATTATTCTAAAAAATCATCACCAAAACACAATGGTCTGAGTTTGATTTACTACCTTCTTTTACCACAACAAGAGGAATTTAAACCTCCCTCCTGCATATCGGAAGAACAAAAAAACCTGCACGTTAGGCAGGTTCAGATAGATCCATCATAATGCGCTTATTCAATTCTCTGGATAGGTTACCTCAAGGATCAGCATTTGAAAAATTTCGTTCTTCCCTGATCCGAGCGTAAGGTAAGGCTGCCATTTCAAATCGTATGTGCCTGTGATGTCAATCAGCTCTTCACGGTTCCACGTCGTTCCATCGGAAGCATTCCTCCAGACAAGCTGGCCATGAAGCTGTCGACCGTGATGGATACGAAAGTCTTCATCGACTGAACGATCCCGCTTGGGTGGCTGCCAATAGTTACAATCATTCGTAATAAGAACAACATAACCCCTTGTTCCCGGCCTACTTGCAACAAGCTTTTCAATTTTCTCGACATCTTTCATATAGTCATAGCGTGCAATATCTCGTGCGAGTTGATCTTTTAGCTTGATCGTAGTGCCTTTATATATCGTGTTCAAAAGCGCTGTCTTATACCGCACCTCGATGGCAATAGCGTTCTCACCGTCTCCATCCGTCGCCCAAATATCGATTTTCATCGTCCCGATGTCTCGATTAACCTCTACCTTATATCCCATTTGCTGAAGTGCTGCTCTCAGCCTATCACGGAGATCAAGCTGGGACACGGGAATGACGCTTAATGAGCGAACAATAGAACTAATCGCTGGTATTGAACCCAACTGCTTGCTTAATGGATGACCAGGAGTAACCGCAGCCGCATCCCGAAGCAGCGATTCGGGGCTAACGGAAATTAGAAGTGACTGAATCGTTCCGGCCGGAGTATCGTTAAGGTGGCTGTACGTTGTCCAGTTCATCGTATACGTGCCCTCAATGGTTAAAGACTCTTCTCGCCCCTTCATCGTGCCTGCGCCGGTGTTCTCGCCCCAAGCGAGCGTACCTGTAATTGTCCTTCCCTGATGAATACGGAACTCCCGGTCCGCTGTAGGCTTGTCCATGCCTGTGTCCTTATAGTAGGATGCATCATTCGTCAAATAAATGAGATATCCTTGATCTACGATTCCTCTCTTCACCATTTGCTCCAGTCGTTGAAGGTCTTTCAGAATATCATAGCGGCCGTTGTCTTGAGCTCCTTGGTTGAGCAGACTGAAAGTCTCCCCTTCCCACACATACTCCAAGGCTCTCATTTTATACTTTAACTCGATTGCCACCCGTTGTCCGTCCTGCTCGACAAAGATATCTACATATGTACGGCGGTCGTTCGCAATGTCCACTCGCTTCTCCAGCCGGATTGTGCAATCGTTGCGCTCCCGTATTTCCCATGCCAACGCGTGTTGAAAATCAGCCTCGTTATGAAAAATGGGACGATTCCTCGCTAAAGCTTCTAACACCTTGTAAATATTCATCGTTTCCTCCTGCTGCAATAGGTTAGTACGAAGCTAAGTATATCACGGTCTGAGTGACATCAGCTTGCCAGCGAATAGACGTTCCCGCCATTTCATGATGCACAAATAGCACACTTAATAAGTGTGCTATCCCGCTGTCTTAACGTTAACGTCTCCAGCTTCCCTAGACGCCCGTCCGACGTTTCTGATTGTTCGGCTTTTTCTTGATCTGGCTCTGCAGCTTCTTCACACCCGTGTTGGAATTGGCCGGCTGACCCTTGCTCTGGAACTGAGCCTGCATCTTCTCCTGCAGCTTGCGCTTCATCGCTTCCGCCAAGCTTATTCTTCGCGGCTCCTTCGATTGCTCGCCATTCGATTTATCTTTATCTTCCATGATGCCTCATCCCTTTCGCGCGTAGTGCTCGCTTCCTCTATGCTAAATCATTAGCACCTAATACGCAATCGAACAGGAGGGAACGGCAAGCTTCCGTCTACCTTACACCACCGTACGTACCGTTCGGTATGCGGTGGTTCATGGCCCCTCAAACTCTCCAACCGAAGCGCTCTTCTCCTAGAAATGAATCGCATTCGTCAGAATGCCCTCTCGCTCATAGAAAGGATCATCCGCTTCAATCGGGAACTGGACACTCTGACCAAGACTCGCCGCCTTATAGATGCCGACAATGAGCTCCAGCGCGCGGCGGCCGTCTTCGCCGTCGATCAGAACGGGCTCTCCCGTCTCAATCGCCGTCAGCACATTGTCGATCTGACCGGCATGCCCCTCATAGGGAACGTCCGGCAATTGATCATATGCGGCGTTAATCTCGTCTACCAATTCCGTATTCGGAACCGGGAAGCCGTTAGGCCTCGCACTCGACGCCGCTACACGCCACGGTAAGGATACTCGACCTTTGGCCCCTTGGAAAATAAGTTGCTGCTCCTCGCCATGATGGACGACCGAGCTCGTAATTTGCGCAAGCGCCCCGTTCTGATAACGAAGAATCGCGATGGATAAGTCCTCGACTTCCGCGTTGTCATGCGACGTATTCGTCATCACCGATACGAGCTCGCTCGGGCGACCCATCATCCAAAGCAGCGCGTCAATATGGTGAACAGCATGGTTAAGGGTGCAGCCGCCGCCTTCCTTCTCCCAAGTGCCGCGCCACCACAGGTCGTAATACGAGTGACCGCGCCACCAGAACGAATCGACCTGCGCATGCACGATTGGCCCAATCATCTGATTATCCAGAATCGACTTCAACTTCATCATTGGTGACTTGAATCGGTTCTGTGCGACAACGGACAATATCCGCCCGTTCTTGCGCGCCGCCTCATTCATCGCATCACATTCAGCAAGCGACGACGCCATGGGCTTCTCGACGAGCACATGCTTGCCCGCTTCCAGAAAGTCGATTGTAATCGGCGCATGCGTATACGGCGGTGTACATATCGAGACAAGATCAATATCGTCATTCAGAAGTTCCTTGTAATCCGACACAATCTTCGCCTTCAAGCCGAAGTGATCAAGCTGCTGCTGCGCTTTGTCGATATCTCTGTTCGCGACCGCAACGATTCGACAGCGGCTGCCGAATTGTAAATAAGCTTCGATATGCGCGCTCGAAATCGAGCCGGTGCCAATAATAGCAATTTTCAACATATAGAGAACCTCCCAAGTTCATTATTAAGGACGAGTCATGAACATGGCAGCAACAAGACGCTCCGACCTTCGCGATATTCCGTTCTACTTCGTTACGTCCATTAAGACAAAAGCAAGATGATTGATAGAGAAGATGGCGAAGGATTTGCATTTGTCGCCCTATCATTTATCCCATTTGTTTAAAGAGTCGATCGGCATGACTTAATTCCAATATCGCAGGCGCTGGAGCAGCTAGCCGTTTCTGCAGCGCCATGCCTCATCTAACGTACGCTAACCAGTTTAAAAAAGGACAGATTCGCCGGCAAGCGGCGAATCTGTCCTCCACTCGAATATGTTTAACTTATTCACCTCGGCCGACATAATACGTCTCAGTTGGTCCCAAATAGCTCTCTGCAGGTTTGTGACCAGCTGGATAGATGACCAGCTTCTCAAGCACAAAGCCTGGACTAACCGCGAAGACCCGCACTCTATTCAACCCGCTCTCGCAGACGATCTGGCTGCTGTGACGACGGATATTATCCAGGACACCGGCAGCCCAATGCGGATTGTACTCCCCTACCGAATGACCCTTTGGAACAGCATTCAGCACATGAATCGGCCCATCATTCGCTTGAATACCGTAATAGATCGTATTTTCTGTCGTGACCGGGTTAGAAGGCTGCATATACAACTCAAGCTCATAATCACCAGCTTCCGAAACGACAAAATGGTATTCCAGATACGGTGCATCCTGTCCTGCTGTATAATATTGCGTCGTTGGAAACACCTTCATCGCAGATAACGTCTTCCCGTACGCCTCAAGCAGCTGAAAGCCGCCTCCTGCTGCATCCTGCTTCGCAGTATAATGCTCAGCTTCAATGGAGATATATCCAAGAGTATCTACGAATGTGTTGACCGTTAGTCCGCTCAGCTCCGGCTGCTTGGCATCTACAATGATCGTGCACGTTCCGACTGGCAGCTTCACGACGAGCTTCGCCTCGGTCTCGTCCTTCATCTGGGTGCGATCGATTCGAACGGTAATCTTGTCGCTTGCTTTATGGATTCCATCCAGCACACCACTATAGCTGGAGCAGGACAACCAAGCCGCTTCGCATGCAATCTCATATGGAGCATTCTGATCACTGAGACTGCTGATGGTGAAGGAAGCCTCTGTCACATCCGGTTGTCTGAAGTCATTCAGATACAGCTTATTCACATGCCAGCTGCTGCCCTCCGAATGCTGCTGCGTGCCGTCCAGCGATACAAGTAATCTAGGCTTCGCGGTCGGCATCACCTGCATCAGAATCGGATAACGGCATTCATCCTCATTCCATTTCGTGAAGCCTATATGCTCGGACAAGCCCATACCGTACCATTTGCCGTTATCGATCGTATGGTATTCATCCACAAGCTCCCGATCCCGCTTCATGCATGCTTTGACTTGCTCCGCCAGCTGATTCGCTTCCATCAGGTTAAGCTTCGCTGCATATTGATTCTTGCCCGCGAGCAGGTGCATCCTCTGCAAATTCAAATTTCCCATCGCCGGATAGTAGACCAAGGAGAAGAAGCTGGACATCGCCTCGCCATCCATCTTCTTGTAAAGCTCATCCGCTTCAGCCATAAGAGACTCAACCTCGGTCAGCAGACGATCAGCTTCCTGATAATGAACCGGATGATAGACGTCCGCGTTCACGGCTTCCGGCCTGCGGTTATGTGCAATTCTCGTGTATCCATCTAGGATACGATAGATCTTCTTCCGATCTTCTTCGCCGCATACAGCGCCGAATTGCTGCTCGACCCATAGACGGGTATATTCGCCCGTTTTATTAGGTGCACTTGTTCCCCATTTGTCGAAATCATAAGCCAGTTCAAGGAAATAAGACAGAGGGAACTCCTGCGTCGCAATATCGCCTACGTTAACGATCCACAGCTCACGAATGCCAAAATCATAAGCCATAGTCATCTGCTCCCATACCTTCGGCAAATAAGAGCTGTTAATCCATTCGAACGAGATCGGACCGCCATGATAGTCGAAATGGTAGTACATTCCGTAGCCGCCCTTATGGGAACGCATCTCCTCGGTCGGCAGCGTACGCAGGTTGCCGAAGTTATCGTCACAGAGCATCAGAATCACATTGTCCAAATCCTCTGAACCGATAAGGCCTGGCGTCACTTCATCTCCGTAGAAGAACGGCTCCACCTCTTTATACAGCGCCAGCATACGAGGCACTTGCTCCAGATTCGGGTTCACATGCTCCTGAATCAGCCGATTCTGAGTCCGCAGTACGTCCCGAAGCAAGTTAATATTATCGGCAAAGGTTGCTTCCTTGCCCATAATCGCCGTATCCGCCTCTCCGCGCATCCCGACCGTTATGACGTTCTCGAATTTGCCGCTGCGCTTCAGACCATCGGCCCAGAACCGGGTGATGCCTTCCTCATTCGTTCTGAAATTCCATGCATCGCCATAGATCGAGTCTTTGCCCCGCAAATATTTGTACTCTTCTCCCTGACGCAGACATGGCTCGTGATGGGAAGCTCCCATAACAACACCGTACTCATCCGCGAGCTCGGAATTAGCAAGTCCTGGGCCATCGTCATGGAAGCGGGCCGACCACATAGCGGGCCACAAATAATTGCCTTTCAGACGAAGCAGCAGCTCAAAGATATGTTCATAGGCCTCAGCATTAAACCCGCCGAAACGTTTAAAGCACCAAGAGCCAAAGGCAGGCCATTCATCATTAATAAAAAATCCTCTGTATCGGACCGATGGCTCCTTCGATACATATTTGTAACCGCTGTCGAGAACGAATTCCTCCTGACGCTTCGGCCTCACGTCGTTCCAGTTGACAAGCGGTGAAACTCCTAATACCTCTGACAGATGGAACAGACCATATACCGTTCCTCTCTTATCGCTGCCGGCAATAACGAGCGCTTGATCAACTTCCGTGCCCGGTGCATCTATGGTCTGGAATAGATAGACTTCTCTCTTTCCTCTTATCTCCTCGAGATTGATTAAGCCTTGCTCCGCCAGACGATCGAGCATAGGACTCCGTCCGATGGTCCCATAGATGACTGCACAGGATGCCAATTGACCGACAGCCACTGCCGACGTTGGACGGACGCCAAATACGAGCTCGATATCCTTCGCTACCTTATCCGCGATTTTGTGAACCCCGCTGAACGCTTCCTTTTCTTTCAGAAAGAATGCGCCTCCGCCTAGTACTTTCCGGTTAATTGTAAAGTTCATAGCTGTCTCCTTCTGCCATCATCATGCTGAATAAATAAGCATGTAGTTATTACTCTTAATATATCGTAATTTCAATTCGGTTTGATTTCGTTAATTATAGAAAAATTATTAATAATTAAAGAATTATTCTTCGTATGTAACATTTAATTCTGAATCCGCTTTTATCGGACATCAACACAACAACCAATTATTCTTAAGCTATATAAATGTCTAGTGTAATTAACTGAATTTTCATCATTCGTATTCTCCTCCAATAGGTAAATTGGTAATATGACTGTTAAGAGGGGTTGGGATCAGTGAAGAGGGACTGAAATATTTTACAACACTAATAACGAGTACGTGGGATGAGTCGATGTGGACAGCAACAAAAACAAGAAACTCCGAAAACCTATAACATGATAGATTTTCGGAGTTTCTTTCACTCTAATAGAGGCTATTTCAAAATGTACATTATAAGGATAATTATTCAATAAATGGTGTTATCCCACTTGTTTGAATATAGATTTTTAAATTTCTTTTTTGCACGTTCTAACCTTTTCCCTATAACATTACACGGTAATCCTGTAACCTCAGAAATCTCTCTATAAGACAAGTCTTTTATGTACTTTAAGTACAATAAACTCTTTTCCTCACACTTAAGTGAACCTAGCACTAAATTTAGTGTCTCGTTTCGAGCGATAGTTTCTACAATAACTTCTGGCGTATTCCTACTACCTACATTGTACATATTCTTATGTTCCGCTTCCAGCTGAACAGATAGATCTGCCGGAGAAGAAATGTAATATTTTTTATTTTTACGAAGAATATCATATGATGTATTCCTAGCAATCTGTTTAAGCCACGGTATTATATTCACCTCATCTGATAAACTTGGTCCATTTAGCATTGCCTTTATAAAAGCTTCATGAATAGCATCGTCTGTAAAGTACCTATCAATTAAAATATACGAGACTGTTCGATGCACTAATGTTCGAAAAGCCGAATACAACATTTTCTGTGTAGTGGAATCTGCGTCTCGTATGTTCTCCCGAAACATGCTATAAACCATATCTTCCAATAGATACCCCTTCAATTCACTAATAACCAATAACTTTTTCTTGAACGAACGTCAAATCGATCTCCCCTAATACGTTATAGTATTTAGAACCCTCAACCCCCCCTTTTTAATAACTTATTTACCATTTTTTTCGAGTAATTATATGTGTGAATGGGTTCTTATTTGACATACAAATTATGTAATTTAATGGAGGTGACTTCATAATGTGATTTTTCAATATGTATATATTTCAATAATATAATCTATTTATCAGTATTAAGTTATTTGAAACCTAGACCAATTTAAGAAGAAACACGAATATTAATTATTGTATTTTAGTGGAGGTAACTTATGAAGGTTTTAAAATTTTTCCTTTCTTTAATATTAATGTTTACTCTTTTCGGATCAGTTGCAATGGCATCACCAGCATCACCTGCATCCAATATAAAAAGCAAGCACAAATCTTTAATGCTTAAAGTTAGAACTTTAGTAGAAAAAGGACTTAATGAGGAAGCTATGAGATTACCGGAGGTCAGACAACTCAAAGCTGAGTTCTCTATGAATAAACAACAAGAGTCAGATTTTATTAAGTCACTAGATGCTAACAATCCAAGACTTGTTAAGGAAAAAATGAAAAACATTAAAGTGAACAGCAATGAGCGTAAAGTAATCCCGTTCGATGACGGCAGCTTTATTGTCCTCGAGAATAAAACCGAAAAAGTTACAGATCAGGTACAAGCACTGGATACATTTAACACAACTATAGGAAAAGAATGGACAACCAATGCTAAATATGAAATTTGGGGAATGTATCTTGCGGCCGAATATCACCTCATTTCAGTCTATAATGTATATTCTGGTCATACTGAAATAAAAACTACAGCAGTAACGGGCACAAAGGCTTATTTCCCGACAACTGTAAGCTCCGCGACCTCCCAAATTGTTACTAATAACTCTAGAACTAATGTAACAAGAGGTGACTACACTCAGATTGACGGGGTCTCAATTGGTGGGCAAACAATCGGCTTTACACACTTTTATAGTTTAACCACTACCATAACCGTCAATTATGCGGGCAATGGAAACATTAACTTCTCAGTAAGCAGTACTTGGTCTGGCTAATATAATAAACTCTTATTGCCACAATTTACTTACCTGACTTTCTTTTCGTTCTTCTAATGACTAAATAGACAATAAGAATTAGAGGTATTCCGACAAGAATCATTTGCGAGATAGCGCTACTTAAACTAAAATCCATAATTTTACCTACTTTATAATAGTTTACAATATAGCACGATAAAGAGGGACATGTCTATGGGACTAAAGCACAATCAAAAAATAACTTTAATTTCAATATGTATCCTTATAGGATCTTTCGCTTATATATTTTTTCTTAAAGCTTCTCCTCAATTTCCTCAAGATCAACCCTTTTTAAAACAAATAAATCCTATCCCTGTAGATAGTCCAACAGAAAAGAATGTTACTATTGCTTTAGTCGATACCGGAGTCGATTTAAATCATCGATTACTAAAAAAGTATTTAGTTCAAGGACAAAATATCATAGACACACAAACTGAGCCCCAGGACGATAATGGTCATGGTACACGCGCTGCAGGGGTAATTGCTTCCATAATTAAGTCTAGTGGTGTAAATGATTCAATTAAAATAATGCCTATAAAAGCATTAAATAATGTGGGATTAAGTCAACCTGAAATTTTAGCCAAAGCAATTCGGGTAGCTGTAGATCAAAAGGTTCAAGTTATCTCATTATCGTTAGGAATACCTTATGATTCATATTTTATTAAAGATGCTGTTAATTATGCTAAGCAGAATAAGGTTTTAATAGTCGCTGCCAGCGGCAATGATGGAGGGGAGACTTTATACCCTGCTCTATATCCTAGCGTCCTTGCGGTAGGTGGTATTAATGAAAACGACACTGATATAGCGCCTTCAAATATCGGTTCGTTGGACATAGTTGCACCTTTGAGTGTACAGATATTTAATTTAAACGGTGGATATACCCAAACCACTGGTACATCGATGTCATCTGCTACAGTAACTGCAGCAGCAGCCCTTCTCCTTCTCAAGAATCCGAGCCTAGAACCTTATGATATCATCAATGCTCTCCGGGAATCAGCCTCACAGAAGGGAGAAAGGTGGTCGGAAAAATACGGGTTCGGGATGCTAAATATAGGTAGATTATTGGAGACAAATTACATACCACATGATATAAACGAACCAAATAACAGCAAAAATAACGCTGCAATTATCCCAGATAATAAAACTATATTAGCCTTGCTTACACGAAACGATACAGACTGGTACTATACAGATCTAAAATATAGTGGAAGTATAATTCTTGACATCAATACTATGCAAAATAATTCATCCGATATACGAATAACAATATATGAAAAAGAAAATAAATACCATGAAGTTTTCTCCAACAATATTTCCTTACAAATAAGTACAAGCGTAGGAAGAACATATTTCAAGCTATCTTCCCTATCCAATGAGAGTATAGAGTATACTATAACACTAAAAAAAGTAATATATAGTGATCTTCAAGAACCAAATAACTCTAAGAATGAAGCATTTTTAATAACCGATTTAAATAAAAAGTATATTGGAACCTTTGATAATAATGATGTAGATTGTTATGTTATTAATAAACCATTAAAAGAACTAGACGTTAAAGTAAAACCGTATACAAACAAAATCGATCCTATCATACAGATTTATAGTCCTATAAATGCTCAATCCAACGAAAGTATTGATTTACATGGATTTGGCGTTGAAGAGAGTTGGAACATATCTGATTCTTCAGGTGACTATTGTTTTTGTATCTCAAATAATCACAACAATCCCGCATATGGAGAATACGAAATCAGCTTTATTGGCAAATAAAATATTTGTGACTGTCCCGATACAGGCTATGATGAGGATTTCGTCGTAGCCTTTGAGTCTGTAAAATGGTTTGTGTAAACTCCAAAACCAACTAAAATGAAAATAATAGAAAGGTTGGAGGAGAACACATGGGACTGTGGACGAAGGAGTAGTTGCGAGCGTTTATCAAAGAGAATAAACGGGTCACGGCTCAAGATGCGCAGAACACTTTATAGGATCTCTTTGCCGAGACGATCCAGGAAATGCTGGAGGCCGAGATGGACACGCATCTTGGCTATGAGAAGCACGAGGTAAAGAACAAAGCAACGACAAATAGTCGAAACTGGAAAAGCCGTAAGACTGTCGTAAGTGAATACGGTGAGCAGGAGATCTCCGTTCCACGCGACCGTAATGGTGAGTTCGAGCCTCTTGTTGTGAAGAAGCATCAGCAACGTAACTGGTATTGAGGATCAGATCATTGCGCTCTATGCGAAGGGTGTAACGACACGAGAGATTCAAGATCACCTGAATGGGCTGTACGGCATCGACGTTTCAGCTACGCTCATCTCCAATGTCACCAATAAGATCATGCCGCTTATTAAGGAATGGCAGAATCGGCCGCTGCAGAGCGTATATGCGGTTGTCTTTCTCGACGCTATCCACTTCAAAGTGAAGCAAGAGGGTGCCATTGTCAACAAAGCAGCGTACATGGTGATCGGCTTAGAATAAAGATTAGTATCATGTACAACCTGTAGCCCGCACTTTCTACAATAAATATCATCGTCTTGAAATTCTGTTCCGCAATTGGTGCAATTCATATAAACCCCTGCCTTGTATGTCTTCTGTGGAGGAACAACTTTAAGGAAAACTCGGTCACCCGTTTCTTTACGAATGTAATGAGTTTCAGATATATCTTTCAAGATGTAAGGCGCCGTTCTCCCAATACTCTGGATATTCTTGCTTAACCTTAAACCCATGCTTGATATAAAAACCTACGGTCTCATTGTATAGCGCATTGGTATGAGGCGGTACAGTCAACAAATCAATTCTTCCAATTCCATACTCGATTGTGGTATTAAATAAATGCGTTAATAAACTACTGCCATATCCCTTTCCACGCAAGCCTTTCTTGGTTGCCATTAGCGATATCCGTAACGAACCGTCGAAACTAGTGTAATTTATAAAGGATACAACATGACCGTCTTGTAATAAACATAGCGAATCATGGAATCGCAAATCCAATCCAATATCATCAATTACATCATCGGAAAACCATTCATCGGTTAATTCAGTAATGATATTCTTTATATCATTTGCAGCATTCATGTTAGTTAACGCCGGTCTCGGAATCATAATAATCTCGCTTTTCATATATGCTCCTAGTTTATATATTTATAGTAATTGCCTTATCAATCATCATCATATTTACAAAATATGACTTTGAAATTCCCCCTCAACAACAAATGTCCAATAACCTCTTCAATTCGTTCACGACTGCACTCATCTACTAGAATCATGTCACTGCTCCAGAGATACTTTCCATGCAAACATTCTCCCGTATGCCGATTCTTCTCCACAAGTGACTGTACGTTCTTGTATGTAAAGAATGATGCTACCCATCTGGAACCATCTTCAAATGTAACGATGACATCCGTATTATCGTCATACGGGTTCCATCCTCCCTCCCATTGTTCGGCTTCAATCCAAATAAAATACCGGCCACGATCTTCCATTGCTGTCCTCCCCCACACGATACTCTTAACTATCCCTTAGACCCGGCATTCGTCGTTGACGTAAACCTCGAATAACAAGATAACATAAAAAACCGAACGGACCGAACATGAGAATGGAACAAAGCAGGACCGATTGTACGAGCAGCGTAACGTAATGATGCACCATATTGTCCCGGTACACGTAGAGACCGATCGACTGGTCGAAGCAGAGCAAATGCAGCCATACGAGAAGAGCAAAGTCAGGATCGGATAAAAGTCGAACTACCCCATCCGACGAGCCAAAATCGTTTACGAAACCGAGGCCGCCCTCCGCTATGACCGTAATCATTCCGATGGTATACAACAAGGCAAGATATATCGGGAAGATGGCAGTGTTGGCCACAAGCCGAGTGAGTCGCCACTTAGGCAGCACGATCATAAGCAGCCAGCCTAGCATCGCAATTCCATTCATCGAGAATAAGATATCCATTATCGGGAACGCCCCTTCCTATTTCTTCTATCCTTCATTCTAAACCCCCTATATATTGTATTCAATTTCCCTATAACAACTTTATAAAGTTAGCTTTTCGGCGGTCCCATACCAAAAAACTATACCCTCACATAGTTTTAATGTGTTTCCCGATACCAGCCTCCACGCCCTATAATGAGACCAACTTAGCACGTAAGGAGCTGTTACATATGAAAACATCCATTATCGGTTATCCGCGAGTCGGCGGACTTCGAGAGCTTAAATTCGCATCCGAGAAATACTTCAAAGGCGTACTATCAATCGAGGAACTGCGGCAAACAGCGGCGCAGCTTAGATCTGCACACTGGAAGCTTCAGCAGGAGAATGGGATCGACTTCATTCCGTCTAACGATTTTTCCTTCTACGATGGACTGCTCGACGCCGCTTGCTTACTTGGAATTGTTCCACAAAGATATCAAGAGCTTGGACTTAGCCCGCTGGAGACCTATTTCGCAATGGCAAGAGGCTATCAAGGCGACAAAGGCGACGTTAAAGCGCTGGCGATGAAAAAATGGTTCAACACGAACTATCACTACATGGTTCCTGAGATTGACGATACGACAAGCATCCAGTTGGCTGGTTCGAAGCTGTTCGAGGAATTTACGGAGGCCAAACAGCTTGGCATCTCTACCAAGCCTGTACTGATCGGCGCATTCACTTTGCTTAAGCTTGCGAGATTCACGGGCTCGAAGAAAGCAAAGGATTTCGTGCCTGCAGTTGTCGAGGCATATAAGGCTGTCCTAAGCCAGTTGAACGCGCTTGGTGCAGCATGGCTTCAGCTGGATGAGCCTTCACTGGTAACGGATTTGACCGCTGAGGATATCGCGCTGTTCACAGAGCTTTATGATGGTATCCTCTCCGCCAAAGGCAGCGTGAAGGTTATCGCGCAAACCTATTTCGGCGACGTTCGCGACTGCTATCAGCAGCTTCAAGCACTGCCGTTCGACGGAATCGGCATCGACTTCGTTGAAGGCAAGCAGTCTTTGGAGCTGGTGCGCAAGCATGGATTCGCCAGCGGTAAAGTGCTGTTCGCCGGCGTACTCAACGGCAAGAACATCTGGAAGAACTCCTATAAGCAGACCCTTAACCTTGTTCGCGAAATCAGTCAGCATGCAAGCGAAGTCGTTATCGGCACCTCCTGCTCGCTGCTCCATGTTCCTTATTCGCTGAAGCATGAAACGAAGCTATCAGCAGCCTTTAAGCCGTATTTCGCGTTCGCAGAAGAGAAGCTGCGCGAGCTCGCAGAGCTCAAGTCCATTCTGGAGCAAGCAAATCCTGAAGAATCCTCTCTGCTTATAGAGAACGAGAAGCTGTTCTCCGCAGCGCGTCTTACGAACGATAACGCTGTGCAGAAGAGAGTGGCAGAGCTGACGGACGCCGACTTCACAAGATTGCCTGCGTTCGAGGAGCGGAAGGCGATTCAGAAAGCGAAGTTCAAGCTTCCGCTGCTGCCTACGACAACGATTGGCTCGTTCCCACAAACGGCTGAAGTCCGGGCCAACCGCGCAGCCTTTAAGAAAGGCAGCATCACCGAGGAACAATATAAGCAATTCAACTTTGACCGGATCGCAGAGTGCATTGCACAACAGGAAGAAATCGGACTCGACGTCATCGTTCACGGCGAATTCGAACGTAATGATATGGTGGAATACTTTGGCGAATGCTTGGATGGCTTTATTTTTACAGAGAATGCCTGGGTGCAGTCTTACGGAACACGCTGTGTCAAACCGCCAATCGTATGGGGAGACATTAGCCGCAGCAAACCGATTACGGTTGAATATTCCGTCTTCGCGAAGAGTCGGACAAGCAGGCTGGTCAAGGGCATGCTGACAGGTCCGGTTACGATCCTGAACTGGTCGTTCCCGCGCGAGGATATCAGCCTGAAGGAAAGCGCTCTTCAGATCGCTCTTGCCATTCGGGACGAAGTACTCGATCTCGAAGCTAACGGTATTGAGATCATCCAGGTTGACGAGGCTGCATTAAGAGAGAAGCTTCCACTCCGCCAGTCGGACTGGCAGAGTGAATACTTAAGCTGGGCAATTCCTGCCTTCAGACTTGTTCACAGCGGAGTTAAAGCCGAGACGCAAATTCATACTCATATGTGCTACAGCCAATTCAGCGACATCATCCGCGATATTGATGCGATGGACGCCGATGTGATTACGTTCGAAGCGTCGCGCTCGGATCTGGCCATCATCGATGTAATTAACGAATGCGGCTTCCGTACGGTAGTCGGTCCCGGTGTATACGATATCCACTCACCTCGGATTCCTAGCGTCGACGAGCTTAAACAAGGGCTGCACCGTATGCTCGACAAGATTGAAGTGTCCAAGCTATGGGTTAATCCAGACTGCGGACTTAAAACTCGCGGTGTCACGGAAACTTGGGCCAGCTTGACAAACCTTGTCCAAGCAGCCCAAGAAGTTAGAGCAGCACTGGAATAACATGCACAATGGAGGATGGGCTTAGTTAAGCTCATCCTCTTCGTTTATGATCGAATAGCCGAATTCAGCAATGAACGCTTTAAGCTTCATAACGTAGGCGGCAGCCAACTGGCTTAAGCTTGCCTTCTGATTCACGATGTATCCCACCTGTATGCACTCGTCCGTTCGAAGCCGTACCGATTTGATTTGCTCCCCATTCAGATCCTTATTCAGTACTCCCGAGCTAATCGTATAGCCGTTAAGCCCGATCAGCAGGTTGAACAGCGTAGCCCGGTCACTAACGAGTATTTTCTTCTTGTACGTTCGAGTGCTAAGAATTTCTTCTGCAAAATAAAAGGAATTATATTCGCCTTGCTCAAAGGCCAAACATGGGTAGTCGTCCAAATCTTCAATGTCAAGCAGCGACTTGGAAGCAAGCGGATGCTCCTTGCTGATGAATACGTGCGCTTCCGCTTGGAACAGCGGATGAAACCGCAGCCCATTATCTTTTAATAGCTTCTGAATCACCTTTCGATTGAACTCGCTCATATAGATAATTCCGAGCTCGCTTCTCATATTCCGCACGTCTTCGATAATCTCGTAGGTGCGTGTTTCTCGCAGCGTACACTCATACTCGTCTACGTTAAGCTCCTTCAGCAGTCCGACGAAAGCCTGCACGGAGAATGCGTAATGCTGTGTCGAGATCGAGAACAGCTTCTTCGAAGGCTTACGATTCATGTATCGCTGTTCAAGCAGCTCCGCTTGCTCTACGACTTGTCTAGCATAGGATAGAAACTCCGCTCCGTCGCTCGATAACACGATTCCTTTGGACGATCGACGAAAGATTTCAATACCCGCTTCCAGCTCAATTTCTTTCACCGCGTTAGACAAGCTTGGCTGCGAAATAAACAGCTGCTTGGCCGCTTCGCTTATTGAACCGCATCTTACAATGGTCAGAATATATTTCAATTGCTGCAAGGTCATTAGAATGTTCCCCTTCAAATTCTACTTTCGCTCAGGAGTTCAGAGACTGCTAATAACAAAAAAAAGCGTCCTCCCTTAAAAAAATACATAGGGAAAGACGCCTTCATCATCGTGTATTATGACGGTTCATCTAACACTTCCCTATCTCCCGTAGGTACAGCAGTGCTGTCAGAACAGGCAGGTCTCCTGGCTTTCGGAATCATCACTCGGCAGCGGCCTTCCCGATCGATACAGATCAGTGGCTGATGGAGCTGCCTGCTCCTCCGTTACAGTGGCGGGACCGCGTCGGTGTTGCACCGAACTTCCCTTTTCAGTCTGAACGACAAGCCTACTCGCCGATCAGACACCTGTTCTCCTATATGCAATTGGTACAATGTCTACATATTACTCGACTAGGAGCGGCAAAACAAGTGCAGCCGATTCCTGAATTAATTTGACCCTCTCCGTTCTGCTTTAGCTCTCTCAATTACGCCCGTTATGAAAGGATGCTTGGCATTCGTATACGCAGCTCTGTCATAACGATATCGTTCAGCCAAGCTTTTCTTTAGCTGGTGATATTGTTCCCGCACATCAGAGTGAGCTCGCAAATAATCTCTAAACAGAATATGTTTATTCCATTCGTCACTCTTATACTTGTAAATGTGCAAATGATGCGTTCCTGCTCTCCACTCACCTTTTCTAAAAAATCTTCGATTAGGAAACTCTTTATGACCCACATATTCATATCCTATTGTCGCCAGAGGTTCAATAAATTCATCAGCATCACTCAAATGATGAACACCAAGCATAAAGTCGATAATCGGTTTTGCCCCTAACCCAAGAACAGACGTACTCCCGATATGCTCAATATCCATTGCTTTATTACCCAATAACTCCATTACTTTTCTAGCTTCTTGTTGGTATTCCATAGCCCAAGCTTCATCGTATTCTACAATCGTTACTGGTTTATCCATATATCCTCCTCGTCCACTCAATCGGATCTGGGAACACCCTGTACCCGCGTAACCGTGTAAGGACAACAAAGGCCGCCACTTAGATGGCAGCCATTCATTACAATATACCATAAAATGCGAATCTGCGAACCCGCTTCTCCTGCCCGCCTTCGGTTCAGACTTTAATGTTATTTTATTTCTTGGCCTTCTGGGCCTTGGCCGCTTTATCAGCAAGAGCTTGCGTTTGGGTCTGAATAGCGGCTGAGGCCTTGTCCAGCGTTTTCTTCCCGTTTACGACCTGTGTCAGCTCTTTAGATAGAACGGACCAGAAGCTCACTTCCATATTTGACGACTGCTCGTGAGAGCATAGCTGGTTATGGATGGTTCAAAACTTGGCTTTAATTTATAGAACGCATCCAGCTTGTAACCGGAGTACTCCTTCACCATGCGCGACAGAGGAGCAGAAATAGATGAGCGTTTGTAGTACTGCTGTGCATAATCCTCCCCATTGAAATATTGAATAAAACCCCAAGCGGCGTCTACTTGAGCAGCTCCTTGTGGAATCGCGAAGATCTCGTGTATATAAACACTACCTGTTGACTTGCGATCCTCGGAAGCGGCAGGGGCGGTTACTATCCCGACCGTAAAGCTCCAGACTTTGTGGCCTCGACCGACAGACGATAGGACTTTTTCCACGCATCCGTATTTGCAGCAGCCTTAAGCGTATCCGGATCGATATACGTCAATCCTTCTGTTCTAGCGATATCCATCACGAGATTACTGGAGCCGGAGGCGCTAAGACCCCGAATGCGGGTGCTCTTATCACCTTTTGTAGGGAATTTAGCAGCCAGCTTCAATATCTCCTCCCACGTCATTCCGTCGCTAGAGTGTTGTCGTGTCATACTGATCTCGATTAATTAACGCCCCTAGGTCAACTAGCTTATTATCGTTAGCCAGCTGTTTGTAATGATAAGGGGGCAGTATCACTAGATCGGGTGAATATAAAGTTCCCATTATTGGAAACAAGCTAGTGTATTATGCGTAAAACTATTTGCAAGATATAACCCAGAATATTAGAGAGGATTGAACATTAGTGAATGTTAGAAAGTTGATTGTGGTATGTGCATTGGTTTCTGTATTAAGTGGTTGTGGCACAACGAGCAAAAATCAAAAGAACGAGGCTAATCCTACCAGCACGGATATAACGGGAACAGAGCTAGTCTCGATGAATGATGTAGTCATAACCGGAGATCAACTTAAAGACGACATCTATACCCAAATCTCAGTATCCAGTGACGGACAAAATAAAACCTTCACGTGGAATCAGGTTGCGAACGAGACCTATGCGCCGAAGTTAATGATTCAAGATATTAATGATGATGGAAGTGATGAAATCGTTATTTTTCTAACCACGGGAACTGGAACTGCAGTAAATGTGCAGGAGGCGCATGTTTTAGAAAAACAAACGTTAACCGAATATGTTGTTGAGAAGCCAATTGATTTTCTGGAGCACAATTCGAGTTCCATGATAGAAAAATATGACGATAAGGTTCAGGTTAGCTTGACCGTTCAGGATAAGAGGCTGGAGAAAGAATTTGATTCATCATTCGTTACGATGTGGCTTGATAGAGTTGGATACGGTTCTATTGTTAACTTTGATGTTCAGGACGGACGATTGGTTGCACAAGTACCGGGCGCTGTTTCTCCAACCGAGTTCCCGATCGTTGCTGAATTACAATACGGAACAGATTTTAAGATCAAAGAAGTCGAGATAATTGAAAATTAATTATTGTTAATGCATGAAATTAACTAGAGCAACTACATTGTCTTAGAGATAAGATAACGATGCAAGGACCGTCTCACCCTGCATCGCCATCTCTTCAAGCTACCCTATTAATGATACCTGTTACAGCCTAAACTGCCTTACCATGCCTTGCAGCGATTCTGCCATCTGGGACAGAGAGCCTGCTGAAGAGGATACTTCCTCCATAACGGCAAGCTGCTCCTCTGACGAGGCCGCAATCTCCTCCGTTGCCTCGCTCGTATGCTGGGCCATTTCTAATAGTTGCTGCATGACGGTGGCGACTTGCTCGACTTGAGCGGAAAACTCTAAAGCGGTTGCTGAGATGTCCTCCATTTGAGGATTTAGCTCCTGCATGCTCGTTAGAATATGACCAAATTTTTCGGCTGCGTCCTCTGTTACTTCAATACCGGTTTGGACCGTATCCGAAACGATCCCCATCATCTGCACAGATTGAGTCGTGTCGGATTGAATGATTCCGATGAGCTCGGCTATTTGGGCAGCGGAATCACGGGATCTCTCGGCTAGCTTACGAACCTCGTCTGCTACAACGGCAAAGCCTTTGCCGTGCTCTCCAGCACGCGCCGCTTCAATTGCCGCATTCAATGCAAGCAGGTTGGTTTGTTTCGCAATCTCGGAAATTACCGTAACGATGGAATCGATTTGAGCTGAATTGTTGTAAAGCTCGTTTATTTTTTCACTGGATTGTCCAACGGTATGCTTAATCTTCTCCATTTGATGTAATGCTTGTTCAACAGTCGTATTGCCTATGTTCGCAAAGCCTGTTGTTTCATTGGTTAATGCAGAAACCTTTACGCTACTCTCAGCAATGCGCTCTATACCCTCTGCCATCTCGTTCATCGCTTGTGCGCTTTCTTTAATACTTTCGACCTCTCGCTCTGTATCTACCGCCATTTGATTAACCGCAGCTGTCGAGTGCTCTACCGCCAACGTCACTTCCTCTGCGCTTGCATTTAGCTGTTCACTTGAGGATGCGACATGCTCAGCACTAGCTGCAATGCCTCGAACAAGGTCATTAAGCTGACCGGTCATGCGATTAAACGCCGTTTCGATATTCCGCATTTCATCCTTCGTATTTAATACCAGCTTGGTATTCAGATCTCCATTGGCAACCTTTGCCGTTCCCTCTTCCAGCAGTCTAATCGATTGGCGAATCGCAAGATATAAGCTAATGAACAAAAGCACTGAAACGATAAAGAGAATGGACAGTACGATAAACAGAAGACGCGTCGTACGCTCTAAATCATCATATTGCTGCTTCATAATAGATTCCAAGGTGTCAAGACTGGCAACAAAAAAATTAAAATTGTCATCTATAGCTTTCGTTGCAATATCGTAATATTCTTCTGCCGTAAGTTTCTTTGTACTTAAGCTTTCGATTGCATTCAAATAGGTATTTGTACTTTCTTGGACAGATTCCATAGGCGCTTGCAGCTCCGCTGCAAAGCCAGGATTATTAAAGATAATGGACGAGCTTTTCCAGACGTCTTGTATGGCCGTAAGCATCGGGTAGTAAATCTCGTTCAATTGTGCGTTTAGAGCTTCATTCACCCCGTCGCTATTCAGAGTACTTACTCCTAAAGCGCGCATTTGACCAAGCTTCTCTGTTAACTGCGGTAATTCAATCGACGCATTATAGATCAGATTAAACGACTCTTTGGAACGAGCCAGCAGAAGCTCAGAATTATTGGATACATCCGACATTAGATCCAGAATAGCTCTTGTCGCAGCTGCATATTCGGTCAAAATTTGCTGTTTATCTGTCCATGTTGTTTGCTGCAGTTGAGCCGCATTTTGTTGGATCGTTTGTAATTGCTCCTTCGTGCCAAAGTCATATTCCATTTGGGATTCCAATACGTTCATGTGCTCCAAAGCGCGATTTACTTTCTCTGTAGCTTCAGTTATTTTCTCTGTAGCCGATGTATCGCCACCTAGAAGAGAAATATTTAAAGCTCTTAGCTGCTGAGTGTTCTGCAAGACATCCTTTAGCCCAATATTATAATTTGCCCCCTCCAACCGTTTATTAATTTGAACCTTTTCTTCCTCCATAGTCCCTAAATAGAATAAACTTACTAAAAATAATGGAACTAATAGAATAAAACCAATAAATGAGAATTTCCTTGAATATTTCATCTTGTTTAATAAATGAATCAATGGCAAAAATACTTTCATGCAAGCCTCCTAATTGTAAATTAAAGGTAAACTAATGAGAATAGTAATGAATATATCATACTTCTCGAATCCGAAACAAGCCCAATCTTTAATATCATCAATCGTTATCACTTACTCATGAATCAGGCGTATACAAAAAGCCGTCCACGCCGAGAGAATAGCTCCTCTCTGCAGGACGGCTGTTCTGTATCATTCCGATATCTGTGTTATTTATATAGTTTAAATTTACCTGTTAACGCCTGGAGGTCCTCAGCCATATGGGCTAAATCTCCGGCGGAGGAAGCGATCTCTTCCATGGAGGCCAAGGTTTGCTGAGCCGCGGCCGCTACATTTTGCGTCGTAGAAGAGGCTTCAACCGAAACAGACGAAACTCCTTGCAAATCTTTCGCCATGGCATTCGTCTCTCGTGTAATGGACTGAGCTTGCTCGGACACCGTCTCGATTTGTTCGGTAATGTGACGGATGGCCCGCCGGATCTCGTCAAACCTTTCGCCAGTGTCATGAATAATCCGAATGCCGTCTTCTGTTTCGGCTGCTGCGGATTGGACCGAAGAAACGACACTGCTAATTTCGCTTTGGATATCTGCAATAAGCGTTTCGATCTGCTTCGTTGCCGCTGCCGACTGATCCGCAAGCTTACGAACCTCGGCTGCAACTACAGCAAATCCGCGTCCCTGCTCACCGGCTTTAGCCGCTTCGATGGCCGCATTCAAAGCCAACAGGCCCGTTTTCCCGGAGATATCCTTGATCAAGCTGACGATGCTGCCAATTTCCGCAGACCGATCCCCGAGCTGCTGAATGTTGGAGGACAGAGAACCAACATTGCGTTGAATAGAGCTCATCTGCTGAACAGCGGAATGTACCGACTGTCCGCCTATTTCCGAATGGTCTAAGGCTGCAGAAGCCCGCTTATCCAATACACTTACACTCGATGTAATCATTTGTGATCGATGAGCAAGCTCGGTACTGGCAGCGGACGAATGATCGATATACTTAACCTGAGTTTCGGCTCCTTCCGCCATCTCCTGTGCATGAATAGCAATCTGCTTGGTCGCTTTGGTCGTTTGCTCAGAGCTTGCGGTCAGCTCCTCGGAGGAAGCCGCAACCTGATTAGACGTCTCGATTACGTTAAATAAGATCGAACGAATAGAGCCAATCATTTGGTTAAAGCTGCTGCTCAGTTCGCCGAATTCATCCTTCCGTTTATAGGTGATATCTACGGTCAAGTCCCCGTCTCCGATTCTTCTTGTAGCCGCAATCAGCACCTTCATCGGTCTTATAATCGAACGCAAAATGTAATACGCCAGAATCGATCCCAAAATGATGGATATGGACACTACAATTAACGATGTGCGCAGTATTGGCGAGGCAGTGTCCGTAAATTCTGATGTATTGAAAGTGCCCGCAAGCTTCCAGCCTGTAAGCTCGTTAGTCAGAAACACCATTTCTTTCTGGCTTCCGTCCTCGTGCTTATATTTGAAAGTACCTTCCTTCTCGCTATAGATGTAGTTGCTTTGGACCGTCTCCGGTGCCTGGGAGCCCGCTTCCATCTCAGGATGATAAATAAAATTCCGTTCCTCATCCATAACATAGGCATAGCCTTCGTTACCTATTGTGATCGATTGTGCAAGCTTTTTAACCTGATCCAAATCAACGTTAATCGCTGCTACCCCTTGACCGTCGGATGTCGTTCTGGAAACTGTAATAACAAGAGTGTTAGTAGCTAAGGACGTATAGATCGGAGTTACGACAATCTCACCCTTATTCTCCATGGCCTTGATGTACCACGCTCTGGTTCGCGGATCATAATCAGCCGGATTCAACAGACTGGACGGAGCATTAATATATACACCGTCCTCTGTCGCAATATATGCAAGCGAGACTTCTGGATGGCTCGTTTTGAAAATACTCAACAGTTTAGTAGCTTCTGCACTTACGCCGACATTAGAGCCTGGCTTAGCCTTAACATTACTTCCATGTAAGGATTGGGCTAAAGTCTCGACCTCCTGCATCTTCGCTGTTATGAATTGGTCGATAACACCGTTAAGCAAATTTATACTCGTTTCCGCTTTATCTATCATTTGCTCCTGAACCTGCTGTTTGGCGGATTGATAAGAGTAGGTAGTTATTAAGATGCTAGGAATCAGCAGCACAGCCAATAAGCAAATAGCTAACCGCCCTTTTACAGATAAGAAATACATCTTGATTGACTTCCAGTTCAAATGCCCGATAGCCTTACTCATCATGTCTGCAACTTCCTCTCGTTGTATGTATCGATTCTCAGAGCATTATCAGGCTGGTGTCACTCGTCCCCACACAACCCTTTATGTTTATCGGCTATTTGAACGAAAAGGTTATATGTAAAATATTCCTGACCAATCGAGCTTTAAGGGTCATTCGTTTGATTCGCGTATGATTTGGTAACAATGAATATAACTTGTTAATGATATGGGAGACAGATAGACCATGTACGAACTTAATCCGACGGAAGCTCAAACGATCGTTGAACGAATGATGAAGGATATTCCTTACAATATTAATATTATGAATCATTCAGGCGTTATTATCGGAAGCGGAGATCCTAGTCGAATCGGGACCACGCATCAGGGAGCTGTAGAAGCTATTAAACAAGGGCGTACGATAGAAATCTATGAAGAAGATGATCTGGTCAAGAAGGGGATCAATATTCCGATAGATATAAATGGTGAAATTATTGGGGTTGTCGGAATTAGCGGCGAGGTAGCAGAGACCAGGCCGTTCGGTAACCTATTAAAATCAACGGTCATTCTATTAATTAACCAGAGCATTGATTTTAACAAAGAAGCTGCCGATCAATCCATTAAACAACAGTTTTTCCATCAAGTCATCAACAGGGATACGATCTACACACCCGAGCTAATTCAACGTGCCTTGCAATATGAGATTGTTCTTACTAAGCCCTCACTCATTGTCTGCGTGGATGCTCCTGCTCCGACGAGGTTAAGGATGAACGATCCTTCAGCATTTCATATATCTGCTCATTCTCTATGTGTCGTCATTCAGGATGAACGTCAATTGAACAGCCTTTCACAGGACATCCGCTCTAGGCACTCCAACGCTTTTATCTCAATTAGTCAATGGAACGACACCATTGCTGCGGGCTACATTCAAGCGAAATCGGCCATGCGGATTGTGAAAGGACTTAATATGAATGAAAGGCTGATCTACTACTCCAGCTGCGAGCTTACTGCTAATATGCTGGCATCTCTGCATAGCAGCACTCCAATGGCATTTGACCAGCAGCTATTTAAGCTGGATAAGGAAATGATTCATACCCTTCAGGTTTACTTAAACTGTAATCTGAACTTAAATGAAACGGCCAGTCAGCTTATGATTCATCGTAACACCTTGAGTTACCGTCTAAGCAAAATCCATTCCATTACGGGTAAAGATCCCAAAAATCTATTAGACCGCATCGAGCTCCTCTTCATGCTCATTCACCACAGCAGTTAAAGGGGCTGTCCAGAAAGTCAGGTTGCTGTCACGGACTTTCTGAACAGCCCCTTCCTATTAACCGCTTACCTTAACAATCTCGCAACGCTTTCTGCTGTACGCGCTACATTGTCTTTCCCCTGTACCAGCAAGTCCTCCAGATTTGCCGCTCCAGGAACGATACCAAAGATCGCGTCAAAGCCTTCCTCATATAAGTCTTCCACGTTCTTTCCGATACATCCGGCTAGAGCAATCACTTTGATTTGCTTATTCGTCCGTCTGGCGACCTGCGCAACGCCATATGGAGTTTTGCCGAATTTCGTTTGAATATCTATTCCGCCCTCACCGGTGAAGCAATAGTCGACATCCTTCATCTTGTGTTCCAGCCCGGTGTATTCAATGACGATGTCTACTCCTTTCTTCATCCGAGAGTTCGTAAAGGCCATCAGGCCGGCGCCGAGCCCGCCTGCACCACCTGCACCCGGTACATCCGCAACTGCAATACCAAGCTGATCTTCAACAATTCGGCTAAAATGAAGTAAATTCGCATCTAATCGCTGCACCATCTCAGGCGTTGCGCCCTTTTGCGGACCGAACACGACAGAGGCTCCACGCAGTCCGCATAACGGATTTGTAACATCCGAAGCAATCGTAATGCTAACCTCTCGTAATTGCGGGATAACGTTGGACGTATCGATGCTTGCCAGCTCTCCCAGAAACCCGCCACCGAGCGGAATCTCATAACCATCCTTATCAAGAAACTTATATCCAAGCGCTGTCGCCATACCGGCACCCGCGTCGTTCGTCGCGCTGCCGCCAATCCCGAGAATAATGTTAGTTATCCCCTTCTCAATACAAGCTCTTATTAATTCCCCGGTACCTAGTGTCGTCGTAATAAGGGGATTTCTCGTTTCCTTCGTTACATGATGGATACCGCTTGCAGACGCCATTTCGATTACAGCCGTTGTCCCATCGCCCAGAATCCCATAATGAGCTTGGACCGGAGTTCCCAGCGGCCCTGTCACTTCCATTGGCACTAACATCCCGCCTGTTGCGTCGACCAAAGACTGGACAGTTCCTTCTCCGCCGTCGGCCATCGGCACATGAATGCATATGGCATCAGGTATTGCTCGTTTGATCCCTACTTCCATCGCTTCGCATACTTCCTTCGCCGTCATACTTTCCTTGAAAGAGTCAGGCGCCAGCATGAACACTTTCCCCATTGTTGTCAGCCTCCGGTTCTACATAATAAACCCAAACCAAATAATTGCAACGATTGTCATCGTTAAGCCTACTAGCGATTCATAAAGAGCAACCTTCATCCGGTCTTTCATACTCATGCCCATAGCATTACGGGTAACGTGGAAGTACGTGCCATGCGGCAGGTGATCCAGAACGGTCGCACTTGCATGCGTCATAACGGCTGCCGATAACGGCGCTGTACCTGTATTGAGAATGGCGCTTGAGAAAGAGCCCGTTGCCAGAATAACGCCTGTCGAAGTCGATGCTGTTGCGGCAGCCATTAACAGACCTGCAATTGGTGCAAGGAATGTACCCGAAATTCCGATATTCTCAACGAGACGAACAACTTCCGCAGACAGCGTGGATGCTGTAATGAGACCACCAATCGCACCTGCACCAATAATGATCAGAATAGTCGGCGTCATCCGATTTAAGCCAGCTGTGCAGTAATCTAACAATTGCTTGGACTTGCCTAATGCAATAGAGCCTACAATACCTGCGAAAGGCAAAATAAATAACGAGTCGATTTTGATCGCTTCCAACGCATCGATGCCTAAAACTGTGCCGACCGGACTAACCATTAATAATACAATGGCGATGATGGGAGCGATAAGCGCTTTGGATAACGGAGGCAGATGGCCGGCACTATTCTTCTCCAGCTCTTTCGTTTCTTCATCTGTAACCTTGCTGCCTTTGTATTTCAGGATGGAAGCCAATAGTACAGCTGCTAGTAATCCAAAGATAGCAGGTACAATGCCGCCCATCATCACTTTGTTGACGTCTAGGTCAAATCCGCCTGCCGCTGCAATCGTATTCGGATTCGGCGAAATAATATTCCCCGCTTTACCTCCGCCTGAAAGGGCAACGAGAATAGCAATTTTGGAATACCCCATTTTATGACCAACTGTAAGGGCAATTGGTGCAACGATAAGAACCGCTACTGGAATAAATACGCCGACGGCTGTAATAACCATCGTCGCTAATGCTAGTGACAGCATCGCTTTCGTACCGCCAAGCTTATCTACGATAAATTTGGCTATCGACTCCGCAGCACCCGATTCCATCATAACCCCGGCAAATACACCAGCCGCTATAATACGAATTACAGTGCCTTGTACACTTTGTGTACCAGAGATCAAAATACTAACAACTTCTGAGAAATTAGCTCCACCGATAAAACCGCCAAGAATAGCCCCTAATATCAACGCATACGTTGGTGCAAGTCTAAACAAAATTAATGCGATCGCAATGGCCAGGCCAACCAATGCTCCGATCCAGCTAATTTCCACCTTGATGTCCTCCCCTTGATGTCGGAATGCGCTTTCATCTCATTCAAAACGTGTGACAACTGTTTTTGTATGCGTTTTCAGTATAAGTCCGGGCGGTTGTAGGAACAATTGATAATATAACGAATATATCTGTTCATTTGCACAAGATCATTCCAGCTTCATTCAATATATAGAAATAAGGGGTTGTCCGAAAATCAGTGAGAACTGACGGACGCCCCTTTCTTCGACTCTTCGATCCACCTTGCGTATCCGTACTATAGACCGTTGGTGACGTTCTCCCAGTCGCGAACCCCGGCATCCAGCAAATCTTGAATAGCGTCGTTGACGTGATCCTCAAAGCCAATAACGTTGAATATTCGTAATCAACCATATCCCCGTGCATGGTCCAAGGATACGAGCTTACCGCATTCATTGCAGTAAATTTCATCACTTCAGCTCAACCTGCTTCCCCAATCGCTCCAGCTTTCTCTTAAGCTGTAAAAACACATGTACAACCTAGTAGATATCAATAATCATGTAACGGAATGTAATGTTTTATTACATTATTTCGACGTTTTTTTTATTTTTTCATCTCTTTTCGACAGTAAAATCATATTTTCTATTTATCAAACGAGATTTATGTGTTATATTAGTTAACATCAAGTGTAGGGATCTCGATCACTCACATTATTCACACGGGAGGTACCAGTATGAATCTAACTAGAAAATTGAGTTTACGCATCATGGGCTTCATCACACTACTATCGTTGTGCTTCCCATTCACGGCGTTCGCAGCAGAAGAAGGATCGGCCATTAATACCGGCGATAATGCGTGGGTGCTCGCCTCCACCGCATTAGTCTTGTTAATGTTCCTTCCCGGCCTAGCCTTGTTCTACGGATCGATGCTCGGTCAGAAGAGTATGATTTCAACGATTATGATGGTTATGTCCAGCTTAGTGATCGTAACGTTCGTATGGGTGCTATTTGGTTATTCGTTTACATTTGGACCAAGCGTAAATGGCATCATAGGCGGTCTTGATTATCTCGGTTTCAAAAATGTCGGTGGGGAGGCAATGGATGGGCTAGGAATCACTCATATGACTTTCGCTGTATTCCAGTCTATGTTCTGCGCGATTACCGTTGCAATCATTGCAGGTGCTGTCGTTGAACGGATGCGTTTCTCCGCATGGGTCATTTTCTCTGCGCTATGGGCAATCCTTATTTATGCTCCAATGGCACACTGGGTTTGGGGCGGCGGCTGGCTCGCTGACGTTGGCGCACTGGACTTCGCAGGCGGAACGGTTATTCACATTCTCTCTGGTGTCAGCGCATTGACTGCGGCTGTCATTCTGGGACCAAGAAAAAGCTACACAATGAACAGGACTTCCCCTCCTCACAATCTCGTATTCTTCTTCATCGGAGGTATGATGCTGTGGATTGGATGGATGGGCTTCGACGGCGGTACGGCTCTTGAAGCAGGCCCGCTAGCTTCACTTGCTGTTTCTACCACACATATCGCTGCAGTAGCTGGCGTTATTGGCTGGCTCGCAATGGAATGGATCGTTCGCAAAAAACCGACTCTTGTCGGTGCAATCACTGGCGCAATCGCAGCGATGGTCGCAATCACGCCAGCTGCCGGTTTCGTTTCCATCCCTTCCTCCATTTGGGTCGGTGGATTAGGCGCAATCATCTGCTATTTGGCAATCTACTACTTTAAGAAGAAAATTAAAATCGATGATACGCTCGACGTATTTGCTCTTCACGGTATCGGAGGGATCTGGGGCGCAATCGCTACTGGCATCTTCGCTAGCACGGAAGCAAATCCTAATGGCAACGACGGTTTGATTCACGGTAATGGGATGCAAGTCGTTCACCAGCTGGTCGATGTTGGTATAAGCATAGTGCTCGGCATAGTTGGTACGTACATTATCCTGAAGGTGATGGGACTGTTCATGAATCTTCGTGTATCCGAGCAAGAGGAAAGAGAAGGTCTTGATCTCAGTCAGCATGGCGAGCAGGCATATAACAGCTTCGAGCCTGGTACAAGCGACTCCTATCCTCAAATAACTGTTGAACCACAAGCTCTCAAACCTGCAAATTCAAAGGTATAATTACGAGGTGCACATTAAATATCTTTGAGGAGAGAACACCATCATGAAAATGTTAACGATTATTGTGCGGCCAGAGATGGTTAGCAATGTTACGGTAGCTCTGCAGGAGATCGGCGTTACGGGCATGACCATAACGGATGTTAGAGGTCAAGGCACTCAGAAAGGTACGAAAACGATCTACCGGGGAGTCGAATACCGAACAGACTTCGTGCAGAAGAGCAAAATCGAAACGGTCGTTCCTGATTCTCTGTATGAGAAAGCAATAAAAGCCGTAACCTTATCCGCTCGAACGGGACAGATCGGCGACGGTAAAATCTTCGTTACAGAAGTGGCCAACGCCGTTCGAATCCGCACTGGAGAACAAGGGGACTCTTCACTCCACTCCTAGAGCGTAATAACGAACAATATAGACCGTCCTCCATGTCAATAGACTTCGAGGACGGTCTTTTCGTTGATCATCGGTGCCTTTGGCACCTATTTCGATGCGCGGGCGCCAGTCGCCTGCAGATAGGTGCCTTTCCGTATCAGCGCCCTAATTCTGGACACTTATCACGTTCATTCTGCCTTTCTCGCATCATAGCGCGATTTCTTTCGGCATTATTTCACCTTGCTTAAATAAACGCATGTATTCCACTGGCGGCAAGTCCATAAGGCTGCCGTGGATTCGACGATGGTTGTAATAACTAATAAAGCGATCGACTTCAGCAAACGCCTCCTCGTAGGTCCCGAAGCAGTTACGCGTGTAGCACTCTCTTTCCAAGATGCTGTGAAATGTACGCTCAGGGTGCTGTAGGCGATAGTAGTAGGTTGATCTTGGCACACGGCAAATACGCAGAACGTTCTGAACAGGATAGCCCTTGCCGATCCAAACAACCGCTACTTCAAGTCTTTCAACTTCGCTAGGGCTTCCGGATTCGTTTTTTTAACAGGCTGCGGTAACCTAACAACACCTCGGCTACCAGCTCCCGTTTAGCCTCAACAGGGCACCAAAATCTTCGTTTCATGGACAATCCTCCATTACTTATAAATATATCTGAAGTGATGGAAGTGTCCAACTGGTTTAGGGGGCTATTATGTTTCGGCACCTATTTCGCCGCGCGGGCGCCAGTCGCCTGCAGATAGGTGCCCATTGGCACCTATCTCAGCGCCTGGGTGCAGGCGCCGTCAAATATAAAAAAAGATGATACAAGGCTATCGCCCTGTATCATCTCCTGCATTACCTATACTTTTACTTCCGGACTCCAATCTTCCAGCCCGCTTCTACTAATATATCCCGCACCGCCTGCATCTTGGCTGCCGATCCCGGCGTGTCGCTATGCACGCATACCGTTTCGATCGAGCTGCCTTCAACGATGGCCAGCGCCCGCTTCGCAATATCGCTCGGCTCGCCGATTTCCTCTAGCGTCCATCCGAACATCTTCACCTTATTATCATAGTATGGACGATCTGCGAAATACTCGCTTACGACTTTAAGATTAGCTTCGGTTGCCGATTTGTACAACTCGGAGCCCGGAAGGGTGTAAACCTCCAAGTCCGGATTATAAGCCAGAACAGCCTTCACCGTTGCCTCGCTGACTTCCTGCTTCTCTGCGGCCATCATATACCAAGCGCCATGCGGCTTAATGTGCGACATCGTTAGTCCTGCCGGCTTCAGGAAGGCGTCAAGCGCACCGAGCTGATACAGCACGTAATCATAGATTTCCTGCGGCTTCACATTCATCTCGCGACGTCCAAAACCGATCCGGTCCGGCAAGCCTACGTGAGCGCCGACTCTTACGCCATAGTGAGCAGCCAGCGCTACAGACTCGCGCATGACATGCGGATCGCCCGCATGAAAGCCTGTCGCCACATTCGCCGAGCTAATTAACGGCATGAGTTCCTCGTCCATTCCATACTTGTACAATCCGAAGCTTTCGCCCATATCGCAGTTAAGGTCAATGATTTTGTCCATGGTCGCACCTCATTAAGTCATATTATTTTGTAATAGCAGCCAGACGTTGACCTGCATGAACGCCGTCTCCCGGCTTCACATTGACAGAGTAGATCGTGCCGTCGCAAGGAGCCAGTACTGGGAATTCCATCTTCATGCTCTCCTCGACGATCAACACATCGCCCTTCTTAACCTGCTGTCCAGGCTCCACGATTACTTTCCATACGTTACCTGGCATCGAACAGAGGACAGGCACGGTACCTTCCGGAAGCTCTTCCTCTTCAGAAGCCTCGACAACCTCTTGCTCCGAAATATATTCATCCAATCCAAGCCGCTTCCAATTATCCTTCTCCGCCTTGAAGGCAGCCTGCTGACGGGTACGGAATTGTTCTGTGCTGTCTTTGATCGAATCCAGGAATTTCAGATATTCTCCTAGATCAAATGTCGTTTCCGTAATTTCCACTTCGTATCGGCCTCTGAGAATATCCTCACGGAGCTGAAGCAGCTCATCAGCTTCTACAGGGTAGAATTGAATTTGGTCGAAGAACCGAAGCAGCCATGGCTTACCCTTCTGGAAGCTTCTCGTATCGCGAAGTCGATTCCACATCTGTACCGTTCTGCCTACAAATTGATAGCCGCCCGGTCCTTCCATGCCGTATACCGCCATGTAAGCACCACCGATTGCCACAGCGTTCTCAGGTGTCCAGGTACGTGCCGGATTATATTTCGTCGCCACCAGCCGATGTCTCGGATCAATTGGCACAGCGCAAGGAGCACCCAGATAAACATCTCCCAAGCCAAGAACGAGATAATTCGCATCGAACACAATTCGCTTAACGTCATCGATATGATCGAGCCCATTCATACGCCTAATGAAATCGATATTGCTTGGGCACCAAGGCGCATCAGGGCGAACATTGTTCTGATAACGTTCTATAGCCAGACGCGTTGCCGGATCATCCCAAGACAGCGGCAGACGTACAATACGCGACGGAACCGTAATCGATTCTAGTGGAGGCAAGCTCCGATCGAGCTCAAGAATACGACGTGCAGCTTCCTTCACGGTTATCTTCGCCGGATCAATGTGAACCTGCAAGGAACGAACCCCTGGCGTCAGATCAATAACAGGCAGGTCACTTGCCTGAATGGATTGCATTAACGCTTGAACTTGGAAACGATAGACGAGGTCCAGCTCCATAATTCCGTATTCAACGAGCAGCGTTTGATCGCCGGCGCAGCGAATCGTGAACGGAAATCTCCGATCCTCTGTCTCGTTGACCAGCAGCGGATAAGCCTGTGTAATGGAAGAATCTACTGCTGGCAGCGCCTGAGGCTCCACCGGTTGACCTTCGCCGATTGCACGGATATACCGCTCTTGCTCTTCCCTCATCGCTTCCGCCTGCTCCAGCGTGAGCAATTGGAACGTAATTTTATCTCCCGGATGCAGCTGACCCAGCTTCCATAGCTCTGCCGTAGCTGTCGTTGCCGGACATACAAATCCGCCAAGGCTTGGACCGTCAGGACCGAGTAGAATCGGCATATCCCCCGTCAAATCTATCGTACCAATAGCATAGGCATTATCGTGAAGGTTAGATGGATGCGAGCCTGCTTCTCCGCCATCCTCACGTGCCCATAGCGGCGCTGGTCCGATCAAGCGAACACCGGTACGTGAACTGTTGAAATGGACTTCCCATTTCGTCTCCGTAAGCTGCGTTAAATATTCCGGCTTCAAGAATTCCTCTGTACAGAGCGGCCCCGGAACAATACCAATCGTCCATTCGCGCACGACAGAAGGTCTGTAGCTCTCCGCAAGCTCATTTAACACTTTGCTCTCTTGCGTTCGATTAATTCCGAGAACATCGCCCGTGCGCAATGCCCGGCCGCCATGTCCGCCGAAGCCTACCGAAATACCGAGCGTGAATGTAGATGCACTTCCCAAAATTTGCGGCATATCAAAGCCGCCTTCAATGAGGAAATAAGTGCGCATCCCTTCCTTCGCTTCGCCGAACGTAATCGTCTGACCGCGCTTAGCCAGGCAAGGCTTATACAAGGCGACAGGCTCTCCATCAAGCTCCGCTTGCATATCTGCACCCGTTAAGCAGAACCATCTGTCATCCCGGAAGCGATAAGAACCGCCGCGCAGCGTCATCTCCAGACCAGGAGCATGATCCTCATTGCCGAGCAGCTTATTACCAATCCGGAAGCTCAGCGAGTCCATCGGACCCCCTGGCGGCACGCCGACATCCCAGTAGCCTAATCGGCCAGGATAATCCTGCACCGTCGTTTGGACGCCACCGTCGAGAACTTCGAGCGCACGCTCTGCAGGCGCAAATCCATTTAGCATTTGCGTATATACATTACCTGCTCGGCACTCCTCATCCTGAAGCAGCGCTTGTACGTACTGAAGGTTGGTCGTAATACCGTACAGCCGCGTTTCTTCAATGGCAGCAACCAGCTTATTGATCGCATCTTCTCTCGTTTCGCCGTGCACGATGATTTTGGCTAGCATTGGATCGTACAGCGTTGTAACCGTCATGCCGTCCCGTACCCAAGTTTCAATGCGGGCATGCTCAGAGAATTTAGCTTGATCCAGCTGTCCGGCACTTGGACGAAAATCCTGCAAGCAATCCTCTGCATAAATACGAGCCTGAATGCTATGCCCCTTCGGTTCAGATACGCGGGATTGGAGATCCTTCAGCTCATCCGCTGCCTCAAGAACCATCCATTCCACTAGATCGATACCAAGCACTTCCTCTGTGACACCGTGCTCGACCTGCAGCCTCGTATTCACTTCCAAGAAATAAAACTCTTCGGTTTGCGGATCGTACAGGAACTCAACCGTCCCCGCACTGCGGTATCCTACTTCGGCCGCCAGCCGTTTGGCAGCGTCCAATATGCTGCGACGAACCTCGGAAGAAAGATTCGGCGCAGGACTTTCTTCAATAACTTTCTGATTTCGGCGCTGAATCGAGCAATCGCGTTCTCCTAACGCAACAACCTCTCCGAAACGATTACCGAAGATTTGAACCTCAATATGACGGGCTTTTGTAATATATTTTTCTAGGAAGACGCTGCCATTTTTGAAATTCGCTTCAGCCAAATAACGAACGGAATCGAATGCCGTACGAAGCGCTTCCTCATCGGCACATACGCGCATTCCGATACCGCCGCCTCCGGCTGTACTTTTCAGAATAACAGGATACCCGATCCGGGAAGCCTCGCTAACCGCTTCCGCAAGCTCAGTAATAAGCTCCGTTCCCGGAAGAAGAGGAACGCCCGCTTTGACCGCAATCTCTCTGGCCGAATGCTTCAATCCGAACCATTGCATTTGCTCAGCCGTAGGTCCGATAAATTCAATTCCATTTTCTTTACAAGCCTTAGCAAACTCCGCGTTCTCGCTCAAGAAGCCGTAACCCGGATGAATAGCCTGCGCACCGGTTTGAATCGCCGTCTGCAGAATCAGCTCCGCGTTCAAATAACTGTCTTTCGCAGGGCCTTCGCCGATCAGCACCGCTTCATCCGCGTTATCGACATGAAGACTGTCTTGGTCAGCCTGTGTATATACCGCAACGGAAGCAATGCCCATTTTTTTCAATGTCCGCTCAATTCGAACCGCAATAGCTCCCCGGTTAGCAATCAATACTTTTGTAAACATCGTTAACTCCCCTTAGTTGTCCCATACATAAAGCTGTACTGGAGTCGGATTATAGTCATTGCAAGGATTAAGCAGCTGCGAGCAAACGCTCATGAGCACCAGCGTGCGGCGCTTCGCCTGAACCTCCACATAAGATCCCTTAGGGGAGATACCGTCTACAAATTTAAGCCCGCCTTCAGGTGTTAGAGGCACCTTCGTGAAGAAGTTAACGTTAGGCGGCAGGTCCCGCTTCGTTAAGCCGAAATTATGCTTGGCCATCTGCAGCAGGTACGTATCTCGGCAGCTGTGATTATGAACTTTATCGTGACCGTAGCGTACCGTATTGCTCTGCGAGGAGCAGTAACCGAACCACAGATCATGGTAGCCGACAGTATCCGCAACGATCGTTAGCAGCTCTTTGCCCGACTCCGTTAGCAGACTTGAGCCTGTCGTCACGAAGATTCTGCCTTCCTCCTCCATCGTCACCACCGAGCTGTAATGATCCTCCGGATTATCGGCGTCATAGAATATAACATCAACCGCTTGGTTTCCCCCTAGATCAACAATTCGCAGCACTTGACCTTCCTCAAGCTCATACGTCCAGCCTTCTCCAGACAGTACGACCTCCTGATGGACAGCATCCTCTACTCGACGTGGACTTTCAACTCTATTAAGAACGGTCATTTTATTTCCCCCTATCGAAATATTTGCGCTTAGCTTAAAGCAAGAAACTCCCAGCTGTTCTCGAATGCACGCTTGTTCTCCGGTCTGAGATTAACACAGTAATCAAACTCATTGACAGGCGGTGCTTCAAACACTTCAATCTGCACAGGCACCGATGGATACTCCGTTCGCGGATCATGCGGATTCGGCGTATTCGACAAAACTAGCAGAACATCTAGCTCCGTACGTAAAGTTACGGTCGAGCCTTCTGGGCAGTGACCCTCTTGAAAATGCAAGTACCCCTCTTCATCGCACACAATCTTCGAGAACAAGTTCACAACCGGCCCCAAATCGCGTTGGCTTAAGCCGTTTCTTATGAGCTCGATACTCAAATTCTCGTCGCCGCTGCGAAACCGTTCATTGCGCTGCTCTTGGAAATTCGTTACGCCATACTTCATGTCAGTTTTGCTGCGTCTGATATATCCGCCGATTGGGTCGTGCCATCCAAGGCTGTCCTCAACGATGCTCGCCAATGCCCGTCCGTTATCTCCCAGAAGCACATCGCCTCTCGTTAATCGGGATATAAATTGCGCCTTCATCGTATCCGACATGTTATAGCTCTCATTCAAATCCTTCGCGTTGAAGAGCAGCACCGACACATTCGCGCCCTCACCAAGCGCTGTAAAGCGGATCTGCTTCCCATGTCCTACTACACCTGACCACTTACCGCCGGGAGGAAGGATTTTTGTCCAAACTTTGCTCATATAGAAATCTCCTTTACAATTTTGTTGGAAAATTCAGTCTATTTAAAGTTGCGTACTAACTGGCTTATATTGCTGCAGGTTAAGATGTTCATTCAAGCAGTGGGAACTTCCTAATCAGGATGACTTTGCGTAGCAATGTGTTTCTCGATGTCGTCATCTTAACTGCCTCCCTATTGAAAGAATGATCTTTAGCATCTCAAGCGTTGCTTTCTCACGCTTCCTCGAAACCATTTCGTAAATCTTGTGTTAGGTTTCTTAATACTCATGTAACTGTTCAGGTAATGTTTCCTTACATAAAGAATAAACTCTATACTAGGTATAGAGTCAATACATGTGAATAAAAAAATCCAAATCCTTCGGACTGACTCTAGTCCATAAGAATTTGGATTTCGGCAATTAAATCCACTTCGCCTTCGGATTTAAACCGGTTGGGCGCAGAGAACTCATAGATTCGGCCTTGCGTCTTGATCCGATTCTTAAGCAGATATCGATATAACTTCTGATATGGCTTCATATAATCTTCAGGACAAAGCTTAAAAGCAATCGTTATATAATCCCCTTCGGGAATAGTGAGAAACGATATTTCATCGGTATCCGACAGTTTGACGCTGTCTTTCACGATAGGCGAGAACATCGCTTTATATTCGATATCCTCGGTCCTCTTATAATCCTTCAGCTCATAGATACAACCATATTGACTCGGAAGTAAGCCGCCATTGCTCTCGATAACCGCCCCCAATTTTCTCATATACAAATCGATTGGATCGTAAGGACTTAGCTTCTCCGAGCATTGGACGACAACCACTTGCCTTTCCATAATTCTTCGCTTCATTACAACATTCAGCTGTTTCAATTGCAGCTGTTCACTCAATTGCAATTTCTGCTGATTAAGGAGTACTTTCGCCTTCTCCAGCTCTTTAATTTTATTATCAATAATCTTCTCTTGATTATTGAGAAATTCGTACATATTCTCTGAAGAGCCTTCCATAATCTTTTTAATCTCCATCAAAGGCGTTCCTATGTTTTTTAAGTATTTGATTACATTAAGAAAAATCATCTGTTGTTCCGTGTAATATCGATAATTATTACTGCTATTAACGTACGCAGGCATGAATAAGCCCATTTTTTCATACAGCCTAAGCGTCTGCACAGATATATTATTCAGCTTAGCCATTTCACCAATGCTAAAATAACGATTCATATTCACGCACCCTTCCAATTGTCCTCGCTAATCCATAAAAGGAACTGATCTGCTGTTGAGATTACACCTAAGTATAGGATGCATCCCCAATTACTCGGATTTATATCGTAACAAAGCTGACAACACGATCAACAAGGATAAGGTCGAATATTCAATGCGTCTATAGTACCAAATCGTAGGTTTGATGAACAGACAAACCGTGGGCAGAAAATACTGGTTATGGAATTAAAAAAGGCGGTTTACTGTCCAGTAAACCGCCTTAAAGTGAACAAGATTATTGAGCTGTAAGCCCGCCATCCGCAACAAATTCAGAGCCCGTGGAGTAGCTGGATTCATCGGAAGCCAAGAAGAGCACAAGGTTCGTAACCTCTTCTGGCTGTGCCACCCGTTGAAGCGGGATAAACTTCGAGAACTCTTCAATGGCAGCCTTAGAATCCTCTTGTTGAATCATAGGCGTCGCGATAACGCCAGGATGTACCGAGTTGACTCGAATGTCTTGTCTGGACAGCTCCATCGCAGCAGCCTTGGTCATACCGCGCACAGCGAATTTCGTATCCGTGTAGCCAATAGCACCGCCGACAAGTCCATTGATCGAGGAGACGTTGATAATCGATCCATTTCCTGCTTGCTTCATCGAAGGCACAACGGCTTTCATCCCTAGAAATACAGAAACTTGGTTAATGTCAACGATTCGGCGATATTCATCGAGCGTCATCGACAACAGGCTGTTGTTCACCGAAATCCCTGCATTGTTCACCAGAATGTGTACCGGTCCGAAAGTTTCCTCCGCCTTCTGGATGACATTGGCCCAATCCGCTTCACTTGCTACATTATGTTTAACGAAGATCGCATTCTCGCCAAGCTCTGCAGCAAGAGCGCTTCCTAAGTCTTCCTTCAAATCGGTCAGCACGACCTTCGCGCCCTCTTCAACAAAACGTTTGGCATGGGCAGCGCCCATTCCTTGGGCAGCCCCCGTAACGATAGCAACTTTGTTATCTAAACGTCCCACAAGAACACCTCCAAAGTTAATAAGCCCATTATAATGACTTATTTACATTTTGTAAACGAAATAACTTTCCATACATTGTTTTACCCCGAAAAGCACAAAAATCATACAAGCATGTTACAATTAGGTTGGGTGATTCTATAGTGAGACGTATTGATCCAAGACAATTGAAGTCCAAAGAAAAATTGCATGAAGCGTATTTAACGCTGCAATTACAAGGATATGAGCAGTTCACCATTCAGCAGCTTTGTGATGCAGCCGAGGTGACTAGACCTACCTTTTATAAATTATATAAAGATGTTCAAGAGCTTCGCAGTGACATACATGCAACGGTTCTCGCTGATTTGAAGGAAGCCTTAACCATTACCCATCCAAAGCCTTTATCTCAAATGCCACGACAAGAAATGCCGAAACATTTAACGCTTCTATTCCAGCATATTAAGGCCAAGCACATCGCTTATGAGACTTTTTTGGTCCATCAGCCTGATGCCGTGTTTATGAATGGCGTGAAAGAGGTCGTGAAGCAATTTGTCACCGACGGCATTCGATATTCACAGGCACAAGATAAATTGCTGCGGGTTAACATCAATCTGATCATTGCATATGCGACAGGCGCTTATATGGAAAGCATCGTCTTCTGGATGAAAGAAAATTATGCGACGAGTCCTGAAGAGATGGCCAACAGCTTAATTGAAATCTCACTATTTGGCCCCTACATTTCTCCACATCCGCTCAGTTAAGCTGTAAAGATAGCTTACGCGAGAAAGAGGCTTGTCCAGAAGTCAGCAGCAGCTGACTAACGGACAAACCTCTACAAAGTTACGCTCCATTGGGTACAGACACAAGGAAAGCCTTGCTTTATGCCCGCTTGCCCCTTCCACCTGGATGCGATTGGGTAATTTCCGTTATTTTCTCTCCATTGACTGTTACATCTCCACCAATTAATTGAGCAGTACCATCTGAGTCAAAGGCAGAAGAAGCTACTATATTAAGGGTACCTCCGGTAACATCATTAATCTTAATCGCGGTCGCCTCGATGCCTTCTTCGCAGCTCTCTATGTTAATCACTCCGCCGTCGATTTGAACAAAGCGGTTCGCGCGGATAGCATTATTTACAGCAGTAATGTTAAGGTTCCGCCTTCCATATAAATGTATCCGAGGGAAGTATTGGACTACAGAGCGTTTTCGGACGAACGAGCCTTAACCGTGCCTCCAGTAATTTTGAGATCATCCTTGGAGGAAATACCGCTCGTAATGAGATCTTTAAATGTTTGATTCATTTATTTTTATCTTCAATTCTTCTTTTTTCCAAATCCAATTTGATCTGATCGATCATTCCCCGCACCTTGTCACCCCGAAAAATTAACGAGGTCTCATATCTGCACCAACGACTATTAGCTTGACGTACTGCTGATAGCCAATTAAACGATCCTTCTATAAGCATATCTTGATCTATCCAAAGCGCCTTACTATGGACACGACTAGTCCTCACTACATTAACTCCCCACGCTGATAGCATTTCTTTCGCCTTAATGAAGTGAGGAAGCAGCAAACCGTTACGTAGATTAAGCGCTTCATCAGTATATACAACAATTTTTACCCCTCTACGAACTGCGTCCTCAAAGATACTTTGTAAGCCATCAGCAATTAATGCATTGGCAGATAAAAAAGGCGAAACAATATGAACCTCTCGGTTTGCGGTCCGAATACATTGAGTAAGCATGCTGCGATGGCCTTGTAAATCGTGAATATGATCGACAGGCGAAGCTAATCGAGTTTTGAAATATAGCGGCATTTCCACATTTTGAATCTCCTGCTCCTCAGAAGCAAATAAGTACCGCGCTAATACACCAGAGGGTTTATTTGATGCTGGGTCAAAATTACTCATATCCCCAAAAACAAGAAAACTATCTTGAGCACGAGAAACCGCAACATTTAACAGGTTAACACCTGAATCAAAAAAGAGAGAGCCATCATGGTTTCCATCATAAACCGGGGAAAAAATGATAACAGGTCGTTCTGCTCCTTGCAGAGCATGTACAGTTCCTACCGTAATGCTCTTCATCGATTTCAATCCCGTTTGCTCCAGCTTCTCTAAAATTAATCTCTTTTGCTGATAAAACGGCGTTATAATAGCGACAACTTTATCGATTCCAAGCGGGGTACTTCCTTTTTTTATATAGGGTTTAGTGAGAAGCTCCTGATTGCGATGGATCCAACTCACGATCGCATCCGCTTCTATTTCATTAAGAAGACTACCGTGTTTTTTCTTCGCTTCCCCCGGAACATGAGCATATCCCAAATGAGGCAATGGGTATGACAGTAATGAAGGTCTCTTAGCTTGCAGCCTTCCATGATAAGCTAGTTCATTGCAAAAATTAATAATTTCCGGAACACAACGGCGATGTTCTACTAGCCACATCCCCCCTTCACTTGGCGATAGGGAAAACTTGGTCTTCCTACGAGCTATCAGCATGACTGAACCGCTTGATGCCGTAATTCCCTTCTCCTGAAGTTCGTAAGCTTTTTGTTTATCCTTAGCTAACTCGTACTGCAATAGATTACCGTCATCGATGGCAAAAGGAATATTCCAGACTGGCTCAATCTGAAGAATATCGCCAACAATCAATGCTTTCTTGGCTAGAGCGAACGAAGCGGCCGCTAATTCCGGAGTAACCTGTCCTGCTTCATCAATAATTAATGTATCAATAAACTCGTATAAATATTGATCCGATCCCTGCCAGGCTTTAAAAAAAGCAGGTAGCATGAAGAGCGTCGTTACAAAGCATGGAGTAAGCTTTGCGTATCTTCTCCATAGTTTTTGTTGGCTTTTTACACCCTTGTTGGTTTTATAATTAGGATCGTTCAGCATATCTCTTGTTTCTAGGATCCAGCGCCCTTCCCAATAGTGTACTGCCAATTTAAACATTTCATAGCGTAAGGTTCGGTCTAATAAGGCATTCAGCTCATTATTTGAATTACTTTGTATTTCATCTTCCGGAAAATATATTGAAATATCATCTATTAATTGATTGCTACATACCTCCCATTCTTTTCTACTTTGAGAAAGCTGTTCCTCATCTTCCCGTGCTCCCCTCAAGCTTTCATCCACTTCTGAGATTTTCTGTTGTAAAGACATTATTTCGCTTCGGAAATAAGCATTCACCTCATCATCGTTCTTGAGTAGGTCAATGCCCACAGACTTTAAAAACTCTCGATCTCGTCTGATTTTAATCTTTTTGACAAACGGGACAAAGGAGAAACACTTAACCAACCAATTACCTTTAGCAATATGACTCACCCATTCAGAACGAAGCTGCTCCAGTCGACTTTGTTGCGTTCTATAACGAGTTAGCTGACTTACAGCATGATTCATAAATACAGTAATCCCTTCAGGATACTTAGATGTAAATTCAGCCTCGTATTTATGTAGTTGTTCTATCGATTTCAATATGTGCTCCATTCGATTATTACATTGAGTTAAGCATTGGTGCAGGTATGCTACCGCATCTTCTACTTTTTCGAATGATCGATTGCTATAACGAGTCACATTGTCTAAATAGGTATAAGCTGCTTTTGAAACATCATCTAGGTTTTCCATACTCGACAGAAGACCATTTTTTATTTCGCGTGAATCCATTTTGATCGTTTGCCAGTGAGATTTAAGCTCTTTATCTTTTTTACTGCTTGAGGCTAAGTAAGAGCCATATCCTTCAATCTGAGGAATCCATCGACCGGCTAGAGGATGATTCGGTAGCTCCTGTATTTTTGTGAAGCTTTCAATTACATTCGTTACGGGCTGATTGTTAGATGAAGTAACGACCATAATTGGTGGTTCAGCCTGTTTTAATGCTGCTTTAACCCATGCTGTTGCAATAACACTTTGCAAAAAAGTCGTTTTCCCCGTTCCAGGTGGACCGTTAAGTGCCAGCATCTCTCCTTCTTCAACATGGAGCCAATGATGTAATGATTGCCTCTGAGAATCGGATAACAGGTGTTGCTGTCCCATTTGTCCTATATGCCGTGACGCCGTTCGAGTAGACAGCTCCAAGGGCAAAGCCAATTGATAGGGCTGGTCTTCTAATGATGCCAGATGACGCAACAACCTTAAAGCTGGCTTAGTTTCAATAATATGATCGTAAAGTTTCTGCACATAAGTTGCTGCTCCAGCTTTGTGCTTATCAAGCATGATGTACGATTCCTTCGAAGCAGCATATTGTTCATGTTCAAACAATCCGAAACTTATATCCGTTACTTCCTCAAACATCTTAATAGCATGGGACCAATAAAGATTCCAAGCTTCAAATTGAAATGGCTTCGCCGAGAGAAAACGATCCATCGCTCTTAGCGTTCCTATCGGATAAACGCTACCTAGACAAGGATCTAAATAATCTCTAGGTATCCATGGTATTTTGTGAGGAGGCACCAATAAATTTCCGCCCTTATTCAATAGAGCCGGTATCCATAAAGGAATGAGGATAGCAGGGTGATTGCCCTTACTCTTACTATGCTCAACTTTTAAATAGGATATAATAGGGCAAAGCAGAACTTGAATTGTGTTTATTTCATCCTTCTTTGATTCTTTTTCAAACAATTTAAGCGTGATATCGTCAGGAATTCTCCCTACCTTCAAGTAATCAAGATGTATTTGCAAGGCGGCCTTTTTTACTTCTTTCACGTCAGGGCTTAGTCGATCAGCATCAGCCAGACTATTGCGCCAATAATGTATAATATTCATCAGCGATATAATCCACCCCTTATTTAGATATAGTCGAGGAAATATGAAATTAGTCCTAACCTCTTTCTAATAAATGAACAAATTCTCTACATATCAACATTTTCCTCCAAAATTTTTCATAAAACAAACCAGTTAATTTATATCATATTCGCCCATCCAAACCATTACAGAGAAAGCACCTAGACATAGAAATAGCGCTTAGCGCTTTCTCACTTACGGCGCAGCGGCCATTAATTATCGTTAAACTATCATGCTATCTAATTATGACTCCACAAAATTGCTTCTTGACTGTTCGACTAAGAAAGCTAGGGAAATCATTGCTTTAGTGGCTAAAGAAGGTGATACTAAGCGGGAGTACCAGGACATTTTGCCATTCGTTCCATCCTCCTTTGATTTTGTGTATGCAAAAAAAAAAAAAAAAAAA
>NZ_BIML01000032.1 GCF_004001065.1 Paenibacillus xylaniclasticus
ATTTAGTGTTTGATTTGTTGGTTGGTTGTATTGTACGGTCTTGTGGCCTAGTTGTAAACCCGGTCTACTTTCCCGAGAAATCTTCTTCAATAAAAGGGTAATTAAGCAGACTTAAATTTTCCTTAGTAATATATTTAGTACGATATTCATCTAAATTGCTATTTATATACAAAACATTATCTTTTCTTTTCATTACTGGAAATGAACTATCATCAAGTAAAAGCAAATCCCCATCAATAACTCTTAAAATTCTTCCAATCAATTCAAGAAATTTCCTCCATCCAATATTAAACGTCTTTGAAATCATCTGAACACTAATACGCATATTTGTATTAACGCCATGATATCTGAAATTCATCTGCTGATACTCTTCCATATCATCATCTTCATCATCTAGATCAATGTCTATCGAAAAGTAATCGCAACCAATATATACATATTGAAAACCAAGTTGATGTCGCATTTTTTTTAAACTTAACTTCCACACCTAATACATCATCCGCTAGCTCATATAATAGATCAACTATGCGGTTTCTTTCCAACTTAGTTTTTATAAATAATTCGTAATCCATTCTTCCTACCTCCCAAAAGCCCTAGTAATTTGACCATCCTTAACGATTAAGAGTTCATCCAGGTGTTTTAAATTTGCGTTGGGGTTTGTTTGCCTCAAAATAGTCTTTAATAGCTCATCTATATTTTCAGCAGGATAATCATCTAGATTAAGCACAATTTTTTTGGCTTGATTTTTAGTCTTTTCTTTTATTTTTTACAAACACTATCAATTGGAGTATCGACATCAGGAGCATAGCAATCAAACACTTTCCCCTCAATAGGAAATCAGGATTTTTCCCTTCTTTTATACCATAACCATTTCCTCCATCAATTTCATCCAACATTTCAATATCGTAACCATGTTCTGCAAATAAGTCGGCAGCTTCATTTTGTCTTATATTTCCTCTGCCACCTTCAGGATTTGCATAATTCCCTTCTGGTTTTCCACCTTTAGGCAACGAAGGTTCGGTTAACTTGTTATCAATAGTACCTTTACCCGTCCCCTATGTTGTAATCTTAAACTTGGGATTAAAGAAGGTGGCAACTGGTTTTCCAATTACAACCATTATATCAGCTTGCTTGACGTCTCTGTTAGAGTTGCCGCCGCCCGATACTCCGTCTTGTGCTTCATCATGCTGTAGATGATGTTTACAAGCCTTCTCATAACGCATATCAGAGCTTGCTTCTTCGTCTTGCCTTCTGCTAGCTTGCGTTGGTAATACTCGTAGAATACGGGATTCCGTTGCTTCTTGTTGTCGCCTTTCGCTACTTGAATTTGTTGAACGGTTAGGTTGTGAGAGATTGCGTTCAGCACACGGTTTCCTTGTCCGCTAGCTTGGTCTTTTCCTTTGCCGCCCGAACTAAAGCGGACAGGAGCGATTCCGGCGAATCGGGCTAATTTGTCAGCGTTGGAGAATCGGCGGATGTCTCCTATTTCAGCAATCAGTTCCGCCGCTGTAACGATGCTGATTCCATCCATCGACTCTAGCTTGTAGTCGGTCTCTAACAATACCTGACGAAGCTGCACTTCTGTCTGCTTAATCAGTTCTCTGCTCCGCTTCATGTCCTGTACCATATTGACGATTATAAAGTCTCTGGACGTTTGAAACTTCCGTTTTGTCTCACCGTCCTTCTTTACCAGTTCCAAGATTTCTTCTGCCTTACGGGTAGAGCAGGTGTTATGGCTTGCTTTGCGGAGATAAACCGCTAGTTCCTCCGCCCCCACCGATTCCAAGTGATGTGGAGCAGGGTACTTCTCCCAAATAGCAAGAGCAGATTTTCCATCTACATCACAGAAGAACTTCTTGTAGGACGGATAGTGGTAACTTAATTGCTGATGCAACTGGTACTTCAATGAACTGGCGTGTTTGACCAGTGCGTTGCGTCTTGCCACCAGTTGCCCGATTGTCCAGTAAATGTCCTGCGGATTGGCGTCTGGCAGTTCATCCAATCTGGAGAGCAATACTTTAGCGATGCAATACGCATCCCAACTGTCACTCTTTTGGGTGGTAGCGTAACTTTTACGTTCATTGTAAGAGAGGGCAGAGTTGACTTCCTTAACGATTTGTTTTCTTTCGACAAGGTGTACGGCTAATGCTCTGCCGTTTCCGCCCGTGTCTTCCAATCCATAGACAGGAGTCATTCCTTTTTTGCAATGCTTCTTGACCGTCTTCATCAGGTCATCGAAACTGCTTGGCTTGTTTTCGATTTGGATTTCATCCAGTTTCGTATTCCAACAGTCAATGATGACGGCTGTATAGTGGGCTTTGTGCAAATCAAGCCCGACATAGACGTGTTTTTGCTTGTAGTGCATAAAAGAAATCACCCCTGTATACGGATTCTTTAATGAATAGGAGTAAAATGGGGGCAACCTCAGTTCGAGCGTTAACCTTACGGTTCGCAATGGGACGCAAGCCTCTCCATTCACTTCCTGTTACAGAATAGCTTCATGCAAGCCATCTGCTTGTATATCTCCATAGCGGTATGTGCCGCTATAAAAATCACGTTTGTCCAAGATTCGTTTCACTTGTACTTTGGTAAACAATCTGCCTTGCCCAGTTGTAAATCCTTCTTGATTCAGGGTTTCTGCTATCTGAGTCAATGACCATGTGGGATACTGTTCCTTGATTTCAAATACTCTACGGACGGTCTGGGCGTGTCTTTCGTCTACTTGGATACACTTCTGACCTTTCTTTGCCTTGTATCCAAAAGTAGCCCGTCCACCTGCATAGCCGCCCTGTTGGGCTTTCTTGCTCCGCCCTCGACTTAACTTCATGGCGATTTCAAGACGTTGGTAAGCGTCTAGCAGTTCCATCAAGCCGTTAATCAGGAAGTCATTCGGGTCTTTCTTGTAGGGTTTATATCCGTACTTTGGAGCAAATCTGCGATGCGTTAAACATCACTGTTGACCAACTCATCGTTTCAGTAGATGAAATCGAGTCCCCAGATAAATCGGTAAAGTGACCTGTTCAAGTGTCGCTCTACCGATTTTTTCACGAATTTCAGACTATATTAGAATGGGGCTGTTGAGAGCATAATGTTAATCGCCCCCGCAGAAAACTTTTGACGGATTTGCCGCTTGTATTATAGGAATGAGGGAATTGGTGGCTAGCCTTTCACACATGACCTTCCCGTTTGTTTAGTCATGTCCTGACAATATAGTGGTCGGACTATCCTGAAAATTAGTTGCGACCAAGTACGTTCACCCTAGTTATCGTTGCGTTAATTTACATAGTTGCGATTTCTTTTGAAAAAAACGCAAGAAAACGAAGGCAACAAAAAACAGGTCAATCATGGTGGTATCTGACCATAATTGACCTGTATAATGCAACGAAATAGCGTTATTTAGGGTATAAATTTCAAGCTCGATGTGCGTACAAGCGAAATCAAGAAATCTTTATACGGGTATTACATGGGTTATATGTGTTATTGGTTGAATGATGAGTTCATTCCGTACTGGGTAGCCCCCGTCAATAAATTCATAAATCCTTTATCACTTATCAAATAGTAAAACAGTTCTAATTTTGTTTAATAAAAATTCAACCTTAGATTTCTCTAAGGGAACTGCGACAACATACTGGTGAGCCA
>NZ_BIML01000033.1 GCF_004001065.1 Paenibacillus xylaniclasticus
GCCATTTCTTCAAGAAGATCAAAGAAGTTTTCGTTCGGCACTATCTCATATTTTGTTTCATCAACTGCAGGTGGTTCAACTTCAAACTTCACCCCTGTATCACCAAAGTATCCTTCTTCCCATGACTCATATTCAGATGGAAATGCACAACCAATAAACTCTGAAACACCATAGCCTGTCAAGTTTGAAAAGCCTTCTAGAGCCTTTACGAATTTATCTTCATCAAGATAAAGGAAATAAAGCTCCATTGCAGTTAATTCCTCGAATTTTTTATCGATTCTCATGGCTTACCTCCATTAATCAATTTTAGGATAGAAATTCGTAATTATACCATCAGAATCCATATAACCCTCAAATTTCAACCCATTTGGTGCAACGCCAGTAATTTTTCTTCCGACTATACTGCCTGCATCCATTCCTTGTTGCATAGCAGCTTTGTAATGCTCCCCATTGTCAAGACACGAATTTTTGAGGAATAAGTTAATCCTCCTTGTCGTGTAGTCTAGCTAGGATGCGATTTTGTCAGTCGAATGGACATAGAATTGATCTGGTTTGGCGCCGCGCAAAGACTTATGAGGCCGTTCCTGATTGTAAAAATGGACATAGCGAGCTATCCCTTTACGCAGCGCGCGAGGGTTTTCAAATTCGTTTAGAAAGATGCATTCGTACTTGAGAGACCGGAAATAACGCTCTGTGCGGCTGTTGTCTGTTGCCCGGCCTTTACCATCCATAGATACCTTCACTCCTGCTTTTTCTAGCAGTTCAGGATAATCAGCATTGGTGAAATGGGAGCCCTGGTCGCTGTTCATAATCTCCGGCTTGCAATGGCTGAATGCGCGTCTTAAGCATCTCAGAACGAAGCCCTTTTCGAGCGTGCTGGACAGTTCGTAATAATCAATGACTTTTCTGCTGTACCAATCGATGATGTTGAAGAGATACATGAATCCCTTGCCCATCCGGATATAGGTGATGTCGACTCCCCAGACCTGATTTGGACGGTCAATCGTTAAACCACGAAGCAGATAGGGGCGGGTATATTTAGCATGAAGGCGCCTACTTAGGTTCGGCTTTGGATAGATCGCCTCAAGGCCCATAAGCTGCATCAGACGGCGAACACGCTTACGATTGATTTTGAAGCCTTGCTCTCGAAGGAACCAGGTCATTCGCCGGTAGCCGAAATAGGGATGCTTCGTGTAAATCTCATCGATCCGATGCAAGATCTGTACATTTTCTTCGCTCTCACGACGCTCTTTCTCGGGGCGGTAGACGCTGGTTCTGTTGATACTGAGAAGGTCTGCCTGACGCTTGATCGTGATCTCGGCATTGTCACGCTCGACCATAGCTTTACGTGCTTCGGGCGATTCATTTATGGCCAGATTTTTTTTTGAGCCAGTCGACCTCAACTGTGAGTTGGCCAACCAGCTTCTCTAAATGCTCCTGCTTGCTCTCATACTCCTTTCTCACTTTGTCGACTTCACTGGTCTTCTTCTCAAACACCGTGGTTGCACGCTCTAGAAACTCCGACTTCCATCGGCTAATCATCACAGGACTAAGTTCATATTTAGCAGCGATCTCGTTCACGGTCTGCTCCTCACGGAGCACCTCCAGCACAACCTTTGTCTTAAACTCTGCAGTGTATCGGTTCCGTTTTTCCATGGCTTAAATTATAACTTATTTTTCACCCTCCCGTGTCTCAAGCTATGGGAGCATTATACTTTACCCCATTCAATAATTGTTTCATCAGATATTTTTGATGGATCATAAACAGTCTTGGGGTTCTTGAAGTACTTAAATTCTCCAATTAAGTTACCCTTGTTATCAAGTTTGGGTATCTTGTACTCAATTTGGATGATACCGTCAATTGTCGGGTGCTTCGTTACTTTATGAATAGCGACAGGCGCTTATATGGAAAGCATCGTCTTCTGGATGAAAGAAAATTATGCGACGAGTCCTGAAGAGATGGCCAACAGCTTAATTGAAATCTCACTATTTGGCCCCTACATTTCTCCACATCCGCTCAGTTAAGCTGTAAAGATAGCTTACGCGAGAAAGAGGCTTGTCCAGAAGTCAGCAGCAGCTGACTAACGGACAAACCTCTACAAAGTTACGCTCCATTGGGTACAGACACAAGGAAAGCCTTGCTTTATGCCCGCTTGCCCCTTCCACCTGGATGCGATTGGGTAATTTCCGTTATTTTCTCTCCATTGACTGTTACATCTCCACCAATTAATTGAGCAGTACCATCTGCATCAAAGGCAGAAGAAGCCTCTATACGAATGGTTCCGCCATTAATATATATATCGCCATTGGAATCAAATGCGTCCGTATCTCCACTGTCCATCCTTACGTCAATGGTACCGCCATTTACTTCGATCACGACATTCGATTTCACTTTGAACGAAGCATTAATCCCATCATCCATCGCAAACATCTTGATCTGACCATCATTGATCTTAACCACATTGGCCTCGATGCCTTCTTTGCAGCTCTCGATGTTTATAATACCTCCATCGATTTGAACAAAGCGGTTCGCGCGGATGGCATTATTTGCAGCGGTAATGTTTAAGGTTCCGCCTTCCATATAAATGTACCCGAGAGTATCATCCTCATCGTTCTCGCTATGCAGAGCGTCTTTATCCGAATCGATACTAACCGTTCCATCGTGGATCAGAATGGAATCATTCGCCTCGATCGCATCCGCGGAGGAATGAATCGTATACGTGCCTCCGGTAATTGTGAGATCATCCTTGGAGGAAATCCCGTTACCTTCGTTAGACACAATGTCTAATGTACCGGTTCCGTTCAGGACCAGATCCGCTCTAGAAAAAATGACCGCATCCAAATTGGTTGACCCATCTGCTGTATAGTTTCCGTAGACGGTCATGTGGTTCTCACTGCTCGTGGATGTAACGAATACTTTATCCGCTGCTTTTACATATATAGCGGGCGAGTCCTCATTGGTGATACTCACGCCATCAAGCACGATTTGAACCTTCGCATCCTTAGCAGCATCAACCACGACTGTCGCGTTGTGTGCCTCGCCGCTTATGACATAAACGCCCTCCTGATCCAGCGTCACATCTTGATTGCTCTCTAATTTCATCCGTACAGCATTCGTAAGCTCCACCGCCTGCTTGAGGTCACGGTCACTAAATAATTGCGAGGTATCTAACAAAGTTGTCGACACTGCATTTGACGCCACAGCCGAAGGCGCTGCTCGGGTCGTCGCAGCAGCTGACCCGCTCTCATCTTCTGCCTTAGAGCATCCTACAGCAGACAGGCAAAGCGCGGCGGCCAACATAATCACGCTTATTCTTTTCAGCTTCTTCGTACTCATGAATGATCCCTCCTCGTCTCTACAGTCATTTTAATGCATGGATCTTAAATCAAACTGAAAGGAACGAGAACGAATCGATTATCTAGCTTTCGTATCATCAAACCCGTAATAGAAGGTCATTTCCCATAAGCAATGGGCGATGAAGCTTTCGTTAGTCATCCATCATGCTCATCAAATTCCTTAGTAGAAATCCATTCCTCATTAGCATCCTCTTCGAATACGTTGATGTAGATGTACATGTTCGAATCATTGGGAGCAGGTGAAGTGGACTGCAGACTCTTATATAAAGCTGCAAACTGATCACGCTTATCCCTCTTAAACTCCTAATGAAGAACAAACATACTCCATACCTTATCAAAAGGTGTACTCGTAATGAGATCTTTAAATGTTGGCATATATTTAGCTACTCCGATCTTAATTAGTTCACTGGTCTTAATCTTCTGATAGGTAAGCCTGAATAAGATCGAGCGTATCCTGTATGAAGTCATCGATACTATTCCACGCGTCCTTCATCTTATCCCCAACATACTCGGCCTGATCGACGATCCAATCCCACGCGCTTCGCTTTTCCCGGAAATCCTGTATTTCCGACAACAGCTTATCGATTTCTCCTTCGTTATGCTCATACCGCTGGATCGCATCTCCGAGGAACGCAATCAGCTGATTCATCTGATACTCTACGTCCTGGATCGAACGATTCACACTCGCGACGCGGGAGCCAATGCTCCGCCTCGCCGATATCGCCCCATCAATGCGAACCGAGGCTGCTCCGTTCGCCGCCTTCGTTAATCGTGACTGGCTCTTCTCTAAGCTTCGCTTAATTCCATTTCATTCGGTTAGATTCACATTAATGGATGACATGATTTCCACCGCCTGTATGGTCCTATAAAGAAGGAATTTGGACTAGGCGTTATCAATGCAGTTCGTCTAGCAGCTTACCTTTTATCCAACACTACTACACCAATTAATAGAATTAATGTTAACTATTTCAGCCCAGAATGGCCATAACCCGACCTGAAATGGCAATTTCGTATACCTTCTTGTAAACAAATCAAAAAAATAACCTTGCATTAAACGAACACCAAATAGCCCCCAGCTAGCTATCAGGCTGAGGGCTATTTTCATGCTGCAGTTTCACCGTTTCATGACAGAGAGCAATAAGAAACGATCATCCATTTCGCAAATCAGAAATTTCTTTCGCCATCTGCACCAGCTGCTCATAAGAACCGTTTAACTCCTCCATTTTGGCTGCGATCTCTTGAATGAATCCAACAACTCCATGGATATTACTGCTCATATATTCTAAATCCGACTTCATATTATTGAGCTGATCTGCAATTTCAGTCGATGATTCTTGGCTGCTCATTGCCAGCTTCTTAATCTCCCGCGCAACAACCTCAAAGCCTTTCCCGATCTCACCCGCTCTTGCCGCCTCAATCGAAGCGTTCAATCCCAGAAGATGCGACTGGCTGGCAACATACTGAATTCCGCTAATTAATGTTTCACTATTGCTTACCTGATCAACAATCGAATCGGAAAATTCCGAAAGACGCTGCATCTTTTCCGTCGCTTGCATTTGGGCAGCCGTTGTTTCTTCAATAATAATTGAGATTTCATTCATGATCGAGTTAAGATTGCCGTAGTTCTCTTTTAACAGCTCACCCTTCCTATTGTCAGAGACTAGTCCAATGACGCCGACGACCTCCCCCTCATCAAATATTGGCGTTGCTGTTGTTATATATGGAAAACCGAACTGTTCGGCTCCTCTTTCTTCCGTTCTTTTTACTCCTGAGCTTAATGCAATCTCGGATACGGTTCCCCTAAGCTGATCAACCTTGGCTCCAACAGGAACCGGCAGCTTTATCTGTTTGCCTGGGAGCGAGACCAAAACTTCTTCCATATCGGTAATGATAATATGCGTATCATCATGGAGGGATTCCTGAATTAGTGATGCTGCTTTAATCAAATCCGCAATTTTCTCATTCATCGGCTTTATCTTCCTTCCAATGTTATGCGCTTACATAGTCGGCTACACCTACTAAAGCCTAGCACATGCTCTCGGTAAAAGCCATGAGTTACTATAAAAGAAATGCCCGAGGTGCTACAATAAGCATCCTCGGGACGTTCAGCATTCAGTTATGTGCGAAAAGCATATTCCAGCGGATTCAATTGCTCGATTGCTGCGAGAACGTCATCCAACGGCATTATATCGGCGTATTTCTGATTCATATTCCATAGGAAGAGGTCGTAAACCTCTTGACTGCGGTCTGCAACGCATTCCTGCGGCACAATCGTCCGGAAACCGTAAGAGCAGCTGTCTAAGCTCGTCGCATACACACAGCCCCCGACCGTACAACCACACAGAATGACCGTATCAATATGCATAGCGTTCAACATCGGCGCAAGGTGCGTTCCGAAGAATGCGGATGGGCCGTGCTTTTCGATCTCTACATCTTCTGGCCGCACATCCAAATGGCTATCCCATTCGTAGTGCCAGGAGCCAGGCTGAATCTCTTTCAAGCTTGGACATTTCTCTCCCCAGATCCCTAGATCGACTCCATTCAACTTGTAGCCGACCCGCGTGTAGATGATCTGAATGTTTTTCTCCCGAGCCACATCGGTCAGCTGTCTTGTCGCCTTACAAGCATCCGACATATCAGCTCCTGATGCGGACTGTTCGCTTGTAAATGCGTTCTGAAAATCGATGACGACGATAGCCGGTCGCTGACCGAAGCCCGCTCTACCGCCCAATCCCGCATGACGATATACTTCGCTTCTATCCAACGCGCTCCCCTGCCTTCCTATGTTTTGTCCTTATTTGCAGACGGTTTTGCCCCTGCTTATTGACGAAATAGATGCCAATCAGAACTAACACAATGCCCGCTACCATATTCATCGAGAACATTTCACCCAGTATTAGCGTAGCCAGCAAACTTGCCAAAATCGGTTTAACGAAAAAGGTGGTTGAAGCAAAGCTTGTGTCGAGCGATTCTAACGCCTTGAAATAGAGGAAGAATGCCAGCCCCGTATTTCCGATACAAATGTACGCCATTTCCCACCAAATTGGCTGTAGATCGATTGCAAAAGGGGATATTCCCTTATATAAAACAAATGGTAATATAGTCAAACTACCCAAAATAGAAGAATAGGCGTTTAATGTGATGCTTCCAACCCGCAGCGCCACTTTTTTCCCTAAAACGGTATACAGGCTGAATGCGATCATGCCCGCAGCTTGAAGCGCGACGCCCAGATAAAAATCGGAATTGGTCGTTGACGTTGTCGCGCCTAGTGCGACTGCGACGCCGACAATGCCGATCAGCAAGCCGGCTGCTTTCTTTACCGTCAAACGTTCCTTCAAGAAGATAGAGGAGAATAATGCAACAAAGACCGGGTTACTGCTAATGATCATCGCCGCCAGATTAGCCGGCGTATACTCCATCCCGATTTGAATGAGATTCATGCTGATGCTTACGTTCAGAAAACCTAACAGCAGCAGGATAAACAAATCTTTTTTCGTTAAACGGATACCTTTTTTCTTCATATGCATGAAGGCGAAAGGCAGCAGCACAAGGCCGCCGGTCAGAAAACGGACAAAAGTCAACTGTGTCGGGTCCACGAAGCCTTGGACGAACTTGCTGATGACCTCGTAGGAGCTGAAGCTGAATACAGCAATCGCCAGCCATACGTAACCTAAGTTTTTTGAGTTCATCTAAAAATCTCCTAGTACACCGGCCGGTACTCCTAAATTCGAATTCGACCGTTATTTCATATAATGTTCGAGTTGACCTGCGTACCGGTATAGATTGGCTTCGTCAAATGGTCTTGCAATAAGGGAAATTCCAACCGGCATGTTGCGATCATCCTTCCCTGCAGGAATGGTGATGCTCGGAAATCCGCTGTAGCTTGCAATCCAGGAATACGTCGGGTACAGCGTTAGCGGACTTTGTGCCGTGCCGTTAATCTCGATGCTCTTCTGGCCAATTAAGCAAGCGGCAGCCGGTGAGGTCGGCAGCAGCAATACATCGCTATCGCCCAGCAATTCGTATAGAAGCCCGACCATCTCATGGCGCATGCGCTCGTATTGAACATATTGATCGGAATTCAGATCGCCCTTCATCAAGCGATTGTAGACCTGCTCGTAAATATGGGAGCGATGCTGAGCAACATCCTCCTTGTGCTCCATATGGGCGCCTGCCATGAGGAGAAGCTGATGAGCGGTGCGCAAATGGTCCATTTGAGGAAAATTCGTCTCCCGAATGATCGCACCTAATTCGGAGAACGCACTGACCGAGTTCCGTACCGCTTTCTCGACGGAAGCCTCCACACCTTCGATGGAGTTGGCGACAAAGGCAACCTTGCCTCCCGATAACAATTCATTCATTCGGCTTAAATAGTTTTCCGGCTTCAGCGGAGCGCTTCGCAAGTCCCGAGGGTTATACCCGGCAATAGCGTTAAGAATGAGTGCGTTATCTTGAACCGAACGTGTTATAGGACCGATCGTATCGACCGCTTCGTTCACTGGCATAGCCCCTTCGTTGCTAACGAGAGAGAACGTGGGCTTCAGTCCGACAACGCCGCACAAAGCGGATGGAATGCGGATCGAGCCGCCGGAATCTGTGCCGAGCGTTCCTGCACATAGAAAACCTGCTACTGCAGCCGCGCTTCCCGAGGAAGAACCGCCGGACACTCTTTGAGGATCATGGGGATTTAGAACCGGACCGTTATAGGACACATCTCCCATCGGTCCCATTGCGAACTGAGAGGTATTCGTTTTGACGCTGACGTTGACGCCTTGAGCCTTCAATTTGGCAATAGCGAACGCATCCTCGTCTGGAATGTAGTCCTTGTAAGCGCCGCAGCCGAAGGTTGTCCGAATTCCTTTCGTCCGAATAATGTCCTTCACACCGATGAGTGCGCCGTCCAAAGGACCGATCGCTTCCCCTGCGGCATACCTTTGCTCAGATTGTTTGGCGAAAGCCAAAGCGGCTTCCTCATCAACCGTAACGATAGAATTCAACGATTCCCGCTTCATAAGCTCCAGCATATGCCTCGTATACTCTACCGGAGAGACGCTTTTTTGCACGAACCGTTCATGCAGCTCTGTGAGTCCAAGTTGTTCTAATGCGTTGTTCATTTCATTCATCCACCTAACCCTGTATTGGATTCAATGTAAGACGGAGGATAGAGATGGCGCAGCCGAAATGGCCGCGCCACTAAATTCCTTATGTTGAACGAAACTCTTTATATCAGGGTTTACGCGCTTTTACGGGATGCCCGCAACGCTTTCGTCGCTTCATAATCTACAGTCATCGTATCAGCATGAATGACAACCCCGTAGTCCGCTTCGACGTCCTCCAGCAGGCTGAAGCCGTCTAATATATCGTTCAGTACCAATTCAGGGTCCCGTTCCAGCGGATCTCCATAGCCGCCGGAGCAAGGGGACGATACTTGAATGACATCGCCGGCTTTGAAGAAATCAGCCGAAACTTTGGAAGGCATAACTTGTTCTTCAGCCGTACCAGGGTTTTTGACCAGGTTAGCAGGAAGTCCGTCGTGTCCCCCGAACAAGCCAGGAGGCGAGTCGAAGTGGCGGTCGCCTTCGCAGCCTAGGATGCCGTCATCCAAGAACCGCGTTTCGCGAATGACGCCGATACCGCCGCGCCATTTGCCCGGAGCTGCTTTCTCAGGCCGGATTTCATAGCGTTCAACAAGCAGAGGCAGATGCCACTCTGTTTCCTCGATTGGAACGTTGCGAGTGTTGGCGATGATACAGTCGATCGTATCGATGCCATCCTTCTCGTGTCTGCCGCCGTAGCTTCCTTCCGTTACTTCGCCATAAACCCAATATTCGCCGGCTTCTTTGTTAAAGCCGCTGTATACGATATAGTGAATATTCGCCGAGCTGCCTGCAGCTACACGCTCTGGCATTACAGGAGCAAGAGCCCTAATGATGCAATCCGCCATACGGTTAACTTGATTGAACCGTGCCGAGGACGCCCTCGGGAAGTTCGGGTTGAAGATACAACCTTTCGGCGCAATGACGTTCACCGGACGCTCCAAGCCTTCGTTCTGTGGAATATATTCCGTATGAAGTGCGTCGTCCAAGAACAAATCGTGAATAACCGTGTTGATTGCTGGCCGCGTGCTGCCCTCGAACGGTACGTTGAAGGCCGTCATAACCTCGTCGGCGGAACCAGACAGGTCAACCGTCAGCGAATCTCCGTGAATCGTCACGGTCGTCGATACTTTAAGACGTTTGCCAAGGTTCACGCCGTCATCGTCCAGATAGCTTTCTGCATGGTATACGCCGTCCGGAATTTTCGCAATTTCCTTGCGCAGCATACGCTCGGAGTAATCGAGCCATTCTTCGGAAGCCGAGAATACCGTCTCGAGTCCGTACTTCTCAACCAGCTCCAGGAACCGTTTCTTGCCGTGCTCCGCTGCTGCAATCAAAGCGTGAATATCGTTATCGTTCATCGACGGCGTACGCACGTTGTCCAGAATCATCGTCCACAGCTGCTCATTCAGCTTGCCTTTTTCATACAGCTTCAGAGCATTGTAGATTCTCGCCTCAGCGTAAATATCGCGGGCATCGATGGCAACGCCGGCACCGGCGTTACCTACGTCTACCAGGTGCGCATTAATAGCGGAATAGCCAATGTGCTTGCCTTGGTAGAAGATCGGAATCGAGATTTGCACGTCTGGCGTATGAGAAGCGCCGTAATATGGATGGTTATGGATAATGACGTCGCCATCATGAATGTTTCCTTCTAGGCGGTGCAAAATGCCTTTAATGTAACCGCCGACCGAACCGGCGTGCATCGGCGAGTTTTCGCTCTCGCAAATTTGTCTGCACGCTACGTCACAAATACCTGCGCCCAAATCCTCGGATTCACGGATGATACTGGAATAAGACATGCGATACAGGACGATACCCATCTCTTGAGCAATCATTTTGAAAGCTCCACCCAACACCTGCAGCGTTACCGGATCTACCGGAACACGTTTAATATCAGTACCTTTTATATAACGAATCGCTTCACTCATGCCAAAGCTCCCCTTCCTTATTGAATATCGATTAGAATAATGCCATATTCATTAACGGTCGCCGTGCAGTTTGGCTCGATAAGGACAGTCGTGTCCATTTGATCGATGACAGCCGGTCCGACAATGACATTGCCATCTCTGAGCTTATAACGGTCATACACTTTGGACTCGTACGTGCCGATTTCGCCATTGACTTTGAAAATGATATCTCTCGAGTACTTGTAAGCTGCCGATGGATCTTCCTTAGACGCTGGAACCTTCGCAATTTCGAGCTCTGGCATTTTGCCAACGCCTTCGACACGAATGTTGACGATTTCGATCGCCGTTTCTTTGTAGTCCTTACCAAAGAACTCCAAGTGAGTGCGGTGGAAATCTTCTTTAATTTTCTCGAACGCTTCTGGCGTCAATTTGCCGTTCGGAACGGTTACGCGAAGCTCGTAGCCTTGTCCAAGATAACGGCATTCCGCAACGCGCTGGAGGGAAATGTCCGCTTCTGGCACTCTGTCCTCTTTCAGTCGGCTCAACGCTTCTTGCTCTAATGCTGTGAAGTCTTTGTCCAGCTTGTCCAGATCTGGCTTCGTCGACAGCTGCATCTCCGTTTTGGAGAAGTCGTATAGCAGGTTCGTTGCTACAAGACCGACCGCGCAGAGGGCGCCAGGGCTTGTCGGAACGATTACTGTTTTCATGCCCAATTCCCTTGCTACAGCGCAGGCGTGCAGTGAACCGGCGCCGCCGCAGGCGAACAATGCGAAGTCACGCGGGTCAAGACCGATGCGGATACTTTCTTTCTCGATGGCCTGAATCATGTTGTTGTTCATAATTTCGATGATACCGAGCGAGCACTCCTCAACGGTGCGGCCCAGCTTGTCAGCCAAATTCTTCTGAATCACATCGCGGGAGTATTCCGGCTTGATCGTCATCCGGCCGCCGAGCAATTCTGTACCAAGACGTCCGAGCAAGATATTCGCGTCGGTAACCGTTGGCTCCGTACCGCCGCGGTCGTAGCATGCTGGACCAGGAACAGCTCCGGCGCTTCGAGGTCCGACTCGGAAAAATCCGCCTTCGTCAATGTAAGCGACCGAGCCGCCGCCCGCACCGATCGTACCGATATCGATCATCGGAATCATGGCAGAATAGCCGCCGACCTGCGTATCAAGCAAATGCTTCATGCCCGGCTTCAAATTCGGAATAACCGCAATATCCGCCGAGGTGCCGCCGATATCCAGGGAAATGACGTTCTTGATTTCCGTCAGTTTGGATGCCCAGATCGCACCTTGCACGCCTGCTGCAGGACCCGACATGAGCAGATGCACCGGTTTTTCGGCTGCAGCGGAAGCTGTCGCAACGCCACCGCCGGACTGCATGAGATGAAGGTTAGCGTTAACATAGCCAGCGCTGACCAGCATGCTTTCCAGGTTCTTGATGTAGCTCGCCGTTTTCGGTCCGACATACGAGTTGAGCGATGTTGTCGTGAAGGACTCGTATTCGCGGAACTGAGGGCTTACCTCGGAACGAAGCGAGACATAAGCTTCAGGGAATTCCTCTTCAATAATTTTCAATACCTCTTGCTCATGCGTCGGATTCAAGAAGGAGAACAGGAAGCATACGGAGATCGCTTCAACGCCATCCTCTTTCATTTTCCGGATCGCTGCCCGAGCCTTTTCTTTGTCCAGCGGCTTGAGAACCTCACCGTTAGGTGCAGTCACCCGCTCCGAGACAACGTGACGGTCCCTTCTTTGAACAACCGGATTCGTTTGCCATGGAATATCCTGCATAATACTAAAGTTGTATGGTCGCTTGTGGCGGGCGATATGAAGAATATCGCGGAAGCCCTCGGTGGTCAGCATGCCGACCCTCGCGCCTTTGCCTTCCAGTACCATGTTCGTAGCAATCGTCGTCCCGTGGAAAACCTCCATAATTTCTTCGCGTTTCGCTCCGACGATGCTGCACAGCTGATTAATGCCTTCCATTACCCCGATGGATGGATCGTGCGGGGTGGTAGAAGTTTTATATACTTCAAACGTTTCGCCGTCTACGTAAATCAAGTCTGTAAAAGTACCTCCGACGTCTACACCGATGCGTTTCATGGTTAGTTCGCTCCTCGTCTTTAAAGTTTTAAATATTCTGCCGGACTAGCTGGACTCTATCGACAAGCTTGATTCAATAGATGTCAGAATATTCTGAATACTGTTGCGAAGTTTTAGTCTGCAAGCCTTAACTGCTGCCATTGGCCTGCAAGCTATCTTCTACATTGCTATGCACTCTCCGATGTACTTGTCTGAGATGCGCCAGGCTGTACAACCGCTAACTTCTTCTTCTTCAGCTGCTTTTCTTGCAGCCGTTTTACGAGCACGGATGACATAACCGACAGTACAAGCGCCAATCCATAAAATATATCTTGAATGAAGGTGGAGATGCCCATAAGTGATAAGCCGGTTGTACCGGTAACCAGGAAGTATACCGCAATGATACAACCAATCGGGTTAAAGCGTCCCGGCTTAATGCAAGTTGATCCAAGGAATACAGCTGCGAATGCTAGCATGAGGAAGCTCAAGCCTGACGATGGATCGGCACTGCCGAGCGTTCCCGCGTACAGTACACCGCCGATTGCGGATACGAAGCCGGATGCGGTAAAGCATCCCCAACGAATACGATCCACTTTAATGCCGCTTAGACGTGCTACATTGTTTCCTCGGCCAACCATCAGAATTTTTTTGCCGATCGCGGTAAATTCCAGGATGTAGAATAGAATTCCGCATAAGATCAGCGCATAGAAGAATACGTAAGAAATATCGAATATACGGCCGATGATAACAGCTTTCTGCAGTGATGAATCGATTCCCGTAATCGTTCTCGAACCGGATATCCATAACGTAATGCCGTTTAATAACGTCGATACACCCATTGTGACGATGAACGGGTTAATATTTAGCTTAGAGACGATCGCTCCGTTAATGAAGCCGATCAATGTACCGATCAAGATAGCCAGTACGACCGACACTCCGATTGGAAGTCCCAATTTCACATTGGCTGTCGCTACAATCATGCTCGATAATACAAGGATGGAAGCAGCGGACATGTCGTAATCCCCAGCGACGAGTGGAATCATAATGGCCAAAGCCAACACGACCAACACCGCTTTAGAGCTAAACATCATCGAGAAATTTCCCCACGTCGGGAAAATATCCGGAATTATCAATGAATACAGAATGATAATTCCAATCCAGACAAAGATAATCGCGTTTTTCTGAAATATGCTAGCCAATGAAAATCGCTTTTTCGCCTCAAGCTCTCCGACCGCAACCGATGCATGATTTTTCATGGTTCTCGTTCCTTTACACTTTAATAGAAGAAACATGACCGCAAGAGGTATTCATTACTATTACGGATTGGCTGCTTTCACCGGAAACCAATTCGGCGTACCCATAATTTCGCTCCACAGCTCTTCCGGAATCACGAGTTCTTCTTTCAAACTAGGGTCCAATCTCGTCATGAGCGAGCCTTCATTCCCCGAACGCACTTTGTCTATCCAATCGGGTTCAATAATCAGCTCTCTGCCTATCGCTACCAGATCAATCCCCGTATTGTATGCGTCTAATGCATCATCAGGAGTAAAGATCGATCCGACACCGATTACAGGAATTCGGTCCCCAGTCTGTTTCTTAATAATTTCCAGCCTTGACCGCTCCGAGTATCCTTTCGCTCCCCGCTTCGGATTCGACCAGAAGTCGCCTAATGAGACGTGCAAATAATCAAGGCCAGTGTTTGCAAGCTCATCGACAAGAAGCAGCGTCTCGTCCATTGTAATGCCAGGCGTCTCCGGCTCTTCTGGCGAGAACCGATAGCCTAAGACAAACGGTTTGGTAGCGTACTTCTCTCTGACACGAGTGATTTCTTCTACGACCGCCAGCGGAAAGTTCATCCTATTGCGAATGCTTCCCCCCCAATCGTCTGTACGACGATTGGAGTGAGGGGAGAAGAACTGTTGAAGCAAATAGCCGTTGGCACCATGCAGCTCGACGCCGTCGAATCCGGCTTCAATGGCCCGGCGTACGGATTCACCGAAAGCCTTCACCATCGCTTCAATTTCTTCAGCACTCATTTCTCTTGGGACGGGCAGCTGTACCCGGTCCGGCCGGGCGTAAGCGACCGGGCTAGGCCCGATCACATCACCATCTGGAACCATAGCCGGGTCACATCTCCGGCCTCCATGATTAAGCTGAAGAATCGCTTTCGTTCCATTCTGCTTAATAGCGGCAGCTACTTTCGCTAGCGAAGGAATAACCTCGTCCGAAGCGGCGGATGGCTCGCCGGCAAAGCCTTTACCATTAGGTGTAATGTAAGCGCAGGCCGTAATAATCATTCCAAGCCCTTGCGAGCGTCTTGTGTAATATTGAAGCTCGGCTTCGGATGAAGTACCGTCCTCTAATGAGGAGAAGTGGGTCATAGGTGCCATTACTAAGCGATTGTCCACTTCTAACCCGCATTTGAATTTATGACTTTGAAATAATGGCTCGTATTTGCCGTTCATGCGTGCCTCACCTTCCATCATTCATCTTCGTACGATTGACGATCCTTATTTATCAAGCTGCCACAGCTCGCGATAGCCTTTGATGTAATTGTCGCCGTAGCCTTGCGTCGAAACAGCAGGAACACCTGCATCCTCTACGTTGTCCTTCGTCCAAATGTAGAATTGGAATGCCTCGTCGGAAGGAACTTCAAGACCAGCGAGTACACGCATTTCGTAATCGAGGTAACCGTAAGACAGCCACTCCAGGCTTTCGCCTACAACCATCTCTACCGAGCCATCGCGAACCATATCCAGTACAAATGGCGTTCCGTTGAAGCCGACTGTTTTGACCTTACCGGTGTTACCGCTAATTTGAATCGCAGGAACGACGTATTGCAGCATGCTGTCGTAAATTGCAATGACATAATCGATGTTACGATCGGCAAGAAGGGCGTTCTGTACTTCCGATTGCATTTTCGTACCCCAGTCGCTAATCGGCACGTCCAAATATTTCACTTTCGCGTTAGGAGCATACGTAGCGAATTCCTTCTCCATCGCTTCGACCATCGTCAGCGAGCAGCTCAGATCACTTTCTTTGACCACGAGTACATTAACGTCCTGACCGCCTTTGAGAATCGTCCAATCCGCCAGCAAATTCGCTGCCATTGCAAAATCTTGCGGTGCGGAATGATCGACAGAATCAAGCGTTTCGCCAAGTGCCGTTACGTGCGTAGTAATGGTCGCAATTCCAGCTTTTTGCGCTTCTGCGATTTGAGCCGTCAGGCTCTTAGGATCGACACCCGATAGATCGATCAGATCGTAACCGGAGTTGATCGCATGCTCAATGCCTTGCACATATTCTACTGATTTACCTTGGTTCTCCCACGTGAACACTTCAAAGCCAATCTCACTAGCAATTTCGCCTTGCGTTTTGCTAAGCGTCTGCGCATACGGGATTGCGCTGTTCGTTGGGATCGATAAAATCTTCTTGCCTTTCATTAACTCTTTGGCATCGAATGACTCTGCTTCGAATACGAATTCAGGCTTTTCAGACAATTTAGCCATACGCTCTTCGATAACAGATACATCAGCCGACGCGCTCTCTGCTGCTCCGGACTCCGTTGATGTGGACTCGGAAGCCGCAGACCCTGTTGCTGCGGTCTCAGTCGTTGCTTTCGTATCCTTGCTTTCCGATGAACACGCCGATAGAACCAACATTGCCGCAACGCTTAAGAAAACCAGTTTTCTCCACATCCTAAGATCTCCTCGCTTTTTATATATAATTTTTGTTAATAATTAATAGCTTGCTTGTGATCTAATTCTGAATTCGGGATGTTGTAGCAGCACTGCATGATTCGTTCCTTCGTGATTTCTGATCCTGTAAGCTCGCTGACGATTTGACCGTCAGAGAACACGAGAACTCGAGTGCAAAGCTGCTCTAGCTGCTCGTAATCGGAGGAGGAGCATATAACCGCCATACCGGATACGGACGCATTGTCGATATGGGTGTATAGCTGCTGCCGTGCTCCAATATCTACCCCTTGTGTTGGTTCGTGCAAAATTAACAGTTCAGGAGCATCCTGCAGCCATTTCGCTAAGATTACCTTCTGTTGGTTACCGCCTGATAGCTGGGAGAATACCATTTTCGGATCATGAGGGTGAACCTTGTACTGGCTTAGCAGCTCGTTCGCTTTCTTCAGCATTTTCTTCTTCTGTAAGCGGAACGGACGATAGTCTTTCATCACCAGCATCATCAAGTTATCCTCTGTTAACAAATCACCGATGCCTCCAGCATTAGGACGGTCCGCAGGGATAAGCGCCATCTTGTTTTCTACCGCTTGACGGGGACTAAAGCTCGATAAATCGATGTGCTTACCTTGGTAAGAAACCGCTCCGGACTGCTCATCCAGCACGCCAAACAATATATATGGAATTTCTTCGAATCCCGAACCGACGAGACCGGTAATTCCGAGCACTTCCCCTTTCGAAACCTGAAAGCTTACGGACCTGACCAGATCGCCCTGCAGCTTATCGAAACGATACGTTTCGGCCTTGCTTCTTGCTGCAACCGATTTGCTTTCCATCTCGTATACGTTCAGCTTCTCACCTAAAATCATTTCGATGATGGAATGCTTGCTGTGATGCTTCGTTTCTGCGCTGCCTACGTTCATTCCGTCACGCAGTACCGTGAACATATCGGTCAATTCAAGAACCTCGTCGATTTCGTGAGAAACGAATAGGACACTGTAGCCTTCTGCGACGATTTCCCTAACCAGCCGGAATAACGTATCGACCTCTTCTTTCGGTAAAAATACGGTAGGCTCGTCCAAAATAAGCAATCCTCTTTTTGCTTCTTTGGCATTCTTATTGCCCTTAATATCTTCTACCGCCCTTACAATGGCCAGCATCGCTTTTTCAACCGGTCCGAGTTGAGAAACTTCCATATCGATGTCCATATTGACTTTATATTTTCTCAACGTTTCACGCGCGTTTCGTCTTTCCTCCTTCCAATCGATATAGAGGGCTTTCGAAACGGCGAGCTTGCTTATGAGCAAGTTTTCCAAGACGGTAAACTCTGGTATTAAGCCAAGATCCTGATGGACAAAGCTTATACCGTATTTGGAGGACTCTCCCGGCTGCAGCGGAAGCTTCGCTTGTACGCCGCTGACCCACAGCTCCCCACCCGGATCAGGTTGATGATAGCCCGCCAATACTTTAATCAAGGTAGACTTTCCGCATCCGTTTTGTCCGAGCAGACCGTGTATTTCGCCCGGCCGAATCGTTAGATTCACGGATTTCAATGCTCTGGTACCGCCGAACGTCTTCGAAATGTTCCGGAGACGAAGCGTCGCATCCGCATCTTCGACTTTGTGCATCTCCTACCCCTCCAATCACTCAGATCCCAAAGTTGTGTAAGGTTATCTAACACAATTCAATCTGGGATACTAGATTTTCATCTAGTGGATTCGATGAAATCAACTGTTGAGTCACATTTTACATAGCAAAACAACCGTAGTCAATAGTTTTTTACAAAAAATAATAATTATTTTAACACAATTGCGTAAGTTTTTATTACACCAAATGTCAATCTAAATTACACCGAACGCGTTAGATGGAATGTCTAAAATCAACACAAAAACACCCACGCAGGATGTGCGAGGGCTGGGATGGTTGTATAGAGAAATGAATAGCAAAGGGGAAAACAATAATACGAAAGACTTGTAGGATCGGTGGTTTGCAGAATCAAAGAGGGAAGGTGAGGATTTTATACTTTCTTCGTTTGGAAGAACGACTTCATGTCCCGTTCCGTATCCGTGAGGAATGTGTACAGCAGCCGTTTCACAATATCCCGGGACGTCTCGGCAAGATTAAAGGAGTCTGGATGCGTTGCCCAGTACTGACAGAGTCCGCGCGTAGCGCTGAAGATCGTTTTCGCCATATATTCAGCAGAATAACTGAGCGTCAGCTCTCCTCTTTGCTGACCTTCCAGAATCAGCTCAACTGCCGGACTGATCCGGTCCTGATCGAGCATATACAGCGCATTTTCCGAAAGAAATACTTTACGCAGGAAATCAGCAGAATTTTGATTGTAGAGCTCCGCACTGAAGAAACAATAATAACTCGCTATCTTTTCAAAGCTTCGAGCATTCTGCAGCCGTTTGGCCTCTTCGCTTGCAAAATAAGTCTCAACCTTTGGCATAATTTCAAAAAGGAGCTCGTCCTTAGATTTAAAATAATAATAAAAAGTACCCACGGTAATATCCGCAGCCTTAGAAATAGCATCTACAGTGATGTTGTCGAACCCTTTGGACAGAATCAGCTTCTTACCGCACGAGATAATCTTCTTTTTCGTTGCAATGGCCTGCTTAGCCCGGTTGGTGAGTTCTTTTTTCATCAGTAAACACCCCAATATCACAAATTTTATGTTCTACATTATTTCGTTGACTAAACTATTTTCACTTCATTCACTTCATCCATTTCCAGTAACAAGCATTTCTACTCGTTTGGCTTGAGAGTTTACACAACAGGACGGCATATGTCAATATTCCTAACATGTCTTATTTGCTAGCTAAAGCAATTTTTGGATAAAAAAGAGGTCAGCCAAAGTCGTTCTGACGGCTAACCTCATGCTCCCAATTACAAACAAAATTAGGTTGTAATCCTGCAATAAATCTCATCCTCAAGCTGATAATTAAAATCCTCTTCTTTATATGGAATCGGATTGGACCTTTCCCATTCAATTGTCTTTAACAGGCCTTCTTGCAGTGAATATTGCTCCCGATATCCAAGCTCGGAACGAATCAATGAAGTATCATAGACTAAGCTTTGTTCGGTATTCAAATCATCAAATCTCAGATGTGGAGGTAAAGCTTCACGATCTGCTTTAATGATCTCGCCTGACCATCCGCTCGCCTTGCCAACCTCAGCTACTAATTCATACATCGTCAATGCATTCTGCTGGCCTACATTATAAACTTTTCCTTTGGCTATATCTTTCGTTACCGCCAATGTAATAGCATGAGCTACATCTTCAACATAACCATGGGTCCATCTAAAATCTGCAAACCCTTGTTCCAGCAATAGATGCGGACGTTTGTCGTCCATCCTCTTCACATAATTAAAGAACCGATGCTGGCCGTCATGCGGTCCATATACAACGGGTAATCTTAGAACCGTTCCTGGAATATCATTGTTCAATATTTTATGTTCGATTGGGATCTTATCGTAGTCATTGTTACCTTTATTGCGATATGGATATAGCTTCTTACGTAACGGTGATCGTTCTGATATTGGACCCTCGGTTATTGGTCCAAGCTCATTTCGGATAATCACATCATATGCAAAATAGACATCCCCGCTGCTTATCGCTACGATTCGCCCCGTAATCCCTTTAAAGACACTTAATAGATCGTCTGCATGCTGTTCGATATATGGAATCATATCCAGCACTAAGTCAGGCGACAATCTACTAAATTCCTCGCTGTATTCACTTAGATGATTGCGATCCCCCAATATCTGGTTGACGTTCACGTCCAGCTTATTGTTCTCACCTCGATGAAACACTGTAATCTCATGACCTAATTGAACAAGATTTCTTACTACATGCGGACCAATAAATTGAGTTCCACCAATAATTAGTATTTTCATTCAGTCATTCCCCTCCAGCGACCATGATACAAGCTTTACAACTTCCTTAACCATTCAAATATGCTACTCTAGGTATATTATAGTATATTTTGATTTTATTATAATAGCGCTACAAGGAAATTCATTAATATACAGCCAGTACATATTCCATTTCTGCACTTATTGCAGTTTTTGAACCGCATGTAGAGGATTGACTGAAGAAAGGCTGTACACCATGCATACTTTTCGTATAAGTAGCCCGTTTCGATCTATAATGAAGCAAAATTCCTGCATCAAACGCAGTAATCTAGCATATTACGAAGGGTGAGTCGAAGAAAGGCTGTACACCATGCATAAGTTTCGCGTAGGTCATCCCGTCTTCCGGAGACTTTCAAAGTGCTCAACCGAGTTTGTGTCAAATTTATGTAGAAGGAAAAAATTTCAGATAGAGTATTGATCTTTATGAAACGAGTTGTTATAATCATTTCCGGTGGTGCAAATGATATTCATTATCATTGAGAATGGGAAATGTAATACATAATAGTTTCCACCCGATAACCACTATATTTATGCACAATTTTTATATATGATAAGGAGAGTTGCGCAATGAAAAGAATCACAACGATTCTCATGATGGCAGTGCTAGTCTTTGCACTAGCTGCTTGCTCCAATTCGAGCAAAGAAGAAAGCAATAAGGAAAACACGAGCAACGCTTCTAACACGACCACTACTGAAGCACAGGCTCCGGCTGAAGAGGCTGCAAAGCCAACGACGGTTGATGTTACGGACAGCACAGGTGCTACTGTAACGGTTCCGGTTAATCCACAAAACGTCGTTGCTTTGGATAACAGAACGTTCGAGACGCTCGCTGCTTGGGGCATCAAGCTCGCTGCAGCACCTAAAGGCGTAATGCCGAAAGACAGCGTTTATGTAACGGATGAGTCTGTACAAGATATCGGTAACCACAAAGAGCCTAACCTGGAAATTATCGCTGCTGTTAACCCTGATCTTGTTATTGTCGGTCAACGCTTCGCTACGTTCTATGAAGATATCAAGAAGCTTGTTCCGAATGCAGCTGTCCTGAACATTGACATTGATGTATCCGGCGAGAACGGCACGCCAGGCGACAATCTGGTCAAAGGCTTCAAAGATATAACGACGATGCTGGGACAAATCTTCGATAAGAATGAAGAAGCGAAAGAACTGAACGCAAGCTTCGATCAATCGCTTGAAGCTGCTAAAGCGGCTTACAATGGTACAGATAGCGTTATGAGCGTCATCGTTTCCGGCGGTAACATCGGCTACTCCGCACCATCGACTGGCCGCGTATGGGGTCCACTGTTCGATATCTTCGGTTGGAAAGCTGCATTGCAGGTTGATGGCGCAACTTCCGATCACCAAGGCGATGAAGTGTCTGTAGAAGCCATTGCACAAAGCAACCCGGATTGGATCTTCGTACTGGACCGTGACGCTGCAACTTCTGCCGAAGGAGAAAGCGTTCCTGCTAAAGACGTAATTGACAACGCTCCAGCACTGAAGAATACGTCGGCTATCACGAAAGGCCAAACCGTATACGCTCCAGCGGACACGTACACGAACGAATCGATTCAAACGTTCATCGAAATCTTCGACGAAATTGCTAAAGCTCTGAAGAAGTAAAATAAAGGAGTACATTATTGTGCCCAATGAAGCTATCGCTGAGGTTGAGACTATTTCTCAACCTCAGCTTTCTACACGTAAAAAGATATGGACGTTTCCATTTATACTCGCGCTTCTTTGCGTTGTCATTTTAGGGATCATCTCTCTGTTTACTGGCGTGTATGACATATTCGGCAAAGACGACGGCTGGGACATGTTCTTCATTACTCGTGTTCCTAGAACGATCGCCTTGATGCTGGCTGGGGCTGCTTTGGCCATGACAGGGCTAATTACGCAGCTGGTAACACAGAATAAAATGGTTGAGCCGACCACGATCGGAACGACAGAGTGGGCCGGCTTAGGTTTGCTTGCGGTATACATGCTTATCCCTGGACCTACATTAGTCATGCGAATGACTGGCGCCATCGTGTTCTCTTTCATTGGGACGATGATCTTCTTCCTCTTCTTAAGAAGAGTCAAGCTGCGCTCGTCTCTTATCGTTCCGATCATTGGCTTAATGCTTGGTTCCGTCATTTCAGCCTTTTCTTCTTTCTTGACGCTTTACTTTAACATGTCACAGACGATTGAAGGCTGGTTTATCGGTTCCTTCGCCGCCGTTCAAGTCGGAAGATATGAATATTTATGGGTTATTGTCATCGTCACCATTCTTATCTTTATATATGCCAATCGTCTAACATTAGCTGGATTGGGCGAAGACGTAGCTACAACATTAGGTGTCAATTACAACCGGCTTATTCTATTGGCTAATGCATTAATTGCCATATCGGTCGGCATTGTATCCGCTGTCATCGGTCACCTCCCTTTCCTAGGATTGATCGTCCCTAACATCATATCCATGATTCGAGGAGATGATCTGAAAAGCAATCTTCCATGGGTATGTTTGATGGGGATGGGAACGATCACACTATGTGATATCCTATCTAGGGTCATCATTATGCCTTTCGAAGTGCCTGTCTCCTTAATTCTTGGAACTGTAGGGGCAGTCGTCTTCATCCTAATGTTGCTAAGACAACGAAAAAGCAGGAGGCTGCGATGAAGACATTGGATTATCCACTCAACACCAGTAGCGTTGTCAATACCGGCATTCGCGTTAGATCCGCCAGTGCTTTCCGTTCCAGGAAAGAAGCGGCGCGCTATTGGATGATTTTATCGTTATGCATTGGGGTGGGTCTGCTCGCTTCCGCAGGATTATTGTTTTATAACAATCCGGTGCCGGTTGACTCCCCTTCCTTCGTCCCTGTTGTTAAGAGACGACTTGTAGCTATTGTCGCCATGCTTATTGCGGCATTATGCCACAGCTTCTCGACCGTCGCGTTTCAGTCCGTTACGAATAACCGGATTATTACGCCGTCTCTTCTTGGCTATGAATCGCTATATTCTACGATTCAGACGAGTATCCTGTTCTTCTTCGGAGCTAATGCGCTTGTCAGCTTCAGCGGTACAGGAGCCTTCATCATCCAGGTCGGTCTGATGATTGCGATGAGCTTAATCCTGTATGGATGGCTGCTGTCCGGGAAGTATGGCAATTTGCAGCTGATGCTTCTTGTCGGCATTATTATTGGCGCTGGTCTCGGCTCTGTGTCAAGCTTTATGAGACGGGTGCTTGCTCCATCGGAGTTCGATCTGCTGCAAACACGACTTATTGGCTCTGTAACGAATGCGGATTCCGAGTATTTCCCGATCGTGATTCCGCTTGTTCTCATTACGGTCCTAGCCCTGTTCTTCTTCTCCAAACGATTAAATGTACTATCTCTCGGCAGAGATGTGGCTACAACCTTCGGAGTGAACTACCAGGCTGGCATCATTATAACGCTCGTCTTAGTTGCGGTCTTAATGGCGGTGTCCACATCACTGCTTGGCCCGCTTACCTTTTTTGGTTTTTTAGTTGCGATGCTGAGCTATCAGGCTGCACCAACGTATGATCACCGATACATCTTTCCGATGGCTTTCGCAATCGGATTCGGTATTCTGACATCGGCGTACTTTTTGCTGTATCACGTCTTCCATCATCAAACTGTCGTAGGCGTCTTGATCGAGCTGTTCGGTGGAATCACGTTTCTTATTGTTATCTTAAGGAAGAGGTCGCTATGATAAAAATTCAGAACGCTAGGAAATGGTACGCGGATGAGGTCAAGATTGGACCCTTGAATATCGATATTCCTAAAGCAGGGGTAACTTCATTAATTGGCCCTAACGGTGCTGGAAAATCGACGACTCTTCTCATGATCGGCCGATTGTTGAACATGGATGAAGGTCAAATTACGGTCGCCAATATGAACGTCACCACATCGAAATCCGAAGATTTGGCGAAAATTCTAACTATCTTGCGGCAAGAGAACCATTTCGTCACTCGACTTACAGTTCGACAGCTGGTAGGCTTCGGAAGATTCCCGCATTCGAAGGGAAGATTGACGAAGGAAGATGAGGTTATCATCTCGAAGTATATCGACTTCTTCAAGCTGACGGAGCTTGAGCATCGGTATTTAGATGAGCTGTCAGGCGGACAGAGACAAAGGGCTTACGTCGCCATGGTTCTATGTCAAGAAACCGAATACGTGCTGTTGGATGAGCCTCTTAACAATCTGGACATCGCCCGCGCTGTTCAAATGATGGAGCATCTCAAATTAGCAGCGAAAGAGTTCGGCAGAACCATTCTTGCCGTCATGCATGACATCAACTTCGCGGCCAAATATTCCGATCGGATCTGCGCAATGAAGCATGGACAAATCGCTGCATTCGGAACCGTAGAGGAGATTATGAAGCCTGATCTTCTGACCGATATCTTCGAGACGAAGATTGATATTATCCAAGGTCCATACGGCCCATTAGCGGTATATTAAATGCCGATACCTGCTTGAAACAGCTTACTAAATGATGCGGAGGCGATATACGGTGCAAATTTACTGGCTTAAGATCAAGAAGATTGTAGAGGAAACGCCTGAAATCAAAACGTTCTTGCTCGAACGCCCAGAAGACTTTACATGGGACGAGGGTGCTCATACACACTTCGCAATGAAAGGCTTTAATGCAGGAAACCAACCTAACCGCAGTCTCGTTCGCCATATGTCGATCTCCACTGTACCGTCAGAAGATGCGATTGGCATTACAACGCGGATTAAGGAGCAATGCTCGGAATTCAAATCGATTCTCAAACAGCTTCAAATCGGCGATGAAGTAGCGCTGTTCAAAACGCACACCAATCTGCCGCTGAAGCGCAACGGGAAGAATGTGTACCTATTGTCCTCAGGCGTCGGTATTGCGACGTTCCGGTCGATTGTGCTTGATTATTTCAACCGTCCTGACAACATTAAACATATGCATTCCTTGAACATTGAATCATCGAAGCAGTTCCTGTTCACGGATCTGTTCAAATCCGCACCCGACCGGAGCTTTACCGCACAGTTCGTAGACAATCGCCAAGAATACTATGCGGAAGTTCAGAAGCTCGCTGCAGACAAGGACGGACTGTTCTATATCGTAGGCAGCGATCAATTCCTTGCCGACAACATCGCCATCCTGCGTGAGAATGGTATTCCAGTCGAACAAATCATGCTTGATAAGCGCCAAGAGCAGAAAGAACAGTTGTTAGCGTAATGATCATAGAGTATCCATAAATACACCCTAAATGTCAGATCGGATCTAACATTTAGGGTGTATTTTTTGACCAAAATAAAAAGCCTGAGCCCGGTACAAGACCGAGCCCAAGCCCTATTCTTTAAAATTGCAGCTGCTTATTGTACATGATCTGGCCTGAGCCACCGACGAATATATAGTATCCATGCGCCTTGACACCATCGATCACCATTTGGTCTCCGAACGTTTCAACATTCTGCTTGTCAGGAACCTTGATCTCTTTCCACTCTGTACCGTTCTTCGATACATAATAAGCAATATAGGTTTCATAATTTCCGTTTACTTTTTTTAATGAGTCGTTAAAAGCAAAGAAATAACCGTCGAATGAGGTCGTGAATTGAAAATGATCATTCTGATCCAAATTCACTTTAGCCTTGGACCACTTCTTCGCATCCTTTGACGTCCACAGCAGCGCAGGATTATACGGATTAACGGCTATGTAAGACTGTCCATTCCAAGCGAGATCGACATCTCTCGAATTCAAGGTTGCCGCTGTCGTCCAATCGATCCCGTTCGTCGTCTGCATAATTTGGGTATATGGTTTGCCATTATTGTAGATTTGGAACGCGCCTACGACCTTCGTTCCATTCGTCACCATTGAAGTGAGCCAGTAGCCGCTCTTACTCACTTTAGTCGCCTTCGTCCAAGTGATACCGTCCTTAGACGCGTATACGCCGTAACCTTGATCGGATGCGACGAAAACCTTCCCTGTCCATTTAATGCTCTGCAGCGAGCCATAAGCATCTTTAAAGGCAACCTTTTGCTTGCTCCAGCTTACTCCGTCAGAAGACGTATACACGCCTCCGTTACCAACGGCTACAAACTTGTTCGCGCCCCAAGCCACATCGAATAAATTCGTTCTACCCATGTTCTTCGTATAAGCAAAAGGCTGCGCTGACCTCCACACTGTGCCGTTATCGGTATAAACAACACTGCCCAGATAACCGACGGCTACCGTTCTCTTGCCATTCGTTGCGATCCCCGTGAACTCGCCTACGACCGGCGTTCCGATCAATTTATAGCTCCACTTCACACCATCCTTCGTATAGAAGGAATAGGTACCATCGGATTCGTTCGAGCCGATGCCGGCGAAGCCGCCGTTCACCGGATAGATTGAGTAAATCTCTAGATTAAGATTGGGAAGACTATGCTTACTCCACTTCACGCCATCTCGGGACGTATAGGACACCTGCTGATTATTCGCTTGGAGATACCCTTCCGCGATATACATTGTTCCATCTGTAACAATCGACCTTAGATTCACTCCACTTGGCGAATTGGATTGCTTCTTCCAACTCACTCCATCTGCTGACGTATAGATTCCGTTGCCGACTCCTATGTACTGATTGTTCGCCCAGATCATGCTGATAATATTGGCTTTCGTGTCCCGTGCCCGGCCCGTCCACTTCCTCCCGTCCTTCGAGGTATAGACCTTATTGTCCTCGAACCCATACAAGAAATAAGTATCGTGAACGTATTCAATCGGATGGTAGCCGTAGGATACTGGGTGGGTGAAGGTTTTGGTCCACTTGATTCCATCGCTGGAGGTATACACATGCTCGCGCCCTACAGCGACAAACTCATTCTTGCCCCAGACGGCGTAATGAATCGCTTCGCCAGGTTCAAAATCGATTTTCGTCCATTCCTTCCCATCCGCAGACATGAAAGCCTCGGATGGAGAATACTGCGCTTCGTTATCATATTGCGTGTTGGTACCGAACAATAGATATTTCGATCCGTTCCAGGCGATCGTCGTAAGCTGATAGTTACCGAACTTTGTAAGTGTCTTCCAATTCCGTCCGTCTGTCGATTTCATCACGGTCCCATAAGGCCCAACGGCCATATATTCATTCTTCCCTTTGATCAGCGCATAAGGTGCACTATTACTGTAGGATAAATCGACCGTCCAGCCTTCTCCGATCGCATAGGGCGATTGCTGCAGCTTTATGCTGTCAATGCTGTCGTAAGTGGATGCAGCAGATACCGTAATATTGTCTAATAACAAAGCCATTACGAGAATCAGACTGCACCATAACGCGGCTACCTTTTTCAACCTCATAATTCCCTCCTGTTGTCGTCTCATGATGATGGAAAATTACGAACCCCAGAATACAGAGCCGATGACTAGACTATTGTATACCCAATGCTTCAATATTTTAATGGGGGCCAGTGTCATATTTTCGTATATATGAGTGAATTAATCAAAAAAAATGATTATACCTTGAAGTTCTACTCATCGTAATGTAAAAAAACGCCCCGAGACGCAATCATGCATCCTTGGGACGTTCACCATTGTTTACACCCACTCATTATTGCTTTGATAATCTCTCAAGTCTTTCTTTAAAATACTCTTCCAAGCCTTTATCCGTGCAGTAGATAAAGCAGCCTTTTTGTCCTCGAGTCATCAGTGTGCGGTACGTGTTCCGAATGATCTCGTCTGCCAGTCTCTCGCCCTTCGCTTTATCTTCCTTCAACAGCTTGGAAATCCCTTTGAGCGATTGATCGGTTTTGGCTCTCTGCCTGAAGTCCGTGATGAGCTGGCCATTACTGTAACGAAGATCGTTGCCAATAATGACGCCGACGTAATCGAATTCAAGACCTTGGCAGGTATGAATGCAGCCAGCTTCATGAACGGAGTTACAATCGATTGCCCAGGTTGTTGTATTGTCGAGATTCCAGCTCATACTGAACCCGTGTTCTTCTATTACGATATCATGGTAGTTAGGATTTTTTCGATATTGACTAGACCAATCCCAGCAATATCCAGCCACGATTCTTGATTTATTATTCGCAGCGTTCAGCTCCTCAATCTTGGCTTTCAGCTCATGAGGGTCACTGTACACGCGAAAATCATAGTCGATTCCCATGTCATTAGCGTTAGCTGTGTCTCGAATTCCCAATACATCCTCAAGCCAGCTAATATAACCGTCTGAACCGTCGCAACGGAATTGTGAAGTAAGCTCCGTTCTCGTAACCGCTGCTCCAAGCTCCGATGCGAATTTCTCAATCATTTCGATACTGCCAATATCTTTTAAGGTTACACGCTGCCTCTCATCAATAAAAAATACAGCGAGCCTTGAGGCTTGAATAATTTCCTTAACTTGATTCTCGCCCAGGTTTTGATACATACCGGATTTCTCATTCAGCCGATGCGCCTCGTCAACGAGTAGAGCGTCAAACTCATTGGCCGGACAGTCATAGTAGCTTCCCGATCCTCTGAAAAGGTTATGAATACGCGTTTTGCGAAAATCCCCGGACAGCTTTGCTGCATAAATGTTTCTCGGAGCGGAATTGCGAGTCACATATTGTGCGACTAATCCTGACTGCGTCAATTGTACTAACAAATTAACAGCGAGCACTGATTTCCCCGTACCAGGTCCGCCTTCAACAATAAGCACTTGTTTCTGTCCCGTTCGTTGAGCCTTATTGGCGAGCACCAACGCTTCTTCGTATACAACCTTTTGTTCATCGATCATTTTGAATTCGCTATTGCCTCTCAGCATGCTGTTCAGACAATCCTGCAGCGATTTGGAAGGACGAATCTTCCCTCTATCAATGCGATACAGATTCTCCTTGTTGTCACCATATTTAATATGCGCCTTAATGAAGTCCCTTAGCTTCTGCGCATCGCCTTTGGCAAATACCGGGGCCTTCTCAATATAGTAACGATATATCGGATCTAATAAAGGATCGCCATCCGGTGAAATAGGATAATTATGAAGATACGCGCAGGGATGAAGCTCAATATTCTCGTTCTGTACATTCTCGTTGTAATCTTCAATTAACGATGAGTATGTCCATACTTGGTAAGATGGATGCGGCGTTTCCCTGACTCCTCTATTCAACACAGTCTTGACGATTGCTTCCTTCCCCTCCACCTTCTCGATCGAATTCCATTGCTTCAGTTCAATTACCATCACCGAGTCGGAATGATCATTGCGACCTGAAATAAGGAAGTCGATTCGCTTCGACGTGTAAGGAACTTTAAACTCAATGGCCACTCCGGCATTATCCGGAATTTCCGTGTCGACAAGAACCCGATACATATACTGCAGCGAATTGTCCCAAGCCCGCACCTCCCGCTCATTGACCTTACCGATCTTTTCTTTAAAATTTGTCGTAATATGGGTAACTACATTATCCGTGAATACATCCGTAATAAATTCAAGCTTAGTTGCTTCGTATACGATCATGGAATTGCTCCACCTCTTTAGCTGCGTAGTAAAAGGCTGCATTCAGCCTAACATTCTTATCCAACTAGATTGTAAATGGTTTTCCGTCATAAAACCATCCCTCTTGATTTCCATATTCCTAGAATTTGGATTTTAGAAAAGTCGTGTTGAATCAAGCCTTAATATAAAGCAGATGGTTGTATTTATGGGTTTAAATGGTATATGTATTTTTATTTCTACAAGAAAATATATCTAAATAATCGAATTATATAGTATAATCGGATTATCACATAATAACTATACGCCTAATTTATGGAGGGTCATGCTTGATTACGACAACTAAACCATTTGACGCAAAACGGATACATAAAATTAACTTGTTCTTGACCTATGCCATAATTGTACTGGTTGTTGGATCTCTAATATTAGGAAGAGGCTTTATCGCAGCGTCAGATTATGTGTTTATTGGGGCAGGCATCGCTGCTCTCTCTACCCTTGTTTATTTTGTGAGAATACCCGATAAATCAAAAGCATTAATGTTTGCACTGATCCCAGCAGTTGTTATTCTTGCTTTATTTTATATTGATGGATTTGGACTTAATAAGCACTATATTCTAATGTTTACCGTTATTATGATTGCTTTATATTTCGATAAGAAGCTTATTGTCATATTCGGATGCATCGTATCCAGCCTGGTATTCCTCTTATATCTTCTGGCAGGAGACAAATTTCTCGCTGCAAACAACAGCCTTTCAATATTTGTAACGGTCTACGTCCTGTTAGCCGGTACGATCATCGCGTTGTATTTCTTAACTGGCAATGGCAGTAGACTCATTGAAGAAAGCAGAAGAAACAGTGAAGAAACACACAAGCTGTTCGAACAATTACAAGTACTGCTGCAATCCGTAGAAGCAGGCGCTCACAACCTAGAGGAGAAAGTAAAAGATGTTCGTATCAATACGACTGAAGTAAGTCGAAGCAGTGAGGTCATCATCGGAAGTACAGATGAAGTTGCCTCATCCATTGAGCAGGAAACACGTTTAATTACTTCTGTGAATGAAGAAATGTTATATATTCAAGAAGCTCTACAGTCCTCCGCCTCCATATCATCAGATGTAATTCATGACGCGAGTGCGATGAATACGCATTTTCAAGTTAGTGAAACCAAAATTCATGATATTACAGTGCATATGGATGTGATGAATCAAACGATTAATAAGACAGTTGAGACCATCGATTCCTTGCAGCAGAACTTGCTCAAAGTCAATAAGCTGCTTACGGGCATTCAAGATATCGCAGGGCAAACCAACCTACTCTCTTTGAACGCCTCGATTGAAGCTGCAAGAGCAGGCGAGCATGGGTTAGGCTTCGCGGTTGTAGCCTCGGAGGTAAGGAAGCTGGCGATCCAAAGCAATCAATTCGCAGCAGAAATTAATGAAGTAACGAACAGTCTGTTCGAAAATTCAAAAGACGCACAAGTCAAATCAGTCGAAGGTAAGGCCGCTGCTCAAAATGTAAATCAGCTGCTGCATGACATTACGACATTGTTTCATTCCATCAGGCATACATTCGATCAGATGAGCGTCCAGCTTCACGACAGCAACAATTCAATCCATAGCTCGTCCACGAAGTATGTTCAGACTCAACAACAGCTGCAATCGGTCGTGAGTATGGCTGCCACGAATAATCGCATTATGCGGGAAATGAAGGATACGATCTACAAGGAAGATGATGCCATTCAGCAAATAAGCAAGTCCATGGACGAGCTTCATCAGCTAAGCGAGAAATTGACGGGGCTGTGTAATTCGGTGAAGTAGATGATCGAGTCTAAACAGAAGGGATTGAGAGTCCTATACAGATTCTCAATCCCTTATTCACACATCTCGCCTTCGATGTACAATCGCCGCCGTTATAATGCTTGCGAATGTCCAAGCACTCAATAGGATACCCCCTTGCACTGGGGAAAGCATGGTTACATGATCCGGCTGCGCAGACCACATCACAACTCCAGTTGTATCCGGAAGATACTTTGCTAACTGTGCCTTACCCCGTATAAACGGACCCGCTATGAAGTAATAACCGAGAATAATAGCGAGCGCAGGAAGCATCCGGCGCATAATAATTCCGATTGCCGCACTGATCAGAGCAGTCAGTGTGAGGTATACGCTCACTCCCAGGATGGAGGATACAAGATTCTCCCCTGCAATGGAATGACGGTCATCTCCGAATACGGTCTGAGCAAGCAGAACGCCAGAAGAGGATACAACGCATGCAGCAGGAATAAGCATGGCGGTCAACGTGGCAATCGCCGCCATAATCTGGATGCCCCGATGCGGCATTGCCACCAATGTTGTGCGAATCTGACCACCGTTGTATTCCGAACATACGGTCAGTATACCGAAGAGCATAAATCCCGCTTTCGAATAGCTGACAGAAGCCAGCCCGATTTCCAATGTGCTCTGCATGGACATGAAGCCCTGCAATCCGGCGTTCGAATAAGCGTAAGCTAGAGCAAGATTGACCATTAAGGTACTCCCGAGGATGTACCATGTAATCGGCAGCGAACATAACTTTGACAGCTCCGCCAATATCGCCCGAGACATGTCCCGTCCATTCATCTGGTTACTCATACATCCCTCCGACACAAGACAAATGTCCCAAGCGTCAACAACGCGATCACCCAAGACGCCATCACGATACCGCCCCAAAGCGGTGTAAGTTGTCTCGCGGTATCTTCAATTTCATAGAACATATGGATTCCAGCCCTATCCGGCAAATAGTACGCCAGAGGGGTAATGCGAGACAGCAAATAAGACACGCTGACGACAGAGCTATTCACCATCAGAATGGTAAGCGGCAGAGCGCCATGCCGTGTCAGAATTGTAATGCCTAAGGCCATAAGCGCGGTAAGCATCCAATAGCATACAACGCCGATTAGGCGATAAATATCGTTAAGCCCAAGTGCCGGAGTATAATCCTCAAGGATGATCTGCATCATGATCGTGGTGAGAAGGCTTGCGATGATGGCGAGAATGGCGCTAATCGTTGCAACGGCAGCCGCTTTCGACAGTAGAAAACGAATTCGAGATGTGTTAACCGTCAGACTCGTAGTGATCTGGCGTCCGCCGCCGGATTCTTCACTTTCGGTAAAGTATTCACTGCTGATTGCCAATACGCCAACAATAATGACCCCTGCAACACCGAACCCCAGCATTTCATAACTGAAATTGTATTCTACTGATGTTTGAACGCCTTTGTTAATATCCGAGAGCTCCTGTAAGGAGCGGATTACGGCGAACACGGGCGCAACAAGTATACCGACCACAGCGGCGATCCATATGGCAGGCAAGGAGAGCAGCTTTGAGAACTCTGCGACAAGTGCTTTTCTCATAGGATGTCCTCCCTTGCCGTATAAGCGAAGAAGGCATCTTCTAATGACTTATGGGAACCAACGATCTCGGTAAGCGTACCGCTCGCCATAATGTACCCTTTATTAATAATGACGATGTCGTCAACCGTGTCGGCGGTTTCCCCCATCAAATGGCTCGATAATAATACCGTGCAGCCTAATGCCGCACGTTCACGGACAAACGTCCTTATCCAACGAATCCCTTCCGGGTCAAGTCCATTAGCCGGCTCGTCCAAGATGAGTATTTCTGGATCTCCTAACAGTGCGGCAGCAAAGGCTAGTCGACGCGTCATACCAAGAGAGTAATGGCCAACCCTCTTCGAGGCAGCATCCAGAAGCCCTACCATTTCAAGGACTTCATTGACTCGAGAAAGAGGAAGCCCTGCAGACCTGGCAATCCAGTTCAAATGCGCTCGCCCTGTACGCGATCGATGTGCTCCTGATCCGTCCAATACGACGCCAACAGTCCGTAGAGGATCAGTAAGCTGAGTATATGGCATGCCATTGAGCAACGCAGTGCCTGATTGGGCCCGGTCAAGTCCCAACAGGATTCGCAGAGTAGAGCTTTTCCCTGCGCCATTGGGACCGAGAAACCCGGTCACGCGGCCTGGCTTGGCTTCAAAGCTAATTCCGTTAAGTATAGGGTGTGATCCACGGCGCTTTGTTAACTTTTCGATCGTGATCAAGCATAACACCTTCCTTGTCTTCGTTATGCCTACCATCGTATCGAAACAAGTATAAATTCAAGAAAGGTTATGTCTAAGCTTCGTCTAATTTTTGTCCAATCCATACGGTCGTCCCCTCTGCATCGGAACGATAATGGATTTGCAGTCTCATCTCATGAAGCATGTACTTGGTAATCGTGAGGCCCATCCCGGCGCCGCGATTCGCAGACAGGGCATTCATCCCCGGTCCATGATCTTGAATCATGAATCTTTGTTGCTCGATATCTGCAGCAATTCTGATGAACTGCCCGTCAGCCGCATGGCGAAGAACATTTTGAAACAGGTTGTCCAGCACACGTATCATCCATTGTGAATCGATCTCCCATAGGAAGGTCGCATCGAATGGCAAATCTGCGTCTATACGAAAGCCTGCGTCCTCAAATGCTGGATACCATGAAGCAATAGATTCTCTTAGCAATCGAACCATATCTGTGGGCGCGGGATGATACGAGTATTTACCTGATGTGAGTAGTGTATAGGAGAAAAGGTTATCCATTAGCTCGCTCATATGGGTAATGGTATGGTCAATCGCGATGAGCGAGGCCATTCCTTCCTCGCTGAGATTTTCCCTATGCATTCTGGAGGCATGCCCGCGAAGAGCGGTCATCGGCGTCCGTAAATCATGGGACAGATTGACGATCAATTGCTTTCGAAGCGACTCTTCTTCCAGCTCCCGTTGGTGACTCTCGCGAAGCTTTCGAATCATTTGATTAAACGAAGCCCCAAGCTGATCTACTTCATTCATTCCCGAAGCAGGTTCTGGGACCGGTTCTGGAATCCAGGAGCCGTCCTCGGGAACAGCCATCGCCTGCTGCAGACGGATGAACTGCTGTCGAAGACGATAGAAGAACACCCATGAGACAGAGATAAAAATAATGATAATGAGACCGATCATAATAAGTATGCTGCTTGACGTATTCATACTCGACTCACTAGAGGGCGAACTTACGCCCAGAACCAATATTACAATCATAACAGGGACCAGAACCAGACTCAGAAAATGAACCACTAAGTATCGTCGAAAAAAAGAGCGCTGTCTCATAATTTCATCCGATATCCAATGCCGCGTACGGTCTGAATAATTTCTGGCGCATTAGGATCTTGTTCCAGCTTCTCGCGAAGATGACGAATATGGACGGATAGAGCCTTATCTCCATTGATGTATAAGTCTCCCCAGACTGCCGTCCATATTTGCTCTTGCGTTAGAATTTGATTCGGATGGCGTAAGAAACATTCCAAAATTTGATATTCCTTCCCTGTCAGAGTCACTTCTTCTCCAGTACGCTCGTTAACTACCGTGCGCCCGGGAAGATTAACTTGGATATACTGTCCAAGCTTTATATGATCTGCAAGTCCCGCTCCGCTGCGGCGAAGCAGCACTTCTATTCTTGCAGCTATCTCATCGATGTAAAAAGGCTTGGTGACATAATCGTCGGCAAATTGCAGTCCTTGCAGCTTGTCCTCAACAGCCGCCCGAGCGGACAACAGCATAATCGGCACCGTTGGCGCAGCTTTCTTCAACCGCTGGCCGACCGTAAAACCGTCTAGCCCAGGCAGCATAATATCCAGAATAACCACATCCACCCCACCAATTTCCTTGTCAGCATGCTCGCCGGATAACAACCAGCAAACGTCATATCCCCGCTTCTTGAGCTCCTCCTGAACCCAGCATCCGATTTCTTGAGTATCTTCAATTAATAGAATACGCTTCGCTTTCATGAGACCACTTCCCTTGCATCCCTTCTTCAACCTGATTATAGATCTATCACAGCAATCCATTTCCTTCTATTTTATCATTTTTCCTAGTAATAGCATTAATAGAGCCTATACAGTCTCTGTACGAAACTTCACAAATGCCGTATGCGGGGGACAAAAAATGCTCTAATGCAAGGTACCGTCCACTTTTTGTCCGCCCATGCTCCCTTAATCCCTAAATAACAGCGACAAATTACGAGGAAAAATATTGGCAAATTATTATTTTTATGGTATTATAATTTTTCTGTCTCGTTTACTAAAATTGTTGAATATTGTATTATATATTTACATCAGCTCATAATTTATTTGTTAAGAATCATTCTACAACTAGAGTGATTTTGGATTTGCGCATTTTAGCAGTTTTCGAATATGGATTAGGAGGGTTAATTATTCTGGAAAGTCTTCCATGCACAACGTGCAGTGGCTTATGTTGCGGTCCGGTTCCGATAACCAAACAGGAGCTGCATCATATTAAAAATAAAATAAAAAAAATGCCCGCTAAAAATCGTTCGGAACTAGAAAATCAGCATCGATTTTATGGGACTTGTATCTTCTACGACCTGAATAAAAACCGCTGCGGCATTCATTCGGTAAGGCCCGCAATATGCCGTGCATTCGGGCACTATAACAACTTAATTTGTTTCAAAAAACCAGAAGCGGCTTCAAGAAAAAATTGGACCACCACCGAAAATCCTATTGGGATCTTATCGACCGACTTTACTTGGAAGGATTTCAAGTAATTTGGGTGTAAATATACGCGGACCAGAAGATATGTAAGGAAAATCAATAGAGATTTAAAGTAAAAAACCGTCTCTCTACTAGTAGAAGAGACGGTTCAGCGGTTATCATCATGTAGGCGGATATGTCGATTTAAACAGTCAAATTATTCAGCACTAACTTTCTTTATGAACTTGTGAATCATAGGAAGAATAATGTCATAATAATTATGGATAATATTAACAAAAGCATTCGCTTCTTCTAGCGTAATTTCTCCTTCATGGTCTAACTTATGCAGAAAGACCTCTAGACTATCATATTTATCACAAAATTTATATAGATTTTTATAATGCTGAGAATTCTCAAGAATTCCCCTAGGATGTTCTTGATGAAAATTGACCGCATTTTGTGTATATACAAACTTGTAATTCATTTCATACAATTTATAAGATAGGTCGGTATCTTCTATTCCATAACCTTTATACGTTTCATCATAAACTATCTTTTCATTTAAATGATTTCTATTAAAAGCCATATTTCCACCGAATGCTCTACCCCACCCAAAATGAAAACCGGATAAATCTTCTCCATACTTATCCACAATAGGTATGAGCATTGCTGGATCATATGAACCTATTAAATGATTTTTCAATGTCGTTAATGGATTTTCAAGAATGTCTACAGATGTTATTAATTGAATATCTTCTGTGCAATCAACCAATTGAGGATACTTCTTATAAAGGTCCATCCATTGTCGATACTCTAAAGCCAGTTTATGGGTATAAAATGAGACCACTCTATTCTGCTTGCCAATACTTACAACCTTGCTATCCGTTCTTAGCCGAAGTTTATGCTCACTAATAAATTCAGGAGCCGGTATACGGTCGTCATCGACAATAATAATGTTTTCACCGCTAGCAAGTTCAAGAGCTTTATTTCTCGCCCCTGCTGCACCCGTATTATTTTGGTAAACGTATTTCAAGTTGATGTATTTTGTGTATTTATTAATAATCTCCTCGGTTTCATCTGTTCCGCCATCATTTACAATCACCAATTCGAAATTATTGTCAGTTTGAGTAGCGAAACCAGCTAATGTCAGATCGAGATACTTGGATTTATTGTATGTACTTGTTATTACCGATGTTAAGGATCCCATTATTAACTCCCCTTTGTATTGTAATCGTATGAGTCGATGAGCTTGATCTTGCTGCTATGAAACGGCGCGCGATACGTTGTCAAAATCCGTTTAACGAGCCGCTCGAACACCTGTTGAAGTAGTACGGGGGGTTACCTGATTGTGCTTCCGACTAAGTTGAGCTGCTGAGGTGGATGTGAGCCCGAGTTCACGCTGAAACGCTTAACAAAGCTGCAATTGCGCATGCAGGAACAACTTCAGGTACGCGTACGCAACAGTCGTCAGCTTCTTCACGTATTGATCTTGCCGAGCTTCCGAAACCCAATCTGCGAACGTTCTCGTACATATTGGCGCTAACCATCTACCAGACGAAGATAATAGAGTATGCTCATCCATGCGATTGATCCTTTTCAGTGGATTATGGACAGGGCTACCTACCATAACTATTGTAAAGGATTTTTTTATGCGTAAGCTTGTATAAGACAGAAAATTATGAAAATTAAGATAACATTAATGCAGCGCTAGTGAGGCACTATACAGACATCTTTTGTATGTGTGAATACAATGACTCTGTATGCGTATTTAGACTTACCTCAATTGACCATTGCGGTTATTCTAGGTGTGTAATTGGGGCATCAGGTTCGAATTGACGAGGAGGAAGTAGAGCTTCTTCAAATGCCCTACCCTTGGAGATTATCTCGTAAACAGTATCCGTGTGATCTCCGTTCCGAAACGATGTGGTTACTGTTAATAGAGTTCACCTATTTCGACTCTTCTCACTTCTTCCCATGATCCAATACAAGACCAATCACAATAATTATCATTAAATTTCACCTGCAGTATCTCTGATACTCATCCCCTACTCTCCTCCTATAACATAGCATTATTATGGACATATTTAATGAAAATGTCAACAATATACAGGACGAGAAGGAGTGCTGCGATAAAAATGCAGTCGAAAAACCTCTTCATATGAAATAATATGAAAGCTAACGAGGAAAGAGGAACAGGGGACCATTGGCCTATATAACAAAGCATTTAAAGATGAAGCAGTAAGATACTACGTTGTTCAAGGCTCACCGTCTGTAAGAATTGCGATCGCGATATTGGTGTCAAGCAGATACCCTCAATTACACGTGAATTTTTTGTTCAGTTACTACAAACAGGAGAACAAAATATCCTCAGACTCAGATGAAATGCAAGCTTCACCTGAACCCGAGGATAGTCTAATAGTTTATTGTGCGAATAACACGCTGCTTACCAATCAATACGTCGCTTCCTTGCTCGTTTTGAACATATGGACGACCCGGTCTAAGGAATCTCTCCGTTCATTCAACTCGCCGACTTGCGTATTAATCATGTTGGCGTACGCGTGGTTTTCTTCGATTTGATTGAGCACGCGCTCCATGCGTTCCATCAGCACTGCCAGTTCCCGGTGCTGACGCTGGCGGCTCTCTCTCATCGACGACGTTCTCGCCTGGAATTGCCCGACGTTGTCCATCACTTCGAACATCGCCTTATCCATCACTTCGATTTCCAAGGCAGCTTGCCTGATTTTATCCGGGATTTGGTTCATTTCTCCAGTCAGATAATTAAAGGATTGCCGGAACTTGTCTGTGCTTTCTTTGCCGCTTTGGATCAATTGACTGGTGCGATTCAATATGTTGCGGATTTGTTCGGAGGAAAGACTGGATTGCTCCGACAATGTTCTAATTTCCTGTGCGACAACCGCAAATCCAGCGCCGAACTTCCCAGCCTTGGCTGCTTCTATGTTTGCGTTCAACGAGAGCAGTCCGATTCGTTTGGAAATGTCGGCGATCGTGCTTGTGACCTGCTTGCTCACATCAGAAGATGCAGAAATATCCGACATCGCCGCTATCAAATCCGCAGCCTCATGCTGAGCGAAAGCGAGCTGTTGTTCCAAATTCCCGACATAAGCAGCCAATTCGCTCATTTGACCAAAAATCGCCTGCATATCATCAGAAATTCCACTGATCATTCTCGCCGAGCTTTCTATAGCGTCGATCGTTTCTTGATCCTCAGCCAGCTCCCGCTTCATTCTCTCGTGAACTTCGCGGAAATAGTCGTAGGCCTGGCGTACAGAATCGTGTTGCTCGACAGAATTTCCGTGTAAATGACCGCTCAATTCGATCATGCGGCTCGAACTGCTGTTCACGAACATGGTCTGACCTTGGACCTGCTGTACGAGAACATTGATCTTGTCCAACAAGTAGTTAAACGACTCATTCAACTCAGCCGTGTCTTCGCCGGGTTCGATCGTAAGCTTGCGCGTCAAATCAATTCGCTCGGCCGCGATCTCATTCATCGCGCGAACCGTATCGAGCAGAGAAGTTTTAGCGCCATGCTCCGATATGTTCAGCCCTACTTGCTCGTCTTCTCTGCTTACTCGCAGCTTTAAGGTAAGCGTAAAATAGTCCCCACCTAGACAGCAGATGGAGACTCGGATAAGTTATTTTGTAGAAGTAAACACGCGGCAAGTTAAAGGAAGAGTAGGCGACCATGGGAGCAGGACGTCTAGTGCCTGTTCATCTTGTGGGTTCGGCAACTGCGGCAACTTCTCCAGCAAATGCGTGAGATAGTAAAACGGATGCAACCTATTCTCTTTAGCCGTCTCCACTAAGCTGTAGATGATCGCGCTAGCCTGAGCTCCCTTCGGCGTGTTGGCAAACAGCCAGTTTTTCCGACCAATGACGAACGGCTTGATGGAGCGCTCGCTTCGATTGTTATCGATCTCCAGCCTCCCATCCAAGAGATAGCCTTGCAGCCTGTCCCATTGGTTCACACAGTAAGTAATCGCCGTTCCGATCAGGCTTTTTGGCAACACTCTCGCCTCTTGCATCTGTAGCCATGCCAAAAAAGCATCCAGCACCGGTCGGCTTTTCTCCTGGCGGATGGCAAATCGTTGTTCCGGCAGCAGTCCTTCGGCCTGGCGCTCAATCGCATAAAGGCGGTTGCAGAAGTCTAATCCCTCTTGCGCCACGGTGCTGGTGGCCGTTGTATGTTTCGGCAGTACCTGAACTGCCTCAAAAAACTTGCGCCGGGCGTGCGCCCAGCAGCCCACTCGCGTCACACCGGCGACCTGGTCGTAGCTGTCGTATCCGTCCGCGTGCAAGTAACCCTCGAATCCCGACAAGAACCGCTTCGGGTGCTCGCCCGACCGCGTCGGTTGGTACTCGTACAGGACGATCGCCGGACTAAAGGGGCCGGTTCGATACAGCCACAGGTATGATTTCTGCTCGGCAGTCCGTCCAGGCTCCCGCAGCACCTGCAACGTTGTCTCGTCAGCGTAGGCGATGTCCTGCATCAGCAGATGCGCCTTCATCCGATCGTACACCAAGCGGAGCCACTGGGCGCCATGAAGCATCCAGTTGGCCATCGTCTGCCGGGACAACTCAACTCCGAAACGAGCCCAGTGCTGTTCCTGACGGTAGAGCGGCAACCCTTCCACATACTTCTGGCTCATGATATAGGCCATGCTGGAAGGCGAAGCAAGACTGCCCGATTGAACGGGGCGGGGCATCGGCGCCGTGACAACCGGCGTCTCCGTGCCGTTCCGCTCGCAGTTGCGGCAACCGTAGACATAGCGAACATGCTCAACGACTTTCACTTCGGCCGGAATGACCTTGAGTTCGCGACGCACTTCGGTGCTCATCTCATGCAATGCGCACCCGCAGCAAGCGCACGTTTGCTCCGCTTCCGGCAGACGATGTTCCACCCGTTCGATGCCTAGACCATCCAGCTTCAGTTCGCGCTGGCCCTTGCGCTTCTTGCGCGTGTAAGTGACTTCCTCCAATACGGGCTCTTCTTTGGAGGGATTGGCCTCGGCCTCTGCCTCGTTGAACAACAACAGTTGGTCCGGGTGCGTTTGCTCGCTGGAGGAGGCAAACTGCCGACGCTTGGCCAGCCCTAACTGCTCCTCGTACCAGCGCAGTTTGGCCTTGAGTTCCTCGTTTTCACGCATGAGTTTATTCAGTTGTTCTTCCGCTGTTGTAGGGGATTTCGTCCGTTTGTCCATACCTACTCATTCTCGATCTCGCCGGCGATTCCTATCGGGAATTATGGCGAAACCAAGGCAATTCATCTTGCTAAATGACCGTTTGGACCCGTACCGGCGGATGCGCCTTGCGTTGTTCCAGCGTCAGCCCATCCAACAGCCAGCGCAACTCGCGGCTGGAGACCGTCATGACCCCTTCTCGGCCGGATGGCCACTGAAACGTACCTCGCTCCAGTCGCCGATACAACAGCCAGAAGCCGTTATGATCCCACAGCAGCATCTTCAGCTTATCTCGCTGGCGGTTGCAGAATACAAAGAGACTGGGCGCAAAGGGATCCAAGCCGAAGCCCTCCTGCACGAGAGCCGCAAGTGCATCGATGGACTTTCGCAAATCCGTGGGTCCGCAGGCCAAATAGACGTGCTGGGCATTCGGGAGTGTTAACATGACGCCGCCTCCGTCAATACATGTACAACGTCGCGAAGTAACTGAGGATCGAAGCCGCTGCGAAGTTCGATCTGGGCATGACCGATCCGAAGAAGGAGGGGAGGACTTTTCACTTCATCGGCCACGGTTAGAGGAATGAAGCGTGCAGCCGGAACTGGAGTGGAGGAGTCACTTTTCTTGGATTTGTAGAGCCAGTATTTCATTTGGTCGACGGTGCAGTCATGGGCTGCGCACCAAGCTTTCAAGGTCAGACCGCTAGCCTGGTATTCAGCGATTCGCTCCTGCCATTGCTGCCGTCGTTCTTCATGTGCTGTCATGAGGTAACCTCCTTACGATTTCGGGTGCCTCCATTGTCTCACTTAACTCCGACCGCTTGAAGGTGGGGACAGTTTGACGCTTACGCTTTAAGGTCTTGTGCAAAAGATAATAAACTGCCAGCCCTAACCCGAATGCCCAGAGAAACACCACGCCCGCACCCATTGCCTGCACCCCGAGCTGCTCAAGGCGGGAACCTGCGGTCAGAGAAGCGGAATTACCGAACAGCGCCACAGCCAGCGTGCCCCATACCCCGCACACACCGTGGACGGCAACGGCGCCAACAACATCGTCCACCTTCAGTTTGCTTTCGATCCATCGCATGGCGATAACGACCACGACACCTGCAATTGCACCGACTAGCAGGGCCCCGGACGGCGAGATCATATGGCAGCCTGCCGTAATCGAAACAAGTCCAGCGATGACGCCGTTCAATATATATTCCGGACCCGGCAGGCGATCGGCAAACCAACTTACGAGCATCGCAACGAATCCGCCGGCTGCCGCGGCCAGACATGTGTTCAGGCCAATCAAGGCGATATCCGTATCGACTGTGCCGAGCGATCCGGCATTAAACCCGATCCATCCGAACCACAGAATGAATACACCCATCGAGGCAAGAATCAGGTTAGAAGCCGGGAATCGGTTCGGCCTGCCTTCTGCGTCGTATTTTCCTAGACGGGGACCGACGACGATCGCAGCGGCCAGCGCTACCCAACCGCCCACGGAATGTACGACAGTCGAACCGGCAAAATCGATAAATCCCAGCTCAGCAAGCCAACCCTGTTGATCCGTATGGAACAACCCGCCCCATGCCCAATGGCCGGAAACCGGGTAAATGAGCACCGTTACAATCGCCGTTCCTACCAAATAGGTCACAAACCGAGCCCGTTCAGCGATCGCCCCAGAAACAATCGTCGCCGCCGTTCCGGCAAACGCGGTCTGAAACAGCAAGAACGCCCAATGCCACGGATCTTCACCCATTCCGTTGAAAAAAAATTCACCCCATCCGAACCATCCGTGTTCGGATATGCCAAACATCAAGGGAAAGCCAATTAGGGGGAACAAAATCATCGTAATCATGATATCAGCCACATTTTTCATGGCGACACTTATGGAATGCTTGGCACGGGTAAATCCAGCTTCCAACAGAGTAAATCCTGCCTGCATAAAAAAAACCAGCGCTGTCGCCAGTAACAACCAAAGAAAATCCAGCCCTATCTGCAAACTAACCGTAGACGTTTCCATAGAAGCCTCCGAACTTTGCGATATATTTCCTGACATTAAAGGAGCATAAACAAAACAATCCAATGATATCACTCGAAAATCTGAGTTACATGTCACATAATATAACATAAATATAGAGGAAAATCTATAAATGCTTATTCCTCAGCTTTACAATGTCAAACATCTTAAACATTTTTCATTCGCAGGATTACGATCAACTTCAGTCAATGGCTGGCGCATGTCCCTTTATGGTCAAAAAAAAAAGAAGCGAGCCTTTTCCCGCTTCGCTGCATTATGCGCCAATATTCCTCAGCTATTAGTCTTAAATGTTCTGGTGCAAACCAATTAATAAATTCAATCGCTTCGTCAATGTTGGATGCAGCAACGATTGCTCCCTTACCATTAGAACCGAAGACATTTAATAAGTATTGTCTCCGTTTCTCTTCGACCTCATCTATACATTTCCAAAGATGGGTTTCTACTTTATGGGCAAGGTTTATCGATGTGGTAACCAGAATAGAAGAAGAATCGGGGCCATGCTCCCCTTCATTAATTAACTCATAAGCTATTTTTAACGGATCGGCCGATTCATCTGCGAATATAATACATTCGGTCGGTCCGATGCCTAACACACTCTTTCTGCCGTATGTCATGGCCACACTCATTGCCGCCGCAATCCCGCCTGGTCCTGGTCCATAAATCCCATCAACTTCTGGAATGGAACTCGTACCTTGTGCAAACCCAGCAATTATAGATACTCCGTTGCCGATCACAAATTGATCCGCTCCCGCAAGCTTTGCCACTGCTACCGGTCCTTGGTCTCCAAGTCCATTGGTTAACAAACATAGCCAAATTAGCGTCTCGCACATTATTAATTGCTTGTTCTATAGCTGAGCGTAATGTGGGCGACAGCATGGATACACATTCTTCAACATAATCATTTGAAAGAACCAGTTCATTCAAATCAACTCCATCATACTTCGTTGTCATACTTCTAATTCCCTCATCCCCCTTATTGGCCACCTCATCGAAAATGGTCAAAACTCCATTCAGTACCTCTCTGTTGAATAACGTTTTATGGGTTTTGAAACTCTCTGTAAGTCGTTCATTCTGTTCAGGGATCTTGAATATAAGGCTTGAATTTTGCATTTTTCTCTACCTTAAACAAAGAGCCATGTAGGATAAAAAATACCTACATGACTCTTATGCTTCAAGTCCGTAGGTATAACGCCAATAAGCGTTTGTACCTACGGAAAAATTCCGTCATACAAACGCCTAACTATGATGATGGTTATAGGATTGTGTTAATACAAGTATACAACGGTTCATTTGAGATATCCTCCTCAACCATACTTGGACATATTATATATTGTAATCCACTATTTGTGAAAAGTTCCTGTTATTTGACGAACAAGTTGTCGAACGAATCTAAGAATTAAGTAATGCTGCTCCACCCTCCCCTGCAGGAACGCTGTATCCACTCAACCAAGGTGAATTTTCGTACTAAGAAAAGAAGTATCGCAGTGAACTACTATTGATATAGGAGAGGGAATGTGTCTGGAGAAATTAATGTACCAACACTGTGTGTAACGCTGTTTTCATTTTATATTGCTATAGATTTTTTCGCAGCCTTTAGAAGCATATTCACAATTTGAAGCATTAGCCTTATCCCTTTGGGACCGTATCCAAACTGGTTCAACGTCCCGATCAGATAAGCATCCGTTGCAGGATGGTAGAACATAAACGAACCGGTAGAGCCAGCATTGCCCCAAGAGTTATATTTTGCTGGCATTAACACAGGAACTGTTTTTATATTCATTACTCCGTAGCCGTAATCAATTCCTACAAAGAATTTCCCACAGTCGGCTTTCATTTGTTCAATCGTTTCTTTCTTTAAAATCTGATCATTTACGAGGGCTTTCATAAACTTTAACAAATCATTAGTAGTGGATACGACTCCGCCGCCAGCATGCAAGATGTCCAGACTCTTGTTATTCGTGACGTCCGTGTTACGTATGTATAACTTTGCAACCTCGTATGGACTAGCTTCTACAGGTGCAGTACGAGAGAAATGGGAATGCTTCATCTCTAGTGGTTCAAAAATATTTGTTCTTAGCACTTCATGGAATGGTAACCCTGTGATTTTCTCTATAATGAACCCTAATAGATGATATCCTGTATCCGAATAATGAAATCCTTTACCTGGCGGGAAGTGATTCTTCATATTCTCCTTCGCCCAATGAATCACTTTAAGCGGGGTCCATGCTCGATTCGGTTCATCAACTAGCAAGTCAGGCATTGATTTTCCCTTAACTGGCTGATCCTCAAAGAAATCATGTAATCCAGAGGTATGATTTAGTAAATGTTTAATCTCGATCTCGTTCGTATAATCTTTCCCCTTGTAAATATGCAGATCCTTTAATAGATCTTCCTCTAAATACTGTGAAATTTTATCCTCATAAGAGCAAAGCCCTTGTTCAACTAACTGTCCAACAAGAACAGCCGCGAAGAGTTTACTAACACTGGCGATATAATATGGTTGTTGTGCGTGTATAGATTCTTCCCCAGCGGCGATATTAATATCTATGCCGTGTTTTTCTGAATGTACATGTAATAATGCATGATGTACTTTAGGGTCCTTGTCTACTTTCTCATTAAAGAATTGCTCGATTTGCCTTTGTACCTGTGCCTTCTCCATTATCATAACTCCTTATAATATTTCAAATTTTATTGTTCTGCACGACGTTTGGCTGCGCTGATTACATCTTCTGCGGCGCTGCTCATTAATTGAATCATCTGTTCCTCTGTAAAACTCTCTGGCAGCAGTTCATTCGCCACCATAACGCTCATCCCAACCTGAAAGGTTTTCATCTTTAGAAAGATGACAAGCAATTCATTATCAGACAATCCATGAAGAGTAGAATCCATTCTCATCATCTTAATGAAGCCTTGCGTCTCTTCGTCATTGTGCTTCGCATGATCGTTCTTCTTCATCACAAGCTCGCGAAACAGCACGGGATACTCTCTTGCAAATCGAATGCTGGCCACACCGATATCATAGAACGGCTTCCCTGAGTTTTGCTCCTTCAAAATCTGTCTGCTAATCTCGAAGGTTTTCTTGTACACCTCTTCGACTAGCTCTCCGGCCTCTTTGAAATTGACATAAATCGGGGCAATCGAGCTCCCTAGCTGATCGGCTACCTTGCGGATGGTTATGGCATCTACTCCTTCTGTCCTAGCAATTTCGAACGCCGCGTCAATGATCTGTTCTTTCGTAAACTTATTTTTTGGTGCCAACCTCTTTAACCTCCAAATGAACGATCAATATATATCAATCGATATAAATCATATGTTATGTATCAAATATTACATATTGCTGGTTTCGTTTGTCAACACCTTTTTTGTGAATTTTTTGGTTTATGTGAGAAAGGGTGCCATTGTCAACAAAGCAGCGTACATGGTGATCGGCATTGATCTGGATGGAAATAAGGACGTACTGGGCATGTGGATCGGTGAGAACGAGTCCTCGAAGTTCTGGCTTAGCGTATTGAACGAGCTCAAGAATCGCGGCGTACAGGACATCCTCATCATCTGTGTTGACAACCTGAAAGGCTTCTCAGAGGCCATTCATGCTTGCTATCCGCAAACCGAGATTCAGAAATGCATCATTCATCAGATCCGCAACTCCACCCGTTATGTTTCCTATAAGGATCTAAAGAAAGTAACCGCTGACCTTAAACCGATCTATAAAGCTTCAACCGAAGAAGCGGCGCGAATCGAGCTGGATCGATTTGAGGAACTATGGGGCACAAAGTATCCGCTCATTGTACGATCGTGGCGCAACAATTGGGACGAGCTCGCAACCTTCTTCAAATACCAGCCCGAGATCCGAAAGCTCATCTATACGACCAATATAATCGAGAGCTATCATCGGCAACTCCGCAAAGTCACAAAGGGAAAGAGCATCTTCCCATCCGATGAAGCCCTCCTCAAAATGCTCTACCTCGCTACGATGGACGTTGTACGAAAATGGACGGGGCGAGTACAAAACTGGGGACAAATGCTGCTGCAATTCTCTGTCTTTTTCCCGGATCGGG
>NZ_BIML01000034.1 GCF_004001065.1 Paenibacillus xylaniclasticus
GGTTTTCAGGGTGTAATCACCAGACGGTAGAACGACAAGTGCGTTATATCGTAAGACTTACACGCAGCGCTTGGCGGCGCTGTAAACCTGATGGTTGTCCAATCCACAAAATGGACATGTGTGGCGGTGTAGCTCAGCTGGCTAGAGCATTCGGTTCATACCCGGAGGGTCGGGGGTTCGAGTCCCTTCGCCGCTACCACACCTATATGGAGGCTTAGCTCAGCTGGGAGAGCATCTGCCTTACAAGCAGAGGGTCGGCGGTTCGATCCCGTCAGCCTCCACCATATTTACAAACGCGGAGCCGTGGTGTAGAGGCCTAACATGCCTGCCTGTCACGCAGGAGACCGCGGGTTCGAATCCCGTCGGCTCCGCCATTTTTTTTGAAGAGAAAATTAAACATATGGCTCGGTAGCTCAGTTGGTAGAGCAGAGGACTGAAAATCCTCGTGTCGGCGGTTCGATTCCGTCCCGAGCCACCATATGATTCCTGAAGCTATGGCGCGGAAGGTTCAACATGGAGGATTAGCGAAGTGGCCAAACGCAGCAGACTGTAAATCTGTTCTCTGACGAGTTCGGTGGTTCGAATCCATCATCCTCCACCATTTTCTCATCAAGAGCCATTAGCTCAGTTGGTAGAGCACCTGACTTTTAATCAGGGTGTCGTAGGTTCGAGTCCTACATGGCTCACCACTTAACGAATAATCACCGCAGGCATTTGTCTGCGGTTTTTTCGTATTTATAAACAATAAATTGTCAAATAATAATCGACTTTATTCGAGTGAAAACGGAAAATACAGGGAACAATGAAGACGATCTCATATGAGCTACGCAATGATAAAGGAGTGCTACAAATGTCTTACTTGGCAGCATCGCTCATTAGCTTCGCCTTCATGTTCATCCTTGTTCCGATCTTTCGAGCGGTTGCAATGAAAACAGGGTTCGTGGACCGGCCTAACAACCGGAAAATTCATCATCAGCCAATCCCGCTTATGGGAGGCGCTGCGATCTATTTGGCCACGATCTTCCCGCTGTTACTGTTTGTCGGCACGACGCGGCTAAGCTTGGCTATCACTGCAGGAGGCTTGGTTCTTGTTGCGATTGGATTAGTAGATGATTATGCGAAGTCCCGGGGGCAAGACTTTCCTGTAGCTCCGCGTGTCATTGTATACTTAGGCGTTGCTGCTATGCCGTTGTTATTTGGTATTCGGATTGTGGGTATCTCTAATCTCGGTTCAGGGGGAATGGTCATTTTTCCGCATTGGCTGTCATGGGGAAGTACGATATTATGGGTGTTTGCATTGATTAATATGATCAATTTTATTGATGGAGTAGATGGTCTCGCCTCGGGGATTTCGACGCTTTCCTCCTTTACACTGTTCGTGACCGCATTAATTAAAGGACAGCCGGATACGGCGCTGCTGGCGATTATTCTTGGCGGGGCATGTATCGGCTTCTTAGCCTTTAACTTCCATCCCGCGCGTATATTTATGGGTGATGCAGGGGCGACATTTATCGGCTACTCGCTTGCTGTGATAGCCGTCGACGGTGCATTTAAAAGCGCTACATTCTTAACGATGATTGTGCCGCTGCTTGCCCTAGGTGTGCCGATTATAGATACCATCATCGTCATGCTGAGAAGGATGCTGACCGGCAAAGGGCTGCATCAGGCGGACAAGCTGCATTCTCACCATGTGTTGATGAGATGGGGACTGAACCAAATTCAAACCGTCTCGTTCTTATATTTAATTGCAGCTGTATTTTGTTTGCTGTCAATCTTACTATTAGTAGTGACGGGAGATTAATGGCGAATGTAAGCTGAAAGCATCCTCATAGTATGATACAATGACAAAAATATGTCATTTCAAAAGCAGAGTATTTAAGAGGCTTGGTGAACAGGATAGGAGATAGAAGATGAGCATGTCAGATTGGGAACAGCTGCAGCACATTTTGAACTGTCCGGTTCGGATGGAGGAGATCCCCGTTTCGGATCAACCTGAATGGGCGGGACTTGCGGCAGGAGCGGTTGTCGAGGATCAGACAGATAGCCTAACTATAGTTGTCGCGTTGGACAATGAAACGGTGAAGCTCTTAAAGGTCGGACGAGGCAATCTGAACGATACGGAGAAAGCGTTGATTTCTTGGGCCATATCGCGATATTCGCGACAGCATGCCGATAGTCACGCAGAGGTGGACGGAGGAACGGAAGCGGAGCGGAACGCACGGGCTATTGGAGAATGGATCATGAAGCAATTGGGTTCAGGCGGTTCAGAGCCTATGCCAGACAGCCTTTCGCAGGACGGGCGGCTCTATACCGAGATGATCCCCTTTCTTCTAGAGACGGAGCAGACAGCGGAGCCGTCAGCATTCGGCGATCTGCAGAGACTGCTCGATTCATTCCTTAACGAGGATGTTATCGTTATCCCATTAAAAGGGCAGGAATGGCTAGTGCTTGCTCCTGTAGTTCTTGTCCGAGATACATTAGATGAGAAGGACGAGCAATCAGAGACGCTGGAGGAAAGTCTTGCTTCCATCGGTTCAGGGCTGCAGGAGATGCTGGCAAGCGAATGGATTGGCGAATGTCATCTTGCTGTAGGGCGGCCAATGAAGCCGGTGAAGTCAGTTGTACAGACGGTGACGCTGCTCCGTGAAACGATTGAGCTCGGACGGATATTTGAATTGGGAACAAGCATTCATCTGCCATGGAACATGCATTTGGAGCGTTTGCTTGCAAGTATTCCTGAAGCGATTAGACAGCGGTATGTCGAGCAAGCGCTCGGAAGATCTGACGTGTTCATGGAGACGGAGACCTTATATACGCTAGACACTTTCTTTGCTTTGGACTGCAATGTAAGCGAAACAGCCAAGAAACTTTTCATTCACCGTAATACGCTCCTATACCGATTGGACAAATTAAAGCAGGAGACTGGACTTGATGTTAGAGTGTTCCGGGACGCTGTTCTGATGAAGATTATTTTACTATTGTACAAATTCACGAAAAGGACTTAATTTTTTTGTAGGGAATGTGCATAGTCATATCGACTCTCCTAGGTTAAGATAGGTTCATAACGAAATCATTTTAGATTTAGGGGGAAATGACTCATGGCAGGCGTACGCTTAGAGCATGTGTACAAAAAGTATCCGGGTTCCGATAACGCATCCGTTAAAGATATCAATCTCGACATCAAGGACAAAGAATTTCTCGTACTCGTTGGCCCATCGGGTTGCGGTAAATCGACGACACTTCGGATGATTGCCGGCCTTGAAGAAATTTCCGAAGGCAAGTTGTTCATCGGCGACCGTCTGGTTAACGATGTAGCTCCTAAAGATCGCGACATCGCGATGGTATTCCAATCCTACGCCCTGTATCCGCACATGAACGTGTATCAGAACATGGCGTTCGGTCTGAAACTGCGCAAATTCAAAAAAGCGGACATCGACAAACGCGTTCGTGAAGCCGCTAAAATTCTCGATATTGAGCACCTGCTCGACCGTAAGCCGAAGGCACTGTCCGGCGGTCAACGTCAACGTGTTGCTCTCGGCCGCGCAATCGTACGTGAGCCGCAAGTATTCTTGATGGACGAACCACTCTCCAACTTGGATGCTAAGCTCCGTGGCCAAATGCGCGCGGAAATCAGCAAACTGACGAAACGTCTTGAGACGACGACGATCTACGTAACACATGACCAAATCGAAGCAATGACGATGGGTGACCGTATCGTCGTTATGAAAGACGGCGTCATTCAACAAACGGATACGCCAGAAGTACTGTACAACCATCCGAAGAACCTGTTCGTAGCAGGCTTCATGGGTGCACCAGCAATGAACTTCATCGGTGGTACGCTTGCTGAGCAAGGCGGTACGCTGCGCTTTAAAACGAACGGTGTTGATGTAGCTGTTCCAGAAGGCAAAGCTAAGCTGCTCCGTGAGAAAGGCTACGTGAACAAAGAAGTTATTCTCGGCGTTCGTCCGGAGGATCTGCATGAGGAGCCAGTATTCCTGGAAGCATCCCCTGACACGATCGTTACGGCACACGTTGAAGTTGCAGAGAACCTTGGTCACGAGATGTACCTTCACCTCAACGGTCTCGGTTCGCAAACTGTTATCGCTCGTATCGATGGCCGCGCTGGTGTCATGAGCGGTGCAACAGTGAAGCTCGCACTCGACATGAACAAAGTTCACCTGTTCGATAAAGAGTCTGAACTGAACATTCTTGAGAACTAATTCTCGTTTCTTACAGAACAGTCCCGATGCTGATGCTTAGGGACTGTTCTTTTTACGAATACGGGTGCATTACGTGAAGAAATGTTGATAAATGGGATAATTCACATATTGCTCAAAAGAAGAGGGCCTAACGTTGCGTTTGGCTCCTTTTTCATTTACGATGAAGACAATGGAAAAACGGCGAGGGGGCAGCTTTAGGATGGCCAAGAAGGTAAAAGTGGCGGAACTGGTGCAAACGTTCCAGCTCGAAATATTGACCGGCGAAGACGGACTTCGCCGTACGATTACGACAGATGATCTGTACCGGCCGGGGCTGGAGATGGCTGGATATTTTCATTATCATCCGCGCGAGCGCGTTCAAATTCTCGGCAAGACGGAGCTGACATTCCTGCAGACGTTAAGCGCAGAAGAGCGTACGGAGCGGTTAGGGCGGCTGTGTAACGAGGAATCTCCGTGTATTATTATTACGAGGGGCATGGAGGCGCCAAGCGAGCTGCTCGAACAAGCGAAGGCGGCTAACATCCCGCTGCTGCGCAGCGGACTTGCAACGACGATTTTGCAAAGCCGGGTGACGAACTTCCTAGAGCGGAAGCTTGCGCCGACTGCGACGATCCATGGCGTACTCGTCGACGTCTATGGGATTGGAATGCTGATTACAGGCGGCAGCGGTATCGGTAAGAGCGAGACGGCGCTTGAGCTCGTTAAACGTGGTCACCGGCTCGTCGCTGACGATGCTGTAGAGATTCGTCAGACGTCGGATGGACAGTTGCATGGCTCGGCGCCGGAGCTGATCCGCCACCTGCTCGAGATTCGCGGATTGGGCATTATTAACGCGATGACGCTGTTCGGCGCCGGAGCGGTGCGTAACACGAAGCGGATTGGTCTTGTCATTAAGCTGGAGAACTGGCAGCCAGAGAAGCAGTACGATCGGCTTGGGCTGGATGAAGAGACTACGCGTATAATCGACACGGATGTTACGCTCGTTACCGTTCCGGTAAGGCCGGGACGCAACTTGGCGGTTATTATCGAGGTAGCGGCGATGAACTACCGCTTGAAACGGATGGGCTATAACGCTGCCGTTCAATTCACGAACAAGCTGACAGAGACGATTGCTGACGATATGGACGATTACGAATAAGACAATGCACGGTGAACAAATCGCTGCAGTCAAGCAAGCATAAATCTCTAAAGGAAACAACTGTAAAGGAGAATCGACGCTACTATGTTGGACGTGCACACGCTTCTGCTTAATCCGATAGCATTGGATCTTGGGTTTATTAGGGTTCATTGGTACGGCATCATTCTCGGCCTAGCGGCGCTTGTCGGCTTATTGCTGGCAATCCAAGAAGGCAGGCGGTTCGGACTAACGCCGGACTTCTTTATGGACCTGCTGTTGTTCGGCGTACCATCTGCTGTCATTGTCGCGAGGTTGTATTACGTTGCCTTCAAATGGAATGAGTACAAGAATGACCCGATGTCAATCTTCGCCGTATGGGAAGGCGGTATTGCGATCTATGGAGCACTTATCGGGGCGTTCGTATGCGGCATTATTTACGCCCGAAATAAAGGATATAGCTTTTTGCGCATAGCCGATATTTGTGCTCCTTCGTTGATTGCAGGTCAATTAATTGGCCGGTGGGGCAATTTCGTCAATCAGGAAGCATACGGCGGACCTGTTGAAGAGTCGTTCCTTCGGGATACGCTGCATTTACCGGGCTGGATTGTGAATCAGATGAACGTTGAAGGTGTATTCCACCATCCTACGTTTCTCTATGAGTCGTTGTGGAACTTGGTCGGTATTATTATTTTGTTCGTCATTCGTCGTCAGAAGTTTTTGCTCGCAGGTGAACAACTGGCTGCATACTTTGTCTGGTATGCTATTGGTCGCTTCTTCATCGAAGGACTGCGGACGGACAGCCTCGCCTTCAGCGGGGCAGATTGGATTGCTAGCTTCATGGATGCGCTTTGGTCGCCAATGATCGCTATGGGCTTCACGGCCGGTTATTTGCCTCCGATTGAAGGTAACATCCGTATCTCGCAATTGGTCAGCGTAATTGTACTGTTCATAGCGGTTGTTGTTGTCGCTACACGTCGTCTATCCGGCTCATACTGGGTTCGTTATGCTGATCCGATCGTGTCGACGAAACCGCAGAAGCTGGTTAAGCAAACGGATGGCCCGACGGATATGGCGAATGGCTAATCAAATCGTAGTATATGAATTGTAAACTGTCGGCTCCGCCGGTCTGCCCTTAGAGGCGGCTGGGGGAGCTGCTTTCGCTGGCGCGGAGGGAAGGAGAAAATATTGAACGCGATGAACAATAGTCAACCCAATACAAGCATGTCACGGACTCAGCCGCAAATAAAGACGATGCTGTTCGATCTTGATGGCACCATTTTGGATACGAATGAGCTTATTATTCAATCTTTTCTTCATGCGTTGGATGGATATGTCGAGCCAGGCTTTGGGCCCGAGCACATTATTCCGTTAATGGGCCAGCCGCTCATTAAGCAGCTGCAGCATTTTTCCGGATTAGAGGATGTGGCTCATCTGCATGCGAAATATCGCGAGTATAATTGGAAGATACATGATCAGTATGTTCGATTGTTCCCATACGTCCATGAGGTGCTCGCGGCGCTGTATCAGAAAGGGATTCAACTGGGTGTCGTAACGACGAAAATTCGGATGACGACGGAGCGCGGCTTGACGTTTACCGGGTTGAAAGATTACATCAGCTGTATGGTCTCGATCGAAGATGTGCAGCATGCGAAGCCGCATCCGGAGCCGGTGCTGCGAGCGCTGGAACTGCTGGGAGCGGATCCGGAGACGACAATGATGGTCGGAGACAGCGCCGTTGACATTGAATCTGCCAATGCGGCGGGCGTTATATCCGTCGGCGTCTCATGGTCGCTTAAAGGCGAACAGATGCTTCGGAATGCGGGCGCGCAATACGTCATTTCGGATATGCGGGATTTGTACCAATTCGTCTGACAGGAACAGGAGAGAGCGATTGATGAGTCGGAATGTAGAGCGGTATAAGATGGAGGGGCCGAACGCTCTGTGGCAGGTGTATCATACAGTCAGCCGGTTCAAGGCGGTACGTAATTTCATCGCCATACAATTGGCTCGGTATTGTCCTTCCCTTCCGCTTAAAAATGCCATATACCGGAAGGTGCTCGGCATGAAAGTCGGGCGGGAGACGGCGTTCGCCTTGATGGTGATGGTAGACGTGTTTTTTCCAGAGAGAATAGAGATTGGCGACAACAGCATTATCGGCTATAATACGACCATATTGACACATGAATATTTGATCGGCGAATACCGCATTGGTCCAGTCAAGATTGGCAATAACGTGCTTGTCGGCGCCAATACGACGATATTACCGGGCGTAACGATCGGTGACGGTGCCGTTGTAGCGGCGGGGGCGGTCGTCCATAAGGATGTTCCAGCCGGCGCGTTCGTAGGCGGCAATCCGATGCAGCTGTTACGGAAGCCGTAATAGGACCTGTAAATCTATTCTATAGCGATCGAAGGAAGGTTCATCAACTTGTCTACCCGGAAACCTGTTGTTCAAGAATTAAACGTCTTGCGGGGAATTGCGATGCTGGGAGTGCTGACTGTTCACTCCACTTCATCGGCCGTTGTGGCATTGAACGAGTCCTCTTGGTTCGGATTATATAATACGTTTAATGTGCTGGCCCAGTTCTGTGTACCGGCTTTCATATTTTTGACGGGATTCGTTCTAATGTACAATTACAGCGATCAGAAGCTGGGATGGCAGTCACTCGGCACTTTTTACCGCAAGAGATTGCTATACATACTCGTGCCATATGCGTTAATCTCATTAATGTATTTAGGCATTAAACAGTTGTATACCATTCGTGCAGGTGGTGACTTAGATCCGCTTGCCATTATGAATGATTATTGGCATTACTTATTAACCGGTAAAGCTTATACGCACTTATACTATATTGTGATTACGGTTCAATTGTATGTAGTTTTTCCTCTGCTTCTCGTTGCACTCCGCAAGGTCCGTAACCGCGGCTTCTGGCTGGTGGCTGTGGGCATTGCGATACAGGTTGCATTTTATTATGCGAATCGGTATTGGCTGCACGTTCCGTCGAAGGGCAGCGTGGCGCTGACGTACGCTGGTCCGTTCCTGCTCGGCGTATATGCTGCATTTAATTATGAGAAGATGGACAAGTGGATTAACCATCGTATGCCCGTATGGCGGACGATGATGTGGCTGCTGTGGACCGCTTCTGCAGTCGTTCTCGTAACCATATGGCATCGGTATCGGACAGGTGATCATACCTATCCATCCGAAGCATTCGAGTTCGGTTATGAGGCGTATACGCTGCTGACGATACCGATCTTGCTGTTAATTAGCGGTTGGATTCGAAGTCTGAAGAGCCGATGGCTGGAAAATCGAATGAACGATCTTGGCGGTCTGTCGTTCGGGATCTATTTGATTCACCCGTTATTTCTTCTAGCGTACCGAGAGCTCATCCCACAGCCGGGTATGCCTTATTTATATGTTGCCTGGGTGGCAGGCTGCTTCATAACGGCACTAGTTGGATCGCTGCTCGTCCTGCTCGTTGCATTTCGTATTACTGGCTGGTCATGGCTCGTGTTCGGTCAAGTACCGGCGAAATTCCGAAAGCCCGCTGCCGGATTGGCGGGCAATACAATGAGTGGCGGCAGTGGTGTGAGCCAGTCAGGATAATATCCTGCGCGAAGTTACAGGATATGGTCAAATGGTCAGCCTTAGCAGGCTGGCTTTTTTGATGATGACAGCAGCTGGAGGCCGCTGCTAATGGACGGATTTCCTCCGCCAATAAAGGGGCTTGGAGCAGGTTGTGCATCCCTTGACTGATATCGTTTACACATGGTAAACTTACGACTAGTCTTTCTTTTGGTAGTATGGTAACATGGTATCGCTTTAACGCGTTAAAGAATTATACTTCAATACAATAAAACTCGCGGAGTTACTTACGGTGGCGCCGTGAACAATAGATAAGAGGTGTGATCGTATGTCGAAACCGAAGGTGTTCGAGAAGCCGATCGGGGTTAAAGATTATTTGCCACATGCGGTAGCGAAGCTGCGTAAGGTGGAGCGGCAGGTGCTTGATTGTATGAGTCGTTGGGGCTATGAGCAGATCGTGACGCCGACGATGGAATTTTACGATACGGTTGGGGTGGCAAGCTCGACGTCGGATCAGAAGCTGTTCAAGCTGTTGAACAACCGCGGGACGACGCTCGTGCTTCGTTCTGATATGACAGCGCCGATTGCTCGCGTCGTCTCGTCTCTGTTGAAGGAGGCGCCATTCCCTCTGCGACTGTCTTATCATGCCAATGTATTCCGTGCGATTGAAGAAGAAGCGGGACGTGATGCTGAGTTTTATCAGACTGGCGTGGAGCTTGTCGGCGACCCTTCCGCAGAAGCGGACGCAGAGGTTGTCGCTCTGGCGATCGCCTCCCTCAAGGCTGCTGGGGTAGAACGGTTCAAAATTGCGATCGGACATGTCGGCTTCTTGAACGGTCTGTTCGAGGAGGCGCTGCCAGGTCAGCTGGATGCACAGGAAGCGCTCAAATCATGTTTGCTTGGTCGCGACTATGTCGGCTATCGGGAACGAATTCGCAGCTTGTCGTTGGCGGAGCCTGTTCAACGTGAGCTGGAAGGTATCCTCCGTCTGCGGGGCGGACAGGAAATTTGCGATCAGGCGATGGAGCTGAGCGGGGATGCGACAGCGAAGTCGGCAATCCGTCATTTGTGTGAGATATGGGATGTACTGAAGGCGTATGGCGTATGCGATCACGTGCTGATTGACCTGACGATGATTGGTGATTTCTCTTATTATACGGGGATGACGTTCGAGGGTTATGCTGCGGATCTTGGATTTCCGGTTGTAAGCGGCGGACGCTATGACAATCTATTAACGCAGTTCGGCCGCCCGGCGCCGGCTACCGGCTTTGCGATTAAGACGACTCGGGTGCTGGAGCTGCTGGACGGCGAAGAAGATGAACAGCCTAAGCGCGTATGCATTGGCTATGATGCGGCAGGCCGTGAAGCGGCGTTAGCAGAAGCGCAGCGTATGCGGACTCAAGGTGTTGTCGTTGTGACAGAGCGCATCGAAGCGGGTGATGCCGATACTTTTAAGGCTCGCCGAGAAGGAGTTGCGGACGTTGCCGTATTCGTTGGTGCAGAACGATCGAAAGGGGAGCAAGCGAAGTGAGCGGACAGCAGGAGATTTTGAAGGTAGCAATGCCCAAGGGGCGCATATATAAGCAGGCGTCGAAGCTGTTCCGTGAAGCGGGACTGCCGATCCCTGCCGATTTCGACGATACACGCAAGCTGATAATTGAAGTGCCGGAAGCGCATATGGAGTTTATAATGGCGAAGCCGGTCGACGTACCGACTTACGTTGAATATGGGGTAGCGGATATCGGGATCGTAGGCAAGGACGTACTGATGGAGGAAAATAAAGACGTCTACGAGCTGCTCGATCTCGGGATTGCCAAGTGTCGCATGTCCGTTATCGGACTGCCGGATTGGAAGCCGGTCATTAACCCGCGCGTTGCGACGAAATATCCGAATGTAGCTTCCCAATATTTCCGCGAGCTTGGTCAGCAGGTGGAAGTCATTAAGCTGAACGGCTCGATCGAGCTGGCACCGCTGATCGGCCTTGCGGACCGGATTGTCGATATGGTCGAAACCGGCCAGACGCTGAAGGAGAACGGGCTCGTCGAGATGGTGCCGATCTTCGGAATTACGAGCCGGCTGATCGCGAATCGGGTCAGTTACCGAATGAAGAACGATCAGATTCAGAAGCTGTGCGATCGGCTTCAAGCTACGCTCGCGGCGCGAGCGTAAGAGCTGGCCGCGAGAGCGGCACTTGCCGTTACAGCGCTCGGATAGCAGGACGACGAGCGTGTGTAGCAGAATAATTGTATAATTTTGCGAATGAATGGCTGAACGGATGAAACGAACAACAGCAGGCTTGATACGTGAACGAGCGTTACGAAGGCATAACGGATATAGACTGCACGGGCAAGGCCGGGTGCCGGAAGCCGGGCAAGAGAGTAAGGGGGATGGAAGCTATGCGTATTATGCGAGCAGAGCAATTTAAGCTGGACCGACAGGTCGAATACGGCACGCCAGAGCAAAATGAAGCGGCCCGTACCATCGTGGAAGCGGTCCGGGCCGAAGGGGATGCGGCGCTGCTTCGGTATACAGAGCAGTTCGATCGTGTGAAGCTTGATGCTGCGTCTTTGCGCGTGACGGAGGAGGAAATTCAAGCGGCGTACAGCCAAGTTGATGGCAAGTTCTTGGTTGCGATTCGGGAGGCGGCGGCGAACGTCCGCAAGTTCCATGAGAAGCAGATGCGCTCCTCGTGGATTGACATGCAGCCGGATGGTACGCTGCTTGGACAGGTGCTTCGTCCGCTCAAGCGTGTCGGCGTCTATGTGCCGGGCGGCAAGGCGGCTTATCCGTCGTCGGTGCTTATGAATGTGATTCCGGCTCAGGTAGCCGGTGTTCCAGAGATCGTTATGGTGACGCCACCGGCAACCGGCGGCGAGGAAGGCATTAATCCTTATATTCTTGTTGCGGCGGCTGAGGCGGGCGTGAAGGAAATGTACCGAGTAGGCGGAGCTCAAGCGGTAGCAGCGCTGGCATATGGTACAGAGACGATTGCCCCAGTCGATAAAATTACGGGCCCGGGTAATATTTATGTCGCGCTAGCGAAGCGCGCGGTGTTCGGCGTCGTCGATATCGACAGCATTGCCGGACCGAGCGAGATTGCGGTGCTTGCTGACGACACGGCAGATGCCTCCTATGTTGCGGCAGATCTGCTGTCGCAGGCAGAGCACGACGAGATGGCGTCTGCAGTGCTCGTAACGCCTTCACAGCAGCTCGCTGAGGCGGTCGCTGCCGAGGTAGAGCGCCAGCTTGCGCTGCTGCCGCGTGAGGCTATCGCGCGCCGCTCGATTGACAGCTACGGCGCCGTGCTTGTTGTCGACTCGCTGGAGGAAGGCATTGATATTATTAACCGGATGGCGCCGGAGCATCTTGAGGTGTTGACGGCCGATCCGATGGCATTGCTTGCGCGTATTGAGAATGCGGGAGCTATTTTCCTCGGGCCGTACAGCTCTGAGCCGGTTGGCGATTATTTTGCAGGTCCGAACCACATTCTGCCGACGAACGGAACGGCTCGGTTCTCCTCGCCTGTCAATGTAGACGACTTCTTGAAGAAGTCGAGCTTAATCTACTACAGCAAAGAAGCTTTGCTGGCTAATGGCGATAAAATTATGACGCTCGCGCGCCACGAGGGCCTTGAGGGCCATGCCCGCGCTATCGAAGTACGCCTTGAGAAGGAAGGCGGCCAATAAGCGGCGTGCTTTCGGTCTAGCGACAAGCCGTGGTGTCATTGCGTCGACGTATGATGTACGAGCTTGGCAGGCGGCCGGCGCGCTGGTGTGACACAGAAAGTGATGCAAGAGCATGAAGTATATAGATCATCGATCAAGAAAAGAGGGCTATTCATGGCGGACAATGTGCAAAATGCAGTACGCGCTGCTGAAGTGGCGCGCAAGACGAATGAAACCGACATTAAGCTGGCATTCGGCGTCGACGGTACAGGCAAAGTAAGCATCGACACGGATGTACCGTTTCTGAACCATATGCTTGACCTGTTCGCGAAGCATGGTCAATTCGATCTGACGGTCGAGGCGCGCGGCGACGTCGACATTGATGATCACCATACCGTCGAGGATATCGGTATCTGCCTCGGTCAGACGATTGCGACCGCTCTGGGCGACAAACGCGGCATTAAACGTTATGCCAGCGTGTTCGTGCCGATGGACGAGGCGCTTGCGCAAGTCGTCATCGATCTGAGTAACCGTCCGCACTTTGAATATCGTGCGGAATATCCATCTCAACAGGTCGGCAGCTTCTCGACGGAGCTCGTGCACGAGTTTCTGTGGAAGCTTGCGCTCGAAGCACGTATGACGCTTCATGTTATCGTACACTACGGCCAGAACACTCATCATATGATTGAGGCAGTCTTCAAAGCGCTCGGACGCGCTCTTGACGAAGCGACGAGCATCGATCCACGCGTACAAGGAGTGCCTTCGACGAAAGGAGTGCTGTAAATCTGATGATCGCGATTATCGATTATGGCATGGGCAATTTGCACAGTGTTAGCAAAGCGGTCGAACGACTCGGGTACGAGTGCATCGTAACGAGCGACGCCTCGGAGATTCTTGCAGCAGATGCTGCGATACTGCCAGGTGTCGGCGCATTCGGCGATGCGATGGACAATTTACGCTCTACCGGCCTTGATGCTGTGACGAAGCAGTACGCGGCTTCAGGTAAGCCGATTCTTGGCATTTGCCTCGGCATGCAACTGCTGTTCAGCGAAAGCGAGGAGTACGGCATGCATACCGGTCTCGACTTGCTGCCTGGCAGCGTCGTCCGATTCCAAGGGGACTACAAAGTGCCGCACATGGGCTGGAATAAACTGTCGTTCCGTCAATCTTCTCCGCTGTTCGAAGGGCTGGAGGAAGGGCACGTCTACTTCGTTCACTCCTATCATGTAAAGCCGAAGCTTGCGAGCGATCTGCTGGCAACCGTCGATTACTTCCAACCGGTCACGGCGATCGTTGGACGCGGTAACGTATTCGGCATGCAGTTCCATCCAGAGAAAAGCGGCGAGCTTGGCATGAAGCTGCTTGAAGGCTTTCTCGGACTGACGAAACGGTAAGCTGCTTATTAGCAGCATTCAATATGAATCCTATTAAGGAGGGAGAGATCGGCATGTTGGCCAAAAGGATTATTCCATGTCTCGACGTCAAAGACGGCCGCGTCGTTAAAGGCGTAAACTTCGTAAACCTGCGCGATGCCGGTGATCCCGTCGAGCTGGCAGCAACATATGACCGCGAAGGTGCGGATGAGCTCGTATTTCTCGACATCTCGGCTTCGGTCGAAGGACGGGCGACGATGGTTGAGGTCGTTAAACGTACGGCAGGCGAAATCACGATCCCATTCACAGTTGGAGGCGGCATCTCGCACGTCGATGACATGAAAAGGCTTCTCCGTGCAGGCGCGGACAAGATTGGCATCAATACGGCGGCGATCCGTAATCCGCAGCTGATCTCCGACGGAGCTCGCAAATTCGGTTCGCAATGTATCGTCGTCGCGATCGACGCGAAGTTCAATCCGGAATGGGGCGAGTGGGAAATCTTTACGCATGGCGGCCGTAATGGCACGGGTATTCGGGCGCTCGAATGGGCGCGCGAAGCGGAGCGTCGCGGAGCGGGCGAGCTGCTGCTGACGAGCATGGACGCTGACGGCACGAAGGACGGCTTCGATCTGAAGCTGACGCGGGCTGTATCGGAGCTTGTGAGCATTCCGGTTATCGCCTCCGGCGGCGCGGGTCAGGTAGGTCACTTCTACGACGTGTTCACAGAAGGCAAAGCTGATGCCGGTCTTGCGGCGACTATTTTCCACTACAAAGAAATGACGATTCAAGAAGTGAAGGATGATCTGAAACGCAAAGGGGTAGAAGTACGATGAGCGACAATGTGAAGACGCCGTCTATACCGTTCGAGGAGCTGAAGCAGCGGATCAAATGGGATAAGGATGGCTTAGTCGGTGCTATCGTGCAGGATGCGGTCAGCAAGGAAGTCGTTATGTTTGCTTATATGAACGCAGAGTCGCTGAAACTGTCGATCGAAAGCGGGGAGACCTGGTTCTGGAGCCGCTCGCGCAGCGATCTGTGGCATAAGGGAGCGACAAGCGGACATACGCAGCAGATCCGTTCGATCCACTACGATTGTGATGCCGATGCGCTGCTCGTACGAGTCGATCAGAATGGTGCAGCTTGCCATACCGGCCGGTACTCGTGCTTTTTTAATCCGATCATTGAAGAGAAGGCGCCTGCTGAGTCAGAAGGCGGGGATCGCTTCCGTATGTTAAACGAGCTGGAAGCAATCGTAGCGAAGCGCTATGCTGAACGTCCGGAAGGCGCGTATACGACGTATTTGTTCGAGAAGGGTCTCGATAAAATATTAAAAAAATTCGGCGAAGAGTCGGTAGAAGTCATTATTGCGGCGAAGAATCTCGACAACGACGAGCTGCGGAGCGAGACGAGCGACCTGCTGTTCCACTTGATGGTGCTGCTGCGCGAACGCGGCCTTTCACTTGATGAAGTGATGGCGGAGCTTGGGAAGCGTCATAACCAGCCGACCACGAATAAAATGAATCGTTAAGGACAGCTTGTCCGTACGATACGAGTGGCAGGATGCGAAAAAGCCGGAGGTAACAAGCCAATGCTAATTGATTACCATACACACCATGAGCGCTGCGGCCATGCCGTAGGCAGGCTGGAGGAATATATTCAGCAGGGCATCGCAATTGGCCTGTCCCAGATCGGCGTATCGGACCATATGCCGCTGCTGCACGTCGATCCGGCGACCTATTATCCAGAGATGGCGATGCCGATGGATGAGCTGCCGCGCTATGTAGAGGAAGCGCTCGCGCTGAAGGAGAAGTACAAGGGGCAGATTGATGTCCGCGTCGGCTTGGAGGGCGATTATATCGAAGGCTCCGAGGAGAAGATCGAAGCGATTATTCAAGCCTATCCGTGGGATTACGTCATCGGGTCGGTTCATTTTCTCGGAACGTGGGATATAACGGATTTCCGGCAGACGCACGGCTGGGAAGGCAAAGATCCGATGGCAGTATACGAGCAATACTACGATGCGGTCATTAAGGCGGCTAAGAGTGGATTTTATGATTACATTGGCCACATTGATGTCATCAAGCGTTTTGGCTTCAAGCCGGACGCAGATGTGACGCATCTGGAGAACGCTGCGCTGGAAGCGGTTCACGACGCTGGGATTGCGATCGAGCTGAACGCCTCCGGGCTTCGGCATGACTGCAAGGAGATGTTCCCAGGGCCGAGAATGCTGCGTTACGCTCAGCAGCTTGGTATTCCTATTACGCTCGGCTCGGACGCGCATCAGCCTGATAGACTGGCTCAATACTTGGAACAAGCACGGGAACAATTGAAAGATGCAGGTTTTACGCAGTTGGCGACGTTTGAGCGCCGAATAAGAACGATGATTGATTTTTGAAATATTCGATAATCGATGTATAATGAATACTGTCGAACAGGCAGTCTAAAGTAAAACTATGTGGTTCAAACGCTCAGGAGGGTATCATGTTAAGCGACAAGTTGCGCATTTTTTCGGGTTCGTCTAACCCGAAATTAGCCGAGAAGATTGCAGAGGAGCTAGGGCTTCAGCTCGGCGCCATCAAGCTTTCCCGGTTCAAAGGCGGCGAGATCTATGTCAACTACGAAGAAGGGATTCGGAACTGCGATGTATTCCTTGTGCAATCCCTCTCGCATCCGATCAATGATCATTTCGTTGAACTATTGATTATGATCGATGCAGCGAAGCGGGCCTCCGCTCGGACGATCAACGTCATTATGCCGCACTACGGTTATGCTCGCCAAGAACGGAAGGCTGCGCCACGTGAGCCGATCTCGGCGAAGATGGTGGCAGATATTTTGACAACCGTTGGCGCAAACCGCGTGGTAACGATCGACCTCCACGCACCGGCAATTCAAGGCTTCTTCAACATTCCGGTTGACCATTTGACGGCGCTTGATACGATCAGCGATTATCTGAAGAAGAAGGACATTAAGAATCCGATCGTTGTGTCACCGGATGCAGGCCGTGCATCGACGGCTGAAATGCTGGCCAACTACTTGGATTGTCCTTTTGCAATGATGATCAAGAAGCGCCCTGCACACAATGAATCGGTCATTACGCATGTTATCGGTGATGTCGAAGGCAAGACGCCAATCATTATTGAAGATTTGATCGATACCGGCAGTACGATTATCAACGTTGTTGAAGGATTGAAGGAACGCGGAGCCGAGGATGTTTACGTCTGCGCAACGCATCCTTTGTTCTCAGGCAACGCCCTGCAGCGTTTGGATCACCCGAATATTAAAGAAGTTGTCGTTACAGACTCGATCGTGCTTCCGGATATCCGTCCGGCGCGCTTCACGATTCTTTCAGTTGCTCCAATGCTGGCTGATGCCACGCGGATCATCATTGAGGGCGGATCGATCAGTACGCTCTTTAAGAACGCCGGCGTTTAGTCCGGCCCCACGTCGAAATCGCGGGACGCGTCATGCGCCCGCGATTTCCGCTTTTTCCAACCTGTAACGTTGAGCGGCGCTGTGATATAATCGTGACAACATAAGATGATAACGGGAGGTGCCTTGCACAATGACTAAGAAGGAGCGAGCGGTTTCGGGCAAGCCTGCCAAGATTATTCCCATTCAATGGGACGCGACATACTTCTTCGAGCGGGCCGTTCGTTCGTTGGATCGCTATCATTACGACAAGGCACTGAAAAATTTTCGGCGAGCCGCACAGTTTGAGCCGGATAATCCAGTGAACCATTGCAATATGGCGGGGATATTGTCGGAGCTTGGCAATTATGAAGAATCGAACAAAATATTAAAGTGGATTGTGGACGAGCTCGATCCATCGATGACGGAGTGCCATTTCTATATGGCGAATAACTATGCCAACATGGAGATGTACGAGGCGGCGGAAGCTTCTCTTGTCCATTACTTGGAGGAAGATGAGGAAGGCTATTACATTGAAGAAGCGGAAGAGATGATGGATCTGCTGACGTTCGAGCTGGCGAGGCCGACGAAGCAGGCGAACGTCAAATCGCTCGGAGGTATGCGGGAGCATGATAGGGCCAGGGCTCTGCTTGAGGAAGGGAAGTTCGCGCAAGCGGTCAAGCTGCTGGAGGACATCGTTGATCGTTATCCGGATTTCTCGTCTGCCCGGAACAATCTTGCGCTAGCCTATTATTATATGGGCCAGTTCGATAAAGCGATGGAGACAATTTTGAAGGTGCTGGAGCTGGATGAAGGGAATCTTCATGCACTCTGCAATCTTGCAATCTTCTATCAGCATATGGGTGAACGAGAACGTCTCGCTCGACTGCTGGGGCAGCTGCGCAAGACGTTTCCGTTCCATCAGGAGCATTCGTTCAAGCTGGCGACGACGCTGGGTATACTTGGTGAGCATGAGGGAGCCTACCGCCAATTTGTCCGCCTAATTCGCACAGATGGCATGAGCGACGCCAGTCTATACCATTATGCTGCGGTAGCGGCTTGCCAGACGAAGCGGTACAGCGATGCGGAGCGGCTGTGGCAGCAGTGCCGCACGTTAGATCCGGATACAGAGGTTGCACCATATTACCTTGACTACCTGGCGCGCATAAGAGCGAGCGGACAACAGCCTGCTCCGATCAGCTATCACTACCATCTTCCGTTTGAAGAGCAGATGAAGCTGTGGGAGCGACTTCCCGGCGAAGTCATTCCGGAGAAATTTAAGCGGGACCCGCTTGTTCGTTCGTCGTTCTTCTGGGCACTGCGCCATGGTGACCGCGCGACGAAGCTGCAGGTCATTCAAGCGTTCGCTGTTATTGGAGACGAAGAGGTTCGGGAAGCGCTGCAGGCTTTCTTGCGGGAACCGGATGAAGATGATGATCTGAAGCGGATCGCGCTGCTTGTGCTTCGTTCATTGGGTGAGACAGAGCCATTTGCGGCGATATTCGGCGGCGAAGCAGCGGTTGTAGAACCAAGTCGAATACCGACGAGGCTTCCCGTGTGGGAAGCTAGCTGGCAGAATGTGGTCGACGAGGCATTAATGCAAATGCGTCCGCGTTACGATCTTGTGCAGCAGCATGATCTACTGACCCTGTGGATTGAATTTTTGTCCCGTATCTATCCAGATGTGCCTAAGCTGGGCAAGGCGGCTGGATGGGCGGCGGCGCTCGAATATTGGACGGCGAAGATGCACAGTCAGTCCATTACGTTGGAAGAGGTTGCGGGACGATACGGAACGTCCACTGCGACGGTTAGCAAGCATGCCAGACGCATTGATGAGGTGTGCGGTATTCGAGATAAAATGCGTTCTGCCAATGAAATGCTGCGAGTGCAGCCGGTAGAGGGCAGCAATGATTGATGCCGCGAGAGAGCGGGTATCCTATAAATGAAGAATGGTTCCAATGCTAGTGACACCTACGATTGTATACAGCCAGAAAGCAGCGGACGATAAGCGGAAGCGGCAGCCGACCAGGAGGGGTAATATGTATAAATCGATCATTATCGGAACAGGTCCGTCTGGATTGACGGCCGCGATCTATCTGGCGAGAGCTAATCTGAATCCGCTCGTTATTGAAGGACCGGAGCCGGGTGGACAATTGACGACGACGACGGATGTAGAGAACTTCCCAGGCTTTCCTGAGGGTATTATGGGCCCGGAATTGATGGCTAATATGCGTAAGCAAGCTGAGCGTTTCGGCGCTGAATTTCGTACAGGCTGGGTGAAAAGCGTCGATGTGTCTGAGCGGCCTTTCAAGCTGCAGGTTGAAGGACATGGCGAGCTCGTGGCCGAGACGCTGATTATTTCGACGGGTGCATCGGCGAAGTATCTCGGCATTCCGGGAGAGAAGGATAATGTCGGACGGGGCGTAAGCACGTGTGCGACATGCGATGGCTTCTTCTTCCGCGGGAAGAAAATCATCGTCGTCGGCGGTGGTGATTCTGCAATGGAGGAAGCGAATTTCTTGACTCGCTTTGCGACGGAGGTTGAGCTCGTCCATCGGCGCGCTGAGCTTCGTGCATCGAAGATTATGCAGGATCGCGCTCGCGAGAACGAGAAAATTCGTTGGAGCTTGAATAAGACGCCGATTGAGGTTGTAGCGAACGGAATGGGCGTCACAGCGCTGAAAGTGCGTAATAACGAGACAGGCGAAGAGGAATTGCTCGAGACGAGCGGTATATTCGTTGCCATCGGACATACACCGAATACGGGCTTCCTAGGCGGACAGATTGAAACGGACGAGCATGGATACATTAAGGTCAAGCCGGGATCGACCGAGACGAATGTACCAGGTGTATTCGCTTGCGGCGACGTGCAGGATAGTAAGTATCGTCAAGCTATTACGGCTGCGGGCAGCGGCTGCATGGCGGCTCTGGATGCCGAGAGGTTTCTTGAGGGACACGTAACGCAGGATTGGAGCGTCTCATTGTAACGACAGTATATGGCTCTCTTCGAATGTCAGGCCGGATGCGCTATATGAGCGCGCCCAGCAGACATTCGACGGGAGCTTTTTTGCTGGGAAGCCGTAATATTAGTATGCTGTACTAGGATGATCGGCCTTATATAGAAGACGGCAGGCTATGGAATGTGGAGAGGTTAGGTTTATAGAAGATGATATATTCATGCGATTTGACAGGTTCAATAGACGTTCTGAATGGTGGAGAAGGTGAATAAGGAAGCGCTTCCTTGCTGGAATGGCGCTCTTTTGTTCCAATTTGGATCGCCTTGACCTATCAGGGGCATTCGCTTATAGTGAGTAAAAGAGATGTTTAACTTTGTGAACGAGGTGGGCAAGTGATGTCTGAGCAAATATACGTTGGAGTCGATATCGGGGGAACGGCTATTAAAGTAGGCATCTGTAACTCGGTAGGCGATCTGCTCCATACGTATGAGGGACCGACTGAAGTCGACAAGGGAACGGAGACGATCCTTCGCAATATCGCGGATTACGCTAAGCGGATCGTAGAGCAATCGGCCTACGAATGGGAGCAAGTCGGAGGAGTAGGCGTCGGTATTGCCGGTTTCTTGGATATCCCGAACGGCATCGTCAAGTTTTCCGCGAATCTTGGACTGCGCGACGTCCATTTGAAAGCCTATCTGGAGCAGCAGTTAGGTAAGAAGGTACTGATTAATAATGATGCGAACGTAGCAGCGCTTGGCGAAGCATGGGCTGGCGCTGGCAAAGGCGTAGATCAATGCGTATGCTACACGCTTGGAACAGGTGTAGGCGGAGGCATTATCATAAACGGCAAAATATATGAAGGCTGGAGCGGCATGGCGGGTGAGCTTGGACATATGCAGATTGTGCCGGATCTTGAAGCGATTCAGTGCGGCTGCGGCAAAATGGGCTGCCTGGAGACGGTATCGTCCGCGACCGGTATTATTAAGATGGCCAAAGACGCGGTAGAACGCGGTGATCGTACTTCGTTGTCCCTTGAAGAGCAGATTTTGGCGAAGGAAGTGTTCGATGCGGCGAAGGCGGGCGACGAGGTTGCATCCCGTATCGTGAACCGCGCAGCGTACTATCTTGGCAAATCGATGGCTTCAGTAGCTGTCGTACTGAATCCGAAGCGATTTATTATCGGCGGCGGTGTGTCTAAAGCCGGCGAGTTCTTATTTGAACAGATTCGTCAAGAATTCCGTAAATATACGCCGGAGGTTATTGCGGAGGACGTGGAGATCGTCCCGGCCATTCTTGGTAACGACGCAGGCGTTGTAGGCGCGGCAGGACTCATCCTCCGCTCGTAGCAGCAAGTATAAGACAAAGCAGGCTGACCCGCCCTTGCCGGCGGGTTTGTCCATGATAAGGCTGGTTGTGGGAAAGGAATGATATAAATGGATAATGAAACGATGCAAGTTGCCAAGCTCGTCATCATTACCGGTATGTCGGGAGCCGGCAAGACGATTGCCGTGCAGAGCATGGAGGATCTCGGATTTTTCTGCGTGGATAATTTACCTCCCGTACTCATTCCAAAATTTGCGGAGCTGATTGAACAATCGAGTGGCAAGATTGGTAAAGTTGCGCTCGTGATCGACCTGAGAGGCAGAGAGTTTTTTACGGCGCTGTCAGAATCTCTGAACTTCATTAAGGAGCATTACACGATAGGCTGTGAAATTCTGTTTCTCGATGCGACAGATGCCGTGCTCGTTCAGCGGTACAAGGAAAGCCGCCGCAGACATCCGCTTGCGCCGGACGGAATGCCGCTTGATGGGATTGGCCTGGAGCGCCGCATGCTGGAAGATCTCAAAGGGATGGCGACGCAGGTCATCGATACGAGCAGCCTAAAACCAGCGCAGCTGAAGGAACGGATTGTATCACGCTTTACGAATACGGAACGTACCGGCATTAACGTGAATGTTATATCGTTCGGCTTCAAGTATGGCATTCCGATTGACGCGGATTTAATCTATGATGTGCGATTCCTGCCTAACCCGCATTATATCGAGCATTTGAGACCGAACACGGGACAAAATCCGGATGTATATGAATATGTTATGAAGTGGCCGGAAACCCAGGCGTTTCTAACCAAGCTGCTTGATATGCTGAACTTTCTTATTCCGCTGTATAGGAAAGAAGGGAAGAGTCAGGTTGTCGTCGGCATTGGCTGTACGGGCGGGAAGCACAGGTCCGTGGCAATTGCAGAATATTTGGGCCGAATGCTCGGAAGCAGTGATACAGAGACGGTGCGCGTTAGTCACCGTGACTCCGAGAGGGATCGGCATTAAATGAGGTGCATGAATGAACAGCAGCGAACTATCGGATAAGGACAAACCCAAAATCGTCGTCATCGGCGGGGGGACCGGCTTATCCGTTATGCTAAGGGGCTTGAAGGAGAAGCCGCTTGATATTACAGCCATCGTTACAGTGGCCGATGACGGCGGCAGCTCAGGCATCCTTCGCAACGAGTTGCATATCCCGCCGCCCGGCGATATCCGGAATGTGCTGCTTGCTCTTGCCGATGTCGAACCGCTGCTCGGCAAACTATTTAATTACCGGTTCAACAACGGGAGCGGTCTAGCTCCTCATAGTCTCGGCAATCTCATGCTGGCGGCGATTACCGATATTTCGGGAGATTTCGTTTCCGGCGTTCGAGAGCTAAGCCGGGTGCTCGCGGTCAGGGGGCGGGTGCTGCCTGCAGCAGGTCAAGCGATCGTATTGAAGGGCGAAATGTCCGATGGTACGATAGTAACAGGAGAATCGATGATTCCGAAGGCAGGAAAAGCGATCAAGCGGGTTTTCATTGAACCTGCTGACGTGGAGCCGCTGGAGGAAGCGGTGGAAGCGATACAGGAAGCAGATGCGATCTTGATCGGACCGGGCAGTTTATATACGAGTATCATACCTAATTTGCTCGTTCCGAAGCTTGCAGACGCCATAGTCTCATCGAATGCGCTCAAGATGTTCATCTGTAACGTGATGACGCAGCCGGGAGAAACGGACAATTATTCGGTCGGCGATCATCTGGACGCTATCTACACGCATATTGGCTATCATCTATTTGATTATGTTATTGTTAACAATGGCGATATTCCGGAGCAGGTGCAGAGCAAATATGCCGAGAAGGGCGCGAAGGCCGTCCATCTCGATCTGGAGGAAGTACAGAAGCGCGGCTATAAGGTTATTGCCGATAAGCTCGTGCTGTTCCGGACCTATTTGCGGCATGATGCCGATAAGTTAAGTCAGCATATTTTTTATCAGGTACAGAACTGGATGACACGGAAGAGGTGATACGACATGTCCTTTGCGGCGCAGACCAAAAAAGAACTGACGATGATCGAAACGGACGAATGCTGCGAGAAGGCGGAATTGTCCGCGCTCATCCGCATGAACGGCTCGGTGTCGTTATCGAACCGCAAAGTGATTCTCGACATCTCGACAGAGAATGCGGCAATCGCACGACGCATTTACAGTCTAATCAAGAAGCGGTTCGACGTTCATACCGAGCTTCTCGTACGCAAGAAGATGCGGTTGAAGAAGAACAATGTCTATATCGTCCGTATACCGGGCAAGGTGCAGGAAATATTAAAGGAACTGTGCATTGTCTCTGAGGGCTTCCTATTCCAGCAAGGCATCGATAAAGAAATTATTAAGAAACCATGCTGCAAACGCTCATACTTACGCGGAGCCTTTCTTGCTGGCGGCTCGGTGAACAATCCGGAGGGCTCGTCTTACCATCTGGAGATTGCGTCATTGTACGAGGAGCATTGCCAAGCGCTTGCTGAGCTGGCCAATAAGTTCGATTTGAACGCACGCTGTATCGAGCGGAAGAAAGGGTTTATATTCTATATTAAAGAAGGCGAGAAAATTATCGAGATGCTGAACATTATTGGCGCCCATCAAGCGTTGTTCAAGTTCGAGGACGTCCGTATTATGCGTGATATGCGCAACTCGGTTAATCGGATCGTCAACTGTGAGACGGCTAACTTGAATAAGACGATCGGAGCGGCTGTCAGACAAATCGATAATATTAAGCTGCTGCAAAAGGAAGTCGGTCTCGAATCGCTGCCTGAGAAGCTTCGTGAGGTCGCAGAGATTCGGCTTATGCATCCAGATATGAATTTGACCGAAGTGGGCGAATTGCTCAAAGGGAAGGTCAGTAAGTCGGGCGTAAACCACCGCCTGCGAAAAATTGATGAATTAGCCGAAAAAATACGCAACAGCTGAACGATTACCCTAGTGCAGAAAGCTTGATAATGATATAATGATTAACAAACTGCCGTGAATGCGGCAGGGCTGCAAATGCAGGCACACACTATTTCATGACTGAATGAAGATAGTCACATTCATCCAATAGAAATAACCGTAGGGGGTATGGTTTCCATGACAAGACAACCTGCTGTCGTACGATTGAAGACAGGTCTACATGCAAGACCGGCGGCGTTGTTCGTTCAAGAAGCGAATAAGTTTTCATCCGAGGTATTCGTCGAGAAGGACGACAAGAAGGTGAATGCGAAGTCGATTATGGGCATTATGAGCTTGGCGATCAGTTCGGGTACGGAGATCTTTATCAGTGCCGAAGGCTCGGATGCCGAGCAAGCTGTAACCGCTTTAGTTAACCTTGTGAGTAAGGAAGAATTGGAGAACCAATAAAGATGGGATAGACCCTTTGCGGGTCTGTAAGGGCTGCTGGGAGTATCTCGGCGGCTCTTTTTTTGTTGAGAAACGCTCTATCTACACAGATGCGTGAAAGGGTGAGGATGCGTGAACACGAATCGAATCGTAACGGTTTGGCTCGTATTAGCTTTGGTATTCTTCACATCAGGGTGTGGGAGTGAAAGTGAGGGGGCTGCAATTACAGTCTACCATTACGACGATGGAGTATACCGTTTCGAAGTTGACTATCCTAGTGAGTGGAGAATCATGGTTGATTCACCTGTAGAGGCTACCGAGACTCAGGAGGCGTCCCCTACTGGCGGGATCAGTATATACCCGGGTAGCGATTTAGAGGACAGGATCTATGTATATGGTCAGAACGGACATATCGGAACTGATTATCCTGGGTATAAACACGAGAAGTTCACAACAGAAGATGGCGTAAGTGGAGATTTATTTATCGATGATGCAGACGGCGTCGTGAATCTGAATTTGGTGCTGGGCACTGGCTTCTATGGGGCAATTGCTAATATCGACAAGGATCTGTACAAACAGTATGAGAAGCAGATTATGAATATACTCAGCAGTATTGAACTTCTAGAAGAATAACCTGTCCTAGGGCGAGCCCGTAGTCATTCTGGTCAATCAGAGCTTACGGGTTGGCCTTTCTTGTTTCCGTCAATTCTTAAATCAGGACGGATTCGTTGTATCTAACGTTTATCGTAGATGGATGGAGGATGGGCGGCCGATGAAGCTCCAGTGGAATGAACTGAGTCGTTATGCGCTCCTTATGCTGGAGCAAGGAACGGGTACTCGTGCCTATATCGAGCACGTTGCCGCTTCGAACGGCGTGTCCTTAAAGCCGAGCATGGAGCTTGGTAGTCTTGATCTACTTAATGAGTTCGCTCGCACCAGCTTCGGCATTGCGAGCGTCGTTGTCGACTTTGTCGAGGAGGAATTAGCGAAAGGGGATCTTATTCATTTGGCAATCGACCCGCCGATCCCGCCGAGAGGAATTGGTATTGTCACATTGAAGGGAGTTCCGCTGTCGGCGGCAGCGCAGGCGTTTGTCGCGATTTTACCTTAGCGAGAATGATGATGGGAAAGGTATTTAATCGAGATAGAAACGCCCCTTTATCGGCATGTGCCGGTAAAGGGGCGCTTTATTATACGATAAGGAGCAGCATTTGCGCAGCGACTACAGCTTTTCGATGACTTTATCGATCAGGCCGTATTCGCGTGCCTCCTCCGCGCTCATAAAGTAATCGCGGTCTGTGTCCTTCTCGATGCGCTCCAAAGGCTGGCCTGAACGCTCAGCGAGAATGCTGTTCAGCTTGTCACGCATTTTCAGAATGCGGCGGGCGCGAATTTCGATATCGCTCGCTTGGCCTTCCGCACCGCCGAGCGGCTGGTGAATCATAACTTCGCTGTTCGGCAGCGCATAGCGCTTGCCTTTCGCGCCTGCCGTCAGCAGAAATGCGCCCATGGATGCTGCCATGCCGACGCAAATCGTAGAGACGTCCGGCTTGATGAACTGCATCGTATCATAGATCGCCATGCCGGCTGTGATGGATCCGCCTGGGCTATTAATATAAAGAGAGATGTCTTTCTCCGGATCGTCGGCTGCCAGGAACAGTAATTGCGCGATGATGGAGTTAGCGACAATGTCATTGACCGGCGTTCCAAGAAAAACGATACGGTCCTTTAGCAAACGCGAATAAATGTCGTACGCGCGCTCGCCGCGGTTGTTCTGCTCGATGACCATAGGCACAAAGTTCATATCCATGAAAGTTCCCTCCCGAATAGGTAAGTATAGCAACAGGGTAGCGTCCGAGTCTTTCGCACAAAAGCGGACAGAGCAATTCGGTGCGTGCACCTGTGTGTTATGTTAATAATAGCCGATCATTTTACAAAAGTCAAAGAAAGTCAAACTAAACTGATATACAGAGATAGTGGTGAAGTTCGTTCTTCTGAATTGCCGGTATGTTCACTGCGGAGCAAACCCGGTATTTCGGATTTATGCTAGTTATTCTCTTACTATTATAGTCAAAAATAAAATAAATAATCGAATTAAGGGGATAAATTGTAAATAAAAGAGTGGAATCAGTAGCTATATCTAAAATATTTATCGTTTTTCAAACAAAAAAATCATTAATCCCGTCGAAACGGTATTAATGATTGTGTTCATAATTCCGATATTAAAATGGCGCGCCCGCTAGGAATCGAACCTAGATCTCAGGCTCCGGAGGCCTACGTCATATCCATTGGACCACGGGCGCAGAAAAGCGGAACGAATGTTATCTTACCTCAAATTTCATTGGAATGCAAGAGCAGACCGGCAAGAAAAATTAAAAGTTAAAAAAATCGTAACAGTAAGCGGTTACAGGGCGAAAAGGAACTTGCAGTCTTTTCCGACTTTATATAAAATAAAGGCGGGACTTAAAACGGAAGTGCGGGACATATCGCGTCCACCCTTTTTGAGTCTCTGGAGAATAGTTTCTTCATATTGAAAGGCAACAATTCGGCTGTGGAGTGGAATGCCTAAGATGCGTCCTATTATTGAACTGCAACAGCAGCTTGTGCCGGATCTGCTGGAAGTCATGAGGAAACGATACTTCATCCTGCATCAAGTGATGCTGTCTGATTCCGTCGGACGGCGTGCGCTGGCAGGCGCGCTAGGGATGACCGAGCGGGTGCTGCGAGCGGAGACGGATTTTTTGAAGGCGCAGGGCTTGATTGAGATTCAAGTGTCAGGTATGCGCATCAGCGAGCAGGGACGTAGGCTCCTTGCGGATCTGGAGCCTTATTTGAAGGAATGGTCCGGCCTAGCCGAGATGGAAGAGAAAATTCGCCGGTACTATGGTCTGAAGCGAGTGCTCATCGTACCAGGTGATTCGGATACTTCCAAGACGACCAAGCGGGAGCTTGGCCGGGCGGGAAGCCAAGCGCTTATTCGAGCGCTGGGCAAGGACGACGTTGTTGCCGTCACAGGCGGGACGACGATGGCTCAGGTTGCCAATCATTTGACTTCACCTGTTCCACTGCCGACGAACTGGTTCGTGCCGGCGCGCGGCGGTCTTGGCGAAAGCCTCGATTATCAGGCGAATACGATTGCCTCGATGATGGCGAAGCGTACAGGCGCTCAATATCGGCTGCTTCATGTGCCCGACCATTTGGGTGAAGAAGCCTATACGACGCTGATGCAGGAGCCGAACATTCAAGAAATTGTGAACGTCATCCGCAAAGCCCGTATAGTCTTACACGGCATCGGAGATGCCATGGTAATGGCACGGCGGCGCAAGGTCGATGAGGCTTCAGTAGAAGCAATGAAGAAGGAAGGCGCGCTTGCAGAATCGTTCGGGTATTATTTTGACCGGAGCGGAGCAGTTGTTCATAAGATGCCGACGGCGGGGTTGCGGCTGGAGGATATTGTGAAGACTGAAGTTGTCATTGCGGTGGCAGGCGGAAGAAGTAAGGGCGAAGCGATAGCGGCTGTTATGAGGTTCGGGCACGATGACGTGCTTGTGACGGACGAGGCGGCGGCAAATGAAATCGTTCGACTTATTGACGAAGACAATTCGGGCAATGCTTAGTAAGGTGTATGTTAATTTCGGGATATCTTGACGATTCGCGGTGCTTAGTGCCGCGCGCCGTCTTGAGTATATATTTTTAAACCCAAATGTCTAGGAGGAAATTCAAAATGGTTAAAGTTGGTATTAACGGATTTGGCCGTATCGGCCGTAACGTGTTCCGCGCAGCACTGAACAACCCTGCAGTTGAGATCGTAGCAGTTAACGATCTGACGGATACGAAAACGCTGGCTCATCTGTTGAAATATGACACGACGCACGGTAAACTCGACGCTACGGTTGAAGCAAAAGAAGGCGCGCTGGTTGTTAACGGCCGCGAGATCAAAGTTTTTGCTGAGCGTAACCCAGAGAACCTCCCTTGGGCATCCGTAGGCGCTGAGATCGTTGTTGAATCTACGGGTATCTTCACGGCTAAAGAAAAAGCTGAGCTTCACCTCAAAGGCGGCGCTAAGAAAGTTATCATCTCCGCGCCAGCTACGAACGAAGACATCACGATCGTTATGGGCGTTAACCATGACAAATATGACGCTTCTGCTCACACGGTTATCTCCAACGCATCTTGCACGACGAACTGCCTCGCGCCATTCGCGAAAGTTCTTAACGATAAATTCGGCATCGTTAAAGGTATGATGACGACGGTTCACTCGTACACGAACGACCAATCCGTACTGGACGTTCCTCACAAAGACCTGCGCCGTGCTCGCGCTGCTGCAGAAAGCATCATTCCTTCGACGACGGGCGCTGCAAAAGCAGTATCCCTCGTACTGCCAGAGCTGAAAGGCAAACTGAACGGTATGGCTATGCGCGTTCCTACGCCTAACGTATCGGTAACGGACCTCGTTGCTGAGCTGAAAGTTAACGTAACGGTTGAAGAAGTTAACGCGGCACTGAAAGAAGCTTCCGAAACGTCGCTCAAAGGCATCCTGAACTACTCCGAAGAGCCGCTCGTATCGAGCGACTACAACGGCGACCCAGCTTCCTCCACGATCGACGCACTGTCGACGATGGTTGTTGAAGGCAACATGGTTAAAGTTGTTTCCTGGTACGACAACGAGTGGGGCTACTCGAACCGCGTAGTTGACCTCGCTGCTTACATCGCAAGCAAAGGTCTGTAAGGGATTCAAATCCCCCAACCCCCCTTTGGTCTTCAAAGGGGGCTCCAAAGGGCTCTGCCCTCTGGACTCCCGTTTTAATGCAGCGTGGGAGGGGCGGTCGACGCTCCTGCCCGGCTGCGTGCTAGGAACGCTTTCGTCCTGACGGACACGCTTTGGCTGCTGCGCTCCCGTGCTGCGGAAGGGATGCCGCCGTTCCGGCGGGACCAGGGGGCCGCGGCTCCTGCTTTGCGGAGCCTGGCCCTTGGTTCGCGCCCCCTTTGACGGGGGCTGAACCAATGGTTGAAATCGTTCCTTCAATAACTTGAAGGAACGATTTTTTTTATGTTAATGCTCCGATGGCATGACATCGCTAAAGCGATGCCACGCGTTGCGAGGGCGGATGCTTCGAGGGCGTGTCGGCCGCTTGCAGCGGACCCGCGGTTGTGGGTGGATGCTCCGAAGGCGGCTCGCTAAAGCGACCCGCGGTTGTAGGTGGATGCTCCGAAGGCAGCTCGCTAAAGCGACCCGCGTGAGGGTTACGCTTCGAAGATGATATAACGAACCGCAATTTAACACATACATTCAGTGCCTAACTCTAAGGAGGCTTTCTCTAATGAACAAGAAAAGTGTGCGCGACGTCGAAGTCGCTGGCAAACGCGTATTCGTCCGTGTCGATTTCAATGTGCCGCTCGAAAACGGCAAAATTACGGATGATACTCGCATCCGCGAGACGCTCCCTACGATTAAGTACCTGATCGAAGGCGGCGCTAAAATCATTCTTGCTTCCCACCTGGGACGTCCTGCTGGTCAAGTGGTTGAAGAGCTGCGTCTGACGCCGGCTGCTGAGCGTCTGTCCGAGCTGCTTGGCAAACCAGTTGCGAAAGCAAATGAAGCGGTAGGCGAGGCGGTTAAAGCTCAAGTTGCAGCTCTGAAGGAAGGCGAAGTGCTTCTGCTTGAGAACGTTCGTTTCTACGCTGGCGAAGAGAAGAATGATCCGGAACTGGCGAAGCAATTCGCTGAGCTGGCTGATCTGTTCGTGAACGACGCGTTCGGCGCTGCTCACCGCGCTCACGCTTCGACAGAAGGCATTGCTCACCTGCTTCCAGCTGTATCCGGCCTGCTCGTAGAGAAAGAGCTCGAAGTACTCGGCAAAGCGCTGAACAACCCTGAGCGTCCTTTCACAGCTATCGTCGGCGGTTCGAAAGTTAAGGACAAAATCGACGTTATCAACAAAATGATCGAGATTGCAGACAACATCATTATCGGTGGCGGTCTGTCCTATACGTTCTTCAAAGCGCAAGGCTACGAAATCGGCCAATCGCTCTGCGACAACAGCAAGCTGGATCTGGCGCTCGAGTTCATCGAGAAAGCGAAAAAGCTGGGCAAAAAATTCTACCTGCCAGTTGACGTGGTCATTACGGACGAGTTCAGCGCGAATGCGAAAACGAAGATCGTAGACATCGACGGTATTCCAGCAGATTGGGAAGGCATTGATATCGGTCCTAAGACGCGTGAAATTTATGCTGACGTAATCAAAAATTCGAAGCTCGTCGTATGGAACGGACCAATGGGCGTATTCGAAATCGAGCCGTTCTCCCATGGTACGCAAGCTGTTGCGAAAGCATGCGCGGAGACGGAAGGGTACACGGTTATCGGCGGCGGCGATTCCGCTGCAGCGGCTGAGAAATTCCACCTGGCTGACCGTATGGACCACATCTCCACGGGCGGCGGCGCATCGCTCGAATTCATGGAAGGCAAGGCGCTTCCAGGCGTAGTTGCTCTGAACGATAAATAATAGGCTGTCCATCATACGTGCGGTATCATCATAAACATTGCAACAGAAGGGAGTTACCACCGAAATGAGCAGAAAACCGATCATTGCAGGTAACTGGAAAATGTTCAAAACGGTCGGCGAAGCCGTATCGTTCTTCTCTGAAGTGAAAGGCAAAGCCGAGGTTGACGGCGTAGAGAGCGTCATCTGTGCACCGTTCACGACGCTTCCGGCACTCGTCGAAGCAGCGAAGGGCACGAGCATCGCAATCGGCGCACAAAACCTTCACTTCGAAGATAACGGCGCATTCACGGGTGAAGTCAGCGGCGTTATGCTTGCAGACCTCGGCGTGAAATACGTCATCATCGGCCACTCCGAGCGCCGCGCTTACTTCGCAGAGACGGACGAAATCGTCAATAAGAAGACGCATGCGGCATTCAAGCATGGCTTGACGCCGATCGTCTGCGTAGGCGAGAAGCTGGAAGAGCGCGAAGCGGACCAAACGAAAGAAGTGTGCAAGGTACAGACGGAAGCTGCTTTCAAAGGGCTGTCGGCTGAGCAAGCTGCGCAAGTCGTAATTGCCTATGAGCCAATCTGGGCAATCGGAACGGGCAAATCGTCGACGGCGGCTGACGCTGAGGACGTTATTGCTTATATCCGCGGCGTCGTAGCTGGCCTTTATGGCGAAGCAACGGCGAACGCTGTTCGTATCCAATACGGCGGCAGCGTGAAGCCGAACAACGTAGCGGAATATTTGGGTCAAGCGAATATTGACGGCGCGCTCGTCGGCGGCGCAAGCCTTGAGCCTGCATCGTACATCGCGCTGGTTGAAGGAGCGAAGTAAGATGACAGCTCCGAAACCAGTAGCTCTGATCATCCTCGACGGCTTCGGCCTTCGCCAAGACGTCGTAGGCAACGCAGTTGCGCAAGCCAATAAGCCGAACTACGACCGTTATTGGTCGACTTACCCGCACACGACTCTGACGGCATGCGGGGAAGCAGTTGGTCTGCCGGAAGGCCAAATGGGCAACTCTGAGGTTGGTCACTTGAACATCGGCGCGGGCCGGATTGTCTATCAGGATCTGACCCGGATTAGCAAATCGATTCGCGACGGCGAATTTTTCGAAAATGAAACGCTCGTAGCTGCGGTTCGTCACGCGAAGAACAACGGCAAAAAGCTTCACCTGTACGGTCTGCTGTCAGACGGCGGCGTACACAGCCATATTGAGCACTTGTTTGCACTGCTTGATCTGGCGAAGAAGGAAGAGCTGCAAGACGTATTCGTCCATGCGTTCCTCGACGGACGCGACGTATCCCCAGACAGCGCAGTCGGTTATCTGGAGCAGCTTCAGGCGAAGATCAAGGAAGTTGGCGTAGGTAAAATCGCGACCGTTCAAGGCCGCTACTATGCTATGGACCGCGACAAACGCTGGGAGCGTACAGAGAAATCGTACCGTGCAATGGTATACGGCGAAGGTCCTCAATATACAGACGCACTGACGGCCGTTAAAGAGTCGTACGAGAAATCGGTTATGGACGAGTTCGTCATGCCGACGGTTATTGTCGAGAACGGCAAGCCGGTCGGTCTTGTAGAGTCGGAAGACTCGGTTGTCTTCTTCAACTTCCGTCCTGACCGTGCCATTCAGTTGTCGCAAGTGTTCACGAACGACGACTTCCGCGGGTTCGACCGCGGCGAGAAGTTTCCGAAGAACCTGCACTTTGTCTGCCTGACGCTGTTCAGTGAGACGGTTGGCGGTTATGTGGCTTATTCGCCTAAGAACCTTGACAATACACTGGGCGAAGTGCTTGTTCAGAACGGCAAGAAGCAGCTGCGTATTGCGGAGACGGAGAAATATCCGCACGTCACGTTCTTCTTCAGCGGTGGACGCGACGTCGAGCTGGAAGGAGAGACGCGCATCCTGATTAACTCTCCTAAAGTTGCAACGTATGACCTGAAGCCAGAGATGAGCGCATACGAGGTCGCTGCTGCAGCGGTGAAGGAGATCGAAGCGGATAAGCACGACGCGATCATTCTGAACTTCGCTAACCCGGACATGGTCGGCCACTCCGGCATGCTGGAGCCGACGATTAAGGCGATTGAAGCGACGGACGAATGCCTCGGCCAAGTAGTTGAAGCGGTGCTGGCTAAAGGCGGCGTTTGCCTCATTACGGCGGACCATGGTAACGCAGATATGGTTATCGATGAGAACGGACGTCCGTTTACGGCACATACGACGAACCCAGTTCCGTTCATCGTGACGAAGCAGGGCGTTGAGCTGCGCGAGGGTGGCATTCTCGCCGACATCGCGCCGACGATTCTGTCGCTGCTTGAGTTGAACAAACCGGCGGAAATGACGGGCGAATCGATTATTAAGTAAGGAATAATCCATAACTGACGGAAACCAGGATCGGCGGCGGGTGGAGAGAGACGGTCGTTCGTTAGAGATCGCCGACCCGGCTTTTCGCAGGACGGATCATTTTATGAAAAAAATGTACCGAAAGATCGGATGAGACGTGCAATCGATCCGATTTTCGTTTACGATAGAAATATTGGTTTCCGAGTGAACCGCAGCCATTAAATTAAAAGCTAACAAGGAGTGTTTACGATCATGTCTATCATTGCTGACGTATACGCACGCGAAGTCCTCGACTCCCGCGGCAACCCAACTGTAGAAGTTGAAGTAACGCTTGAATCCGGCGGCAAAGGCCGCGCAATCGTACCGTCCGGTGCATCCACGGGTGCATACGAAGCGGTAGAGCTGCGCGACGGCGACAAAAGCCGTTACCTTGGCAAAGGTGTAATCAAAGCGGTTGACAACGTTAACTCGATCATCGCACCTGAAATCATCGGCCTCGACGCACTCGATCAAGTGGCAATCGACCGCAAAATGATCGAGCTCGACGGCACAGAGAACAAAGGCAAGCTGGGCGCTAACGCGATTCTCGCTGTATCGATGGCTGTAGCTCGCGCTGCTGCAGATGCACTGGACGTATCGCTGTACACGTATCTCGGCGGTTTCAACGCGAAGACGCTGCCTGTACCAATGATGAACATCGTTAACGGCGGCGCTCACGCGGACAATAACGTTGACGTTCAAGAGTTCATGGTTCTGCCAGTCGGCGCTCCTACGTTCAAGGAAGCTCTCCGTATTGGTGCTGAAATTTTCCACAACCTGAAATCGGTTCTGAAAGATAAAGGACTGAACACGGCAGTAGGCGACGAAGGCGGCTTCGCACCGAACCTGTCCTCCAACGAAGAAGCGATCACGACGATCATCGCGGCAATCGAGCGCGCAGGCTACAAGCCAGGCGTCGACGTATTCCTCGGTATGGACGTTGCTTCGACGGAATTCTACAAAGACGGCAAATACCACCTCGAAGGCGAAGGCAAATCGTTCACGTCCGCTGAGTTCGTGGACCTGCTCGCTTCGTGGGTTGAGAAATATCCGATCATCACGATCGAAGACGGCTGCTCCGAAGATGACTGGGAAGGCTGGAAGCTGCTTACGGACAAGCTCGGCGGCAAAGTTCAGCTCGTCGGCGACGACCTGTTCGTTACGAACACGAAGCGCCTGAAAGACGGTATCGAGCAAGGCGTAGGCAACTCGATCCTCGTTAAAGTAAACCAAATCGGCTCGCTGACGGAAACGTTCGACGCGATCGAAATGGCGAAACGCGCTGGTTACACGGCTGTTATCTCTCACCGTTCCGGTGAATCCGAAGACAGCACGATCGCTGACATCGCTGTGGCGACGAATGCTGGCCAAATCAAAACGGGCGCACCTTCCCGTACGGACCGCGTAGCGAAGTACAACCAATTGCTCCGCATCGAGGACCAACTGGGCGCATCGGCTCAATATGCTGGCGCAAGCGCGTTCTACAACCTGAAAAACTTCAAAAAATAATCGCCTTCATCAGCGGTTATGAACAAAGCTCTCCTTGGCACGTTCCATCGCCTTGGAGAGCTTTTTGGTTTACGGTGGTCGGGCGGACAGCAGGGGCGGTATTTTAGAAGAAGTTAGACAACGCCGATCAATCGGGCATACAATATAGGCGCGTAGATCAGGAGGCCGATGAGATGAGAATAGGTGCAATTGAGGCGGGCGGTACAAAGTTTGTATGCGGTGTGGGGGATGAGAGGGGAGTCATACTAGAACGCATATCGTTTCCAACGGAGCAGCCGGAGAAAACGTTAAGCAGCGTTCTGTCCTTCTTCGAGGGCAAAGGCGTCGGGGCGATTGGCATCGGCTCATTCGGACCGATCGGGCTTGACCCGAGCCGTTCTGATTATGGTCATGTGACGACGACACCTAAGCCGGGTTGGAGCGGGTTTAACTTTTTAGGTGCGATCAAAAGAGCTTTCAACGTTCCTATCGGTTGGGATACGGATGTGAATGCCGCAGCGTACGGAGAAGCGATGTGGGGGGCGGCCCGCGGGCTTGATAGCTGTGTCTACTATACGATTGGCACCGGCATTGGGGTTGGCGTCTACAGCGAGGGCCGGCTCGTCCATGGTCTTGTTCATCCGGAAGGAGGACATGTGCTGACGCGCCGTCGCCCGGACGATTCTTTCGTCGGCTGCTGCCCTTATCATGGCGATTGCCTGGAAGGGATGGCGGCGGGGCCGGCGATCGAGCGGCGCTGGCAGATGAAGGGCAGCGAGTTGGGAGTCGATCATCCGGCATGGCCGATCGAAGCGTTCTACATCGGACAGGCGGTGTCCAGTACGATTCTGCTGCTGTCCCCGCAGAAGGTTATTCTTGGGGGAGGCGTCATGCATCAGAAGCAGCTGTTCCCGCTTATTCGGCAGGAGGTTAAGAAGCAGCTCAATGGCTATGTCAGCGCCTCCTTGCTAACGGATAATATCGATTCCTATATTGTACCTCCCGAGCTTGGCGATAACGCCGGCTTATGCGGAGCGCTGGCACTTGGCGTTGCAGCTGCACAGCGTGCGTAAACGTTAAATAGATTGTGCTATTGTGCCAAGGGAACGGTTATGATACAATAAAATTACTGTTTTTATGCCTGTCCTACACGGAACGTATCTTATTCGATCCGTACGAGGCTTTCCCTTAGGAGGTGGAAAAGTGGACATTTTATTCAAAATCTTGCTTATCATTGCGGCTCTTGGCTTGATTTCCGTCGTGCTTCTTCAGAAAGGTAAAAGCGCAGGGTTGTCCGGCGCCATCTCCGGCGGTGCAGAGCACTTGTTCGGTAAACAAAAAGCACGCGGCTTGGACCTGTTCCTGCAGCGTCTGACGGTCGGTCTCGCGGTTGCGTTCTTCGTACTCGCGATGGTCGTATCTTACTTCGTTGAGAACTAACATCGTTAAGCTTTAGCGTCGTCTAAAGTTTACCTTATAAGCAAAGCGAGGAAGAAGCAGGACGGGGTCCTGCTTCTTTTTTTCATATTTGACGGTCTTCTGTTGTTTGGAACAATACCCATAGCATCTTATGCTTGAATGGGATATCGTATATAATGGGATAGCTATTTCTATTTGTTCCCAGTGTGCCGTATAGCAGGAGGTTATCCATGAAACAAAAATATTCGGTTGACGACGTATGCGAGCGTTACGGTATTACGGCAAGGACGCTGCACTATTACGAAGAAATCGGTCTGTTGAATAACGTGCCGAGAACTGAGGGCGGGCACCGGTATTACGATGAACGGATCTTGGCACAGCTGGAGCAAATTATTCGGCTGAAGGAAGTGCTCGGCATATCACTGCAGGAAGTTAAAGTCATCATGGAGCTGGAGTCGAAGCTGGAGCAAATCAAAGGGGCGTACCGACAGGAGAGCTCATCAGAGGAGAAGGCGAGATTTCTGGATGAGGGCGCAGCCGAGCTGCAGCGGTTTATCAATCAAATCGACTCCAGATTGGACAAGCTTCATCAGCTGCGCAAAGGATTTGCAGAGCGGCTTGAACGGGTGAATTTATTAAGGGTGTCGATTGCAGAACAGGAAGAGTAGAGAGACCGTATGATGAAGCTCCAAAGCCTGCTGGTCACGCAGACCTTGGAGCCTGTGTCACGATGTGTGCTCCTTATATGGGTTCGACGCCCCATACGAGCGTGTCGTTTACATAGAGTGTAATTTTGGAGGAGTTCGCAAAATTGGTCTTGGCGGCATCGAACGAATAATCGTTCGCCTCGTTAAAGTTCGACCAGTCATTTTTGCTGAAGCGAGTTTGAATCGGGCCGCTGCTGCCTCCAGCTGGAATCGATCCGGACCCAGGCTTGAAGGAAATTTCAAGATAAGTATCAGCCGCAGCGGTCGGATGACTCATAGGAACAAAGCTTGCTTGAACGTTCCCGCTGCCGATTTGCGCCCAGTCGCACCAGAAGCTGAACGGGGTTGCATTATCCTGTGTGAAATAGTAGCGAAGCTTCAGTGTGCTCAAGTCTACTGCACTAGAGCCATCGTTCGTAATGTTAAAGTGCGGAGCTGCCGCGTTATTCGAGCTGTTGGTGTCGTTAGTGCGATATTGAACGGCGAGATTATAGCTGCCGCCTCCTCCGGAAGCTGGCGGCGCTTGCGGCGTTACGGCGATCGTATTCGAGGCCGTCATGCCTGATGCATTCGAGGCAATGACGCGGTAATAATAGACCGTACCGGCTGCTGCGGAAGTATCGGTGTAGGAAAGTCCCGTCAGATTGCCGGACAGATCTGTAAATCCGCTGCTGCTGTTAGTCGACCGCTGCACCTTGTACGAGACGGCGCCAGATGCCGCCGTCCACGACAAGGCAGCTTGCGACACACCGGCCGTACCCGTTAGCGTGAAGACGCCTGGGGCTGACGGGGGAGGATCCGTTGGCGTCACGGGAGAGCCTACTGTATAAATATTGGGCTGCGGCGGCGTCTGCATCCCGCTGCCAAGGAAGAAGCTCGTGTGCGGCGGCTGATTATAAGCGACATTCTGCCAAGCGATGCCGAGCCGGTAGACGGAGTCATGCATTAGTGTGTGCAGCTTCGCTTCGGTGACGGCTGTCGTCGTATATAAGCGGAGCGCACTGCTGTCGTCGGTTCGCCAAATCACCTCTTCGCGCCAATCGCCGATGATGTCGGCCTGAAGGACGGGGTTGCCTTTCGTGCCGTTGTTCGAGAGAGTTCCGTTAGCGGTCAGAAGGTTCGTGACGCTGCTATTCGTATAGTTCCATTTATCGATTTTGCCGACACCGGAACTGGTATGATCCAGTAATTCGCGCAGCAGGTCGCCGTCCCACCAGATTGCGAAGTTAATCGATGGTGAAGAGGATGAGATCAATCCGCCGGTTACGGAATGGACGCCGATGCCCGATGCCCACAGCTCCTCGCCGGGATAACGCGGATCGATATCGCCAGTAAGGCCGCGACCGGTATCGGCTCCGGTTCTCTGCCCCCATAGAATTTGGCCGGTTGCCGCATCGTGAATTTCAGCGCCGTATGCTGCGCTTGTGCTTTCATGCACGTTGAACGATTCCAGTCCCGGACGTGCTGGGTCGAGGTCACCCAGATGCATGGCGTCACCATGGCCAAGCCCCGTCGAATACATTCCGGTACCGTTGTCGTCGACAGCCATAGCGCCGTATATGATTTCATCTTTGCCGTCGCTATCGACATCGGCTATGCTCAATTGATGATTGCCTTGGCCTGCGTAGGCCGAGTTGCCGGCGGCGTTGGAATCGAACGTCCAGCGCTTCGTCAGCGCGCCGTTGCGCCAGTCGTAAGCGACGAGTACGGTTCGCGTGTAATAGCCTCGTGCCATGACGATGCTCGGTCGGACACCGTCCAGGTAGGCGACCCCGGCCAGAAATCGGTCGACTCGGTTGCCATAGTTGTCGCCCCAGCTCGATACGCTGCCGCGTGCCGGCTCGTAGCTTATTGTCGTTTTGATTCGGCCATCTCCGCCGAAGACCGTCAAATATTCGGGCCCGCTCAGCACATAGCCGCTTGAGTTCCGGTAATCTGCTGATGCGCTGCCGATGACTGTTCCAGCCGCGTCCTTCGTACCGTCTGCTGTCTTGCAGACGAGCTCGGCTTTACCATCGCCGTCGAAGTCATAGACGAGAAACTGGGTATAGTGAGCGCCGGCACGAATGTTGCGGCCAAGATCAATTCGCCATAGGCGGGTACCGTTCAGCTCATAAGCATCCAAGTAGACGTTGCCGGTATAACCGGATTGCGAGTTATCTTTGGAGTTGGAAGGGTCCCATTTCAGAACGATCTCGTAATCTCCGTCTCCGTCCAAGTCGCCGACGCTTGCATCGTTAGCGCTGTACGTATAGCTGACGCCGTCGGGCGTCGTTCCTCCTGCCGGCTTCGTAATCGGAATGGTCAAGTAATTGTTGTTCCATACAGAGGCGGCGGGCGAAGCGGCCTGTACTTGTCCATTTACGACAGGAGCGACCGTGTAGGTAGAGCTGGCTGTTCCAGCCGCATCCACATAATTCGTACTGCCTGCAATTGGCGTGCTGTTCAAGAGAGTGCCATTGCGGTACACGTTGAAGCCGGTTGACAAAGACTCGGTTCCGAGCAGCCTCCAGCTGAGAAAAACGCCGCCGCTTGTTTGAACAGCGACAAGCCCGCGGTTGAGCAGCTCCATTTGACGTGGAGATGCAGCGTGGGCAGTGGTTGAATGCTGCGGCAGCAGCGGGAGGGCGATTAGCGCAGCAAGCATCACCGTTACTAGACGGCGTCCTGTCCGTCCGGGGGTGAAGGATGAAAATATCATCATGGACCTCCTAACATAATAGAATTTTAAAACGCTTTCAAAGCAATTGTAATGGGTCTTCCAGCTCGTAGAGTAGTGGCTGCAGGACGAAATTATAGAGCGGCCTAGGGACCATTTGCCAGTTACGATTTATTATCGTCGGCTGCGGGGTGAACAGGCTTGGGTTAAGGGGTTTCGGCTGCCTAATTTTTGTAATCAGCGGATGAAGGGCAGCGGTTTCGTGTATACTAATTGATATATGAAAAAATAACCTTTATTGTCGGACTATAATGTACCCGGTGATGTTCAGCCGGGGGCGGAGGAATCATGAGCTTAGAGCAGGATTTACTCGATTTTATGAGAGAAACGGCGTACAAGCCGATGACTTATCAAGAATTAGAGCAGCATTTCAACATCGTGGGAGCGGAGGAGTTCCGCTCGTTCCTGAAACTGCTTAATGAATTAGAGGAAGCGGGCAAAATCATTCGTACGCGCAACGACCGCTACGGCGTCATTGAGCGGATGAATCTTGTACGCGGCCGTGTGCAGGCGCATCCTAAGGGCTTCGCGTTTCTCATCCCGGAGGAGAAGGAGCATCCGGATGTTTATTTGCATGCGAATGATTTGAAAAGCGCCATGAACGGCGATATCGTGCTCGTGCGCATTACGTCGCAGAGCGAGGGCGGCGGTCGAATGGAGGGCGAGGTCGTGCGCGTCGTTACGCGCGCGGTGACGCAGGTCGTCGGTACGTTCGATAACCATGAGGCTTATGCGTTCGTGCTTCCGGATGATAAAAGGATTAACCGCGATATATTTGTTCCGAAGGGCTCGTTCGGCGGTGCGGTATCGGGGCAAAAGGTTGTCGTCCGGATTACGGAGTATCCAGAGGGGCGTTCGGCGGCAACGGGCGAGGTTATCGAGGTGCTGGGTCATAAGGACGATCCGGGCGTCGATATTTTGTCGATTATCCGTAAGCATCAGCTTCCGGAAGGGTTCCCGGACGAGGTTATGGCAGAGGCGGAGGCAGCGCCGGACTCCATAACGGAAGAAGAGATCGTCAAGCAAGGACGGCGCGACCTGCGCGGCGAGACGATTGTGACGATCGACGGAGAGGACGCGAAGGACCTCGATGATGCGGTGCATGTTGTGCGTCTGGAGAACGGTAACTACAAGCTGGGCGTTCATATTGCCGACGTCGGCTATTACGTGCGCGAACGGTCGGCGCTCGATCAAGAGGCGTACCGTCGCGGCTGCAGCGTCTATCTCGTCGACCGCGTTATTCCGATGCTGCCGCACCGGCTGTCGAACGGAATATGCTCGCTTAATCCGAAGGTCGACCGACTGACGATGTCCTGCGAGATGGAATTCGATGCGAAGACGATGAAGCGGGTGCGCCATGAGGTGTTCACGAGCGTCATTCGGACGACGGAGCGGATGACTTATACGAACGTGAAGCGCATTCTGACGGCAACCGAGGAAGAGCCGGAGACGGAGTTGAAGCAACGTTATGCCGGACTGCTGGACATGTTCGCGCTGATGGAGGAGCTCGCGATGAAGCTTCGCAAGAAGCGGATGAAGCGCGGCGCGATCGATTTTGACTTCCAAGAGTCCAAGGTGCTCGTTGATGAGCAGGGCAAGCCGTACGATATTATAAAGCGTGAACGTTCGATTGCGGAGATGATTATTGAGGAGTTCATGCTGGCGGCGAACGAGACGGTGGCGGAGCATTTTCATTGGCTGCGGGTACCGTTCCTGTACCGGATTCACGAGAATCCGGACGGAGATAAGCTGCTGCACTTCTTACAGCTCGTGTCGAATTTCGGCTACGTTGTGAAGGGAAAGGGCAACACGGTTCATCCACGCGCGCTGCAGACGCTGCTCGAGGAGATTCAAGGGACGAAGGAGCAGACCGTCATCTCGACGATGATGCTCCGTTCCATGAAGCAGGCGAAATACGATGCTGAATGCCTTGGCCACTTCGGTCTTGCGGCGGAGTTCTATACGCACTTTACTTCGCCGATTCGGCGTTATCCCGATTTGGTTATACACCGCATTATGCGTGAGGTATTCGAGAATGGCGGGACGCTTCCGGAGAAGCGAATGGAGGAGCTCGGAGCACGGATGCCGGACATTGCGGTGCAATCGTCGGAGCGGGAGCGCGTAGCGGTTGAAGCGGAGCGTGACACCGATAAGCTGAAGAAATGTGAATATATGCTCGATAAGATCGGCGAGGAATTTGACGGTATCGTCAGCAGTGTGACAAGCTTCGGTTTGTTCGTCGAGCTGGATAATACGGTTGATGGATTAATTCGTCTCAGTCAATTGACGGACGATTACTATCACTTCCACGAGCTGCATATGGTGCTGATCGGCGAGCGGACGTCGAAGGTTTATCGGATCGGTGACGAAGTGAGGATTCGCGTAGCGGGTGTGAATATGGATGACTATACGATTGATTTCGAAATGGTCGACATGAAGCCCCGCAGCAGCGGATTGCGCGGCTTCGCCGACTTTGGCGCAGGAGCGGGCCGAGGCGCTGCGAGGCGCAAAGCCGGAGGCTTTGGCCGCGATGCGCGGCCGGGACGCGGCGGCGCAGCAGTTGGCCGCGGCGGCGCAAGGCGCGGCGATGCGGTCGGCAGCGCCGAGCGGAGCGGCGGGCGCGGCAAGCGCAGGC
>NZ_BIML01000035.1 GCF_004001065.1 Paenibacillus xylaniclasticus
GATAGCACCAGTAAATAATAATCCACTACTGCCACCTAATATAATCTTGCCGTTATCGATACTAATGGATTTAATAATTTTGCTGCCACCGCTCATCTCCGGATCCCATATACGACCATCTGGAGAGCTTATGAGCTTTTGCGTCGCTCCACCAGCGTAAAAATATCCGTTCCCGTATTTAATTACTTGAAAAGTAGTAGTTAAAGCATCTTGCGACGGTAAAGCCCTCTCCCAACTGATGCCGCCATCTTCAGTTAGATAGATATACCCACTATTTCCTACCGCAACAAATTTTCCATTTCCGTATGTAATACTTGATAACAGACTTGCAGGCGCTGCCGTCGTCACTTTCGACCAGCTATAACCATCTGCCGACGTATAGATGACAGGGGACATACCACTATCTCTTCCGACTGCCATATATTTTCCTGCACCGTATGTAACCGAATAAAAGTTAAGAATATCACTTATGATCTGAGAGGTCCAATTTGTCCCTCCCACTTGTGATGTAACAATCTCCCCCCCGGAAGTTGCAACAATAACAACGCTCGTCCCATTCGTCGCTATTGATCTCAACTGTGTGGCTGAAGAGGAGGTGGGAGTAGTGTCCTCTCTCCATTTGGTTACATCGCTTGGATCCTCACTGCCGGGCAAAGTGAAGATTCTCCCATTGGAACAAGCCGTAACCCAATACGTATTCACATATAGCGCTGAGAGAACTCCACAAGGAAATGTTCCTTGCGCTTGACTCCAATTCACACCATCTGTAGACGTAGCATAAGTCTTATTGCTAGTAAAAGTTAACCAAGTTCCGTTGCCGTATGCCATATTGTTCTCTGCATAAGGTGCGAATGAGACACCAATATCCTGCCAGTTAATAAGCGGCCCCGCCTGAACGGAAGGGAGCGCTGGATATACGACAGTTGAAGTCATAATAAGTATACAAGTAATTAGAACCTTCAGTACTCTACTTAGTTGTTGTTGCAATAATGTCATGCGCAATCTCTCCTTATAATATTTTGAAGTATGACTCATTGATGTAATTTACAACCCTACAAAGAGAAGACGGGCACGATCCACATAATTGGCCCCAGAAGATCCCTCACGTTGACGATCGCAAAAGCGGACCCAATGATCATATTGTGAACACAACACCAAAAGCTGCCGCAGTCACGCTGGGCAGCCACATGGATTAGTTCTTACAAAACTAATGAATTGGGTTCCCCGTTGTCTTAACCATCTGAGTCTTGACCCGACTTTTCGTATCCATCTTTTTTTCTATTAATGTATCTTTGTCCTGAATTAAAATAGTACTTATTTACTAAGAGAGTAACACATGTTTACCAGTTTAGGAACGGATATTTTGCAAAAATGGTGGTAATCTCATTGTGACAGCCTTGCTTATCTATTAGACGTTGGCTTGCTAGTAGAATGAATGGTGAACTGACATCGACCATCGCCCGACACGCCTACAACTCATCGGTATCGACCTTAAAATCAAACGATATACAAGCCTCACCGGACTCCGCGTTGTATGCTTTCACAGTGCCTCCTAATTTCTCCGTGAGCTGCCTTACAATGTACAGTCCGAGACCCGAATGACTGCCTTTGCTGCCGCGGGCCTCCTCGCCCCGATAAAACTTAGCGAACATACGCTCCAGATCTTTGCCGCTGAAATTGGGTCCGGTATTGCCAATGACGCAATAAACCCGATTCCCCTGCACAGTGACATCGATCCGAATTTGTCCACCAGACGGCGTGTACTCCAGGCTGTTCGATACGATGTTATCTAAAATTCGTTCCACCTTCTCCGCATCAAACCGAACGGGAGCATCGGATTCACCGCGAATCTCCGTCACCATACGGATTCCTCGCTGTGCAGCTTGCAGTTCATAATAGGACACCTTTCGCTCGACGAATGGTCTAACTCGCACCGACACCGGAACTAGACTGATAGAGGGACTTTCCAAGTCGGATATGTACAGCATTTGCCGTACTAGAGTAGAGCTTTTCTCCGCATTCTCTTTAATAATTCTTAAATATCTAGCCGGCTTACCCGTTGGGTCCATCTGCGAGTCGTCCATCAATGCTTCCGAATATCCCAGAATGAGCGAAAGCGGGGTCTTCAGATCATGCGCCAGAGCCTCGGTCATACTTCTGCGCTCTTCTTCCAGTCTCCATTGCGCGAATAACGATTGCTGCAGCTCATCCTTCATCTCAGAGAAGGCTGCGCATAACTGCCCCAGCTCATTATCGGAGCGATAATTCAATTCAAAATCGAGATTCTTCTGTTTCACTTGATGGGCGGCTTCCATCAGCATTTGCAGAGGCTGCTGGATTCGACTAACGAACCGTTTGGAGAACAATAATATGGCCAATACAAAATAAACAAAAGGCGCCGCAATCAGGACGATTGCTAAGAACGCCATCCAAATTTGCCCGCTTCCATTCGCCGGAGATGGCTGCAGTTCATAAGCGAGCAGCACAGCACCAGACAAGCCTCCTCCTTGCCCGTCGATAATCGGCACAGCTCGAACAAACTTCCCTTTAGCCGTAAACGTCGTGTTCAGCCGTTGATACAGCTCTCCCGGCTTCTCCAGCAGCGTTCCGGTCACCGAGCCGTACAACCGCTCCCCCTTCGCATCCAGCACTAGATAATCGATCCCTTTCAAGGGAATGACCTGCTCGAAGGCTTCTTGCGCGTCTAATTCCAGCAGCGCACTATTGTGCCGCTGAATATAAGATTCAATGCTCGGCAGCTGCGCTTCATAATGATCAGCGGGATATATCCGATCATTGGTTACTAAATAAATGAACAAAATAACTCCCACTGCATATGTCGCAATCGTGGCCAGCAGACTGGAGAGCACGATCCACACAATCGTCATGCGGAATTGGGACTTCAGCGGTTTGTCTTTCACGACACAGGCTCCTTCGTAATCCTCACATTTTGTTCCACTTGTAGCCGATTCCCCAGACCGTAGCAATATACTCGGTTACCGGATCGACTGCTGCAATTTTGGCACGGATCTTCTTTACATGCTCGACCACGGTAGAGGAGTCCCCCTCCGCATCATACCCCCATACCTTCTCATAAATCTGCTCCCGGGAGAACACTACCCCGCTATGTACGGCGAGCAATTCGATAATGTCATATTCCCTCCGAGTCAGCGGGATGCTCTTCCCATGAATCGTCAGCGACCTCTCCTTCAGATCCAATCCTAAAGACCCAAAGAACAGCCTCGTCCGCTTCTGCTCCACATTGAGATATTGCGCTCGCTGCTCACGCCGCAAATTGGCTTCAATTCTCACCAGCAGCTCGCGCAAGCCGAACGGCTTGAGAATATAATCGTCTCCGCCGAGAGTAAACGCTTTGATTCGGTCCGCTTCCGACTGCTTCGCGCTCAAGAACAGAATCGGGCACATCACCTCGTCTCGAATCGCCCGGCATACTTCGAAGCCGTTCAGGCTCGGCATCATAATATCGAGAATGATTAAATCGGGAAGCTGCTTGGCCTGACGCACTCCTTCTTCGCCATCACAAGCCGTCAGCACGGCATGGCCTCTGTCCTCCAGCTCTTCCTTCAGCAGAGCGACGAGATCTTCCTCATCATCGATAATTAAAATACAGCTCATCGAAACACCTCACTATGCCCATCCTACTCTTCGTGCTTACGTCCTTCCCATTGATGAAACCATATTGAGCCGGCAATACTAAGTAGTGCAAATAACAAAAGTGCTGGTAACAGCCCCTTGGTAAGCATGACCGTATCCGGAGGGCTCATGGCGAGTCTTACGGGCCACGCCCAAGGCATGATCGGCCAAAGCGAATCACCGGCGCTGGTCCCTCCGATGATCGCCGCGATCAACAGACCCACCCCTCCGATGCCAACGCTGGCACCAAGTCCATAGGCGAAGCTTAACCACAGATGAAGCACAAGAAGCGGCAGCGAGCCTAAGATGGCAAGCAGTGCTCCTTTGTAGAATAAATTAACATCCAAGCTTGGAATAAGTAAACCGTATTTCATGCCCAGAACTAGAATCGCCGCTGAGAGCAGCATGCACACAACATGGATCGTAATCTGCATCCCTATCTTATTGATATAGATGAAAGCTTTGGACATCGGTGAGCCAAGCACGGCGCTAAAACGTCCCGCATGCTCCTCCTGTAAGCAAATTAAACCTACGACCGCCCCTGTGACAAGCGGCAGCAATGAGGTCCACCCTTCTAAGAAGGCACTGTAGAGCTTGTGCTGCAGCTCCGGCGTCACTCGAAACGATGAGAAGTACCACAGCAGCAGCAGCGCATACCCGACAGGTGCGATCAAGAGCGCCCAGCGAAGCGGCGTCCGTTTCATTTTCAGCCAATCCGACCGCATTAGACGCAGCATGGTCATCGCTACCTCACCTCTCTTCTTGAAAACAAATAGGCCGTTATAACAGAAGAAACAATTAGAAACAGAAGCGATACGATCAGTCCGGTTGGAATGACAGATGAATCCAGCAGCGGATCGCCCGCTTGCAGCATGACCCCGTTCGGATGAACGCCGACCATCGGAGACATGAGCCGGATTGGCCAGCTCCACGGAACGAAGATCCAATAAGTCTGAGGCGCAGCCAGCACGCCGGTAAACATAGCTACTAGTCCGAGCAGCAGGCCAGCGAAGGCTCCGAAGCGAGCCGCCGCATATAGATGAATCGGAATAAGGCCAAGGGCAACGAGCCAAATGACGCCCCCCGCGCCGATGATCTTAGAGAACGGAATGTCCCCGCCTGCCGTCCATAGCCCCGTCAACAGGGCGGTCAGCATCAGTACGCTAGAAGAAAGCAGCATATAGAATCCGATCACCGTAATTTTACTGAACCAAAGCTTGAACATACTGATGTTATTGGAACGAATACTGCGGTAGTTACCCGCCTTCTTCTCCCGAAGCTCGGCAAGCGTGCACAGCAGCGAGATTCCAATCGGAATAAATAGAATCGGCCACCAATTAAAAATCATAGCGAGCAATACATCCCAAGTAGGCTTAGTTTGCTCTGGCAGGTAGTAGCTTAGAATCGCCCCATACAGGATGAAAAATAACGGGGCAATGAATGCCAGCTTCTTCGCAAAGCTCCGTTTATATTTGATCCATTCGGATATAATCATATCGGTCATCATCATCGGATTGCCGTCCTTCCGTTTGCTTCTAGAACTACATTCATAAATAAAGACTCCAAATCGGCATTCTTATCCAACTGGCCTTGATACCTTAGCTTCCCACCGCTAATAATTCCAATCTCATCCACAATTTGCTCCACTTCCGCCAGCGCATGGCTCGACAGCATAACCGTTATACCCTGTGCAGGGAACGTGCGGATCAAGTGGCGCAAATCTTGAATGCCGAGCGGGTCCAGCCCGTTCGTCGGTTCATCCAGAATGAGGAGACGCGGACATTTCAGCAGAGCAATCGCAATCCCAAGCCTTTGCTTCATCCCGAGCGAGAACTGCGACGCCCGCTTCTTGCCGGTATTTTTCAGATCCACCGTTTCCAGCACCTCCTCAATTCGTCGTTCCGGGAGACCTAGCATCATCGTGTGTACCTTTAAATTTTCCCGTGCGGTCAAATTACCGTACAAGGCAGGCGATTCAATTAACGACCCGATCTGCTCGAGGCTCTTCCTGCTCCATGCCTCCCCGTCGAACTGAATTTCCCCGCTGCTTGGGTTTAGCAGCCCCGCGATCATCTTCAACAGCGTCGTTTTACCCGCGCCATTGGGACCCATCAAGCCATACACCGTGCCGCGCCGCACAGTCAGTGAAATTGCATCTACGACGGTCTGCCCCTTGAATCGCTTGCTTACCCCATTGGTCTGTAAAATATAATCCTGCATGTTCATCATCCTTTCATTACCTGCGTTCCTTCTTCTGAGGTCATCCTAACAAGCAAAAATAAAGAAACAATAAAGAAAATAAAAAAAACTGCACCTCCAACAGTTAGATCTGTCTAACCATTGGAGAGCAGTTAATGAGTTGATAAAGAATCGTTGGCCACCAATCCATAACGCCCCACTCTTGTCCCGTTCGAATAGCGATGGTGTGGTTGTCAGGGCTCACATACAATACTTGTCCTAATGCGCCAAGCGCGAAATAATCATAATTCGTATCAGCTTTGAGGTGTCCCCACCATAAATACTTGTAATAAGCTTTGTGATGTTGGAACCACATCTTTCCCCATGGATGATTCCGGTAATAATGAAAATGCTCCTTAATGGAAGGTACACCGTCAGGATTTACAGATTCCTCGATCCACTTCTGTTGAATGATTTGCTGCCCTCTCCACATCCCTTTATGGAGATATAACGCACCAAACTTAGCTAAGTCCAATGCCGACATCACCAGCCCGCTTTCTAGCTTTGCGAATGAAGAGGGTTGGCTATCCATAATCAACTGTCCGGAGTATTGCATCCCTAATGGGCGCCATATTTTATCGTAGAGGTAGTCGATTACTCTCCTCCCGGTCGTCCGCTCCAAAATGATTCCTAATAAAAGAGGGTGGTAATCGTTATAGTGAAAATGGTTTGGGCTTGTAGCCTCTTTAACGGATAGGGCCAGCTGTCTCGCATTCGGGTGCAAGAAAACCTTGGCTTCATCCCTCCATGGAAAGTGACCTTCTGTAAATTGAATTCCCGCGTCCATCTGAAGGAGCTGCTTAATGGTCATATTGCATCCTTGTAACTCAGAAATATACATACGAATTGGGTCATGGACACTGCTGATATATCCTTCTTCTATTGCTTTCCCAATTAAGGCAGAAGTAAAGGACTTCGTAATCGAGAATAGCTTCTGGGCGCTTCCTCTTCGATGACCGTTATAGTACCTCTCGAACAATATCGTGTCATCTTTAATGATAATTAACGAGGTTGTTCCCGTTCTTCGCATGAAGGAGTGAAAGTCTTCTAATCTCCGTCGCCCTTTATGTCTATATTCGATAGAAGAAAACTCAAGAGGAACAGAAGCCTCCTTAAAATAATACGGATCGTCATCGGCAGCTAAGTTTTCCGTATGAAAGAAGCGGAAATCGTCACTCTGAACCTTACCTTTATTGTGCAGCATATAGGATAAGTACGTCTTGATATAATCGTTACCCAATATTCTCAAGGATTTGAACGCCTCCCATCGCGATTTACCATAGCCCATTCACAATATAAAAGTAAGCGACAAGGTTGGCTGCAAAGTGAGCGAGCCAAGATACCCAAATATTCCGAGTCTTATAATAGATCACGCCAAATACAAGACTATCTACGAAAACAGATGCCAAATCTAAAGACACAATTTGCACCGATCCGTGAGACAAATGCATAAGTGCGAAAATAACCGAGGTCAAAGGGATCGCAATATAAGGTTTGGCATACCAGCTTAATCGTTCTTGAAGCAATCCCCGAAATGCAACCTCTTCTCCAAAAGCCGCGATCAAGAAGGTAAGCAGCAAGCTTATATCGAAGCCCTGCTCCAGCATAGGCGCTCTCGCTTTAAGATGTTCCATCATTTCAGGGAAAAAGTTGTCGAATATGACGTAGTCGAATGTCTGTAGGCCGAATACAACGATTACAATCCAATACCAGCTCTTCTTTATCCCTGACAGCAATGCCTCTGGCCCTGCTGCTTTTCTGTTTCTTAATCGAATATCAACAAAAAAATATACAATGGGGATGATGCCGGCTACTACAGACAGGTTCTTATCTATCGCCATTAACACGATCATAATCACAAAAATAATGAGGACTTCGATAAAAGATCTCTTGCTCCTATTAGGACTAGTCATCTCATTCATCATTTTTTATCGCCCTTTCGATCTGATTGTCTCTTGTAAAATCTCCATATAGAGCTACCCATTACAATGGTCGCAATAATGAATAAAAAATAGGGTCGCGAAAACTCCGTGTACCTCGATACTAGATGATATAACAACAGCGCGCCGACAACGGCTGCTAGTATCTCGGACATTAAGCGCCTCATGCTGTACAGGCCACCTCCTATCTGAAGCTAGGCTCATCATATAGCACCGGATTTTATAGGGATAGTGACGTTAGTTAGTGACTTTCATCCTAAGATTCACAGACACAAATTTAATATTGTAAAATACAAATAGCTTTCATTTTCATAGAAGGGTCGGTAATGGATTATGCTTCAGTGGATTATTCGTACATGCTTCTCGAATCTAGAATTAGATTCACACAAAAACCGACTATTTCTCTTCCTAATGGTGCCCCTGCTGGTTTGGGCGGAGATCAACATTACGATTAATGTCCCCTTTCTTCATCCCAAGAACCTGGAATTTATCGCTGTCTATTTTTCGTTCTACGGAATCTGTATATGGCTTGCGGCCATACCTTCAATAGAAAAGGCTTTTAAATATTTCGCTATATGCGGCATGATCATGTTCTCTATGTTTCAAATTGCGTTATTTAATGATTATCCGATCGTGTATCAAGTAATGTATGTCAATCTTGCGCTATCCACGATTTATCTAGATGGTATTTTTATTTTGTTCACGGGGATGTTCACGACTGCACTTACAGCCTTTGGATTCATGTTCTGGAAGGATACTTTTTTTCCGCAAGTGGATATCCATGTTGCCAATATTCCGATCATTCTGGTCATACAGACAACGATGGTATTATGGGGAGCAGCCAAAATCGGGGCACACTTGAAAAATACGATTAACGAGAACGAGCAGCAGCTTCTCCTTATTAATGAGCGGAACCAAGCATTGAAGCAATATGCGGATCAAGTAGAGAAGCTCACCATTGTAGAGGAAAGAAACCGAATTTCGAGAGAAATGCACGATACAATAGGATACACCCTAACGTCAATCATTACGGGGCTGGAGAAGATGAAGGTGTCTTTACCTGATCAAGCTTCAATCGACTCCCTGCTTCTTACGGCGCGTACCGGCCTCGATGACATTCGTGATCATATTCATATGTCAGACCGGATCGATGACCAGCTTCCTTTCTTGACCACTCTTCACAACTTAATTGAACAGTTCTCTAAAAATACGGATGTAAAAATAGATTGGGCTGCTTTTGGCGAACAATACGAAGTACCTGCGAAGTACGGATTGATTTTTTTGCGTACCACGCAAGAAGCACTAACGAATGCTGTCCGCCATGGCTTAGCCACTCATATTCGCATATCGCTCAATTATGATCCGAACCAGATCACTCTGCGGATTGAGGATAACGGCAGAGGGACCGATGAGCTTATATACGGCTTTGGACTTAAATCTATGCAAGCTAGAGTTCAAAGCTTACAAGGGTCCTTGCATATTACATCCAGTCTAGGAAAAGGCCTTGCGGTAGAGCTCTGCGTCCCCGTCCGTCAAGAAGCGGCGAGCAGATCGATTCGAGTCTTAATCGTCGATGATCAGACATTGATTGCTGAAAGCTTTGCAATCCTTCTGGAGCTTGAGGAAAGCATTGAAGTCATTGGCGTTCTACAAGATGGCCAAGCGGCTCTTCAATTCTGTGAACAAGACCAGCCGGACCTCATCCTGATGGACCTTCATATGCCGGTTATGGACGGAATAGAAGCGACCAGACGAATCAAGGAGAGCTGGCCCCATATCAAGATTATCGTATTGACCACTTTTCAAAATGTTTCTTGGGCGGCCAAAGCCATCTCTTATGGAGCTGAAGGGTATTTGCAGAAAAGTATTCCTCCTAAGCATTTGGCCGATACAATACGAATGATCGCTAACGGGGGTACCTTAATCCCTGCCGATATAGCTAAACAAATGATCGAATATCGTGATACCATGAGCAATGAAGAAGAAGCGGAAGGACCGGTAAAACAAGCTGAAGCTGAACCGCATTCACAGCATGAATGGCTTGATAGCCTGAACGAGAAAGAGCTTGAGATTTTGCAATGCTTATCGAAGGGCCTCACCTATAAAGAAATTGCAGCCCATATGCATTATTCGGAAGGAACAGTTAAAAACTACGTCTCCGTCGTCTATTCCAAGCTGAATGTAAAAAATCGTATGCAGGCTGTGAATAAATATCAAAGTATATAAGGATAAGTACAGCAGGACGCTCAATCGGATGTCCTCTATTTGTTAGTCTGAGGAATTATTCTTCCTAATCCATCTGTTCTAATATATGATAAAGGATTATGGAATATTTTATAGAATAGAGTCGAATATTTATTTATAATCGGTATCAGACCTGCTCGAAAGTGGTGACTGTCGTGAGTCATATGTTTAAAAGAATATCCTTTTTCAATAAAAATCTGCTGCTTTCCTGTATAAATATATTAATTATCGGAATCATCCTTACACTGGTCAGTTATTATATTCAGGGACAAGTACTGGAGGATAATATCAAGAGGCAGGCGAGAGGAGTTGCAACCCAGTCTTTTCATGAGCTTGCACTAGAGGATATTCAAGCTGTCATTCACGATCACGACTTGGAAGGACCTTTGCAGAAGAAATTAATTCGACAGCTAGAAGAATTGGAAGAAATCAATGAGAATATTGCCCAAGCTGTCATCGTACATATTGACGTCAATGAGAAAGATGAATCGATGGCATTGGCTCTGCCTCGAAAGCTGATTGAGGGAGGAGTCAAGCCCGGTGATCTAGTCGTACAAAATCCGCATTTCGTTAAATTATATAAAGAGATTAAGCAATCCAAGCAGATTAGAAATTCAGAAGTGTATTCCGACCAGTTCGGCACATGGATTAGTGTATTGATACCCGTGATCGATTTGAACAACGAAGTTATTGCCATGTTCGTCCTGGATATGGATGCCGCACTTATCAACAACGCCCAAAAGGATTTGCTCCTTCTACTCATACCCTCTCTCGCCGTATTATTGTCGCTTATTATAATCGCTCAATACTGGATTCAGCGGCGGGTGCTTGCTCCTATGCGGAGCATTTTTGATGCAATCAAGCAGATCAGTAATGGGAACCTGAATATTAAGCTAAATGACAAGCATCAGGATGAGCTAGGGATTCTGAGCAAGCAAATTAATGATATGGCGGTAAATATTCAGGAGATGATGGAATCTATCCAACAAAAGGCCGAGCAAGAGGCATATCTGATGTATATGAAAAAGCAGAACAAAGCGCTCGAGCAATATGCCCAGCAAGTCGAGAAGCTGACCCTTGTCGAAGAACGAAATCGATTAGCCGTTGAATTACATGATACCATTGGCCATACGATCGTATCGCTAGTTATAGGTATGGACTCTGTCAAAAGCCTAATGGAAACCGATGTGGCAGAGGCGAAGAACTGGTTGTCTTCTCTGCTTGAAATGGGCCGTAATAGTATTAATGAGGTCCGAAAGCATATTCATCAGATTGCATTCGATGCAGAAGAAACGCTTATTGCCCACTTTAATAAGGTTGTGAACGATTTCTCGACTAACACCGGCGTACATGTACACACAACCTATTCAGGTAACGAGATCGAAACCGTTCCTCATGTCAAATTAACTTTGGTGCGCTGCTTACAGGAGCTGCTAACCAATGCAGTCAAGCACGGGGATGCAAGCGAAATCCATGTAACCTTGGCCTTCTTAGAGTCGGCCATCAAGCTTCAAGTGGCGGATAACGGCAACGGAAGCGACGATGTCGCCTTAGGCTTTGGACTTAATGCTATGAGAAATAAATTGCAAATGCTGCAAGGGGATATTCATATTCATTCGCGGGCAGGACAAGGCTTTGAGGTACAATGTATAATTCCCGTCAAAAGATAATAAAGCATTAAGGCAGAGATAGCTTTAACCACTTGATGCCCAAGTCTGCCTCTGCCTTTCAATCCTGAAATGATGTTATAGCTTTCGAAGAATACCTATAAGCTCTTCTGACATCGAGCTTACTTCTTGAACCGAGGCGTTAACCTCCTCTGTTAAAGCGGCCCGCGACTCGGTCAAGCTAGGTTTTTTCTCCGGTTTCTGCTACAAATTCGCATCAACAGAATGGCCACTGTTATTCTAACTATGACGTTATATCAACCATTAAAGCTTTCACGTCGTTCCCTGTTAATGGTTTTCCCCAATAGAACCCTTGAATATAATCACAATTTTGATCTTTAAGGTAATGCAGCTGATTCTCGTTTTCTACACCTTCTGCGACGACCGAAATATCCATCTGGTGCACAAGCGAGATTATAGATCCGACAATTGGCTTTTTGGTGTGCTGCTGATCGATGCCATTAATAAAGGATCTGTCGATTTTCAATGTATCAATAGGCAGTCGCTGCAGATAACTTAGCGATGAATATCCCGTTCCAAAATCATCTAACGCAATACGAATGCCCAATCGTTTAAGCTCAGCAAGAACGCTAATGACATAATCCATGGACGAAATAAATACGGATTCCGTAATTTCAAATTCAATACATGCTGGATCACATTCCGTCTCAGCTACGGCCCTCTTGACCATATCTACAAATGAGGGCTCCATGATCTGTACAGCAGATATATTGATCGACATAACGACAGGGGTTTGACATGTATCCTTAAGGTATTTCGATTGCTGACATGCGGTACGAATAATCCATTCTCCTAATGGAACAATTAATCCCGTTTCCTCCGCTACCGGGATAAATTGTTCGGGGCTAACTATCCCTAATTTTGCTGAATGCCAGCGAGTCAATACTTCGATCCCCCGCAGTTGCTTGGGATGAGGCTTATATTGTGGCTGGTAGACAAGATGAAACTCTTCTTGCTCGACTGCATCTCTAAGAATGTTCTCAAATTCTATTCTCTTTAAGATTTCATTCTTCATCTCGACACTGAAAAATTGAATGCCGTTTCGACCAATTTCTTTCGCTTTATACATTGCCGTATCAGCCGATTTCATAAGATCCGTTGCATTATCGCCATCTTGCGGGAACATGGAAACGCCAAAGCTTGCACTAATGACGAACTTAGAATCCTCGATTATAAAAGCATTCTGTAACGTTTCCCGGATGCCCTCCAGATAGAACAGCAGCTCCTCTTCTTTCAACTGCCGTTGAATAATGAGCGCAAACTCATCTCCGCCAAGCCGCCCAAGCAGATCTTCAGGGTGGATAACCGATTGGAGACGCTTCACCACGGTTCTAAGCAGAATATCTCCTGCGTGATGACCTAACGAGTCATTTATTTTTTTGAAGTTGTCCAAATCAATAAAAATTAAAAAGAATTTCATTGGATCCGTTTTTGAAATACGAATAAGCAGTTCAAGCCGATCCAATATCATTTTACGATTCGGCAACTCGGTTAAAGAATCAAAATAGGCTAAGAAATTCAGCCTTTCTTCGTTCTTCTGTAAAGTACGATTATAATCGTTCAGCTGTCTGTTTTGCTCAGCGAGCTCTTCTTCGGCTGCTGCAATTTCTTCGTATAGCATAGAGAGTTCTTCGTGCTGATGAACAATTTTCACAATTTTGGCATTCACACCTTTGTTGAACATTCTAATAATAGCCAGAATCATGATAGTAATTATCGGGACAATAGTGCCTGGAAGAATGGATATATCATTGGTCCGGATAAAATTAACGCTAACAATACCTGCGTTAATGAAATTCAAGCTGAATGCGATCTTATAAGATGGCTTAGCTGTGCCCAAGATCATCGATACAGAAAATAATACTTGTAACTGAGCAATAATTCCGTTCACACTCATTTTACCAGCATAAGCAGCCTGTATAACCATAGATAAGATGTACAACATACCGCATGAAACTAAGATGAACCAGCTCCAAAACTGCTTCTTCCTTGAAACGAACTCATTTGAAACCAAAAACTTATCGATGAAATATGGATTATTAAGATCTACCTTCACAAGCTTCCTCCTGATGCTATTCCCATGATGTTGTCGCAAGGACGGTCGGTTTGATCCCGGTTTTATACTGTTACTTCCTTCACAGTTCCCTGAAGCTTACTCGTCATATTATTTAAGTGCTCGGCTGCCTGCGATACACGTTGAACCCGTTCATGCTGGCTATCCGTCTGCTCCCCGATCAATTTCATTCGATCGGCTGATTGTTGAGCGATATGAGCAATCTCTGAGATCGATGCGCCTACCTGCTCCGCACTTGCAGAGAGCTGTCCGGTTCCAGCGGTTATTTCCTGGATCTGATCGCTAACAATTCGGAACATAGAGACAACGTCTGCCAGAGCGTTCTGAAGTTGACTCGATAGCTGCTGCCCTTTATCTACCTCTATCGTGCTTCTCTGCATCGCATGAGCAATTTCGATCGACTCGTTCTCAATCTGCTTGAGCATCTCACCGATCGAGCCAACTGCTTGACCAGCATGATCCGCAAGCTTGTGTATCTCGCTGGATACTACTGCAAAGCCTCTGCCGTGCTCGCCAGCACGTGCGGCTTCAATAGACGCATTTAGAGCTAATATTTGCGTTTGAGCCGCAATCCCCGTAATCGTCTGAATTGCGGCATGGATTTGGTCCGCATTCGCCTGAAGCACCGCCACACGCTCTGCAGTATCGCTTGTCGCACCTGCAATCAGCTGTATCTGGGCGCCTAACCCGTTCGTCATTTCGCTGCCATGCTCGGCACTGACGAGCGCCTGAGCAGAAGCATCATTGGCCAATCGGGATGATTCCGATATCTTCTGAAGGGTTACGTTAACCCCTTCCATGGCTCGCGCACTTTCTCGTGAAACCGCACGTTGACTTTCCGTGCCCGTTTCTACTTGGCGTGCCGCCTCCCGAACCTCTGCATTTTGCTGCACAAGACGAGCGGCGTCATGCGAGAGCAGCCTTGCATCGTCGGCAATGACCGTTGATGCCACTCCAATATTCGTTACAATATTTCGGATAAGTCCATTGAGCCGTTCCGACATATTCGCAACATACTGATACATTGTACCGATCTCATCACGGGAACGAATTTGATGCTGCTTCATAATGTGATTCGCCTCTGCGAACTTCGAATCCGCAATAAGCTCCACACTTTGCGTAATCCATCGTAATGGGCGTAAAGCTCTAAATAACAAATAGCCAACTATAAATATGGCGATTAAAGTGAGAACGCCCATGCCAATAAAGTATGGTGTACTTTTCTTCAAGCTTTCTGATGCCATACTCTTAACAGCCGCTGCATTGATATCAATTCCAAGCACGCCAATTACCGTGCCGTCTGACTTCTTAATTGGCGCAAATGCAGAGATCGATTTGCCATACTTCCCATCCTCAGCTTACCGGAAGCTGCGGCTTGCCCGCTTGTTAGCAGCAATGCTTGCTCGGGCTCGATCTCGGTTGCCTCCCCAATATCAGAAGCTTGCTCTGACTCTGGAGGCAGTCCATCAATCATAATGGTTGCTTTATGGTGTTCATCCAATGCTACAGTATAAACGTATGCAGCGCCGATTTGCTCACGAAGTTCATTCAGTTCTGCACGTATAGACCAGTACAGGTCAGACTGCGTCGGGTCCTGCAGAAACCGCTCCATTTGGTCTATATCGAGCTTCTTGGAATATGATTCCGCTATTTGCATCCCATAGGATGCGATCACAGAAACCGCTGTTTGCTTCGAACTATCAACCTGAACGGCAATATACCCCGAGGATAACAGCAAAATGGGAAGTAGCATCCCCATAGTCAGACGCATAACAAGTCTCAATTGATATCGCACCAAAAACCGCATAAAACGATACTCCTTCTTCTTACTTTTGCAGACTACGTATACTCATCTTTCGCTGACGTAGCTTTGACGTAGTAACCGCACCATTCTTTCGATATAATATGAAAGTTCGATACAAGGTTATATCTTAAATTATGAATCTCACAAATTTCTCAAATTAGAAGGTGCTTTCATCATTCGCAACAAAATTTTTATTATAAGCAGCATTATACTTCCTATATTGCTGATCATGATATTCTCTTATTTACATCAAAATCAGTTCACCCGAGTGGAGCTGCACAATGGCGTGCTGCATTTACCCCTTGATGAAGACGCTATTATTCAGTTACAGCATGGATGGAGATACTACGCGATTGGAGAAAATACACCTGTAAAGACACTGGATTCTGTTCCTTCTGTGCTTCACACCAACGAGGTGACGACTTTCATACTCCAGCTGCATGTGCCTAAATCAGAGCAAATATATAGTTTAAATTTAGAGGGGATACATCAGGCATACGAGCTTTGGGTCAATGGACAGTTCATCATAACGAACGCCATGAACACACCTAACAAGCTCATCAATTTCTATGTGGATAGCCAAAGCGTTGAAGTAAAACTCGTGATTATGCCTTCCGCAGAACGGATCGCTTTTCTTCAAACGCCGTTATTCGGTCAGACAGACGCAATGCAAGCCTACAATGTGAGAAAACTTGTGATAATGCTCCTGGTTCTCATTTTCTTATCTATACTGGGCGCGTATTCAATTATTTTTTATTTTGCAAGAAGATATCAAATTGTGCGTCTGTATATTGGGGTTTTCTTTCTGTTAGTGAGCGGCAGTTTATTTCTATCGAACAATGGGATTGGCGCGATGCTGCTGCCCTTATCGGCCAGCCTATTATTGAAGCTGAAGACGGTGCTTGGTCTGCTTTCCGTTATTCCGTTGTATTTCTTTGTAGCCTTTATTAACAAGCATGTGGTATCAACAGTGAAAAGGTATCTCATCGTCGGCTTAATTGCATTCGCGATGGTCATTATTTGTATTCAACCACTAGAAACAAATCAATCTATCGAATTGATAATCTGGACTTACTTAATCGGTATGCTATTAACGCACAAGATTAAAGCGGCTGTTTATTTTATGAGAATCAGGCGGTTTGATTTAAAGCCTCTCTTATTCATCATCACGCTGTTCTACCTTCTAGTCTATTTATTGCTGCGCATTTACTATCACATATGGGGAACTGACCTCCATACAAGCTTATGGTTAATTAACTTTACAATTTCGATTTGTTTGTATTTGGCTTGGGATCAAGGTGAGCTCGTAAGGGAGCTTGAGAAGTCGAAAAGAGAAGCGGTTCAATCCAAAATTTCCTTCTTCAATGCTCAAATCAAACCTCATTTTCTCTATAATGCGATAAGTAACATCATGGCGCTGTGCTATACAGACAATTTGAAGGCTGCACATCTGTTAAGCAAATTCAGCACTTATTTACGCATCATTTTCGAGAACAACATGCAGAACGAATGGATTGCATTGAAAAAAGAATTAACGCTAATCGACGCTTATGTCGAAATCGAGAAGGCTCGTTTCCCGCAAAAGATTCACTATCAGCTAGAGGTGGAGCAGCAGGTAAAGGAAGTGAAGATCCCTCCTTTATCCATTCAGCCTTTCGTTGAGAATGCCATTCGACATGGTCTGTTTAACAAAGATGGCCCTGGGACCGTACATGTAACCATTAAGCGACAGCTTAGCGAGCTGGCTATAACCGTTCAGGATGACGGGGTGGGGATGACACGCCAAACAATCGATAATCTATTGCGAGGGGCGAACGAGCGTCAGGGCATTGGGATCATAAACGTTGTCCAGCGGTTAAGATATATTCCCAACAGCCATTTGGATCTACAATCTACTCCTGACCTAGGTACCGTTGTTACGATCCGAATACCGATACAACGCTAAAATGAGGAGAACCCTATATGTTAAAAGCAGTGGTCGTAGAGGACGAGCACAATTTACTTGATTTGCTCGTCTATTTCTTAAATCACAACGAGCAGTATGAAGTAATCGGGGCATTTCACAATCCGGAAAAGGCTTTACAGGAAATTCCGAAGCTTGCTCCTGACGTTATATTCCTAGACATTGAAATGCCAAAAATGAACGGGATTGAGTTAGCTACACGGTTGAAGAGCGATTATTATCAGCTGATCTTTACAACAGCTTACGAGCAGTACGCATTAGAAGCCTTAAAGCTTGATGCAAGTGAATATTTATTAAAACCGATTACCCCTGAGAGCATTGCTATCATCACACCGAAAATTATGAAAAAAGACGCGATGCTGAAGCACTTCATCGCCTCCCCTCCCCACAATAAGGAGCATAGGATCGAGTGCTTTGGCAGCCTTACGGTGGTAACTTCAGCGGAGCAAATTGTAAAATGGCCCACTCGTAAGGTGGAGGAACTATTCGCCTATTTGCTTGTGCATTCCGGAAGTGTCATGAACAAGTGGCGCTTAGCCGATGATCTATGGCCCAATAAAGGGCTTAATAACATTTATAACTCGGTCTACTTATTAAATAGAACGATGAAGGAATTAAACCTTCCTATTCAAGTGATCAATATGAACGAGGGCTATACACTGGAGATCGGAACGTCGATTACTATCGATCTTATTCAGTTCAACCAATTAAATCCAGAGGATAGGTCATCCACAGGGACACTTCATTGGGCTAATTATATCTCCCAAAGGGGGCCTCTTTTTCATAACAAGGATTATTCATGGCTAACGCTATACCGGGAACAGTACAACATGAAGCATCAGCTGCTGCTCCATAACCTGCTACAGTACTATCAGACGAAGGATTCCATTATTTACGAAGCCCTGCTACATGACTATCAGCGTATGTATGAAGATTGATTCCAATACAAGAAAGCCTGCTCTTCAGCAGGCTTCAGCTTCTTCTCTGGCCAGGTTACATCTGCTATACTAGCGTAGTTAAACCTGTTGCTTTTCCGCCGAATCCTCATCATCTTCAGAAAATTTATCCAGCATTGAAATCGTTTCAATCAAATGATTATTGAAAATTTGACGCGCGATATTCAGCAAATCATTGATCATCGGATCTCGCAGCGAATACAGCACGCGATTTCCGTCCTTCTGACCGTACACGATATTTTTATTTCGCAAAATACTCAGCTGCTGCGATACTGCGGAGCCTTCAGAGCCTATTAAGGTTTGAAGCTCGTTCACATTCTTCTCTCCCTCAGCAAGCAGCTCCAATATTCTTATTCGTAGAGGATGAGAAAGCGCCTTGAAGAAGTCCGCTTTAAACTGTTGTAATTCTAAATTCATCAGCTTCTCCTTTTACTGCTAGTATTCATCTTTCTGTACGGGACAACTGGCTGCATTCTCGAAATGCAAAATGCTTGCAGCCTGCACATTGATTTAAGTTTATATGACGAAGAGCATAATTTATAGCATCACCCGTATGATCATAAAAATTATTTTCTCCAATTTCATCATATAATCCTGTTTTTCGTAAGACATATTTCGGTTGAGCTTGTAAACCTGATACAAGAATCGTTCCTTCATGCGCCTTCATGGTGTGCACGATATGTGAGAGATTGGCCGCACCTGTAGTATCCATATAAGGCACCTTGCCTAGACGTAATATTAATATTCGGGCATCCGGATGAACAACCCCACGCAATGTTTGCTCGAAACCCTGCGCTGACCCAAAAAATAACGGACCTTCGATCGTACAAATATTTATTTGCGGACAATCATGCTCTTTGCTCAAGATATGAGGCTTGACCTTATGATGCTTATCTGTCGGATCTGGAAGCACCTTTGCAACGACATGCAGGTCACTCATCTTTTTCACAAAGATGATCATCGAAAGTAATATACCTGCACCGACAGCAGTCGTTAGATCAACAAAGACGGTTAACAAAAAAATGATGACGACAATAATGGAATCCCATGTTCGTGTTTTTAAAATTTGACCAAACTTTTTCATCTCACTCATATTCCACGCGACGACCATAAGAATAGGTGCCATGCTGGCTAGCGGAATATTAGATGCAAAAGGCGCGAATAATAAAAGCACCACTAGCACGACCAGCCCTTGAATAATACCGGATACAGGAGATGCTGCGCCGTTCTTCACATTGGTTGCCGTTCGAGCTATAGCGCCCGTAGCAGGAATCCCGCCGAATAAAGGCGTTACAATATTCGCAATGCCTTGACCGATTAATTCACGATTACTATTATGCTTGGTTCCTGTCATTTCATCGGCCACTACAGCAGATAATAATGACTCGATTCCTCCTAGCATAGCAATAACGAAAGCCGGACCCATCAGCCTTTCGATCCGATCCCATGTTATCTTCGGCAATTGCAGACTCGGTAAAGTATTCGGAATGTCCCCATACGCAGAACCTATCGTCGCTAACTGATCAGGGAAAAATAGCGTGGCCGCTACACTCGATCCGATCAATCCGACTAATGCTCCTGGCACCTTAGGTACATACTTATTCGTAATAATAATTAGAGCTAAGCCAATTGCAGCTACAATAACACTATAGATGTTGATCGTATTCAAATGCAGATAAATTTCTTTCATCTTATCAATGAAATATTCGTGGTTTTTGATGCCTGTAAGCCCTAAGAAGTTACTGATCTGACCAGAGAAAATCGTAACCGCTATTCCTGCCGTGAAACCGATGGTAACCGGTCTCGGAATATATCTGATTAATTCCCCCAGCTTAAATAAACCCATTAACAACAACAGTATTCCAGCTAACAGGCCTGCAAGCAGCAGGTTTTCGTATCCGTAGCTAATCACAATGCCTAACAATATTGGAATGAAGGCGCCCGTAGGCCCCGCAATTTGAAATTTGGAACCGCCAAAAATTGAAACTAAAATGCCGGCAATAATGGTTGTATAAATGCCATACTCCGGTTTTACGCCTGACGCTATTGCAAACGCCATGCCGAGCGGAATCGCAATAACGCCTACAATAAGCCCCGAAATCAAATCTTTACGGAATTTTACTTGCGAATAGTTACTAAATCTCCCCAACTTCAATTTGGCTCATCTCTCTTTATTTTTTTGTATATCTGATTATTTGAATATACAAACATCATAAGCCTTTTGCAGTCATTGTCAATCGCTTTATTCACCCAAAAACAGCAATAAAAAGAACCCTTTCTGCGAAAGGGCTCGGAGCATTTAAAGCCTCTGTATATAGGTATGATTTAATGAGGAATCTTGATACTTCCAGGCAATGCTTATTGCTCTGTTCACACTCTCACTCCGTCTTCCACAAAATTCTGGAAAGTGCTATAATTTATGCGAACATTTGTTCTCACTCTAGGTTGTTTTTTCGCGCTTATCCCACACTGTATAGAATAAAGGACTTATAAATTTACGAAAGGATACCCATCATCATGAACCATAAAGAACATCAATCACCGCAAGCAGCTTTACTGCCAAGAGACTTTGCTCAAGCCATGGAGCATCCATTAATTCGTACCTTTGTCTCTAATCCTGTCCATATGGAGCTGGTGAAGAGGTATATGGAGAAGCCGACCCCAGAACGATTGGAGCGGTTGAATAAAGCGTTCAAAATATTTAATTTCGCTGTTCGATTCACGAAGTACTTGTCAACACTCATCCGAAAGGGGCGGATTGATTTTGTGCGACGAATGAAGCGGACCGAAGAACGAGAGCAAGTCATCTTCGATCGGCAAATATCAGAAGAGGATGAGACCGTGATCGGGGAGATGCTTGGAGCTATTTATCAGGGGGATGATCTGCCGCAAGTAACGGTAGACCCGGAAGTCTTTCAGCAGCAGCTGAATAACGAATGGCTGTACGAAGCATTTGCGAGGTTAACGAACCGACAGAAGGTGGTCATTACACTCACCTATTCAGCATTATCGAGAGATGTTGAAATCGCCCGTCTCTTGCACGTAACGCAGCAGGCAGTTTCTAAGACGAGAAGAAGTGCGCTTCGAAGCATGCGTAAGGTGTTTCCGACCTAGGCGGCACCGAACAGCATCCGTCTAAGAGAAGGAGGATAATTCGGCATGGACCAAGCCACGCTAGCTATGATAACGACTGCAATTGGTAACATGGGCTTTCCGATTGTGGTCGCAGGATATTTACTCATTCGTTTCGAGAAGAAAATAGATACGTTAACTAGCACAATTCAAGAGCTCATATATGCATTGACAGAGGGTGGTGATAAATGAAGAACGAAGAGCTCTTTCACTGCATACAGCAAGCTCAGCTCGGTGACCGTCAAGCCATGCAGCGTATTATTGAATCGTTTCTCCCCCTTATCCGTAAAGTCGCTAGAAATTTACCCTCTACAGTATCGAAGGACTTCGAGCAAACGATCATTGAGAAAATCGTTCGGGCAGTCCACGATTACGATCTACAGTCGATTCCAAGCTTCACTGATTTCTGTCAGCACATGGAATAGCAGTTGAGAACAGCGGCGGCACATTGACCGTCTGCTGTTTTTCGTGTTCGCTCATAAACCTTTACTCCATCCCTTCTTAGGACTCTGGAAAATTAAAGCAACAAATTCGTTGGAATTAACGTCTAACATACGAGTAAACAGGCGAGAACATATCTTCATAGTGGGGATGGGATATATGAGAAGATTATTGTTGATTGGCAGCATAATAGCGCTGATGCTAACCCCGGCTTGTGTGAATGATGAGAGGACACTAGACTCTAGTGAGCCTGAACCTGCAATAGATGAGTCTATCATTCCAACAAACAGATCCGAATATTGTCTTACTGAAGATATGAGTTTAGATAGTGAAACTAAAAAATTTATCTATGGAACTTGGGTAATTGAGAAGCTATTAGGATTTGCAAATTCGTATAATGATGCGTCTGAATATCCAGTAGGACAGAAAATTATCGGAGAGGAGATCGTAATTCAAGAAGACTTTTTTTCTACCATTTATGGATATCAGCTAAAGAACCCCGTATATCAGATTACAGCAACGTGTTATAACTCCGACTCTTTTTATAGATACTATAAAATGGATGTCCCGGACTTAAAGTTAAATGATGAAGTAAAAGCAATAGATGTAGATACACCTTCAGGCAAGAACATACTCGTCAGTGTAAGCTTTTTAGTTGTGAATAACGAAAGGCTAATCTTGTCATCAGAAGCAACGATTTTTGAACTTAAAAAAATTTCTGATTAGATATCCAATATGCACTTCTGAGAAGTACCTTTAAATCAAGAAAGATCAGCCTCTTCGGCTGACCTTTCTTGATTGTATCGCAACAAGATTAACTACAGTGTATATACCGGATATTTATGGGTGTAACGCTGTCCTTTACAAAATAAAGTTGCCTCTTCGTCCCTTCGTCTTTGTAGATCTTTATCGTATGAAAATGCACTGCTGACCAATTTTGAACAAAAATCAATTTCAAAGCTTGTAAGTGCGCCACTAGGATTAAATATAAGCGAGCAGGCAAGCATATTTTTTACGTCACTAGTTTCTAGCACCCCAGGACCTGCATTAAAAGTGAGCGAAACCAATGCATCAAACTGAGCTTGTGAAAATGTACAGCCTGCAGGAAGTTTTAACTTATTTACTGCCTCTACAGCCTTAGCTGTATCTTCAGCAAAAAGTTTATCCGCCTTCTCCTGCGAAAATTGGTGAAGTGTAGCCTAGACTTAAAGCTTTAGACAGAGCATCAGCTTCCTTCTGGGATAGAAGAGAATCATTAGGGTTACCTGTTTTGTTTGCTGTATATACTTTAGTTTTTGTTATCAAATGTCCCCATCCAACTGTTGGATACCCTTTGAGATCTCCATAAAATTTTAAGGAAAACCCCTCATGTGATTTAATAAGGTTTGCTCCATCTGTGCCTAAAGAAAAAGAAGCCATATCTAAAACCTCCAATGAATAATAGTTTGGCATTCGATATGAGGCAGGGACTCATGGGTAACTGCTTGTCCCTAGCAGTTACCTCATGTGCCATTATCGCTTGCTATGACCAGCTTCATCGCGTTGCAGCGACTGCAGCTGTATTCTATACAGTGTCGTAAAGGGCACCTTTCACAACCACGAAGAAAAAAATTAGCATTATAAAATAAAAAACCATCGTTCGCACTGAACGATGATTTTGGTTCGGGATTATATTCATTCACCTAACTACTCTCTAGCTGCTCCTCCTCCAGCAAAATAATCTCTTCTCCCTGCTGCTGCCTTCTTCTTTCGGGGCTTAAGAGCCTGCAGCAAAGCCCTGAACCGGCAAAATTCCCACCAATAAAAGAAGTGCCAGCAAAAAGACAAAACCACGTTTCATTCGAACGACCATTCCTTTCGACTTTCATTCCGGTAACAGTGAAAGTCTCCCATTTTTTAAGAATATCAATACTAATCCGAACATGATCAAAGTTCATAGCGAGCATATGGGATATTATACTTTGTAATAGGAGAGGCTTAATAGGGGTTAGAAAATAAAGACGGAAAAAGGCATCGACCATAAGTAAAATAAGGGACGCTAGAACCATCCTTGTGAAGGATAGCCCTTTCGTTCTCTCTAAGAGTCAATTCTAATCCTATATCTGCGCTACTTTACCGCTGTTAATTTAATTACTTCCATTAGGTTCGCTTTCTTATTGGTTCCTTCGTGGTAAAGCAGATCATCCTTTATATGGTCTATATAAAGAATCCCATTCAAATGATCTATTTCGTGTTGCATGCATCTTGCAAGTAGGCCTTCGCCTTGAATTATCGTTTCTGCTCCCGATCGCGTTAAACTTTTTACCTTTACGGATTGACATCTCTTCACAATCCCTACGTAGCCGGGATAGGATAAACATCCTTCTGGTCCAATTTGTTCACCACTTTGATAAATGATTTCAGGATTAATTAACTCAATTAACCCTTCTCCACAATCCATAACAATAACTCTTCTCAGAATCCCGACTTGAGGTGCAGCTAAGCCTGCACGGCCATCTGAAGCATAGAGTGTCTCAGCCATATCATCAAGAAGCTTTATTAGTTTTGGAGTAATGTTTTCAACTGGTTTAGCAATCTTTCTGAGAATTGGGTCGCCAAACGGTAAAATATTTTTTATAGCCATTATTGTTAACCCCCTTTTATTTGTGCGGATGAGGTATGAGGGGTATGAACCCATAAATCATTTGGTGTACATTCTAAGGCTGTGCATAGTGCATCAAGAGTTTCCGCTTTCATTTGCTTCGGATTTCCTGATAATAAAGCGCTTATGGAAGGTGCGGAAAGGCTATAGTTCGCTTTTTCTTTTAAAAGACGTACCAAGGCAGCGCCTGACCATATGCCCCTGTCAGCCATCACCTTTCTTAGCATCCATTCGAGCAAGTCGAACACCCCTTCGGTTTATTAGCCGATACTTAATAAAATTAGGTCTCGCCTAATTAAATTAGCATTAAATGGTTTAATTTGCAACTCTTACTTCTCTCAGCATAAAAATTGAGCAGGAAGCCAAGCCCCTGCTCATCATCAACTACCTATCTCTTCTCAGCGGCATCAACCGTATGCTTCAACAATGTAGCAATTGTCACTGGACCAACTCCAGCAGGAACAGGAGTAATGGCCGAAGCAAACGGGAGACATGCCTCGTAGTCCACATCTCCAATATTCCCAGGGTTATATCCAGCATCTAGGATGACAGCCCCTGGCTTGATCCAGTCACCCTGAACGAATTTGGGCTTCCCTACTGCAGCAACGACAATATCCGCCGATCGATTAGCTTTCATAGATAACATCCCCCTCATCTTAAAGTTCAGAAAACAAAAAGAGGCAAGGAGAAAAATCCCCTTACCTCTGCCCAGGTGATCGGCTGTATGAAGTATGTGCTCCACCGTGGTACTCCACGTCTCGCCAGTAACACATACCAAACGGTTAATTGTATTTTGTCAGAAGCATACGATAAATACAATATTTAATTTCCTCTCTTCCAACGTCGCAAGAAGTCACTCAAATTTAATTCGTCTTGAACCTGGAAATCGAATTATTCAAGTCCTCTGCCAATACAGCCAAGGCTTGTGATGTCGCTGCAGTTTCTTGTGCCGCGGACGCAGAGCTCAATGATGCTTCAGAAATACTTGAAATGGATTTCGTAATTTCAGTTGTTTGGGCCGCCTGTTCTTCGCATGCTGCGGCGATCTCGGATACTTTGGATTCGGTTTGTTGAATGAGGGAAATAATTTGCGTAAAGCCGACTCCCATATTTTTAGTCTTCTCAGTTCCAGCCAAGACGGATGTCACACTGAGACTCATGTTATCCTGCATCTGCTTGATAATCGATGTAATCTGTCTTGTTGCTTCAGTGCTTCGTTCAGCCAGCTTACGAACCTCAGACGCCACGACCGCAAAGCCCTTGCCTTGATCCCCCGCTCTTGCCGCTTCAATTGCTGCATTGAGGGAAAGGAGATTCGTCTGGTCCGCAATATTGCTAATCACTTCAATAATATCCCCAATTCGAGCAGAATCCTCTTCTAATCGAGATACTTGAGCATTCACAACGGACATACCGTCAATCGTCTCTTCTACGAGCTTCTCACCCGCTTTAGCAACGCTAACTGTATTGGCAGCGATCGAGACCGCTTCTTCAGCTCCAGCAGCTACCGCATCTATTGCTTCAGAAAACTCCTCGAATAATTTCTGCATCGAGTGTGTCGCGCTCGCTTGAGATGCACTACTGCTGGCTACTTCTTCTGTAGTTGCCGATATTTCCTCTGAGGAGGATGCCAGATTTTGCGAGGCATCAGACAGGTTGTGTACTAGATTACGTAAATTATTCGTCATCGCATTTACAGCCAGCGTCATATCTCCCAGCTCGTCATTGGTAATGACATCAATCTCATCTCGCAGATCACCTTCTGCCACTTTACTGACCGAGCTTACCACTCTTCTCAAAGGCGTGTATATCGACTTCAGCAGGTAGTAAATGACGACTGCTCCTACAACAGCGACCCCTAGTATTAAGAACACGGCGGTATATAGAATCTGGCTTGCTGAATCTTTAATTTCCATTGGATCTATCTCAGCAATAATCTTCCAGCCTGTTTCTGGATTGGTGATAAAACGCGCCTTTTTTTCAACCCCGTCAACTGCATACGAGATTTGACCACTTTCTTTGGAGTAGACTTCCGGCAGGTAAGAGCTTGTATTCTCCTCTCCAGGACTTATTGTAGGGTGCAATAAATACTTTTGATTTTTATCGAGGACAAAGACATACCCATTTTCCCCTATTTTCACCCTGGACAACTCTTCCCATAAACTGCCGATATTAATAATAGCGCCTACAGTAAAGGAGCCATCTACGGACATCTTCGCCGCAGTCATGATACTCTCGCCCTTTGTGTTAACCTTGGGCGTCGGCTCCGATATTATCGTACTACCTTTGGATGCTAATGCATCAATGTACCAAGATCGCTTAGTAACGTCCGCATTTCGAGTAGCATCAGTGGCAGGATAAGCATTCATTCTAAGGGAGCTGTCGATGTAGAAACCGGTTTCAACCATCGGGTTTAACTCCGTATATTGTTTGGTTAGCCAATATCTACTACTTTCATCCGGTGTATTTCTTGTTTCCTCTTCAATGTAATCCAAAGAAGATATTGTGCTTTCAATAACGTCTTGTATAGACGCGTTGACTGCGGATGCTCCATTCCCGGCAGTTTGAAACATCTGTTTTGTAATTTCTTCCTCTGCCTTTTGGTAAGCTGAGTATCCTAAACTCACACAAGGTACTAAAAGAATTGCGAGAGAATAAACAATCAATCTAAAACGAATCGTAATACGACGTTTTTTTAACATGTTGTTCACCTTTTCTCTTAGAAGTTGGATATGTAAGTGAGGTGACCAAGAATTCGACCTCTAACGTGGTGTATACAACGACGATGTCTATTCAGGTCTATTAGTTAGCTTACATTTAATCCACAAGTTCCACGATTGTCATGCTGATTGATAAAAACCTGCAAATTATCATTCATCCCGGAGTCATTCGACGAAGTAGTTTCCCCCCATCCATGTTGTCTCTTGCAATCGAAACTTCGTAAACATATCCTTCATACATACTGCTTATTCAAATATTCTTATAAAAATATTATTATAAAAATATTTTTATAAGAATATAATAATTCAATATTGTATCAGTTGTCATCCATATTCTTCTATACATTAATAATTTTATTACTGCTTTAAAAATTTAAACCAATTCGATCCGTTGCAGCGAAACATCCGACATTGGATACCCTCCGTTGCTCCGCACGGTTTATAACGTAAATTTAAAGAGCACCCTGTTGGGGTGCTCTTTCTGAACTTTGTAGGCTGGGTTAGCGACCGCCGTGCTTTTCTTTTGCTTTTAGGATTTTTAATTCCCGTTTGCGCTCCAACTTAGCTACAAGCTGTTGTTTGGTAAGAGTCTTTCTCTCCCGCTTCCGCTTTTCTAACTCCAACCGAATAGCTTCTTGCGCATAAGAGGAAACACCCTTATTCGATTTGCATCATGTCTTGGGTTCCAGGGAGGATAGAGCCTTCATGCGTCTGGACTGCCAACCAGACCATGTTTTCTCGTTCCGACAAAATTATATCTTGTTACCATAGTTCTATCAATTAGATCGAATGTGTAGATAAACTCCATCAGTATATAGACAACAACCACTCCGTAATGGAGTGGTTGTTAAATAGAACCTCACTTTAACTGTTCCCCGGATACGGAGGAAGATGCAGCCGTTACTCTATTACGCCCGAGAGCTTTGGACACGTATAGCCGCTCGTCGGATACCGTCACGAGTTCCTTCTCGTCACGAATCTGATCGGCCTTTCGTTCCGCGCAGCCTATACTCACCGTCACAATCCCATGACCTCTACCTAAGTTCTCCATTCTCTCATCTTCAACGGTGCGACGAATTTCTTCAGCTATTCGCTGTGATGCTTGCAGGCTGTAACCCGGTAAAATAACCGCGAACTCTTCCCCGCCATATCGTGCAAATGTCACGTCATCGGGAAGCAGCCGCTTAACTAATTGTGCAATACGAATGAGCAGATCGTCCCCGTGTACATGACCATAATAATCGTTATATTTTTTATATTCATCAATATCTAGCATAATTAAGCTTAGGCATTCATTATGTCGGGCAGCTGTTACGAAATTTTCTGAGATCGTCTCATTAAACTTATGTCGGTTGTAAATACCTGTTAACGAATCGAGATTCACTAACCTTTTCAGTTCCTCATTTGCCTGATTCAACTGCAAGGTCCGCTCTTTCACCAGCTCATCCAGCTTACTGTTGAGAACCTTTAATTTGTCCACATGTTGTACATAGTTTCTACATAGCGAGAATAATACAAGCAATACATTGATCATAATCATCGGATTCGCTATGGGCGGAGAATAGATTATACCGAGTGCACTAAAATACTCACCAATATACCCTATAATAACGAACAATATTCCGAGCAATAATGACTTGGCCAATTCAAGCTTCAATTTTAGCGCCTTGAACATAATCCAAATGTTGTAGAGAATGAATAACAGCGCGAAAGGAAACACACCGAAGAACAGCTTCTGAAACAATTTGGGCTCTGTAAATGTTGCAAGAACAGCAATGGATAAAAAGACGATCAGATTGGCATGTATAATCCATTTCGAGAACAACTTATTATATAAGAAATAAATAAAGAGAGCATACAGGGCAAAAGAAACAGATGTCGATATATACTCGATTCTTGTAGCCAATTCATATGAAAGAGACAAGGGCAAATCGTTGTACAAATACGGCACGGTTACTACTCCGCGGATCGCGATGCCAATGGCAAACAAACCAAACGTTAAAAACAATTTCTCGTGGCGATTCATCAGACCAATCATTAACGTCGCTATTCCTACTAGAGAAATAATCGTCAAGACGCATATCGTCAGATACCGCCCCAATTGATAGTTACGCTCAATCGTCTCCAAATCCCCAATGGCCGGAGCCGCTGAGAATCCACCTCGTATATGGTCATAACTCGATACCTGAATGGCAATTTCAACCGTGGACGAGGTCGGAGTAAAAGGAACGATGACCGTCCTTAAAACAGTCTCATGCTCACTGGCGTTCGTCCCAACCTTTCCAATCTCCTTCAGCTTCTTCCCATCGATAAAAATGGCGACCGCACTATAAACATGCGGCAGTTTAAATCCTAATTGTTGATTGACCATATTTTCGGGGATCTTCACTTTTTTGATAAAGGTACCGTATGTATTGGCAGGGAAATCCAGATCATCGAACTGTACCGGCAATTGTACAAGCGGCACATTACCTGATGACGCCGAAGCCCCTGTAATCAACTGCTCATGATAAAATAGCCAGCCATCTTTCACTTTTTCTTGATAGGCGGCGGCCGATGCATGCATAGGAATGAATCCTACACACCCCATGATGAATACAAGTATGATTAGCCATTTCGTTCTCAATAAGCTCGCCCTCTATCTAGCTGCTGAACAACTTTATTTAATTGTTATCCATAGTATACATATAGTATTAGAATAGTACTTAATTATAACTAATGCTAGTACATGATTAGGTTGAATTCAAATTATGATGATTTTATTCGCGGGCAAGGTAAATATATAGGACTGTATTGTTCTTTTTAATCAATTATTAACTTATTTTACCTATAAACAACTAATAACAAGCCCCTTCTACATATACTTAAGCATAAACTACAGTTTGACCGCAAAAAATATATCCGTATACAAACAAAATCACTCTTTACAATGCAGTAGAGGCCACCCCTTGCGGAATGGCCCTGATATTCGCTCCCTAACAAAAAAATCGCCCGACTGGGCGACGCTAGAGGTTATTAGATAATACCGCCATACGATATTATACTTCTACAATTGTAAAAATATCCGAAATACCCGCTCTACGTGAAAGGCGTGATAATTGTAATTTTAAAGTGTTGTTCGATTTGATACTGGCATTAATCTTCTTAAATCCAGTTGCTTTATACATTCTCATCACTTCTTCCAGATTCTCAGCCATATCAGGCGTAAGAACCTGCATACTTGTGCAATCTGCCTCTAATGTATACTCTGTGGGGTTAATCGACTTCATCTTGTGGGTGTACTCCGTCACAAACAACTGTGCGACTTCCATCGTTACTTTGGGCATTACACTGAAAGAAACCACTCTATTCGTGTTATCGACTTGGATCTTGATGCTATCGGTCCGCTCTTAAAGAGCCGCCGTTGTAGTTTCAGGTGCAGTATCGAAGCTTCAGTTAAGTCGTACAGCTAGACAAGCAGAGCATTCCACAGAAAGTCATTTTAGTACTTATGAAGAAGCACTTGCGTTTTTAAAGGGTACGAATTAGAAATATACACCTAACGGCTATGGAGACTGTCGCCAAAGTTTAAGAGACTTTGGCGGCAGTTTTTTATTATCTACTATTACCACTTCGATGTCGAAGGGCAATGGCAGTGTAGTATCTCCGCCAGAATAAACGGTGCTGCGTGCTTTTGTATACCATATTTGTGAACCAGACCTAGCTCCCTTTGTCGAGGGGTTTGTTTTTTTCAGGATTTGATTGTTAAATTACAACACCATTGATTGACAATAATGTGCTTTCTGTATATTCTGTGTATGTATGTAATACACAGTTGTGCTTCATGGAGGTCACATGAAAATTATTATTTCCAATACGTCCGATCCACCAATCTATCAGCAAATCAAAAATCAAATAAAAGATGCCATCATTCTTGGCGAGTTAAAGGAAGGAGAAATGTTACCTTCTATTCGTGCATTGGCGAGTGATTTACATGTTAGTGTGCTAACAACCCGAAGGGTATACGATGAGCTTGAATCGGAAGGATTTATTACGACCAAAGCGGGCAAAGGATCATTCGTTGCGAAAGAAAACTTCGAACTGCTTCTAGAGTCCAAACGGCGCATGGTTGAAGTTAAATTAATTGAGGCTTGGGAATCTGCCCGCTTGCTTGGCATAAGTAAAAGCGAGCTTTATGCTATGATGGACCTGCTTTTTGAGGAGGACGAAGAATGAAGCCGATATTGGAAGTAAACGGTTTGAAAAAGCACTTGGGAAATTTCCAATTGGATGACGTTAGCTTCTCTTTAACCGAAGGCTGTATTAATGGATTCATTGGCGTTAACGGCGCTGGTAAACAACAACAATCAAGCTGATACTTGGATTAATTTCGAAAGATGCTGGAGAAATAAAGTTTTTTGGAGAGGATATCCAAAGAAACGAACGGGAGTTCAAAAACCGGATCGGCATTGTATTGGATGAAGGTTATTTCTATGATGGGCTAACATTGCTGGAAATGAAGAGCGTTATCGCGCCAGCCTATTCCAATTGGGATAACGCTCTGTTCAACCATCATATCGAACGGTTTGGGTTGCAGTTGAATCAAAAAATAGGAACGTTGTCCAAAGGTATGCGCATGAAGTTTGCAATTGCATTGGCTATTTCCCATCATGCAGATCTATTAATTATGGATGAGCCAACAAGTGGGCTTGATCCCCAGGTTAGACTTGAGCTGATGGACATTTTACTTGACTACGTGAAAGATGGGAAAAGCGTTTTCTTATCTTCTCATATAACTTCTGACTTGGATAAGGTTGCTGACACTTTGATATTAATTGATAAGGGTCGAATTGTGTTCAATGAAGAGAAAGATGTCCTGTTGGATAGGCATGGACTTGTTAAAGGGGACACAAAGCAACTGAATAACCTGACAAGAAACATGTTCTTAACTTTGCATGAAACACAATATGGCTTTTCCGGATTAACTGATGATAAGGCATCTGTCCGTCTACAAATGAAAAATGTACTCATGGAAAGACCGACAATCGAAGATATTATGTTGGGCTACATCGGGAGGTGACCAAGATGATCTTGCATCTTGTGAAGAAGGATTTCTTGCTCGCGAAAAGGTATTGGTTCGTCATGCTGATTGCAGCAATTGCGTTACCCGTCTTTATCCATAGGAAGATAACGTTTTTCTCTGAAGCAGGGTTTCTGCCTTTCTTTCTTAGCTCTCTGTACATCATCTTCTTATTGTTCAGTACGGTTTCGATGATGGAAGACAAGTACAGAGGGGCAGCGCATCTTTGTGCAACTCCTTACATGAGAAATGCTATCGTTAGATCGAAGTACCTTTTTATTATTGCCATTTTTGTTGGATGCTACATCATATATACTCTTACCGCTCTATTCAGTCCCATTAAGATCAGCATGCTTAGCCTATCTGACATTGGACAAGCATTCTTTATTATAACCATCGTTTTTGGTGTGATCATCCCGGTTCAATATCGGTTTGGTTATGACAAATCCAGATACATCTTATTCTTTTTGATATTCTTGACGCCCTTCGTATTGCCGAGTATTGTGAAGCTGCTACAAAATAACGGAGTCACAGTTGGGGACCTGCTCTCTTATCCACAATCAGTAACGGGATTATTACTTGTATTGATAGCTCTTATTGTCGGGTTCATATCACTAAGAATATCGACTCGGATCTATTCTAATACAAGCTTATGATTTAAGTTGTACACCTAAACTCCCCTGTGCCATGTTGTTTGGGTAAAGTCCTTGGCTGTATGACATTTGTGTTCCCTTTGTAGATTTCCGCGTATACAGCCAGCCTCTACTTCACGCTTTTACTTCATACAACTTTAAGATAAAGACAGCTGCCACAGTAAAGAATGATACGACTAACAAAACAAGCCCGAGCCCTCTCTGCCCAGCTGCATACAAAGATGCCGAGGCTAGAACGAACACAACAAGCTTTAATGCCGCTTGTACGGGAGATGAGAAAACAGGTACTGCAGCCTTCGGGGAAAGAAACATCCCCCATAGAATGGCAACGGTCAGCGGCAAAGCGATTGCCAATATAAATTTAATGGCTGCCCCTGACTTGATATGGTAACCATAATATCCGAAGGCCACCAAAGCGACTATCTCTAACAGAAAAAATACAGCGAGGATACTACCACTAATCAAGCTCGTCTCCATTCACCTCCGGTATCAGTACCTATATTTGAATATTATCTATAAACCGATAATATATTCGATTGATGTATTCGACATTCCTCGCCATTAATCCTTTACTGTCAAAATTCCCATTCGTACATCCCCTGTGGCAAAGACGCAAGCTGTACAGGATTCATCATCATAAGATTGGAAATACGGGCAGCGAAACGTTAACAGTATTCCTACCAGGGTATTCGTAGAGCTTACAGATCGAAATAATGCTCGTCAATAAGGACTGTCGTATCGCCTTCGATACCGTTGGCATTGTCAGTTCAGAGACTTTCTTAAATTTACTATCCTTGAATCCTATCCAAACAGCAAAGTCCTCTAACAACTGAGTCAGTTCAATCTGAATGAGACTAACATATTGAGTTTACTGACTGGTTTCATTGGTCACCTTGTTCATTCTCCCTTTACCCTCAATTCCTTCTGACGCCCCTACGAATTGTCCCGTCAATCGTCTGGACAACCATTCAACAACAGCAGCTTTCATCATGAAAGAAGAACGATATGAATACGTTCATCAAGTTATGTATCGAGTACTTTGGATATTGATACTATTGTAATAGAAAGTAATTGAGGAGAAATTAATGAAACTTCAAAGTGGAGATTCCGGAGGATGGTGATTGGTTTGAATTCAGAACAGCATGAGATGGGCAGCATTAAGCTGTCGTTGGATCGGAGCTTGCTTGACCTACCCTATGCCTACCGCTATCTGCATGACCATATGTACTGGGCAAAGTCGCTTACTTTCGATGCCTTCCAACGGGCTGTGACCAATTCAGCTGTTGTGGTTGGTGCGTACGATTCTGCAAAGAATGAACAGTTGGTCGGATTCTCACGTGTTGTCTCAGACTTGGCGACCTTTGCCTATTTGACCGACGTATTCATCGTAGAACAATACCGTTGCCGAGGTCTCAGCAGAAAGATGTTAGAGATGATCATCCATCACCCCGACCTGCAAGGCCTGCGACGCTTCCTGCTCGTAACTGAAGATGCCCATGGACTATACGCCAAATTCGGCTTCGAGCCTCTTCATGACGGGGCAAACTGGATGCAAATATACAATGGATAATAAGCCCTTTAACTTCTGAAATCAATCAAGCGTCCAAAAAAGGCCGTTGAAAACATTCACAGCGGCCTTGCATCCTATCAACTTCACATTCAATTACCAATGGGCTTGTAGTTTGTTTTCACTCGGATCAAAAAAGTGAAAATAATAATACCCATCGTCTTCTCACATTTCTTCGACTTCTACACCTCGTTCAATCAAACACTGACGTAGTTGATGGATTCTGGGACTGGTGAACCCAACAGATAACTCTAGAAGTCCATCCTTAGTAAAGTGCCCGCGAGAATCTTTATCTGCCTGCACCAAAACCAACAGCGGCCCCGCCTTTGGCTCCACCACAGCCAAATCTTCTGCCTTCCGACGCAGCGTAAAGCCCAAACACTCTGTGTACCACTGGACGGAAACGTCCATCTACTTAAACTAACTTTTTTTCCTTTTTGTGGATAATTTTTCACATCAATTGAACCCGCCATTTACACGAATCGTCTGCCCTGTTATCCAATGGGCTTTGCCGCTGACGAGCAATTCGATCACATTCGCAATGTCCTCCGGTTCCCCAATTCGTCCGAATGCATTCATTCGACGGTAGGAGTCAATCAACTCCTGCGATTTACCTTCTAGGAATAACTCGGTCGATACTTGCCCTGGCGCGATGCAATTAATCGTGATATCCCTCGTGCCGAATTCCTTTGCTAATTGGCGGGTTAACTGCTCTACTGCACCCTTTGTAGCCGCATAGACGCTATAGGTCGGCAGCATCGCGCCCGACACTGATGTCGAGAAGTTAATAATCGTTCCGCCCTGTTGCATATGCTTCATCGCTTGTTGGCAAGCAAAGTAAGTTCCCTTCACATTAACATCAAATTGACGATCGAACATCTCCTCCGTTACGTCCGTGATGGCCACACATTCCATAATGCCTGCATTATTAACCAGAATGTCTATGTGCCCGAATTGCTCGATTGCCGCCTCAAATAAAGCCTCAACCTCGCTCACTTTGCTTACGTTGCCTTGAACTGCTAACGCTTCGCCGCCTAACTCCTCAATGATTCTGACGAGCTCGTCTGCTTTCTCCCGACTGGAGGCGTAATTAACGATCACCTTAATGCCGGTCTGTGCCAATTGAATGGCCACTTGTCTTCCAATGCCACGTGATGCGCCCGTGACGATTGCTACTTTGCCGCTCGTGCTCATTTGAACCTCTCCTTATTCCTCACTTAGGCCGTATATGATCTGTCGACCATGTAAATTCATTGTAGTACATACTTGAATCAACTCGTTACAACATACCTATTCATTCCTTGCCTAATTCTCTTCCTGCCGCTATGATTAACCTCAAACTACTCCAATGTGGGAAAGGAGCCTTGAGACTTGGGAGAAACACTGCAGCGGTCTTTGCAACAATTGGCTCTTCTTATTCGCCGCCATGCTCCCTCGAGCGGTACACATCCTACGCTCGTGCCTTATCTGCAGCTAATGCATGCCACGGAGCTAACAAAACCACTGGAATCTGTATATAAGCCATCCATTTGCGTCGTTGCACAAGGAGCAAAGACAGCGACTCTATCCAACGAAACCTATCGTTACGATCCTTCGACTTACCTGGTTACTTCTGTTGACCTGCCGATTAACGGAAGAATCACCGAGGCTTCGACTGAGGCTCCCTATTTGGGCATAAAACTAAGCTTTGATACCGACGCCATTCTGGATATTGTAAAAGACATGAATCGTACCGAGTTTATTTCCGATCATACGTTTCCTGGGATAACGGTATCCCGAACGTCTCAAGATTTACTTGAAGCCATCATACGGCTCTTGCAATTACTCGACACACCAAAGGATATCCCTGTGCTGGCACCTCTCATCACCCGTGAAATTCTATATCGAGTTCTTCAAGGCCAACAAAGTAAACATATTCATCAGTTCGCAATCATCGGCAGCCATGCGTATCGAATTGCTCAAGCCATCCAACTGATCACGAAGCAATATGATCAATCACTTTCAATCGAACAGCTTGCCAAATCCGTGAATATGAGCACATCGGCATTTCATAAACATTTTAAGCGCGTAACGACAATGAGCCCGTTGCAATATCAGAAGGCTGTTCGATTGCAAGAGGCTCGACGTTTAATGCTGACGGAATCCTTGCACGCCTCTGATGCAGCATTCCGTGTCGGTTACGAGAGCCCTTCCCAGTTCAGCCGAGAATACTCTCGTAAATATGGGAGACCCCCAATGCTAGATATTCAAAGGCTTCTTGGTTCAACCAAATTACAATAGTCGTGCCCTCCGCCACAGACAAAAAATACCCACAGCCCACACATCTTTATTCAAAGTGCGTGGGCTATGGGTACATAAATTCGAAATTCCGTGTCCGCCTGTCGAATCAACTGTTACCGTATAGCTGTATTCAGGACTCGATAGGAGCGTAAACATCCACAATTATTCGTCCGTCCTCAGGGATTTGCTCAAGACTACTAACCTGCATGCAATAGAAATAGGTAAACATGACCTCGCAATTATATTAAGGTGCATAAAAATGATCTTGGTCCACAACATTGGAAATCTCATTCCGCCTACGCATGAAAGCTTCCTTGGCATGTCCGATTTTGCTGAAATCCCCATGCTTAAAAGACACATTCACTGGCAGGCCAATGAACAATAGTTCAGGTAGATTTTCCCGACTAATCGAAATTCCTTTTGCATTGATCGACACTGAGTTCACTCCTCTCATAATTTAGTTTGCGATCTTTCTTAAGTGCAGCATTGCGGCAAGAATAGATTGGCTTGCGGGTTGTCTTAAATTCCTAATCATAGGTTGTAACTTTCAGAGAACTTTGATATAAAGAAACTAGGATTTATTGGTATGTGTTACTGGCGTAACGTGGAGTACCACGAGGGAGCACATATTATTATTAGGCGTACGCCTGGGCAAAGTATTTGGTCTCACGACCAGATACTTTTATTATTTTAGGGGAGATGATCGTTTGATTCGCTTATTGACGAAGGATGACCAATATAAAGTGGAGTATATTATGGCTGATCACCCCCTCCAATTCCCTAAATTCATTATAGAACAATATCCTAATAGATGGGATGATTTTCTATTAAATCAAGATGTTAAGCATAGTTGTTACATTGTGGCATTAACTGACAATGGACAAATTGTCGGTCATGCTGGCTATATTTATAACGATGAAGTTGGTCTATATGAAATAGTCGGAGTTTGCGTTTCAAAAAATTATCAAAGACAGGGATTAGGAAAGACTTTAATTAATACTATATGCGATAAATTACTTGGGATGGGAGAAGATCAAGTAATTCTTTATACACTAGGCCATGTTGGAAATGAAGACACTCTAACCTTCTATCGTAATATCGGCTTTGAGATGACTAACTTCGAGAAAGACTTCTTTCAAACCGACTATTCACGGGTCACTTTTATGAGGTCGTTAAAGTGAACGATTTATCAAATTTATAATAGGACCGCTTGCTTAAGTCTAAGCTTCGATTCCTACAGTTCGTAATTATCGGCAGCCAGCATAACCTCTATAGAGCAAAATAAAGGACGCCCCTCATCAGGCGTCCTTCGCAGATGCTAGCCAAGTGATTCTAATAATGTCTTCAACTCTGGTTTCAGCTTCAGCACATTCAAGATAATCTGCAGCGCTTCCGCACGTGTAGCGTTGCTCTTTGGTTCGAATTTACCTTCCCCTTTGCCGCTAACGATCCCTGCCTGCGCTTCTGCTTCGATCTCCTTAGCTGCATAAGCACGACTCAAATCATGGAAATGACCTTTCGCCGTATCCTTCTCCAAGTTGCTCAAGTTCACGATACGCGACAGCATGACGACCATCTCTTCACGTGTAACCGTCTGATTCGGTCTGAACGTATCGTCCGGGTAGCCGGTGATGACCCCTGCCGCTACAAGATTCTCAATATCGTCTTTAGCCCAAGAACCGTCAATGTCCTTCAATACCTTACTCGTGCTGCCGCCTTGGATTTGAAACGCACGATTCAGCATCGATGCGAACTCCGCACGAGTGATCGAATTGTTTGGTCTAAACGTGCCATCTGGGTAGCCATTGATGAGCTTCAATCGGACCATAATATCAATTGTCTGCTCTGCCCAATGGCCTTGCGTGTCAGCAAAATCAATTGCGGCGGCTTCTTCCTTGGCTTCTTCTGCTTTGGATGTGAGCGTCTGTATTAAGTCGGCTTCATTCACAATGCTTCGATTAAAAATATCAACCGTCACCGTAGGCTCTGGTGCAACCGGCGTATACTCAGGTATAGAAGGTGTCGATTGTACCGGTACAGCCCGCGGCGTCGCACTCACCTCATTGGATGCTGCGCTGACTTCAGATGGATTCATCGCTTTAACAATAAAATAATAAGTCGTCCCATTCGTTAACCCACCGATGTCATATTGGGTTCCGGTTACAGTGACAATCGCATCCCCATACGTCCCGGAAGTCGTCCCTTGGTAAACGGCATAAGTAACAGACCCTGGAACTTCACTCCAAGTCAACCGCACGGAGCCGTCTCCTGCTTCAGACTTTGCAACCGGAGCTGTTACCCCAGGCCAGGGGAGTGTCACCTTCTGGCTTGTCACCTGTGTTAGATTGCCCGCATCGAATGCAAGCTGCGCCCCCGTCACCCCGGCTGTATTCGTTGCGCCAAGGTCGGTAAAGGTTACGATACCTGCTCTCGCGGTTGCCTTCACTGTTCCGGTCAGCGTCCAATTGCCTGTATCCTTCTTCGATACGGTTACCTCCGTACTGCTGTCGCCCGTGCTCGTATTTCCATACACATCACGGAGCACGATGACGGGCTGCTGAGCGAACACTCCTCCATTGATGGCGGGTCCTGTAATGTCCGTCGTCAACGACATCGAAGCTGCAATTCCCGCTGTTGGCGTGATACTTATCGTATTCGCATCTGGTGCGGTCACATCCGCTACGCTGAAAACGATCGTTTGCGCCGCCGCCTTGTTCAACCTCAAATTTAAGGTGGCTACACCACTTGTAAAGTTGACGCTGATCGTATTTGGGCCTGCCGTTAGGTCCGTCCCATTAACGCTGCCATAGGAGTTATCCGTTGCTTGAGCATAGCCGGAAATCGTCACATTATGCGCTCCGCTAAACGTCGTATCCGTGTTTCCTAACGCATCCTTTACCGTCAACGTAACTGCATTGTCCACTCCAACCGCTGGGATTGTCGAGGCCGCAAGCGCACTGACGATTTGTGCTTTTGCAGGAG
>NZ_BIML01000036.1 GCF_004001065.1 Paenibacillus xylaniclasticus
CCCGTTTAGTTGTTACATTGATATTATAGTATTCCATACGTATTGGGCATATGAACTAATGGTCTTCATTGGAAAATTCCTTAATGAAATGGATGGAGACTGCATTCTTGAGTTGAATGATAAGTCAATACTATTACGAAAGAATAATGTAATAATTGTTGACGATAAGAAGTTGAATGGAACGATTAATTTTCCTTTTTATGGGTTAGGATTGGATTATTAGGTTGGAGATATTGATTAGGGAATGTACTTGTATTTGTAATGCTTGGATGGCTACCCAGTTCCGAACGAACCCACCATTCAACGTATAACACATATAACCCACGTATAAAGATTTTTCTGTTTCGGTTGTACGCATATCAATGCTTTAAACCTAAATCCCTCTTTAGATTACAACGAACAGTTCGAATATGGTCAGATACCACCATGATTGAGCTGTTTTTTGTTATCTTCGCAGTATTGACCCGCAAGTAGCAACATAAGCGAGGAAGTTACAGGCTGAATATTTTGACTAGTTGGCTGACGAAAGGACGGACACCCAAGATTGTAAGCCATTCGTCGCTTGGAAGGTTTACAGTGGGAAGCAACTGTAATGACAGGAACGATACAGCATAACGAAAGCCTGTTAGCTAGTCAACAGAAGGAGCTTGCGGAAGTAAGGGAAAAGGCGTTGGTGATGAGTCGACGGGCAGAGGAACGAATGCAAGCCACAGAACAGTACTTTCTGTACGGCGTGCTCAAAGGACTCGTGGATACGATAGGCGGCGTCCTCAAGCTGGCGATTGAGCTGCCGTGGATCGTGTTCCTATAAGCTGTAAGCAATTGGCCGAGCAGAGGGGATGTTTACTTGAGGATACAGCGTTGATATGTTAAGTTAAGATTTAATACAGCATCATTGCAATTACCATGCTACATCGATATTTAGTGGAACGGAAAAGTGCATTAACAGCTGAAGATATGGGGGCAGATGCAATGGCGATTAAACGAAGCAAAATTACGGTAGTTGGAGCCGGCTTCACGGGGGCGACGACAGCGCTGATGCTCGCGCAGAAGGAGCTCGGGGATGTCGTGCTGGTCGATATCCCGCAGCTTGAGAATCCGACGAAGGGCAAAGCGCTTGATCTGCTGGAGTCGACGCCGGTTCAAGGTATAGATGCGCGGATTACCGGCACTTCGAGTTATGAGGATACGAAGGATTCCGACATCGTTATCATAACGGCGGGCATTGCCCGTAAGCCGGGCATGAGCCGGGACGATCTTGTGAATACGAATGCGGGCATTGTGAAGTCGGTATGCGAGAATGTGAAAGCAACAAGTCCGAACGCTTACGTGCTCATTCTGTCCAACCCGGTCGATGCGATGACTTATGTTGCTTATAAACATCTTGGCTTCCCCAAAAATCGCGTCATCGGGCAATCTGGTGTACTCGATACGGCCCGTTACTGCACGTTTATTGCGCAGGAGCTGAACGTGTCGGTCGAGGATGTTCGCGGCTTCGTGCTCGGTGGACACGGCGACGATATGGTTCCGCTCGTTCGATACTCGAACGTTGGCGGCATTCCGATCGAGAAGCTTATTCCGGCAGATCGGATTGAGGCGATCGTACAGCGTACGCGAGTTGGCGGCGGCGAGATTGTAAGTCTACTGGGCAACGGCAGCGCCTATTATGCTCCGGCTGCGTCGCTCGTGCAGATGGCTGAAGCAATCTTGAAGGATAAGAAGCGAGTTCTTCCGGTGATTGCGCTGCTTCAAGGCGAATACGGTTATCACGATCTGTTCATGGGTGTTCCGGCTATTATCGGCGGTGACGGTATCGAGAAGGTGTTCGAGCTGGATCTAACAGAAGAAGAGAAGGCAGCGCTCGACAAATCCGCGAGCTCGGTTCGCAGCGTTATTCAGATCGTTCAAGGTTAATGGGTTCAATAGGTCGTACGGAGATAGCATCAGGAAGACCCTGACAGGCTGATGGACTGCCGGGGTCTTCTTTTGTTTCAGAATAAGGGAGGCGGACAGCGTGCTGGCAAAGGCTCGACAGCTGCTGAAGCAGGTTTACGGCTATGATACGTTTCGTAAAGGGCAGGAGGCGATCATAGGCGGTATATTGGAAGGAAGAGATACGCTCGCAATACTGCCGACCGGCGGGGGCAAGTCGGTCTGCTATCAAATTCCGGCGCTGCTCCTGGAGGGAACGACGCTTGTTGTGTCGCCACTAATATCCTTAATGAAGGATCAGGTGGACGCTCTCAATCGCCTAGGCGTGAAAGCAGCTTATTTGAACAGCTCTATGGGAGCGACTGAGTATAGAGAAGTGATGCGGCAAGCGTTCATGGGCGAGTATAAGCTGCTCTATGTCGCACCTGAACGGCTCGACGCTCCGATGTTCGCATCGTTGACGGAGCAAATGGTTATTCCGTTCATCGCGATTGACGAGGCCCATTGCGTATCGCAATGGGGGCATGATTTTCGGCCGAGCTACCGGCAGTTAGCCGGCTGGATCGCAAGGATGAGCAATCGGCCGCTTGTGGCTGCTTTTACGGCGACGGCGACGGAGGAGGTATCCCGCGATATTGCAGCAATGCTGGGGCTTCGCGATCCGCGTATTCATGTCAGCGGCTTCGCCCGCGACAATCTGTCGCTTTCCGTTGTGAGCGGAACGGACAAGCCTGCATTTCTTCGCAAATTTATGGCGGAGCGTGCCGATCAGTCCGGCATTATATATGCTGCGACGCGCAAGGAAACGGAGCAGGTGCATGCGATGCTGGAGAAGATGGGGATCTCTGCCGGGAAGTATCATGGTGGGCTTGGTGATGCTGAGCGAGCTGAGATGCAGGAGAAGTTCCGGTTCGACGAGGTGCGCGTCATGGTGGCAACGAACGCATTCGGCATGGGGATCGACAAGCCGAACGTCCGGTTCGTGCTGCATTGGCAAATGCCCGGCGATATCGAATCGTATTATCAGGAAGCGGGCCGGGCAGGCCGTGACGGTGAGGAAAGCGAATGCATCCTGCTCTTCGAGCCCGCGGACGTGCAGGTGCAGCGCTTTTTGATCGAGCAGGGCACGGGGGATCAGGAGCGCAAATCGATTCAGTTGGCGAAGCTGCATACGATGATGAATTATTCGCGCACGCAGCGGTGCCTTCAGCAATTTATCGTTGAATATTTCGGGGAGGCAGATGTGCCGCCTTGCGGCAAATGCAGCAGTTGTCTGGACAAAAGCGAGCTTGTCGATCGAACGGATGACGCGCTGAAGGCTTTATCCTGCGTGGCAAGGCTGAAAGGCAGGTTCGGCGTAACGACTGCGGCGAAGGTGCTGAAGGGCTCGCGGGATAAGCGTGTGCTGGAGTGGGGGCTCGACAGGCTGTCTACTTACGGCTTGTTCTCCCGCTGGCCGGAGAAAGAGATCGCAGACTGGCTGTATTGGCTCGTTGCTGAGGGATACCTTGTCATGAGTGAAGGGCAGTATCCGACCGTTTCGCTCGCAGCCGGCTCACTGCCAGTGCTTGAAGGACGGGAGAAGGTGCTCCAGCGCACAAGAACAACCGTTCGCAAGGCAGCGTCGGCACAAGTCAGCTCGCCGCTGTTCGAGGCGCTGCGCGAATGGCGCAGGGTGACTGCAGCACGGGAGAAGGTTCCGCCGTTTATGCTGTTTTTCGATGCGACGCTGCGCGAGCTGGCTGACGCTGCGCCGATGACGCATGAGGAGCTGCTGACGGTGAAAGGGATCGGTGCGGCCAAAGCGGACAAATATGGCGATGAAGTGCTAAGCATTATTCGTTCATTTGTTGGCACAGCGGGCAGCTCAGCAGCACTACAACGAGCCGCTGACGAGGCAGCCGACGTTAAGCGGAGCGCGGAGGCGGTTGGCTCAGGTAATGAAAGCCGGATGCAATCGAATGCAGACCCGGCTCCTGCCGTAACGGTGTCTGCCGCATCGGAGCATGCTGGTGCCGCAGGCGCCAGCCATGTACAATCGTTGGAGCAATTCGAAGCGGGCATGAGCGTGAAGGAAATCGCAGCATCACGCGGTCTTAGCGAGGTGACAATCGAAGGACATTTGATTCGCTGCGCTTTGGAAGGATATAAGATCGATTGGGACAGGATTTTACCTCGTCCGTATGAAGGGAGAATTGCTGCTGCGATTGAGCAAGTCGGCGGAGAGAAGCTGAAACCGATCAAAGAGGCGCTTCCGAAGGAGATTACTTATTTTATGATTAAAGCTTGTCTAGCTAAGAGAAGCCTCGGCTAGACTGTTCGGGAAGGATCAAAGCTGACAATATGGTGAAGTTTGTCGTCCAGCTTTGTGAAATGCAGTGCATTTTAGTATACTGATAGAGATTAGAAGGTAACGTTGTCAAGGAGGAATTGGTGATGGATAAGATTATGACAGTGCTTCACGTAATCGGCGCAACTGGTATGGGCATCTATTTGCTCATGCCTGTGCTGATCGGACAGACGACTAAGCTTACGGGGGCTGGTCAAGAAGGATTGTCCGCAGGCTTGCATTCGGCGAACCGCATTGCGCAGTATTTTCTCGTACTGCAGCTGCTTACGGGCGGTTACATGATGTCTCAAGCCGATTACACACCGCTTTGGATGTCTCTTATTACCGTGGTCTTTTTGGCTATCGCAGCTGTATCAGGCATTATGGGCAAACCTCTGAAGCTTATCGGCCAATCGATTAAGGAAGGTCAAAGCGCGACTTCTCATATTAGCAAAGCACGTGTTCTTAGCTTTATTGTGCTTCTGCTGTATGTGGTCGTAATTATCCTGATGAAGAATCCGATTATGTCGTAATGCATTCGGGAGGGGAGCAACAGCATGAATACGGCATCACCTGATTTGATTACATTCGGAGAATCGATGGCTTTGTTCATGCCAGCTGAACACCGCGCATTGGAACGTGCCTCTACGCTCGAACAAGGCTTTGGCGGTGCGGAAAGCAATGTCGCAATCGGGGCAGCCCGGCTCGGCGTCTCTGTAGGCTGGTTCGGAAAGCTCGGTAACGACCCTTTCGGTCATATGATCGTCAAGACGTTAAGAGGTGAGGGCGTCGACGTATCCCGAGCGAAGCTGAGCAGCGAAGCGCAGACGGGACTTATGTTCCGCGAGACGGTAGCGGGAAGACTAGCTGTTCATTATTATCGGAAGCATTCGGCAGCAAGCCGGATGACGCCGGACGATCTAGATGAGGATTATATTCGCGGGAGCAAGCTGCTGCATGTGACGGGAATTACTGCCGCGTTAAGCGACAGCAGCAGACAGACTGTCATTCGAGCAATGGAGATCGCCCGCGATGCCGGTGTTCCGGTAAGCTTCGATCCGAATTTGCGGCTTAAGCTGTGGTCAATCGAGGAGGCACGCAAGACGCTGCTTTCGATGGCCGAGTTGGCAGACTATTTCATGCCGGGATGGGATGAGCTGCAGCTCCTCTATGAGACGGAGGACTGGGAGATTGTTGTTCGCCGGTTGAATGCGCTGAATGCGATTTCGGTTGTCAAAAGCAAAGGAGACCGTACGGTCGTGCTTCAGAACGGGCAAATGGACGAAGTGCCATTCTATCCAGCAGACAATGTTGTGGATACGGTCGGGGCTGGTGACGGCTTCTGCGCCGGATTCCTTGCAGGGATCGTGAAAGGCATGACGCCAGTCGAGGCTGTTCGCCTTGCGAGCGTAACGGGTTCACTCGCTGTGCAAATGCGTGGTGACTGGGAGGCGCTTCCGACTTGGGAGGTAGCGGCAGGACGGCTGGGCGGCCAAGCATGGGTGGAACGTTAAGATGGCACAGCAGCAAGGATCGAAGGGCAAACGGCGCCGCGACGGTATTTTACAAGAGCTGAAGCTTCAAGGTAGACTGACCGTACAAGAAATCGTTGACCGGTTCGGCTGCTCGGAAGCGACAGCCAGACGCGATTTGGAGCTGCTGGAGAAGTCGGAGCCGATCATTCGAACGATTGGCGGTGCAATGTACGACGGCATGAGTACGGTCAGAGATGTCAGCTTCGCGGAGAAGGAGCGGTTGTCTTATCTGGAGAAGGAGCGAATTGCCGCCAAGGCGGTGTCGCTCATTGAGGAAGGCGATGTGATTGGCTTGTCCGGCGGGACGACGAATTTTCTCATCGCCCGATCAATTAAGAACCGGCGCGGAATTACCGTAGTGACGAATGCGGTCAACATTGCGATGGAGCTGGCAGGAAGCGAGATACAAGTGGTTGTAACTGGCGGCATTATGCGTCATAACAGCTTCGAGCTGTGCGGCCCGCTGGGGGAGGCGATGGTCGGTCATCTTCATATTGGCAAAATGTTCATCGGCGTCGATGGCGTTAGTGTCGCAGGCGGCATTACGACGTATTCCGAGCAAGAGGCGCAGATTGCCAAGTCGCTGCTCGCCCGTTCGCAGCGTACGATCGCTGTTTTTGACCATACGAAGGTCGGGCGGGCATCGCTGTTCTCCATTGCTCCGTTATCTGAGGTTCACACGTTCATCACGGACGCTCCGCTTGAGCCAGTAGTTGCCGATGCTGCGCAGCGAATTGGAATTGAAGTGCTGTTATGTGAGAACTGAAGATAAGCGTAAATAGGCTGGGGCTGTCTACGAAGTCAATGCAAACGGACTTCGTGAACAGCCCCAGCTTTTTGTGTTATTCGAGCTTGAATGTCATCGGTGAAAAGTACCAGCTGAGAATAATGCCGAATGAGAGCGGGTGAACATATAGGCATTATTCTCAGCTAAATGATAGATGAGAGGTATTGATCTGCAGCGATAATGTCCGTCCTTAACGTTGATAAACTGCACGGCCGGAGACCCAAGTGCGCTGGACGTTCCATGTGCTGTCGAGCAGGACGAGGTCGGCGCGTTTGCCTGCTTCGATTGAACCCGTCGAGTCGGCAATGCCGAGGAGCGTTGCGGGATTGCCGCTCGCTTGCCGGCTTGCTTGCTGAACGGATACGCCGACGCATTCAATCATAAACCGGAGTGCAGCATCCATCGTCAGCGTGCTGCCTGCCAGATTGCCGCCTTCCTTCAGACGGGCGATTCCGTCCTTCACGATGACGTCCAGGCCACCGAGATCGTAGTTACCGTCATCGAGTCCCGCAGCCGACATCGCATCGGATATAAGAACGAGCTTGTCCAGCGGCTTGGCGGCTGCCAGCAGCCGGATCGCTGCCGGGTGCACATGAATGCCATCGGCGATGACCTCGGCGTAGATGGCGTCTTCCGTCATCACAGCTCCGAGCGTCCCCGGCTTCCGATGGTGCAGGCCCGTCATAGCGTTGTATGTGTGCGCGGCTTGATTCAAGCCGTATTGCACAGCTTCTACGATCTGTTCGTACGTAGCGTCGGTGTGTCCGCACGCGGCATTAATATGAAGATCACGAAGCAAGCGAATGAGCGATAGCGCGCCTTCGCGCTCCGGAGCCAGCGTCATCTGGCGGATGAGGCCGGGATAGCGCTCTGACCAGTCTGTCAGCCAATCGGGACGAGGCGGCGATAGATAGGCTGGATTTTGTGCACCGATCCATTGCAGGTTTAGAAAAGGACCTTCTAAATGGACGCCAAGCAGCTCGGCATATCGCATATCGCTGTTGCGGTAGTCGCTTGCAGCTGCCAATACAGCTTCTATGGCGTCATGCGAAGCGGTCACCGTCGTGGCCAGCATCCCAGTCGTGCCGTGGGAAGCATGGAATTTCGTAATTTGATCGTATGCTTCGGCATTCGCGTCCATAAAGTCAGAGCCGAAGCCTCCGTGAACATGAACGTCGATAAATCCGGGCAGCAGCCAGCCGCCTTCTCCGTCGATGATAGTCGTATCTTCGCCCGGCTCGTTCTCTGTTATCGGGCTTGATGTATAGCCTGGTTGAATAGCGGCTATAAGTCCGTTGCTCACTATAGCGCTTCCTGTAACAATCTCGTCGCCGCAAACGATATTTACGTTGTGGATGATCCATTGTCCATCGTGTCTGGTTGTCATTGCAGCTTCAATCCCCTTCCGGCTTCGCGATCGAGCAGAACGATGACGTTGTGATGTGTTTGCAGTAGAGAGGCCGGACATTGGGTTGTAATTGGTCCGAACAACGCCTCGCGCACAATGTCAGCCTTGTCAGCGCCGCGAACCGCTAGTATTATCGTTTTCGCTTTCAGAATCGATCCGACACCCATTGTGACCGCTTTCTCGGGAACTTCATCCTTAGAATTGAAGAATCGGGCATTCGCCTCTCTTGTCTTCTCTTGCAGCTCGACAATATGGGTGCCTCCAGTCAATGCATCTGCAGGTTCGTTAAAACCGATATGCCCATTGTGGCCTAGACCAAGCAGCTGTACATCAATGGGATGCTTCTCTAACAGTTGATTATATCGTTTGCATTCTTCCTCCAGCGATTCCGCCATGCCGTTGGGCAGATTGATCTGGTTGGCTGAAACATCGATATGGCGAAACAAATGCTCTTGCATATAGAAAGCGTAGCTTTGTTTATGATCGGCTGTCAATCCGACATATTCGTCGAGGTTGAAGGAGGTGATATGACGGAACGATACGCCCTGTCGTTGATGCTTCTCTACCAGCTTGTTATAGATGCCGATTGGAGTTGAGCCTGTTGCGAGGCCGAGCACGGCCTCAGGCTTCTGTGTAACCGTGTCGATCAAATATTGGGCTGCTGCTTCGTCGAGCTGCTCCTGCGAGTCGAATACTTGTATGTTCATGTGGCGCAACCTCCATCTTAAGTTAGTTTTATTGTACGTTAAATGATTGCTGATGACAACAAAATGATTGAATAAACCAATAATTTGATTGTTTCGTTCAATTAATGAGTTGAAATAAGAGGATTATCTCCAGTTTATCCCGTAAGTATATTACTGAAGTCGGCCAAACTCGTATTTGCGACGGTGGAAAGTTGCTCCATTTGTAATCGTTACGGTATGATGGGATTATAGTGTTCGAACGAGGGAACAGGAGGGTTTGTTGTGACTAATTCATCGCGCTATGCGCCGGATGAGGCAGCGCAGACCGCGAGACGCAAAGGAGAGCATATCCGGATCTGCCTGCAGGAGGAAGTAGCAGGAATCGGCATTACGTCTGGTTTTGAGCGCTACCGGTTCAGACATAATGCGCTGCCGGAGCTGAAGTTCGACTCGATATCATTGGAGACGGATTTTCTTGGCAAGACATTAAAAGCACCGCTCCTGGTCAGCTCCATGACAGGGGGGACGAACGAGGCTTCCGCTATTAATATTAGGCTTGCGGAAGCAGCAGAAGCGAGAGGCTGGGCAATAGGACTCGGATCGATGCGAGCAGCAATTGAGAACGAAGCGCTTGCAGATTCCTTCCGAATACGGTCTATAGCGCCGACGGTTCCCGTTATTGCTAATCTTGGCGCTGTACAGCTTGGACTCGGCTATGGCGTTGAGCAGTGCAGAAAAGCAGTTGAGCTTGCGGAGGCAGATGCGCTGGTGCTCCATCTTAATGGGATGCAGGAGTTGTTCCAGCCGGAGGGAGATACCGATTTCAGCGGCCTATTGAATCGAATCGGGGAGGTGTGCCGCCAGCTGAATGTGCCCGTCGGCGTGAAAGAAGTAGGGTGGGGCATCGATGCAGCTACGGCAGTACGGCTGCACGATGCAGGCGTTGCTTTTATCGATGTGGCAGGCGCTGGCGGCACGTCATGGAGCCAGGTCGAGAAATACCGCTCGTCTGACCGGATGAGACGGGCTGCAGCGGAAGCATTCGCAGATTGGGGAATCCCGACGGCTGAATGTATTCGTGAGGTTCGGGATAAGCTGCCGGAGGCAGTTATCATCTCAAGCGGCGGCTTAAGTAATGGTGTCGAAGCGGCGAAATCGATTGCGCTTGGAGCGAACGTAGCTGGATTTGGCCGCGCGTTGTTGTCGCAAGCCGCTCCTTCCGGAGGCAGCGAAGCATTAATGACGCAGTTCGAGCAGATCGAATTCGAGCTTCGTGCGGCCATGTTCGGCATTGGCGCTGCTTCAATCGCCGACTTGGCAGCAACGGACAGAATATGGGACGAGAGCGGGGCCATTCGATGAACGATCGAGTTATCGTCGTAGCAGGCAGCTTGAATATGGATGTCGTTAGCCGAGTAGGGCGTTTCCCTAAACCTGGTGAGACGATTCGAGGTACAGATGCGCTGTACAGTCCGGGAGGCAAAGGCGCGAACCAAGCGGTTGCGGCTGCTCGTTCCGGCGCTGCGACTGCGATGGTAGGAGCTGTCGGGACAGACGGCTTCGGACAACAGCTGATTAGCTCGTTGAAGTCAGATGGGATTATGGCAGATGGCGTCGGCATTAAGGAAGGTTCGTCAGGGATTGCGTTAATAACTGTAGATGATACAGGAGAAAATCAGATTGTTCTGTGCGAAGGTGCGAACGGGAAAGTGGGGCAGGAGGAGCTTCAGCAATTGGAACAGCTCTTGAATAGAGCAGGGGCCCTTCTGCTCCAAAATGAGATTCCATTCGAAGTTAATGCGGCTTTCATGAAGCTGGCTGTGCATGCGGGAGTTCCGGTACTATACAATCCAGCCCCTGCTGCACCTGTACCGAATGAAGTGCTGCCGCTGCTTGATACGATTGTGCTCAATGAGACCGAGACAGAAGCGATAACGGGCATTGCACCTCGTGATGCTGCCGCGCTGCAGGAAGCGGCTGAGCATTTGCTTATGAAGGGAGTCTCAGCCGTATTGATCACGCTTGGGGCTTCCGGCAGTTATTATTCTGACAAGAGCGGGACAATCGTTCGCCTGCCCGCAAGAAACGTGAAGCCGGTCGATACGACAGCGGCAGGAGATACATTTATCGGCGCGTATGCAGCTATGCGGTACGGCGGGGCATCGTCAGCGGATACGCCAGAGGAAGCGCTGCACTATGCGACGGCAGCGTCGGCCCTCGCGGTTACAAGGTCAGGAGCGCAGTCTTCCATTCCGGCGAAAGCTGAAGTGATCGCTTGGATGAGCGGTGAGTAGCTGAACAAGCAAGTTATTGCGAGGGAGCGCTGGTAGATCTGCCGATTCTGAGTTCGTTAGGGAGCACGATCCGTCTCGGAACAGAATCTGCGCGTCCCTCGATTCGTTCGATCAGCATTTGAATGCCGAGCTCTCCGAACTGATAGGCTGGCTGAGCAGCCGTCGTAAACAGTGGATCGACAAGATCGCGGTAACCGAAATCGTCGAACGTAACAATCGAGATGTGACCCGGCACATCGATCGAACGGCGTTGAAACGATTGCAGCAATCCGATTGCTGTTACGTTGTTGCCTGCCAGCACTGCTGTTGGTACAGGGGATAAGGACAGAAGCCAATCTGTCGCCGATTCCATATCCTGCAGCCGGTAGCCGGTCTGAAGCACAAGCTCTTCATGATAAGGAAGACCGTTCGCTTCCATCGCTTCCTTGAAGCCTTGGTACCGCTCGCGTGCTGTCGATACATCGAATGAACCGCCAACATGAGCGATATGGCGATGGCCTAACGACACTAAATAATCAACCAGCTTGCGTGCTCCGCCGATGCTGTCGCCGACGACCGAATCGCATTCGATACCGGGCACATCGCGGTCAAGCGCAACGTAATGCGCTCCATATCGAGTTAGCGCTTCTAAATTTCTTATCGAATGATCACTTGCAGGAGTGAGCAGTACGCCATCTACCCGTGTTGATAGAATTGTATCGATATATTCTTTCTCTTTATCTATATTCTCGTCACTATTGCCAAGCAACAGCTTGTAACTATGCGCTCGGGCGGCGTCTTCTGCGCCTCGTGCAACGGTCGTATAGAACGGGTTCGTAATATCGGTAACAAGCAGTGAAAGGATATTGGTTTTCTGGAGCACCAGTCCCCGCGCCATGGCGTTCGGCACGTAGTTAAGCTCCTCCATCACCTTCCGGACTCTCATCCTCGTTTTATCGCTGATCCGTCCTGTATTATTGATTACACGTGAGACGGTCATTGCCGATACATTTGCACGCTTCGCGATATCATAGATCGTAATCATCATGTACCAACCTTCCGCGACAACCTGTTGTGGTCAGAATAATAGCATAATCTTAATCAATTTCTTCATTGACAGCAACTGATATGATTATTATGGTTATAATATCGGTAGAGTTACCGGTAACCCATAAGATTGATTTATTTTTTTTATGATTGATCGTGAAGCGGGTACACATGAAGGGAGATAGAACGATGCAGCGTTTATTAGATAAAATATCGTTGGTGACCGGCGGCAGCCGCGGTATCGGCGAAGCAATCGTTATTCGTCTTGCTGAGGAAGGCTCAGACGTCGCGATTAACTATACGTCCGAACGTTCTGCCGCGCTGGCGGAACAGGTTAAAGCGAAGGTCAAGGCGCTCGGGCGCCGAGCCATTACCGTTCGAGGCGACGTCGGACGCAAGGACGATGTAGAGGCGATCTTTGAGGAGGTAGAGCGCGAGCTCGGATCGGTTGATATATTGGTCAATAACGCCGGCATTGCACCTTTCGAGCCGTTCATGAATGCGACTGAAGAAACGTGGAACCGGACGATCGATACGAATATGAAGTCGATCTTCTTATGCTCGCAGCGGGCGGCAAGAGGGATGATGGAGCGCAGACGAGGCAAAATTATCAATGTGCTGTCGACGGCAAGCCTCGTCGTCACAAGTCCGGTCATTCCGCACTATCAAGCGTCGAAGGCCGGTGCGCATATGCTGACGAAGGGGATGGCGATTGAGCTTGGCCCGTACAACATTAATGTGAACGCGGTTGGACCGAGCACGGTCGACACGGATATGTGTACCGATTTTCTCGGCGCGCCTGGTATGCGTGAGAGAGAAGAGCAGGCTAATCCGATGAAGCGGCTTGGCACTGCGCGGCAGATCGGTGATGCAGTCGTTTTTCTCGCATCGGAGGAAGCGATGCAAATCAATGGTCACCTGCTTATGGTTGACGGAGGCTTAAGCGTAAAGGCTGCGCAGCCGGAAGACCATATGGAGCGGTAACGGAGTCGCGCATCCTAATAGATATGTATAACCTAGTAACGCTGGCTGAATCCGCAAGGAGTGACGCCGGCGTTTTTATTTTTATTGAAGGAAGTGCTTGTAATCTGACCGAAATAGGGCTCGGTGAAGTCATTCGTAATTTGACCTTTGCTCGCTTCACCTTAGATGAAGTACAATATTTTGGATGGGTTGTTCGTATTAATAAAGCGACATCGGTTGAGGTGTCTCATACAATAAGGAGATATGATGGTCATGGGAGAATGGTTCGAACGGAGCTTTGGCTCGGATTATATGGTTGTGTATAAGCACCGCAATTGGGAGCAGGCGAACCGGGAAGTGAAGCAGCTGTGCGAGTGGGCGAAGCTGCCAGCTGGCACGGAGCTGCTCGACGTTGGATGCGGGATGGGACGTCACGCCCTCGCGTTAGATGAGCTGGGATATCAGGTAAGCGGCGTTGACCTTTCGCTGCCGCTGCTGGAGAAAGCGCGGGCGCATGACATCCATCATCGCGTTAACTGGAAGCAGGGCGATATGCGCAGTCTGCCGTATGAGGATGGCTCGTTCGGTGCGACAGTGAATTTGTTCACGTCGTTCGGTTATTTCAGCGAGGCTGATAATGTAGGAGTACTCAAGGAGCTGCGCCGAGTGCTTCGTCCAGGCGGTACGTTCGTCATCGATTACTTGAACGCGCCGTATGTGGAGCGGACATTGGTGCCGCTGTCTGAACGGGTCGATGAGGAGACAGGCTGGACGATTCGAGAGGAGCGCCGAATCGAAGACGGAGCCGTATGCAAGACGATAACCATTACCGAGCCGACCGACGAAGTGCGCCAATATGAGGAGCGGGTTATGCTGTATGGGCTTGATTGGTTCGAGCGAGCTCTGGCCGAAGCGGGACTGAAGCTGGAGCGGACCGCGGGCGCTTATGACGGCAGCCCTTATCAAGCGGAGCAGTCGTTAAGATTGATTATGTGCGGGAGTGCAGCTCAATGACGGGAGAAACATTATCGAATGGCAGCAGTAGCGTGAACGGCGCTAGCCAGCTTGCGAATGTGAAGCGCTGGCCAAACGGCTGGCTGCAGGTGAAGGTTCCGCTTCCTATGGCGCTGAAATATGTGAATGCTTATGTCGTACCGGAGCCGCAGGGCGGATATACGGTGATCGATCCGGGCTTAAATACGCCGGAGGCGGTCGCTGCATGGAACGAGGTGCTGCTGCAGGCCGGAATCCGTGACGAAGAAATCGTCCGAATCGTGCTGACGCATCAGCACCCGGACCATTACGGCTTGGCAGGTCTGCTCCAGCAGCGATCCGGCGCGCCGGTCTGGATGTCGGAGCTGTCTCACCGTTATGCCCTTCGGATGTGGGGGGAGCAGCGGGAGCTTGGCGCTCAGCTGGTGGCTGTGTTCGAGCGTCATGGGATGCCTGCGGAGCTGTGCCAAGGGATTGCGGACAATCTGGAAAGCTTTGTAGCCCGCGTGTCGCCGCAGCCGGAGGTAACGTATATGGAGGCGGGCAAGCCGTTTCGGTTCGGCGGCATCGACTGGACGACGATCGACGCGCCGGGGCATGCCAACGGTCATATCTTGTTCTATGACGCGGCAAGCCGGATCATTGTATGCGGCGATCAGGTGATGCCTGACATTACACCGAACGTAAGTATCGTACCGGGAGAGCTGGACGATCCGCTTGGCGCCTTCCTCGCCAGCCTTCACGAGCTTGGTCGTCTGGATGTCGCGTTGGCGTTCCCCGGACACCGTGAGCCGTTCGAAGATTTCACGCAACGGTGTGACGAGCTGATTCGCCATCACGAGCGTCGGTTGGATAAGATGGTGCAGCTGCTTGCGGAGCAGGAAGACCGATCGGCAACCGGCTTCGAAATGTGCGAGCTGCTATTTGGCACCCGCCAGCGCACGAACATGCACAATCTCCGCTTCGCGATGGCTGAGACGCTTGCGCATCTGGTCTATATGGAGAAGCAAGGGCGTATCGAGCTTACGGAGCAAGACGGACATGCGGTGTATCGGGCGAAGTAAGCGTCGGGCCGATGAGCGTGGAATGCTTCGGGAATAATATTGAATAGAGCGCTTAGCTCTTCTTGTCGAGAACGAGAGGGCTGGGCGTTTTTTGTTTGACCCCATAAAGAATAGTTTCGCTTAGGTTTAAAACACAATTGTCTGGTTCGAATACGATTATTGAATCAAATAAGGCTGACTGTTCTTAACCGAGAGGACAGTCTGCTTGCTCTGTTTGACATGAATAACGTTTCAGTAAGCCATACCTGAATTTATTTTAAATAGTTAACTTTTAAGTGCTGTTTGTATCTGAGATAGATCTACGATCAGTATGAATATTCTACTAGTCGGAGGAAGCATGAAGAATAAGTGTGATGATTCGGATACGGTGACATGATTTATAAGCGTGCTAGCTTACGATAGAATTTGTGACTAATATTATGAATTATTTTAGATAAACAATAAATTAGCCCACTTACCTTAATAATTTACAGATCTTAATATTTCACAGATTTACTTGTAAGATTAAATAATATGTGGTAAGTTTTTTTGAAAGTAAATTACTAAATGTATTTAATTGGTATATGGATGCTGCTAATTAGATAAGTTATTGTAGGGTGATGGGTCGAGTAGGGCATACCAGATGTCATGGATTATTAACATAGACCGAATATATTTGCAATTTATTATTTAAAGAAAAGGGGATTTTCGCGTTGACTCTTTCAAATTTGTTCTCGCTTGAGGAGATTATTTTAGCGAAAATAAATAAAGTACTAAATAAAGAAATTAGTGTCGATTATAACTCGAATTTGATAGATGAGGGGTTAGATTCTATAAAATGCATAGATTTGATTGTTCATCTTGAAATGGAGTTTGACATTGAGTTTGATGATGAGGATTTAGTGATAGAGAATTTTTCAACTATACATAAAATTTCAAAACAACTGACAGATAAATATGGTGTAACTGTGAGGACCGTTTAATAAAGAGTCATTGTAGTATATTAATTAGTAATAGATTTTTTTCACTGAACAAAAATATCTTATATCTTAAAGATTTATTTTATAGGACAGGACTTAAGGTAATAATCATGAACAAAGAAATGGATGAAATTACACAAAGGGCAAAACATTATAGTGAACGTATATTTGGAGAACATTTACTGTTCTCAGCTTTTACAGGGAGCATCATATACTCTGGTGCAATTAAGGGGAGAAGTGATATTGATTGGTATATCGTCGTTAAAGACAGTTATAGCCTCCTGAATCAACAGGATCGAGCCCAAAGAGAGGAAGCCTTTAAAGAGGCATATTATGAACTAAATAATCAGTTTATGTATATACCCGATATCAACTGGCCTGGAGAAATAATCTTAGAGAAGGATTTAATGAAATCGCTTTCATTCCAAGACTTTACTAAAATTTATTCGGATGAAGAGTTATCAAATCCTGATGGTACGACAGAGGATTTATCGTACTACATATGGTTTTTTTATATTGCATATAGTCAATTTGTAGCGGGATGTTCTCAAGTATATATGTATTATAGAAGTATTGCATGGATGAAAATAGTATACCATTCAATCACTGATAGTCAGGTTCCGTATTTTAATATAGACGATGTAATTAACTTTTCTAAAAAATTTGGTTATCGGGATAGATACATTGAGTTTATTAACCAAGAATCAGTTTTTTTGAGTTTTGTACGGAATCAACTTTTTAAAGCAGGGTACGTTAACAAGAAAGATGATTTATATATTGTGAACGAAGAAAAAATACATTTCTTAAAGGACTTAAAAAATATTGTCTCGATATTGAATCATTAGCTATAGCAAAATCAAATAAGCAGAGGGATAGCTGAGATATGACTAATTATTCAAAAGGTCATGGAAAGATTCTATCAAATTTATTTACTAATCGAGAATTTATTCTTCATTGTTTAACGAAAGTTGAAACATTCCAAACGGCTAGTATAGAAATGCAGTGGGTCTTTCAAGCATTAGAATATTACGAGAACATGAAGGATAAGTTTGCACAAAGAGACCCGATTGGCACGGTGTACGTATCATCTCCTCAAAATCTCCCACTCTATTCATTTTTAATTTATGTTTTTGGCCCCGCATTAGTTGGAAATAAGATTGTTTTAAGATTATCTAGCAAAACGGCTAATATTACAAAAGAAATTATTAAAAAATGTGCACTAGATGACTTGATAGATCTAGAGATCTCGGAGCTAGGAGCTGCAGAATTTATCGAAGAGGCATCTATTAAGGCGGATTGTTTAATTTTTACTGGAAGTTATACAAACTCGGTGAACATTACACGAAAATTAAATTCAAACGTAAAGTATATCTATAATGGTAGCGGTAATTGCTCTTTTGTAATTGGATCAGATGCAAATATTCAACTTGCTGTAGGGCATTTAATGCGCAGCAAATTTTTTAATTCCGGACAAGACTGCATGGCAACTGAACGATTGTACGTCCATAAGAATATCTATTCTGATGTAATTAATGAGGTAATAAAAAAATTCAATGAACTGAAAATTGGAAGAAATATAGATGTAGATACCGATATTGGTGAGATTTTATCGTTCAAGAACTTATCAGATATTGACCGCATCATTGATGAAGGAAAAGGGATTGTCAATGTTATTCAACGCGGCGGTTTTTCTGGTGCTTATTATGTTCCTTGTTTGCTTGAATGTCTACCTGACTCTCCAATTGTGCAGCAAGAGAAATACGGACCCATTCTACCCGTTATTACTTATAACAACAACAACGAACTTTTAGAGTTTTTGTCAAATGATGAGTATGGGCTGGGAATCACGTTATTCGGTTTTAACAACACCAAGTTTATTAATAAGCTTAACTATGGGCAAATCGTATTAAACAACAATATTTATGAATTTGAGAGTATTGCCAGACCATTTGGTGGATTTAAGAGAAGTGGTTTTGTTATGCAGAACGGTAAGATTTTTTCAGGGCCGATTTACTTGCCATATGAGACGTCGGTCCTGGTTTAAGGGGGATATGATGTTAAAGCCACGTAAAGCGGATATTTTTCCAAATATACTTGGGGAATTGCTTTTTGATTCTTATCAAGATGAATTTAAATCTACATATGAAGTTTATTGGGGAATAGATTGCGATTTAAATATTTATTCTCAAGATATTAGTTACATATCATCCAAAATTAAAACGGAATATGTGAGTAAAATAGAAAGGACACCTTATTGTCTTCGAATTTGGTTTGATCGTCGACAAGTAGAAGAGTTTGTAATAGAAAACTTTGAAAATATTAGCAGGCCCGTGAATGAATTTCGAAATAAGAGGATTCTAATAGAACATACAAGTATAAATCCGGTGCATCAATTACATATTGGTGCGGTAAGAGGAAGTTTTCTGGGAGAACAATTGAAAAGGATTTTCTCGGCAAATGGATCAGAAGTTAAAACTCATTTTTATGTAAATGATTTAGGTAAACAAGTGAAGACACTTCACTACATCCTATCCAAAATATCTTTGGAAACATTTCGTTTTAGCTACACCATAGATGAATTGATTGGTGTTATTTACGCTATGGGAAATCTACTAATGAGCGGAAGGAAGTCTCGCTTTGAAGAGCTTTCCTTGAAGTATCCTGATATATCCGAATTGTTTACTAAGACTAATCTAAGTAAAAGTGAACTTGAACAATATCATAAGGGAGATAAGTATAGCGAACTGGATAAAGCTATATTAGATGCACTTAACGAGGACTTGAAGAGCATTAATATCTCGTTGGATCATTTCGATTTTGAAAGTGAGTATGGTAAAGCTGATTTGGAATCAATTTATGAATTAAATAGATGGATTCCTTTTCAGATTATTAACGGCTGCGTATGTATTAAATATAAAGATACGATTATCCCTTTGATTAGAAGCGATGGTACTACTTTGTACTTTATGAGGGATATTTCTTATGCAAGAAAAAGAATGAGGAACTATGACTTAAGTATCAATGTAGTGGGGAATGATCAGGAAATACTTCAAGCAGCATTGAGTGATCTTCTCACATTTCTCGGAGAGAAACCTTTGCTAAGAGTTAATTTTGGGCTAATACGAGATAAAAACCTAAGATATTCGGCTCGCCAAGGTAAATTGTTAACAACAAAAATGATTAGAGAGAAGTATGGTGATGAAGGAATTACAAATTTGAAATTGAACCTATGCGGTATTAGAGCGGTAAAGAGCATCGTTTTATCGGATGAACATTTCTCTGGCGCTAGAAATAAATTCTTTAATAAAGTATATGAAAGCTGTAATAATTTCTTGAAAAATTATAACCATTCTGACGAAGAAGCTAATGTTAATGCGAACCTAAACGAGGAAGAGGTTTGGTTATTTTTTAAACTTGTAATGAGATACAGCGAAATTATAACACGAAGCATGTCGAGACTTGAACTACATAATTTGGTTCACTATGCTGTTTATCTAACATCGTGTTACAGCAAAATTATTCATCGTTCCAATTCAAACAAAACAATTTTGTATCACGTGAGTCGCTTGTATAAGCAGATCATTACAGAGTTACTAACGTATTTAGGCGTGGAAGAGATCTGTGAACTTAAATCAAAAAATGAGGTATATGTGACGTGAATTTAAAATTCCCAGAAATCAGATACGGAACAGTTAAACATACCGCTGAGCATCCTGTAATTATTTCAAGTAAATCAGCATCAAAATATATATTTGATAAATTGGATTTCCTAAAGAGTCAGATTATTTATGAACCAAGTGAATTATCAAGAATTGATGTTGGTAAGTATGATACTTTATATGCAATTGGTGGTGGAGCAATAATTGATCAAGCCAAAATAATATCTAAGGAAAGAAATATGAGGCTTGTAATTATTCCTACGATTATGGCTACAGATGCATGCTTTACGAATGTCGCAGCATTCCGTGAAAATGGTAGTGTTGAATATATTGATACTGGGTTCGCGGATGAGGTAGTTATAGATATTGATTATTTATTAACTGTTCCTTTTCAGTACCATTTATCATCTATAGGGGATATTTTAGCTATTCAATCTTCGTCTAAGGATTATATGACGGTAAGTCCCTTGACAAAACAGCATCTTGTTCGTATCTCGCTATCGCTTGTTAAAGAGGTATATGCATGTAGGGATATTCTACTGAAAAGAAACTCTGAAACGCTTGAGTTACTCATCGATTTATTAATTACAAAAGTTCAGTTAGGTTTAACTTTACAGTCGCCTGGGCTCGAAGAAGGGACAGAGCATTTTTTTGTTTATATCATTGAAAAGTATTTAAAACAACATTATCTGCATGGAGATTTAGTATTAGCAGGGATACTTGTCTCATCAGTATTACAGAATTGGGATAAGCATGAATCTCAAGAACTTATGTATTTAATATCTCAAATTCAAAAAAATCCGACCTTCTTAGCAGATGTAAATCTAGAAGGAGTAGTAGAAGAACTGTTGGCATACTGTTCTCAAAATAGAAGTATTAATTCTATGCTTTGTAATGAAAGGTATTCTAAAGTAATTGAAATAGAGAAGCTCAGTTGGATTAAAGAGTTTATTTCAGAAAAATAAGGAGGACAAAATGAACGAGCGCAAAAAAGTTTTAGTTATTACGGCACATCCGGATGATGAATCTCTGTGGTTTACTAGTGTAATTAAGAGAAATGATACAGATCTAGTATGTGTAACATGTGGGGATTCAGATGAAGTTCGCGTGCGGAGAGAGGCCGAGCTAAGAGAAGCAGCCGCTTTATTAGGAATAAAGGAGCTTACAATACTATACTTTAATGATATATTTGAGCAACGCTTAGATCTTGAAGAGTTAACAGAAAGGCTGCGACCGTTCACAGAGAGAACCTATTCTGAAGTTTATACGCATGGAATATACGGTGATACGAATGAGCATTATCATCATCAAGATATCTCGTATATTGTTCATAAATTGTTTGATAATGTTTTCTCCACTGCATGGAACTTGTACCCGGACAAAGTAAATACTTTAACTGAAGAAGAGTATAGATTGAAGAAATATATAATGGGGACAATATATCATATCGAATATAAATTATTAAAAACGACATATGAATTGAGCTCGATAGAAAAGTTTATAAGGTTAAATAAAGCTGCGGTTGATATTTATTACTGGGGTATAGGAAATTTTGGAGATAATCATGAATTGTTAGGGAACAAATATACAGATATTTGGGGATATGGAAAAAGTCAGTACGAACAAGAGAGACATGATACAATTAATGAGTTTATCTATCATACAAATGCACGTAGAGTTTTAGAGATTGGCGCTCATGAAGGTTTATTGACCGAGAAGATAGCGAATCATGCGGAAGTGATTTGTACCGAAAAAGCTGACGTATATAAACGTAAGTTAAGGGAAAAAGGGTTTCAGGTTGTCGAGGAATTTAATTCAAGTGATTACGACCTCATAGTAATTGCAAGCGTTTTAGAATACATGCCAGATGCGGAAGATTTTCTTGAGAGGTTAAACTCTGATTTTCTTGTGGTAGAGATCATTAATACTGCAGGAATGGAACGTGAGCTAGATGTGCTAAATACTAAATACACATGTTTGAAGAGTAAAGTTATTCTACCAAGATGGGAAGATATGTATCACGGGGAGGAGAAGGAAAATTTACAGGTTTATCGTTTAGGCTGTCAAGTGAAATTGTTTAAAAGGAAGTAATCTATTAATTTCCGTCTGTTATGTTCATTGGAGGTAATGCAAAGTGAAAGTGATGCAAATATCGTACGATTACCCGCCAAACAGTCAGTGGGGAACTGGGAATCATGTTTCATATATATCAGATCATTTAGCAAGGAAACATTTCGTTACAGTTGTGACGAGAAACTATTCTGGATTAGCGGAAACTGATACTGGAATTCAAAGTGGTATGCCTCGAATTCTAAGATGTGATGCTAATTTTGATCGAGAAAAGCTCATTTATCCAGATAATCCTACTGATAGTTTCCATACAATAGATGGGGTTTTGGATTTTTGTGATCAGATGACTGAGGTCGTTTTGAGTTCTTGTGAAAGGCCGGATATTATTCATAATCATACATGGTTTACTTTTCCTATTGCACGTGAACTATCCGAAATATGGAAGGTCCCTATTGTTTCAACACTGCATCTTATTTCTAATCAATACTCAGAGAGTGGATTAAGAGATACGCAAAAATATGGATGGCACGCGATGATCGCTTTAGAGGAAGTATGGTTAAGGAATTCCGAGAAAATAATCGTTCCTTCACAAGCTACAAAAAAATATTTAACCCAATTATATCCTTGGGCCGAGGAAGTTGTTGTCGTTCATGAACATCCGAATCCTGATACGAAAGTTAAAAAGAATTACAATTCAGGAGAAACGTTTCAAATATTAAGTGTTGGAAGAATCGTTCCAGAGAAAGGTCTATTCTCCATATTAGAAGCTTTAAAGAATTTGAAGAATAAACGAATAGTGTGGACGATTGCTGGAGACGGAAACCAAAGGGAAGAGCTGTTGTCTGCAGCTTTAGCTCATGGTATTAATGTCGATTGGAAAGGGAAATTGCCAACAGAAGAAATAAACGCACTCTACTGCGAAGCTGATCTATTGGTAGTACCATCTCTAACAGAAACCTATGGTTTAGTTGTTAGAGAAGCAATGCAGAGTGGTACTCCTATTATCGCCAGCGACATTCCGTCATTTGCAACATTACTTACTCACCGAGAATCAGGAATTCTTGTACCTTTGGAAGATACTAATGGACAGAAAAGAATGGATCCACATAGTCTTACTGAATGGATATCGGTGCTTATGAATGATTATGATCTAAGAAAAAAAATAGGTGAAGGGGCTCTTACTCAAGCGAAGAGTAGTAATAATATAAATAACTATATGAAAGCGCTTGAAGATATATATGTAAGTTGTATCAAAAAATAGGCCGCACTTTGGCTGTTAAACGTTAAACAATTATAAGAGGTGTGATTACTTTGAATAGAGACCAGTTACAAAAAAAGATAGTTGATATATTAATGGATATCTTCCCAGGTAGTCGGATCGAGTCGCCTGATCAGGATCTCAGGAAACAGGTTCAATTGGACTCGCTTACGTTCGTGCAATTTGTAACTGAGTTAGAGGATGAATTCTCGATTGAAATTGATGGGGATTATCTTGACATCAATCGGTTTTCAACAATTAATAAAGTAATACAGCTAATGGAAGAGATACAGGGGCAATAAAAATATACAGCACATCGGCGGTGGCTAAAATGAGTGTAGATATAGTTATACCAATATATAACCAAGGGGCGGCACTGCAACGAGTACTTGATGGTTTTGAGAAACAAGTAACTTCATATCGTTACCAAGTAATCGTTGTAGATGATGGTTCAACAGAGGATATAGAATCAATTGTAAGTTCCTTTAGTGATAAAATTCTATATGTTTATCAAGAAAATAAGGGGAGAGCTGCCGCTAGAAATAAAGGTGTATTGGAAGGGAATGGTGAATATATTATTTTCTGTGATGGCGACCGAATACCTGGTCCGAAATTTATAGAGGAACATTTAAGTACTTTAAGCAATAATGAAGATTTAGTAGTAATAGGCTGTCCTAAAGAGATATTTAAACATGATAATTACAATGAAGTCAGAGCAATAGTCGAACAGGATTTAACTAGCGCCAAGCTAACTCCATTTACTAAGAGTGTTCTTAACCTTTATGACGAAAATGGTGAAACAGATTCTGGAATCCCATGGGTAAGTACATTTAGTGGAAACATGTCGTTAAAAAGAAGTGTGTTTGAAAGCTTTCTATTTGATGAAGGTTTCAAAAACTGGGGATTTGAAAATATTGAACTAGGCTATAGATTATTCATAAATGGGATTTCCTTTAAGTACAATAGTTTGGCAATAAATTATCATCTTGCCCATGCAAGAGAAAAAAATTTTTACGATAACGGAATAGAACATAGTTGTCAATACATGTTGAAGAAGCATGGACTACATGCAATGGAAGAACTAAAACAATTTATTTTAGGGCAGATATCTCTGCAAGATTTCGAAAGAAATTCAGGAAATGAGAAATCCTCTTGGATAAATTCGGCTAAAAAAAATATATATAATCGAATAATAAAGATATAGATTCAATAAGGATTGGTGCTGTTCAGTGTTAATACAAGACATTTTAAAAAAATCAAAGGAAGAGGACCCGGAAGCGGTAGCTATTTATACTACGGACAGTTACTTAACATATGAACAACTCTATAATGAAAGTGTCAGATTGCATCTTCAACTCATACAGCGAAAAATTGAAAGAAGAAAGAGAATAGGCATTTTCTTTAATAATAGCCCTGATTTTATTATCGTTTTTTTTGCTATATTAATGTCAGATTGCATTGCTGTTCCATTGCCTTATAATGGTAATTGTAATGAGATTATACGGCTTATTAATATTTGTGATATAGATATAGTATTATCCAAAAACACTGAAGAAATAAGTGATCATAATTGGATTATTACAAGTCGTTTGAATCAAGATGTCGTCTTTGGGGATGGAAATTCTGAATATGAAGAAGCTTCTACAGACCCAAATGAAGTTGCGGTTCTATTGGCGACATCAGGAACTACTAGTGATCCCAAAGTAATTCAATTATCTCACAGAAATATTTTCACCAATTCGCATGCACATGCCAATGCTATTAAGTTAGATAAGAGAGACATATTCGCAGTTACTATGCCGCTTCACTTTAGCTCTACATTAACCACGCAACTTCTTTCATGCATAATCTCACGAACAACACTAGCATTATTTGAACTGCCTTTATTGCCAAAGAAACTAATCCATCATTTGAATACTATTCCGGTAACCTGTTTTGCATGTGTTCCTACAACTCTAAAAATGTTAGTGAACGAATCTCAAAAGAAGAATATTACGCTAAGTAATACAATACATACTATTGTTGTGAGTGGCGCAGCATTAGAGGAAGAAGTATACAAGCTTGCGCAATTGGTTTTTCCACGAGCTAAAATCCTTCAAACATATGGTTTGTCGGAAGCCTCCCCAAGAGTATCGATTATGTCCAGGGATGATATTTCACTATCTTGTGGTAAAGCAGTTGAAGGTGTTTCGATTTTTGTTGTACGAGAAAATGGTCAGCGATGTAATTACAACGAGGTCGGGCAGATAGTCGTTTCTGGAGATAATATTATGATGGGCTACTATAAAAACGATGAAGATACTAAAAAAGTAATTAAAGACGGAGAGTTATATACTGGAGATTTAGGTTATTTGGATGAACAGGAACGTCTTTTTATTGTTGGAAGAATAAAGAATATTATTAATGTTGGCGGATCTAATGTATATCCAGAAGAAATTGAACAGCTGCTGAGAAACCATCCGGAAATTTCAGATGTCATTGTTATAGGTGAGGAGGATACATTGCTTGGTGAAATTCCGGTAGCATATGTGAGACTGATAAACAATTCAACTAAGATTAGCGGAATAGAACTGAAACAATATTTATCTAATTTGTTGGCGCCATATAAAATACCGAAACATTTTTATTCTGTTGATGAAATTCAAAAAACAAGTACAGGAAAATTAATTAGGCGTTCAATACGTGAAAAGAGGCAACTATGAAAATAGATATTCAGTTAGTGGAAAAAGACAACTCGTTAAATTGTTTTGAGTGTTCGATTGCAACTGTGTCGAACTATTACGGTATAGATTGTGATTTGATTTTTATACCGGCATGGGATTTCAATTATGATACTAATTCAACGCTATCAATAGGGAAGAAAGTTTCATTGGGGCAACATTATTTTGAGCAGATAGAGGTTTTGAAAAAGTACCATGGCTTAAAAACAACATTCTCTAAAGTCCCATACAAAGAAATTGATTATGTAGTAGCGAGTGAGCTCGAATTAGGAAAACCAGTTGAGGTTTGGATAAAAAAATCAAGTTGTCCTTGGGATATAGATTATGGGACCGAGGTGAACTTCGTTGATCACAGCTTTTTAATCATTGGAAAAGATTCAATAGGAAACTATATTTGTGCAGATAGTTATTATTCTAAGAATGGTGTTATATTACCACGAGAAGATTTTATGAAAGGTGCTTTTGCTTTTAGCGTGTTTGAAAGATGTGATATAGGCTCTGTTTCATGGCAAGACTTGCTTAATCAGTTAATTGAACGTTACGAAAAAAATAATACTCATGATAAATTAATTGAATTTTCTAAAGATATAGAGAATAATTTAAATTTTGAAGAAGAATTAGCGAATTATACATTACAAGATTTAAGGATTGCGCCGTTACTTTGGAATATGGAAGACATAGGGAAGGCGAGTAAAAAATTTATAAGGGCTTTGACTTTTCTTCAAAATAGAAAAATTTGTGGTGAGTACGATGTATTATTTGAGCTTCTGTCTCAGGAGTCAAAGTGTTGGGATCTTACGCGAGCATTGCTCGTTAAGATGAAAATTCGAGGAGCAAATATCTCATTAATTAGTTCAGTTGTAAATAAAATAACGGAAGTTGCTGCTCTGAGAAAGTCAATTATTAAATGTTTATCTAATATGAGTTCGTAAAAAAGAAGGTGGTAACCATTTTTTTGAACATCACTACTGATCGTGGACAAATTCTTGGGGTAATTGATGGTTATTCGGAAAGCAGGGATGTATTATTTGTCGCCTGTTATGGGTTTAATGGAGAAAGAACGGAGAGTCATCGAATGACTGTTAAGTTCTCAAGGTTACTATCTAATTCTCAAATTATGACTTTAAGATATGATTACACGGGGCTAGGTGTTAGTGAAGGAGAATTTCACAATGTTACTTTGAGAAGTAAATATAAAGATGCTGAAGAAGTAATTGAATATATAATAAATAAATTTTCACATATAAAAAAAATAGTTCTGCTTGGATTCAGTGATGGTGCAAGAATTGCCTTGAAGGCGGCAATTAATTATAAAAAAAGAATCGATATAATTGGCATTGTATTGTGGAGTCCGTTGTTAATTGATGAGACATATGCAGTCGAGGAGAGTAAATCATATTCAAATATTGTAAGAGTAGTGGACAATAAGCATGTTATTCACTCTTATGGACTATGGATGAATATCAAATACAACAATCTGATTTTGAAAAAGTCGGATCGAATGTGGTCTGATTTAAGTATACCTATTCTAACAGTCTATGGAGAGAAAGATAATATGGTTACTGCTAGCCGAATCTTTCATGAGGAGGTAATCAGTAAGAATAATAATAATAAAGTAGTTGTTGTACCGGAGGCGGAGCATACATTTGCAAAAAGGAAATTTGAAGATCATGTTTTTGAGGTAACCCAGAAGTGGATTGTTGAAAGGGCTGTTGAATATTGCCAAGACAAATAACACAGCAATTTATTGAATCATTATATGGAAAACTAATGGCGGTAATTCATAATTCCGGCGGAAATAATGATGACGTTATTATATTGTTAAGTGGATATGGACAAACAAAAACTGAGTTTGCATACTTTTATTCCGCTCTAGCTAGAAGACTTGCAGATCGATTTACTGTAGTTCAATTTGATTATTATGGTTGTGGTGAATCTGACGGTAATATAGAGGACGTAACGATACAAATATTGGAAGAGAATATTTCTTCAGTTTTTCAGTATGTAAAAAAGACTTTTCAAAATAGTAGGGTCAGTATTATTTCAAGAGGAATAAGTAACTGGTTGACTGATGTTATTGATCCGAATGAAGTTGAAAGGTGGGTGTTTATAGAGCCTGTAGATCAATTATCACTTCATCCCTTATATGAAATTATAGAGCATGTCAGGAAAGATGGTAATAGTGAACAGTATGAGTGGGCGGATATCCCATTTATCGAACATGTATCTTGGCAAAAGTTTTTCAACCAATTAGGTACTCCTTGGTATACTTTGAAAGGGGAATATCTAAAAATAAGCCGGATTATGTCAATATGTGCTTTGGGGGATATTGACATAGCTTTGAGGCTTAATAATTTATCGAAGGTCCTCACGATAAATGGGAATACGTCATTTACGGTAGCAAACGAAATGATTGAAACAGAGTGTGAAGATGAGGATGTTTTATTGTATCATCCTGCAACTCGAGAGAAAATCATTGATAAGATAGCTAACTTTTTCGAAAATGCGTAAAATACATTTGGTTTATAATAAAAAAGGAGAATTTAGATGAAAATTCTTTCGTTAGGTGGCTCGAACCATGATTTTTCTGCATGTATAATTGATAACGGAAAGATTCAATATGCTATAGAAGATGAAAGGATATCGAGAGTAAAGCATTCAATTGGATTAGGACTTCAGACATTGAGATGCAAAGCGGCAGAGTATTGTTTGAAATCACTGGACATCACTATTGATGATATAGATATGGTTGTTGGAAACGATATTATTCAGCCTTCCTATTACACAAAGTATAAAGATAGGATCAAATTATATAACCATCATCTATCACATGCTGCGAGTACATATTACCCATCTCCTTTTAATGAAGCTGCTGTACTAGTTATAGATGGTTCAGGTAGCATATTTATGAATCAAGACGTGATAACTAGGGAGACTACGACATTCTACTTTGGCAGTAATAAAGATATTAGAGAAATCAAAAAAACAACAGGACTCCAATATCATATTGATGATTTTGGATTGGCTGAAAATTCAGTTGGTTTCTTCTATCTGGTGGTTACAAAGGCCATTGGATTTGGCTTTGCACAAGAAGGAAAAACGATGGGATTAGCCCCGTATGGGACTAATAAATATACAAGAGATTTTGAGAAATTCTATACGATCAATGACTGTGGTGAGTTTAAGCAGTCGAAGGAAGATATTGAGAAATTAATTCATTTTTGTGATCAACAAATCCAAAGGGGTCAAAATGAAGATAGTTTATTTCAAATAAAAGCGGATCTTGCTTACGCTGTGCAGTATCATACAGAGCAAATTGTCATAAAAATGTGCTTGTATTTAAATAAGATTACAAATAGTAAGAACCTTTGTATTGCAGGAGGTGTTGGATTAAATAGTGTAATGAACTACAAAATATTAAATCAAACTCCTTTTGAGCATATATTTATTCAACCGGCAGCAGGTGATGCTGGTACTGCTATCGGCAGTGCATTACTATGCTATTACGAATCTCCAACTAGCAAGAGAGAGATCGATACGTTTACTCCATACCTTGGAAGACACTATCATGAAGATGAGATTAAAGAAATAATTAACCTATACTTGGATAGAGTAGAATTAATTGAATCGGATAAAGTACTAGAATTAACTGCAGAGCTTATTGCAGAGGGGAATATCGTGGGATGGTTCCAAGGACGTTCAGAAATAGGTCCGCGAGCATTAGGTAATCGGAGTATTCTTGCTGATCCACGAAAGAAAGATATGAAAGATATTATTAATGCTCGAATTAAACACCGTGAACCGTTTAGACCATTTGCACCTGTTGTGCTTGAGGAAAAACAAACGGAATATTTCTGCATGGAACATCCATCTTATTATATGTTGCTTGTACCTGAAATAAGAAAAGACAAAGTTAAGGAAATACCGTCAGTAACGCATGTTGATATTACTGGTAGAGTTCAAACAGTAAGTAAAGAAATCAATCCATTATTACATAATCTCGTAATGGAATTTTACAAGAAAACAGAAACAGCTGTTCTTTTAAATACTTCCTTTAACGACAATAATGAGCCTATTGTTGAATCTCCAGTTGATGCTATAGAGTGCTTCTTAAAGATTGATTTGGATTATTTAATCATTGACAAATTTGTTTTAAAAAAGAGAGGAAAGTCATGATAAAAATGCATAAAGTAGGATTTGTGACATCATACTTTTGGGAAGGAGCTTATGTTTTAAATACTCTGTTAAAGAGTCATCCACCGGTAGAGATTCATCTAATTTTACAATCTCCTTGGTGGGAACCGAAGTTTAATATTAATAATTACAGTTTAAGATATTGGTTTAAATATGGACTTGATTTTTTCAAAAACGAGAGAAAGTACTATTTTATTAATAGGGTTGCTAAGAAGCATAGAGTACCAATAACGTTTATTGATAACATCAATGAAAGTATAGAAACTCTTCGCAACTTAAACCTTGACTATATTGTAGTTGTCGGAAGCAGAATTATTAAAGAAAATATACTCAGCAAATATAATAATAGAATAATGAATTTTCACACAGGTGTACTTCCTTATTATAGAGGGCCATACTCAGAATTTTGGGCAATGTTTAACAATGAATATGACAAAGTTGGTACTACTATTCATATGCTGGATAAAGGGATCGATACAGGGAATATCATCGCTCAAAAGGTAATTGATGTTACTAAAGAGGACACACCGGAAACCGCACATTTCAATAATGTCAAACATGGTGCATTGTTATTATGTGAGATCATTAATAATCTAGATGGAATGGACATCAAAGGAAGTAAACAGAATGAAGATGATGCAGTTTATTATACTTATCCTACCGACGAACAATTAGAGTATTTAAAAAATAGAATAGGGAAGCGATTTACTATTCAATTTATTGAATAAGTAAACACTTTGCACTAATCTGACCATTGATGCCGAAAGCGAGTCACCAGTTGAGACACTCGTATTTATCCAAGAAAGGGTATTTTTTATACGAGGATCTAAAATATGATGCTTCTAACAATGTAAAGAAGGTGTTTCTTGTGTCTATTATTAACGTTGAAGATGTAAGCAAAATATATAAAAGAGTAAAGAGAGAAGAAGGTGCGTTAAACTTTATTAAGCAAATTTTTGTACGTGAGTATGAGTACTTGCCTGCTGTAGAAAATATTTCATTTAAGATAAATGAAGGTGAAATGGTTGGCTTTCTAGGTCCCAATGGGGCTGGAAAGTCGACAACCATAAAGATGCTCACAGGAATTTTAGTGCCTAGTAGTGGTGAGATTACAGTGAAAGGAAATGTTCCGTATAAAAATAGAGAGCGAAATGCTATGAGCATAGGTACAGTATTCGGGCAAAAAACGCAATTATGGTGGGACATACCTGTTATTGAGTCACTTAACTTATGTAAATATATGTACAAAATACCTTCTGAAGCGTTCAATAAGAATTTGAATTTCTTTATGGAATTGCTGGAAATTTATGAATTTAGCAACATACCGGTAAGACAATTAAGCCTTGGACAAAGAATGAGAGCGGATCTATGTGCTGCTTTACTTCATAGTCCTGATATTCTGTTTTTAGATGAGCCTACTATCGGGTTAGATGTTGTAGTAAAGGAAAAAATAAGAGGGTTTATACAGCAGATAAATAAAGAAAAAAACACAACTGTTATTCTAACGACACACGATATGATGGATATTGAAAAAATATGCAATCGAGTTATGGTTATCGATCATGGGAACTTGATGTATGATGGAGGAATTGATCAGTTAAAAAAGGATTATGGAAATAATCAACTGATAAAAATCGAAACTAGTGAACCGGTCATTGATATTCATGAATTATTAGGCGGTATCTTAACATATTCAATTGAGAGAGAAGATAAAGTTATAAAAATTAGTTATGACAAGAGGGTAATTAATTCATCACAAATCCTTAAATTAATAATGGGTAAATATACAGTAAAAGATTTTTATGTTAAAGAGACAAATATCGAGGAAATAATAAGAAATATGTATACAGGAAGGATTGTTACAGATAATACAAAGGCTGAGGGGATAATGTGATTTATTTTCAAATAATTATAAATTCATTTCGTTCAAGTCTAGCCTATAGATCTGAGGTCTTGTTATTTCTATTTGGGCAATTAATTACGGTTTTTATTGAAATATACATATGGTATGCAATTTATGGGGATAGAAGTGCTGTTGATTCTACTGTAGGAGCTATTCAAATAAATGAAATGGTTAGCTATGTTTTGTTGAGCGCCTTTATTTCTGTGTTCGTAACAAATGACGTGATTTTTCGAATAAGTAATAAAGTGTCGACTGGAGAAATAGGTATGGATTTAATAAAGCCTATTAGTTTTAAAGCTTTAATATTCAGTCAGATGTTTGGTACGAATATATATCGTTTATTTTTTGAGCTTATCCCGTTATCAATCTTCTGTATTCTATTTTTTTCGATTAAAACTCCGTCATTTATTAACTTAATTTTGTTTATTGTTATGGTGATCAATTCGATAATTATTAACTATTTTATTACTTATATAATAGGGTTAATCTCACTTTGGTATGGAGTGATTTGGCAAGTTAGTAGTTTATATAATGCTTTGATATTACTTTTCTCAGGCGCATTCATACCCAATTGGTTTTTCCCTGATGCAATCAAGACTGTATCCAACTTCATGCCTTTTCATTTAATTTACTATGATCCTATATCGCTATTTCTAGGTAAGATTGATGGAGTATCAAATATTTTTTGGATCATTGGGCAGCAATTGCTATGGATCCTATTGCTTGTATTCATTGAAAAAATAATCTGGTTAAGAGGAGTTAAAAAAATTGTCGTACAAGGTGGATAACGGATGACTCACATTATCTTACTATATACACAATTTATAAAGGTTTACCTTAAATCAAAAGTTGAATATAGGTTCGGTTTTTTTACGGAATTAGTAGGATATTCATTGACCAATATTATTAATTATCTTGTTATATGGATGCTGATGACTACTTTTCAAAGTATGAATGGTTGGAATATGCATGAAGTAATGTTTATTTACACCATAAATATGTTTACCTATGCAGTAGCAGCAGTTTTCTTTTATCCACAAATGAAAGAAACTGAAAGTATGGTGTATCAAGGATCATTTGATACTATTCTAACTAAACCTTTAAATCCAATGATCCATATGGTGATTCGAAGTTTTGGATATTTATTTTTCGGAGATATTATTCTTTCTATAATCCTTTTTATTGTAATCGCAAATGAAATCAATATTCAAATCACATTAATGAACTCGATTATGTTTCTAATAATGTTATTTGGAGCTGTGCTTATTCAAGCATCTTTTATCATCCTATCCGGTTCAGCTTGTTTTTGGTTTGTTAGAACGACTGCTATAACGAACATCCTACTCTATGACTTACGCAAATTTATGAACTATCCTATTTCAATATATAATAAGTTTATAAAAATAATTCTTACTTTTGTTTTCCCATATGCATTTATTAATTTTTATCCAGCTCAATATTTCCTGGATAAAGAGAATGGCAATCTTTTTTCTCCTATTTTTCAATACATGACTCCAATTGTAGGTATTTTGTTTTTTATTATATCGTACTTGGTATGGAAAAAAGGTGTTAATAGTTATCAAGGAACTGGCAGCTAATTTGCTCTTTGCTCTTTGCTTATAACTACTATACCCCTCCCATAAATGGGAATCAAGCTACTCAATTGCTTTAAAATGACTCCCATGTTATAATAAAAAATCAGTTATTTATAGCGATTCGATATTATGGAATGAAGCGGACAATTATAACATATTACTGCATCTTTTGTTCCGGGGGGCTGGTTAGTTTGGAACCAATCCTCAGCATAGGTGTTAGAAATGGAGTGAAGTTTAGATGCGACATTTTGAAACATTAATTGTTAAGGAAATCTCATCGTTACTTGAAGGTATGCCCGAAAATGAAGTGGCTGCATTGATTGAATTTCCACCTAATGCCGAAATGGGAGATATTTCATTACCTTGTTTCAAATTAAGCAAGATACTTCGAAAGCCACCAAAAGCTATTGCTGATGAACTTAAAGATCGAATCAACTTAGAATTTGTTGACCGAGTAGAGTCTGTTTCGGGCTACCTGAATTTTTTTCTGAACAATCAATTGTTTGCATCCGATGTTATTAAAACAATTTTACAACAGGGAGAACAATATGGTGCTAGTAAGGTTGGGGATGGGAAGACAATCGTAATCGACTATTCATCTCCCAATATAGCTAAGCCGTTTCACATTGCTCACCTTCGTTCTACTGTAATAGGAAATGCCTTATATAAGATATATTCGTTCCAAGGGTATAAATGTATTGGGATCAATCATCTTGGAGACTGGGGAACACAGTTTGGAAAGCTAATCGTTGCTTATCAACGATGGGGTGACGCTAAGGAAGTAGAAAATGGTGGTATAGACGAACTTCTTCGCCTCTATGTCAAGTTTCATGATGAAGCTGAAAATAATAAGGATCTTGAAGAGGAAGCGCGAGCATGGTTTGTGAAAATGGAAAACGGTGATGAAGAAGCTCTGCGTTTGTGGGAATGGTTCGTCAACATAAGCTTGAATGAATTCATGAGAATATATGATATGCTTGGAATTAATTTTGATTATTTTACTGGTGAAAGTTTCTATAATGATAAAATTGGGGACGTAGTTAAACTTCTGGATAATAAAGGGCTGCTCGAAGAAGATCAAGGTGCATGGTTAGTTAACTTATCAGAGTATGAAATGGCTCCTGCTTTGATTTTGAAGAAAGACGGAGGGTCTTTATATCATACGAGAGATATTACCGCTGCAATCTATAGGAAGAATATTTATAACTTTGATAAAGCTATTTATATTACTGATTATGCACAGAACCTTCATTTCCAGCAGTGGTTCAAAGTTGTCGAGCTAATGGGTTATGACTGGTATAAAGATCTAATTCATGTTGCATTCGGACGTGTAAGTTTTGAAGGAGCAAGCCTTTCAACCCGCAAAGGTAATATTGTAAAGCTTGAAGATGTATTGAAGCAATCTGTCTCAAAAATTAAAACGATAATTGAAACTAGAAGCACTAATGTTGATAACATTGATGAGGTGGCAAGACAGGTTGGAGTTGGTGCTGTCGTTTTTAACGACCTTAGTTCAAATCGCATTAAGGACATTTCATTTTCATGGGATGACATCCTTAATTTTGATGGCGAGACAGGACCATATGTTCAGTACACATATGCTCGAACAAAAAGCATTTTAGCAAAGTCTTATCAACAATATGGTCATCACAACGATAATTTGAATATCCTGACGGAGTATCTTAATGACAACGTATCGTTTGCATTACTTAAAAAATTGTCTCTATTTGGAGAACGTGTAGAATTAGCCGCACAGAAACTGGAGCCTTCTGTTATCACTAGATATCTTATTGAGTTAGCACAGGATTTTAATCGTTTTTATCATGAATGTAAGATATTGGTAGAAGATAAGGGCGAACGGGAAGCGCGTATCGCGCTAGTCCAGTGTGTGAGTATTACATTAAGTAATGGATTAAAGCTGATAGGACTAGAAACACCTGAGAGAATATAGTTTGTTTCATCCCGTCACTAATGAAACGCACGATCATTAAATTATCTGCCAAGCCAATAACGAACCTATATGTTTCAACATAAATGAGAACTGGGAGATGAATGTAATACTTCGTCTCCTAGTTTCTTTAATTTAATTAAGATGTTAAGCCGGTTTCAGAAGACAGGCAAGGATAAATCCAACCAATATCTAGGACAAGTTAACGAGTTGGCGATGCTTCTTACGATAATCGGTAGGTGATTGAGATTCGTATCTTTTAAAGATAGAACTAAATTGTGGACTGTTTAAGTAGCCGACTTTTTTTGCGACTTCTGTTATCGGAATATCTGACTGACGTAGAATTTCTTTTGCACTATCAACTCGTAATTTATTTAAAAAGTGGATAGGAGAAATATTGAAAACCTTCGAAAAAGTATTGCTTAAATATGTTGGATGTACATCAGCAATTTCTGCTAGAATTTGTAAAGTTATTTGATGATGAAAATTGTTTCTAATGTATCTATAAACTTTAATTAATCTTGGGTCGAGTTTTCCATCATTATAATTATCTTCAATTGATGAAATGCTATCCGAATCATTGAGTACATCAATATATTCCTCTACCCAGTGTTCATAGCTAGAGAAGCTTAAATCATCTAGTAGCAATGGAGATAGTGAATAATTTGTATGAGATAGTATTATAAAGCGTTGATATAATTTCTTAGTTGAATTAAAGATTAAGTAATGCAGTGTAGTTGGTCTATTGGGTTCTTGATTTTTTATTACCAATGACCCCGGTGTACATCGAACCAACACTTTAGATTTTGGTACAAGTTGAAGGGACATTTTCTTCTGATGTATCTCAAGTGCTCCATTGGTCTCAAGATAAATATAATCATTTTTATACATCGTGTTTTTTTCTAACTCTCCTGGAAAGATAATAATGTGCTTTTTTAAAATCCGCTTTCTCATTAGTGCATCACCGTGATCGTAAAATTTTAATATAATATTTTGCTCTAATACTAGTATAAAAAAGGAAGCAAACTAGGCGATGATAAATTTGGGATAATAACTCTAGAAAGCGTTTTATTATAATACTTACTAATACATTGTAATAAAACGAATGAATAAGTCAAACATTCTTTATATTGGGGATGTGATAAATTGAAATAATAGTACCGTAATGAATTCAGAATATAGAATAGCTAGTAGAGGGGGAGTAAGATTGAAATTTTCGTTAAGTTTATTTCCCAACCTTTCGACATCCCATCCACAGGAGATTAGAAAAAGGTACGAATTTATGAGGGAAATCGTTCAATATGCAGACCAAACTAACTATTATGGTGTATGGTTGCCGGAGCGTCATTTCCATCCGTTTGGAGGGCTGTTTCCTTCCCCTTCAACTTTCGCTTCGTATATGGCCGGTCAGACTAAACAAATTCGTTTTCAGATTGGAAGTATTGTTCTTCCCCTTCATTCACCGATATTGGTTGCTGAGGAATGGGCGATGGTTGATCAATTGTCTGAAGGCAGAATTGATGTTTCATTTGCGCCAGGCTGGAATTCAAGAGATTTTCTTGTCACTAGTAGTGACTACGAAAGACGGAAAGAAATTATGTGGAACGGAATTGGGCAAGTACGGGATCTGTGGTTAGCTCGGGATAAACGTATTGAAATATTTCCCAAACCTTATCAGAAGGAGATACCAATTTATATCACTTCTGCCTCATCAGACGAAACTTCTTATATGGCTGGTGAACGAGGATATCATTTACTAACTCATTTTCACATTAACAGCATGGAGAAGTTGGAAAATAGAATAAATAGTTATTATATGGGTCTTCAGCAAGGTGGTCATGATAAAAAAGATAAAGAAATAACGGTCATGCTACATTGCTATATAGCTGAAACCTATGAGGATGTCGAAAAACAGGCGAGAATTCCTTTCTTGGACTACCAAAATTCATTTCTTGCATTGGCAGATTACCAAATCAATTATCAGAGTGAGCGGCAAAAAGACATAGCCGGTAAAGTAATGTTTCGAAAGTATTCTCCTGAGTACTCATTATTGGGGACCAAAGAGAGTTGTACGAAATTGTTAGATAGATTGAGGGGGATCGGGGTTACTCAGATTGCAGCACTAATAGACTTTGGAATAGACGATATTTGTGTGTTTCAAAGTCTTGAGCGACTAACCGAGTTAAAAGAGAGATACTCAAGGGAAGGGTATTAATAAGTAAGCATCAAACTAGCCTTAGGTCATCTCCTGGCCTACTTGATGAGCTAATAACTTCATTTTTTGGTATGCACATATTTTGCATATCAGTTGAAAGCTATCATTACTAAAATGTTAATAATCATGATAATTTCTCATAATTAATTGAGAAGACCGAATCACATGAAGATTGAACTGTAACTGTAATAAGATCATTTGAAGTCTCCATCATACAAGTTACAGTTCACAACATTCATCCATGTGATTTCTTTGATTTACCGCCATCCCATGTCACAAAGTGTGGTCATCTATCTATTTCCACATTATCAATGACGATTCTACTCAGATGCTATCATGGAATGGTTCAAAGTACTTAATGCAGATCGCATTTCCTGAAGTAAGATAATTCCTTTCTTCTCCTCTTCCATTGCTTGTTTAAGAATCTCTATGCTGCGCAAGTTATTGTCGTCCTTCAGGCGAGGACTTGCACTCTTCTTGTTGATCGGATAGGGATAGATGGTTTTCATCTCTGCTAATCGTTCGGCCACATTGGCGTAGTGGGCTGCTGCATACAGCGCTAATCGTCCGATCTCTGTATTATTATAGGGTGAAGCTGTCCACTCGTCGGATACAATCTCTAGAAATTTAGCCGCATGCGATCTGGCGTCGGAAATGACGTGTAAATTGAAGGCGTTTCCTTTATTGCTTATTTTATCGCCTGAGATGAGGGCTTCAATCCAAGCCTCGTACCCTTGGAGTCCAGATTGTAAGTTTAGAAATGAGAGTCCGTCCCGGCTGTAAGCATGCTCAATGATTGCATCAAGCGCATGCATCAGCATTGTTTTTCTGTCGGTTGCTAACGATTCCTCGACTGTTGCCAAACATATAATTTTTCGATTTGGGAGTTCATGATATGGAATAACGCCTTCTCTAGCACTGTCCTTGACTAGAAAAATCCCTTTCGAATCATCGAATCCATATATAATCCCGAACTCCTTCGCTAATAAATCCCAGCCTACGATAGGGAATCCCTGCCGCAGCCTTTCACGAATCGTGTCAATCAATTTCGCAAGAAGTTCAGGCGTTATTGTCTTAACGGGAGGACATAAAATTAATGGCTTAAAGCCTAATGCTGTTAAATTGCGTTCTAATGCCGGCCCGCCATGAAAACTATAGATGCTGTCTGTCTCGATAGAATGTGCGCGCACATTAATCCGAAAGGCATGAGAGGTGTAGCCCATTACTTCCGAAAGCGATAGGTCTGCTTTATCCGTGTGCTGCACTAAGGCGTGAAGCGCCTGCGCAATCGTACTAGGAGTTTGTTCATACTTAACCTTTAGAGTGGTTTCGATCATCTTTTCAACTTCCTCCTCAATATGGATTCTATGAGTCTACTCTACTGTTTGCTGCAGTTAACCGCTCATATGATAGATGCCATGGATGACGAGATTTTGAACAATGCAAGTA
>NZ_BIML01000037.1 GCF_004001065.1 Paenibacillus xylaniclasticus
TTAAAGATGCACTCGGTTTTTTCGCAAAAGACCGGAAGCGGTAAAAGCATGCCAGCTTTATGCCTACATTCGTGAACGACGGGGCTGTGGACCGTCAAGGAGATGTGCAGGGTACTTGCTGCTATTATCGCAGCTTGAAACCTACGCCAAAAGTGTCCAGCGTATTTGCTTGCGCTGTCGCAAAGAGGGATTTACAACAAGCTACAGCACCGTCGAATAATGAAGCAGCATAACCTACTGAAGAAATCCAAGGTATAACACGTGAGGACGCCGAAGCTCAAAAAAAGTGAGAATTTGACCCAGAGAGACTTCACAGCATCAGCAGCTAACCAGAAGTGGCTATCGGATATCACCGAAGTACCTTGTTCAGACGGCAAGCAATATCTTTCTGTAGAAATGGATTGTTTCGACGGTGAGATCGTAGGCTTGGCCATGGTCGACATCATGCGTAAGGAACTGTGTATCCAGGCTTTTGAGAGTGCTTGTAAAGCAAAAAATGCTCGTGGAATGATCTTTGGTGTTTTCAAACTGTACTTTTTTTGACAACTCCATATGAACCCATATCTTAAGGTCACTTACAAAATACGTATGAAAATTACTAACTGTGATATTATAAACAGATACTTGCTTTCGTACTACTTCAATTCTGTCTATCCTTAGTTTATT
>NZ_BIML01000038.1 GCF_004001065.1 Paenibacillus xylaniclasticus
ACGATGCCAAGCACAGAGAAGCCACTGTCTAATGACGGTGGTTTTTTTGTATTTCACCAATTGGATATAACTCCTTCTCAACCCTGAGGCTTTTTAAGCTCATACTACTGGCAATGGAGGAGAAGTGGCGACATAAGGGGAATGATTGCGAATCAGCCTTATCCTTATGTCCTACTGTGAATGGCGGACGCAGAAGGGCAGTACTATTGCCCCTGCACTCATCGGTATCGTTTTCCATTAGAATCAAGTGTTTCCTACTAATGAAAAACGTCATGAAAACGGCGCGAAATGGCGGTGTTACAGCCTTGACAGCCTAAAACCCCTCTGATAATATTGCAATAATATACGTCAGGCAAGGTTAAACAGGTATGAAATTAAGGGAGGAACATACTCGTGTGGGATAAAAAATTCGCCAAAGAGGGACTTACGTTTGACGACGTGCTGCTCATTCCGCGCAAGTCGGAAGTGCTGCCGCGGGAGGTTTCGGTTGCAACCGCGCTTAGCAACAGCGTAAAGCTGAACATTCCGATCATTAGCGCAGGGATGGATACGGTTACGGAGTCGGCAATGGCGATTGCGATAGCACGTGAAGGCGGTCTTGGCATTATTCATAAAAATATGTCCATCGCACAGCAAGCGGAGGAAGTCGATCGCGTGAAGCGTTCAGAGAGTGGCGTTATTACGAATCCGTTCTCTTTGACACCAGATCATCACGTATATGATGCTGAAGCGTTGATGGGCAAGTATCGGATTTCCGGTGTGCCAATCGTCGATGATCAAGGCAAACTGGTCGGCATTCTGACGAACCGTGACCTTCGTTTCGTTCATGACTACTCGATGAAGATCAGCGAGGTCATGACGCGCGAGGAGCTCGTTACAGCACCGGTCGGTACGACGCTGGAACAGGCCGAAATTTTGCTGCAGAAGCATAAAATTGAAAAGCTGCCGCTCGTTGACGAGAACGGTGTGCTTAAAGGGCTCATTACGATTAAAGATATCGAGAAAGCGATCCAATTCCCGAATGCGGCGAAGGATCAGCATGGCCGCCTTGTATGCGGTGCGGCGATTGGGATCTCCAAGGATACGTTCGAGCGTGCGGAAGCGCTCGTGAACGCGGGGGTTGACGCGATCGTTGTTGACTCCGCACACGGTCATCACCGCAACATTCTGAACTCCGTTGCGAAGCTTCGCGAGAAATATCCGACACTGACAATTATCGCTGGCAACGTAGCAACAGGTGAAGGTACGCGTGATCTGATCGAGGCTGGCGCCTCGGTTGTTAAGGTCGGGATCGGACCAGGCTCTATCTGCACGACGCGCGTCATTGCAGGTATTGGCGTACCACAGATTACGGCGATTTACGATTGCGCTTCGGTAGCTCGTGAGTATAACATTCCAATTATTGCGGACGGCGGCATCAAGTACTCCGGCGATATCGTTAAGGCAATTGCGGCTGGCGCAAGTGCGATCATGGTGGGCAGCTTGCTCGCCGGCACGGAAGAAAGCCCTGGCGAGTCGGAAATTTATCAAGGCCGTCGTTTCAAAGTGTACCGCGGTATGGGCTCGCTTGGCGCAATGAAGGAAGGAAGTAAGGACCGTTACTTCCAAGAGAATGAGAGCAAGCTCGTTCCAGAAGGCATCGAAGGTCGTGTTCCTTACAAAGGGGCTATGGCGGATACGGTTCACCAATTGATCGGCGGTCTTCGTTCCGGTATGGGCTATTGTGGCACAGCGACGATTGAAGAGCTGAAGAACGATACGCAGTTCATCCGTATTACGGGTGCAGGCCTTCGAGAAAGCCATCCGCACGATGTACAAATTACGAAAGAAGCGCCGAACTATTCTCTTTAATACAGGAAGCAGCTGGGACTAAAAAGCTGCCCATTCATATGTCATGTCCACTCTTGGCGACAATCGGAGCGGAACATCAAGGCCAGACAGGAAGAAAGCATCATACCTGTCTGGCTTTTTTATAGTAGGCTCCTATGTTACAATATGAGCGGACATAGCTTATGGGGAAATGGGGAGAAGAACTTGATAGTAAGGTATAAGCTGGGGCGCCTGCGCTCAATAACAGCGGCAATGTTGGCAGTATGGATGGTGATGTTGGCGCTCGGTTCCACAGCTGCATTTGCTGAGGGCGAGGCAGCCTCGACTAGCGCAGGCGCAGGGAACCCGCTAGGCATTAATGCATCAGCGGCTATTCTAGTAGAGCCTACAACTGGGCAAGTGTTATATGAGTTCAACGCGGATGAACCAAGGCCTCCGGCAAGTATGACGAAGATGATGACGGAGTACATTGTCCTTGAAGAAATTAAGGCGGGTCGCCTTTCGTGGGATACAGTGGTATCTACATCTGAGGAAGCGGCAACGGTACCGCCGGACGGTTCGCAAGTATATTTGGCAGTGGGCGAGAAGCATACGGTTAAAGAGTTGTATATTGCAATGGCGGTCGGTTCTGCAAGTGATGCGACAATTGCATTGGCAGCGCATATAGGAGGCTCCGTTCAGGGCTTCGTGGATAAAATGAACGAAACGGCGCAGAGCCTCGGCTTGACTTCGGCACATTATACTGGTCCGGCGGGACTTGAAGAGACGACGGTTATATCGGCTCGTGACCAAGCAAAGTTGGCATCTGTAATTGTTAACGAACATCCAGAGTTTCTGGAATACTCAAGCATTCCTCGTTACAAATTCCGCGAGCGGGATAAAGGTGAGCTGATCAATTACAATTACATGCTCGGTTCGAATAAAGATGTGACGGAGCTGAAATCATACGCTTATCCAGGCGTAGATGGCATGAAGACAGGCTACCTGTCCGCTGCAGGCTACTGCTTCACGGGTACGGTTGAAGTGAACGGCTTGCGCTATGTTAGTGTCATTATGGATGCGGATTCGAAGGGATCGCGTTTCCGAGAGACAGCCAAGATGTACGATTATGGATATGCCAATTTTGAGAAGAAGACCATCGTTCCACCGAAGACTGTTGTAGAAGCGGTGAAGACGGTCAAAATAAAAAAAGGTAAGAAGAAATCCGTTGAAGTCATGACAGCATCTGACGTAAGCTTCCTCGTGAAGAAAGGCTCTGAGCCTCAGGCAGAAGTCGTGAAGACGGAGCTGCTCCCAGACAAGGAGCTGGTCGCACCGATCAAGCAAGGCCAGAAGCTGGGTACGGTGACTTATGAGTATACGAATCCAGACACGAATCAGAAGCTGACGCAGACGGTTGATCTCATCGCGTCGAAGGACGTGAAGAAAGCCGGCTGGTTCACGATGCTGTTCCGCAACATCGGCCACTTCTTCTCAAGCCTGTTCAGCGGAATTGCTAACCTGTTCGGATAATGACGAGCAAGGCATGCTTAATGTACAAAGAGTCGCAGTAATCGCAGCTTCTAGGGTTGTCGATTCGCTATGCATCATGTAAAATTAATGGTTAGAGTTACATTCGGAGAAATAAATGTATCCGCATCTAATTAGGAGGAATTCAGGAGATGGAAACAGGTACTTCGCGCGTTAAACGCGGCATGGCCGAAATGCAAAAAGGCGGCGTCATCATGGACGTCATGAACGCAGAGCAAGCAAAAATCGCGGAAGCGGCAGGCGCGGTAGCGGTAATGGCGCTTGAGCGTGTTCCTTCCGATATTCGTGCGGCAGGCGGCGTAGCCCGCATGGCTGATCCGACAATCGTAGAGGAAGTTACGAAAGTCGTCTCCATTCCGGTTATGGCGAAAGCTCGAATTGGTCACTATGTAGAAGCAAAAGTGCTGGAATCGATGGGTGTTGACTACATCGACGAGAGTGAAGTGCTGACGCCGGCGGATGAAGTGTTCCATATCAATAAGAACGAGTTCACGGTTCCATTCGTCTGCGGCGCGAAGGATCTTGGCGAAGCGCTCCGTCGTATTCAAGAAGGCGCATCGATGATCCGCACGAAAGGTGAGCCAGGAACGGGCAATATCGTTGAAGCGGTTCGTCATCTTCGTCTGATCCACGGTCAAATTCGCAAAGTCCAAAACCTGTCGAAGGACGAGCTGTTCAACGAAGCGAAGGTTCTCGGCGTTCCTTACGATCTGCTGCTGCAGGTTGCAGAAGCAGGCAAGCTTCCAGTTGTTAACTTCGCAGCAGGCGGCGTAGCTACACCAGCGGACGCTGCGCTTATGATGCATCTTGGCGCTGACGGCGTATTCGTCGGCTCCGGTATTTTCAAATCGGACAACCCTGAGAAGTTCGCTCGCGCAATTGTGGAAGCGACGACTCACTACACGGATTATAAGCTGATTGCCGAAGTATCGAAAAACCTCGGTACGCCGATGAAAGGCATCGACATCAAGACGCTCTCGGGCTTCGACCGCATGCAGGATCGCAGCATCTAATGCTTCCGTCCTCACCGGCGAGCAGGCATCGAGCTGTATGATATAGCAGAGAGAAAAGCCCCTATCCAGGGGCTTTTCGACAATGCAGGGACATACTTAGAATAACGGGCCATGATCACACGTCTTCGGGAGCGAAGATGGACCGGATAAGAAAGCGGGTATTAAGAGATGAAGATTGGCGTATTGGCATTGCAAGGCGCAGTAGCGGAGCATATTCGCGGATTGGAGGCGGCAGGCGCGGAAGCGGTCGCTATCAAACGTACGGAGGAGCTGGAAAGCCTCGACGGTCTTGTTATTCCTGGCGGCGAGAGCACGACGATTGGCAAGCTGATGCGGAAATACGGCTTTATCGACGCGATTCGCGAGTTCTCTGCGCAAGGCAAGCCGCTGTTCGGTACTTGCGCAGGATTGATCGTGCTGGCGAAGCGGATTGAAGGACAGGACGATGCACATCTTGAGCTGATGAATATGACGGTTCAGCGTAATGCATTCGGTCGTCAGCGCGAAAGCTTCGAGACGGATCTTGATGTGAAAGGGATCGACGAGCCTATTCGGGCTGTATTTATTCGGGCGCCTCTGATTAAACAAGTTGGAGAAGGCGTTGATGTGATCTCGACATATAAGAATGAGATTGTAGCTGCTCGTGAAAACCATTTGCTTGCTTGCTCGTTCCATCCGGAACTAACGGACGATTACCGGCTGCATGCCTATTTCGTTAACATGGCGCGTGAAGCAGCTGAACGCCGGGGCTAACCGTTCGAAGGCAGCCTTCCGGAATAGAGAGGAGAATGATTCGTGTTAGACGTGAAATGGCTAAGAAACGATTACGATAAAGTAGTACAGGCGCTTGTGAACCGCGGCAAATCGGAGGAGCTGATTGCAGGTTTTCCAGCGCTCGATACACGACGCCGTGAGCTGTTGACAGAATCGGATAACTTGAAGAATCGTCGTAATGTCGTTTCGCAGGAAGTGGCAAAGCTGAAGAAGTCGGGCGGCGACGCAGAATCGCTTATTATCGAGATGCGTCAGGTCGGCGACCGTATTAAAGAAATTGACGAGGAGATCCGCGATCTCGAAGCACAAATCGATGAACTGACTGAAGCGATTCCGAACATGCCTCATGAGAGTGTGCCGGTTGGCGCATCCGAGGAAGATAATGTCGAGCTGCGCCGCATAGGTGAACCAACTGCTTTCAGCTTTGAGCCGAAGCCGCACTGGGAAATTGCTCAGGAGCTCGGCATTCTCGACTTCGAGCGTGCAGCTAAAGTAACGGGCTCGCGATTCGTTTTCTACCGCGGGTTAGGCGCTCGTCTGGAGCGTGCGCTTATCAGCTTTATGATGGATTTGCACAGCGACAAGCACGGCTATGAGGAGGTACTGCCTCCATATATCGTCAACCGCGACAGCTTGTTCGGTACAGGTCAGCTGCCGAAGTTCGAAGAGGATCTGTTCAAGATCGAAGGCTCGGACTATTTCTTGATTCCAACGGCCGAAGTGCCGGTGACGAATATTGCGCGTGAAGAAATTTTGTCGCTTGAAGATTTGCCGAAGTATTATGTTGCTTACAGTGCATGCTTCCGTTCCGAAGCGGGCGCAGCGGGCCGCGATACGCGCGGTCTAATCCGCCAGCATCAGTTCAACAAGGTAGAGCTGCTGAAGATGGTCACGCCAGAAACGTCGTATGACGAGCTGGAGAAAATGACGGCGAACGCGGAGCGCGTACTGCAGCTGCTCGGCTTGCCGTACCGCGTATTGGCGCTCTGCACGGGCGATATGGGCTTTACAGCGGCGAAAACATACGATTTGGAAGTATGGCTGCCTAGCGCAGATACGTACCGTGAAATTTCGTCATGCTCGAACGTGGAGGATTTCCAAGCTCGCCGGGCAGGCATCCGCTTCCGCCGGGAGCCGAAGAGCAAGCCAGAATTTGTGCATACGCTCAACGGCTCGGGTCTTGCGGTCGGCCGTACATTTGCTGCCATTTTGGAGAACTATCAGCAAGCTGACGGCTCCGTCATTATTCCGGAAGTGCTGCGTCCTTATATGGGCGGCATCGAGGTTATTACGAAGAAATAAGCTGTATTATACAATTGGAAAAAGAGCTCGAGGTTGAGCTCTTTTTCTAGTTGATTGTTTGATTTTGTTTATGGTACAATCTTTATGTTGTTTCCTTTCAATACGGAGAGGTACCGAAGTGGTCATAACGGGGCGGTCTTGAAAACCGTTAGAGTGCAAGCTCACATGGGTTCGAATCCCATCCTCTCCGCCAGTTTACCTTTATCATGAATCTACATAGGGCTGCGCTGTCGCGCAGCCCTTTTTGCATTCCGATATGTCCGCATAAGCATAAAATACGGCTCGATTCCGCATCTTAAACGGTGTGGAGGTGGATAGCGATGGAACAACAAGATGAGCTGCAGATTGACCAGGAGCAGCTAGCAAGTGCATGGCTAAGCACGCTGCCGACGACCATTAACTCATCCGATCAGGCAGAGGTATGGCCCGACGCGGGCGACCCGAAAGCGCTGCGAGTAACGATTCATACGGCGGGGCATCAAGATTATTCGTTTGATTTTAAAGTGGGATACGTGGACAGCCGGGAAGTAAAGGTCGAGCTGATCGACGTTGAGAAGGCAGGCCAGTCGGTTGACGAACGGACCGACATCATCCAACAGCTTGCCCTTGATTACAAACGGCATCTTCATGAATGCGCTCAGGCGCTGCAATCCATTACGCATCATTAAGCTCCGAGCCATGAGGTCAGAAGAAGATATAGGTTAAGATACGCTGGAAGGAGCGAAAAAAACGATGACAAAGGCCAAAGGCGGCGTGGACAAAAATTTGACGAACGTCGTGGAGGATCTTGAGATCGATCCGGTCAACAGCCATCATGCTCAGCAGCTGCAGCAGGATGTGGCGGATCGCCGTAATAAAGCGGCGATGAACCACGATCATCCTTCGGATTTGTCGACGCCTAAGACCGGAGATTAACTACAAGTGTCAATTTATAGACAGGAGATGATCGTTCCACTATGAGTAAGCCTGACAGCATACCTGTGCCGAACCCAGAGTCGGACAGCAGGGCGAGTCGCCGCCAGCGCCATCACAATCAACCGCAGCAGCCGCTATCCGGCTCGAAGAAGGTGAAGCAGCAGAACCATTCCCGGCACAATAACGGTGAGGGCTCTGAACCGACTTAGGAATATAACCCGTTTCCATAAGTAGATGGAAACGGGATTTTTTTATATCTAGGGGTGTTAAATATTCATGATTTCAAGTATTATGAGATAAAGAAAAGGGGGAGTTATAAAAGTGAGTTGGATGAAGAAAGCAGCAGTCGCAGCTATGGCTGGTATGCTTCTCGTAGCGGCTGGGTGCAGCAGCGGCAAGTCGAGCAAGCAAGTCTTGCAGGATTCTTATAAGAAGATGGCTGAGGTCCAATCGTACACGTACAGCGGTACACTTGGATTTGATCAATTGGAAGTGCCAGAGGCGGAAGCCGATGAAGTGGGCGCTGTGTTAGATATCATTAAAGGCGCTAAGGTGGCATTTGACGGGCAATTCGATATGGACGCAAAGCGTACAGATCTTAAACTGAAGCTGGAATGGCAGGCAGACGGAACGTCGACGACGCTGGAAGTTCCATTCATCGTGACAGAAGAGAGCGCCTATCTCAAAATCCCGTCATTCCCGATTATTCCAACGGAGCTGACGAGCAAGTTCATCGAGATTGATCTGAAAGAGCTTGCCGAAGACCAAGGCGCAGAAATATTCAGCCAAACGGATAAGCAGCGCGAGCTGTCTGCTAAGCTGCTCGATGCGATTATCAATCCGTTCGAAGAGAAGGAATATTTCTCGAAGCCAAAGGCGGCTGACGTGCAAGGTTTGCCAGAGGGTGCGAAATACGATCAGCTCGTTCAATTCAAAGTAACGAATGAAACGTTCGAACCAGCACTTGAGCTGGCTCTTAATAAAGTGGTGCCGGCGGTTATTGATTTGATTGCTGCTAACGAAGAGTATTTGAAGCTGACTGGTCTGAATAAGGAGAATCTCGATTCCGCCAAGCAGTATGTAGCGGATAACAGTCCGACGATTTTGGAGCAAGCGAAGAAAACAGTTAAAGTAAACGAAATTTCGATAACGAATGGTCTGAAGGACGATTACGTGGCTTATCAAGGAATTGATACCGACCTAGCTATCACGCCAGAGGACGGCAGTGGTGAGATTAAGCTTGATATGTATGTGCGTATGCAGTACGAAGACATTAATAAGAAGCAGACGTTCAAACAAGAAATTCCGACCGACACGATGACGCTTGACGAAGCGCTGGCGGTGTTCGGCTTGGACACAAGCGCGCTTGAAGCACTGGAAGAGGAAGCACTGCAATAATATATTAATTAGGAAACCGTGAGCCTTGTTTATGGGCTTGCGGTTTTTTTTTTGTGCGGGAAATTAAGTAATTTACATTAGTTCAATAATTTTCTATACTTACAGAAAAGTATGGGGGTCGTAAACGTATGAACCAGAGCTTTCAACAGGTAACGCTGCGTTATTTGCATACCGAACTGGAATTTCGGATCGAGGATGGGGTTTCGCTGGAGCCTGTGTTCGAGTTTTTCGGCACGCACTTCGAGGTTGGAAGAGGGCAGGCATCTGATCATCCGTTGGCCGTCATACAAGTGATTCGAGACGGTTCGCAGTTCGATCATATAACGTGGGAGCAAGGGGATGAGGTGTACATTCGGAAGAGTACATCGTCATTTTTTACCATTCGAGCGAGACGGATTGGGATTGGGGAGACGGAATATTTCAGATGTGACGAGACGGGTATTTGCATCGCAATGGATAAGGGACAACGGACTATTATTATCACTGGGGCGTTGGAGGGCAGCGAGCGGGAGAACCTTGTACTGATCGAGCTAATCCGTGATCTGGTGCTGAAGAATGAAGAAAATTACGGTGTAGTCGTCGTGCATGCGACCTGTGCCTATCGAGACGACGAGGCATCGATAATTGTTGGACAGAAAGGAGCGGGCAAGTCGACGACGCTTCTGGAGCTGGTGCATCGATTTCATTTTTTGTTCATGAGCGGTGACAAAACGCTCGTGTGGGCGGACGGCGGCAAGCTTTATGCTTCGGGATGGCCGGATTATCCTCATTTGGGGCTTGGCACAATGTCGAAATATTCACAGCTGGTAGAGATTTATAACTTGGCAGATTCGATCGCGGCCGCTCAGGAGACGATTTGGTCAGGAGAGCACAAGATTGCGGCCAGTCCAGATGTGTTCAAGACCGTGATCCCGATGACAGAGTCTGGACTGACGTGTCCGATCGGTCGTATCGTGTATCCACAGCTATATCAGTCTGAGCGATGTGAGGCTCGGCCCGTTACAGATCATATTGGTCGGCTTATTCCGCACGTAGAGCGGATGTTCAGCGAAGGAGCGGTGCTATGGAACTCTTATGTAGAGCCGTCTACGGATGAGGCGTATAGTTTAGCGCTTCGGAGCTGCTTGGAGCTGCTTGGTGAGCTTCCTGCTGTTATGGTCGAAGGATCGGGAGTAATTAAAGAGTCTGACTGGGAGAGTGCGATAAGGAGCAGCAAATGATAGGGTAAAGCGCCGAGAGGCGCTCTTGTTGCATAGGTGTGGCACCACTGACGTTCCAACGGCGGTGGTGCCACTTCTGCTTGATCTGTTCGGGAGACGCTCGCCAAGTTAATTCTCGCAAGCAACGCCGTCTTTGTCGCGGTCAAGGGCGGTGCTGTAGCCGGGTTGTCCTTTGTAGAGCGGTGCAGCGCCTGCTGCTTTAGCAGCCTCGCAGCTTTTGTAATAGACCGTGCTCGGATTGGTTGGTGTTGTCGGGTTCGGTGTAACGGTTCCGCTTGTTCCATCGATAACGAACAATACACGGGTTCCGTTCGGACGATCCTGCAGGAAGTTGCCTACCCATGAGCCTGCTCCGCGGTTATCCGCTGATTTCACGTAAGCAACGTCTGCTCCAGCTCCGCCCTCCGCACACATAGCCATCGGGAACTCATCGCGATCGTAGCCCGTTTTGGTCGGGATGCCGGCAAGCGACTTCTCACGGTTTTCGTCAGCGCCATCTCGATCGATCGTACAGATTGGCGTCTTACCACGCTTAATCGCACTTTTGATATGAGAGGCGGTCTCTGGGTAACGGTCGCTCGGGAAATTCAGCACGAGATCGTACTGCCGATCTGTGATGAAGACGGTCTTCGTGGCGTTCGCCCAATTGACGATCTTGTTCAGCATTTCACCGGCTGCGCGAACCGGAACATAGGTTGTGCCGCTGAGGTTGAGCGGGACGACGCTTGATTGCTTGCCGTTGACGATTAATTTTAGTTTTTTGCTCGACGGTTTGGTTAACGCTTGTTGCTTGTCGTTAATGTAGACGGTCTTTGTAGCATTGTCCCAACTAACAATTTTGTTCAGCATTTCGCCAGCAGCACGAACGGGAACGTAGGTCGTGCTGTTTCGAATGATCGGAGCAGTGCTTGATTTCAGGCCATTCACGATGAGCTTGGCTGTAGGTGTAGCCGCTTTCGCCCGCAGGGCCGAGCCTGTCTGGCTCCCCCGCTGCACCTGGTTTATAGGAGGTGGGGTACTGCTCTGATTAGGCTCGACTGGAGATGGAGCAGGTGCAGGGTTGGGGGAACCGCAGCCCGCGAAGACCAGTGCGATGGACAGTAGAATAGGAATTATTTTATTCATGTGACGGCATCGCTCCTTAAAGTCATCGGTTCATGTCGGTATTAGAATGGCCGTTCTCGTCGTGTGTTACTCAAATGCGGCTCCTCGTTCTATCGCTATTGATGAATGAATACAATGGAAGCAGTTTGTCCCTATTCGCACGTTGGGGGAACGCATAGGCTGTTCAGCATCGAGAAGGTTGATTCAGACCGAAGAACGAGTAGCGGAGTGTAGGTGAGACCTGCATGAGTACGAGGTTTCGAGGGCTGGATTAAGCTTCGACGTCGATTAAGCATCATGAGTTACCTCGTGGATCAACAGCCGTTAATAGAGGAGGAGCGGGATGGAGCGGTACGAAACGAAAGTGGCGCTGTTCGGCATTGGGACGGCAGTGCCGGATTGCCAGCTCGATCAGAAGGATACGGCGGCGAGGCTGGCAGAGGGGTTGGAGGCTGGCGGCAGACGGGATCAGGCGAGATGGGCCCGTCGTATTTTTCACCAGAGCGGTGTTGAGAAGCGCTACACGTGCGAGAGGAGCTTGAGCGGACCGGCGTCGGAGAGCCGCTATGCACCGGGAACGGAGCGGGATAAGGCGCCGCGTACGTCGGAGCGGATGGCGCTGTACCGCGAGCATGCGCCGATTCTAGCGGAGCGGGCGGCGAGAGCGGCTTTAGCAGATAGCGGCGTGGAAGCAGGAGCCATTACGCATCTTCTAACAGTTAGCTGTACGGGGATGTATCTTCCAGGTCTTGATGCCGAGCTGGCGCACCGACTGGGGCTGCGAAGCGGCTTGCGCAGGCTGCCTCTAACTTTCTTAGGATGCGCGGCGGGGATGACAGCGATCCGAACGGCACGTGAGCTCGTTCATGCGGAGGAGCAAGCGGTTGCGCTTATTGTATGTGTTGAGCTGTGCACGCTGCATACACAGCCGTCAGGGGATCGGGAGTCGCTGTATGCGGCGGCGTTCTTCGGAGATGGCGCAGCGGCCTGCGTTATAGGCCGTCCTTCTGTAATAAGCGATCAAGGGGTACGGCGGACCAAGGATATGTTCATCCTGTCGGAGGGGCGATCGGAGCTTGCTCCTGCGGCGGCAGAGTCCATGCGGTGGACGGTTGGAGACAACGGATTTGATCTGTATTTATCGCCGAAGGTTCCAGAGCTGCTCGGTCAATACGTGCCGGATATGCTGGAGCAGTATGCGCCGGGCTGGACACCTAGCTGGTGGGCCATTCACCCGGGAGGCAAAGGAATCGTCGATGCGATGCAGAAGCTGTTCGAGCTGAGCGATGAGCAGGTGTCGGTGAGCCGAGAGGTGCTGAGAGCGTATGGGAATATGTCCTCGGTAACGATTATGTTCGTGCTGCGGGGAGCTCAGGAGCGTCTTCGCAGGCAGAGAAGCGGACCGAATGAAGGGCTGGCGGTAGCGTTCGGACCTGGCTTGACGGCCGAACTGCTGCGGCTGACTTATTGGCCAGGGGGGGCCGCCTGCGCAGAATAACCGATAGGTTTATACGACATGCTAATGGAGATGGACACGTATGATTCGACGCTGCATCTTGCGAGTCCAGTCAAGACCGGTAGCGATGGCGGAAAGGCTTGGTGAACGCGTTGAGCGATATCTTACTCAGACGGCGAGCGGCTGAACCAGAGCTAATGGACGATTACGCCTCCTCCGGCGGAGAAGCGCTGCGGGAGGCTCACCGGCATCTTCGTCGGCTGAACCTGCTGTTTGCCGCTTCGGGTCCGATCGTGTTCGGAGTGGAACGGCTGTGGCGTAAGGCAGGCTGTCCTGATCGGCTGTCCGTGCTCGATATCGGCTGTGGTCAAGGGGATGTGAATGGCGCACTGCTTCGATGGGCGGAGCGGAGAGGCGTTGTGCTGCAGCTGACGCTGGCAGATATTACGGAAGAGGCTTGTGCTGAGGCGAGGGCTTTGTATCAGGAAGAGCCGCGTGTCAAGGTGGAGAGGCTTGATCTGTTCGAGCTGCCGGATCATTATGCGGATATAACGGTTGCCTCACAGGTGCTGCATCATTTTGAGGAGGATCAGGCGGTACAGGCGCTGAATGCAATGGCACGCAGTGCGCGGATGGGCTGTGTGGTTGGCGATATTCATCGTCATCCGGCAGCGTGGGCTGCGGTATGGCTTGCGGCGAGGATGGTGTCGCGTAACCGCTACATACGGCACGATGGCCCGCTCTCGGTGGCTAAAGGGTTTCGAGCATCGGATTGGCGGTGCTTTCGGAATCGGCTGCAGGCCGTGGACCCGGCTTATCATCTAGAGTTCGTCTGGCGTCCGCTCTTTCGTTATTGCTGCTTGGTGTATCGGGCAGACGGGGGTTAAGACAGTTAAGGGAGAGCGATTGAGTGACATACCGATTCATGTGGGGGAGGGAGTGTTATGCATGACGTAATTGTAGTAGGAGCGGGAATTGCAGGCGGTTCAATGGCATGCGCAATGGCAGCACAAGGCTGGGATACGGTTCTGCTTGACCGGCATTCGTTCCCCCGTGTGAAGGTGTGCGGCGAGTTTCTGTCGCCGGAGTCTCGTCATTCATTGGCAGCGCTAGGTCTTAGCGCTGTGCTGGAGGAGCTGCAGCCGGCACCGCCAGCCATTGCGCGCATCCGGCTGTCGGCAGGCAGCGGGCGGCCGCTGGAGCTGCCGCTGCCTGAGCCGGCGCATAGCGTAAGTCGCTATGCGCTTGATTGTGCGCTGCAGCGCGAGGCAAAGCGGCGCGGCGCGCAGGTGCGGACCGGCGTCACGGTCCGCTCGATCGAGCGAGGAGCGCTCGGCTGGCGCGTGGGCGTTCGCTCACGCGAGCACGGCGAAGCCGTGCTGGAGGCACGCGCGGTCATTGGCGCGTGGGGGCGTGTTGCGGCGGCGGGTTTGGCGGAGCCGCCCGCTGCCGATGCAGGCGCCGGCGGCTGGGGCGGCGCGGGCACAGCCAATGCGGCGGGCATGCTGAGGCGTGCGAGCCGGTGGTCTGCCCGAACGCTACGCGGCGGAAGCTACGTTGGCGTTCGGGTGGAGCTTGCGGGCGTAACGGCCGAGCCGGTCGTGGAGCTGTATTGGTTTCGCGGCGGCTACATTGGTCTCGTGCCGATGGGTAATGGCACGGTGAACGCCGCCGCGCTTGTGACGCCGGACGCGTTCCGCTCGTCCGGCTCCGCTGCCGCCGGCGTAGTGGCGGCGGCAGCACTCGCGGTTCCCGCGCTGGCGGAGCGGCTGCGGCAGGCGCAGCCGGTGGACGGCTCGGCCGCGGTGACGCCGGTGGCGCTCACCCGCGTGCCACGCCCCTGGGGCGTCGTGCCGCATATCGGCGACGCCGCAGCCGTCATCCCGCCGCTGTGCGGCGACGGGATGGCGATGGGCCTTCATGCGGCGTCGCTGTGCGCGCCGATGGCGGACCGTTACCTGCGCGGCACACTCACGCTTGGGGGCTGGCGCGCAGCGTATACAGAGACGCTGCAAGATGATTTTGCCGGGCCGCTTCGATGGGGGCTGCTGCTGCAGGCAGGCTTGTCGAGCCGCGGGCTGTCGCCGCTGCTGCTGCGGCTCGGCCGGTTCGCGCCAAGCGTGGCGTATCGCTTCGTGGAAGCGACTCGGCTGCGAACCAATGGCGCTGAGCTTCCCGTATAGCTTGGTGACACAGTTAAATAAGCTGCTTCACGAGATCGGCTTGATTGCCGTTTTGTGCTAAATACCATTTGGGAGAAACATGAAAAGCTAAAGCTGATACATATATGGTTAATAAATCCATAGAAGGAATTATTGTTTCAGGCTTAAGTTATGGGGAGGAGTATGGACAGATTTAACATAGGCCAATACGGAAGTTTTGATTTTCAAAGAAACTAGTGAAGCATTATTCGCGTGGCTTTCCCAGAAAGGTCGAGAGTATGACTTTACCCCTATCTTAGAGTTCGATGCCTTGAATAAATACATATACAATGATGACTTTCTTGAACATTTATTTAGATCAATACAGCGATTTAAGGCTTTGTCTGGATACGCGAGGTTATTTCTACAAGATAGATTAGACCCGTTCTTCGATTCTAAATCAGCGATAAAGAAATATGCAGGATTTGCAGAAACGATTCACTTATCTAACGTTCAAATAACTAATGATAATATAATTCAAAATAGCCGATCCCCCGTACTGCCTAGTCAATCGCCAAGTGATGGTTGGGCACCTATTGAACAATATTTAAACACGATCATACAAGAGAACAATAACGTAAAGATCATGTTCGAGCATAGGTCTGATTTAGTTTCTGATGAAGTACTTTGGAAATGCTATAACTGGGTTAATAGATTTTTCGAGTAATCTTGAGACAATCCGTTACAAGCCTGCATAAGAATATTATTGTAAAAGATGTAACACAGAACTATACTTTATTTATATTGTATAAAGGGAGAGATGCAGTATGAAAAGTCTGTTCGTATATCCTCAAGAGGGAAATAGGCAAATCTAAACGACGGAAGTTACACTTATACGTTGAGATATTGATGTGCTTCCGTGGTTCACATAACATGGAGGTATAACGAGTTGAATATAAATAATTGGGAATCTTTCTTTGATGCACATGCACCCCACTACATGAATAATGGTTTTACTAAGAACACCATTTCGGAAGTTGATTTTGTGATTGAAGAATTGAAGCTCCCGGAAGGAAGCACCATTCTTGATGTAGGGTGCGGCACAGGAAGACATTCTATCGAGCTGGCAAAGCGTGGATACCAGGTCACAGGAGTCGATATATCCTCGGGGATGCTGTCGGAAGCTAAGAAGATGGCTGCAGAAGCGAATGTGGAGGTTGAATGGGTTCATTGTGACGCTGCGAAATACACCCCAGCAGAGACATTCGATGCGGTAATCTGTCTATGCGAGGGGGCATTCGGTTTAGTCGGCAGAGATGAGGAGCCCGTCGAACATGATTTGGCGATTCTTCGCCATATATCGGACGCATTGAAGCCCAAGGGGCGATTTATCCTTACAACCTTGAATGCTTACGCAAAACTTCGCAGCCTTACTCAAGAAGATGTTGATTCCGGCAGGTTTAATCCTGTAACGATGGTAGAGCATTATATGGACGAATGGAATTTGCCTGAAGGCAAGAAGCAGGTTGAGGTGAAGGAGCGAAGATACCTGCCGTTTGAATTGAAACAGATGTTTTCTCAGGTGGGATTGAAGGTTGAGAACATCTGGGGCGGTACGTTGGGGAAATGGAGTAAGCGTCAAAGCATCAATTTGGATGAGATTGAGATCGTTGTTGCTGCAAAAGAATAAGTGGAAATAGGGATTGCCGGTTCAAGGCAATCCCTTAATTTATGCTCTAATGCTCTAATCAAATAAATGCCGGAGCGCACGGACTAGCAGCCGAATGCCGGCCGCTGCCAGCTCTCCTATGATGTCGAACCATGAATGCTCCGTCCAGTTCTTACGCCGTTTCTCGGTTCGAATATGCTTCGAATCAGACATAGTAAGCGCCTCTCTTGCTACGAACATTTAATGATTCGCTCCGTAGACTAATGGGAAGTCCTCTTCCTCTCTAGACTAAGGCGTATAGTCTACGTTCGCGGAATAGTTATTACCGGCATTCCAGATCAAATATTCGTAGATGCCTGCATCCTTGAGCGCTTGAATCTGGGCATCAACCTGTGTCTTACCATAACGGATATAGCTTCCCTTCGGGAGCCAGGAGGCGGTAAAGTCCTGGATCCAAGGACGCGAGATCGGCGGTGTCTCCAGTGCTTCGAGCTTTTCCTTCTCCCGCTTAGTATATTCCTGTACGAGCCGATACGGCTCGGTGTCCGGATGATTAATGCCGAAGTAGCCATCATTCCAGTGGCTTGGATAAATCATGGAGGAGATCACATCGACATTCTCCGCAATCCGGCTGAAATTCTGCCCGATACCGGGTGCCTCCGGCAGCGTTGCAGAGTAACCGAATATATCGACCGATACTTTAACGCCATATGGCTTAAGCTGCTCTCTGGCATATTGGACGAAGTCGGTGACGGCGTCGACGCGCAGCTGCGTATACCGTGCCTCCTCGCTGAAATCCGGCTTACTAGGCTCTGTTTTCTTATAGTCAGCTAACGCCTTCTTAGCATCGTCTAATGTCTTCTTGCTCTCATCGGTCGGATCAGCGTGATAAGCAGCAGATGCCGTATCGACTGCCGCCTGCAGCGGGGTGAGTCCAGCCTCATAGTCAGCCAAAGCTTCGGCGTATGCTTTCTCCTGCTCGGCGAACTTAGTGGGCTTCTTATCTGCGTACTCGCCCATAGAATATTGTAACATTTTATCCTTTTTTTCAAATCCCTCTGGAAACCGAACGTAGTCGAATTGAATTTCTTGGAATCCTAGCTTAGCCGCGAGAATCGCCGCTTCGATGTTGTGCTGCCAGTTCTCCTTGAGAAAGGGGTTAACAAAACCGTCGCCGTTGCCGTTACGCCATACTTTGCCGTCAAGCGTATAAGAAAGCTGCGGCTTTTTCTTCGCAAGGACGGAGTCCTTGAACACAACGATGCGGGCGATCGGATATATCTGGTGCTCCTCTAGTGTTTTCAGCAGCGCTTCAGGATCTTTGATGTATGGCTGCCCGTATTCGGCCAGCTCGCCTTCCGGCTTGAACGTAATATAGCCGTCATCGTCCTTAATATCAATGACCATAGCGTTAAGCTCTGTATCGTCTACGAGCTGCAGCAACGACTTCATTTTCTCACCGCCGGCGGACCAGCCGGTAACGTATATGCCGCGAACTGCATCCGGGTATTCGAATTGATAGGGGGACACGAATCCTGTGGGCTCCGTCGGTGTCGTGACGGGAGGTGTGTCAGTTGTGCCGTCTGAATGGTCGTCCGGATTCGGCGCTGCCTCCGAGTCAGAAGGATCGGCAGGATCGGCGGGCGTGTCTGGTGTGATAGGCGAGGGTGTTGTGGATGAGTCGGGTGAATCGGCTGTTGTCTCGGCTGGCGATGATGAAGAGCAGGCGGCAGATAACAATAATCCACATAGCACAATCAAGACGATTATTTTTTTCACAGCAGGGCTCCCCTTTGTTCGAAACTATATAGCTGCGGCATTCGTCATTCCGGTAGCGCGTATGAGCGGGCAGCGCTGGCTGTTCCCGGGATGGCGTGTTCAACTTAACTATATGCGCGGCGGTTCAATACATGATTCCGTTCTGGAATCGAGCTCTCATTTCTTAATATCGTGACTAGAATGTATATGATTAACGAGGAGACGGGTATAACAGAGGTCGACTTGTATAATTCGAACCGGCTCGACCAGTTCTATTCGTCTGCGGACAATTATATTTATATGGCACCTGTATTCGTGGGCTATGTTGAGGATGGACAGGATGTTGTATTAAATCACGAGCATAGTGAGTACCGGTGGATGACCTTCGACGAAGCAGTCAAGAGCACGGTCATACCGGTAATGATAAGGTTCTTCTGTTTGTGGAGAAGCATTTCGCCAAGCGTCAGCCAACAGAGTGGCTGCGTGCGGTGCCGAAGGGGTAGAGTGGGTCCGGTATGACCAAAGAGCCTAGACTGACGAACGTCAGTCTAGGCTCTTTGATTTGACATCGATCTGTGCGCATGCGCTTCCATGTGCCCGGCTCGGCCATTATCGCGATGTCGGTTACCGCTCCCGTGTCACCGTCAGATGGAACTGACCGACTAACTGCTGCAGGAAGGCGGTAATCGCCTCCACGTTGCGGGAAGTGTGTCTTACGTCCATAATGTCCGTCTGGAGCTCCTGCACCTTGACCTCGACCTCCGACGAGATCGAGCGGTTCTCGATGCTGACCGAAGCAATCTTCTCCATCAGTGCGACGACCTCATCGATAACTTTCGTCTTCAGGATGTCATCTTCCTTGGCACTCCTAAGCGTCTCCATGGCGGCTGCGACGAGCTCGGTACCTTCTTGCACGGCTTGGGTTCCTTGGTTCATAGAGGCATGGGCCTCTGTAGCATGCGCTTCGATTTTCTCTACGATGTCGTGTACTTCCTCCGTCGATGTGCGCGTTAGGTCTGCAAGCTTGCGGATCTCTGCAGCGACGACAGCGAAGCCGCGGCCATGTTCACCGACGCGGGCGGCTTCGATGGAGGCGTTGAGCGCAAGTAAGTTCGTCTGTGACGATATTTCCTCGATCGCGTGAAGCACGCTGCGAATTTCGTGCGCCGTCTCCGTAAAGACGCGAATCGTCTCGTTCGTGTCGGCGACCTTGTCGGAGATGTTCGCTATCGTATCCCCAATCCGCTCCACTTCGTTCTGAGCTACCGATATTTGCTGAGACGCTTTCTGTTCAAGCGTGACTAGCGTCTGCCGCGCCTCATCGGCGACGCTCTTAGCTTCGTCGATATCCTTCAACTGCCGTCGGATGCTTCGCACCATCTCATGAATGCGGGCGCTGACACGCTCGGTCGACTGCGCCGTTGTTACGGTAGAGTCACCGAGAACCTTCTGGCTGGACGTTACGTCTGCGGCAGCAAGCTTCACCTTCAACATGATGCCTTCTAGAGAGTCAATCATATTGTTGATCCATTTCGCTAGATCGCGAGTCTCGTCGTTGTCGAATTGCTCTGTCTTAAGCCGTTTCGTCAAATCCCCTTTGCCTTCTGCGTTAATGCGAATGAATCGGTTAATTTCAGTAAGAGGATGAACGATTTTGCGTCGGCCGCGGGCGTAGCTGGCTGCTATCATCGCTCCTCCGAAGACAAGGCCGGCAGCCGCCGCGCAGAGGCCCGTGGCAAGCGGTGAAGCCGTGGCAGCGACCGTATAGACAATCGCGCCCGACAGCACGGCGCAAGCCGCCGTCCACGCCGCCTGCGGCTTGAGTTGACGCAGCGCGATGCTGCGGACACGGTATACCTCCTCCAAATCGGCTTCGCACATCATCCCCCATGTGTCCGGGCAGTGGGGAAGCTGGAAAGTGACCCCTTTGCCGATGACGGGAATGTGGCGATAGTCGGAATACCCCGGAAACTCGACGAACAGGTTGCTGCCGTTGCGGATCGTATTGGCGACGCCTGGATGCAATTGTCCGGTTGCAGGGTCGGTGAACATCAATTCCAGCTCCGTATGTTCCTTGACGGACACGATGCCCCAATCGGTGCGAACTCCATCCTTCAAGTTGTCACCGTGCGTGAACGTTCGGTCTTCAAAACGGCTGCGGGATAGCGCTGTCCCTGGCATAATATGCTGCTGCAGAGCGGGCTTAGCCATGAAGAGATAGTTATCGCCGGAGTCAGGATATACGTGCCCAGACTCGCGCTGAATTAAATCACCGATAACGTCGTTCGGGACTCTCGCGCATATCGCGCCTTCCCAATGACCTTCCCGGATGACCGGATAAATAAAGGCAATCGTCATTTTGTCATGGAAAGTGGAGGAACGCGGGCCGATCTTAAGCGTCAGCGGGTCCGCGAACGGGCCGAACAAGCATCGCCGTACGGAACGCTCATCGGCTCGAGAATAGTTGATCCCTGCCATTATATTAGATGAACTGTCAATCAGCATGCCAATATGACTAGGATAAGTGGAATACACGACCTTCCCGTTCTGATCGATTTGGAATAGCTCAGTCACGTCGCTCATGCGAGAGTAAGCATCGGCGAATAGCCGTGCCCGACTCTCTTCCCCCTCCGTCGACTGCAGACCGTCCGCTAGACGATCGAGGTTGCGCCAGCCTTCATGCGTCCAATCCATCAACAGTTGTACACGCGTCTCGGCGATCCCTTCAAAAATTGACTCGACATCAGCTTTCGATGAAGCATTCAATCGGTAAGACCACCACAACGGTAAGCCTTGACGCCATCCTAACCATTGAAACATATTACCCACCCCATTATGTCATCTTCTCTTACTATATATGTCATAATTATAGCATGTTTTGTCAAACATAGTCGAGAAATGTGGGATAATACATGAACGCAGGCAAATAAGGAACTAAACCTTACATTTTCTGTTCAAATAATGGACCTATTCCAGCATAACTAAAACATAGAAGAACCGCGTCGCAGGCGCGATTCTCTTAGTAAGCCTGACTTTTGATAAGGGGTGTCGGTTGGTCCAGATCATCGATCATAATGTAAGAGTGCGAAAAACGTAGAATAAGAGCGATAGCCCTCTTATTTCTCGTATATTTCGCACTATATTAAATATTCTGAATATTTACACAATAAATAAAATCGTATATTCTTAAATCAGCAACACGAACCACACAATCTATTAGAAAGGGAACAGCCAACATGGCTCAGCTACACGATTTACAGTGGCAAGTGAAATGACAAAAGAAGCAGCAACAGCAAGTGAAACAGCGGAAGGATCAGGAACCTGCAAGTGGAAAGGGGATAGTCCATTGGATCAGGTGAGGCGAAGCATGTTACGCATAAGGCCAGGCGAGCATGCGGGTAACCATACAGCACAGCTAGTCCCTAAAGATAGGGCGTCACAGATTGCTTGAAGGGATGAGATTCCGCCAAACTACGAATGCGTTAACCCAAAATTTTAAGACTCTCATTAGAAGGGCGAGGATAACGGTATTATGAAGAAATGGAGCGCGAACAATTGAATAGCTACGATACGCGATAGTAAGAGTTCCGGTTATCATGGATAAGCGGAACTCTTATTTTGTTGTGTATTTTTAGTACGAAATTAGACATAGAATAATGGGCATGTAATCAGACTCGAAGAGATAAATAGCCGGCTAACGGACTTGACGTTAGTCGGCTATTTAGGCTAGCTGCGCTAGATTGGGGGAGATTAATTCCCCTGGTTTATCCAAACCTATATACTTTCGAGATTGTAGAGTCCTCTTCGTTGTCGTCTGTTTCATAGCGATAGCCGATATAGACATATCGCTCGTATTTCGGATCATACCCGATAATGTAGGAAATCGTTTTTTGGAAGACTTCTAATTTTGCAACTCCTGCTCTTAGTTCGAATGGGATCTCCTCTAGAACCTCATATCGAACTGTATATACGAATACAGCATTTGGATAGATTGCAGCCATTATGGAGTCTGGATCGACCATAGTGACTTTTTCCTCATGCAGCTTAAGCCCCACCACATCCCCCTCTTCAAAATAATACTTATCATTTTTATATTTCTGTATGAAGCTGTACAATTGTTCCCCTGTATCTTTAGTGCCATTATCCGGAATATCCCCATAAATTTGTAGTTGGTGATCGATGGCCTGCTGCAGCGTGTAACCCTTCATTCGAATATGATTTCCTAAATCATGAAATGTCCATATGACCCCTCTTCCGATTTTCTTAGCGGTATCTTCATCCAGTTCTTTCTTGCCGGTAAGAGATCCTAGGATTTCTCCTGCCTGCTCTTTGCGAATCGTTGGATTGTACTGGTTGATGATTCTTGCAAGCGAATCTTTATGTTTCTGCTCCTCCGAGATCACGGGTCTTGGGTTGTTCACTTCTTGGGCAGGCTCTGATGGCTCTTCGGCATTTCCATTATCGTTAGAATCTGATTGCGATTGCGACTTCACTTTCTTCATATAGGTCGAGAATGATTTCAAGAACTGAACCGCTTCAGCTCTCGTAAGCTTCTCAGAAGGCTTATATCCCTGAACGGTAGCAGAGGTTTTCCCATTAGAGATTTTATTATCCAATAAGAACTGGACTGCCTCTTGTTCGGATAGGTGTTGTCCGGCAATCGAGGCAAGTATGATGGCAACGGTGCCCCGTCGAATTGGCTTGTCCCCATCGGATGTGAACCCGCTGTAAACGTTATTGGCGGTGGCTGTTATGTAGTAATCGTAGTACCATTTGTCCTGATTTGTGCCATGCAAGATTTTGAACTTTTGGGAGCGTAATGCCATGGATAGGAACTCTGCATGCGTAACGGAACGGTTCGGCTTAAAGGTGTTGTCCGAGTATCCGGTTACAATCCCCTCTGATACCGCCCATTCAATTGCGTCTGAAGCCCAATGCCCCTCTACATCTTTAAATTGTGATTGCGCATTAACGGGGTAAGAGGCTAATGAACTAAAGAGAACAAGAAGCACAAGAACATATTTCATAGACTTCATTCAGCTTCACTCCTGTTAAAAGTCCTCACATGGAGGCTTACTTTTATCATAATTATATAGAAACATGCGCTACACTTGCGCTGCAAGCTATAAATGATAGGGGGTCTTCGTGCTGGCTGTTATTTGGAGCTTCTAGAAGACTATATGCAGTATTTTTCCGTTTGGATTTAATCCAATATTACCGGCTGAGTCAGAAATGTATATTCCCTCTATGGTAAGTTCCTTAACCTCTCCTGTTGCCCCTTCAAAAGCAAAATAAAAGTCTGTTTTCTCAGAACCGATAGCCCCTGCGGGCTGGGAAAATTTATAAGACCCTTCGGTTGTTTCAAGATATACAACACAATTATTAAATATCAGTTTTCGATCTGATAGAAGGTTTTCAATATACCCTGTAATCCCCATCCCATTCACTGTAACTATTTTAGAAAAATCGCTGAACGTTACGAATTCACCGACGGTTGAATCTTCAAAAACAGATGGTTCTGACGGAATAGGCTCCTTCTTGATTACGGAGCTCGTATCAATTTTCCAACTAGAGCCCTCTTTGATCAACAACATCGTATCCGTCTGATCAAAATTTCCCGTCTTAGTTGTCCCCCAAAAATTAACACTTGTATATTTGCGAGTCGTATCGTAATCCACCAACTCCGGGATCTTAAACCCTTCTATCTTAGCGCTGTTCATATCGTATTGCTTTTGAAGCCTATTCACTACATCATCGGATGTTTTTCCATTTCCGTCCGTTTCAACTAGATATGCTTTTGCTTTATCATAGTTTCTATCCTGTAATGCCTGATAAAATCCTTGTACGACTTCCTCTGGACTTTTGCTGTTATTGTTGTTCCCGCAAGCTGTAAGTGCCAGTGAAGCGGCTAGGAATATTAAAATGATTCTTTTCATACGCTGCCTCCCAATATTTTGTCACAGACGAGCATCCTCAACGTGATATGCTATAAATATATCGAAATATGCGCTACAATTACGCTACAGACACAAGAATTATTCGCATCATTCAAAAAGAATGGGACATAAAAGAGCCCTCCAGTTGGTTGTCACCAACGGAGGGTTTGGTATTTGCTCGGGGACTCAATGTTCCTACCGATTTCATCATAAGTGATCTGCTTCTCGACCATAATCCCCCCAAAACCCTTGCTGAAATGGCAGGTATACCTCAAGCTGCAGTATCGCGATTCGACAAAAGTATTCAACATAAAGATGAGCATCTATTCCGGATATCTCATGCGCTTGGTGTGCCGATAGAGGAGTTGTTTGACACAGTTTTGGATTAGATGGAGCTCTCCCCGGTTTTAGAAGGTAGGGCGTTGTTTTTGGAGAAAACAAAAAACCCTTATACATCAAGGGCTTAATCGATTTCAATTGGCGCGCCCGAGAGGATTCGAACCTCCGGTCTGCAATTTAGGAATCTGAAGCAACGTGAAGCCGCCTGCGAGTTGTTTATATAGGCGGTGTTTGTACCATTACTATACGCGAAAATCGATCGTTCGATCGGAGTTAGCTGCCGGGCCGACGCTCAAGCTGCCTTGGGAGATTGCACCTTCTTGTGCCTCATTCTTTCCGCTTTCGCTCGTACGGCTGCCTACTGGGTTCTTCTTAGCGGCATCTGCCCGTTTTTGCGCAATTTGCATCTCTATCAGTTGTATTTGTTGTTCCAGTTGCTTAATTTTCTCGCTCTTCGTTTTCTCATCGTCCTTGCTTTGACGTTCCTTGGATATTTCTTGTTGAAGCTCGGTTTTCTGTTTCTCTAGAGCGGCCGTTTCGTCCGAAGAAGAGGTAGACGTGCTTGCTGTACTCGTGCTGCTGCTTGTCACAGCGGAAATGTTCATCATGATGCTCCTCACTTGGTGAATGATAAGAATTAAGAATTCCTTACATATACAAGTAAGTATAGACTAGTCCTACCTCTCAAACCTGAATGCTTGCTGAATAGTTGCTGAATAAGTCTGCGTCACTTTCTGCTAAAGAGCGCCCTTGGAATTTACCCCGGAAAAACAAAGAAGCCTTGTCTAGGACAAGACTGATAGTCATATGATGGCGCGCCCGAGAGGATTCGAACCTCCGACCTGCAGTTTAGGAAACTGTCGCTCTATCCTGCTGAGCTACGGGCGCACAGTAATTAACATTTTACCATGGGGCTATGTTCGGTGCAAGGCCGTACCGAGTGTACGGAATCTCTAGAATAAGCTGAGAAATGGGTAATTAGACCTAGTTAAGTGTCAGTAATGTCGAAAAAAAATGTACATTTTCTTTGAAATATTCGACACAATCCAACAGACTCGCCACCAGCAGTTGGTTATAATATATGTATATAACCACAAGAGTTAACGTAGTGATGGGAGCGAGCCTAGAGCGTGTGTCATGAATAAGAATGAACTGCTCACTCAATTGCAAGCGCTCCGTCTGAAGCTCCACGAGATGGCTGAAGCGCGCGGTACTTTAACAGATCCAGACGTTATTGCGATCAGTGAGGAAGCTGACCGTGTCATTATTATGTTGCAGCAATTGAATCGAACTGGAGCTAGTCGCTCGAATAATAATCGAGTGTGACGCTTCAACTATGAGCTGGCGCCTAATAATTAGGCGCTATTTTTTTTTGTGCCGAAGGCTGCGGAAGAAGGCTGTTAGCAGCAACGCACATTCTTCCTGCATGACGCCGCTCGTTAGCTCGGCCTCGTGATTGAATCGGGGCTCCTGCAGCAAATTCATCAGCGTGCCTGCGCAGCCAGCTTTCGGATCATGCGTACCGTAGACGACACGCTTGACCCGCGATTGCACGATGGCGCCTGCGCACATCGGGCAAGGCTCAAGAGTGACGTACAATGTACAGTCGAGCAGTCTCCATGCATCTAAATGCTGGCTCGCCTCACGGATCGCAATCATTTCGGCATGCGCGGTTGAATCCAGCTTAGTCTCTCGAAGGTTATGTCCTCGGCCGATAATTTCTCCATCCCGCACGATAACGGCGCCAATCGGAACTTCTCCAATCGCTTCCGCTTTACGCGCTTCTTCAATAGCCGCCGCCATCCAGCGGCGGTCTTCTTCTCGTTCAAATCGTTGTTCAGCTGTCACTTGCCTGTCACCTCGTCCCTTATTGTATCTTGTTTTCCACCATACCTCCATACCTGATCTGCAAGCTGTATAGTAGTCCACAGGTAAGGGTGACGTAGTGGATAACTCCATCAAAAGTATTGAATCTTTATGGGTCATTCATGCTATTACACAATTCGACGAGGGATAAATGTCGAACATGATCGAATTGTGCCGCGAACAGATATTCGTTGTTAACAGCATGTGCATATTTATGTGGATAACCTAGACTTTTGTCCACTAAATTATCAACAATCCATACATGGGTGTGAATAAGCCTGTGTATAATGCGAATAAACTGTGGATAACAGGGGCCTAATCCACATCCCATGCACACCTTATTAGGGATAACTTTATCTAAGTGTGTAGAACCAATTGACGATCAGCTTGAACAAACCATGGTTGACTTAGGTCACAATGGCCTCGCTTTCATTTGATGTAAATTATGGTATGATGAAATAAAGTAGAATTATATCGAAATAGTGCGAACTGGACAACCTAAAAGGGTGTGACAATGATGTCAGTCAAGAAGAAATTAACGCTTGTTATTGCAGCTATTATCAGTGTAATTCTTGCGACATATATGTTGCATCAGTGGATGATGTTAAATAAGCATCTAAGAGAGCAGGTCGAGGCTTACCTTCACGACGTCACGACGAAGATGGAGAAATCGGATGAGCTGGAGCTGTACACTGAACGGATTGGAACGGATGACAGCTATATTTATCATGGTGTACAGGAAGTTAGTATTCTGCGAATAGAGAATGGCGAGCCGTTATTGGTCCAGGGAACCTACGGACTCCACAGTACCGATGATGAACGAGCGTCCATATTGAAGGCAGCTAAAGGGACGGTTGTTACCTCTGACATCACATTCGGTCGTGAGCAGCATTCGCTTGTCTATTATGCTCCGCTGAATCATTATCCCGAGCCTGTCGTCGTCCGGATCGTGTTCGATCTCGCACGTACGGATGCCATCGTAAAGCAGGAGCTTCGAGAGCAATTGATCGTTTCCGTTATTCTGTTGGTTACAGTGACGCTTGCAGCTTACTGGCTGCTTGGACGGATCTTCAAACCGCTTGATACGATTGTGTGGAAAGTGCGTAAGGTCGCCAATGGCAAGTTCGACGACATCATCCCTGCGCACGGCAAGGACGAATTTGGACAGCTTGCCACTCAAATGAATAATATGTCCAAAAATATTAGCATTTATATGGATAAGCTGAAACGAGCCTTTGAAGATAACCGTTCGATGAAGGATTATCTGGAATCGTTCATCAACCATACGACGGATGCGATTCACGTGTTCGATCATAACGGTATTATTTCGTCAACGAATGCAGCATTTACGCAGATGTTCGGTTATGAGGAGCATGAGGTAATTGGTCGCAAGCTGGCTTTTGTTCCGCCTCAGTGGGAGCAGGAGGAGAAGAAGGCAATAGAGGCGCTGATGGCAGGAAAGACCGTGCCACCGATGGAGTCGATGCGGCGCAAGAAGAACGGTGAATACATCTCGGTTAGCGTTACGATATCGCCGATCCGTGACCCGGGTGGTACAATACGCGCCTTCGCAAGCATTACGCGCGATATGACGAGCCGCAACAAGATGGAGGAGCTGCTCCGCCGCTCCGAGAAGCTGACGACAGTCGGCAAGCTGGCGGCCGGGGTCGCCCACGAAATTCGTAATCCCTTGACAACGCTCAAAGGATTTCTGCAGCTGCAGATGCAGACGAATAAGCTGAACCGACAGCATATCGATATGATGATGACAGAGCTTGACCGCATTAATCTCATTGTAGGCGAGTTTCTTATTCTGGCGAAGCCGCAGGCTGCGAAATTTCAGGTGAAGGATGTTCGGTTTGTACTTGGTGATGTAATGTCGCTGCTCGATAGTCAAGCGCACTTGTGCGGCGTAGTTTTTCAAAGTGAATTTACGAAGGAGGCCTGTTACGTACATTGCGAGGAGAATCAACTGAAGCAGGTGTTCATCAATTTGCTGAAGAATGCTATGGAAGCGATGCCAAGCGGCGGTACGATTAAGATTAAAGTAGAGATCAGCGAGCAGCAGCAAGTGTGCATCGAAATTATCGATGAAGGCTGCGGCATTCCGGAGGAAATGATTCCATCGCTCGGCGACCCATTCGTGACGGGCAAGGAGGCCGGTACAGGACTTGGCATCATGATTAGTCAGCGAATCATTCAAAGCCATCGCGGCACGATGTTTATTTCCAGCCAGGTGAACGTTGGGACGACGGTTATGATCACGCTCCCTTACGGGGTGGAGTCAACGGATCTGCCAGATTCGGCAAATCAGCTCGACCAAACGGCACAAGTTGAGAGTGAACAATCGATGAGCTTGAAAGAAATTTCTTAAGAATTACACTCCTTTGGCTGCATCGGCCCACAGCAGTCTCGATTGACGGCCCAATTTCAGGTACAATAGACGGTACAGACACATAGCGCGTATGCGGCATATGAAGGATGGGATCGGTACGTGGAATGGCATCAACCGCAAGTGGCTTCAATGCCAACACCAACCGGCTATCGGGCGCTGCTTGTTGGAGCAACCGGCTTGATTGGCAGCTCGCTGCTGGGAAGGCTGCTGGCACAGGACGATTGCAAACAGCTGGTCATATTGACGCGTCGACCGCTGGACGGTCCGTCGGCGCGAATCGTGTCTTCTGCGGGAGCGAAGGCAGATAAGCTGCGCGTTATCGTCGCTGATTTCGATCGGATGACCGAGGCGCTGTCTGATGTGGAGGCTGATGTCGTCTATTGTGCCATTGGAACGACAAGACGTAAGGCGAAGTCGAAGGAAGCGTTCCGTAAGGTTGACTTCGATTATCCGTTAATGCTGGGCGAATGGGCTAAATACCGTGGCAGCCGCAAGGTTGTAGCGGTGACCGCGATGGGCGCATCGACGTCTTCTCCGTTTTTTTACAGCCGTGTGAAAGGGGAACTGGAGGAAGAGCTTGCGGAATTGAAGCTTCCGGAGCTGCATCTATTTCGCCCGTCGCTTCTGCTCGGCAAACGACAGGAATTACGCCTAGTTGAGCTGATCGGCTCTTGGGCGGCAGTTGCGCTTCGGCCGTTCATGGTAGGAGGGCTGCGCAGGTACAGGCCGATTGGGGGCGATACTGTCGCGGCCGCTATGCTTAAAGTCGGAACTCATCCTGCTGCAGAAGGCGTTTATGTGTACAATTCGGCAGATACAGCTGCGCTTGGCGAGGAGCGACGCGGCGGCAAGAGGAACGAAGGCTCGGACAGCAGCATGATGGGGTGAAGGACAGTGAGAATTAACAAGTTTATAAGCGAGACCGGGTTCTGCTCGCGGCGGGAAGCCGACAAGCTGGTAGAAGAGGGCCGCGTTACGATTAACGGGATCATGGCCCAGCTTGGCAGTCAAGCGGAGCAGGGGGATGACGTGCGGGTGGATGGCAAGCAGATCGGCGAGTCGAAGCGGCATGTATATATTGCGCTGAATAAGCCGGTTGGCATTACGAGCACGACCGAGCGTCAGGTAAAGGGCAATATTGTCGATTTCGTAGGCCATCGCGAGCGAATTTTTCCGATCGGGCGGCTGGACAAGGATTCAGAAGGGCTCATTCTGCTGACGAACGACGGAGATATCGTGAACAAAATTTTGCGTTCTGAGGGAAAGCATGAGAAAGAATATATCGTGACGGTGGATCGGCCGGTAACGGATATGTTCTTGAAAGGGATGAGCAGCGGCGTTCGAATTCTCGGCACGATGACGCTGCCATGCAAGGTGACGCGTGTAGCGGAGCGAGTGTTCAAGATTATTCTGACTGAGGGCAAGAATCGTCAAATTCGCCGGATGTGCGAAGTGTTTGGTTACAATGTCGTTCGGCTTCGCCGGATGCGGATTATGAACATTCATCTGGGAGATCTGGCGATCGGGCGCTGGCGAGACTTGCACCGCGACGAGCTGGACGAGCTGTTCAAGATGCTGAACTACAGACCGCAAGAGCATTGAGATAAGACAAGAGGCTGGTACGCCTGACGCTTGCTTGGAGCGAGCGGTTGGCATACCAGCCTCTTGTGTTATTTGGCGGCCAGGGTCGTATTAGTGTCAGTCTCACTTGTATATTTACGCATGAGTGACACTTCGACACGGCGGTTCTTCGACCGGCCTGCAGCTGTATCGTTCGTGTCCACCGGGCGGTATTCGCCATAGCCGGTTGAGCTGATCAGCTTCGGATCGATATCTGCACTGCTGAGCAGCACTTCCATGAAGTTGAGCGCGCGCTGCGTACTCAGCTCCCAGTTGTTGCGGAACTCATGGTTCGAGATCGGCTGGTCATCTGTATGGCCGGCAACGATAATCTCGTATCCCGGATACTTGTACAACATCTTGCCGATTGCTTGACCAAGCTTACGGGCATCCGGCTTCACTGCTGCGCTGCCGGAGGCGAACAAAGCGTTGTCACTGATCGTAAGCAGGAGCTGAGACTGATTCAGCTTCGTATCGAGCTGAGTCGTCAGACCGGCGGACTTAATATATTGATCCAACTGCTTCTTCAGCTTCTCAAGATCCTCTTGCTCCTTCTGACGGAGCTTCTCGAGTTCACTGTTCTGACTCTTGTTCTTGTTCTTGACCGTCTGTGCCTGCCGCTGCTCAATACTCTCTGTAAAATCCTCGGTTTTACTAGTAGGATTCTGTTCGATCGACTTGAATCCATCCAGAACACCCATCCCGCCGTCGAGCGCCATGTTGAATGCGCGGCTCATCTCATCAAACCGCTTGGCATCGACTGAGCTCATGGAGAAAAGGACGATGAAGAGTGCAAGCAGCAGCGTCATTAAGTCGGCATAAGGGATGAGCCACGATTCGTCTGCATGCTCCTCGTGCTCTTCGTGTCTACGCTTCCTGCTCACCTTTCCTCTCCTCCTTCTCCAGCATCTTCGCACGCTCTGCAGGCGTCAAGTATACCGACAGCTTCTGATTGATCGCAATCGTTGAGACGCCGCTCTGAATAGACAGAAGCCCTTCTACCATCATCAAGCGGATGTCCGCTTCACGTCGGGACAGACGCTTCAGCTTATTCGAAATTGGGTGCCACAGCACGTAACCGGAGAAAATACCGAGCAGTGTCGCGATGAACGCGGCTGCAATGGCATGAGACAGCTTCTCCATGTCGCTCATATCCGACAGAGCGGCGATGAGACCGATAACGGCGCCAAGTACCCCGAGGGTAGGCGCGTACATACCTGCTTGAGAGAACAGCAGCGCGCCCGTCTTATGGCGCTGCTCCGTTGCGGCGATGTCCTCAAGCAGCACATCGCGGACGAAGTCTTGGTCATTACCGTCGATAATCATCCGCATGCCGTTGCGTAGGAATGAGTCTTCGATTTCATCAACCTTTGCTTCCAATGCGAGCAGACCTTCGCGGCGCGTGATCGTTGCCCATTCCATGAACAGACGGATCAGTTCCTCGCGCTCAGGCAGCTTTTGCTGCTTAAAAATAATTTTAAATAAGGTCGGAATTTTCTTGATTTCCGAGAGCGGGAATCCGACGAATAACGTCGCAAGCGTACCGACAAAAATGATGACGTACGCTGCCGGGTTGTTCACCAGATTGACGATTGGAGCTCCCTTGAGATACATCCCGAAAATGACGGCAACGAGACCGAGTCCAATACCGATACCAGTTGATTTCTCCATAATACACCCCGTCCAATAGTAGAAAGTTCGACGAACAATGATGCTGCGTCTGAATGCACATAAGCATCCCATTTCCTATTATATCGTCATATTGTGGGGCAGAAATTAGAGATAATAGTTCTTTTTGTCGGCGGAAGGTCGAAAAGTATTATCAGATGTCGTAAAAATGCCATAAGAATGTCGTTTAGGCTCATGAATGCAGCTTACAAAATGTTTTGGTGAGTGGCGCTTGTCGGAAATGAAAGCGTAGCGCATTTGGTGTAAAATGGAGAGACCCTGCGAATTTCAAATGCCATGTCGGGCGGGACTGCTTCGCGATGATTGCGAGAACCGTGATGCAGCGGCATAGAGGGGCAGGGAATGTAAGCTTGAATGCGGCGCAATCGCGGCGTAGTCAATGAAAAGATACGAAGGGACGGGATTCGAATGGGTGTTAGACACGCGCGCGAATATGCGGATATATTGAAGGATTTGACGGAGGCGGTAAGCGCGATTCCGAATAGCTATGAGTTTTTCGAAATGACGAAGGAAGAGTGGGAGGAGCTCGGAGACGAGGAGAAGGCAGAAGTGATGGAGGCGCTGGCCGATGATGTGTTCTACGGTCTCGGCCAGCAGGCGGACATTCGTGTAGGTGACGGTGCTATCGTCTATGTGGAGAAGCATCATATTATTGAAGTGGTACAGGCTGGAAATGTGACGCAGGTTGTACGGTTAATCTAAGCTGGCTCCAGTATAGATCATACAGTGGAACTCAGCCAATCCTGTCGGTGTCGGTCGCTCATACGTGTCCTCAATGACAAAGCCCGCTCGCTGGTAAGCACGAATGGCTCGGATATTCCAAGTGAGCACTTCGAGATCGACGGCGTTATCAGGCGCTTGGCGGAGCGCTTCTTCAGCGGCTGCATTGGCGAATGCCGGGCCGAATCCGCGGCCGCACAGATCCGGGCGAAGGCCAAGGCCGAGACGGGTTACGCCGAGCATCGGAAACAATTGCAGGAAGCCGATCATATGGCCCTCATGATCTATGGCGGTCATATATTGCTGTCTGCGGATCGTTTCGTCACCGAATTCGATGCCTTCGGCCTTCATACGGCTCCAGTCTGGCCATCCATATAGATCGAATGGCGGCTCATAGCGCCAGCCGCACAGCTCCTCTGCTTGTTCAAGGCTCATCGGAACGAAGCGGAACTGGGGGTTAACGGAACGACTGTTGAAGCCGATATTTTTATCAGAATTATGGAACTTCAAGGTGATGACCTCCAATTTTGTCACGAAAGATTCGAACCCGTGGCAGTTAGGCAAGGGCGGCCAGTGGTATGATGATGAGGTAGGTTTTTGGGTATGCTGTTACCAGCCTTTTGAATCAGGTTTATATATAGGATAACAGATTAATGAGTGACCTGTATAAAGCATCACCAAGCCTATAGCTCGCGAAGCAGGTTTCGCTATTGAGTTGTAATAGAGCTTGCTCTTATTCCGCAAAACCTTTAAGGAGTTCCTATGCGTAAATTGATTGCCGTCGGCAGCTTATCTTATTTTCTCATCGGTCTGGCTATGGTACTAACAGGGGCCGTGCTGGAGCCGGTGATCGCGCATTATAAACTCGATTATAAAGAAGGAAGTCTGTGGATAACGAGTCAATTCGTTGGCTATCTGCTAGGAGTACTTGCTGCTCCGATGATCACTTCACGAATCGGTAAAAGAAGCGCGCTCGTGCTAGCGTTCGGCTGCCTGACCGTTGCGGAGGCTTCCTACAGCATGCTGGGGCCATGGACACTTATGCTATTAATTGCACCACTGGCAGGCTTAGGCTTCGGAATGGCCGAGGCGATCGTCGGTGCGACGATTATCAGCCTGTCGGATGCGAAGAAGGCGTCCTCAATGGTGTTGCTGGAGGTGTTCTTCGGCATCGGTGCACTTGTCATGCCGATCGGGGCAGCTTATTTGATCCACGAGGGAGTGTGGCAGCTGTCGTTTCCGGTATTAACTGCAATTTCGGGCGTGACGATGATGCTTTGGCTGACAATGTCATTCGGAGAGGCGGACGACCGTATCCGTTGGCCGGCGGGACCGTCTGAAGCATCTGATGGCATTCGGAGCAAGAAGCTGGAGCAAGAAAGAGAGCCGAAACACAGCTATAACCGGAAGGCGATCCCTTTTCTGCTGTTCGGTGTACTGTTCTTTATGATTTATGTCGGATTAGAGATGAGCTACTCTAACTATCTGGCAAGCTTCATGATCGAGCGCACTGGGACGACGGATACGAATGCGACTTCTGTACTTAGCTTATTCTGGACGTTCATGGTCATCGGGCGCTTGTTCGCGGGTCCTCTAGCGGATCGGATCGGGTTTGCGCTCTATATCGTTATGGCATCGGTCGGGTCGATTCTCGTGCTGACTTTATCGGTGTTCACAATGTCGTTCAATGGTCTTGTGATCTGGACTTGTTTGGCCGGACTTGCAATGTCAGGACTGTTCGCTGTTGCCCTTGTCTATGCTAACAGCCGCATTACCGGTATGACGGACCGGACGACGAGCTTGATGGTCGCTGCCGGCGGTATTGGCGGAGCGGTGTTCCCTCGTGTAGCGGGCTGGCTGATGGACAGCTATGGCACGACGACGACGATGTGGATGATCGCTGGCTTAGCGGCTGCGATGCTGGCCGTGTTTCTGATGATGGCGGTGTCAGCCCGCAGAACGCGGCAAGGCGATGATCAGGAGCCGATTACGGCGGTATAATAGACGAAGGTCCCGCAATCGGGTAAGATGCGGGACCTTGTTGCGCTTGCTGCGATGATGAGGCAGCAAGGCGGCGGTATGGAGAGACGGCGATGCGCATTCTTGCCGGTGCTAGGACCTGCCCGGGCTGGTGCTCTGACATTAGTCTAGGCTGAACGGTCCGCTATGAGTCTCTCAGGCTTGCGGAATTTTGCACGATGTACAGTAATGCATTCGAAATGGAATGCTGGTGCGAGGAATAGATGCAGAGTAGGCAAGAATTAAAGTCCATTAGGTTATTAATATGAAGAAAGCCTGTAATAATTGCAGGCTTCACAGTACAAGACGGCGTGTTATCCGCTTATCCGTCTTCGGGCGACGAATTGCTTCCACTGAAAATATATAAAGCAGCCGAGGCAGAACCCGCAGAGCGCCAGTATGACAGCTATGCTAAGAAAGCCGATGAAGATGTAGCCGACAATAGAGCTGCCCAGCGCAAATCCAATTAAGGCTCCTGTAAGGAAAAGAATCGCCAGCAAGCTGTTGAACCGGAGCAGCTCGCGGCTTTCGGTTCTCTGGCTGATGGGGAAGATCCGAGCGAAAAGGCGAACGAACAGGTTGTACCGAACGCCCCATGTGCGGCTTATGATCTGCACGACAAGAGGCACAATGAGCAGCCATAGCTGCTGGGTGACAACGCTAATAATAATGAATAGTAAAATACCGAGTTGATTGCCGCGCACACGATGGAGGGGCACATCGTCAACACCGGAATGTACCGGTTGAGTAGTCATAGTCGCAAAGCCTCCTTATTATAAATGTAAGGAACCGTTATGCTAAGACGATTATACTACAATTCCGAGTAAAATGACCTTCTTAATCATAGAATATTGGTCGATTTGACATGCGCATGGTTACGCGGAGTAAGTTGGACTATTTGGCGCAGCAGCTCGAGTTGAGCAAGATAGAAGGAACGCAGGAGGGCAAAAGGAAGTTAGAATGATGCAGAAACATTTTCCTGATGATAGGCTGGAATGCTATGATAAAGCTAATGAAAGCCGTTCACGGCATCGGAGGAATGAGATTATTCGAATCGTTAGAGAGGGAATGGAAAGGAGAGCGCAATAATGAGTATAGGTCATGAATTGCTTCATGAAACGTTCGTGCTGGAGCGGGGATCGGATGCACGTATCCGGGGGGATGTGCGGGTCCAGGCTGAAGGAGCCGAGGGCGTGCGCAAGCCGATTATCGTGCTGCTGCACGGGTTCAAAGGGTTCAAGGATTGGGGAAGCTTCCCCTATGCGGCAGAGAGGCTGGCATTAAGCGGCTTCGCGGTCGTGACGTTCAATTTCTCGCATAACGGGGTAGGCGAGAGCGACTTCGACGAGCTGGACAAGTTCGCGATCAATACGCATACACTCGAGCTCGGAGATATTGAAGCGGTGCTCTCGGCGGCTCGCGAGGGACGACTGCCGCTCGCGGAGCGGCTTGATACCGAGCGAATCGTGCTGGTGGGCCACAGCCGCGGCGGTGGGGATTCAGTATTGTACGCGGCAGATCATGAGGCAGAGCTTCGCGGCATTGTATCATGGAACGGGATAGCGGACTGCGATCTGTTCGGTGATGAGTTCCGCGAGACTGTGCTGCGTGTGGGCGTCGGTTATGTTCCGAATGCGCGGACGAAGCAACAGATGCCGATCTCGCCAGCATTTTTCAAGGATCTGGACCAGAATGCGGAACGATTCGATATCGTAGCTCGGGCGGCAGCGATGAACATACCGGCGCTGTTCCTGCAAGGTGACAACGATTCGCCGCGTCTTGTACATGGGTTCGAGGAATTGCAGCAGAGGGCGCCGCAGCATCGGTATGTTGTGTTGGAAGGGGCCAACCATACGTTCGGTGCGGTGCATCCGTGGGCAGGAACGACGGACGATTTGGAGCGGGCGATCAGGCTGACGGTTGATTTTGCGACGGAGGTTACGAAGGGGTAGCCGATTGCTAGCGGGCAGTCGGGCAGCGTGAATAACGGGTAGATGGGCAAGAAAAGTAAAAGTTTGGTTCAAGACTATTAAGGAGTGATTCGTGATGTCCTATATGAAGTCGGCGGAATGGGTGCGGGAGCACTTAGGCAAGGATGGGCGCGTCGTCGTCGATGCACGTTATGTGCTGACCGACACGAATGCAGGGCGCAGCGCGTATGTCGAGGGGCATTTGCCAGGGGCGTATTATTTGAGCTTGAGCCATGATCTCTCCTCGCCGAAGCGTGAGGACGGACGGGGCGGACGTCATCCGCTGCCGGACCCGGCTGTACTGGCGAAGACGCTGGGCCGCATCGGCATTAGCAACAATACGCCGGTTGTGGCGTATGACGACCAAGGCGGGGCAATGGCCTCGCGTCTGCTGTGGCTGCTGCAATGGACGGGCCATACAGGCGAAGCAGTCGTGCTGGATGGCGGCTATGCGGGCTGGGTCGCGGCAGGCTATCCGGTCACGACGGAGGTACCGGCGGATGTGGAAGGCGTTGTGTACACACCACGTCTTCGGGAGGAGATGCTTGTGAGCCAAGACGAGGTGCGCGAGCGGATCGGCCGCGCGGGTACGGTCATTATCGACTCGCGTGATCCTGCTCGTTATCGCGGCGAGAACGAGACGATGGACCCGGTCGGCGGACATATTCCAAGCGCAATTAACCGCTTCTGGACCGAGGGCCGCGGCGCCGATGGCAAGTGGAAGAGCGCCGAGGAGCAAGCTGCACGGTTCGAAGGCATCTCGAAGGACGACGAGATTATCGTCTATTGCGGCTCTGGCGTAACGGCAACGCCGAACGTGTTCGCTCTGAAGGAAGCGGGATATAAGAATGTGAAGCTGTATGCGGGTAGTTGGAGTGATTGGAGCGCGAATAAGGATAATCCGGTGGCGACGGGTGAGGAGTAAAGGTCGAGAGGCATGTAATAGTATATAGATCTTGGATGCAGAGCAAGGTGAGGTGATCGCCATTGCTCTTTATTTTTATGTCTCGAAGTCAACATGGAGTCAACAAGCGGTCCCATAAAGTTATTATATAGCGTGCTTATGCGTCCGTACGATTATACCTGTCTTTATTAATCAGGGGTAGAACTTCTAACTATAGTGTTGTTTTTTTAGTTAGTGTTAGAAAATCAACAATCTAGAAGTACAAATGAATCAATCAACATAGAATCAACAATAATAAATCAATCATAATTTATAAAATACAAAATATGACACTCTATGAGAGCAATTGCATGAAGTTGATTGCCGTTTTCTCCCCAGACAAAAAGTCGGTTAAGGCCTAATGCAAAACTTGGAGCGGGGGATGTTACTCTACCAATATCTCGATGTACATTTCGAAGTCATTTTCAGTGAGTGGTTCACTAAGTGGAGTGATTGGATTAGTTACCCCAACAACGCCGTTGCAACCGGGGATGAGTAAAAGCTGAGAGGAATGTAATAGTGTGAAGAATTTAGATACAGAGCATGGCGGCCAATGAACTGCATCCCGTCAAGTAGACAGCACAAAAAATAAAGATCTATGAAACGGCCTTAGCCCTGAATTCTATGGGGCTGAGGCCGTTTAGGTTTTTCTGTAATCTCTCGTAATTGTAAAAGTGAATGTATTTATCAATGTCGTTTGGTATTTATGTAAATAGTACTTTTCACATTTCAGCGTTCCCCAAAAAGATTCCATT
>NZ_BIML01000039.1 GCF_004001065.1 Paenibacillus xylaniclasticus
CCATGCCGCCGTCACTGCGGCGACGCCGTCGTCGGCACGGCCGGCGGCGTGCCGCGCTGCTTGCGCGAGCGCTTCGCCCGCTCGCGCAGCAGCGTCGGCGGCATGCGAGGCCGCCGCCGACAGCCAGGCCCGAACGCCGCCAGCATCGCTGGCGTTCGGGCCTGGGGCAGCAGCATCGGGGCTGGTTGCCCCCGATGCGCTGCCGCCGTAGGCCGCGGACGGCTGGTCCGCGGCCGCGCCGGCAAAGCCCGGCGTCGGTTCGAACGGCACCCAGCCGATGCCGGGAAAATATACCTCAACCCACGCGTGCGCATCCAAACGACGCACAACATACGTCTTCGCGGCTTGCCCATGCGCCCATGAAGCAACCGTCACATCTTTGCCATTGGACCATATCCCGCCATCCGGATTGAACTCTAGCACACCTGGCGCGAACCCTTTCACCCATCGCGCTGGAATGCCCTGCGTTCGCAGCATAACGACCATCGCCGTTGAGAAGTGGACGCAGTATCCCTGCTTCTGCTCGAATAGAAAATCGTCAACGAAATCCGCTCCAGCCGGCGGCTCTGAAGTTTTGTCCAACGTGTAAGTGTAATGGGTTTTCAAGAAGCTCTCAATCGCCTGGACTTTCGCATACCGGTCCGGCTTGTCCTGTCCGCCCGCTTGGTCGGCTATAATCTGTGCAGTCATCTCCGCTATACGATTAGGTAAACTTGCCGGAAGCTTCGTATATTTGTCCCGTATCGGCTCTGGATCGGCCGGCTCGGACCACGACTCTCCGTTATAATCGTCCGCCCACGAGCCTTGGCGCAAATACGAATCGTCCTTTGGCAGAGCTTGCGCTTTAATCGTATAAGAGGATACACGGATCGTCTTCCCTGGAGCCGACAGCATGCCGCTCTCTTGATCCTGCCAGTACTGCAGCAGCCGATGGGCAGGCTGATCTGCGACCAATTCAGAGACAACAGCCTTTCCTCCTCCGGCGAACAATGGAAGGCCCGTCTGAGGCTCCATGTAACGGAAGGTTTGGGTTACGACAGTTTGTACCCCTTCTCGCTTGTCGAGACCTGGTCCTTCCTCCACCTCCGAAGCACCGCCTGCCCGAGCCTTACTTTGTGCCGCTGTCTCCACAGCGTTGTCTGTCCGTTCTTGCTCCAACGTCTCTGAGACGACGATGGCGTCATCCTCTTGATCCGCCGTTCCCGCACCACCGATGCTCTTCTCTGTAATCGGCAGGCTTGTCCATTCCACAGGCTCATCAGCCCAACCGCGTCCGGTATAGACCGATTTGGACGCTCCACGCCAATACATCGCCTCCTCTGACGAGACGGTAAACAGAGGACGGTCATCTGCCGACAGCGCTCCGCCGAGCTCTCGATCATCGAAACCATATCCAGACGTTGAGGCGTCGGCGAAACCCGATCGCACAGAAGCCGTTCGAGATGCCGCATATTGCTCCGACATTCTCGCAAGCTCTCCATGCCAGCGCTCCGTCCATTCCGCCGTCCACGCTGCCGGCTCCGCGGCCCAATGTTTGTCCGTCGAGCCAAGCAATGCCGCTATAGCCAGCAATGTAGCCGCAAGGGCGGTACCGCCTGTCCATTCGCTGCGCCAACCGGCTGACCTGCCGGCATATTGGCTGTTGTCGACCCCCATACCATGCAATCGATGTACGCGCGCAAGCGTAACCGCAGCTGCGAGCAGAAGCCATTCTAACGATGCCCGCACGAGCCCCCATTGCGTATCCATGCCAAGCCACTCATGCAGCATAAGCAAATAAAGCACAGTCGTTATACCGATGCCATGCGCGAACTGTCTCGCCCAAATAATAAGCTGAAGCGCCGGCACGAGCAGCGCCCAGCCGATTAACAGCACGAGGGCACGCACTTCACCTGATAAGAGCCAGAAGCCGCCGTCCGCAATCGCGGCCACCTCATCTGCCAATCGTGACGGCAACCCGATCAGCCAATCGGCCGGACCAGCAGCATCATAGCCATACAGCCGCCACAGCGTAAACAAGATTACGAGCACATTCCACAGAAAAGCCACACCTGCTCGAAGCCTGAACAGTTCGCCGGCCGCAAAGCAGCATACGGCGATCAGCAGCGGCGCGTAATCGACGGAGGACCCGTCACGATCGAACGATACCGTCCACGGCCATATCCATTCCACCAGCAGCCCGTACAGCAGTAAGCTTGTCCATAACCGATGAGCCCATGGAACCGCCTCATTCAGGCTGAGCGTCTTTATATTCGTTTGTTCTTTATTGACCCGCTCCTTCATTCGCATCACCGCCTTCCGCCTCTGCTCCTTGGCCCGACAGAGCTTCTTCGTCGGCAATAACCGCCCATACGACTCGAATTCCGGCGCTTTCCCAGTCACGCTTACGCTCTCTCATTCCAATTGAAGGGACTTTATTCGGCGTAAGCACATGCACCTCCGGCCGGCAGCCGTTCACCGAAGCCAGCGCGGCAAGCTGTTCACCGAGCTCCCCATTCCGCCACTCAGCGGTAACGACGATAATTGTCGCTCCGCGAGGCAATGAACCATTAACGCTTGTCCAGGGTGCCGACTCTCCGACAGCCACAGCCATCTGCGGACGCAGCCGAGCAAGCCGCTCCAGCGCTTCCCTCTCATAAGACCGTCGTGTGCGGGACGTACCACTCTGGCGGCCCGTATACGGCTGTACTTCACCTAACAGCCGGAATGGAATCCGTTCCGTAGCCGCGTGACGTACAAGCTCCGCCGTATAGCCAGCCGCGCAATCGAACAGCCGGTCGTCGCCATTATAGGAGGCGTACATAGTGTCCATAGCAATGAGCAGCTCCGCAGGACGCGTAGTCCATTCCCTCTTAGTCAGCCAAGCTCCCCCGCGGGCAACCGTACGCCAATCGATTCGCCTTGCATTATCACCCAATCGGTACGGAATACACTGCGTTCCGCTTCGGTCCGCCGTTGTTCGTTGCCGCTGGGAACGTGCCATACGACCTATATGCGTGGACAATCCTTCCCTTTCATACCCTCTGTCTTGAACCGACGCCTTACTGCCGCCATAGCGGGGCGCTTCGATCGCACCATGCCACGCAGGCATAACAAGAAACGATTGTGCCAAAGAGGCAGATGCCCCATTGACGGTAGTGCCTTGATTATCCGCCCTTGCAATGCAGCGGCGTATAGCCGTCAAGCCAAACATATCTCCGAATACAGCCTCCACCGGTAGAAAATGATACTCCCCGCGCTCAAGCCCTCGTATCGTATATTGAATTTGCCAGCTTGAGCTAGTCCAAGGGAGCGTGATATGTCGAAACTGTACAGTCCGAACCCTGGCCCCGCTGTCGTTCATGAGCGTTTCTTGGACAGAAACCCATAGAAGCGGCAGCGGAAGGCGGGAACGTACATCGAGTTTCACCTTAAGTTCACCGCCTGCCGATCCTTCAACAGACGACAGCTCGCGGGACATTTGTAACCGGGACATACGAGCCGCAACGAGCGGAAGCAGCCCTTGAAGCAGCATTCCTGTCAGGATGACCGCAATAAATATTTCCGGCATATGTCCTCTCGTCAAGGCAGCATAAACGGTGAACAGCCAGCCACTGATAAGAAGCGACCACAAATAATAGCGGGTCGAATAGACTGGCTCCCGCTCCGCAGCTGCCGACGGTTTGCCTGCCGGCTTCGCTTTCAATGCCGCCCGAGGTCTGCCGCCTATCAGCGCAGCGGTTCCCGCAGCAGACAAGCTGGCGCCATGCCCTGCCGCACCACCCAATCCGGCTCCTCGCTCGCTGGATAGCCGCTTATCTCTATTAACTCCTGCACCGAACCTGCGATTTTGTTTGCTGCCCTTCATGAGCGCCGCCTTCCTCCGGCTACAGATGCAGGAAGCGGCTTTCGCTCAATAATGCTCGCCAGCACCGATGCCGCCGTGTGACCGGACGCCGCATATGCAGGCAATACCGTCAACCGGTGCGCAAGAACCGGCTCAGCTGTCGAGAGCAGATCGTCCGGCAGCAGAAACCGCCGCCCCTCCATATAAGCGGCAGCCTGCGCGGCTCGAAGCCAATCGCGCGAGGCGCGAGGGCTGGCGCCACTGTCCAGCTCCACTGCCGACCTTGTCTCGTTCACGATTGCGACAGCATAAGGCAGCAGGTCGGAATGTACATGAACAAGACGACATTCCCGCTGCATCCGCTGCCATTCTTCGACCGCAATGACCGGCTTGATCGTCCCAGGATCAACGGTGCGGTTATCGGCAAGCGCAGCGAGCATGCGCGTCTCATGCTCCATCGACGGGTAGCCGATCGACAGCCGCATCATAAACCGGTCCATTTGCGCTTCGGGCAGCGCGAATGTGCCTTCATAGTCCCATGGGTTTTGCGTAGCGATCAGCATGAATGGGGCCGGCAGCGCGCGGCTTTCGCCATCGGTCGTCACGCACCTCTCCTCCATCGCCTCCAGCAGCGCCGATTGCGTACGCGGCGGCGTCCGGTTCAGCTCGTCAGCTAGCACAACATTTGCCATAATCGGCCCTGGCACGAATAGAAACGAGCCGTTCCGGCCATCCCATACCGACCCTCCCGTCACATCCGCAGGCTGCATATCTGACGTTAACTGGATTCGTTTGAATTGTCCGCCGATGACGGCAGCGAAAGCCCGCGCAAGCATCGTTTTGCCTACGCCCGGCATATCCTCCAGCAGCACATGCCCACCGGCGAGAAACGCGACGAGCACCTTCGTTATGACGTCCTCCTTGCCGTACAGCACCGTTCCGATTCGATCTCTCATTCGCTCCAGCAGCCTCTCCGGCGGCTCATGCCATTCTCCCGCTCCGCTCCGCTGCTTGCCCTCGTCTGCCCGCCGCCCGAAGCCCGTTACGATTGTCATCGCTCCACTCGTCCTTTCCTGGCCGTAGTCTAGAAATCTTTCATTCCACTCTTCTACTTGCCAGTCTCTCCGAAATAGGCGGCGGTTAGACGTCGAAACCCAAATCTCCTTCCTATAAAAAAAGATAAAAAAAGAGTCTGCACCATCACCATGTGCAGACTCCAATTCAATCTTTCGTACTTCACCGCTCTATACGCATACGCCGTTCCCACCAGCTTGCTCATCATTAATTCTGTAGAATCTGCAGTTTTGTCACTCCTATTGCGAACACGGGTGGAGGTCACAGCACAACATGCAGGGATTTATGCCAATTCAGACGTTCAAATGAGGTTGGCGGTCGAAAAGCCTGCATACTGCACAGTCTTTTCCGCTCAACCAGCGGCAAACGAGAAAATGCCTGCATTAAATGCAGGCACTGGTGCGTTCCTTCCGTGCAATCCGATCAAGATTTGTACCAAGGATTTAGATGGATCAGCACTTCTCCTACATCATCGTGCTTATCCATAATCGCTTTCTTTATTTCCCGGGTAACATCATGCCCCTGTTGGATCGTCATCTCAGCCGGAATACTGACCCGAACATCGACCAGAATATAATGGCCATGCTCCCGCGCACGGAGACGATCAATTCGTTTGACAGCCGAAACAGTGTAAATAAGCGCCTCATACTCGCTGAGCTTCTGCTCGCTGATCGTTTTCTCCATCAGAATGTCCATCGATTCGCGCGCCATCTCGTACGCCAGCTTCAAGACGAGGAACGAGACAATAATACCAGCCGCAGGATCGCCGTATAACAACAATGAAAGATCGTAAGCTTCGCCAATCATGGAAAGCCCGATGCCGACCACGGCCGCAATGGAAGCATAGACGTCGGCCAGGTGATCGTAGGCGGTTGCAATAAGCGCTTTGCTGTTCGATTGTCGGCCAAGCCGCATCGTATAAAGGTACAGCACCAGCTTCCAAATTAACGATACGATGGCAGCCGCTAAAGCGATCCAGCTTGCTTTGGCCGGCTCCTCCCAGAACGCTAGGACCGCATGATAGCCCATATAGATCGAAGCTAACGCAAGAATGAATGCAACAATGCCTGAACCGAGCACCTCGGCTTTGCCGTGTCCGTATGGATGATCCTCATCAGCCGGCTGCTTCGATATTTTCATCGAGCTAAGCGCAGCGCCTGTCGCAATAACGTCGCCGGCATTATGAATCCCGTCGGCCAATAGCACCTGGCTTTTAAACAGCACACCCACGATCACCTTAATGGCGGTTAGAAAAATGTTGCTGAACAAGCTGATCCACACCGCTGCGATCGAGGAATTGTTTTCTGCCTTCATCTTTTATAACCCCCTGCACAATTGTTGCCGCCAGGAAACAAAAAACCTCGACCGTTTCCGATCAAGGTTTGGGCATTTTTACTATTCGCAATACGTCCAGATTGTATCCTGAATCGATCCATAAAACCAATCACCGCTCTATATTCCAAAATGCTTATCTATTATAGCCTGTACCCACTCCATTCACAAGTTATTTCAAGCAGCATTTACGGAATATCCCCCGCTTGTACCACTTGCTTCCGCACGGGGATCATCAGCTGCTGCAAGTCAGCCAGTGCCTGCTCCACATTCTTGTCCCCATCCAATATGCTGCGAACCTGCTTGGTCGCTTCTTCACGGAAGTCGCTGTAGAAAGGGCCATACCAATCCCAATCATCCAGGCTGCCGGGCTCCTTCCGATAAAAAGGTACTTTCCCCACTTAATGTACTATCGTTACTTCGCCGATCTCAGCACCGATTCTGCCTGCTGCTGAGTCTGGGCAAGGGCCTCTTCAATCGTCGCCTCGCCAGTAAGCACTCTATTCATTTCGTTTTGCCGAATTTGCTTTATTCTCGCAGACAACTCGAAATCAACAGCTTCCAAATTAACAACTTTTCTCCGCTTATAGGAAAGCAAAGTGAAAGGCTCTAGACTATTCGCATCTTGATTTAATATCGTTCTTGTCAGTAAAGATGACTTACCAGAAGCAAGCTTCTTTGCTCGTTCTTCGCTATTCATATATTGAACAAACGTCCAGGCTCCTTCCGAATTCAAAGATGAGCTACCTATCGAATAGATTATTCCCGGTGTAAGATCCCCTTGATCACGGGTGTTCGGATCAACTGGCTGCGTCACCGCCCCCCATCTTGGTACATTTGAGTTGGCAGAAAACATGCGGAACGTATTATATCCACCGAGCATCATCGCGATCTTCCCCTGAGCGAACAATTCGTAAGCTTGATGGCCCGCCCCCCCCTCCTCCTCTGACATGTATAAGTGGCCCGAACTGGCAGCTTCCACGGCTATTTCATAAATTTTTTTCCATTCGCCACTGTCCGCCGTTATTTTTAGCTGATCCCAGTTTATATAGTTCACCCCCCATGTTGCCGCAATACGGTCAGCTAAACCTAGTGCATCGCCATCGCCTCCAAGGTGTAGTCCATACAACGGTTCTCCGTTGCTCAACTTGTCAGGAACTCGACTCGCAAGCGCAAGCAATTCCTCCCAACTCATCTGATTAACCGGATGCGCGATACCGAACTGTTCGAGTATTTCCATGTTGTAAAACAGAACCGTAGAATCATAAGTCGGAGTTAATCCTGTCAGCAATCCGCCCCCTTGCTGCTTAATCCATTCCAGCACCCCTTGATTCATATCTTCCGTTGGAAAGTCGTCCCGCTGAATCAGCGGCGATAAATCTGCGTATGCATCGCGCGCCGCGAGTGGACTAAACGTAAGCGCGTCACCAATAATGACGTCCGGGTTCTCGTTTTCGACATACTGTCCGAATTGCTGATACGCTTTGACCGGATCGCCTGACAACGCTTTCATATCAATGAACTCCACATTCAATTCAGGGTATTCCTCCTTAAACGAGCGCAGCCCTTGTCTCTGAACATCCTCTTCCGATTGAATCGATACGATCCTAATCTTCCCGCTCCCCTTCTTGTCAATGTCACTCGAGCACCCAGTTCCGAGTATAGCTATTGATATTACTGCACCTACAATCACAAACTTCTGCATATTCCAATTCACAACGTTTCTCCTTCCTATCATTAGTCTGCCTTTAATTGCAACCACTTAATATCATTCCAGAGATAACACCAGAAATGAAATGATCTAAATCGTTTTCGGTAAGTATATTCCATTCTATTGTGTACAAACTTATAGTGTTCCCCTCACCCTTAACTTTACAAAACAGCCCTTTCGTACACAATAAGATTTATATATAATTTATGTTGTTTAATAAACATTTGTAAGTAACGATTTCGGGTTTACCTTCATTCCGCTGTATGAACAGAGCGCCGGCTTACCGGCGCCCTGACATCGCAATTACATATTTTCGTTGAATAAAGTTGAATGAATGAATGCAATTCTTCTGCTGTGTCCGTAGTACCTGAACCAATGACTTGGTTAGAGCTATTAAGTACATAAACGTATGGAGTAGCAGGGATGTGGTATACATCTTTATAGTCATCACTATCGATTTGTATAACCGGGAAAGAAAATTTAAAGTATTCTATGATTCCTTCGTTCTCTGCCGAAGAACCATTCGTAAACAAATAAAAGTTTCCTGAGTAGGTTCCCATAACCTCGTTTAATTGTCCTAGCAAATCAATACATATCGGACAAGTGAACGATATAAACAAACAAATTGAACCGTGCCCCGTCAATTTATTCTCTAGTGGATAAGGAAAGACCTCTCCACTCTTTATGGGAACCACCTTCTTGATCTCCCTTCTCTTCTTACCAAAAAGCTCAACAAAGTCAATTCGGCTCATTTTATCAATCCCCTTTATGATTTAGTCCGCTTCCATTCAGGAGCCAATTTATTTTCGATTTCAATTAACGCTTGATTTACCGTCTGTTCCCCTGCAAGTATCAACTTGATCTCTTGCTCTTGTATCTCACGGTATGCCCTCGAAAATTCTACCGGAACTTCCCACCAGTCAAACTTCACCGGTTCTTTTCTATAAAATGCAGATAAATCCATGCCAAGTTTATCCTCCAACAATTTCACATTGAGTGGAATCGCTATCGTTCCCTTAAATCCTTGTAAGTTCATATAATAAATTGCGGCTTCATCACTTGTTAATGCTTGAATAACTTGTCTTGCTTCTTCTTTATGAGCGGACAATTTGTTGATCATATAGATCATTCCCGGAACAATGTCGCTATTATATCTGCCTGGCGAATCAGTTATCCCCCACTTAAATGAACTATTGTCCTGCAACTCTTCCAAGAGATCATTCCTGCCTATAATCATTGCTGCATTTCCTTGTATAAAATCAGAATAGTACTCCTGTATAGTCGTTCCTTTAATTTCTTCTATTCCATTTTCCTGTACTGCAGTGTTACTTATTGCTCCTGCCTGATACGCTTCAATAATGGACGTCCAGATTTGGCTCCATTCTTTAGTGTTAATTGTCAGCATATCTGAAGATTGATTCACAAGGTTTAACTGCTCTGTGATACCTGCTTGATTAATTAGTGACGCTATTTTCTTCTCAGGCTTTTGCTCGCCGGGACTATTGTAGCCAAAGAGCGGCTCGCCTCCCTCTCCTTTCTGCGGAAACTGCTGTGCAAGCTTTAACATATCTCCCCATGAGATACCTTCACGTGGATACTCCACATGATATTGATCAAACAATGATTTATTATAAAAAAGCGCTGAACTGCTGAAGCTTGACGACCATCCATACACTTGGTTATCTTCAGAATAACTTCTTAATTTTTGTATAAATTTACTTTGAGCTTTTTTTTCATCAATGAGCATATCTAAAGAATCTACCATGCCTGACTTAACAATATCTGGATATGTAAAATTGGATGCTATCAATATATCTGGTTGCTCGGCGTTCATATAGCTAGTTATTTCATTAAGGTCAACTCCACCAAACGGTCCTAATTCCACCTCAAATTGAACATTAGGCAACTGTTTAGTAAGAAGCGGTTCATAGATATTGTCGTATTCGATTTGATCCATCCCTGCAATTTTAATTGTAATAGGCTCTAAAGGCGTACTTTTATTCTGGCATCCAATGATCAATAGAATAACTGGCACTAAGAGACTCAACACCCTAAGTAATGATATGCGACTTCGAACTTTATTTTTGTAGTGCAAGCGTAAGCCCCTCCTTATTTTGAGAACTCCACATTTTAAAATATTTACCCTTAGCGGAAATGAGCTTATTATGCCTTCCCTTCTCTATAATCTTGCCTTCATGCAGTACGTAAATTACATCCGCCTTCGCTGCAAGCTTTAGATTATGTGTAACGAGTAAGACCGTTCGATTTGAGGACTCATGCTGTATTGCCTCAATAAAGTCCATTTCAGTCTCTGGATCCAACTCTGAAGTGGCTTCATCAAGTAGAAGAAAGGAGGACTCTTTATACAGCGCCCGAGCAATTGCAACCCTTTGCCATTGCCCACCCGAAAACTGCTTGGAATTATGAAACATATGACCCAGTATTTGATCGAGGTTTTTTAGAATCACCTCCGTAAACAACATAGGATAATGCTCAATTAATTCGTTTATTCGTTCCTTATCTAGTGTATCCTCACTCCTCATCGCAATATTTTCATTCATTTTAAATGGATATCTCATAAAGTCTTGCTGAATAATAGATAAATTCTCATAGAGTGAACACCGGTCTATATTAATGTTATCTATTCCATTAAAATATAACTGTCCTTTTTCTATGTCATGCAGCCCGAATAGAATTTTTGCCAAAGTCGATTTTCCAGATCCGTTCTCACCTACGAATACGACAAACTGTCCTCGTGTGATTGTAATATCTACATTACAAATTACAGGTGTATTAGATTGCGGGTAACAGAAGCAAAGATTCTTGGCTTCAATATATTCAAGTGAATTTAGGTAGAAACGTTCACCTTCAATAGTTGAGGCAGATTGGTGCAAATATTTTTCTTCAAAAACTTTAAAATGGTTTACGAATAAATCATACGTTTTAAACATGTTTAAACTTATCGCAAACGATTTAAATGAACCCTCCAATGATGCTACAACTGCAGTAATTGCAACATAATCCCCAATTGTTATCTCTTTAAGAACAACTTGCCTGATGAAAATAATTTGAATAATTAAAAATCCAATAGGAGAGATGAATTCTTTCACCGTATTTAACCATGCGTCTCGTTTGATCATTTTTATACGATTCGTCAAATAATTCATAGAAGCATTCATCCATTTACTCATTAAAAAACCTCTGGCCATAAACACTAAAAGCTCCTTCTGTACCAAAGGATGCGTTAACAGCCCATAACTTTCACTCTTTTCAATATCTAACTGACTATTATTTTGATAAAAGCGATCCTCTCTCGTGGTTAATTGACGATTATAGAGATAGTGCGGTATAGCAAAAATCGCTATTATAAAGACCGCAACCCAACTGTAATGAACAACTAGCCAAAAATATAATACAATCAATACCAATTGATTTGCCATGCTAATCATCGAACTAACTATGCTTGAAGTCTTCATTACAGACTGCCTCAAAACCTTTAAATCATTGATGTAAGCCGGTGACTCAATTAATGTAATAGTTGTAAACTGCTTGGTTAAATCCAAAATATATTGCTCCAATTTATTGTTGATTTTCATTGTTAATATTTCCATTATTACTCGCTGTAACTGTGACACTATTCCCCCTGCAACCGTCAGAACAAATAAACTGACGGCTACAAGAATCACACGCTCATACGGTCCTTTTGTCACTAAGTCAAAAAAAGTTTTAGTCTGATTAAAATTCATCCAATTGATAATGGGACTAATTAGAAGAACCAATACAACTCCTAATAATAGTAAGTAGGATTGATCAAGTAACAATCTGACCCATCTTATTATGCTCATTATAGTCCTCATAATATTGACATTTGAACAGATTGTGCCATATCTGAATATGTTCTGTAAGGGTTACTAAGTCGAATAACCTTATCAACCCCGACATAGAAAAACCATGGAACACCAGGGGCTTTCAGTTCTCTAAGTATTGTCTGTTCTCTGTTCCGGATGATTTTAAATTTTTTTCCCAGCGTTTCATTTATGATGTCGTACTCATCATCGTCGCAAGCTAACAGAATGAGAGAATCAATATAATTAATAAGTTCAGCATCGGCCAGGTCATTGAGCGCTGGTAGACAAGAACTACATGAAGTTGAAATAACGAAGATCATTAATCCCTGATCCCCAATGTAATCATGAAGATAACTCCCATGTGATACTTCCATATTGTTAATAACATTCCCGATTCCTGTACTTCTAATTTTCCTTAGAAAAAGATCGCGTGGATTCAAAGCAGATGTCTCCAATTTTCTCACCCCTCTTAAACATTAAGCAGATAGTCCGATTCCGGACTATCTGCCGAATAAACTATAAACCTGTTAATTAACAATATCCTCCGGTTGTTCCGTTAGATTGACAACAGCCTCTATCCTGATAATCATAAACAGTTTTGAACTCACCTGTAGTCGGTTTAATACAATCATACTTAAAATACTTGACCTTTTCCTTATACTCTAACGATGTTACACTGCAGTATTCATGGGAGCAAAAGCAGTCGCTATCAATCTTGATTTGAACCATATCACTCGGGCAAGGCATAATTATTCCTCCTTAACTAATTTTAGTGTTTTTTACAAATTTATTTTACAACAACTTTTTAAAATAAATCTATCACCCATATGAGGTATTTATTGGCGGAAATAGTTTCTATATAAAGCCTACTATAAGAATAATCCCGCGAACAGCGATATTTGGCGCATATCCTGCCTCTCTATCTTTCAGTGCATCTTCTTAATCAATAGCGTAGGCAAGTCTATGTTCCTTCATCCCTGAATACCGTCAGCACAATCCGACTTTCTTCCCACACAGGCTCAACGGCTTGACCATACATTCGAGTCAGGACATCGCGCAGACGCACATAGACTTTGCCTTGGACATTGAAGCTGTCGCCATTATCCACGGTCACGACAACTCTCGCGCCATCGGGCATGTCGGCAACCGCCCGGCGCTCCTCAGCACTCCAGCGAACGGTTCCGCCAAGCCCTTCTGCCAGCTCCCGAAGCGGCACATGCCAATCTTCTCCAACGGTCGAATATGCGCCCGGCTCGAAAATAACGGTACGATTGCGGTTATTTACGACGAGCTCCGCTTCTTCAGCCGCTGCCCCTGCAGTGTTGCGACCTAGTCCGCCTGACCATATGAACGATCCCGCTCCTGCGTCAAGCCCCTTGCGAACCACCGCTTGCTCCGACGCCGTTGCCTTCGGCCGGCTCCATTTCAGCTTGTCCGCTACGCGGAACGTTACCGGCTCTACGAATTCCGTTAACGGCGCGAACGTATACCCTAGCCCCTTATAGTAGCCAATAATGTCGGGCAGCGCCTTAACCGACTCCGCATGGCTCGCACTGTCATGAAGCAGTACGATCGTCTCCGGATACCGCTTCGAGCTTCGAACATTGTTTATAATTTCAGCTGCGGGTACGCCGATGCGTACCGAATCGCCGCTGTCTACGTTCCAATCGAACATCGTATAGCCAGCCTGCTCCATCGCGTCGAAATACGACTGGTCGAAATTGCCGAACGTCCCTCCCGGCGCCCGAACCAGCCTTGTCCTAATGCCGGCCGCCGCTTGCAGCTCCTGCTCCGTGCGTACAATTTGATCCGCGAACTGTCCAAAACCGCTGTACAGCTCCTTATATTCGTGATTGTATGAATGATTACCGACCGTATGACCTTCCGCAACGATCCTTTTAAGCAGGTCGGGATGCTGCTTCACTTGCTCACCGAGCACGAAGAACGTCGCCTGAATTCCTTCCTTCTTCAATAGATCAAGCACCTGCGGCGTCAGCTTGCTCGGCCCATCGTCAAAGGTCAAATAAACGATTTTCTTTTCTTGTTCCTTATCAATCATGTCATAGGTTCTGCCGCTTTCGGCTAATGCCATTCCAGCGGCTCCCCTCACCACCGTAATGATTCCTCCGGGCAGCCTGCCGCTCTCGTGTACTTGTCCGGCTGAATTGTCGGCCGCTGTCGTCTCCTCTGCTAATCCTGCTTCATGATTCGCCGTCGTCACGCGTGTCGAATGGCCGCCGGTGCCCGGCTGTCCGTTCAGCCGCTCTGTCGAATCAGCAGCGGCTGTCTGGCCTAGCTGCGGAGCAAGCCGTACTTGCTCGTTCCAGCCTGCCTCACCTACCGCCGCTCCTTGCTCAACAAACCATCCGCTCAATGCTGCCGCGCTAACCGCAATGATGACGGCATACACAGCTCTCACGATTCGACGACGAAACATATCCATCCACCCCACTCAACAATTTCAGCCCTATCCGGACTGGTTGATAGATTATATGAGATGGGAATCTAGCAAATGACTGTTTCTAAAGTCTTACTCTATGATTTTAATCCTTCGCCGTCTCTAGCAGCGCCGCCGCCCGCTGCTGTGTCGCCTCAAGCGATTCGTCAATGATTGCCTCGCCCTTGAGATAAATAGGACGCCAGATTTCCGGCGTCCTATTTATTATTAGCTTTGTCCTAGCAGCTGCTGCCCCTCTACCTGGAGCTGCGCTACCACCTCATTGACGGTTAATTTATCCTCTGCAACCTGTTGAAGCTTCTCAATCAGCTTCAGCTCGAACGCTTGCGCAAAGCCAAGCGGAAGCGGACTCTCTGTGCGCGGACGCATATCTTCCATCCCTTTGTAGAACACTTCAATTCCTTTGTTCGTAACGTCCTGTTGTTCTACCGATCGGCTAAGCAAGGAGCCGTTCCAGGTCATCCCTTTCTGCTTGGCCCAGTCCTTACCTGCAGCGTATTTGATCAGTTCCCAGGCCGCCCGCATTTGTTTGCTGCCTGCAGCAACCGATAGAATGCGGTCAGGCTGAATCGGAGAAATGGCATTCGCATTATCACCGCTCGGCAGCGGAGCAAGCTTCGTGACGAACTTACTGCCCCGCATCGTAGTCCACTCCTCAATGCCCGAATACTTATGATCCCGAATGATCATTGCCGCTTGACCTTGCATAAATGAGCTTTCCTCGTATTGCTTCTGCGAATCGGACGAGATAGGCTTTGGCATCGGGATTGCCTCGCTTCGAATGGCATCTGTCATCATTTTAACTACAGACCGCCACTTATCCGTATCGAGCGTCATTTTGCGCGCCTTCACATTGGCAAGCTGAATGCCATACGACCATCCAATCGTCTGCAGCAGTGAGGTCCAGGATTCGTCCGGGGCCAGCCCATAGATCGCCTCCTCCCCTTGCTTATGATTCGCGAACCGGTTAGCCAGCTGCATGACGCTTTCCCAGCTCATGACTCCCTCCGGCATATCAATACCTTGTTCTTCGAATAGCGTCGCATTATAGTGAATCGCAAGCGACTTATACGTTGGCGCCAAACCATAGAGTGCACCATCAGACTTCTCTTTCAATGAACGTATAACACCCGGTAACATGCTTTCTATGTCCAAGCTTTCCTTCAGTATAATGCCATCCAAAGACTCAACAAATCCGCCAAGAGCCAGTTCACCATATTGATCAAGGTCATCGATTACGACTACATCCGGTTGATATTCCGGTATAATTTCGGCCAAGCTTTTGTCCTTTAGCTCATTAAATAGAAAGGTAACATTCGGATGCAGTGCTTGAAACTGATTCCCATATAAGAGCATGAAGGATTGTCTATCGATTCCCGCCACCTTAAGATTAATCTTCTTCTTCGGCATCTTCGCTTCAAAGCCTGCTTCATCCGATTTCTCTCCTGAGCAAGCGGTCAAAATCACTGCTGCCAGAATGATACAACTCGTCGCTATTATCGTTTGTCTGAACCAGCGTGCAGCTCTGCCCAATTCGCGCTTCCTCCTTCTTGCCAATCATCCGCCATAGAAAATTCCATTCCTATTCAACTAAATGGATTGATCAATAGCAGCCGTGCTCGTTTCATTAGAACGGCTATTTGCTTCTCGTGCTCTTAAATGCCACCCATACTTCCGTGCCTCTCTGTTGAATGACAGCCATCGTATCTGCCAGCGAGCGGCCTTCGGTCTTCACCTTTCCGAATTCTTCCTCAATAATCCCATACAGTTTGCCTCGCGCCTCCATCTCATCAAACGGTATCCGTTCTATATCCGGATTGGAATCTTTCTTTGCATAGAACTGATCTACCGGCTTCCCGCTGTATTGATAAGGTATTCCTTCCCGCATTGGCAGTAATGGTTGATTAACACTCTCAAGCGCCGACAGCTCTTTAACGAACTGCTCATCGTTAATCGCTTTAATCACTTCCCACGCTTGATCTGCAACAGGCGAGCCTTTCACAATCGAGAACATCTCTTGAGGTACTGCGCTCCCATATTGGGTTCCATAATCAGATGATGGAGGTACATCGATATGATAATTAATCGTAGACGGTAACTGCTTCAAGGCGCTGACTCCATCCGATAAAGCTACGACGATTGCAGAATTCTTCAATGCAGCCAGACAATCGCTTTTATCGTTAGCGGCAGGAAACCGATAGCTGCCGTTCATAATCGCTTGTGCCAGCGGCTCCAATGCACCTTCCCATGCTTGCCCTTGAAATGTCATTTCGAATTTATCATTATAAAGACTTAAATTTTGAGATAGACCTATGTTGTATACAAGCGGGCCTAAGGAATTAAACTGGCATCCGTATGCAAACCCCGAAATCGGTTCACCGCCAACGGTCTGTCCCGCAAACCTTCCGCCAATTTCGATCAGATCATTCCATGTATAAGGGTCCTTCGGAACATCAACGCCCATCTGATTAAATAGATCGACGTTAAAGAAGGTAATGTACTCCGGCGCGAAAAACGGTGCAAGTCCATAGACTTCCCCTCCGCCGTACGCGCGAATCGCATCGATCCCTGGCTTATACATGGCACTCGTATCGTACTGATCCCGTTTGATCCGGGCATCTAATGGTTCAATGAAGCCTTTATCAATAAGCAGATTATAACTGTTCATATTTGAGTACATCAGCACATCCACCGGCTGTTCTGCCTCGATAAGGGTGCGATACTGTCTTTCAAGCCCTTCTTCAAATGTTTCTCCAGGTGACGGATTAAGCACCCATTCTTTTGCCTCTACAACATCAAGCTCCATTTGCGGAAATCTTTCTTTGAGAGGGCCGTAATAATCGTTCATAAACCGAAGAAGATCCGATGCTCCCACCCTTAGCACGAACGGCTTACTCATATCCGCCTTTTCCGGTGCTGCTTCCTTCGAGCTGCAAGCTGTAAGAGTGATAGCAGCGGCGCAGAGTATGTACAACAGCTTCCTCCATTTGGTCTCCATTGTGTTCATCTCCCCTGTTCCATTATCCATATCGGTTAGCCTGAGCGGTGAACATTTGAGCATACTCTCCATTAGCGCTCATCAGCTGCTCATGACTTCCTTCCTCTATGATCGCTCCATCTTTCAATAAAATAATTCGATCTGCCATTTTACAGCTACCCAACCGATGAGACACCATAATAGTCGTGGCATCTCCCATCAGATCAGTAAACTGTTGATAAAGCTGCTCCTCTGCGAGCGGATCAAGCGCTGCTGACGGTTCATCCAGAATGACGATACTCGCATCCCTCATATAAGCTCGGCTAATCGCCAGCTTCTGCCACTGCCCGCCAGATAAGTCGCGTCCTCCTTCGAAGAAAGGACCGACTACCGTATCATAACGGTCCGCGTAGCCTTGGATCATATGATCAATGCCCGTCTTACTTGCTGCTATCTCCAGTGCGGCATCGTCTTCAATATGGTCAAGACTGCCAAATCCAATATTCTCGCGAATGGTCAAATAATAATCCATATGATCCTGAAATACTGCGGTTACATGCTGAAATAACGATTGTCGGTTTAGATCCGATAGATCGATGCCATCATATCGAATTGTGCCGGATGTAGGATTATACAAGCCTAGAATACATTTCACGAGCGTACTTTTGCCTGCTCCATTCTCTCCGACAATAGCAATCTTCTCACCTGGTCTAATTCGAAACGAAATGTTTTTCAATACAGGCTTGTCTTGGTACTGAAACTCCAAGTTCTTAATCTCGATTCCGGTCGTAAGGCGCTGAGGAAACGGTTTCGTTCCTTGATCGCTTTCTTCTGGAAGCTCCATGAAATGAAAAAGATCCTTAATAAAGAGCGACTCTTCATATATAGAGGCAATTTGTTGACCAATATAATGAATCATCGGTTGAATAGTTGACACCGCCTGCGTTAAGGCAACATATTCCCCCAGCGTCAACCCTCCATCTCGGCCATAAAATACGAGCACCGCAATCACACCTGCATAGACAGCAAAATCTACCACTTGCGAAACTGATTGACGAAGCCCCGTCTTGGCCTCTACACGAAATCTTTCTCTCGTATGTTCAATGAATAGATTCTCCCATTTGTTCTTTAAGTAGGACGTTAACCCAAATACTCTAACTTCCTTCGCCGCTTTACGTCCCGTCAGCAATTGCAAATAATAATTCATCTTCCTAACTGTCGGTGTAAACGCATACATGTGCATAAAGCGCATTTTGCCCGAATTCATAAATAGGGCAACTTTCGGAAGCAGCATGATCAATAAACCTACGGATAGAATCCAATGAAAAGCAAATAGAACTCCAAACATCGTAATGACCGTAACAGCATTTCGAATTATTGATATTCCTAGCGTGAAGAGAGTAAAGCCGCGCATTTCGATACTAATCATGGTGCGTTCCAAATGGTCGTGGAAGCCCGCTTGGTCATATCGAATTAATGGAATCGAGGCTGCTTTATCGATCATTCGATTTTGCAGTTCGTACTTCAGCTTCTGTTGGACGCGAAACCCGATCAATTGATCGGCTAAAGCCATAAGTTGATTTATGGTCAAGACAGCAACCTGCAGCAGCAAAATACTAACTACAGGACGAATGCTAGAACCTGTAGTGAACACTTCTGTTACGCTGTCAACTAATTCCTTTGTCAAATACAACTGAACTACGGGCACAATAGCAATCAGCAGTTGTATAATCAACAGAGTGAGCAGCAAGATCGGGGATGCCGCCCATAATATACGTATCATCTTCAGTACGGAGGGCAACGAGAATTTTATCTTCCCAGTCTCCTGGTTCATTGAAGGTTGAAACCCTCCTTGAACGAACATTCGGTTTTCCCCCTTAGCTCGAAAAGAACATGTACAGGGCTTTACGCCCTGTACATGTTCTTAATTGTATAATCGTATCTTTAAAGATTAGCAGCCGCAGTGAGAGATAGATTTGGTCGAACCGTCACTGCAATATACATATCCAACATAGGCTGCAGTATTTACCCATTGACCATCCGAATTATAATAACTACAGTAACCCGAGCAAGCACCATGCACAAGTCCGCAATTCATAATTAATTTCCTCCTCTAAAATTAAATTATTATATTTCACGGCAGCTGCTGGTTCAGATAGGAGCTGTTCGCTCGTTACAGAACATAGAGCCCACCCAGAAGTATCTCTTGATTAGCTCTTGTTCGAGGTCCGCCTCGTTTGGCTTTCCTTCGCAGCTGCCAATTGTAACGGAACAACTCATGATGCATCACCTCCTTTCATAGAAATACAGTCACATTAAGCTGCTGAGTCGATTTTTTTCGTAATAAGGTACGCCAATTGGTCTTCATAATTGATTACGCTCTTCGATATCACTCTTCCGTCAGGTGTGAGATAGTAGACAAACGGAGTATATCGAGTCTGCATTCTCGCCATATCATCTGACGATACCATCACTATTGGAATCGTTATTTCATATTCTTTCGCTATCGAGTTAAGCTCTTGCGGCGAGCCGTTCAGCAATAACACAGCTCCAAGCTGCGGGTTTACGCTTAGAAAATGCATCAACGGCTTGTATAACATTTTGCAAGTACTGCATCCTGCCGATGTAAATATTGCCAGAACACCTTGCTTATCAGGTTGAACGAGACTGACAGCTTGGCCATCCTTATCTGTAAATTCCAGTTCTGGAAATATAGTCTCATGCGGAACGCCATGATGCTCTTCGAATAACATCGTTTGCTGCGGCTCCGGCTGCATCGGCCGAGCTGTTTGACTCATCATCCGTAGTCTCTGATTCATCATGACGACCAGTACAACTAATGCAATCATGATCACACACAACATACTTAATAGAACGACCATTAACGTTTCCATTACGAAACCTCCTCACGTCTATTCATAACATTCCCTGCCTTAAACTCCGTACGAACAACGTTGGATAACCAGACTATCGCGAATATCCCTCCTGCAATTAGTGCCGACAGCAGTCGATCTATCCAGCTCAACGGTTCAGATTCTTGACCAAGACCGGAGAGAGAAAGACCTAGCAGCAACGCAAGAAGTAGGATACGTACAATAGTTCCGCGGCCCAGAAATTGCTGACTGCCCTGACCGAAGCAGCTGCACTGAACCTGTCGATTCAGCACTTTAGCCCGCCACAAAGCCCATCCAAAAGATAGGAGAAGGATTCCGACGACAGCCTGTCCGCACCATCGTGTTGACTCAGCGATCAGCATGATCGCGGCTAGCCATTCCAGTCCAATTATGAACAACGCAAGCGCCTTACTGTATCGTCCGAGCTGCAATTGTCTCATCGTCTCCACGAATGACCCCACAGAAAGCGATTTCATAAATGCCGAAAAACCGAACACAACGACTAGCTCATACGTTGCAATTAAACCGTAATGCATATGACCTCCTTATCAGTAACGCCTCAAACTAAATTTCTATTTATTACTATAAAAACTTTTATTTACTTAAACAACGCAATATTCCCTAAAAAGTCCGCAAAATTTTGATAATCACTGACTAGGTCTTTTCGTCATAATTTTAACAAAAATTTATATTAAATAGGGCGTAAGTACCTACAAAGTTGGTGGATTTAAAATATATGCTCTCAAAACCATCCAATTGAAAGCGTTGTTATTTCGCACACCGCAATTTATATTGCGTTGTGCCGCAATCAATCGCTCGGCACTTGCGTTTGTTATTTTTCACATCAATATGCGTATTCCATACGGAGCTTATGCTCACCACCATAGGAGTAGCGATACAAAAAAAACGCCGTCCGCAGGATTGCTCCTACGAACGGCGGCCTTCAGGCTGCCTATTCGGCATATCTATTATCTATATACTGCTTCATTAGAACTCGAAATCTTCATCCCTCAGCGCTTCTACATTCAGTGTCCGAACGTAGCCATTGCCTTTCTTCGAGAAGAAGTCATGCTGCTTCGTCCGCGTGTTGATGCCATTGAAGACGATCGGATTGATCTCTTCCTCCGGGAAACGCGGATCGAGCCCGAGGTTCATGAGCGCTTTGTTGCAGTTGTACCGCACATACGCGTGTACTTCGTCCGCGAGGCCGACAGCCGTGTACAGCTCATCCGTATAAGCCTCCTCGTTCGCATGCAGCTTATCAATTAGAGCATTCAGCTCCGCCTCAGCCTCTTGACGCTCTTCCGGCGTCAAGCTCCGATGAATTTCCTGAGCCAGCACGCCAATATACAAGCCGTGAATGCTCTCGTCGCGCAGAATGAGGTCAATAATTTCGCCGCTGCTCGTCATCTTGCCTTGACCAGCCAAGAACAGCGGATAGAAGAAGCCGCTGTAGAACAAGTAGCTTTCGAGCAGCACCGACGCTGTCAGCGCCATATACAAGCTCTTAGGCGTTTTAATATTTTTGTAGTATTCGGATATCCATTCCGCCTTATTCTGCAGTCTCGGATGGTTTTTCACCCAGGCGAATACGCCGTCGATCTCTTCCGTCGTCGCCAGCGTCGTGAAGATGCTGCTGTACGACTTGGCGTGGATTTGTTCCATCATGCCCATGAACGACAGCACCGCCTTGCGCTGCAGTCCGTCAACATGCTCGACAATCCGCGGAATGCCGACGCCGCCTTGAACGGTGTCGAGCAGCGTCAGGCCGCCCAATACCTTCATATACAGCTCGCGCTGCTGATCGTTCAGCTCGATCCATGACATTTTGTCGTCGGACAGCGGAATCTCCTCGTCCGTCCAAAATTGCATAATGTTCTGGTTCCAGAACGTCAACGTAAAGTCGTCGTCCGGCCGGTTCCAGTTAACAGCTTCCATCGCCATCTCGTTCAACCGTCCCTCTCGAGTCTATATGGAAGGAGCTGCGCTGCCCGTCATTAGACGGCGCAGCTGATGCACTCCTCTACGCTTAGTCGGTTCGTCCGCGTATAATAAAGCGACTTGAGCCCTTTCTTCGCGGCGTAAATATAATAGCGGGCCAACTCCCGCGTCGTCACGTTGCTGTTGACATGCAGCACGGTCGAAATTCCTTGGTCGATATGCTGCGAGATCTCGGCGATCATATCGATAACCTTGAATTGGTCCATCTGATACGCCGATTTATAGAAGAAATAGTTATCCTTCGCCAGATACGGCATTGGATAATACGTCGTCGAATTCGCATACGTGCGCGTCTCAATGTGCTCGACAACCGGCATTACGCTCGACGTCGCATTCTGAATGTAAGAGATGCTCTGTGTCGGCGCGATCGCCAGACGATAGGCATGATATAGACCATGCTTCATGACGAGCTCCTTAAGCTGTGCCCAATCTTCCGGCCCAGGAATATGCTGGTCGCCGAACAACGCGCGCGCACGATCCGTTACCGGACGGAAATCCGTCGTCAAATAACGGTCGAAATAGTTGCCATTGGCATATTCCGATTTATCGAAGCCATGGAACGTCACGCCGCGGTCGCGGGCAATCATCATGCTCTTCTCAAGCGAGTAATAATTCATCATCATAAAGAACGTACGGGCAAAGTCGCGAGCCTCCTCGCTCTCGTACGCGATCTTGTTCTTCGCCAGATATCCATTCAGGTTCATTGCCCCGAGACCAACCGAATGGAGCTCCTCGTTCGCTTTACGAATGCCCGGGGCATTCGCGATTTGCGCCATGTCGCTGACTGATGTTAAGCCTTCGATACCCTCGTGGACAGATTCCTTAATCTTACCAAGCTCCATAACGTTCACGATATTAAGCGACGCCAGATTGCAGCTAATGTCGCGGCGGATAATATCTTCTTGGCCGTAATCGTTAATCTCGGACGTCTCTTGCAGCTGGAATATTTCCGTGCATAGGTTCGACATCTTGATTGTGCCAATCCCTTTGAGAGCGTGATCCTTATTCGCGTTGCTGCGGTTCATAATATATGGATAGCCCGATTCCAGCTGAATCATCGCGATCTTCACCAGCATATCTCGCGCGCTCATAACGGCCTTCTTCTTCACGCGGTCATCCGCGAGCAGAGTGTCGTACATCTCATCCAAGTCCATGTCGTCCATATGAACGCCGTATGCCTTGTAGACCGAGTACGGTCCGAAGACGACAAGCGGCTTATTCTGAGCTGCCAGCTCATAGAACTTGTTTGGTACGATCAAGCCGATCGACAACGTCTTCAGGCGTGTCTTCTCATCGGCATTAATTTTCTTGCTGTCGAGGAACTCCATAACGTCCCAGCCGAAAATGTTATAATAGCCCGCTCCTGAGCCTTTGCGCTGGCCCATCTGGTCAGCATAAGAGAATGCGTCCTCCATCAGCTTCAGCACCGGCATGATGCCTTTCGCTGCGCCCTCAACGCCTTTAATCGGTTCTCCGCGTCCGCGAAGCTTAGATAGATTGACCGCTACGCCGCCGCCAATCTTCGACAGCTGCATGCATGTGCCGAGTACGTAGTTGATCGAGTTAAGCGAATCGTCCATCTCCAGCAGGAAGCATGACACCATTTCACCGCGGCGGCTCTTGCCTGCATTAAGGAACGTCGGCGTCGCAGGCTGAACGCGCTGCTCCATCATCGCTGCAGCCAGACGCTTCGCTTTGTCATAATCGCCCGCGCCCAAATGAAGAGCGACCATCGCGACCCGGTCTGGATACTGCTCCAGATAGACCGAGCGGTCGTCGCTCTTCATCGCATAATCAGTATAAAACTTCGATGCCGCCATGTAAGAGGAGAATTGGAATCCGAAGCCGTGCGTTATACCGAACAGCTCTTCCACTTGCTCCGCTGTATATTGTGCATAAACGTCTTCATAGAAGTCGTTCTTAATCATGTATTGAACTTGCTCCGTGTAGCTGCCAAAGCGCATGCTCTTCGCTGCTACTTCTTCCATGAACGCCGCAACCGCTTCTTGGTCCTTCTCCAAACGGAAGAATCCGTCCTCGCCGCGCTGCATCAGTTCATTATTGAGCTCAATATGCCGCAAGACTATTCACTCCTTGTCGAAATAGATCTACGTCCCGTCCTGTACCCGACAGCTCAAACTTATGAATAATTGGAACGTTATATCGTCTTGCGATATCATCCGCGCTGCGGGCGAACGCTTCGCCCCAATTACGGTTGCCGCTCGCAGACACGCCCTTCAATCTGGAGGCGTTCCGTTTCAGAAACTTCTCTACTTGATCCGGCACTTGTCCGAATCCGGTCGTGAACGTAATGAGTACGAATGGTTCGTCTACCGTCATGTCGGCGTTATCTAAAGACAACGACTTCATATTCAATTTTTCGACAAAGCGACGCACGTTACCTGTCCTCGAATTATACACAACCAGCATGTTTCTATACCCTCCAGATCTTGCGGCCATTGCGGCTGCTAACTCTATTAAAATCAATATGTAGAATGGCTGAGACAATAATATAACTATATATTGTGCGTGTCAATGGTGCCGTCCCTTCAAATGGCAATAAAAAACACTTGACAATGGACGAGCCCAAGCAGGATAAGGGGTCCCGGTTTTGTCTGACTTTTCTGTATCTACAATCTAAGATTAGCCATCCAATGTCGATTCATGGAGCATGGATATGAATGAAAATTAGGGCTGTTTTTCATAAATATGTATACCCTCTTTCTGTGAAAAACAGATACATTTTCAACTCAAGATTACTCTCCGACATGCCGTCTGATTATGTGGATAATGTGGACATCCGATCTTCAAAAGAATTAATCTGTGCCAAGAACGTAAGCGATACGAGAGGTGACCGGTTTATGATCATATGGTGGACTACGGAGTTAACTTCAGTGTATAGGTTGTGTATGTTTTGTGGACAAGGTATAGACTCATACAAGAGAATCGTCCTCTGGAAGGAACTTGCTTTTAGGTGTGTTGTACGATAATGCACTCTGTATTTGTTATTTTCGGTACACAGCGCATCATCCATTCAAGTATTCAGAGACACCCGTTCAGCCTACCATAATATCCAAAATAGACTATTCAAATTGTATAAAAAATTTCTATAGGTATTAATTATGCTATACAATCCGATAAATAAAATACAGCCAATCAATCCGTCGAACGGATCGATTGGCTGTTATAAGTGTTCTATAGCGTAATTCGACTCTAGCGTCCGTTCTGTACGAGCGCTGCTACACGGCGGAACGAGTCCTTCGTCTGATGATTCACGTCGAACAGGAACGGCCAGTTTTTACGACCCCTGGCAGGAAAATAATCAAGCCATGTGTAGTCATCCGAAATTCCCCAGAACGTCACGCAGTCTATAACATCTTTATATTCATTAAACAGGCGGAATGCCATCTCATAACGTTCAGCATGGCGCTCCTGCATCTCAACAGTCGGTGCAACCAAATCGGTGCGACGGTCCTCCCATTCGAAGACGGAAATGTCCATTTCCGTAATATGAAGCCGCAGCCCAAGCGAAGCATAGCGTTCAATTGCTGCGCGAATGTCGTCCTCCGAAGGATCAGTCGGCCCCCAATGCGATTGAAGACCGATGCCGTGAATTGGAACGTCCTTGTCCAAGAGAGACTTGATAAGCGTATAAATTTTGTCCCGTTTCACCGATCCACATTCATTGTAGTCGTTGTAGAAAAGCAGTGCGTTCGGATCTGCCTCATGCGCATACCGGAAAGCGTGCTCAATAAATTCTGGTCCTCCGATCTGAAGCCACTTCGACTGGCGCAGCAGCTCTCCTTCTTCCTCGGACACGGCTTCATTGACGACGTCCCAAGCGTAGATTTGCCCCTTATAGCGGCCAACAACGGTATCGATATGCGATTTCATGCGGGCAAACAGCGTTGCCTTATCGACCAGTCCGCCGTCCGCATTCTCGAACACCCATTTCGAAGTCTGGTTATGCCAGACAAGTGCGTGGCCGCGCAGCGCAATATTATTCTCCTTCGCAAGCGCTGCAATATGGTCTGCTTGCTCGAATGTATAAACATCCTCAGCCGGATGAACGCTTTCAAATTTCATTTCGTTCTCTGCGGTAATACTGTTGAAATGATGCAGCAGCAGGTCGCGCTGGCTATCGATTGTGCGGATATTCACCGCTGCGCCGATGCGAAAATGATTGTGGTACAGCTCTCGCAGACTTGGCTCGCTCTTGATCTGTTCTACAGTTGCTCTAGTGATACCCGTCTTGTTCACCATTAGTAGAATGCCTCCCCAAAATGCTGTCGTATCCAGTATAAACGCTTACAAATACATGAAATATCAACCAGAGTATAGGTCGCACTACCAAAATACCATATCTCGCCGTCAAGCAACACCCTCTGTAATGGAAGATTTGCCTTCCACCAGGTCGATTCTGCGCTGTACTTCCTCTGTCATATATCGCTCGTACACGCCAACTTCCAGCTTATTAAATTCCGTAACGTACTCCTGCCACAGCTCTTCGAACTCCTCCGGCTTCGATAAAACAAGCTTCGGCATATATTTACGCTGCAGGTCGCTCTTCTTCTGGACGAACAACTGCACTTCCGATCCTGGTTCAATCGGGATACTCCATGCCGGAAACCAAGGCCGGTAGAGTGGATCAGCGAACAGCTCAGTGAACGTCTTCACGCCATATCGATTCAGGATCAGCTTATCGCCTTCGCTATATGCTACAGAAGCGACTTCCGGCTGCCGTCCGACGTTGACAGAATTGCCATCTGCCAGAGAGGAACCGCTGCCATAGCGAGGCCAATTATATTCGAACAGCGAGAAGCCGAACGACTTACGGAACGACTCGGTGTACACATACTTGCTCTGTTCTGTATTGCGGTAGTACCGCCCCTCTTTGGTAACGCTGTACGTTTCGCCTTCAATCCCCCAATTGGAAAGCCGCTGATTATCGTCCGTCAACAAATTGTCGAAAAACTTTATAATTCGGACCGGATCGCTTGCGCTGACCGAAATACCAATCCCTCGGTTGTTGACGAATGTTGGAAGGTCAATATACTGATCAACTATATTCTCGTCAAACACGATCGGAAGCGGCATATAATCGAGATCATCGCTACCTGAGCTTCTCGACTTTATACGAATTTCCCGGAATGCATCGGCAACCTGCCACTGGTAGTCAAAAAAGCCTAATACATGGCCAGAGGCAAGCTTCTCCAAATATTGATCGTAGCTATCGACGAATGATGATTTGCTGAACAGATTTTGCGCATTCACTTCATTAAGCTTCTTCATCCATCGCTTCATCAAGGGACCAGCCCCGTAATCGGTCGCCTTATGCGTCTCCATATCGACAATCACGCTGCCATCGTTCGGATAGCCGCCCAAATGCATAGCTGCATTCGTCAGCGTGTAGAAGCGGTCCAAGTCGGTAAGAGCTTGAAACCCGATCAGGTTGGGATCAGGATGGTCTTCTGCGTACCTTCTAATAAGATCAAAATATTCATCAAGAGTCTTAATCTGTGGATAATTATACTCCTTTAAGACGCGTCTTTGAATCCAGAACGCCGATTGTTCAATCGAGGTGCTCGGGTTGTACTTGCCGACAATGGGACTAAACGGCAAGAAATAGATGTTACCGTCCTTCGCTTTCATTTGGTTAAAATAAGGACCGTATACACGTTTAATATTCGGGCCGTATTGATCGATCAGGTCGTTCAACGAACGAAAAGCTCCCGCCGCGACCAGCTTGTCTATCGCTACATCCGGCACAATAACATCTGGATATTCTCCGCTCACAATCATTTCGACGATCTTCGTATTAAGATCGCCGACCAAATGCTCCACTTTGAAATTCACGCCGGTCTGTTTCTCCAGAATAGCTCCGATCGTCGTCTCATTCGTGTTGATATCTTCACCTGGAGCAGCGTTGAAATAAGTGAATGTAACCGGCTCAATCCCTGAGCTGTTCGAAGACTTTGAACATGAGGCCAGCAGCGACGCTATAATCACGACGGCCAGCAGCACGATAATAAATCTTAATGTGCGAGCCATCACACTTACCCACTCCTTCTTGGTCATGCAAATCCAATATCCGGCTTCTAAGTCTGCCGAGTGCATTCCTTCGGTTAACCGACCGCGAGGCTCGTATGCTCGTCAATCGGCGTGACGATACGAATAGCGGTCCCTCTGCCCTCTCCACTGTCGATTTGAAAACGGAAGCCCGTTCCATAATACAGCTTAAGACGATAAATCACATTTTGAATACCGATCCGGTCACCCATTTCCTCATCTGAATCCAAATACCTATACAGCTTCGCCACCTTATCCTCACTCATCCCGACACCGTTATCTACAATTTCGCACACTAGCTCCTGGTCTTCTACCTTTATCGTCATATTGATCGTGCCGCCATGCTTAAGCGGCTCAATGCCATGGATGCTTGCGTTCTCGACGAACGGCAGAAACGTCATCTTCGGCACCATACATTCGTAAGCGCGCTCGTCGATGTCGATATGATAAGTCAGTCTGTCCCCGAAACGATATTTCTGGATTTCCAAAAAGCAGTTGATAAATCCAAGCTCCTCCTGCACATTAACCATATCTTTAGTCCAGGTAAGAGAGTTTCGAAAAATTTTGGCCATATTATGAATAATCCGGGCCGTCTCATCCTCACGCTTAATAAGACTCCTCATTCGAATCGTCTCTAATGTATTGAACAGAAAGTGCGGATTAATTTGACTCTGCAGTGCATTCAGCTGTACATGACGATTCTGCAGCTCGAGATCCTTCTTCTGGATATCAGCGACATACACATCGTTAATTAGACGTTCGATCTGTGTCGTCATTCGGTTGAATTCGCTGGTTAATTGCCCGATTTCGTCATTCGCCATCTCATGCTGGATAAGATCAAACTGCTGGTTTTTAACCCTCTTCATATAACGAAGAATAAACCCAAGCCGGACGACAAGCGAACGGGTAATCCAGACGATAACAATAGTAGCGAATAATAAATTCAGTGCAGCTAGCAGCACGACGAAGGTGCGGGATTTTTTGACGGTTTGAATGACCTCGCTCTCTTCAATCGTCGCAACAATTCTCCATCCGGACAAATAGTTGTACGATTCGTAATCCGACTCGACTTGAATGGTGCGAACCGGCTGCGAAATCGAATCGAACGAAACCTTCTCTCTGAGCCAATCGATTCGTGCATCCGTTGTGTAGTTCACATAGCCCTTATCGTCAATTAGATAAATACTACCTTGTAAATTTAAGTTTCCGAAAATTTGTACAATCGCATCGTTCTTAAGATCAATTTTTAACAGCTTCTGATATTGGTTCTGTGCTACATAATAATCGAGCTTGCGTACGATGCTAATTGTATCCTTGCTGTCCCCCGTACCGGTACGGAGAATGACCGGACGGGATATCTTATTGTTCATAATAGCGTTATACCATTCCTGCTCACTAACATAGTTAGTAAGGCGCTCAATCCCCCCTGAAGGCAGAATCGTTGGATTATCGACGTATATCGTAATCGAATTAACCGAATGATAGACAGGACCGTAGCTGTTCAGCATGCGCCGTAAGTAAGAGTCATAGGCTTCAACGTATTCGGCAGGCTGCTCATAGCTGTGCTCCAACGTTTCATTCAGCAAATGATCAGTATAGAAGACAGACGAGATTCCGACCGCATCCTCGATCTCCGAGCGAAACTCGCTTCTTATCTGCTCTACCGCTCGCGAGATGTCCTTCATCCGTTGATTTTTGACATTGTCACTCGTGACGGTATAGAAAATCAGATTGGTCAGAAAAATAGGGGTAAATACCGACAATAGATAAACAATAAGCATTTTGTTGCGCAAGCGAATGTTGTCCAAACGAAGCTTCATGGCTCGTTCTCCTCAAAATTACGCAATAATAAAAGATAGCATGTACAAGACGGCTCACAGCAGCTTATTGCGGTATTCTGAAGGCGTCATACGTTCCAGCTTCTCGAACTGCGTGACGAAGTAATCCGCGTTATTGAAGCCGACCTGTTCGGCTACCTCATAGATGCGCAAATCCGTCTTGCGCAGCAGCCGCTTCGCCTCCTCAACCCGCAGCTGCAGCAGGAAATCGTTGAAATAGACGCCGTACGTTTTTTTAAACAGCTGACCCAGATAGACCGGGTTCATAAAAAAACGGGCTGCAATGCTCTTCAGACTCATGTTCTCTCGATAGTTGGCCTCAATAAACGCCTTTACCTTCTGAACCCCGCCTTTGGCGAGCTCCTTGCGCCGGCTCGCTAACTGTCCTGCGCTCTCGGCTACGAATGCCTGAAACAGCCGCTTAAGCTCCGAAGGCGTCAAATTCAAATCGTGCCAGCTGATAATCGGCTCCGCCGAATTCATCTCCATAGCGTCAACTTCTACGCTCTGCAGAACGCTAACGATGCCCGATACGCATTGATGAATCGCCGCCTTCACCGCTGCCGGAACGAACCGCTTCGCCCGAAACTGCTCGAATAGTGCATCGATCGCTTGCTGCAGCTCCTCAGCATTTCGCTCCTCTAGATGCTCAAGCATCGACTTGATTAGCTGCGGATCGGCATGAACGAAAGGGGCTGGTGCGTACTTAGATGGATGATGAATAATAATTCGAGGTTCATCCTCCATATATTTGTACTGCAGCGCTTCCCGCGCAGACTGGTAAGCAGCTCCTACCATATGGAGCCCTTCGACCTGCTGGCCGACATAAATATAGAAGGGACGATCGACTCGCTGTTCTACTTCCCACAACAGCCGCTCTGCGAAACGGCCGATCTCCCCGCCTGTATAAGCTAGATCGGCAGCCGATATGACAACGCCGAACCGATTCCTATGACGATGCACATACGGGCTTTCCGTTCTGCCAAGCACGCTTATCAATGCTCCCTTAACCGCATGAACGATTCGCTCGTCATCAAACGAAACGATGTCTCCCTCGTACCATGGATGCAAATCGTTCGGCTCTATAAACATATAATAGAGCCTCGCTCCTCGTTCAATTCCGAGCCTTGCCGCCCATACATCGACTTCAGCTTCGCTCATCTCACCTTTAATAAGCGCCTCCATTACACTGCCATTCACAAGCTGCTCCTTCTTCCCACGGAGCACCTTATCCCGGCTCAATTCCTCATCGAGCCGCTTCAGCGCGCTGGTCAGTTCCTTTTCATCGATCGGCTTCAGCAGGAAATCGCTCACTCCATATCGAACCGCCTGCTGCGCATATTTGAAATCGTCAAAGCCGCTAATAATAATGAAGCTAGTCGCTGAACCTTCTAAAGTGCTCTGACCGGCACGTGTTCTGCGAATCAGCTCCAATCCATCTAGTACCGGCATTCGAATGTCCGTTACAACCAAATCCGGCTTTAATCGGTCAATTAACGCAAGTGCATCTTCCCCGTTATCCGCCTCTCCGATAATATGAAAACCGGCCGCTTCCCAGTCGATCAACGCACGTAATCCTAAGCGTACAAATTGTTCGTCATCTACTAGTATGGCGCTGTGCATGAGCGAGGCTCCTCTCTCACTATAGTATAGGATGAAAGCACTTACATCTCGAGGCAAGCGCACGCCAGGCACTGGAGCCGCATACGAATGCTACATCGTATACACGCAATTCGTGCGATAGCCGGCTCTAGGCTGGGCGTGCAAGCGCTGCTTTCCAACACACATATTAATCGTGCTCCAGATGCTGTCTTGTCAGCACGAACAGCTGTTCAATATGGTTGTCGTCCAACGAATAATAGACGGTCTTCCCTTCCTTGCGCCGCTTTACAATGCGCAGGTTGCGTAAATAACGAAGCTGATGCGAGATGGCTGATTGACCCATGCCGAGCACCACTGTGAGATCGTGTACGCATAGCTCATGCTGCGACAGTGCATGAATAATTTTAATGCGGGTCGGGTCACCTAACGCTTTGAATACGTCTGCAATAGAGGCTGCCAAATGCTCCTCAAGCAAATTCGCTTTCACTTGGTCGGCGATTTCCGGGCTGGCCCCTTCGCATACCGGATCGCATTTTTCCACGATTTTGTCACCACCTGGATTCCATTATACATCGAAATGGAACAGCTTGGACAATAGTCATCATATAGATTTCTAATTAAGGGTGCATGGAAACAAATCCGGTTTTATTTGGTCATTCATTACAGAATTAGCAAAATACCTTGCATTTGATCTAGATCACTGCTATCATGTGATTAATATATGAGCAACTATTCATGTGTTTATCAGGAGGGTATCGCGATGAACAATTCAACCGACAATCAAGCCTGTTCACATAGACAGGAGCATTCACACGAACACTCACATGAACATTCACATGGGCACAGCCATCGTGGGCACGGCCACGCGCATCACGGACATTCGCACGCGCACGGCCATCATGGGCACAGCCACGGACATCTTGGTCATTCGCACGGCAATTCAGGCAACCGCAAAGGACTTACCATCGCACTGATTATTACGGGCGCCATCATGGTGCTCGAATTTATCGGCGGTTTGATAACGAACTCCTTGGCTCTTCTGAGCGATTCCGGCCATATGCTAAGCGATACAGCTGCAATCGCACTCAGCCTCGTCGCCTTTTGGTTCGCAGCCAAGCCAGCCACCTCTGCCAAAACGTACGGTTTTCACCGGTTCGAGATATTAGCTGCGCTGTTCAATGCGTTAACGCTATTCGTCATCGCCGGTATGATTGCGGTGGAGGCGTTCCACCGATTCGGCGAACCGCCGGAGGTTTCCGGTCTGCCGATGCTGCTCATCGCTTCAGTCGGACTGCTCGCCAACCTTATCAGTGCGTGGTCGCTGATGCGCAAAGGAGACGTCGAGCATAACTTGAACGTGCGGTCCGCGTATTTGCACATTCTTGGCGATGCGCTCGGCTCTGTCGGTGCCATCGTCGCTGGCTTGCTCGTAGCGATATTCGGCTGGAACTGGGTTGATCCGCTCGTAAGCATCCTTGTCACCCTCCTCATCCTGCGTGGAGCATGGGGTATCCTCAAGTCCGTCATCCATATATTAATGGAAGGTGCACCTGAAGGCATCGATTCGGATACCGTGAAGAGAGCTTTGCTCAGCGTTAGCGGCGTTCGTGATGTTCACGACCTGCACATCTGGACGATTACGTCCGGGATGCCTGCTATTAGCGGTCATTTGCTAGTCCATGACGACAGCGAATGCCAGCTTGTACTGCGTGAGGCGCTTGCCAAGCTCAAATCCGAATTCGGACTCACACATGCGACGCTTCAGCTTGAGAAATCCGACACCCTCCATGAACCATTCACTATATAATTAAAAACCCGGCCGTCCTGTTACATCCGCTGCATTAGCGAAAGAAATCGGGACGACCGGGCTATTCAGTTCAGGATATCGCATTAAGAGTCGTGCTTCGATTTGACTGCCGCAGACACAACTGCAAGCACTTGCTCTGCATGGCCCTTAACTCGAATGTTACGCCATTCTTGTATAAGCTCGCCTTTCTCATCAATAAGAAAGGTTGAACGAACAAGCCCCATATATTCGCGGCCGTACAGCTTCTTCATCTGCCAGACGCCGTACAGCTCACACACCTGATGCTCTGTATCCGCCAACAGAACGTACGGCAGCTCGTACTTCGCAATAAATTTGTTATGCCTTGCAACATCGTCGGTGCTAATTCCAATAATAACAGCATTCTGCTCTGCGAATTGCTCATGAGAATCACGAAAATCGCACGCTTCCTGCGTACATGCGGTCGTCATATCTTTCGGATAAAAAAATAAAATGACCTTCTTACCGATATAATCGCTCAGCGAGACCGGCTTACCGTCCGAACTGTCCAATGTGAAGTCCGGCGCTTTCTTGCCAACCTCCGCCTTGTTCCCTTTGCGATCTGCCACTTCCCATCCCACCTTGTGCATCTACTCTATATCAATTCCTACATTATACATAAAATTTCTCAGCGCATCAGCCTCTCTTGCGTTTCCCTTACTCCATATCCCCTCCTCCACCATCGTATTTCATAATGCAGCAAGGCTGCCGATCCGAAAGCGGAATGGGCAGCCTTGTCTTCATTCATGAAGCTGTCAAGCATTCATCAAGTCCGTTCAATTACTTCCATACTCTTGCGCTCGCGTGGAGCTGTCCTCCACCGGTACATGCTTGCCCGGCCAGAATGCAGCACGGCCCAACAGCGCTGTAATTGCAGGCACAAGGAACGGTCGAACGATGAACGTATCGAGCAGGACGCCAACGGCTGTCACAATGCCGAAATGAACAAGCACCTGAATTGGCAGCGACGCGAGCACCGCGAACGTACCAGCCAGAATGATACCGGCCGACGTAATGACCGAGCCCGTCTCCTTCACGCCTTCGCTGATTGCGCGGGAGAGCGACATATGCTTTCTCTTCTTCCAAATGCTTGAGATCATGAATATATTATAGTCCTCACCCAACGCAACAAGGAACACGAACGAATAGAGCGGAATCGAGCCCGATATCGCATCGGCACCAAGGACATAATGAATAATAATCCAGCCTGATCCCAGCGCGGCAAAATAAGACAGCACGACCGTTCCGATCAAATACGCCGTCGCAACGATCGAGCGCAAATAACCAAGAAGCAGCAGCGTGATCAGTCCGATGACGATCGGGATAATGACGCGCGTATCGCGGTCACCTGTCGCCTTCGCATCGTACTGCTCTGCCGTCTGACCACCGATCCATACCCGATCTGCCGTCAATCCCCCATTACCAGCCGCTGCGAGCACCGCCATCGTCTCTTCGCGCAGCTCCGGAATGAGATCCATCGCTTCCTGCGAATAAGGATTCATCGTCAAGCTGACATCCATCGCGTAGATGTCCGGGTCACTGCTTCCCTGCTCCAGATTCGACACTTTCGCTACGTACGGCAGCGTAGATAGCTGCTGTCGCACCAGCTCAGCATCGCTGCCATCTGTATCGATGATGACTCGTACTGGTGCCAGACTTCCCTCAGTGAACTCCTCGCCGATTACGGCGAAGCCTTCTCTCGACTCCATGTTGCTCGGGAATGAAGACAAAATATCGAACGTCACTTTAAGCTGTGAGGAGAATCCAGCCAACACGCCCAGCACAATGACGGTTGACAGCACAACCGCCCATGGACGGCGGACGACAAGACGGCCGATTGCGCCTTCCTTCTTCACAGGTTTAATTGCAGGAATAGGCCTTCCTTTGCGTTGTGCACGTTCCGCAATCATATCCGGCGTGCGCGGCACGAACGGATAGAATGAGGTGCGTCCGAATATAGCAAGCAGCGCCGGCACAAGCGTCAAGCTTGCAAGTGCCATAATAAAAATCGACAAGCTAAATGGAATTGCGAACCGTTGATACGCGCCATATTCCGTGAACAGAAGTGCAAGCAAGGAGAGCACGACCGTTAGGCCGCTCATCGCAATAGCGCCAGATGAGCCAGTCATTGCCTGCAGCAGCGCACTCTTTTTATCCCGTTCGAGGCTGAGCCGATCACGGAAATGTGAGATTAGGAATAAGCAATAGTCGGTACCCGCACCGAACAGCAGCACGGTCATAATCGAGATGCCTTGCGAATCGATCGCGATCCATCCCTCATGCGCCATAGCGCCGAGAATCGGACCGACGACCATATATGCAAAACCGACCGCAACCAGTGGGATGAAGGCCAATATAGGCGAGCGATAGATCAGCAGCAAAATAATAAGCACGAGAAGTACGGTCGCCATCAGCAGCGACATGTCGGCATTCTTGAACAGGCCCGTCGCGTCGACTTGGATACCGACAGGACCGGTGATGCGGGCGCTTAGGTCTGCCGGCTTGTCCGTTGCCGTCTCAAACGGCTCTCCGCCGAATGCCGCAGTTACATCTTCACGCAGCCGATCGAGGCCGAGCTCCAGCTGCTCCGTCACCGTATTCACCTCGAAGGTAACCGGAACGATAATCGTGCTGCCGTCTTCGGACAATTGCTCGCTTAATGCTGGAAGCGGCAGCTTGTCAAACGGCGGTACTGCCTTCTGGTTCGGCAACGGGTCAGTTGTCCACCGTGCAGCCAGCTTCTGGACTTGCCCGAGATCCTCCGGCGTCAGTCCGCCTTCCCGGTGCAGCACGAGCAGTGCGGGAACCCCGCTCTCATTCGGAAACTCACGTTCGTCAATCGCTGCCGCCTGCATGGATGGCTTTAAGTTGCTCAAGTTCTGAGCGTTATTCACCACCTCATCAGAGGTCCCAGGCAGTGCCATCGATAGAATCCCAGCCAGCACTAGCCATACAAGAAGCGTTATCCACCGCCCTCTTCTGTCGGTCACGAGACCGCTTATTCGGTTAATAAAGTTCATTCGCTATTCCACTCCCTCGCATGATATGAATATCGTCTTTCTTTCAGTAGAACGAATCACTGATTCGAATGATTCGTTAATCGGTGATATAATAATTATATATACCGGTTGGTTAATTAACAACAACTGAAAAAGAACTCTTCAATGCAGACAAAGGTGTGAGACATCGTGAAATCCCCAAAACGCAAACCGCTTGGCCGTCCGAAGCGATCCGATCAGCATTGTCCGACCAATGAGACCATTATTATACATGCCGCCCGCTTATTCATGGAGTACGGCTATGAGCCAGTCTCGCTTAATCAAATCGCACAAGGATGTGAAGTGACCAAAGCGTCGTTGTATTACCATTTTGCTAACAAAGCAGAGCTGTTTACAGAGTCGCTCGTCTGGATTCTATCCCGCGCGCGCAGCGACACAGAGAAGGCGTTGAAGGATGCCCCCGATATTCGCAACGGATTAGAACGTCTCGCCGTTGCCAAAATGTCCGCTCATCATATAGATTTTGAATCGCTTATGAAGGATGCCTCTCCGCATCTAAGCGAAGAGCAGCTGCTTCGTATTCGACAAGCAGAACATGGCATACACGACGTACTGTCTGCGCATTTCCGCGCGGCGATGGACAGCGGCCAGCTCCGACAAGCCAATCCACTGCTGCTGTCACATGCGCTAACCGCGCTGCTGATGCTCGGCAACCGCCCGTCTCTTATCAAATCCGCCCAAGCCGCGCATTCAACTCCAGAGCTCGCGAAGATGCTGATTGACTTGTTCTGGGACGGCGTTGCCCCGGAGCGGTAGTTCGTCGGGGTCGGATTGCTCTGAAATTATTAGGAAGCAATCCGACGACAAAGGCGCGCGTTGACGTTTCTTTACAGTCATTCGTTTGCTCCATACGCGGTAATCTATTGACGACACACTTT
>NZ_BIML01000040.1 GCF_004001065.1 Paenibacillus xylaniclasticus
GAGTATCCTAGTTGTTTATAGAATTGATGTGCGGCCTCACGTTCGGGTCTATCGCCGCTAGTCAAAACAATAGCACTTACTCCATGTTCATTCGCCCAATTCTCTACGTGCTTCATAAGTTCCTTTCCTATTCCTAATCCCCGATATTCTGTTTTTGTAACCAACACCGAGATTTGAATGATCGGCTGATCGCTTTCATAAGCGTATTGCTGACGAAGGCCAACCATTCCAACCACTTTGTCATTAAGTTCTGCTACCAAAGTATGATACATTGGATTGGAGCTTATCATCTCCAATCTTTTTTTCATTTGAAGTATGGATGCTGGATGGCCTAAATCATTCATCAGTTCGGTAATTGCATCGATATCACGAAATGAAGCTTCTCGAATAACTAAACTACTGGCATGACCGCCTGTTCTCATGTGACTCGCCTGTATATGTAATAATATGTTACCATAATTATCAATCTGGTTGAATTTGGATAGTTGAAAAAATAAGAAATGCGTCCGTATTGCAACAGGCTGAACGAATCGTCGCCGCAGACAGCTGTAGTAACGGGCATTTTTAATTTACAAGTGAACCAAGCTTCAAGTTATGACCATATACAGTTGAATGGCCATTCAGAAAGGGAGGAGCTACTTGGATATCGAGGAGTTTGGCAATCTGATCGAACAGCACGGCAAAGCGCTGTATGGATTCTGCCATAGACTAACGTCGAATCGGACGGATACTGACGATCTCTATCAAGAAACGCTGCTGAAAGCGATGGAAGCGCGATATAAGTTGGACAGAAATCGGAATCCGAAAGCCTTTCTTCTGTCGGTCGCGGTTGGACTGCACAAGAATCAGCGCCGCAAATTTGCCTGGAGACAGAGAATTGCACCTACAGCAGCATACAAAGAAGCGGCCGCCGCGATCAACGTAGTCTCGAGTGAAGAGACTCCGGAAGCTGCAGTGATGTCTTCCGAGCTGCGTCAGAAGATACAAGCTGCCGCCGATAAGCTTCAAGATAAGCTGAAGATCCCGCTTTATCTGTACTATACGGCAGAATTGTCGATTGAGGAGATCGCTTCGGTATTACAAATTCCGCATGGTACGGTCAAGAGCAGACTTTATCAAGCTAGACAGGCGATGAAAAAGGAACTGGAGGTGGAGTCTCAATGAATAATTCCGAACAATGGGATCGCATGCTCCGGCAAGCTTTGGCTTCGGACGCCAAGCCTGAAGAACAATTAAACAGAGAGGTTATGAATCGATACAAGCAGATAAGCGAAAGGAGGTCCAATAATAAAAAAAGGGTCTCTATAGGGGTATTGGTTGCTGTTCTTTCACTAGTCATGTCTGTGTCGGCGTTCGCGGCTTTAAAGTTATTCAGCCCCCAGCAAGTAGCCAAGCAAATGGGGGAAGAAATTTTGGCAGAAGCTTTCGCCAGCAGTGAAGCTATCGAAATTATCGAATCTGTCGTTTCCGGAGGTTACAAGATTACGCTGCACGGCATTGTCTCCGGTGCTGGATTGGTTGAACTGGAAAGCTCACCAAATCAAATATCCTCAGAGAAGACGTATGCCGTTGTGTCCATAGCTAACGCTGATGGAAGTCCGATGCCTTCGACGAGCGATCCACAATATGGTGAATTTCCCTTCTTGGTGTCGCCTTTCATTAAGGGGCTAGAGCCATGGCAGGTCAACATCGCCTCGATGAACGGCAGTTATAGTGAAATTGTGTTAGACGGCGTTATGTACAGGTTAATCGAATGCGACATCGTGGAAATGTTCGCCGACAGAGGCGTATATTTAGCCGTGATCGGCGGTCAGAGCTTCCCGAACAGCGATACGATTGCTTTCGACGATAGGACGGGCGAAATTAGTATCAGATCGGATTACGAGGGAGCCTCCGCGCTGTTCGATCTTCCTCTGGATAAGTCGAAAGCCGATCCAGTCAAGGCAGAAGCCTATTTGCGTGAGCTCCTGAAGGAGTCTTCCTCTAATATGGAAGCGGAGCTAACCGAGAATGCCGCTGCCGACGATGGATTTGCTGAAATGGCTAGGAAATCAGCGGAGTGGAAGAAAAAGGTGCCAGAAGGCAAGACGATTCCAGAATCAATCCAACAAGTAACCATCGACGAGCAAGGGAAAATCAATTACAATTTCGACGTCTGGGACGTCAAGGTTAGCCCAGACTTGTTGTTTCCGGAAGGGCAAACGGGCGATTTTCCTTATCATTTCAGTGAGAGAGACGGTAAGGTATACGTAGTGGTGTTTACGGTAGACGAAGACAGCAATATAACCGGCAAGGTCGTTGTGATCGATTCTTAGAGCCGTTCTTTCTAACCTTTCAGTTAACTTTCTTATCAATCATTTGTGGTAGATTAACCTGTGGGTAGGTGGTTTTTCATAATGGGTCTAGCATCTTCTTTAGGAATAGGATATTATTGGGAAAATTACTACAGAGGAGAGATCCCGGATGTCGAACATACAAGCCATTGTATTGGACTTAGACGGAACATTACTCGACAATGACAAATCTATCTCCCCGCGAAATTATCAGGCTGTTAGAAGGTGTTATGATTATGGAATTCATATTATCGTAGCCACGGCACGACCGCCTAGAGTTGCTAATCGGTTTGTCAAAGAGCTTCCTTTTGTCGACTACTTGATCTATTACAATGGTGCTCTAACGGTATGCAAGTCTAAGCGAATTCAGCGGCACATTAGTATCCCAATGGAAGTTAGCCAGCAGATTATCGATTTCATCGAGTTACAGGAATCTCAATCGATCATAACATTCGAGAACAAAGACGCATGGTATGCGTGTACACCGATTCCTGATTCGCAATTTACTCATTTCGGTATCAGTTCTAATGATGATAAACCACTGATTGTTGAGAAAGCTTTTATTCGTTCACTATCCCCAACCAAAATATTGGTACATGGTTATAGCGCATGGATGGAACTTGTCAAGCAATTCGGAGAGCATGTGAACGTAATTGCTACTGATGGTGGGGCCCTTATTCAAATTATGCCTAAATTGGCCTCCAAGGAGGATGCCGTGCAATGGGCGCTTGATGACATTGGAGTGAGGACAGACAATGTAATGGTGTTCGGGGATGACTTTAACGATTTGGGTCTATTTCATAAGTGCGGATTTCCGGTCGCTATGGGAAATGCAATAGCTGAACTAAAAAATAGTGCAAAGTATATTACCGAATCCAATGATCAAGATGGTGTTGCTGTTGCTCTTGAGAGGTTTGTGTTTGCGATGAGATTGTAGTAACGAATACTCTATTATTTTTAAATAATGTCCAGTTGCTATCTTCATCAGCAGATAGATAAGAACATATGATGGTTCGACAAGAATGAAGGCTGCTGCGGCAGTTACGGCTGAGGCATCTGTGTCTATGACAGTGTTGACAGACGATTTGGAATTGCATGCTCTAGAAAAGATCAAACAGTCATATGACAAGTCTTGCCAAAACGATCCAGTCGACGAGTGTGAAAGCAGCCGTTAACCATGTTGCCAGGGGTGCAGCTTTCATCACTCGTTTGTTCAGCCGAATAGGACTCTTCTCTAAAAAAACGAGAACGAACTCTAACCGATCACAGATAAAATTTGATTCTGATGATGGATGTCATGCTGAATAAATTCGTAGATGATATAAAGCAAGGAGTAGGGAGTACCTGTATGCGGGCAGTTGGCGATGCCGTTAGCGGTCACATGCTTAGCAGCAATGTCTGGTTCTGCTAACAGCGTCTCGACCAACTGAAGACGGGTTTGCTTGAATTCATCGAGCATACTATCTTTAGTTACTCCAGAACGAGCAAATTCATAAGCCTGTTGATTGAACGAATCGAAATCTGGAAAGACCATTCCTTCGCCAGTTCGAAGAGCTGGGATAATCGTGTGAAGCAGATAATGATCCCATTGTCGAAGATGAGAAATAATTTCTGCTACTGTCGCTTTCCCTTCAGCTATTGAGCTAAACCATATGTTATCGTTCAGATCGCGTAATGTATCTGTCCAATCTATAAACTGTTTGTAACGATAAATCGTTTCTTGGCTTAAGTCTATCACTTCGGTAGCCTCCCTGGGTAAGATAGCAGAATGCGAACATATGCTTCTATGGTATATTAAGTTTTTCCAGAAAGCAAGGGGGATAATGAATGAATTTCAAACTTAATGAAGCTGTTGAATTGTTAGGGCGTACGCCAAAGGCGTTGGAGGGCTTATTGTTAGGAGTGTCTGATGAATGGCTTTACTGCAATGAGGGAGAAGGGAGCTGGAATGTCTTCGAAATCATTACTCATCTAATTGAGGCGGAAAGAAATAATTGGATCCCGAGACTAGAGCATATGATAAGTGATGAGGAGCAGCGTACACTCCCACCTTTTGATCGCTTTTCTCATTTGCTTCTTAACGAACATGGAACGATGGATGAAAAGTTGTTAGCTTTTAAAAGCATTCGGGCACAAAGCATAGGAAGACTTGTGAAGCTTACGGAGCGGGAATCGGTTTGGGAGAAAACGGGCATACACCCGGAGTTCGGAGAAGTAAATGTCAGCCAATTGATTTCTACTTGGGTCGTTCATGACCTTACTCATATGGCACAAATAGTTCGCGTTCTGGCTAAAAGATATGATGCTGACGTAGGACCGTGGAAGGAGTATTTATCTATCTTGCACCGTTAATGAAATAAATGTACTTACTGGTTGAGCAGGAAGGTCATAAATATCAATTCCAAAAAGTGATAGAGGTCCAATATAGATTCGCATAATATTAAACGTAAGAAGTGCACCGCCAGAAGTATTCGTCGCTATACGCCGTAGGTGTTGAGCCATGTATACTCTGGGGTGCACTTCTGTTTTTTGACAACGCAGTCGCTTAAATCAATTTCTCATCGTGCGCTTTCTTCATTACAGTTGCGCGATTATGAACATTCAGCTTGGAGTAGATGCTGGAGATGTAGTTTTTAACCGTCCCTTCTGATAGGAACAGCTTGGTGGATATATCCCGGTTCGATAATCCTTCCGCAATGCATTTCAGCACTTGCGTTTCACGCTCGGTTAACCCGTACTCCGTCTCCTTCGTCGAAGGCCGCGAGAGCGTTCTGGCGAATAGCGCTTTGGCAACGTCTTGGCTAATCATCGTTTCACCGCGGTGAACAAGCACGATAGCTGCTGCAAGATCAGTAGGGTCGATGGCTTTCAGAATGTAACCTTCAGCCCCCGCATTCAACGCACTAAGTACAATTTCCTCGTCTTGAAATGTAGTAAGCATGATGATCTTAATAGTCGGATAAGATTTCTTTATACGATCTGTCGCTTCCACGCCGCCCATAATCGGCATTTGGACGTCCATTAGGATAACCTCCGGCTGCAGCTGAGGTACAAGTTCTACGGCTACTGCTCCGTTCTCGGCAGAGCCAACTATTTCAATGTCCGGGTTAAGATTGAGAACGATCCCTAAGCTCTTGCGAATAATTTCCTGATCCTCGACGATCATCACTTTTATTTTGACCATGAGCTGATGCACTCCTTATTAGCTAAAGCAGTTGTACATTTAAGATACTCGAAAAAAGTCATAGTTGTATAGTGACTTCTAGTGTTACTTCCAATTACGAGGGATGAAGAGTAGAAAAGCGCTATACACAATCCAAATGAAAACGCACACAGCTGCAACGATGATCGCTGCGGCTAGATCATATGGGTATCCGTAGAAGCCAGCCTCCGTTGGACGGAATACGAACAATAAGTAAAGGATCGGTAAGAGCACAATAATTAATAAAAGAAGCCGAATAAGGTTCAACCAGCGATATTTCAGCTGAAATTGGTTCCGATATTTTCGTACAACACTTCTTATTAATACGAGCATGAAGAACAAGCTGACCGCAATAATGCCCAATGAAATGTAACCGAGCACTTGAAACACGTTGATGACGCCGGCGACGGACTTCGGTTCTTGATCGAGCAGAATGCTTACGACGCCTTCGGTTATACGCGACCGGCGTTCTCCATTACTTTCTCCCACGAGCATTACAAAGCCAATCTGCTTATCCGGAATAATGACCATCTCCGAGCTGGAGCCCATGCCTTCACCAGACTTGGACAGGATACGAGTTCCGTATACCTCACTTTGTTCAAACCCGCTTTCCGTATATATCGCGCCATCCAGATCGGAAGCGACTACGCCGTTCTTCGTATGTTGATCAAACTTGTCGGAAGCGATAAAAGAATCAGCGTGATGACCTAGTACGGCAATCATTATTTGGGATAGATCCAGTACATTGCTATAGGCACCGCCTTCAGCAGCTTGACTGCTGCCGAACGTTTTCCAATAAGGAGCAACCTTCGTTGAGAACCCGAACAGATAGCCGTATTCTTGCGCGATATCTACGTCGTTAATGAGATTCGGATTAAACTCGCTATGACTCATTCCGAGCGGTAGAAACAACGAATTTCTAATATACGATTCATAAGGCTGGTTCGTAACCTTCTCAATAACTAACCCAAGCAGGTTAAAGCAAGTGTTGCAGTACTGGCCCTTAGAACCAGGAGAACTATTCATCGAGACTTTACGCAGCGCTTTCGCCGAATCTTCCTTAGAATTTCGATTCTTCTCAATATCCTCGTATATAGCACCGTCAGCTACATAACGGCTAACACCGGCGGAATGCGTAAGCAGGTTGCGAATCGTCACCTTGTCCGATTCCTGCTTGTTACGGTATTGGAACCACGGCAGATAGGTTACAACCGGTTCATCTAATGATATAAGTCCCTGATCGACTAACTTCAATACAGCTGAGGCAGTTAACACTTTTGTAACGGAGGCAATAGAATAGACGGTTTCCGGCGTCGCTTTCTGTTGTGCAGCAAGATCGGAGTAACCGATTCCTTCAGCCGCAACGATCGCATCATTTTCTACGAGAGCATACGCGCCGCCAGGAAAGCCTGCGGTACGGAACTGTTCCTCAAGATACGAGTTAATTCTATCAATCTTATAATGATCGATGACGCTATCAGCAAACACAGTGTTAGGTACGAAAATAATAAAAGTAATCAATAATAAAGAGGTGAATAAGGATTTAAGAAGCTTATTCATATGTAACATCCCTTCTATTAATTTATCTATGGCTAAGTTTATTCAATAAAAGTCATGAAGAAGAAGTGCCGGTCACTATGACTTTTATCCCCCGAAAGTTACTACTTCCCTATGACTAGATCTCTGTACATTAAGGATGCGGCAGTTGCTGCTGCCAATAAACCATAGAAGAAGGATCGATAAATTATGTTCAGGTCATTGAAGGATTCCAGTAAGGTCGTCTTATTTACGGTTATTGTGATTTTGCTTGCTGTACTGTTCAGCTACATACCCGGTATTTCTGTCTTTGTTTATATGTTGACGCCAACGATTGCGGTTTTGATTATGATGCTGCTCGTGACTCGCGATGGTTATACGAAGACAGGCTGGAAGCTGCTCGGGCTTCATAAGCTTGGCAGGAAGGCCTGGTTGTTCGCCATCTTCGTACCCATCATTCCGTTCGCATTAAGCTTCGCTGTTGTATGGTTAACGGGGATATCATCCGTTGAAGGAAAGGCTGATTTTGAAGGGATAAGCTGGGCAGTATTTCCGCTAGCTATCGTATTTATTTATGTAAAGGCAGTCCTAACACAAAGTATGGGTGAGGAGCTTGGATGGCGTGGTTATTTGCTGCCATTGATGTTAAGAAGTATGGGGAAGAAGAAGGCGTATATGCTTAACGGTTTAATTCATGGAGTATGGCATTTTCCTCTCATGATTAATACAGATTCTTATCATGCGGATGATAAGCTGTGGCTGATCTTGCCATTAACGGTGCTCAGCACAGTAGCTCTGGCACCTGTTATTGGTGAAATCCGCATGCGCACCGGAAGCGTCTGGACATCGTCTATGATCCATACGACACATAATTTAGTATGGTTGGTTCTGGGATATTTTGTCGTAGATAATCATGAGGCTGCTAAGTATTTATCGGGTGATATGAGTATTATCGTAGTATTATTCTACTTAGGATTAAGTTTATATATGTGGAAAAGGAATCGTTCTGAAAAATTATTACTACAATAGTAGATTAACGAGCGGTCATAACTTATACTTGTATTTGCAAAAATTACATAAAAGGCTGTGACTGCTCTTGTTTGTTTTGAATCGACCGAGGCATTGGATTGACTATTTGCTGCTCTGTCTTCGTATTCTATGGGGCGGTACTGGAATCGTTAACCTTTTTCAAACGGATGTGGATGGATTTTATGTATGGCTTGGCGCGTTAGGCTATACGCTTTCATGCATCGTTCCCTTTCTTATTCATTGTATAGAAAGAGTGCCTCGTTATTTGCCGGTCTTAGCAGACTTACTATTTACAGGAGGCTTGTTCCTGCTTCTGTTTCACTATTTTGATCTGACAGAGCTTGGCTATACAACCTTTAGTTTTTTTCAAGTTCCGGCATTCTTGATCGGCTATTTTAGCAGAGGGTGGCATGGATGCTGGACAGTCGTTATCCTTAATACGTATCCGTTTGTTTTGTCAGGCGGAGTACCTGATCTAACATTCAATAGGCTAGCCGATGAAATATTTAATCTATCTATTCTATTTGGAGTAGGGTTCTGTTTTCAAAAGATCGTGTCGTCCTATCAGAAAATTAATCATATGTATAAGGTCATCCAAGAGCAAAATAAAACGCTTGAGCTGTATGCGAAGCAAATTGAAAAGCTAACGCTGCTGGAAGAGCGAAATCGATTGTCACGAGACCTGCATGATACAGTAGGGCATACATTTACAACGACGATTACGGGGATGGATGCGGTCTATTATTTGATCGATATTGCTCCGAGCGAGGCGAAAGCAAGTCTGCGAGAGCTGCTGCATCTAACTCGAAATGGTCTGGATGAGGTTAGAAGGCATATTCATCAGATTGCTCCAGAGAAGGATGAGCAATCGCTTAGCTCGGCTCTGTCACAGATATGCAATCAATTTGCTCATCATACAGGTACAACGGTTAAGTTGAATACGGAAGGTGACGAATATCCGGTATCGGAGAATTTACGAATCGTTTTTATCCGATGCTTACAGGAGTCGCTGACGAATGCGAAGAAGCACGGGAAGGCTACGGCCGTTACAATCGGTCTTAAGTTCGAAGAGAATCAAGTGAGTCTACGAATTGAAGATAATGGTGTTGGACCAAAAGGCGGAGTGACCAAAGGCTTCGGACTTCAATCGATGACCGATCGGTTGACGAATCTCAACGGGTCGTTAGAACTCGTTCCGAAAGATAAAAGCGGTATGATTATTGTATGTAAAGTACCTATTTTGACAAAAATATCTGGTAGCTAACCCCCTTGTAAGGGGGTTTTCTTATGGGGAGAGACTTGGAATGGTCAACTTGATACGATGTTGATTAATCATTAGAATGGCCATATATCAACACATGCAATCGAATACGTGGAAAGGAAAGATGAAGGTTGAATTTCGAAGAGGTTATGAAGGAGCTTGAAGCACTCGGTAAAGAACGGCTCAAGAAGATGTATATCTCTAACGGAGCACATGAACCTGTGTTCGGCGTAGCTACGGGTGCAATGAAGCCGATGGCCAAGAAAATTAAAATCAATCAGCCATTAGCTGAACAGTTATATGCAACTGGGAATTATGATGCGATGTATTTTGCTGGAATTATTGCAGATCCGAAAGCGATGACCGAGAAAGACTTTGACCGTTGGATTGATGCCGCATATTTTTATATGATTTCCGATTATGTGGTTGCCGTGACGCTGGCCGAAACCGATATTGCACAAAAGGTTTCCGATCGATGGATCGCAAGCGGCGAAGAGCTGAAGATGTCTGCAGGGTGGAGCTGTTACTGCTGGCTTCTTGGCAGTCGAAAGGATGATGAATTTTCTGAAAGTAAGCTTGCGCATATGCTTGAGCTTGTGGAACAGACGATTCATCAATCGCCGGAGCGTACGAAGTCGTCTATGGTCAATTTTGTTTATACTGTCGCTGTATCTTACTTACCGCTACATGATAAGGCTGTAGAAGTTGCAAAATCGATTGGGCCAGTCGAAATGAAGAGACCTAACAAAAAAAACAGCATTCTGAATGCTATTGAAAACATTCAGAAAGCTATCGATCGAGGAGGGCTTGGGTTTAAGCGTAAATATGTTAGATGTTAGAGTAGTGAGTGAATATATATGATTAATGAAAGGATGCCGTCCTGTAAAGGGCGGTATTTTGATATTTCCAACAGTTACCTTCATTATAACAACGTTGGAAAAAGTAGTTATCAATATGAATAAATAGCTAAAATCTAGTTAAAATTATAGGGGTAAATCTTTAATTTTTTAGGTTTCTATGAATACGCTTACATACTATAATTTGCAATGTAGGAGTTGCTAGAAAGTAACCTCGCTACAAGGCTAATCTGCTTAGCAGAGAAGTCAAAAGACAAACAAAAATTCTTTGGAGGGTGAATTACGTGAAAAAGAAACTCGCTACAACAGTACTGGCAGCAACGATGAGCTTGGGGGCGTTCGCAGCATCCGCTAGCGCAACGGACTACTGGCAAAACTGGACGGACGGCGGCGGTTATGTAAACGCTGTTAATGGCCAAGGTGGTAACTATAGTGTTTCGTGGCAAAACACTGGTAACTTCGTTGTTGGTAAAGGTTGGACGGTAGGTTCGCCAAACCGTGTAATCAACTACAACGCAGGTGCGTTCCAACCAAGCGGTAACGGCTATCTGACGCTGTATGGCTGGACGAGAAACGCTCTTATCGAATACTATGTAGTTGACAGCTGGGGTACGTACCGTCCAACTGGAACGTACAAAGGTTCGGTATATAGCGACGGCGGCTGGTACGATATCTATACGACGATGAGATATAACCAACCTTCCATCGACGGTACTTCTACGTTCCAACAATACTGGAGCGTACGTCAATCGAAGAGACCAACGGGTCAAAACGTATCGATCACGTTCAGCAACCATGTGAACGCATGGAGAAATGTTGGTATGAATCTCGGCTACAGCTGGACGTACCAAGTATTGGCTACAGAGGGCTATCAATCCAGCGGTTACTCGAACGTAACGGTGTGGTAATCCACCTGTAGTTAAACAGAGCCGGTCAGCAGACTGGTTCGATAATAGTTCAAAAGCAAGTATATAAGGCCTGCCGGCCTCACAGCTGGCGGCCTTATATGTTTCCGTCAACAAATTGCCGTAACCGTCACGGCTAACTATTTCTTATTCGTTCAAAGGAGATATATCAATGAGAAAGCTATTGATCTTCCTTCTAATCGTAATGTCGGTTACAGCGACTGCTTGTTCGAAAGATAAGGATGATAGCAATAAACAATCTGTTCAAGAGGACAGCAATAAACAGTCTGTACAAGAAGACAGCAATAATCAGTCTGATCAAACTGAAAGCAATGCTATCATGAATAGTATGGTATTAGTCCAAGGCGGCACATTTAAGAACACGAAGTCTAACTTTTATGGTAAGGATATTACAGTACCGAACTTTTATATCGGTAAATATGAGGTTACGCAACGCGAGTGGATTGAAGTGATGGGCAACAATCCGTCCCAATTTAAGGGCAGCGATTTTCCTGTCGAGATGGTAACTTGGTATGACGTACTTGAATATTGTAATAAAAGAAGCGAAAAGGAAGGCTTGCAGCCTTACTACAATATAGACAAGAAAACGGTCGACCCGAATAACAAAAGTGAAATTGATAACATTAAATGGACAGTTACAATTAACGCAGATGCGAACGGGTACCGCTTGCCTACAGAAGTTGAATGGGAGTACGCAGCAGGCGGAGGCCAGTTGAGCAAAAGCTACACATATAGCGGCAGCAACAATGCGGATGAGGTAGCTTGGTATTGGAAGAATTCCGGTGAGAAATTGTTAGAAGGAGACTGGAACTGGCCAGCTATCGAGAATAACAAGAGCAGTACGAAGAAAGTTGGGCAACAAAAACCGAACGAGCTGGGACTTTACGATATGTCGGGTAATGTAAGGGAATGGATATGGGATTGGCATGGTGAAGATGTCAGTAAGCCAGCAGAGAGTGGGACACACCGGATTGTGAAGGGCGGCGGTTGGATCGGTGATGTCAGCAACGATGAACCGTCTTTCCGTGGGATGTTCGATGCGAACGGACTTGGACCGGATCAAGGGTTCCGTGTCGTCCGCAGCGAGTAGTGGTCAAGATGAAGAGGGGCAGCTTATGTGTGCTCCTCTTCTTTTTTATTTTCATTAGAAGCGAGAGTGAATCCCTTTAGGAAAACTTAAGTTGACGTTACATACAAATCAACATAAGATATGTTAAATAACGGGTGATATACATTATATATGGAAGCAAGCGGACTGATGCTTGCGTAGCTTTTGCGAGGTTGAATTTATTGGACAAGGGGGTTCATGTTGTGGCAAGCTCTAGTGTTAAGTTAAATCCAAACCGGATCAAATCTGGAACGCTCGTCGCGTTTATGAACGATATCGAGCGGTATCAGCTTCCAGTGAATCGTTTTATTCTTCTACACGATGGGGAGCACATCCTCCAATGGCATCGGTCTCCATATCGGAAAGACGTCCCACAGCTGCTTTATTCTTTGAGCCAGAGTATTACTTCAATTGCAGTCGGTATTGCATGGGATCAAGGCTTACTGAAACTGGATGATCCGATCATGTCGTTCTTTCCAGATAAACTTCCCGCCTCGATTTCGCCTAATTTGGCACGTATGACGATTCGGCATTTATTGACTATGACAGCGGGCCATGAAGACAATATATGTTCAGCTGTAGCGAAGGAGCAGGATTGGGCGGCCGCATTCTTCTCTCAGGAAGTTGTGCATGAACCAGGTACCCGATATTATAACTGTATTTATTCAACATATATGCTATCTGCAATTATCGAGCGCGTGACCGGGATGAGCTTAATCGACTTTCTAGTGCCCGCCTTGTTCGACCCATTATCAATCCAGCGACCAGTCTGGGAGACATGCCCTTTAGGCGTGACTGCAGGCGGAATGGGGTTAAGCTTATCGACGGAAAGTATGGCGAAGATCGGCTTGATGTTGATAAATGAAGGGGTATATGAAGGGAAACGTATTTTATCGGAGCAGTATATACGCATGGCGACGTCCGAACAAAGCAACAATCGTTCGTCTGCAGCGTTAGATCGAAACGATATGATACAAGGTTACGGTTTTCAGTTTCATCTGTGTAAGGGAGGCTGTTATCTTGGTGAAGGTGCATTCGGCCAGTTATGCTTTGTTGCGCCGAAGGAGAAAATTGTTATTTCAGCGGCCTCTAGCTTAACAACTGTGCAGGAGTTTCAATTGCTGCTCGAACTCATATATGAACATTTCATTGATAGGTCAACAGAACAATCCTTACCCTACAAAAGAGGGGGTGATGCTGAATTACAGCGACTTCTTGAGCAATGGAATTACGAATCGGAGTGGAGAAGACCGATTCCGGATGGTAGACCGTGTCTAGACGGAGCAGTCTATCCGTTAAGCGCTAATCCACATGGACTGCGACAAATTTGTTTTTTCGAACAGTGCGGACTGCTCGAGATGAAGATGGAATATGGCGATAAGAGAGATAACACGCTGCCTTTCAGTTATGTGGAGCCTATCCGTGCATTTGATATGTTCTATAAAGATTTGGAGATGCACCGTCAAGAAGTTGTAACCTATGCGGCATGGCTTGATAAAAATTCCCTTCTATTGACCCTGTATTATATAGAGACGCCTTATGTGGTCAGATACAAGCTTACCTTTAGTGGCAATGAGCTGCAATTACAGTTTGAGCTTAACGTTTCACATCATATTCTGAACTATCGATCGGTCGGGGTTCGTGTTAAAGAAAGCTGAAGGTTGTATCATGATGAATAACCTCAGATTACGTGAAGGTATGAGGACGCTCTGCTGCAGTGATTGTTGCAGTTGAACGTCCTCTTACGACATATATATGTGCTTTACTTTCCGTTAAAGTTCGGGTACAGGCCATCTACACGTTAATCCTTAACAGTCTCACAAAGATCTCCACGATGTAGTTGGAGAAATTAATAGCTTATTGATTTTCGATTAGCCTTTTTTTACTTTGTATCCACATATCACGTGACATAGGCGTGTGCTTCGGCTGATTGTGAACTATGCTTCCATCTTCAAGGTGCAGCCAAGTTAAGAACGTGACCGGACTTCCTGTCTCATAAATAGCACATAGGAGATGCCGAAGCAAATCATCGTTGCGGCTAGCAGACCGACTAACTGAGGCCAAGACAGCATGATGCTTTGCGTAAGCGACAGCGGATTCGCAATCGCTCCGATCACTTGCGCCGTCGTCAGCGGTCCTAGCGAGCGGACGCCTGGCGTCAGCAGCGTGCTTGTAAGCTCGGTAAATAAGAATGTCGGCGAGACCCGGTTAAGCAGCAGCATTTGATTAGCGTGACGAAGTAATTCCGAGAGAGATGCAGAAGCGGATGGTTCTGTTGCTTTCTCGATTAAGCTGACGATCATACTGTAGAACAGCGTGAAGAACAGCCACAGTGCGATGCCAGCTAGTGCGGATGTTGCCGCCTGACGGAACCGGATCGAGAACAGAATGGATAAATTTAACCAGAAGCCTACATATACGATCGAGACGAAAATAAATAATAACACCCGCATGAATTCTTCCGGCGTCGGCGGATATCCGATGGTCAATAGGCCTAGTCCCATGACGAGCAAGCCGAGTGACAGCAGGACGACTGCAATTAATATAAGCGAGGCTGTAAATTTGGCGAGAATAAAGTCATCCCGGTAAATAGGCTGAGAAATGAGCCGGCTCAACGTCCCTTTGTTCCGTTCGGAATTGACGGCGTCGAACCCTAGTGCGATCCCGATGAGCGGGCCAAGGAATGAGACGAATGTCGCATAGTTCGGAAGCGTACCGTCCGATAGCGTAAACATCTGCAAGAATAAGAACAAATCTTCATTCGAGGTTGAGTATCGCCCGTCCTGAATGGCTGTTACAGCTGCATAGACCGAGCCGATGCAGGCAAGGACAATGATGCCGATGAGGATGACGAATCGCCAGCTCCGCATATGATCGCCAAATTCCTTTTGTACGATTACCCAGAAAGGAGAGGGCTGTCTGTTGTTTGAATGCGAAGCTTCTGTAATCGAACGACGAAAGAGGGGGATTCGATCCCGCAAACGATTAAGTCTTGCTGTCGTTTCGCTCATGCTTGCCGCCTCCTTCGAAATATCGGTGATAAATATCATCTAAGCCATATTGCTTGCGCTTTATGGACAGCAGCCTTGCTCCTTGGCTAATGACAAGTGAAGCCGCTTCGGATGTCACGTCATCTTGGCATATTAGAACCGCTTTGGCTGACTGCTTGGGCGGCGGTATATCGTCCATCGGTCCTCGATATTCCAGTACACCTGGCAGCTTGGACAGCCCTTCTGCAAGTGTTAGTGACCAATTAGATGCTTCAACCTCGACCTGTATCGTTCCGTCATCGTCAAGCTGCTGGGCAAGTGTGTTCACATCGCCGACGGCGATCAGCTCTCCGCGCACGAAAAGTCCGACTCTGTCGCAAATTTGTTGAACCTGATGCAGATGATGAGAGGAGAGCAGCACCGTAATGCCTTCATTGCGGCTGAGCTGTCCGATCAGCTCAAGCAGCTCACGAACGCCTTCTGGATCGATACCGAGCGTCGGTTCGTCTAGAATAATAACTTCAGGCCGCTTAATAAGTACGTCTGCAATGCCAAGCCGTTGGCGCATCCCGCGGGAGAAAGCGCCGACTTTCTTGCTTGCATCTTCTGCGAGTCCAACTCGCTCCAGAAGCTCCGCAGCACGAGCATGCGCATCAGCTAATGGAATGCCATTTAATCTTGCTGTGTAGATGAGATTGTCTAATGCTGTACGGTCTTCATAGAATCCGATGTCATCCGGCATATAGCCAACGCGCCGCTTGACGTGAAGCGGCTGGCGAACCGGATCGAGCCCCAAGATGCGTGCCGTACCGCTTGTCGGTTCGGTTAAGCCGAGCATCATTAGAATCGTCGTCGTTTTACCCGCACCGTTCGGACCAAGCAGGCCGAATATTTCGCTTTTATAGATTGTCAGATCGAGTTTGTTCACTGCCGAATGACTGCCGTACCGCTTGGTTAGCTGCTTCAATTCGATGACGGCGGAAAGCTGCTGTTCTTCATGAAGAGCCTCTAGCGTTTGCTGCACGATTACCGCCTCCCATATTTGCGGTATAGGAAGTAAATGCCGCCCGCTACGACAACGATAATTAGAATGCCGATCCAGCCCCATAGCATTGAGGATTTAACCTCAACACGGAATTGTGCATCTGCCGATTTCTCCGGTGCGGATGCTGTAATGTTAACGACGTAATCGCCAGACAGCGCCTTTTTATCTGCTTTGATCGTAGCCTGTACATGAGTTACCGCACCAGCTGCAATAGTAGAAATCGTCTTCGGCTCGAACGTAACCTCCCAGCCGCTCGGACTATCTGCTGACAGATTGACATTCTTCAAGTCAGTTGAGCCCGTATTTTGCACGACGAGATCAATATGCCGCTGCGAGCCTGCCGTCACATCGGTGCTCAGCAGATTGTTCGGCGTACTAAGACTTAGATCATAGGTGCCTGTAACGGCTGCTTCGAGTTCGAGCTTCGCTGAAGTAGAATTGTTCGATGCTGTGATTGGAATTTTATACGTTCCGGCTTTGACCATTTCAGGCGGCTTTACGCTAATGTTGATCGTTTTCTCACCGCTCGGATCAACTTGAACGGATGTGACGCTTGTGCCGCCGTCCGTGAACGATACGTCCCAGCCTGGATCGACCTGCGCTTGAAGCGCGTACATCTGTTCATTGGCCGTCCGATTCCGCAGCGTAACGCTGTAAGAGAAGGTTGAATCTGAATGGCCTTGCATGTTAGGCTGATCTGTCAGCAATTCCGTACGGAATGTGCCTTGCTCGGATACTTGCACCGAGAGCGGCAGTACGGCGTCGCCTGCACTCATTTGAAAAGAATAAGTCCCCTTATCCACCTGCAGCGGCACGATGAGCTGAAGCAGGACAGGCTGCGATTCGCCGCCTTTGACAGCAAGTTTGTTGACTGCACGACCGCCGGATGTCAGCTCATACTTCCAGCCGTTTCCCTTGTCATCAAAGTTTAGGTTGACATTGGTCGTCGAAGTACCGTGATTGATTACCTCAATCTCATAATTAAGTGTGTCTCCAGGCGGTGCAGACAGAGACAAGTATGGGGTGTACAATTCGATCGATCCGGCTGCGGCCGCCGGCCTAGCGCCTAGAACTGAGGTCGCTAATAGGATTACCACCATACTTAGCGCGAGAATTCCTTTCCACCTTGGCATGCGGTTTGTAAGCAGCATGCATAATCCCCTCCTGCGTTCGATTGTTCTGATGTCTGCGAGAAGCAGCATTCATTGACGGTACGTTCGAGAAGCAGCATTTGATTTACGGTACCGAAAAAATTTTTTTCTTTCGATTTTTTTTACAATTTGGTACAAATGAAGTGAATAGGCACAGTCTTGTGAACATGAAGGTGGAGGTTGACACCGATGCACACACCTGACGAAGAGATGACACGTGTACTCCGCGATATGTGCTGCGGTTCGGTTGAAGCGTTCGATGCGTTCTATAGTCGATTCGCTCCGTTAGTATTACAGATTGCATATCGAACGCTTGGCGACCGAATGGAAGCGGAGGATGTATGTCATGATGTATTTCTTGAAGCGTTAAGACGCGGTGATAGCTATGAGGAAGGACGAGGCTCTGTCGCCGCTTGGCTTGCGGTTATTGCCAGAAGCCGCAGTCTGGACCGGCTGCGCAAACGAAATAAAGTCATCGCAAGCGATGTCATTCCGGCCGAGCAGCAGTTGACGGCGGATACGGCGGAGGAGCGGGCGCTAGAAAGGCTGCGACAGGAGGCGCTGAAGGAAGCGCTGAACCAGCTGCCAGCTGAGCAGCGCAATGCGGTAATTGGTCGTTATTATGGCGCACATACGCAGCGTGAAATGTCTTCTGCGTGGAATGTACCGATTGGGACGGTAAAATCATGGCTGCGCTATGGACTGACTAATCTGCGAAAACAAATGGACAGGCGGGGATGGTCACAGCAGCAAGCGGATAACGGCTCAACGGAGGTGCAGCGATGAATGAAATAATGAAATATTCTACGCATTGTAAAAGGTTGTATGGGGAAGAGGAGTGGATTGACTGGCTGCTCAGCTCATCCGACGATGATGCTTCGCGTGAAATGGAGCAGCATTTGCGTCTTTGCCCGAAGTGCCGCGGGATAGTTGAGAAGTGGACACCGCTGCTTCAGTCAGCCGATCATTCTCAAGAGCTGCGCGAAACCGAGCGAATGCCGTCTCCAAACGTATACCGTAAGCTTCGTCATCATGTCCGTACCCGTTCGGTTATGCTTGCGATACGCAGACGCGGCAAGTGGTTCGCAGCCGCAGCGGCGGCATTGTTGCTGCTCGTTGGCGTTCTCGCGGTATATCATTCGACGGAGGAGAGCACGTCCGATCAACGGTCAATCTATGTCGCACAGTATGAGCCGCACGCTGTTCCGTTCATGAACGATCCGAAGACAACAAGCTATCGCATTTTTCCTTATAACGAAGCGTTGGGCGAAGGGTATGTATGGTTTAACGGCAGCTCGCAAGAAATGCTCGTTCTGCTTGAAGGGCTGTTCCCGAGCGAAGGCCACGTTGTTCAAGCTTGGGCGGTTGACGATAAAGGCCGTGCCAACCTTGGTCTGTTACGTCAAATCGAGGCGTCGCGCGAGCATTTGTATTTCAAAGGTGAGCAGCTCATCAATGCCAATCATATCGTTCTGACGGTTGAGCCCATAGGCGGCAGTGAACATCCGACATCGCCAGATGTTTTTGTATTCGATCTGCATGGTAAGTGATGGTCGCTGCCCGTGTACAGATCAAGGAGTCTGTTGCAATTTCGCCACATAACGTTCACGGAAAACCCGCATTTACGGCGGGTTTTTCGCTTATCCGTCGTTTGTCGGCTAAGGGCAATACTGCTAGAATAAAGGAAGATGTTACAGGACGTAATCCGATTCGAGGTGCAGAACATGACAACAATCGTCATTATTGGCGGTGGCATTACTGGCATGTCAACCGCTTATTATTTAAACCAATATACTCGTGGTATAGAACAGCCGGTCCGACTGATCGTCATTGAGGGTAGCAGCGAGCTAGGCGGCAAAATAAGCACCGTTCGTCAAGGTGAGTACATTATTGAATCGGGCGCTGATTCGATTGTATCGCGGAAGACGAACATGGAGCCGCTGCTTGAGGAGCTTGGGTTGAAGGACGAGCTAGTCTATAACGCAACTGGCAAATCCTATATTCATGTCGATGGTCAGCTGAAGCTGATACCAAGCGACAGTCTGTTCGGCATTCCGATGACGATCGAGTCGCTCGCGAGCAGCACGCTTGTGTCAGCCGAGGGCAAAGTAGAAGCGCTTAAAGACTTTTATACGCCTAACACGACATTTACGGAGAACGATTCGATCGGACGCTTCCTCGAAGCATTTCTGGGCAAGGAAATGGTGGACAAACAAATTGCTCCCGTTCTGTCTGGCGTATATTCTGGAGATTTGAGGGAGCTGACGATTGCTTCGACGCTTCCCTATTTACTTAAATATAAAAATGAGTACGGCAGCATTATGAAAGGGCTGGAGGCGAACCGAGGAACGCTGCAGAAGGGCGGAGACCGGAAATTTTATTCGTTCGCTAACGGCTTGTCCACCTTAATCGAACGGATGGAGGAGCGGTTAGCCGGAGATGTAGCGCTCATGAAGGGTGTGCGTGCCGATAGGATCGAACGGATCAGCGGGCATTACGGCGTCGTGCTGGAGAATGGGGAGACGGTCGAAGCCGATCATATTGTCATCAGTACGCTGCATCCGACGGCTCAGACGCTGCTTAGCTCTGACGATTTGAATGCTGATTTTGCAGAGCTTCGTAACAGCTCGCTCATCAGCGTGTATATCGGCTTTGATGTGCCGGACGAGTCTCTTCCTGCGGACGGCACTGGCTTTATTACAGCGGACAGCAGCGAGCTTGTGTGCAATGCATGCACATGGACGAGTCGCAAATGGGAGCATACGTCCGCTTCTAGAAGATTACTCGTTCGATTATTTTATAAAAGCTCGAAGCCTGCATATGAGCGGCTGTCCCGTATGACGGATGCCGAGCTGCTAGAAGTGGCGGTGCAGGATGTGAAAGCTGCTATGGGGATCGATGCGAAGCCGATTCACTATGATGTAAGGAAATGGCATGATACGATGCCGAACTATCATATCCGTCACCCGCATATCGTTGCTTCTCTGGAGCGCAAGATGGAGGAGCTGTTTCCGAACGTGCTGCTTGCTGGCTGCTCTTATTATGGTGTAGGTATACCGGACTGCGTCGCGAACGGGGAACGGACGGCACGCCGGATTGCGGATCGGATCACGTTATCACATGATTCGTAGCAAGATGAAGCAAATAGTTGTCCAATAAGACGGAAAGTCGTTATAATATATGTATATAGATTAATTAAGAAAGTGGGCGCATCATGGGTCGTAAGTGGAACAATATTAAAGAAAAGAAAGCTTCGAAAGACGCGAATACAAGTAAAATTTATGCCAAGTTCGGGATTGAGATTTATGTTGCCGCGAAGAAGGGCGAGCCGAATCCGGAATCGAACAGTGCATTGAAATTTGTACTTGAGCGTGCTAAAACCTACAACGTGCCGAAGGCGATTATCGACCGTGCAATTGAGAAAGCGAAGGGCAGCTCCGATGATAATTATGAGGAGCTTCGTTATGAAGGCTTTGGTCCTGGCGGCTCGATGATTATCGTCGATGCGCTTACTAATAATGTGAATCGTACGGCGCCTAACGTTCGCTCGGCATTCAATAAGAGCGGCGGTAATATGGGTGTCAGCGGCTCTGTATCGTATATGTTCGATCCGACTGCTGTCTTTGGCATAGAAGGTAAGTCGCTTGACGAAGTGATGGAAATCATGCTTGAAGCTGACGTAGACGTTCGTGACATCATCGAAGAAGATGAGATGATTATGATCTATGCGGAGCCAGACCAGTTCAATGCTGTTCAGCAAGCGTTGAAGGATGCTGGTGTGACGGAATTCGCTGTAGCTGAGATCACGATGCTCGCACAAAATTTTGTCAAGCTGCCGGAAGAAGCTGTTCCTGCATTCGAGAAGCTGATCGATGCTCTCGAGGATCTCGAGGACGTTCAGCAAGTATATCATAACGTTGATTTGGACTAATGTCCGATTCATAACTGAATATGACGGGACAAGCGCCTTTAGCACCGAGATGTTCGACGTGCGGGGCGTTTTCTTGTGTATAGCTTCGAGCTTCGCATTATGGCACTTGAGGTGATAGAAGTGGGCGATGAGAAAGCTCCGCTGGAGAAGCAAGCGAAGTCGGATCTGAACTATACACCTTATGTGAATGAACCGCTGAAGAGCGAGCCGGATTATTCAAGCTTCATGAGTGTATATGGACCGCCTACGGCGGAAGCCCAGCAGCTGCAGCAAACTTACGGTAATCAGAAGGTGACGAGTATGCTGCAGCAGCACATGAACAGCCAGGCGGCGGGTGCGGCTGCTAACCCTGGTAAGCCAAGAGAGCTGATTAGTCAGTTCACGTCCTGGATAGGTAATTTGGACGAGGAAGGTTTAGGGGCGGAGCTGTTACAATGGGCTGCTAGAGGACAATATCAATTCGTGCAGGAGACGCTTGACCAGCTCGGCTCAACGGATCGAGACGATGTGGCGCTTGCGATTATGCAGGCGAGTGGTGAAGAAGTGCTGAGGCAAATGGCGAATGCCGAAGAAGGACGGCGACTGCTTGACCGCATGTTTGATGATCTAACATCCGGTGAGCCAGATGAGGAGGAGAAGAAGCAAGCTGACCGGATTATCCATAGCAAAACTTTGTTGATCTCACCTGAGCAGATGGCGAAAGTGGATATGAAAATTTTCCCATTCAGTCTTCCTGGCATGACGCATAATGGTGCGCCGATGACGGCCAGACGGCTCCGCGACGGAAACATTTATATTAAGATGCCCGTACATGTTCTAGGCAACAGAGAATATCGTGAGGAGACGAAGACGCTGCCGGCATCGGTATTCGCTGGCGGACTCGAATTGCCAGAGAATGAAATGATTGGCGTTCGTATGTATGATGAAGGGAAAGCGGCACCTATTATTTACAAACCGGCTTTATTTCTTGTTCAATTGGCGAATGAGTCGACGACGCAGGTCGCGCACAAGATGGCAGAGGTGACGGCGATCGGACTGTCACTTGGAGTCGGTGAATTCGCGGCGGTTGGCGCTGAGGCGGCAATGGGAACGCGGGCGCTGCTGTGGGCTGATCGAATCGCGACTGCAACAGGCATTCTTGCTTCTGTCGTCACGGAGCATAGAGGGTTTATTATCGATCAATTCGGTGACAAAGGTCGCCAATTTCTTGATATTACCGACCGGGTCAATCAAGTGGTTGCGATATACGGCATTACAAGAGGCTCAGTTGGCGTATTGAAGCAGTTCGGCAGTACGCTGCGGTCGGCACATAAGGCGATACTTAATGCCGCCTATGAAGCTCGTATGGCGAATGAGGAGCTTAGTAAGCTTCAGCGAATTACCGTTCAGGTTGAAGGATTATTGCAAAAAATTGACAACATGTATGAAGAAGCGGCGACAACCGGAGCAAGGTTCTACGAGCAAGCTTCGAGTGCTGTTCAAGGCGCCGTACAAGAGACAAAGGATGCGTTATCGCTTCAACCGATGACGAGCGTTGGCGTTCCGATGCCGGTTCCCGATACGCCTATGCATACCGGGGTTCTTGAGAAGCGCAGCGTCAAAGGCAGCGGTTCCGGTTCTAGTGGCGGTCGAGGTGCTGGAGGCTCGAGCGGGCCGCCGATCGGCTATGTCCGCACGGGACCACGTCTTTCAGCGAAGAAATTCGAGCCGTTCATTCGGGAGGCGATTAAGGATGAGCAGATGGTGCGGGGCATCCAGAATGTCGAAGGCAAGTCGCTGCCGAAGATGACGCATACTTCTGCCGGACAGTTCAATAGGTCGGGTAACGGCGTCGATATTTTCGGCGTGGACGAGAGCGGCGATTTATGGATTATTGAGGTGTCGGTCGCCGAGACGAAGGAGCTTCGCAACGTGAAGTACGCAGGAGCCGATCAGATGACGGAATCGTGGCGTAAGGCGGCGGTTAATAAATTTTTGGAGAAGGACACGGCAATTCAAGAAGTGCGCGAGTTATTCCCGCATTGGGGGAGCGATCTGAGCGACGAGGATGTAAAGTTCTGGTTCCGGAGCAAAGCAAGTAATGGCAAATATGCCTTTGTCGTGCCGGAGGGCTCAACCGTTCGGCCAAACTCTTCGACGGAATTTATAGCGCGTGATGTGTATACGTATCATTTCTCCAATGAAGACATGAGCCCATTATATGAATAAATATAAGGGATAAGAAATAATTATCAATCAATTTCCTCGCAGGTCTGGCGGTTAGAACAAAAATGTGCGAAGATGAAGTCAGCCTAATTTCGCTTAATTCGTACTCGAGGATGTGATTATGTTGCTTAAACAAGCAATTTTAAATAAACAGATGGGAATTATCACATACGGTATGTCGCCTCCGAAGGAGTCGCATACGCCGGAGAAGATAACTGAGATATCGCAGAAGCAGATTGAACGGCTCAAAGGCTTGGACATAGACGCATTAATTTTGTATGACGTTCAGGAGGAATCTGATCGGATCGACACGGAGCGTCCGTTCCCTTACATGAAGTCACTCGATCCGGAAACGTACAGCAAAGAGTATCTTCACGAGCTCGATATTCCGAAAATTATTTACCGCTGTGTCGGTAAATATTCAGAGGAGGAGCTGACAAGCTGGCTGAAGAAGGACGAGGGGGAGCAACGTTATTCCGTATTCGTAGGCGCATCGTCCAGCCAACAAGAAGTGCAGCTGACGTTAAGCGACGCGTATCGTTTGAGCCGGCAGAATAGTCATAACTTGACGTTGGGCGGCGTCATTATTCCGGAGCGGCATATGAAGAAGAACGATGAGCATCTGCGCGTCGTGGACAAAATTAAGCAGGGCTGCGATTTCTTCGTATCGCAAGCGACGTATAATGTAGAGGCTTCGAAAAATTTCTTGTCCGATTATTATCACTACTGCCGGGAGCAGGAGCTGGAGATGGTTCCGATCCTGTTTAATATCGCGCCATGCGGCTCAACGAAAACTTTAGAATTTATGAAGTGGCTTGGAATCAGCATCCCGAAATGGCTGGAGAATGAGCTGAAATATTCGTCCGACGTGTTGGACAAGTCGATCCAACTGACGCACAAAATTTTCGAGGAGCTGCTCGAGTTTGGCCTTGAGAAGGGCATTCCGGTCGGCTGCAGCATTGAGAGCGTCTCTACGCGCAAAGTGGAAATCGAGGCATCGATCCAGATGGTGAAGGATATTAAGGCAACAATCGATAAGAAACGTCTGCAGGAAGCCGTTCGTTAGTTTCTATTAGCGGGCGCAAGCCGTTAGATCAATAGTGTTCTGCGTCTGTCTGCGAAGAACATGATTACAGCATTATTAGGATGGTTCCATGACACATTCGTCTGCGACGAATGTGTCTCTTTTTTTTTTACACAAGTTAAATGAGTGAATATAATATCAATTTCTTCGTCTATCCACTGGTGTAAGAATGCTCTACAATATAGATGTGTTCGTGAAGCATACTTATACACTTGGATAAGTGGGAGGAATCAACCGATGAAATATCGTAAATTGGGTGGAACTGGCCTAAAGGTAAGTGAAATCAGCCTTGGGAGCTGGATGACATACGGCGGTTATGTAGAGCGTGAAAAAGCGGTTAACTCGATTAAGACGGCGTATGAGCTTGGTATCAATTTCTTCGATACGGCGAACATGTACGAGCGGGGAGCAGCAGAGGAGCTGATGGGGAAAGCCTTGAAAGCTTATCCGCGCGAATCGTATGTGCTCGCAACTAAAGTGTTCTGGCCAATGGGCGACGGACCGAACGATCGAGGATTGTCCCGCAAGCATGTGATGGAGCAGGCGCATGCCAGCTTGAAGCGGCTTGGCCACGATTATGTTGACATTTACTACTGCCATCGTCACGATCCGGAGACACCAATCTATGAAACGCTTCGCGCGATCGACGATCTGGTGCGCCAAGGCAAAGTGCTCTATGTCGGTGTCAGCGAATGGCAAGCGTCACAAATGGCAGAGGCGCTCGGCGTCGCTGATCGTTATCTGCTCGACCGGATCGTCGTGAATCAGCCGATCTACAACATGTTTGAGCGTTACATTGAGAAAGAAATTATTCCGTTCAGCGAACGTTCCGGCATCGGGCAGGTCGTATTCTCACCGCTGGCGCAAGGACTGCTGACAGGCAAATATTCTTCGGCAGAGAACTTCCCTTCCGACAGCCGTGCTGCCAAGATCGATTGGGTTCGCAACGGTATTACGGAAGAGAAGATCGCTAAGGTCCGTCAGCTTGAGGGAGTGGTTGCAGAGCTCGGTATTACGGTCGGAAACCTGGCGCTTGCCTGGATATTGCGTCAGCCGAACGTTGCGAGTGCACTTGTTGGGGCAAGCCGTCCTGAGCAGGTCATCGAGAATGCTAAAGCATCGGGTATCGAGCTTAGTGAAGAGGTGCTGACTCGGATCGAAGCGATATTATCTTAATTAACTTGAATAGAGCCAAGCTTTAAAGGAGAAAATTCAATGACAACGAAGAAGAAGGTAGTCGTAACGGGCGGCAGCGGGATGCTGGGGCGCTGGGTCGTAAAGCATTTTCTCGAGCATGGCTATGAGGTGTTGAACGTCGATAATCGCCAGCCAGAGGAGGAGCTATGTCCAACGCTTATCGTCGACCTTGAGGATTTGGGTCAGACGTATGGTGCGCTTGCAGGAGCTGATGCGGTTGTACATATGGCCGCTATCCCAAGAGTAGGTATCGTCCCGCCGGAAGTAACGTTCCGCAATAATGTCATGGCGACCTATAACATATTGGAAGCGGCATCGAGTCTTGGCATCAAGAAAGCGGTTCTTGCTTCAAGCGAATCATCGTATGGTATATGCTTCGCCGTTCATCCGTTCGGTCCTCAATATGTGCCGATGGATGAAGCGCATCCGCAGCTGCCGCAGGACAGTTATGGCTTGTCCAAAATAGTAAACGAGGCGACTGCAGATATGTTTCACCGGAGAACGGGCATTCAAGTCGTTTCGTTCCGCCTTGGCAATGTCATTCCGCCGGAATGGTACGAACGTTTCCATTCGTGGATTAACAACCCAGAAGAGCGCGAACGGATTTTGTGGAGCTACATCGATACTCGCGACGCAGCGGAAGCATGCCGACTGGCGATTGAGACAGACGGACTTGGCTCTGTTGCGCTTAACCTTGCTTCGGATGAGACGAGCATGGCTATTCCAAGTCGTGAGCTGATGGCAGCCCGCTACCCTGAAGTGACCGATTTCCGTGCCCCGCTCGAAGGACATGAGGCGCTGCTTAGCAGTGAGAAAGCGATGAAGCTTCTCGGCTGGAAGCCGAAATACAAGTGGCGCGAACAGCTTGGCCAATAATGATATAGGTTGGAGGTTGCCCCTAGCTCGTCATGGTTCGGCAGGGGACAGCCTCTTTTTACGTCAACCCACAGAGAAGAAGGTGCTTTCTTGAGTTATGTACTGCTCCTGCTGGCGACGCTAGCGTGGAGCTTCGTAGGCGTCCTTGTCAAGACGGCATCGACGATGGTGGACAGCTCGGTGATTTCATTTGCCCGATTTTTTTTCGGTGTAATATGTTTAGCCGTTTATTTGTGGCTGCGGGACGGCAAGCTGCAGCTGCAATTTGGGATGCTTTGGATTTGGCTAGGTGCATTCGGCAAAGCAATAAACTATGTATTCGAAAATATCGCATTAAAGATCGGCTATTCATACGGCAATATTCTCGTTCAGCCGGTTCAAACCGTCGTGCTGCTGTTCGCAGCCGGTTGGTTGTTTAAAGAACGGATAACGGCGCGCGGGTGGATTGCAGCTGCGTTATGTGTGGCGGGTGTAATCGTTGTCGGCTGGAACGGAACACCGCTTCACGAGCTGGCCGAAGGAAGCGGATTAACGACGCTGCTGTTCACATTAGCGGGCATCGGTGCAGCGATCCATGTTCTGAGCCAGCGTATGCTGCTGCAGAAGATGGATAACGGGAATATGAATCTGTCTGTATTTCTGGTCAGTACGCTCATCGTTGCAGTGCCGGTGCCGATCCAATCACAAGGCTTTACTGGCCCAGTGACTGTGTGGACATGGGGAGCGCTCGTGCTGCTTGGCATCATTACGGGATTAAGCTTCTTCTGGTTTGCAGAAGCGATTAAGCGGGTGCCGTTCATGGTTGTGGCGATCGTGGGCAACAGTACGGTATTGTTTGCGATATTGTGGTCGTATTTATTTTTCCATGATCCGATCACGGGTTATATTATTGGCGGGACCTTGATTTTCGTTACAGGCTTCCTTATCTTGAATCTGCCGGTGCGCAAGAAGGCGGAGCAAGAGGGTCGGGCTAATCGTGAGCCAGCTTAACGACTTTGTAGTACCTTTATAAATTAGGAGTGGAGAGGTGCTGATCTGCATTTCTCTACTCCAATTAATGTTGTTGACGAATTCACCATTTCGGACCTCAGAACACCTCCTAACATCATGAAACAATGATTGCGTTCCAGACCGACAGTCTACATTTACCCCATACATTCAGATCGAACTCGAATCTTTCTATTATTCTCTCAACTTATGCAAAATTTTATTTTAATATTAGAATAATAATGTGGTAAAATTGTATTGGACATACATAAATTCCATTTACGCGAGGTCCGTCTATTTACCTAGAGTATAGGAGTGGGTGTCCTATTGAGTAATAAGTATGTCGCACATGTGCGTAAACAAGCGGATGGAAGTTGGGCAGATCCGCATGACTTGATCAAACATTCCGAAGATACGGCTAATAGGGCCGCTGCATTCGCTTCCAAGTTTCAATCTCAACAATGGGCAAGAGCAGCAGGATGGGGGCATGATGCAGGTAAAGCAAGACCGAAATGGCTCGAATATATCAAGCTGAAAACCGGTTATGGATATGACACCGAAGCGCATCTTGAAGGAAAGATAGGGAAAATTCCGCATGCTATTTATGGAGCAGACCTGGTTGAGAGAATCTATGGCAAAGGAATTGGGCGCTTGCTTGCTTATATCATTGCTGGTCATCATGCCGGACTTCCGGACTGGTCAAGCGCTGAAGCTGGACAAGCCTCTTTGCAGTTTAGAAAATCACAAGTTAATGACCAGGATATTGAACAGATCGATTCCTCGTTGGTTGCAAAGCTTCAGGAGCTTATACCTTTGCGCCCTCCATGGAGGTTTAAAGATGGACTGGATTTATCGTTATGGATTCGAATGATTTTTTCTTGTCTCGTAGATGCTGACTATCTGGATACGGAATTATATATGAACAAAGAAAAGGCTGAAAACAGAGAACAGTATCTTCCTATTCCTGCACTAAGAGAACGACTCCAACGACATAACGAAGCTTTAGCGAAGAAGGCTGACCCCACTCCAGTGAACGCTATCCGAAACCACATTTTACATAAATGTATACAAGCTGCATCGGGAACACAAGGCGTGTATTCCTTAACCGTGCCGACCGGCGGTGGCAAGACATTGAGCGGGCTTGCGTTCGCTTTGGAGCATGCATGCATACATGGACTTCATCGTGTTATTTATGTTAGCTCCTACATGAGCATCATTGAGCAAAATGCGGAGGTGTTCCGAGAAGCTGTAGGTGACGATCAAGTCGTTGAGCACCATTCAAACTTAGGGGACGAGGATATCGACGTTAAGATGCGGCTGGCGATGGAGAATTGGGATGCACCGTTGATCGTTACGACTTCAGTTCAATTGTTTGAATCGTTGTTTGCAGCAAAGCCAGGCCGCTGCCGGAAGCTGCACAATATCACGAATTCCGTCATTGTGCTGGATGAAGTACAGTTGCTTCCGCCAGCATATTTGTCTCCAATGTTGGAAACGCTTCAACTCCTCGTTGAGCGTTATAACGTCAGTATTGTCCTCTCGACCGCAACGCAGCCGGCCTTTAAAGAGCGGAGGGTGGACGGTCAATTATTTAAAGGGCTTAAAGATGTTAAGGAGATTATCGGGACAGACGAACAGGTTCAATCGCTCTTTAGATCACTTAATCGCACGAACATACAGTTTCCGGATGATCCACATGCTGTTGAGAGCTGGGAGCGTATTTCTGAGCAATTGAAGCAGTTCGAGCAAGTGCTATGCATTGTTTCGGATCGTAAAAGCTGCCGCGAGCTACATGGGCATATGCCTGCGGGCACCTATCATTTATCGAGCTTAATGTGTGGTCAGCATCGCAGCGACAAAATCCGAGAGATTAAGGAGAAGCTTGAAGATAATTATTCGAACAAAACTTACCTGCCTGTAAGAGTCGTCAGCACGCAATTGGTGGAAGCGGGCGTCGATTTGGATTTCCCGGTTGTTTATCGGGCTTTCGCAGGTTTGGATTCCATCATGCAGGCAGCCGGCCGTTGTAATCGTAATGGCAGACTATCGCCCGAGCCTGGTCATGTTGTCGTATTTCATCCGCCACGCCTGCCCCCGGTAGGAATTTTACGAAAAGCTGCAGATACGACAAAAAGTATTTTGTCTACGACTGTGACTGAAGCGGTAACGAATCCTAAAATCTTCGAGCGTTACTTTGAACAATTATTCTGGCGAGTTCATTCGTTGGATGAGAAAGGTATCGTTCGGTTGCTCGATCCGAAGCTTCATGACCCGAAGGAGTGCAGCATCTATTTTAGAAGAGCGGCAGAGCAATTTCAGTTTATTGATAACGCGAATCAAGTTACAATCTTGGTTCCGTATCGTGACGGACAAGCATTGCTGGATCAATTGAGATTGAACGGTCCTGATCGACAGATTATGCGACGTCTTCAACGCTATATGGTGACCGTGTATAAGCAGGAATTCGAATCGTTAAAGAGACAAGGAGTAATTGAAGATATCGGATCTGATGTTTTTGTTCTAACATCAGAAGATTACTACTCCGAAGATTTAGGATTGTTGATCGAACCATATGATTCAATGTAAACATCGAGGAGGGGTTCCTTTGCGAGGTTGGTGCTTGGAAGTATGGGGAGAATACGCCTGCTTCACTCGTCCGGAAATGAAAGCGGAACGGGTGAGCTATGACGTTATGACGCCATCAGCTGCGAGGGCGATATTCGAAGCGATTCTTTGGAAGCCCGCGATACGCTGGCATATTACAAAGATTGAGGTATTGAATCCGATTAAGTGGATTAGCATACGCAGAAATGAACTTGATAGAAAGGCCTCTCTGCCGACAACTAAACAAATGTCGGGCTTGCCTGGTCCGCCTATGGGCATAGCGGTAAGTGAAAGAATTCAACGTGCAGGGCTTTTTTTAAAAAATACCCGTTATCGAATTCATGGCTATTTTGAATTTATTCCCCCTGTGGAGAGAGCAGCCAATCGTCCATACGAAATCGAGTATTGGGCTGACGAGCAAGAACGTGCAGACATTGTAAGATTAGATGAGAATGAAGCCAAGTATGCTGCAATGTTCGAGCGAAGGGCGCGGAAGGGACAGTGCTTTCACCGACCGTATCTAGGCTGCCGAGAGTTTGCTTGCGATTTTCGGTTGATCAGAAATCCAGAACTAGAGTCGGCACAGCCGATTTCTGAGACGAGGGATTTAGGGTTTATGCTTTATGATATGAACTATGAGCACAATCCTGAAGACCCAACACCGTTATTTTTCCGAGCCTATATGAACAATGGCATTGTGAACACCGATCGCCGGCAAATTGAGGTGAGAGGATGATTCTACTTCGTTTAAAGGAGTATTACGATCGTAAAGCGGCAAACGGCGAAATTGCCACAGACGGCTGGATTGAGGGTGGGATTGATTTTCTGCTTGAATTAGATCAGGAGGGTCGACTTTGTGATATTTCAGATTTGAGGGAAGGAGAAGGAAAGAAAAAAAAGTCTAAAGCATTCCGACTCCCCAATATCGGTAATCAAGCGCTGAAGCATTCAAACAGCGGAAAAGACGCCAACTTGCTGTGGGATAACGCTAAATTCGTTTTTGGTTTGGGGTCAAAAGGCGATTTGCATCTGCAAAGCATGATCGAGGCTATTGATGAATGGCTTGGGGCAACTGATGATGCCGGCGTTAAGGCAGTACGCACTTTTCTGCAGCATGGTTTAGCTGATCGCAATCATTTTATGCTGGCATTGGGGCATCCGGAGTATGGAGAACTGCTACGGGCTGGCAGCGTTAAAGTAAGCTTCAACGTCAAAGAGACGCCGTATCCAATTGTTTTCCAATCTCCGAGCGTTGCTTCGGCGTTGGAGCGTGAGGAAAGCGGAGAGGATGAGTCCGTATTGGCAACCTGTTTAATAACAGGTGAGACAGATGTAGCGATTGCCGTCACACATCCGGTTGTTAAAGGTGTGAAAGGTGCGCAGTCATCCGGAGGTAGCATCGTAAGCTTTAACGGAGAGGTGTTTACCTCGTATGGCAAAAAACAAAGTCTGAATGCGCCCGTCAGTAAGAAGGCAGCTGCTGAATATACGAAAGCTCTGAACATGCTGCTTGAATCTAAGCAACGTATAATCGTTGGCGACATGACGTTAGTATTTTGGTCGGAGAAAGAAACTGCGTTCGAGTCCGAATTTGCTGCTTTGTTCGAGGAACCGCCAAAGGATAATCCCGACGAGGGAGTCGAGAAGATTAAAGCCTTATTTCACTCGATACATTCAGGGGCATATGTGGAGGACAGCAGCCGGACACGGTTCTACATAGCTGGTCTATCTCCGAATATCGCACGCGTTTCCATCCGGTTATGGCAGACGGGAACGGTATCCGAATTCGCTGCCCGTATTAGGCAATATTTCGAAGACTTCTCGATCGTCAAGCCTGCGAATGAACCGGAGTATTATTCACTCTGGCGTATTCTAGTTAATATAGCTGTTCTGGATAAGAGTGAAAATATACCTCCCAATCTAGCAGGGGAATTCATGAGAGCAATCTTAGAAGGTACGCCCTATCCGACAACGTTACTCCAGGCAGTACTGCGCCGCATTCGAAGCGATACGGAAAATCGTGTGAAGCCTGTTCGAGCAGCTTTGATCAAAGCATACCTTAATCGATATTTGCGGTACTATCCTAATCAAAGTTATAAGGAGGTAGGACAAGCATTGGACACCAATCAAACGTCCATTGGCTATCATTTGGGCAGTTTATTTGCGGTATTGGAGAAAATTCAAGAAGAGGCCAATCCGGGCATTAACGCTACGATTCGAGAAAGATATTATGGTGGTGCATGTACAACGCCGGTAACGGTGTTTCCAAATCTTCTCCGCTTGAAAAATCATCATTTGGCTAAACTCGATCATACAGGTCGTGTAATTTATTTCGAAAAATTACTTGCGGAAGTGATGGGAAATGTAAATAAGTTCCCAGCTCATCTAAATCTGCAAGAGCAAGGCATGTTCGCCGTAGGGTACTACCATCAACGACAGGATCTGTTTAAGAGCCGAAAGGTAGAGACACTTAACAGTGTTAATAGTGAAGAGGAGGTAGAATAATATGAGTGAAGCTCTGATGAGAAGATATGATTTTGTTCTGTTCTTTGACGTACAGGACGGTAATCCTAATGGTGATCCAGATGCTGGCAACTTGCCGCGAATTGATCCTGAGACAGGACATGGGCTAGTCACGGATGTTAGCTTGAAAAGGAAAATTCGCAATTATGTCAGTCTGAAAATGGAAAATCAGTCGCCGTATTCGATTTTCATAAGAGAAAAATCGATACTAAATCAGGAAATCGAACAAGCGTATCAAAGTTTGGAGATTGATTTGAATGAAAAGCCGATCGATCCTGCAGATGGAAAAAAACGAAATAAAATCGGACAAGGACAAGGCAAAGAGATTGATCGCGCAAGACAATTTATGTGCCACAATTTCTATGATATTCGTACATTTGGTGCTGTATTGTCTACAGGTCCGAATGCCGGTCAGGTGCGAGGACCTGTACAGCTTACCTTTGCTAGGTCGATTGATCCTATCGTATCGCTAGAACATAGTATTACCCGAATGGCCGTAGCAACGGAGGCAGAGGCAGAAAAGCAAGGTGGAGAAAATCGTACAATGGGAAGAAAGTTTACGGTGCCTTATGCTTTATATCGCACGCACGGATTTGTATCTGCACCGTTAGCAAATCAGACTGGATTTACGGAAACCGATTTGGAATTGTTATGGGAATCGATTACGAACATGTTCGAGCATGATCGATCAGCTGCACGCGGTTTAATGGGTACCCGTAAGCTCATAATATTCGAGCATTCTTCCAAGATGGGGGATATCGCTGTACAGCCTCTGTTCGATGCTGTTACGGCTGAACTCAAAGATCCAGGCAAACCTGCACGGACATATGGTGATTATATCATTTCGATTAATAGGGAAGCGATCCCATCAAGCGTGAGAGTGATTGAACGATAAGTAGATATCAGTGTAGTATGAAACATAGGCATTAACTAATCGAGTACTGCTGGAAAGCGTGCTATTATCAATACTGTCTTTGCTATGATTTTTAAGTGCGAATGTGAAGCTCCCATAATTTTTCTAGGGGATTCGCACCGCGAATTTTGTCGAAATGATTTGGTTCGTTTGCTTTTCAAACGAAGTCAACTGTTGATCTATATTTTGATTCGATAGGTAATTAAGGGGCTAGGAATGATTTATCTCGCTAGGCGATCAATCATTCCTAATTTCGCTGTCGCACTCCATGCGGAGTGCGTGGATTGAAATTCTACATCATCAATACCATCTGCAAATTCTTCATGTCGCACTCCATGCGGAGTGCGTGGATTGAAATGACTACAATTTTAAAAAAAAAAGATGTATTTGTCGTCGCACTCCATGCGGAGTGCGTGGATTGAAATAGCGTTGACGCGCCTTAAGTCATGCAAGGCCGCTGTCGCACTCCATGCGGAGTGCGTGGATTGAAATAGATGATTTGCGACACACTCAACCAAAACATAAAGGGTCGCACTCCATGCGGAGTGCGTGGATTGAAATTGCAAGCGGCCGTCGTCGTCGTAAGTGTTCCGGCGTCGCACTCCATGCGGAGTGCGTGGATTGAAATTTATACCAGCAGGTCGTATCGCTCTCTATCGCCACTGTCGCACTCCATGCGGAGTGCGTGGATTGAAATTCCTTGCATCCCCATTACCTCCAGTTAAGTGGTGGTCGCACTCCATGCGGAGTGCGTGGATTGAAATCCACCGGATAACCTCGCGTACTCCACCATTTAATGTCGCACTCCATGCGGAGTGCGTGGATTGAAATGGCTGCTTTGTGTGCCTCTTGATACGTCGTGTATAGTCGCACTCCATGCGGAGTGCGTGGATTGAAATTGCTATTTGGCGGCATTTATGCCTGGAAGTATGGCGTCGCACTCCATGCGGAGTGCGTGGATTGAAATATTAGAGAATGG
>NZ_BIML01000041.1 GCF_004001065.1 Paenibacillus xylaniclasticus
CTTTCGACAACGATCATTATCTTATCACATAACAATCTGTTGTGCAAGCTTTATTTTCTCAAGTTCGGAATTTGTTATTCCTGCACTTGTTCTCTTCAAGCCCGCCCGACTCGTTCATCTCGGCCGGAATTAGAATATACCATAGGAATCAAACATAATGCAACTGTTTTTTATAAACTTTATTGATTTTCTTTTTGAAACGGGGATATCAAACTGCCGCTGAAGACTGATTTCATTAGACTTTCGCTAGAATAACCGCTTCGTTAAGCATATTCAACATTAATAAACGTTAATGATAATGGATAATAACATTTATGACCTATCTCGGAAACCGACAGCTTATGCACCAAGCTGTCCCGAGATTCGGCCTTAAAGACAATCGGGCATTGAATAACCGTGCACAGCGCATTCTGGATAATCCGTACCGAGTGATCGGATGAAATGGCTCCATAACAACTAGCAAAAAATAAAGCTCAGCGCATAATTAAGTTATAACCAGCGTCTGAGCATATTTCAATAATCGATTAGATTGTCGGCATGACGTTACCGCCTGATACCGGCACATACGCACCGGTTATGTAGCTGGCAAGATCGGATGCGAGAAATGCGACGACGTTCGCGATTTCCTGATCCGTTCCCCGGCGGCGAAGCGGCACGCTGCTGCTGTAGTCCACACTTTCTTCAGTGCCGTTCTTGCGGTCGCGCTCGCTGATCGTCCACCCTGGCGCTACTTGGTTCACCGTAATTTGATGCTCGCCGATTTCTTTCGCTAATACGCGGCATACGCCGTCCATCCCCCGTTTACCTGCAACATAAGCGGATTGCGTGGGGAAATTTTGCATAACGCATTCCGTATTAATTGCAATTAGTCGTCCAGCGCGCTGCTCGATCATATGCGGAACAAAAGCCTTAGCCGCGTGGACAAGCTGCATGACCGTCGTGTTGAATTGATCCACATAATCATTTACGTCCTGCTCCAATACGGAAGTCCATTTATATGAAGAGACAGCATTAGCTACGACGATCGTTGGCAGCCGGAACTCCGCCTCCAGCTTCAGCTTCATCTGCTGGACGGATTCCAGCTTCGACATATCTGCCTGCACGATATACGCCTGTCGCCCAATCTGCTCAATCTCTTCCTTCAACTCCCGAGCTTTCGACTCGCTGCTGAAATAATGAATAATGATATCTGCTCCGCTCTTCGCAAGCGTCCGTGCCATCACACGACCCAGCTCGCCTGTCGCTCCGGTTACGAGAGCCGTTCTATTCGTCAAATCAATCGCAATCATAGCGTCGTACAGCCTCCTTCAAATAATAAAAGCTCATCAATCCCTCACCCATAGCGTTGAACGATCTGGCTGTTCAACTCTTTGTCTCTATATAGACTAGTTCGCAGAAAAGTTCCACTATCCTCCAAAATATACAAGAAAGCCTTCGGCTCTAGCATCTGCTAATCATCCGAAGGCTTAAATTGACGAATGCTTAATCCCCATTTCTAGGAAGATAACGGTTTGCTATAATACTCATATACAACGGATTTGGGTGGGATAGGCTGCCTCCGGGAAGGAGGTGAGGCCATGAAATTTTCGTTGCAAGAAGTGATTATGCTAGGCATCTTTCTGCTGGCTTTACTCACTTACTTAAACGAAAATAACCCGCCCAGGTTCGCGCCAAGGGTAACGGGTTATCTTCTGATGCTTCTTTGCTTGGAGGTTTCCCACCCACAAGTTGTATCGGGAGAAGTGAGGCGCACCTCTCTTGTTTCTGTTCTAATCATACACCTTGATTTTTAGACTCACAAGGATGTCTACGTCTCATGACAACACTACACCCTCAACGCTCTTACTTAATTGACTTTAATGGTTTTCCATAGAATATTTCATCCATCTCCATCTTCAAGCGCCGCGTAATGTTCTCCTGCTCCTGCTCGCTCAGCTTATCCTTCGTATAGCCGAATAAATAATTGTTGAGATCGAACTTATGCAGCTTGCACTTCGTATGAAAAATGTTCTCCTGATACACGTTAACGTCAATCATGTCATACTGATCGATAATCTCGTCAGGGATGTAGTTCTGAATCGAGTTAATATCGTGATCAATGAACAGTTTGCTGCCTGTAATATCCCGCGTGAACCCGCGCACCCGGTAATCGATCGTCATGACGTCGGTTTCGAACGAATGGATCAAATAGTTAAGCGCCTTGAGCGGCGAAATTTCTCCGCAGGTCGAGACATCGATGTCGGCTCGAAACGTACTAATGCCTTCGCTTGGATGATATTCCGGATAGGTATGCACCGTAATATGGCTTTTGTCCAGCTGCATCACGACGCTGTCGGGCAGAGGACCCGGCGACTCCTCGAACGATTCGCTCGGCACCTCGACGACCGGCCCCTCCGATACGAGCAGCGTCACGCTCGCACCCTGCGGTACGTAGTCCTGCTTCGCTATGTTCAGCACATGCGCACCGATAATTTCAGCCACTGTACTTAAAATATGGGTTAGACGATCGGAATTGTACTGCTCGTCAATATATTCGATATAAGCTTCCCGTTCCTCCTTCGTCTTCGTGTAGCAAATATCGTACATGTTGAAGCTAAGCGATTTCGTCAAATTGTTGAAGCCGTGAAGCGTAATTCTCTCCTCTTGTGTAAAAGCCAACACGAACCCCCTCCTGTACAACCGTAATATTGCCTAAACGGGATTGGTTGATTCACCATGTATTTACAAAATGAGGTGCATCCGCAAGGTCAAAGCTTCTTAAATTCTCCTCTGGTTAGGGAAGAGGAATACGCACGGACCGAGACGTCATCACTGCTGTGCCGAAACTATGGAAACGCGCTAAAGCCGATGCTCGTCAACTTCCTGAATGACGAAGGCTCATGAACTCAACAGAATAACAAGCCTACATAACACAAAGACATCCGGAAGCCGGATGTCTTTGTGTTATGGGGTCTGAGCGCTAAGCGCCGAACCGCTGACGGTAGCCGCAGCGGCGGCACAGCTCTTCTACCGCCTCACGGCGGGAGAAGCCGTAGTATAAATTGTTCGCGCGCTCCCCTTCGATAATCTCGGAGAACGACGTCTCGTGGATGTTGCCAAGATTGATAACGCCTTCGCCGTCCAAGCAGCAAGGTACGACCGTTCCATCGACCAGCACGGCCGCCTGGGTGCGCAGCGCGTGGCAGAAGCCGCGGCCATCGTCCTCAGGCGCATCGAGACTTGGCCATTGGAACTCGTAATCTTGGTTAATGTACACATTGCTCGCTAGCCGGATTCCTTTGCCTGGCTCAACCTTCTCCTCGATCTTGTAATCGAGATTAAATTCCCGCTCCAGAATCGAAAGCGTCTCGCGGTTGCGCTGGCGCTCGGCGTTCGTCAAATTGTCCTGCGTTAGATTCCATAAGCGGAACGAGAACAGAACGTTATACGCTGATGCTTCCCGGACGAACGCCAATATCTCGGCAAGATAGCCGTCACGATTCTCCGAGCCGATGTGACCATCGAAGCTGTGCAGCGAGAAATTCATCTGACGAAGCGCCGGCTTGCCGAGCAGCTTCGGTTTATTTTTCGTAATGAGCGTGCCGTTCGTCGTAATGTTAACCTTGAAGCCTTTGTCATGAGCGGCATCTAGCAGCTCGTCGATCTTCGGATGTAGGAGCGGCTCGCCTTTCACATGCAAATAAATATGGTTCGTATGAGGTTTAATCTGATCCAGCACATGATTGAACGTGTCCAGCTTGATGAACCCTTTGGCGCGGGCCGTCGGCGGACAAAATGTGCAGGCGAGATTGCATATGCTCGTAATCTCGATATATACCTTCTTGAATGTTTTCAATGAGAAAGCCCCATTCCATAATCATGCTCAATTCTATTTGTCATCCTATTATTATAGCAAACTTGCACAGCAATAGAAGCAGAGAACTCGTGGGAGTCGGGATAGGAACGATTCCAAGTATGACTCTAGATTACATTTTATATAAAATGAAGTATAATGAGGTAAGTACAGTTTCCACAATTTCCGATCATCGATCATACCTCCAGAGGTAATCGTCATGACGGCAAATAGGAGTGATTGGAATGACCGTACGCAAAAAAACGATAAACAGACCGTCGAACGGCGAACTGCGAGAAGACGACATTCTAAAATTTCATGTTCATACAAATTCCAACTACGGAATCTACTACCGTGATAGTAACGACGTCGTACATCACGTTGCAACGATTCGTAACCCGGTAATAGGCGGACGAGCCTTCTTCAAAGAAAGAGTGTCAAGAAGAGATGATGGCGCACAAGCTGTTCTAGCGAAGAGGGCGACGATAGCTGCCAATCGCCAACGCGTCAAGGAAAGCGGAAAATGACAGCGAACAAAGCGTCGATCGAGCCGGATGCACTCACCCGTGATCTGGAGGCCGTTTCGCGCTACATCCAAGAGGAATTGGAGCGTATTAACCGGAACTATCAAGGCGAAACAAAGGAATATATGATCGGCATGCTTGCTCACAGCGTGGGCCATATGGTGCTCAGCATCGACTACAAAGCACTTAACCTTCATACGCTGGATCATCTGTTTGAACCGCTCGATACAACATTTGAAGAGGTTCGCCGAGCTATCAGGAGGGATTTAGATTGGCAAGAGCTGTAGTATTCTTCGGTCCTCCAGCAATCGGCAAAACCTTTTCGCTCGAAAGAGAGAAGAAGAAGGCGAAATACAGTCGTTGCCAGCTAGTAAATCTCGACAAAGACCTATAGAACCGATACTTGTTCGAGCCCCTTCTCGTCAAGACGCCTACTAAATCACCGACCGACTTATTATGGAGAACGACAAGCCATCTCGTTGAATTGCTGTCTTCGGAGTTCCGACCGGTATTGGAGCGGCAAGCAGACAACGATCGTAAGGAGCTTGTCGTTTTTCAATTGACGCTTGGTTGCAACAGCAGCTTCAGCCGAATCGTACAGAGCCTGAAACAAGAACGTGCCGGCAAAGAACGGTTCGATCATATTTTGTGGGACAAGAAGTCGTCGATCACGTATCGAGTAGAGCTTACACGAGTCCGCTCTAAAGGGGTGGACATATCCAACTGTACTGGGCTTGAGTTGGAACGAAATTTAGCACTCAATATTTATACCGCAGACGAAATTGAAATACAGGACGCCTCCGTCCTTTTGAACAAAGCCGCAGCAACACCATACATACTAGCAACGGGATAATACCGATCACATACGAAGAGCCCAGATCATGTTGTCTGGGCTCTTCGTATGTATAGCCGGGCCAGCAGCAAATTGTAAAGCGATCTTAAAGCTGCAAAATTTCCCGTATATCCTCTTCCGTCATCGAGCTAAGCGGCTGTTCGCCCGGCTGAATCACTTCGTCGATTAGCTGCATTTTGCGCTGCTGAAGCTCGTACATTTTGTCCTCGACCGTGCCTCGTGCGGCAAGACGGATCACTTGAACGACGTTCCTCTGCCCGATCCGGTGCGCACGGTCGGTCGCTTGCTGCTCGACGGCCGGATTCCACCATAAATCGTACAAAATAACGGTGTCCGCGCCGGTCAGATTAAGCCCCGTCCCCCCGGCCTTCATCGAGATTAGAAACAGCTCCTTCTCCCCCCGATTGAATCGAGCACACAGCTCCGCCCGCTCCTGCGGCGGCGTGCTGCCATCCAGGTAGAAGAGCGGTACGCCTCGAACGCCCAGCTCACGCCGAATAAGCTCCAGCATACCAGTAAATTGCGAGAAGACGAGCATTCGCTTGCCTGCATTGCGGCAGTCCTCAACAATGTCGAGCAGCTGCTCCAGCTTAGCCGAGCTGCCTCTGTAGCCCTCGACGAACAGAGCGGGATGACAGCAGATTTGGCGAAGGCGGGTAATGCCAGCCAAAATTTTAATCCGGTTGCGGTCCAGCTCCCGATCGTCGAGATGCTTCAGCGTCTCCATGCGCAGTTGAGCCAGATAAGCCGCATAGAGCTTCTTCTGCTCCGGCAGCAGCTCGGACGATTGCAGCGTCTCGATCTTATCCGGCAGCTCCTTGAGCACGTCCTTCTTCAGCCTGCGCAGCAGAAAAGGGCGCGTCCGCTTCGCTACGCTCTCTCGCGTCAGCTCGTGGAACCGCTGGCGACTCGGGAACAGCGCCGGAAAGACCGCGTTGTAGATCGACCACAGCTCCTCAAGCCGGTTCTCGATCGGAGTACCCGTTAACCCGAATCGGTATTTGGCCTGAAGCTGCTTTACGGCCTGCGCCGTCTGCGTCGTGTAGTTCTTAATGTACTGCGCTTCGTCCAAGATCAACGTATGGAACGCAAGCGGTGCATACAGCTTCGCGTCCCGCCGAAGAATGGGATACGAGGTGATAATGACATCCGCTTCCGGCGAAAGCATATTCCGCTCGCGCTCCGGCTTGGTGCCGGCTGCAATCACCGCACGAATCGAAGGCGCGAACCGGTGCAGCTCCTGCTGCCAATTGTACATAAGCGATGCAGGGCAGACAATGAGCGACGGCAGACGCTGCTCTCTTATTTCAGGCAGCATCGATAGCAGGAACGCGATGCTCTGAACCGTTTTGCCTAGACCCATGTCGTCTGCCAGAATGCCGCCGAACCGGTAGTGGGCAAGCGTCCGCATCCATTGATAGCCGATCGTCTGATAGTCTCTTAAGACTGCCGTCAGCTCCTCCGGTACCGGGAAGTTCAAGCTGTCGGGGTGGCGCATATTGTAGAGCAGCTGCCGCAGCGAACGGCCGAGCTTCACCGCCCGTCCCTCCACATCGATATCGAGCAAGCGGAGGCTGCGCACGGACGGAACTCGGATACGGGCATCGATCAGCTCGGAATACCGAACGCCCAGCAGATTCATCAGACGAGCGATCTCCGCGAACTCCTCACCTTCCAGCGGTGCAAGCGAGCCATCGGGCAGACGGTAGTACCGTCTTTTCTCCTCGATGGCCTGCAGCACCTTCTTAATGTCCCGCTCGGGAATGCCATCGAGCTCGAACCTAAATTCCAGCCAATCGGTCCGAACATCGACGTCTGCCTTCACGGTCGGCGCTCCGACGCCGACTGCGATTCTCGTCTTCACGGCGGACGTCGCATAGACGTCCAGCAGCTTTTCCAGCTCAGGGACGATATGATAGAGGAACTCGTATTCCGCATCGTCACCGCTCATCATATAGCCGCCCTCGGTAGCCATAAAATCAGCCTGACCCATCAGCTCAAGAATCCGCTGCTCGCGTTCCCCGTCACGCATAATAATCCGCTGATGGCCATTCCGCTGCTCCGCTCCTTCAAGCGGCGAGATGACGATATCTCCGTAATGAAATTCGAGCGCCGCAAGCAGCCGATCGTGAACCCGATCAAGATAAAGCTTCGCCTTCAGCGGCGTATGCACGACCTTCTCCGACACGCTAGTGGCAATATGGACGCCCCCCAGCTTCATAAGCCCCGGCACGACACGCTCCATGAACGCTTCCATCTGCGAGGGGGATATGCGAAACCGACTGCCGTTCGTCCGGCCAAGCAACGATTGCAGCTGGGCAAGCTGCTTGCTCTGCGTCTCGGTCAGCTTATGCAGCTTGCCTTCAATAATCGCAAAGCTATAAGCGTCCATCACCGTCACAGCATCCAAGCCTTCGACGTGGAGATGGAAGAATGGCATATCAGGAGAAGAGCCCGTCGGGTGAGTCCGACGGCGCCGGTAAACATTCTCGACCGCTTCTTCCTCAAATGTAAATCGCAGCGGCAGCGGTTCGTCGGTAAGCTCCAATCCGTTATAGGCGATACTGTGGACGATCAGCTGGACATCCGGCGTTTCGACCAGCTTAGGCAGCAGCGTCTCCCATCCTGCCGGCGTAATGAGCATGATCCGGTCGTTCGCAGACATGGGAGCTCTATCTCTATTAGGCATATAACCTGCTTCCATCGTGTTCGCGTGTATCCGATCGCTGCCGCCGAGGCGAATCAGCTCCTGGATAACCGCATCGGTCCGCTGTGGAAACCGGTACTGCTCAGGGTCGTACGTAAAATATTTCGAGAACGAATACGTTTCCCGCCGCTCTACTGCATCCAACAAGCTGTACAGCTTCGGCACGACGTACAGCTTGTTCGGCTGCGGCCCAACCTTCAGCTCGATGCCGAACATAAGCCCCCCGCGATGCTGCTGCGGGGTCACGATGAATGAGGCTTCAAGCGGCTCCCTCGTATCGAACTGCGTCCTGGTTCCACTTGGCCGCCGCGGCTTGCCGCCGAACAGCGCAAGTACCGCGCTGGTCAGCTGCTCCTCTTCGACGGCTGCAATCGCTGCCGAGTCAGCCTCCCTGCTGACCGCTGATTCCTTCTCCGCTGCAATTTCAACATTCCCCTTACCTGCCCCGCTCTGCTTCGGCGGCCCCATTGACACATCCGCTTCATGCAGCAAAATTTCGAGCAATACAGCCGCGACATGACTGCAATAGCTATCGTAAGAGGACAGTGCAGGACAGGTGCATTGTGCCGCCGTCTTACCTTCCTCGTTCCGCTTAACGATGACATCGAAGCCGCCGTTTACTTGAACCGTAGCTTTATATAGAGGAAGCCGCGAATCGGCATGCGTGAACAGCACTTTGCCGCTTCGCCGATACTTCTCACCCTTGCGGTACGAAGTAACACCACACAGCCGCTGAATTTCTTGATGCGATAACTGCATACTCATGGTCGCTGTCCTTCCTGCATCGGACTAGGTCCGTCTCCAGCTTCCTCCCCGAACACGAACCGCTCCAGCCGATCTATCGCTGCGTCCGTCATCTCTTCCGAATTATCGAAATAAAGAATAGAGCCCTCGGGCAGCCTCCAGCGCACATCCCGGCGGACAAGCGCTGCGCGGAACGCTTCCCAATGGTCCAGCTTCCATTGGTCCAGCTCCGAGCCGCGCTGAACGATCCGTTCATAATAATGCTGCTCGCTCGGCAAATAGACGAAGACAGCCTTCACCAAGACACCGTCTTCTCCCGTTTGTCCTTCGATCCGTGACAGCTCCCGACCGATCCAATCTGGATCGTCCAGCTCTTTCGTAAAAGGGCCGATCACGACCGCATCGACGCCGCTTGCTGCATTCTCAAGCGCGGCATCCATCGTAATCCGATAACCGAGATCACGACATAACCGCTTATATTCAGACGAATCACGGTCGCTCGGGTCAAGCCCCGCCTGATTCATGATCGCTTCCGCTGCCGGACGAAGCAGCGTATCCATATCGAGCACCGCCATTCTGCAGCGTCGAGCCAGAGCCTTCGCCAGCGTTGTCTTGCCGGCCCCTGCAGGACCGACGAACATTACGATCCGAGCCTTCGTCATCGACCGTCCCTCCCAATTCGTCAATCATTCGTATGATTACGATAATAGCATATTTGCAGCCCAAAAAGCCGATGCCCCTTCACATCAGGACATCGGCTCGTATTTCATTACACCATTACTTTGCAAATATCGTTCGTGAACGCGACCGGATCTTGGATCGGCAGCCCTTCAATTAGAAGCGCTTGGTTGTACAGCAGATTCGTGTACAGCTTCAGCTTCTCGGGATCGGATGCGTGTGCCGCCTTCAGCGTCTGATAAACCTCATGGTTGACGTTGATCTCCAGTACCTTATCCGCCTGCACATCGGCGCCGTTCGGCATCGCTTTTAAAATTTTCTCCATCTCAATCGACACTTCGCCTTCAGCCGACAAGCAGACCGGATGCGACTTCAGCCGTTTGGACGCTTTGACCTTCTTCACTTGACCGGCGAGAATCGTCCCCATCTGCTCGAACAGATCCTTGCTCTCCTCCGCATCGTCCGCTTTGTCGTCCGTGTCCGACTCGATGCCAAGATCGCCGCTCGATACCGACTTGAACGATTTCTCCTTATAGCTGTTCAGCGCCTTAATTGCGAACTCGTCAATATCGTCGGTGAAGTACAAAATTTCATAACCCTTGTCCGCCACAAGCTCCGTCTGCGGCAGCTTCTCGATTCGCTCGATCGAATCGCCGGTCGCATAGTAAATATACTTCTGATCTTCCGGCATTCTCGACACATATTCATCGAGCGTAACCAGCTTCTTCTCCTTCGAGGAGTAGAATAGGAGAAGATCCTGTAGATCGTCCTTATTCGCGCCAAAATCGTTATATACGCCGAACTTCAGCTGACGGCCGAACGACTGGAAGAACTTCTCGTATTTCTCGCGCTCGTCCTTAACCAAGCTAAGCAGCTGGCTCTTAATCTTGTTCTTAATATTTTTCGCAATCAGCTTCAGCTGACGGTCATGCTGCAGCAGCTCGCGGGAAATATTGAGCGACAGATCCTCGGAATCGACCATCCCTTTGACGAAGCTGAAATAGTCCGGCAGCAGGTCCGCGCATTTATCCATAATGAGAACGCCGTTAGAATAGAGCTCCAGGCCTTTCTCGTATTCCTTCGTATAGTAATCGAACGGCGTACGCTCCGGAATGAACAGAATCGCATTGTAGACTACGGCGCCATCGGCGCTAATATGAATATGTTTAATCGGCTTGTCGAAGCCGTAACGTTTCTCGAAATAGAAGTTCTCGTAATCTTCATTCGTCAGCTCACTCTTATTCTTCCGCCAGATCGGAATCATGCTGTTAACCGTCTGCTCTTCGACGATTTCCTCGAATTCATTATCCGCCCCTTCCTTCGGACGGGACGTTGTGAAATCCATTTTGATCGGATAGCGAATGAAGTCGGAATATTTCTTCACGATTGCCTTCAGCCGGTATGGCTCCAGAAATTCGTCGTACTGGTCGTCCTCCGTATTCGGCTTAATCTTCATCGTAATCTCGGTGCCGACCGTCGCTTTCTCGCAAGGCGTAATCGTGTAGCCGTCCGCGCCTTCCGATTCCCACTTGTACGCTTCGTCGCTGCCGAGCGCACGGCTGACCACCGTTACGACGTCCGCAACCATGAAGGCCGAATAGAAGCCTACACCGAATTGGCCGATAATGTTATGTCCGTCCTTCGCCTCGTTCTCCTGCTTGAACGCAAGCGAGCCGCTCTTGGCGATCGTACCGAGGTTGTTCTCGAGCTCCTCCCGCGTCATCCCGATACCGGTATCAGTAATCGTGAGCGTACGAGCAGCTTTGTCCGCCGTTATTTTAATAAAATAGTCATCCTTATTAAATACGAGCTTGTCGTCCGTCAGCGCTTTGTAATAAATTTTGTCGATCGCATCGCTAGCGTTAGAGATAAGCTCCCGCAAAAAGATCTCGCGCTGCGTATAGATCGAGTTGATCATCATTTCGAGCAGCCGCTTCGATTCGGCTTTGAACGCTGTTTTCGTCATGAACCAATCTCCTTCCTTCCAACTTCTTACGTTTATTATTAGCACTCACTCCATGAGAGTGCCAGCACTTCTTTCTATATATCACAAGCCAAAAAATGATGTCAATAGCGCGGCACGGAATTGGTCCCTATTCATCATTTGGTGGAGTGCCTGCGGTCATACGCATACTCGCATTTTGTCATAGATTCATATATTGAGAGTATCCAAACTATAAAGGAGAGTCGGTAATGGAACAATATTGGGCCAAGCAATCGCGCAAGAACAAGAAAGGATCAACGGTCAACATTATTACAATCGTCAAAGGGAACCTCGTCATCCAATATGCAACCAGCAGCGGCCAAATTATTAAAGTGATCTCCGATGCGAAATTTGGCGGACAAAGTGCATTTTTCGGCGGCAGCAACACGAAAGAGAAAACAGTCGATCTGAAGAAAGTATACAAAAAGCCGAAGCGCTATCCTTCCTTCAAAAAAGGCATGTTCTATTAACCGACCGACGGCGTCTGTCACCCGACAGACGCCGTCGTACATTATCGCGATATGCTAGCCTTCCATACCGTCCAGCGATCCTGCTCAAAGATCAGGCCCGCATTCGCAGCCAGCTTCGTTCGAATAGAATCCACTAATTCTTGCAGCTGCGCATCATCAAGGTCGTGCAAAATCGAACGGCCGGTTCGCTTCATCAGGTCGTCAGCCAACTGCTCGAAATTGCTGTACACACGCCGCGTCTCCCACAACTGAAAGGTCTCAATATGACTGAAGCCGGCAGCGGTCAGCGCCTCGTTCACGCTGCGGCTCGTATGTCTACGTTCCGTCTCGATCTGTGTAAGGAAAGGGAACTTCTCGAAGAAATAGCCGCGAATATGATTCGCACTTCCTTCCAAAGTGCGGTCCTCCGGCGTTCGGTCTTGAACGAGCAGCATGCCACCATCGGCTAACAGCCGGAATGCCTCTTGGAAGCAGGGTAGAAGCTCTTTCTGCTGCAGATGATGAATGAGCGCCCGCTCCAATACAACATCGAATTGTCCGCCAGGCAGCGTCGTATTCAAAGCATCGCCTTTCGTGAACTCGACATTGTCGAGATCGGAGCAATAGCTGCGTGCCGATTCAAGGCTTATGTCCGAGTAATCGACCCCCGTAACGCTGGCTGCGCCCAGACCAGCGATTGCCTTTGAATAGATGCCCCCGCCGCACCCAATATCAAGCACCCGCTTCTACCTGAACGTCTATCCACTCTTGAAGCTTCATCAGCCAGGACAGATCGGCATCGCGTCCCGCATAGGTGAACCTTACACGTTCATGGTGGAAATCAATTGGCATTCCCTTCACCTCCCTACTCTGTTTGTTCCATTGTGTGAAACCTAGTTTTATTTTTATACTATAATCTTACTGTAATACAACGAATTAAGGAAGAGATTACTCTTCTCTTCCTTAATTCTCACACTATATATTCCCCAGGAAATGATGCGATCTCAGCTTCATTTGACATGGGCACCCATACCTCGACAAATCTATCGGTCCCGAAAGCCCGCTTTCCGTTTCTCTACGAACGCCGTAACTCCTTCGCGCATATCCTCGCTTACAAATAATTCACCGAACAGCTCCGCTTCAAGCTGCAAGCCTTCTTCCAATGTGACGTCCAACCCTCGCGATATCGCCTTGAGCGCAGCCGCCACCGATACGGAGCTTCGCTCGCTGGCAATATATTCAGCCCATTGCACTGCTGTAGATTGAAGCTCGTCAGCCGGCACTGCCCGATTGACGAGCCCTATTCGCTCTGCTTCCTTGCCGGTGATTGGACGACTCATAAGAATCATCTCGACCGCTTTCGCTTGTCCAACGAGCCGTGCCAGCCGCTGCGTACCGCCGTACCCCGGAATTAAGCCTAGCTTCAGCTCTGGCAGCCCCAGCTGTGCATCATTAGCTGCGATTCGCAGATGACAGCACATCGCCAGCTCCAATCCACCTCCAAGCGCCCCGCCGTTAATGGCACAAATTACCGGCTTCGTCATTGCCGCGATACGCTGAAACGTCTGTGAGGCGGACAAAGCCATTAGGCTGCCCTGCTCCTTGTCTCCGAATGCTCCACTAAATTCTTTAATATCCGCACCGGCAACGAATAGCTTTCCTTCCCCGGTAAGCACGATCGCTTTTACTTCCGTATCAACTGCCAACCGCTCCATACATGCAGCCAGCTCCGCTATTACCGCTGTGCTCAGCGCGTTGACCGGCGGCCGATGAATCGTCACATATGCGACCCTCTTATCCGTGCGCAGCTTTACATATTGGTACGCCGCTTCCGATTGAGATGGTGTCACCACAGTGGAGCCCCTTTCCAGCTCAATTCTCTAAACTACCCTGTTCGTTAGTTGACTGTTCAGCCGGCTACTCTAACGGGAACCCGTTCCCGTCGTATTGAACGCCGAACCGCTCCGCATAATTTTGAGCCTTCTCATCTTCACTAGCAATATCGCGGACCATCACTTCCGCCATCGAATAGATCGACCATTCTATGACTCCGTTATGTTCAGAGGAATGCGGTAGGCTCACCTTGTATCCGTCCGCTTGCAGCTGCAATTGAAGTGCCCGCAGTCTTTCTTCATACTCCGAGTAATAATATTGCTCCAGCGTTATTTTTCTATCTGCATCCGTATCATCGTTAGTTGGATCGTGACCACACCCTGCGAGCAGGATGAGGACGAACAGCATCATATACCGCAAAAGAATACAGTCCTCCCTTACACCTATCCCGGCTTTTCTATCTAAAAACTGGGTCTCCCGCAATAATATTGTTATCCATTCCTAAAAGCTTGTCCGTCAAGCATCACCAGCGTATTCATCAGATTCTCCGGACTTGAAGGGATTGAATTCGTTTCGTTGTATATGTACCCCGTAACGCTTCCTCTGAAATCATATTTAGCTTCACCAAGCTCGCTACCTTAGCCGGATCGGCTTTAGAGACCAGCCTCCATACACTGGCCTCTGGAAGCGCCTCGTATAGGCGGGAATCGTCATACACTCTCCGATCCTGCTGTACAATCCGCGCACCATAACCTCCCGCGAGCCGTTCTTCCCCTTCATGCTGCGCGCACCAGGCGATAATCTCCTCTCGAAGCTCATCAAGCGCCTGCTCTAGCTCCTTCTGCTGCTGCTTCAGCTCATAATAGGTTCTAAGCGTCTCTTCCATATATATTACCACTCCCCCGCTATTCATCATTCCATTCTATGAATGAGCGTAGGAACGTATTACACATTTGCCGCTAACCTATTTTATCGTGGCTACGCTATATTCACCATCCGCCCCAGACTGCATCTATCTCCACCAGGCAGCATTCGGATAAGCTTCATCGTCTACTTCTGAGCCTACAATAATCGGCACCGTCTGACCTATTCTCGGGGTCGCTACCTTAACGCCCTGCTCCTTCGCACGCCTTGTCACCCGTTCAATCGGATCTGTCCAAGCATGCATCGCCAGCGTAAAAGCAGCCCAATGAATCGGAAGCATCACCCCGCCGCGTACATCAAGATGCGCCTGCACCGTTTGCTCCGGCATCATATGGATCGCTGCCCAGCTCTCATTATATTGACCACATTCCATCAGCGTGAAATCAAACGGCCCGAACCGCTGCCCAATCTCTGCAAAATGAGGCCCGTACCCGCTGTCGCCACTGAAGTAGACGCTTGCCTGCTTGCCCTTCACCACCCATGAGCACCAGAGTGTCGTATTACGGTCATGAAGACTTCGACCGGAGAAATGTCTCGCCGGCGTACATACAAGCTTAATTCCTTGACAATCGTATTCATCCCACCAGTCGAGCTGCTTGATCCGGTTCGGCTCTACCCCCCAGCGCTCCAGATGGCTGCCGACGCCGAGCGGCACGATGAACTGCTGAACCTTGTCCTTCAGCTTCTTGATCGAGCCGTAGTCCAGATGGTCGTAGTGATCGTGGGACAAAATGACGGCATCAATCCGCGGCAGATGCTCAATTCGGAACGGTAGTGATCGGCTGTATCGCTTGCTGCCGATGAACGGGAACGGTGACGGAGCTAAGCCAAACATCGGATCGAGCAGCAGCGCCTGTCCATCCAGCTCCAGCAGCGCTGCCGAATGACCGAACCATGTTACAGCAGGTTGATTGCGGCTTCGGATCTTCTTCACGTCGAAATCCGCCATCGGCAGCGGCTGTCGTGGCTTTCTCTGACGAATGCCTCTCATGTACTGCTTCAGCAGCGGCGCCAGATCCTGTGCATTCATGCTTAAAGAAGTTGGAATTTGATTTACGAAGATACCCTCGCCATAATTGACCGACATCTTATTACGGCTTAAATGCTCCTTGGCCGGTTTCCTTCCGAATGCAGGATAATAGCGTAATACAGCAGCCGTTGCGGTAGCAAGCGCAGCCACGACAGTCACGAAGAGAAGTAAGATCGTCATCCTTCATATCCCTCATCTATTAATAAAAGATAATCCTATTAAATCCTAATTCTCCCTGTCAATGCAACCGCCCTTCTGCCTGGATGACAACCCCACAGCGCTAACCCCAACCCGCTAACGGTTGCAACCGTTCTCCTTCACCTCATACTGAACAAGATCCGCCGCTTCGTCCAGTTTGGCATTAGACAGCAGCTCCTGCCGTACAGCCTGGGACGCTGCGATGGAGCCAACAGGCAGCATTAGGGCGAATTCCTCCCCGCCATATCTAGTAGCCTGGCCGCCATGCGCTTGAGCGCAACCGTGCAATACCTCTACGCCCCTCCTCAAGCAATCATCTCCATGAAGATGACCATACGTATCATAATGTCCACATGAACGGTGGGCCGATGTACCCAGCTTGCCATAAACGAGCAGCGACTTCCCATTCACTTATAACTGATCGGGTTATGCATCTTACATAATATGTATTTATATTCAAACATGACTTTAGTACGAGGACTTTAATTGTATATATTAATATAGCAATAATTTACGATTGAATGAATAAATAACAGTAAAAAAGGTTGATTTTTTCAAAGATAAAACAATGCCTAGTACAGTTTGTTTACTTGACTTATACGACTAGCTTCACTGTATCCGCATAATGCACGTGACTGGAGGAGGTATACCGTAACCACTAACGTTCCAGCAGCAAAAAAAAAACGAGCAGTCCCCTCCTTAGAAAAGGTAGGGGGCCGCTCGCTCGGTACAAGTCGCACTGGCGATAGACAATTCGGTTGTATGGATACCGTTCGTGATAGTTGTGAGGGGTTATGAAATGGTCATTTATGCTTATTGACTCTCCGCTCAAAATGCAGGTGCAAACGATACTGACATATTTCATATGTCCATCGATGTAAGATGGCGCTCTCCTCCAACGTAGGATCGATCTTTAATGAAAACCGCTCACCATCAAAAGCTGTCATACTGCCCTTAACGGAGCCCCACTTCGTCATCGGCATCTGAGCTATAAGCCGACTCATGCCAATCTCATCATAAGTCCAAAGTCGCTGCGACTCCCGATCCGAGAAATCAATACGTCTACGATATTCCTTCTCCGTCAGATAACGGTGGAAGAATGGAGCAACCTCAGTTGGTGATACCGGCTTCGTCCAACGTGTCACGCCGCGTTTGAGCATGTAGTGCAGAACGATCATTTTATAACTTTTGGTCATAGCGGTCTTCTCTACATCGCGGAGCCATGCTTCATATTTGCAGTATATCTCCGCTTCCTTGGCCGTTAAGCAATCCGCCCAATGTAGAAAGCCGATATAGGAACCGAATTCATTACGGTACTCGATACTATTCGTGCTGCCGTTAAGGTGAAGCTCCAGATAAGTAGGAATTCGTCCCAATTCATGCTTTAGTTCCAGGAATGATCGAAGAAGTTGATCACGATGCGGCAGTCGTTTGCGACTTAACTCATCCAGCAAATTAATAACGCGAGTTTCAAGGTTTATCTCGCAATTCGCAGGAGCAGTAGGTACACTGGTTCCTTTCTTCCCGCTTCTCCTATCAACCTCGTCCATAGATAAAAGCTTCAGTTTCACATCTGCATTGCGATAGTTCGATAATCGTGCAGTGCGTTTTCTGTTCTGCTAAGCGAAGGCCGCGGCCAACCTGTTGGGTGAATACAGTTAAAGATTCCGTCGGCCGGACAAAAAGCAGCGTGTCTACGCTCGGAATATCGATCCCTTCATTAAACAAATCGACCGTAAAGATCACTTCCAGACTGCCCTCTGTAATCTGGCGGATAGCCTCTTCCCTCGTAATCCCAACCGTTCCGGAATGAAGACTAATCGCGTTCGTTCCCTGCTCCAGAAAATAGTTCGCTAGGAAATCTGCTTGTTTGATTGAAGAACAGAACCCAATCGTTCGCGTCTGTTTATGCTTCAACCACGCTTCATATATCTTGGAGGCCTGACTTCTTCTTAACTGAGCTGCAGCAAGTTGCTCCTCGTCATAGCGAGTGCCCAGCCATCGAATATTCGTATAGTCTGTGTCGTCATAGACGCCGTAGTATCGGTAAGGCGACAACCACCCCCGGCGAATCGTCTCGATAAAATGAATCTGATAAGCCACGTTTCCGCCGCATATCGCATAGACATCCTTGCCGTCCATTCGATCAGGTGTCGCTGTAATGCCCAGAAGAAATTTGGGCTGAAAGTAATCAATCACAGACTGATATGATGCTGCCGCAGCATGATGAAACTCGTCAACCACAATCAGATCGAATCGATCTGGCTCGAACGACTCTCGATGCTTCTTCCTCCCAAGCGTATAGATCGAGGCAAACACGCAGTCCGCCTCGCCTTCTTTATGCTGACCGTTATATACGCCGTAAGTACGATCAGGCATGATACGTTGAAAAGACTTCTGAGCCTGATACAAAATTTCCTCACGATGAGCGATGAACAGGACACGAGTAAACCTCTGCGCGAAAAAACCTGCTAAATACGTTTTGCCTAACCCCGTCGCCATGACAACCATCGCTTTGTCGTACTCTTCTTCCAGTGTTCGCTCCAATTCTTCAAGCGCAGCCACTTGTGCTGGTCTTGGCTTCAATTGTACGTATGTGTCATCAACAGACTCAACTTCAAGCTGCCCAGTACCGGATGGTCGATACTCCGCTTCTTCCATCTCCGTAATCTGACGGATCAGCTCTGGATTTCTCTGATGCTAGAACGCATATTCATCTTCATAAATATTAATTGTACTGTCATTGAGAGGCAATGTAGATTCGTGGTAAAAATTGCGCATAAACTTATCCATAGCCAATTGGAACGTATACGGCTCAACCTGTGCATTCATCGATAAGTTCCATTCCATGCCCATACGCATCGCAGACAACGAGAAGTTGGAGGAACCAACAATTAACACTCCTTCTCCATTGTCATAATCGAACAGATACGCTTTCGGATGAAATGACGCTCCGGCGCTTCGCCATAATCGCGCTTCCAGCCTTTCATCTATCTCCTTCAATGCCCGAAGGCCCTCAGGTTGCGTAACGTATAAATAATCTCCGGCAAGCACCTTGACCTCGGCACCGTTATCCAAAGCTCTCTTCAGATGTGGAGCCAACAATCGTACGCCCGACTGCATGACGAAGGAAGTCATCATGTAGATTCCTGAAGCGTTCTGCATGCCAGCGATCAGATCATCGGCCAAATTTTCTGTTATAAGCTTTACATTAAGCTTCGTCGTCGACATCGATTAGATACACACGCTTCTCAAATCCACCGCGCTTTTCTGCTTTCTGAATACGAATCGCTTCAAGCTGTTCACAACTTGCCCCATGCGCGCCAGCCAGCGCCCTGATTACTTCCAGCATATCGGCAAGTTCTTCGAGTGCGTCTTGTTGGTTGTTGGTTTGCAAATACTCCGCAGTTTCTTCCCGGAGTTTCGTGTGGAGTTCCTGTACGTATTCTTCCTCATCCAAAATTCGAGTACGGCAGGTCTTCCCGTCTTTCTCGATGATTTGTGGGATTTTATCTCGAACAAGTTTGTTGTATACAGGCATATAATCACCTTCTGTTAAGGGAGTAGTTACATGGATAGTTTAACACAGAACTAGTTGTAAATAGATAAACTACCAATGTAGGTTATTACTTTAGTCTATCCATAAGACAACAGGTTGTCAGGGAATGGGTGTTCTTGCTAATTAGAAATGAAAACGCCGATAATCCATCGGCGTTTAACGTCAAACATAGGGAGAATAAATTCACCAACCGAGCGAGGGTCTGTCAAGAATTTTGTGTAAACTCTTTTATTAGGAATTCCCCCGAGGGGGAATTGGCCTAGCCAGAACTTCGAGGACTCGTTCTCACCGATCCACATGCCCAGTACGTCCTTATTTCCATCCAGATCAATGCCGATCACCATGTACGCTGCTTTGTTGACAATGGCACCCTCTTGCTTCACTTTGAAGTGGATAGCGTCGAGAAAGACAACCGCATATACGCTCTGCAGCGGCCGATTCTGCCATTCCTTAATAAGCGGCATGATCTTATTGGTGACATTGGAGATGAGCGTAGCTGAAACGTCGATGCCGTATAGCCCATTCAGGTGATCTTGAATCTCTCGTGTCGTTACCCCTTTGGCATAAAGCGCAATGATCTGGTCCTCAATGCCGGTTACGTTGGACTGATGCTTCTTCACCACAAGAGGCTCAAACTCGCCATTACGGTCGCGTGGAACAGAGATCTCCTGCTCACCGTATTCACTTACGACCGTCTTACAACTTTCTCGTTTCGGCTATTGGTCGTTGCTTTGTTCTTCACCTCGTGCTTCTCGTAGCCAAGATGCATGTCCATCTCGGCTCAAGATGCGCAGAACGCTTTGAAGGATCTCTTTGCCGAGACGATCCAGTAAATGCTGGAGGCCGAGTTTCAGCCTTCACCTTACAATTCCCGGTCACTTTCTGATACACACACTTGACATGAGTAGAGTTTAGTATATGTTATCCCCTAAAACGTGTTCTGCGCCTCACCCTTATCAGCGATAATATAAAGAATGTTAACACGAATTAGCCTAATATATAACCGCATCCTTATTCTAAATTACCTCTGCTCGACTCCACTATCTTCAACCGCACGCACCGCCTCTGATCTGATTTATCGAGTTCATCTGTTTGGATAGCCGTTCGCAAAATATCATTAGCGTGAGCAGCCAGAATAGTGCGATTGCAGCTTACGTCGCCTCTGCTGACCGTTTTATCCGATTGATGGATGGATAATTTGCTCGACATCTGCAATTAGCCTCATAAACTGCAGCCGCCATTCATAGTCAGCGCTGTAAATTTGCCTAGCTCAACAATCTTATCTGACTCGCTTTAGATGCGTAACGCAATCATCACCAAACCCTCTCTACCCCTTCCATTTCCCTTTAGCAAGCACATCAAACAAAATGAAGTCCGGCTCATTCGTATTCGGTGATAGTTCTATAATAGCCGTATCCTTGAAAACAAATCGAACGATTCCGCCGGTACGCTGCTCGAAGGTATCGTAGATTCGTCCTGCGCTCTTGCAGCCTCTTGGTACCGTATTCGGACTATTGGCGATGTAACCGATCTTGCCAATTGGACTGATCTCGACGGAGATCGCTTCTTCGTCGTAGGGGTTGTCCGGATCTTTGACAAGCTGAACGGCAAGGCCGGGCTTCAAGAAGCTCGCTCCATAATAATGGTTCAATCCTGTAATCGCAGCGTATTGTACAGCCTCCATCTTATCTCCCCCTTTCTTCGCGTCTATCATCTCACTCCATGATCTTCTCACTACCTATTATCATAATCCATCATCACGTCAACACCTTGTCAGCGAATATGCGTTCGGCTTCATTGCCTTTTGCTGCGTTCTTGTTCTATCCGCGATTGCCCGGTCCGCTAACCTACTGATACACCCTGCTCCATTCCGCAAGCTGCTGCTTCAGCGCTTCTCTTGCTGACTTCGGCTCCAAGATTTCGGCCGCTGGGCCGTACTGCAGAATCCAACGCATGAACTCCCGCTCGTTGTTCACTGTCACCTCGAACGTCATGCTGCCGTCCTTATATTTCTTCATGCGCGGATGGACGAACAACTCCTCTTCCTCAATATAACGGGCTACCTCAGCGTTGAACCGCACCTTGAACGTTAGGTTACGATCGCCGTTTTCGATCGACCATGTATTCTTCAAATATTGCTTAATGTTAAAATCACCCTTATCAAACGTGTCACTCGTAAGCTCAACCTGCTGAAATCGACTGATCCGGAACGTCCGGATTCCCTGCTTCAAATGGCAATAGCCAATCAGGTAAAACTTCTGGTCGCGCGGCACCAGATAGTATGGGTCGATCTGACGCTCGGTCGTCTCATTGCGCGACTGTGTATGGTAGACGGTGCGGATCGTTCGATGCTCTAATATGGCTTGGATGATTGGCTGCAGGAAATTCGGACTTTCCTTGCGGTATGCCGGAGTTCCCATCTGAATAATGTTTGTAATGTCCTCGATAATATGGGTCTGCTGCGATTTCTCGTGGCGATGCATCCCCATTACTTTGTCGTATGCGGTCAGAAACCCGTGCGGCAGCTTATCAGGATCTATCACAGACGGAAGCAGCGAGAATGCGAGCGCCTCCTGCTCGGTGAAGCTAAGCGGGGGCATAAAAAACTCATCCATAAACCGGTAGCCCGTCCCACGCCTTTCATTCCACAGAGGAGCGATCAAAGCGACCGTATCGAGATCGCGGTAGATCGTCCGTATGTTAACGTCACACTTGAGCGCCAAATCGGCTGCAGTGATACCTGGATTCGCTTGTATTGCGTTTATAATGTTAAAGATGCGAATGATTTTATCAATCATAACGACACTCCCTCTACATCCTTACTTATTCCATAACCATTAATCCATGCCCATAGCATGATACCGTCCCATTACTTACCTCAATAATATAAGACTATTTTACTATCGAAGCCGGTAGAGTGAAATCGTTTCCAGGAAAACTTTAGATAAAGCTTAACTACTGGAATATGAAATGATTCTATGGCAATAAAAGTCGACTATATACCTAAAAAAGCCCAAGCATCGGCCTTTATCGGCCATGCTTAAGCTTCAACCGCTCCTGCTGACATTGTTCGCGCTGCTATATGAATCGAATTTCCTGAACGAGCAAGAGATACCGTTCCGGCTCGCTCTCCTTCAGTCGTTCCAAACATTGCTGACGCTGCTCCAGCTGCTTCTTCCTGTCCTCCTTCAGCATGTCCATGACGAAGGTGCGTCTTGCTTCTTCCTTCACGCCGAACAGGTCCAGCTTATCCCAACCCCATACCGCGAGGGAGGTGACGATGCTGACCATGAAGACGAACACGATGCCGTAAAGCAGCTCGCCGACAATCGGGATGTTCCGGAGCATGGCCATCGGCGGAAGCTTGGAAATCGTCTCTTCAAGCAGGATGCCGACCGAGACGGACATCGCGGTGATCAAGATTTTGCCTGCCTCGTGACAGGCTTGCATTCGAGTCATGCCCTCAGGCGATTCAGCAGCAGCTTAACAGCTTTCACAATCGAGGCTGCATTCTTCCTTACTATAACGAACGCTTCCGACATACGCTTGTCAGCGAACGCAAGTTCGACTCCAAGTGATACCAGCGTTTTTTTCCACAAAATAGGTTAATATCTAATGATTTAAAACGCTTACAAACAAGCCTTCAAAAAGTTTAAGGAATACGAGCGAGAATGAAAGCATTTCCGAACATAACGACGAAAAACTTAGGTTGCTCCAGGCTGATACTTATCCTTGGTTTAATTTGGCCCCCTATCCCCCATGCTTCCGAATTGACTCCGCTAATTTCCATTGTAAGCGTGTTATAATCCTCATAGTTTTAGAAAATGGGAGGATCTCCCGAAATTAGAGAATTGACAACCTACATACAAAGCTGGTGATCCGATTGTTTCAACTGAAATGGCTGTGGCACAACTTGCAAGGAGACCGGGTACGCTACATTTTCGCTTTATTGTTATCGGTGGTAGGCTCCTCGCTGACTATCATTAATCCGTACATCGGCCAGCAAATCGTCGATACGTTCATCTCAGACGACAACGCTGTACAGAACCTAACCGATAAACGGTCGCTGTTAATTGGACTTTGCTTGGGTATGATTGGCTTTACGCTGCTGCGTACGGGGCTGGCTTATTTCACCACCCTCTTGTACGAGAGAGCATCGCAGAACATGCTGTATCGGGTCCGGATTTACTTGTACAACAAAATTCAAGGTCAAGATATGCAGTACTACGATCGTAACCGTACAGGCGATCTGATGACGAAGATGACCGGTGACCTTGACATGGTGCGACACACGATAGCGTGGATTATCAAAACGATTATCGAATCGCTAACGATATTCGTCGCGGCCGTCGCCTATTTCTTCTATATTGATGCGGAGCTGACATGGTGGCTGCTTATCTTATCGCCGCCGATCTTCATCGTGGCGTTCATCTTCGCTAGGCGCGTCCGTCCGATGTACGCCGATCTGCGGGAGCGGCTGTCGCAGCTTAATACGATTACGCAGGAAAATATTGCGGGCAACCGCGTCGTCAAAGCGTTCGCGCGCGAGGAATATGAGGTTCAGAAGTTCAATGAGAAGAACGTCAATTATTCTACAGCGAACAAAGCAGCGGCCATGGTATGGCTCGACTACTTCCCATATCTAGAGACGTTCGCTCAAGCATTCAGCGTTATTCTCATGATTGTCGGCGGCTTGCTTGTCATGGATGGACGGTTGACGTTCGGGGAATTTTCTGCTTTCTCCGCGCTCATCTGGGGATTGTCCAACCCGATGCGCAGCATCGGTATCATCATTAACGATATTCAGCGCTTCTTCGCCAGCCTGAACAAAATCGTCGACGTCTATTATGCCGAGCCGCGAATCGTGAACGAGCACAACGCTGCCGTTAAGCGGCGGTATCAAGGCCGGATTCGATTCGATCGCGTCAGCTTCAAATATGACAACGCAACCGTGCTCGAAGATATTAGCTTCTCCGTCGAGCCAGGCGAGACGATCGCCATCATGGGCGCGACAGGCTCAGGCAAAACAACGTTGATTAACTTAATTCCGCGCTTCTATGACGTAACGAAAGGCCGCGTCCTCGTGGACGGCACTGACGTACGCGAGCTGGAGCTGGATGAGCTGCGCGGCAATATCGGCGTAGCGACGCAAGACGTGCTGCTGTTCTCCGATACGATTGACGGCAACATTGCCTACGGTGATCCCGACATGCCAGAGGAGGATGTCGAGAAATTCGCGCAGAAGGCTGCTGCTCACGACTTCATTAACAAAATGCCAGAGGGCTACAACACGATCGTCGGGGAGCGCGGCGTCGGGCTGTCCGGCGGTCAGAAGCAGCGGATCGCGCTGGCCCGCGCCATGGCGATTCAGCCGCCGATTCTTATACTGGACGACACGACCTCCGCTGTCGACAACGAGACGGAGGAGCACATTCAGCAAAGCTTGCGGGAGCTTGATTACCCATGCACAAAAATTATTATCGCCCAGCGCGTATCCACTACGGCCGAGGCTGACCGCATTCTTATTCTAGACAACGGCCGCATCATCGAAGAAGGCACCCACACCGAGCTATTGAAGAAGCGAGGCTATTATTACGAAGTATTCATGCTGCAGAACGAAGGCATCGGAAGGCAGGCGACTACGCATGGCTAGAAATAAATTCGACATCGACGAGGACTTGGAGTCTCCCTTCGATATAAGGCACTTCAAACGCGCGCTCGTCTATATCCGCAAGCAGCAGAAGCCGATGATTATCGCTTTCATACTAAGCGCACTCTCGGCGGGCATCGGCTTGTCCGCACCGCTCATTATGCAGCACGTCGTCGACGTGACGATTCCTGCGAAGGATAAAGCGGCTCTAATCGGCTGGTCGGCACTCACGCTCGCCACGATCGTGATCAGCGTCATTCTGGCGACGATTCGCTCGCGCATTATGACGCGCGTCGGTCAGGATATTATTTTCGAGATTCGTACTGACTTGTTCAAGCATCTGCAGAAGCTGCCGTTCCAATATTACGATGATCGGCCGCAGGGCAAAATTCTCATCCGGGTCGTCAACTATGTCAACTCAGTATCCGACGTCCTGTCCAACGGGATTATTAACTTTATACTCGAAATCCTGAACCTGATCTTCATCGCCATCTTCATGTTCGCGGTCGATGTCAGACTGTCGCTTGTCATACTCGGCGGACTGCCGATCTTCATGGGCGTCATTATGCTGATCAAGACCAGACAGCGGCGCGCATGGCAGGCCGTATCGAACAAAAGCTCGAACTTGAACGCCTATATGCAAGAGAGCATTAGCGGTATTCGCGTGACGCAAATTTTTACCCGTGAGAAACGGAACGAGAGCATCTTCACACGCCTGGCTGAAAATTACCGCAACACATGGATGAAGACGATGTACATCAACTTTCTCGTCCCGTTCTCGGTCGACAACCTAAGCACGCTCGTCGTGACTGCGATCTATTTCGTCGGCCTGCTGGCGATGGGACCGGAAGAAGTAACGTTCGGTATTATTCTTGCGATGAGCAGCTATGCTTGGCGCTTCTGGCAGCCGGTTCTTAACCTGTCCAACATCTACAACAGCTTTATTAATGCCGTCGCTTATCTGGAGCGTATATTCGAGACGCTGGACGAACCGGTGACGGTGAGCGACGTGCCGAATGCGAAGGAGCTTCCGCCGATTCAAGGTCGAGTTACCTTCAACGACGTAACGTTCGCCTACGATCCCGGCGTGAACGTGCTGGAGCATCTGTCATTCGATGTCAAGCCGGGCGAAAGCATTGCGCTAGTCGGACCGACAGGCGCTGGCAAGACTACGGTCGTCAACTTGATCTCCCGCTTCTATAACATTACAGGCGGACAAATCCTGGTCGATGGCCACGATATCTCGCAAGTGAAGCTGGAGTCGCTGCGCAGCCAGATGGGTATTATGCTGCAAGACAGCTTTATTTTCTCTGGAACGATTATGGACAATATCCGTTACGGTCGGCTTGATGCGACCGAGGAAGAAATTATTGCCGCTGCCAAGACGGTCTGCGCCGACGAGTTCATTCGCGAATTCGAGGACGGCTATATGACCGAGGTCAATGAGCGCGGCTCGAAGCTGTCTCAAGGTCAACGGCAGCTAATCTCGTTCGCCCGCACGCTGCTCGCTAACCCACGCATCCTCATTCTGGACGAAGCAACCTCGTCCATCGATGCCCGTACCGAACGGCTGCTTCAGAAAGGCCTGAACGAGCTGCTCAAAGGACGCACCTCGTTCATCATCGCACACCGTCTCTCCACGGTGAAAAACTGCGATCGCATTATGTATGTTGCCGACAAGGGCATTGCCGAGGTGGGCACACATGACGAGCTGATCGCAAGGCGCGGTCGTTATTACAAGCTCTACACCGCTCAGAGGATGGAAGCATAAGCCCTGCCGCTTCAAGCAAAGCTAAGCCCCCAATCTCACCTTGTTGAGATTGGGGGCTTTTACAAGCTTTTAGTCGTTTATTTCGTTGTCTCGATGTGGATAGATCCGACCTCTACCTTTGCCTCAAGACTTGCCCCGCCTGGGCCGAAAGCTCCTTCAATCTTATTTACAGACTTAGTATCATAATCAAGGTTATCCAAATCAGCCAACACGTCTCCTACTTGCGATTGAAGCCTAACGCTTCCCCGTTCAGGAGTTGAATCGAGCGTAATTCGAATATTTCCGACCTCCGACTCTGCATTCAAATTGTAATCTAGCGCGTAATCCTCGACCTTAATTTCTCCAGCCGACGTATGAAGCTTCAGCGCCCCTCTCACTCCACTCGTTACAATCGTTCCTGCGTCGACATCGATATTCACTTTCTCGGCCTGAATACCGGCTGCATGTACCATACCAAAGTCACTACTAACCTCAATCTGATCATACGTATGGTTCGGAAGCTTGATGACCAGCTTGCGTTCTCCTCGCTTCGATTTCATAAGCAAGTTCAATGCGCTTCCTTCATCAACTGTTACCTGCAGCTGTCGATTCTGTACTTTCGTCTCCAGCGATATTTCGCTATCGAGCTTCTGATCAGTGATCAGCTCGATCTCGGCTGTGCTGCCAACAATCGGCTCCACGTATATGCCCATCACATCGGTGGTCACCGTAATGGAATCAAATTGTTCCACCTTTATTGATTCCGTTCTTGTTATCATCTCTTCCGAATCGGATTCCGATTCAGATCCTTGTCCGATCGTTTCCGTATCCTCAGTAATCGTCGTGTCGAAAGTGGTAGAGCAGCCAGCTAACGCTATCGCTAGAAGAAAGCCCGAAAGCATTACTCCCGATTTGTGCACTAGACCCATCGTCATCTCTCCTTTTTGTCTCCCGTGCAATCATATCAATGTCCTTATTATTCCATAATAGGCCGAGGACGGTTAACCATACTGGACTTTAGTCGGGATTTAGTATTTCAGTACGAATTTGTCAACAAATAGCTTAATATTATGGGACTATTTATCGATATCTATATAGGAAAGGGAAAGGAGGTGCGATATGAGAATAGAGCAGAATAATTTCATTCAATCCCTGCCGCGACTGTATCTTCAAGGCCAACGAGGAAGCCGTGAGAACAGTGCCACATGGCAAGAAGGCCATTTGCCAGTCAATCGACCGACGGTCGATCTGCTGGAGATTAGCCCGGAAGCCCGTCAACTCGCTGCCGACGCGATTATACATCACGAGGCTGAACGGCTGGAATTGCCTGAACGGCCTGTAGGTACACCTGACGATTATATCCCGATGGAGCAGCTGATGAAGCGTTTTGATCCGGAAACTTACGATAAGTTTCAGTCCGCAATCGCCAATGATCCGTTTGAAGGTCTGTCGATCTTACTGAATTTTGCGAAGCAAGTTCCGAAGCATCCGGATTGGATTGTGAAGTATAGGGAAGAAAATTCTTAATAACAATGAAGCACCCGCATGCTAGACGCTTCATTCCAGGCGTCTAGCATGCGGGTGCCCGCTATCAATCGATCTCTTGCAGGTTACATGATGCGAATCGAGTTAATGAAATAGGCGCCATCATTTGTAGTGAAGGAAAAGCAAACCGTAGGGATGCTGAATGCACTAAACCCTTCAAGTTCAAGATCATAATAAACACTCAGCGAATAATCACTCTTATACGTACTACTAACCTCGAGGTCATCAGCCGTTGAGGCAAGCACAGCATCCGCCCAATCATTTAAGATGTCGACATCATTCTCAGCAATCGTTGCCTCTACATAATCATCCATTCCTTCAACGCTGTAATCCGCACCAAGAAGAAGCACATCTTTCTTAGGAATCCACGTGTAGAGAAGGTTGTCCATCTTAGAAGTATCTCCGCTCTTCAGCGCTTCGGCATAAGAATGGAGTAAAGCAATAGCTTCATCTCGAAGCTCTTCAGCGGCCTCTTCCTCGGATATCTTCAAAGAAAACTTAAGATATTTGCTTGCTGCTTCTTTCTTCTCGGCAGCCGTAACAACCTTATCATAGTAAGCAACGAGGTCATCACCCCACTTGTTCACTAATGGGGCTGCTTTATTGATAATTTTATTGGCTTTATCCCATGCCGAGCTGTCCATCGGGTTCTTATACAGTGCCTTCTTCATCATTGTAAGACCGTCCAGCTGCTGAGATGTCGCGTTAATTCCGGCCTTATGCAGCTTGAGCAGCTCCGGCGTTGTTGGAGCCTTGATCGCTTTAAGACCTTTCACGAACTTCTCATAATTCGGCACAATAGTATTCGCGAACAGAAGATAGGTCTCCTTACGGTTTTTCGAGGTCACAATAATAATTTTGGAATAGGCATCCAATGCTTTCGTTTCATATTTAGAAATTTTCTCCAGCGCCTCGAAATAGTCGACAACCTCCTGCTTCTGATCGACTGCCGCGCTTGCTAAATGAACCGGAAGAGCAAATGTAATCAGAAGCACAAATAATAGCGAAAGCTTGAGGTACTTCTTTTTCAATTCTATTTCCCCCTATCGATAAAATTATACGTAATACTATATCATATTTTTCTATATTGTACAGAGTATTACTCTATTATAAATTATTTTATATTGACTAACCCGTATTCGTTAAATAGCAAAATAAATAGGCGAAGCCTATTAACAGGCCCGCCCTTCAAAAGGTCGATGAATATTAGCTGCACTGCATCTCGTATAGAGTCGATTTGCAGCAGCAGCCGCCACTTGGTTGCAGCTTGCACCGCTTGCTGGTGGGTTAGATTCTTTCCATACTCGTGCATTTAAGCAGATGGCGAGTAGGATGGCATTACTTGGAATAAGTAAGGGTTCGATGAATACGTAGAAAGAGCCGCTGTCACTTCTATATTAACAGTCGCAAACGGAGCACATACTATTTCATACATAAAAAGTCCGTTACTTCCCATAACCTTTGGAATTATATCCATGATGCCGTTACCATAAATATTCGATGGGAAATACAACACTCCATCTGGGCTTTGTACAACTACGGTGAAGATCCGAAGAGACGTATATGGGTTCACCCAATTCCCTTCCGTATATTGATATCAATAGGATTATGTACATAACAATAAAAGGTACAGCGCTCCCCTTCATCTTGAGTGCACTGTACCATTTGCCTCTTATCTCACAAACTGCTTTGTACTAGAGTATATCTCATATAGATAAATCATTTATTATGTTATCTGTATGAAATAAGGTTTCAATGGATAGTAAGTAGCAGTGAAGGGCTGCACTCGAATATCCATTCTCTTAAATGGCAATAATGTAATCTCGAAATGGAAATATCCGTCTTCCCATTCCACTACATTAAAATCTATCAATCCCTCCATGGTAAGTATGGGAGCAAAAGATGCTCCAGGAGGGCTATCGAAAATTAGAGTAAAAGTGTGCGTATTCGGAAAAGGGTTCGTGAACCTAAAGTAATCGATATCCCCAGGCGTTAG
>NZ_BIML01000042.1 GCF_004001065.1 Paenibacillus xylaniclasticus
TTTGCCAAATCGCCAATCGTTGGGTTAATAAATATATCCATAAGCGTCATCTTGCAGCCGAACTCTTGGTTTATTCTGGAAATAAGCTGAGCCGCCGAAATGGAATCTCCACCTGCTTCAAAGAACGATTCTTCACCCGTAATCTGCTTGGAACCCAGAAGCTCCTTGCAAATATCCAACAAACGCGCTAATTCAACACTCACTATGCAACCCTCCTCCGCCACCGTTCCATTGTTGTTCAATAACTGCTAGAATACGTTTCATTTGCTGACGCAGATAGAGATGTCCACCTGGAAACCTATAGCTTGCAAACGTAGATTCCGTATAACTTTTCCATTCTGACGCATTCAAGCTTGAGCTGGTATCTTGTTCGCCATTCATAACGGTTATAGGACATGATAATCGCTGTGAATCAAATCGAGGCGAGTATTCATCCGTCGCTGTAAAATCCGCACGAAAGATGGGAAGAAACATTTCCTTCCACAAATCGCTTTCTACTGTTTCGGGAGCAATACCCTCCAGCGCAGCTACAGCCCGTGAAAGCTCTACATCATCCAGTGCAGCATTTGAGAGCCTACTTTTTCTGTGGGGAGCCGTTTGACCCGAAATATATAGATGGGAAATCGAGTTCTTGTGAGCTTGTACTAAATGAGCGCATTCATAAGCAATCCATGCTCCCATGCTATGTCCGAACAAAGCATATGGCTCATCCTGTTCGGTCTCTTTAGCTATCCGTACAAAAAGATCCTCTGCCAACTCTGTTATGGAATTCATGAATGGCTCCGAATAGCGATATCCCCTACCAGGAAGCTCCATCGGCACTATTTCGATTGTATTAGCATACGGAATCCAACTCTTATAAATAACAGCTGAAGCGCCTGCATACGGTATGCAAAACAGTTTCATAAACCAAATTCCTCTCAGAGTCTGTGGTTATAATCTATCGAGTTGTCTACTAACATCAAACAGCGATTACTAACATAGGAGTTTCTATATTCCAGCGGAGTTTGGTTATATACCACACGAAATACTGAACAAACCTGGGCCGTTGAAATATAACCAACCTGAGTTTTTAAGGTAGAACAGAAGGTTTCAGATCTGTATTAATAAATCCATATCATGAAACATTTGCTTGCTAAACCTGTTGCCAACTGAGAAGGTTTGAGGTAATCTAATCATTAGTGTATAAATATAAATATAATTGAAACAAAATACACCACTTCAAACGATCGGAGTGTTACCTACAATGATTGTAATTCGGAAGCCAACAATTAAAGACACGCCTACAATGTATAAGTTGATTAATATGTATGCGGATGAGGGTCGTTTGCTACATCGATCTATCACATCTATATATGAATATTTACAATGCTTCTATATCGCGGAGCATGATAACGAAATAATTGGCACGGCCAGCTTGCATATTCTCGATCAAGAGCTTGCCGAAATTCGCTCTCTCACCGTATCGCCCGACTATGTCGGGAAGGGAATAGGAAAAATGCTTGTAAACAAAATTAAAGAGGAAACCGAAACACTTGGCATTAAAACTCTACTTTCCTTGACTTATCAGGTTCAGTTTTTTTTGCGCTGCGGATTTGAATTAATTGATAAAGAAGAACTGCCAATGCAAAAAGTATGGAAGGACTGTATGAATTGTCCGAAATTTACGAACTGTGATGAGAATGCCATGGTAATTCACTTTGAACAACCGACAGAGTAGTTCAAATCATTTGTCATGCTGCTGCATAACTTCTCTTAACTGTTCAACCATTATGCAGCAGCAATCATAATATATTTTCAGCGATCAAGCAGGCTGCGTCATGCCAAGTGCTTGTCTTATGCTTTGTTCCAATACAGAATAATCCGATTCGTTCTCTCGATTAAGGCACATTCTTTCCTTTAGCGGAGTATTGATGTTGCACATCATTCTCGCTTTTCCCGAGTGGTTCTGCGAGCCAGTATGGTAAACGAACGGATGGCACAGCAATATATCGCCCGCTTCACCTGTTGCTTCGACTACTCTAAGGCGAACGCCGTTTTCATCGACATAATCCTGTTCCATAAACTTTCGAATCCGATCTTCGCTTGTTGCGGCAGGACGAATTTGATCCGTAACGTAGATTTCTATACGGTCTTCGTCCGTAACATCACCGTAACTGCCTGTCAATTCAGCCAGCCAAGGATTGCTCCTGTTCATGATAGGAATTGCATCTTTATACTCGATTCCATCCGGATGCTCCGCCAGAAACCTCGCAACCAGCTTATGCGAGCCTTCAGCAATCAAAGTCCCGCCCCCCCTGGTTTCGACATCGGAGAACAATACAATCATTAATAAACCTTGCTCTGGGCTATCGATATAATGACGGAAATGCAATCCATCCCAATGCCAGCCGCCAACCGGTACGTCCCACTTCTCATCAGCCCCAAGACTCAAATTTATCGGCCACCAGCCAAATGGAACTCCATCTTGCTCGTAACCTGCATCCAGTCGGCCCTTTCCGATTAACTCCTCCACTGCTCCTATCAGTCTGGGCGTAGTACAGGCTCCGAATATACCGTGCCTATAATTTTCCGACAGCTGATAGAACGGTAAGTGCCAGGTTGCCTTGTCTTTGGATATACCGCACTTGGCATTAAGTATAGACCAAAGCTCATCCTGAGCCTCCAATGCCATCTCGCGAGGAATGGCTGCCTTGACTTTTGTCCATCCCTTCTCTATAAACTGATTGATTTGTTCTTCTGAAATAATCATGTCAATCCGTCCCTTATATAAAAAATAAAATGCATTAATTCCGTTATGTTAATTGCGCTTCAAGCGTTACTAATAGCCTACTCGTAAACTGTTCATCCTGATCCCGGATTTCCTGCAAGCCCTCCAGGACCTTGTCCATTGTTCTCGTCTGACCGCTAAAACGAAACTTAAGCATTTTATTTCGAAGAGTTAACGTAGTCTCTACTAATTCGTCGCAAGCATCCAATAATGAATCCTCAATTCGGATTCCGTTATCTCTCATGTACACCAGGCGTTGCTTCATTATTTTCTTATGTTCCCATAGCAAATGTAGCGGGCGGATATCGAACGATACTGCTCCCTCTTTAATCAAGTTCAGATAGTGCGCCACCAGACGATATGTTGCAATGCCGAACACATAATGCTCCCCCATATTGTCGGCATAATTGTGCATGGAATATCTGAGCGCCGTATCACGGCTTGATAGAAAATCACTCAAATGGTCGACGACAAGCTGTAAATTAAATGAAGACGGTCTTCCGAAATTCGGCTCAAGAATATACAAGGATGAATAACACGGATTTACGCTTTTTCCATCAAGATCATCCGTATCGAGATAGGCCTTTAAAAAAACATCGAATTCTATAGTAGCGGTCGTATAGGCTTCGCTCTCACCATAGTAGCCTGCGACGTGAAACAATTTTTGCTCAAGATCATACCCGTAAATGAAAAAATCATGGTCATCCTTCTCTTTTTGGAACGAAGGTCTTCCATCTACATGAAAATCGTTTACACTCGTATAGGCATAACGGTTGTCGTCTATTGCATTAATAATTAATTGGATCACATCCACGTTATTCTTAAGCAGAGTACCCTTAAATACCCGTTCCATCTTCAGAAGTCTTTGAGGAGCCAACGTATAATAGAACCAATCCTCATAATTTTGATGGTATTCGTAAAACCGAAGATGAAGATCCATATGAGGATGCGTCAAAATGTTTTGGCAAAACAGTTGCGTATAATTGCTATACACCCAAGGCAAGGCTCTCGGATCCGTCAACATGATAGATAACTCATGCGCGTCATTAGACCAGCACCAAGTGAACGGTTCAGCCAAAGGAAGCATTTTAATCATGACGATCTCTCCATTGTATATAGTTGTTTAATAATTTCTTCTATTGGTATGGCGTTAATATTAATGTCGATCACGGGTAAATCGCTAAGAATACCATAAACCTCCTGCTTCAAATTAGATTGCTTCATGTCAATCTCAATTCGCGCGGTGTACGGATCTCGATAATCCGCATTTAAATGCGCTATTTGCTCCCTCCCCACTGGCTCAGAAAACTTTACCTCTACGATTTTGCGACTCGTGATGTTAGCACCTAACCTAGACATTGGCTCGTCAAAGACGACCTTACCTTCATTAATAATAGTCAGGTGATTGCATAAGTCCTCCACATCGGACAAATCATGGGTCGTTAAAATAACCGTCGCTTGCTTATCTTTGTTCAGTTGCTTAATAAAGTTACGAATAGTTTCCTTGGACACAATATCGAGACCAATTGTTGGCTCATCAAGAATAATAATCTCTGGATCATGAAGGATAGACCCGACAAGCTCGCACTTCATCCGCTCGCCAAGCGATAACAATCGAACAGGCTTGTACATAATGTCAGACAAATTAAGCATCTCTACGAGATAATCCAAATACTCTTTAAACTTCTGTGTCGGAATCTTATACATTTCCTTCTGCAGTGCAAAAGTATCAGCAGGTGGCAAATCCCAAATTAACTGGGATTTCTGCCCAAATACAACACCAATGTGACGAACATATTGCTCCCGATTGGACCAAGGAACAAAATCCATGACGCGAATCGATCCGGAGGTTGGATACAAGATGCCGCAGATCATTTTGAGTGTAGTGGATTTTCCAGCGCCATTCGGACCAAGAAGTCCTCGAATCTCACCCTTCTTAATCTGAAAGCTCACGTCGGCAACAGCATCGATCCATTTGTAATCTCTGCTGATTAGAGAACGGACCGAACCCAATATCCCAGCCTTCTTCTGATGAACCTTGTATGTCTTGCTTAAATTGCGGACATCAATCAATGTACTCAAAATTCTGTTATCCTCCCGAGCTGGCGTAATATTTCAGAGATCGATTCCATACTTTAATGCAAACCATAAAAAATACGATAGATAAAGGAAAAAATAAGTAGACGATTGAGCTTGCTTCCCCCATCAACGTCTTTGCAGGGTAGTACGCCCATACGGCAAACGGGATAATAAAAATAAATGAATATTTTAATAATTTCGGAAACAGCTCTAATGGGTAGTCAGCCACATGAATGATGTTATCGAACATTTCGTCCATTTTTTCCATGTGAACGACGAAAATGACGAGACAGCAAAACAACGCAAGTAACCCCATATATACTAACAATCCGCTTATAATCATAACGAGCATCGCCCCAACGATATGTGCCGTTATTTGCAATTTCATATGAACGACCGCATATAAGGTGACAATCATCCCGGAGATGAAAGGCCCAAGCCCACTCAGACTAAACCCGCTCGCCAGAAGCACTCCGATAGGTGGATACGGCTTCATTAGCAGTCGATCAAATGTCCCTTTCCGAATCATATCCATCATCTGCATACGAACCTCTCCGAAAACCGTGCCTCGCAAGCCCAACCATATGAGAACATTGCCTTGGAACAGAATAATCTGATCGATATTCCAGCCAGGAAAACCGTTCGATTGCGTAAAGACAAGAAGCTGCACGATCGGACCAATCGAGGTCATTGCGAGCGATATAAACAAACTAATTACAAAGTCCATCCTGTATTGCATACTTTTACTGATACTAATCTTACAATTCAGCACAAATAGTCTGAATAAGCCCACGATTGTTAAGTACATTCGCTACCCCCCCACAGCACAAAACCGTTTGGCGGCTGCGGACCACGAAATTTTGTATACGCCGAGCAGCAGAAGAATCCAGCTCCATTGCATAGCAACCGCAAACATGAACTCGGATGGGGTTGATTTGCGGTTAAGAAAGAATTGAATCGGCTCATAAAAAATATATTTGAACGGCATATAATCGATGGCAGCTGCAAGCCCCGAAGGGAAAAATTCCAATGGGATATATGCCCCTCCCAACGATGCGAAAAAAATAAACTTAACGCTTGTCAATGATCTAGTGCTTTTAATGAAGAATGCGCACATGCCGATCAAAAAATTGATAATAAAGAACAGGAAAAATGAGCCGCTAACCATTACGAGAAACATTATGAATGATGCGAACGTCAAAAAAGTCGGTTTGTACATTAAGCTGAATACAATCATGTCCATCGTAAATTCCAATAAGACTCCTACGATTCTTAAGGCTATTGCATCAGCAAGCTCAAGCTTGAATAACGACATTGGCCTCAAAAAGCTAATGGTCATCTCGCCAGATATAATACGATCAGATATTTGTGAGTCGGTAAAATTCCATATAAAGACCCAAACAAAGCTGACGCAAGCAAAATACCATACCATTTGCGTTAAATCATAGCCATTAATCGAATCGCTGTTGCTATGCGCGTATACGGTCTCAAACAAAAAAATATTAATTAGCAGAATGACCGGATGAATAAAGAAAGACAATAGAAAGCCCCAACGATATTGAAAAAAGGCTTTCATATATATTTGAATCGCTTTTAGAAATGCCCTCATGACAGCTCCCTTGGGATCATGGAGAGAAGACTTGACTTACCGTCAAGTCTTCATCCCTATGTTCTACGTGGTATAGTCTGCATTAATGTGAATATACTCTTCCGTTAGATCGCATCCCCAGACTTTGGCGGTATATAAAGGCTCACCAATCTCGACTTGAATCGTTACGGTTTTCGATTGCTTTATCTCATTGGAGAGCCGTTCTAGATCGAATTCGACTCTTTGATTTCGATCGAACACCGTTTGGTCTAGAAATCTGATCCGAACATCCTCCGGATTGATTTTATTACTTGGCGTATTCGCATCAGGTTTTCCAATCGCCATTACGACTCGTCCCCAGTTCGGGTCAGCTCCATAGATGGCCGTTTTGACAAGCGGCGAATTTGCAATTTTTTTGGCATACGCTTTCGCTTCCTGATACGAATTGCTCGAGCTTACAGTAATCTCAATTAGCTTAGTGACACCTTCCGCTTGACTCACAACATCGCGTGAAAGCTTCAAGCATACCGCCCTTACTGCCCGCTCGAAATCAACAAGTTCTTCCTCGCTGACCTCTACCTCATTTGTAGTAAAAATAGCCGTCGTATCGCTCGTACTCGTATCCGAATCAACAGTAATGCTATTAAAGGAAGGCTCTACGGCATTGATTAGTATCTCATCAAGCTTCGACTTGGAAACCTTTATGTTGGTGAAAAGATATACAAGCATCGTCGCCATATTCGGTTCAATCATTCCAGCGCCTTTGGCGATACCACATAGAACAACTTTACCGAATCGGACAGAGACTACTTTTTCCTTCCGGTCCGTTGTCAAAATAGCTTTGGAGCTTTCCAATAGCTTGCCGTACTCAAGCTTGCTTGAAAGGCCGCGAATACCCGAAAGAATAGTATCCATCGGCAATGAAACGCCGATAACGCCTGTGCACGACAACAATATCGCACTCTTAGAAACGTTAAATTCCTCAGAAAGTGCCTCGGCAATTCGATGAATGTCTTCACGCGCCGTAGGCGTAAATACATTCGCATTTTTGCTTATTACACAAAGCAATTGAACGTTGCCATGAACTGAATTAGCCCGGTCGAAGACCACAGCTTCACTGCAGCTCATATTTTTCGTATATACCGCCGAGCATGTTCCAATTTGATCCAACCTTATGACTGTAAAATCAAGTTCATTTTTTTTGGATACACCAATATATTTAGCAATCGATTGAATACCGTCAGGGTAATAGGCTAACGAATTCTGAAGCTCTACTTTCTCACCCGCACAATTGATGAAGTAAAATTGATCTTCTTCAAAAGGCCTATCGGGCCGCTCTGTAATATAAATTTCCTGGTTAGCAATAACTTGTTTCATTATAAGGCCCTCCGAATAATAAAATCGTAATTGGAACTGAAGCTGCTCATACCTAGAAGGAGATGACGAAATCATCCTGATAATCGACTGGGACCTCTATTACTAATGGTTTGGTGTAGTCGTTCCCTGCAATCGCAGCATCAAGCTGCTCAAGCGTCGATACCCGCACACCGTTACAGCCGTTTGCTTCCGCTAATTTTACGAAGTCTACACTCTCTAACCGAACGATTTCTGGATTGCGCCCTGTTTTACTCCGTTGCTGATACAGATTGATAAGCTCATAGCTTGCATTATTCAACACGACGACGACGACCGGCAACCCATACTTGGTTAACGTAGCCAAGTCTCCACTACCGGAATGAAACCCGCCGTCTCCGCAAATCAGAAATACCTTCTCACCTGGATTGAGCAGTTGGGCTGCAGCAGCAGAAGGTAGTCCCGTTCCGAAGGAGGAAAGTCCCGTATCGGAAAAAAACTTTTTCGTCGAAGCTGGGGTGGAGAACATGATTGCATGATGTCTGTAGTAGCCGATATCTGTAATCAAGTAACCGCTGCCCAAGTAACGATTAATGATGTTCATAACTTGTCCTGGAGAGAAGTAATTCTGATCCTTCTGCGGAGCGTTCAAGACTTTCTCATATTGCTGCTTCATCTGGATCAGGTCCCGCGGATCCTTCTTCGTGCCATTCCTCTCCGTCAATGTGGTGAAGAGATGCTTCAAATCACATACGCACTCTAAATCGGGATTAAATTTTGAATGAATCATAAACTGCGGCGAGCTACCCAAACTAATGACCGTTTTTTCGTTGCCGCGAGTCCACATTTTCGGCAGAAGGTCATCAACATATTGATAACCTACACAAATAATCAAGTCAGCGCTCACAAATATATCGTCCAATGCGGGATAACCAAGAATTCCTTCCATATAGCAGCTAACCGCACCGTAATTTAGCGGATCATCAAAAGGCGCCACACCCTTTGCATTCGCAGCTGTTACAAATGGAATATTGTAATGACGGCAAAATTCGATAAGCTCTTTATCCGCGCCAACCCGTATTACCTCTTGTCCAATTAAGCATAATGGACGACTGGAGCCTTGCACTTTCTCCATGATAGTATCGATTTCCCATTCGCTTGCAGGCTTGGCGTTAACCCGTATAGTTTCGGTCAGTTTTATGGCCTCTCTGCCTGGAGGGCTTATGATCTCTTGATTGTAAAAATCAACTGGGATCGATATATGCACCGGCCCAACTGGTTCTGTTAATGCGATTTCGAAAGCTTTATCCACTGCGTTATACAATTCTTGCGGATGACGCAATTCATAGGACCATTTGGTTAGAGGCGCCAGGATTGAAGCCTGATCGACACACTGATGTGTAATATTATAGAAAATATCGTTACTCTCCAGTTGCGAGGTGAAGAAGATAACCGGCGACTTGTTCAGCATGGCTGAAGCGACAGCGGTCGTCACATTCGTTGCTCCAGGGCCCATAGTCGTGAAGCATGCTTGCGGCTGATCTGTCAGCCTGCCAGCAAAATCTGCCATGATGCCTGCAGTAAACTCCACTCTCGTCGTAATATATTCAATACCGTCAACTTCATTAAAAAGAATATGCTCGTTTTCTCTCCCGGGAACCCCGTAAACGTACTTAATATTTCTTCTAACAAGCTCCTGAAGCAGTGCCTCTTTAAACAGCATTATTATGCCCCCTGTTTTTTAAGTTCTTCATGCAAGGAAATATTTGATACTTCCACTTTGTCTACCAGCAGCAATTTAAGAATGTGATATGCAAATTGGTCCTTCGCATATCTAATTGCGTCTGGCTCCCTACCCTGTAATTGCAGGAATTGCGTGAAGAAATCCTCGCAGCCTGTTCCTTGATGTACACCGACCTTTTTTCTCCATAAAATCTCAGGATCAATCTCACCGTCGAACGATTTTCTAAGAATATACTTCTCAATACCATTCTTAAATTTCAAGGCCGGATCAATCATAAAGCTCGCCTCGACGATGCTGGATTCCAGGAAAGGATAGAATACCTGTTTATCGAAATAATAAGCAAAGTTTTGCGAGGTCTCGTTTGACCAGTAGGTGCTGATATACTCATCCCAAACCAGCTGCATAATGGCTCGAGCCGACATTCCCTTCTTAGCGAATCCTGCAAACAGAATATCGGATCCGTATCCGGACAGTATGTTCTGCCCGCGCCCTTGCAGTAATGAATGGGAAATTGTAATCGGAACTAGATATTCGATGTATTTGCTATGGAAGTGCTCGACTAGCCCTATAGTATGCACATAGGAATCAAGAAACCGATCTTGCTCAAATAACAAGTAGTTCAACTGTTTGCCAATAGACTTTGCAAACACTCCTGCAGGAATGAATTCGTTGTAATCCTCCGTCCCTGCCGTATAAAGCTCGACAGATGAAAGTCGTTTCGTCGCTAGATAGGTAATGATGCTTGAGTCCAAGCCTCCCGATACCAAACAATCAGCTGAACGAATCGGATAAGCATCTACAATGCTTTCAAGCGAGGTTCGAATGAGTTGACATGCCTGCTGCTCATCAAAAATGGTGATCGAGCGATTCGGAGTAAAATAAAGGCTCTGTCCCCTCGCTATTCTTCCAACGTTATTAATAACTACCGTATTGCCCGGCACAAGCTTATAAGTATCTTTAAAGCTTGTAAGATATGCATTGCGGTATAGATCTGCTTCATTGAATGATTCAAACGGAAGAATATACTGGTCGTTATCAGGAAATGCTTTCAATTCGCTTGAAATTAATATCCGTTGATTCTCAGAATCGAATCGATAATAAAGCGAGGGTCCGGAGCCTTTGCTAGTAAACGCAATCGTTAATGGTCCAGCAAAGAGAACGCCGGAATAATATCCGTTCAGTATTCGAAAGGCGTCGATTCCGTATTTTTCATAGGCTTTTATAATAAGCTCCTCATCGCTGCCGATAGCTGCAGAGGCATGCTCCACCAGAGTGGCAGATAATTGTTTGCGAATCTCATCATCTGCAACATATCCGGTCAATACACAATAGCTGTCATACTGCGATAACGCTACAGGGACCGATTCAAGCTTATCTTCCCCGACCGTTAGCAATTGAACTTCGTATTGCGGCGTCAATAAGGTGCTCAGAGCTCGAATACCAAGTGCCGAAAAAGAAGCATCCTCCATTGCATGCCGTTTCATCGTTCTCATGTGCCTATTATGGAGTTGAATTAAAAATCCCCGAGTCGCCAATTTAATTCGCCATCTCCTTGCGATTCTCAAGTTTTGCAATCGATACAAATGTGCCATTCATTAATAAATCAAACACGATCTGAGCGGCAAGAAGGCCGGTAATACCGGTCGGGTCATAGCTAGGCGCCACCTCTACTACATCAAGACCTACTATGCTGTATTCCTTCAACTGTTCAATTAACCCCAACATTTCAAAGCTGGACAATCCTCCCGGCACCGGTGTTCCTGTTCCAGGAGCAAAGGCAGGGTCAACAACATCAATGTCAATACTTATGTAATACAAACGATCCTTCGGAATATCAAAGCGGCTTAATTGGCATTGATTCTCCCGAAATTCCTTCATACTAACGCATCTTACGCTTTCATACTCTTGATAGAAGGTCCAACTATCATCACGCACTTGTCCCCTCATACCAAATTGGTTCAAATGCTCTGGCATGACGAGCTTCTCTTCAATAATGTTTCTAAAGACAGCGCCATGATGATATGCATAGCCGTTAACAGGTGCAAAAGTATCTGCATGAGCGTCAAAATGTAAAATGGAAAGCTCCTTGCCCTTCATGGCTTTACTAACAGCTCTAACTGCTGGCAATGTGATAGAGTGATCGCCGCCAAGCAAAAAAGGGACTCGGCCTTGATCGATAACTTTACGGACTGCACTCTCGATTCTGCATAAGCTTTCATCCTTGTGATAAGGAGATAGCTCCAGCATGTCGCCAACAATTTCATCCCATTCCCAAGGTAGAACCTTTTGCGCGCTAATTGAGTAGGTTCTTAGCTTTTTCAGTTGACCGATGACATGAGCAGGACCGTCCTTCATGCCCTTTCTCCAGTAAGCTCCTTCTTCATAAGGCACGCCGATGATGGTTGGTACGCCGACTTCCATACCCATCCCCCTTTAATTCGGTTGGCATAACGATTCTACAATTTCAATTAATTCAGCTACCGTTTTCGTCGATAGGGTATTTAAAAACGAATCCGGAAACTCGATATCGAAAACAGTCTCGATTTTTACGATTAATTGCATAATCTGTAGAGATTGCAGCCCTAAATCGGAATCGAGCCTAAAGTGCGGTTGCACTTCTGCTCGACGAGCAATATCGCAGATCAGCCGAATTAACGCTTCCTCGGACGACACCAAGAAGCTCTCACCTCCATACCTTTCCTTCCAACGAATCGATTAATTCGCGCCGTATTACTTTCCCAAGCGGCGACCTAGGAATACGATCGATAAATACGATTTCAGATGGTCGTTTATATAGGGCCAATTGCTGCGCGCATTTCTGAACAATAATGGCACGAAGCTCGTCCAGACCGCCTCCTTGGCTTCCCGGTACAACCACCGCAACGACACGTTGCCCAGAAACATCATCATTTACTCCTACCACAGCCACTTCTCTTACATTCTCGATCCCCTCAATCAACGCTTCTAATTCTTTAGGGCTCACTTTATTCGCTCCTACGTTGATGAAGTCCGATACGCGCCCCATATGATAGAAGTAGCCATCTTCGTCCTGACGTATAATATCTTTAGTACAAAACCACCCATCCACATAAACATCCGCTTGTTCATCAGGATTGTTCAGATACCCTGGAGAGATCATATTATCCAGCTTGATGCACAGCTCGCCTTCTTCACCTGGTCCCACCGAATGCCCATCTCTATGCACCAACCTCCAGGACAGTTCTGCAAAGGGTTTTCCAATTGAAGCTGTAGCTGCACCTTTATCATTAAATGTGATGTAGCCAACTTCTGTTAAACCATAAACCTGATTAATTTTCTTCCCATCAAACGCTTCGGCGAACCTATCAATTGTTTCAGCCGATAATGGGGCTCCTCCGCAAAGCAAATACCTTACCGAGCTAAGATCATAATTACGAACCATCCCAACTTCCGCCATTAAAGCATACATATATGGGAGCGTCCCAAAGAACGTAATGTTCTCCTTAACAGCAATATCTAAAATTTTTCTTGGTGTAATCGCGGATAAGTCCGGTAAATATAGCGTTGCTCCATTAATTAAAGCAGGCAAAGCATGATCGTGTATCCCATAGCTATGAACTAACGTAACCGTACACAAAATTTTGTCATAAGATGTAATGCCGAAATATTTGCACTGTAAATTTACTTGATTTATAATTGTTTCCTGAGGGAACACAATACCCTTTGGTTTGCCGGTTGAACCAGAGGAAAATAATATCGTGAATACGCTTCCATTCCTATTAATGACCTTATTGAACTTCCGGTTTACAGACATCGCCACCACAGAATCATCCAGCGACATTTGTTTATCGATGCTGCCTGTAATCGCCTGTTTAGCTATTTCGGTATATTTAGTTCCAACTATAGCAACAGTCGGTTCGATTTCATTCATTACACGTGTGATCTCATCCAGTGTAAGCCTCGTATCGATCGGCACTATACATATCTCAAGCTTTGAAGCCGCCAAATAACAAATTAAGAACGAGATTGAATTATCCGCTAATAAGGCGATCGTATCGCTAGTCTGAAGTCGACAGAGCTTTAGCCTTTCGGACATCTCATCAACTTTATCAACCAACTCCTTATAGGTAATGGTTCTTTCATCCGAAATAATGGCCGCCTTGCTGCTATGAAAGCCGGATTGTTCAAGCACCAACTGAAAGATCGTTGCCAAAGTCCTGCCCCCCGCAATGATTTCGACTCAAACTATCCAATTTTATGTAATTTAATAAATGATGATAATATTTTACTATAATGGAATCTTCAATTCAATATACAACTTATATGAGTCAGTTTGAAAATCATAATAAAAGTATATATAAACTACCAGTTCCTCTCTCAACCATCAAATTATTGTTTTTTTCAAGGGGATTGTAAGAATTATAAACGGATCTAACGCAATGCCTCTGACGGAAGACGAGTGTAAAATCATTAGTTGCAGCAGTTCCAACTTGTTCAACAGCATATTTCAACCATGCGCTCGCGGCTCCTTCTGATCGAAAGCCATACTATATAACCTCGTATACAAAACTAAACAACCAGTCACCGATTCATTTCGACAACTGGTTGTTTAAACTTGCTAGCTGCTTTGATTCCACATAGCTGCAGAAAATATTTTCCAAGAAATTGAGTTGTTGGAGAAGATTGGATCTTAATCATTTCAAGCAATTCAGAGAAAGAATTACATACAAAATAGAGGCTATTATTTTGCCATTCACTAACCGTTTTTTGGCAAAACCCTCTTCATCAAGGTCCTCCTCCGCTACCGTTTCTTCATGATCTAGAAACACAATTGTGGGCTCATTTACGTTCTTTCTATAGTCGAAGAGAAACAGATCCCCGCCTCCATTATCTGCAAACGGAAAGACTCTTTCAGGTAGACAATCTTTAAAAGCATTATATGTGTAAAATATAGCTTTACGTTCTAACTTCTCTTCATTCTTATAGCATAGAAGTGCTATTGATAATGAACAATAAAGTTTAACGCCCACACGCTCCCCCTCCAAATCCCCTCACCCCCCCGCCCAACAAGCCTTCTCAGCCTTTCACCAAATCTCCACTCCTTCAAAACCGGAATGACAAGGAAAAACACAAGGGGCAAGGATGATAAGGGCAAGGCAAAGAAAGGACCAGGGGCAAGGATTAAATCGAGAAAAAGCCTTTGCTGGCAAGGAATCTGCGGGATATTGATCGGGGAAAACAATTGAAAAAGAATTCGAAGAAAAAGAAAAAGCCGAGTGAAGTCAGGATCGAAATGCCTGAAATCTGCTCGGCTTGCAATCGTACTTTATAAGCTTTGTGCAAGCTTTATAAGCTGGGCGTTAAAGTTTATTGGATGGGAACTCAATTTGCATTCTGCCTGTTTCTTGATGATGATGCGCATTAATAATTTTGGATGTTATATACATTATATCATATATATTCAAAACCTCTAATCTCTCACTCACTCTTAAGATAATGTCGACAAAATTCACCGAGGCGCCCTTCCGAGTTAAACGCAAAAAACCGCTGGAACTATCCAGCGGGCAACAATTTGTCGTGATATCGAAACTCAACTTGGTTTGGCCTATGTCATTCGACATTTTCACTACCTATCATAAAGTCTAAAAGGGAGCCACGGATCAATCCCTCGGACTCCCTTTTTGATATTACAAATCACTCATTAGAATCTCGCCTATAATACTTATGTAACGGAAATAAAGTCGTATGGCTCCTCCCCCGCTTCCCTCACCTTCAAAAAAGCCCGCCACTCCGCCCTTTTTCACCTGTTCACCCTGATTTATCTGACAACTTGAGCAAATAAAGTCGTATCAGAAAATGTAAGGGAAAAGACAGGGATTAGGGTCAAATTGCCGCTCGGGAAATGAAAATAAAGTCGTATCAAAGGGTAGGGATAAGATCGGGCTGGAGGGGACAGAAATAGCCTGAGTAAATACTTGAGCAATGCCTTGGTAAGTCCCGCTCCCACGTAGCCTGAGAAAAGCCACTGAGATAAGATTCGAGAAAGAGCCTGCATTTTCCTTCCATCTCCCCTAATCCCTGTTCCCTGAAACAAAAGAAAGGCTGAGCAAATGCCAGGAAATAATCCTGATCTGCTCAGCTCTGATACGACTTTATTTGCTTAGATATGAGTTTGGGATCACTGATATGAGTTTATTTGCTTCTCACAATACTTCCGAAACCAGCACTCCGCCTACTCCACCGTCACACTCTTCGCCAGATTCCGCGGTTTATCCACATCGTTGCCTACGGCAAGTGACGCGTAATACGAGATCAGCTGCAGTGGAATGACCGATACAGCTGGCGACAAGAGCGGCAGCGTCTTCGGAATGGCGAACAGCTCGTCGACCGATTTGCCAACCTCTGCTTCGCTTCCTGCATTGGCAATACCAAGTACATGAGCGCCACGCGCTTTTACTTCCTTGATATTGCTCAGCGTCTTCTCATACAGTTCTTCCTGTGTCACTAGCGCGATGACCGGAATTCCGTCCTCAATCAACGCGAGCGTACCGTGTTTCAGCTCACCTGCAGCATACGCCTCGGAGTGGATGTACGAGATTTCCTTCAGCTTCAGCGATCCCTCTTGTGCGACTGCGTAGTCGACGCCGCGGCCGATGAAGAATAGGTTCTTATGAGTGGAGATCGATTCCGCTACTTGCTTCAGCACAGCGGATTGCTCCAGCACCGCTTCGACTTGCTCTGGCAGCTGCTGCATCGCCGCGAGAATCTCGCTAATTTCAGATTGCTCCACCGTACCGAGCGTCTGTGCCAAATAGAGACCGAACAGGTAGAACGCGATCAACTGCGACGTGTACGCCTTCGTCGATGCGACAGCGATCTCTGGACCTGCCCACGTGATGAGTACGTCATCCGCTTCGCGCGCGACAGAACTGCCTACGACGTTCGTAATCGCCAGTACACGCGCGCCATTACGTTTTGCCTCACGCAGCGCTGCAAGTGTATCTGCCGTCTCACCCGATTGGCTGACGACGATAACGAGCGTATCCGGCGTAATGATCGGAGAACGATAGCGATATTCCGATGCAACGTCCGTCTCAACCGGAATACGTGCCAACCGTTCGATGAACGTCTTACCGACCAAGCCTGCATGGTAAGCTGTACCGCAAGCGACGATTTGCACCTTACGAATGCCCTTCACTTGCTCAGCTGTCATTCCGATTTCGTTCAGCGACACCGATTTGCCGTCTTCCGACACGCGTCCGCGCATCGTATCACGGTATGCTTTCGGCTGCTCATAAATTTCTTTCAGCATAAAATGATCGAATCCGGCTTTCTCTGCCGTGACGAGGTCCCAATCGACATGAAATATTTCCTTGGAAATAAATTCGCCGTCCGTCGTCATTAGTTCGACACCGTCACGTGTCAGAACCGCCATCTCGCCGTCGTTAAGGATATACACATTGCGCGTATATTCTAGAATTGCTGGAATATCGGAACCGATAAAGTTCTCGCCTTCTCCGACACCGATGACAAGCGGGCTCGCAAAGCGTACAGCAACGAGCTTCTCCGGCTCATATTCTGTCAGAACACCGAGGGCAAAAGCGCCGCGCATCCGCTTTACAGCACGCTGTACCGCCTTTACGATATCGCCGTCGTATTCATCCGATACCAGATGAGCAATGACTTCCGTATCCGTTTCCGACAGGAAGCTATGACCTTTCGCGATTAGTTCTTCCTTCAAGTCCAAGTAGTTTTCGACTATGCCATTATGCACGACCGAAAACTTAGCCGAGTTGTCCGTGTGGGGATGCGAATTCACATCCGAAGGTTTGCCGTGCGTCGCCCAGCGCGTATGGCCAATGCCAACAGAGCCTGTGAGAGGCACTTCTTGAAGCTGACCTTCCAGCACTGCAAGACGACCTTTCGCCTTGCGAACTTCGAGACCGTTCTTCGTAAACACCGCGATACCGGCCGAGTCATAACCACGGTATTCTAGCTTCTTCAAACCTTCGATAAGAATTTCTTGCGAATCGCGATTACCGATATATCCCACAATACCACACATATAATATAGACCTCCGTTAAATTCGATTAATGTTCCCTCGAATTCACGTTTGCCTGCTGCGCGGTAAGCGGTATGCAGTTGTTCTTACCCTTCTGCCCGCACCGATGCACAGCTGGCATCGTGGACCCTAGGGCTCTCTTGGCTTGTTTTCTTCATAACAACTTCGTGATCACGAGACTTCTGCCAACGCTGAAACCAGATGCTCCTTCATCCGTCCGGCATTGGACCAATTGCTTATATTCATAAGCTGCTTTCATTCTGCCGCACATTTGGCCGACCGGTTGCCCGCGTCGTTTTGAGTTACGGCTTTCGGTATGAATGAATACCGGGAGGTCCCCGCCGAAAGATCCGAACGCCTCCACCTCGTCAGCTTGCATAGCCGCCCTTCCCCTCCGTGGGAATAGTCGTAACAGCGGCTTTCCATCCGCAAGCTCTGGCGCTTATGTTGCTAATGAAAACCTCTACCCTCGCTTTCAATTCCGGAATCATACCATCTATCATATTCACTTTCCATAAAATCTGCAACTAAAATTAATTACTGCCCATCCAAACCATACGCTGTCCATCCAAGCACTCCCTGAAAGTGCTGAGTCCAACAACTCCGATCTTTGCATTCCGCCAAAGTATCGCTGCGATGTTTAATAATAAAGTCGCTTATCCCCCTTCGAAACATGCTCTTTCTCTAATCCCTTACCCCCATAATATGATTCTAAATCCGTTTGCCCGCTTCATTCTATCCAAATCTATATTCGATGTAGTAATACAGCCGAGGCTTGAGCGCTGTTAACGCACCATATATGTGACGTTAACGAGCACACACCGGGGCCCGGGCACTGTTAACTCACCAGTTTTATGACGTTAACGTTCACGCGCCGGGGCCTAGGCTCTTTTAACACACCATTTGTGTGACGTTAACGTTCACACGCCGAGGTCCGGGCGCTGTTAACGCACCAGTTTTATGACGTTAACGTTCACACGCCGGGGCTTGGGCTACTTTAACGCACCATTTGTGTGACGTTAACAAGCACACAGCGGGGCTTGGGCCACTTTTACGCACCTTTTGTGTGACGTTTACGAGCACACACCGAGGCCCAGACGCTGTTAACGCACCATTTATATGACGTTAACGTTCACGCGCCGAGGCTTGAGCCCCTTTAATGCACCAAAGTGTGCGTACCTCAGGCATTCCAACTGACCACCAAAGCCGCACAGAGCACAACGCACACCCTTCAACTCTTATCTTCTCCCGACGCTGCATCTCATACCCACAACATCGATATAAGCATTTACCTCAGCCAGCCTCTCACCCGTCGTATTGCCTCCATCATCTTCACCCAAGGCGTCCCCAACTAGCAAAAAAGGGGGAACAGACACAGGCGTGACTGCTCACCCTTTACATCCAATCTATTTTACATCCTTAAAAAGCTGATGCCTTCTCCTTTAACCTAGCTCCGATTTCACGACGTCCGCGATACGCTTGACGTACGCTTCGACCTGATCCTTCTCTGGACCTTCTGCCATAACGCGGATGAGCGACTCCGTCCCAGATGGACGAACGAGGACGCGGCCGTTGTCGCCAAGCTCCGCTTCCACTTCTCTAACTGCCGCTGCGATCGCTTCGTTATCTTTATACATCGTTTTGTCCGCAACACGCACATTAACAAGCACCTGCGGATATTTACGCATGAGACCTTTAAGCTCGCTAAGCTTCTTACCCGACTTCACGAGCGTGTCGACCAGCTGCATAGCGGTTAGAATTCCGTCACCCGTCGTATTGTAATCGAGGAAAATCACATGACCCGATTGCTCACCGCCCAGGTTAAAGCCGCCGCGGCGCATTTCTTCCATTACGTAGCGGTCTCCGACAGCCGTCTGTGCCGTATTCAGCTCCAGCTTCTTGGTCGCTTTGAAAAATCCGATGTTCGCCATAACGGTCGTCACGATAGTGTCGTTGCTAAGACGTCCTTCACGGCGCATGGCATCACCACAAATGCACAAAATATAATCGCCGTCCACTTCCTCGCCCTTGTCATCGATAGCAATGAGACGGTCGGCATCACCGTCGAATGCCAAGCCAAGCTGAGCGCCATGCTTCAACACTTGCTCGCGAAGAAATTCCGGATGCGTCGATCCGACGCCCGCGTTAATGTTACGACCGTCCGGCTCTGCACCGACTGTAATCACTTCTGCGCCAAGCTCGCGGAATACGCGCGGCGCCAGTTCATAAGCAGAGCCGTTAGCGCAGTCGAGCACAACCTTCAAACCTTGGAATGATGAGCTGATTGTCGTTTTCAAGTATTCGAGGTAGCGGTACTTTGCCGTATCGTCAGAGGTGACCGTGCCGATATCTCCCCCTATTGGACGAGGCAGCTCGTCAACCTCGGCATCCATCAGACGCTCAATCTCAAGCTCCGTATCGTCAGACAGCTTGAAGCCGTCGCCGCCGAAAAACTTAATGCCGTTATCGGCTACAGGATTGTGAGAAGCGGAGATCATTACACCTGCATCCGCTTTAAGCTCCCGTGTCAAATAAGCAACTGCAGGCGTTGAGACGACGCCCAGACGAACGACACTCGCACCGATCGACAGAAGGCCTGCGATAAGAGCAGCCTCCAACATAGGTCCGGAAATTCTTGTATCCAAGCCGATGACAACCTTCGGTTGATCCACTTGACCTGCCAGTACATAACCACCGCAGCGGCCAATTTTATAAGCAAGCTCCGGCGTGAGCTCCTGATTCGCTACCCCGCGTACACCATCTGTTCCGAAATACTTACCCATTTCTGTCCTGATCCCCTTCTATGTTTGATGAATGAATGATCCAAATAAGTACATCTGTCTCTATTTACTTGCCCGGTTATTCAACCGCCACCGGTTCTAAATGCTTGTCATTCCCGGCAGCAGGTTCATCAACCGCGTCTGTCTCCTGATTAGAATGCGCCTCGGAGCCTGAACCGGATACCGGTTCCGCTCTGTCTTCGGTTCCGGCAGCATTCTTATCGTCGCCGCTGCTTGCGGCTTCTCCTTCATCCTGCGCAGCATCACTGCTGCCAGTCTCTGCCCCCGCATGACCGGTGCTCGTACCCGTATTAGAAACGGGGGCCGCATCCTCCGATTTGCTGTCTGTTATATCGACTGTTACCTTATAAGGGAGCGGATCGACGCTTGTATAATTCGGCACATGAATTGTTAATACAATTTCATGATGGCCGACCCCAAGCGACTCCAATCGAGCTACCGCTTGAATATCGTCCTCATCTATCGTTGCGAGAAGCGAAGGCGCTCCCCGAACTGAAATATCCATCTTGCCTTCGGCTGGAATGACGAGTGAGGCACTCATTCCCTCTGCCAGGCCATTAAGCACGATCGGTACTTGTGGAATGACTCGACTTTCGGTCGGCTCGATCTCAACCGACACGGACACTTTCGCCGGGTCGACCGCTGCAATCCCTTCTATCGGAGTAATATCATACGTATAGGTGCCCGACCCGGTTACTTTGGACAGATCTACATTAACGCCATCGTAGAAATCCAGTTTATCCAGCACGTTCTGCGGTCCATACACCGTAACCTGCTCGGTTGACAGCGTCAGCTTCGCAATGCTTAAGCCATCCGGAAGCTTGCCTGTATACCCGATTTGCAGCGGCAGCTGCTTATACGGCTTCGTAATCGGTACCTCTACTTCTACAACACTCGGGCTGACGACGGCGTCCTTAAGCTCATTGCCGTCATTGTCATAGACGACAACGCGCGCCTTTTTCTCGGTGACCGTCTTCTCCTCATTCTGCACGCTCACTTTAACCGCGACTGCACCGATAAGCTCTAATTCATCCTCCGGCAGCGTCACATGCACCCGATTGTTCGGCTTCACGATCGGTTCTCCTGCCTTATACCCGTTAGCCGGCTCACCTTCGGTAATAACTTGAACTTGGAACTCCTTCGTCTGCATCGGTTCGATCTGAACGGTTGCCCGGTTCGGCGTCATCTCGATTAATTCGACGCCTTTGGGAAGCTCGACAGATAACGTTACCTCGCTCCTGCCGTTCGGAACTGCCGACAAATTCGCCGATACAACATAATCATCCGGTCCCGCTGCAGCGAGCCGGGTTCTTGTACCACTGACAACGAGCTTCACTGCACCCGGATCAATAGATCGAAGCGCGCGCGTCTTCTCATCCAAGCCGATGGTCTTAATTTGTACTGTATCAATGACATGCGTAATCGTAGTCGATATATTCGTCTTCGGATTCGTCTCCGGATCAAAATGCACAACCGCCCAGAGCAACAACGCAACAATAACAGACAATATTTTGAGCGCAGTCGGATGCGCTAGCCATTTATCCATTCTTCCGATCCCCCTTACGGCGCCAGAACGAGGTTTTAACCTTCTCGCTCTGCGCATTCGACGGGAGCAGCTCTTCGAACAGCTTTGAGATCAACGATTCTTCCTTTATGTCTCTAACGATCAAGCCGTTCATGCAAAGCGATACTTGTCCAGTCTCCTCCGAGACGACAACCGATACAGCGTCACATACTTCCCCGACCCCGATCGCAGCTCTATGCCTCGTTCCCAGCTCCTTACTGATGAACGGATTCTCGGACAACGGCAAGTAACAGGCAGCCGCCATAATCTGGTTACCGCGAATAATTACGGCTCCATCGTGCAGCGGTGTATTCGGCGTAAAAATGTTAACGAGCAGCTCTGAGCTAATTCGCGACTCCATTGCAATACCCGACTCAATAAATTCATTGACGCCGGTACTCCGTTCGAATACGATTAAGGCTCCAATTTTCCGCTTCGCCATAAAATTCACAGCCTTAATAATAGCCGTAATCCGTTCGTTGATCTGATCCCGCTCCAGCCCGTTCGACCGCGCGAACAGCTTGCCGCGTCCTAACTGCTCCAGTGCACGGCGCAGCTCCGGCTGAAAAATAATAAGCACGCTGACTACACCGAACGTAAACATCTGATTCATCAGCCATTTCAGTGTGCCAAGATCCAGCCACGTACTAAGCGCCCATGTAGCGACGAGTACGAATATACCCTTGAGCAGCTGAACAGCGCGCGTTCCGCGAACGAGCAATATTAATTTATATATGATGTAGCTGACAATGACGATGTCGATAACATCTTTGATGCCGTTCTGCCAGCTTAATTCGTTAAAATAGTTCATCGTTTAACAGGCCCCCAAGCGACAATTACCCATTCGGCAGCCATTTGACACATTTCAACAGTACCCTTGTACCGCAAATGACCATATATCTATTTATCGGTCTTCTGTCAAACAGACTGTACACGATGCGTAACGCGTACAACTTACTCATGATGCCATATTATCAACCTTATTATTTTCTAGAAAGTACAATGTAAATCCTTCTTATCATACAAAAAAAGTGCCTTCCCTTCAAAAAAGGAAGGCACTTCTGCTATTTCGTAATATCGGTTACCGTCTCCGTTACTTTATACCAGAACCAATCAAGCGCCCGGTCAATCGTTCTGCTGGACCCTGCAATGTGCGCTGTCGATGCAAGCTGCAGCTTGCCATCGATGACCGTGACGTTGCCATTAACCTCACCTTGCACTTCTGCCGTTCCGTTCTCGATCGTGAGATCGCCGTTCACCATAGCTCCTGCGGGCACGATGACCTTATCGCCTTGAATAATAACCTGCTGTAAGTCCTTGCCCTTCACGACCAATTCCCCATCCTGATTCCACATTGAGAGGAAGCTCGACAGCATGACGAAGAAGAATAACGCCGCGACCGACACAGCCGGATGGTTCCTTACCCATCTGAACCATGACAGCTGCTTCCGTTCCTTCGGCAGAACGGCCATGATGCGCTGGCGCAGTTGCTCGGACATCGCCGGCTCAATCGGAGTATGCAGATGAAACGATGACGAGACGAGCGATTCTGTTCGCTCCAGCTGCTCGAATCTCGCCCTGCATGCCGGACAAGCCAGCATATGAGCTTTCAGCTCTATCGTATCTCGTTGCGGCAGATCGCCGTCCAAATAGTCGTGCATCCATATCATGGCGACGTTGCAATTCATAGCAGCCATTCCTTTCCCCCACATGCTTAATCATCAGGTTGTTCTTATCAACATACGCGCGACCGTCATTCTACGTTTCATTACCTATACGGCGATCGGTTCATTTGGTTACAATTTATGTTCCAGCCGCTTGCGGAGAAACTCACGACCACGGTGAACGCGTGTCTTGATCGTTGTGACCGGCATGTCCAATACGTCGCTGATCTCCTGCAGCGACATGTCTTGCAAGTATCGGAGCACCATAACCGACTTATACTTTGCAGGCAGTGTAGCGATCGCTTGATGAATGATTCGCTGCGTCTCCGAAAGCAGCGTCTCGCTTTCTGGTGTGCGATTATCGCTCGGCAGCATCGAATAACCGTCGAGTCCTTCATGCTCATTCGATTCCGCATCTAACGAATAAGTCGCTTTCCTTCTTCTAAGCCGGTCGATACATAAGTTCGTCGCGATCCGATAGATCCAGGTCGAAAATTTCATTGAATCATCATACCGGTCCAAATTGCGGTATACGCGCAGAAACGTATCCTGCACGACATCTTCCGCCTCCTGGCGGTTGTATAACATCCGGTAGGCCATATGATATAGTTTATCCTGATACATGGCCACAATGTCGGCGAACGCTTGCTGGTCACCTTTAAGTGCCAGCTTGGCCAGCCTCGCTTCCACAGATATCAAAGTTATTCCCCCAGACGTGGCGCCTTCCGTGGTTGTCCGCCGGAACGCCGTTCAGCCAATACAATTCCGCATAAAATAATGATAATGCCTAATACTTGACCAATTCCAATGCTCTCTCCCGCAATAAGCCAGGCTGCAACTACGGCTACAGGAAGCTCGACTGCACCCAGCATCGATGCCAGACTGCTGCCGATCGCTGGGATGCCAACTGTGAACAATAGAGTAGGAATCACCTGACCAAGCAGCCCTAGGACAAGTCCAATGCCTGCCATCGTCAGCTCATCCTCTCCTGCCCCTGCATGCCAGCCATACAATGAGGCAATGAGCGCGAAAGCCGCTGTTGCTACAATCGCCGATCGCAGCGCCGGATCACCATCGTACTTTACACGTCCCGTCAGCCATAAGTACAAGCTGTAGGAAACCGCCGATAGCAGTCCCCACACGATACCAAGCGGATCAATGCGATCGAGACCGTCACTCGTTAGACCTGCAGCGAGCACTGTGCCCGCCAGCACTATCGCGATCGCTAGCCAGCTCCACCCTCCTGGCCATCGTCTATTCCAAATGCTGTCTATCAAAATCGTAATCCACGTAAACTGAAAAAGCAAGACAATCGCAAGCGACGCATCGATTCTTGCAAGTGCTAGATTATAAAATATCGTCGTCATCGCCATCCCGAACAGTCCAATGGAGACAAGCTTAAGCCATGGGCCGGTGAACGGACTGCGTCTTGCGCCTTTTCGGAGAAAGGTGATCACCCACAACAACAAGGCTCCCATCCCAACTTGATGAACGGTTATCTCCTCGAAGGTAAAGCCGGCCGCATACGTTCGTTTTACGATCGGTGATAACAATCCGTAGCTGGAAGCGCCCAGCAGAACAAATAAAACAGATAAACCGTAGCCTCGTGTGTTCATTCCATTACCTCACATTAATATGTACAAAAGGCCGGGCGAAGCAGCTTCCGCCGCTTATTCGCCCAGCCTTTATCTAATCTGTATCCCCGGCGTCGCCGGAGCTATTCCTCTTCTCTATATGCAAGGTAGAAGGTATCAGCCCGTATTCCGAAGACCTGCAGCAATACCGTTGATCGTGAGGAGAACTTCACGCAGCAGTTCTGCGCTGCCCGGACCGCCTTCCGGAATCGAACGAAGCTCGGTCAGCAGCTGCACTTGCAAGTAGCTGAGCGGATCGACGTATGGATTACGCAGGCGGATCGATTCTTGGATAACCGGTACGTTATCGAGAATCTCGGTTTGACCCGTAATCTCCAGAATGAGCCGCATCGAACGCGCATACTCTTCCTCGATCTGACCGAATATACGGTCACGAACCGTAGAATCCTTAATCATGCTCGCATACTGGCGTGCAATCAGCAGGTCTGCTTTGGCAAGCGCCATCTGCAGATTGTCGATCAATGTGCGGAAGAATGGGTAGCCTGTGTACATGTCACGAAGCTTCTGCATGCGTCCGCTGTCGCCTTGTACGTACTGATCCAGCGCATAGCCTGCCGCATACCATGCCGGCAGCAGATAACGGCTTTGCGTCCATGCGAATACCCATGGAATCGCGCGCAGGTCCTCAAAGCGATCGCTGTTTTTGCGCTTCGATGGACGGGAACCGATGTTCAGCTCGCCAACTTCGGCAAGCGGCGTCGATTCCTTGAAGAACGTCATAAAGTCCGGATCACGGAAAATAAGATCCTGATATTTAACAAGCGCCGTCTCGGAAATGCCGCGTGCAATTTCGTCCCATTCCGCTTCAGCCTTCGGCATTTGCTCTGGGTATTTCGCAAGCCGCGCAGCCGTAATGAGTGCCCAAGTCGCTTGCTCCAAGCTGCGGTAAGCAATGGCTTGCATACCATAACGGGAAGACAGTACTTCGCCCTGCTCCGTAATTTTGATGCCGCCGCCGATCGTATGCGGCGGTTGAGCGAGAATGCTGCGGTTCAGCGGCATGCCGCCGCGTCCAAGCGCACCACCACGTCCGTGGAAGAACTTCAGCTTCACGCCGTACTGTTTGGCCGCTGCCGTAATGTCGTTAAGCGCAACGCGCAGCTCCCAGTTCGCTGTCACGACGCCGCCATCTTTGTTACTGTCCGAATAGCCGAGCATAATTTCATGCACGTCGTTCATTGCAGCTACCGCTTGACGGTAGATTGGTATTTCCAGCAGACGCTTCATAATACCAGGTGCAGCATGCAGGTCATCGATCGTCTCAAACAGTGGAACCGATTGAATCGTGCATATAACTGTGCCGTCCGCTTCTTTGCGGAACAAGCCGACTTCCTTCGCGAACACCATCACTTCCAGCATATCGCTGGCCGCTTCTGTCATACTGATCAGATAGCTCGAGATGCAGTTTCTGCCGAATTCCTTCTGCGCACGATATACGGTCTCATAGACATCAAGACACTCGCGCGTCGATTCGGAATATTCCAAGTGGCCGCTCGTCAGTGGACGCGGATCGTTCAGCAGCTGCACAAGCAGCTCAACCTTCTCGTCCTCGGAGAGTGCCGAATAATCTTCGACGATATGCATCTTACGGAGAATCTCTGCCATTGCATTACCATGCTCTTGGCTGTGCTGACGAATATCCAGAGTAGCCATATGGAAACCGAACAGCTCCACTTGACGAATCAGCTTGCTAATATGTGTATCTGCCGCATAGTCTGCAAAATGATGGCGCAGACTGCGGTCGATGATTTTCAAATCCTCAACGAGCTCTTGCGGGCTGTTATAGCGGTTAACCGCACCTTCGCGCGTGTTAGCCAGCTTCTGCAAAATGTAGCCGACTTTAATTCGATAAGGCTCCTGCTCATTACGCCAAATATCAACGCAATTCAGCTCGATGGTTTCACGGTCGGAGCGAATCGAATCGAGCAACTCAGTTGTTACCTCAACGATGTTCGTGCTAAAGCTGAGAATATCCATTAACTCATGCAGCACTTCGCTGTACTTCTCCAAAGCAAGCGCACGATGAAGAGTCAGCGTCTCCCACGTTACTTTCGCTTTAACCGATGGGTTACCGTCACGGTCGCCGCCGATCCAAGAACCGAACCGCAGATACGATGGCACATGCCATTTCTCATCCGGATAGTACTTGGTCAAGCAGCGCTCCAGCTCCTCATATACGTTCGGGAGAGCGTCAAACAGAGTCTCATCGAAGAAGAACAAGCCATTGCGTACTTCATCGATAACCGTCGGTTTACGTCCGCGCAGCTCGTCCGTCTGCCACAGTGTGAATACTTCATTCAGCAGCTTGTCGCGAAGCTTCTCGCGCTCACGATGCGTCAGCGTCGGATTATCGAGCTCCATCACATCGACCGCGATCCGTTTATGAATATCCAGAACGGCACGGCGCGTTGCTTCGGTCGGATGTGCCGTCATAACAAGCTCCAGCGAAATACCGTTCAACATTTCTTTTACATCTTCAACTGCAATATTGCGTTCCTTCAGCACTTGTACAGCGCTCTCGATCGAGCCAGGCTGAACACTTTCACCAGCTGAACGTTCATAATCGCGCTTGCGGCGAATACGATGATTCTGCTCAGCGATGTTAACAAGCTGAAAGTAGAGTGCAAAGGCACGAATAACTTGGTGACGAATATCCGGGCTTAAGCCTGCAATCGTCGACTTGAATTCCTCATACAGCTCCAGTGAATATTCCGCGCGAAGAGATTTACTCATTTCGCGAATTTTCTCTACGATCTCCAGCAGCTCCTTGCCGCCTTGATGAACGAGCACTTCCCCCAAAATGTTACCCAAGAAACGAACGTCCCGACGAAGCAATTGGTTCGTGCTTGCCTTGTTCGCTGTCGGGCTCGTTGTAGTCTGTTCCGACATACTGTTCCTCCTCTAGATCGCGCGCTGCCGAATTCCAGCTGGCCTTATGCCACGATACGATCATCTTCTGTAGCATTGCTCTAACGCGGTATACATCAAGTATGGCACGATTTAATGCACTTTTTTCATCATACTACATTTCGTTGCTGTATTGAAGTGTTGAGTCAAGTTTCTGTCACATTTGCCGGCAGGAAAATAAATCCCTTATAACAACAAAACTCCCCGGCCTGTAAGGCGAGGAGCAAATGTGCATAGTAAGTA
>NZ_BIML01000043.1 GCF_004001065.1 Paenibacillus xylaniclasticus
ATTCCTTATATCAATAACCAGCTCATCCGTTGCTGATAACAGCAATAGATGAGCTTTTTTTTAGATAAAAAAGCCAAAAGGGCTGACCGTCATTCCCTTTGTTCGTGCTGGACGCAACGACCGTATTTGCTGAAATGTCTGCATTTTGTGCAAACGTTCTTCTACTCATCCTTCGCCTATGGCTACGTTAATGCAACGAGTGCAGGAATTAACTTCGTTGTAGATCAAAACAAATAATGGTTGAGCAGACAACAAGCTTGCTGTATTCTGCTCAACCATTATTCAAGTTAATGTTTCTTGCGGAAATTTACGACGAAGAAGCACGCCAGTATTAGGACGATTAACAAAACGCCTGTTGTCAGCGCCTCGGATGTGCTGCCTTCATTGACAGCAGTCTTTCCGGCGCCAAAAAAGTCGCCTGGTGGTCCGCCCATACCGCCTCCAAAGCCGCCCGGCGGGCCTCCACCGAAGTCTCCATCAAAGCCTCCACCGAAACCACCGCCGCCTGCCTGACCGTCCCCTTGCGCCGCTTGCCCCATTTGGCCATCATTCGGCGCTGCTTGCGCGCCGTTCGACTCTGCTTGACCTACTTGTACGCCTTCCGGCATCGCTGGCGCACCTTCC
>NZ_BIML01000044.1 GCF_004001065.1 Paenibacillus xylaniclasticus
ATCCGGCATTGCTGGCGCTGCGCCTCCCGGCATTCCTTGACCTGTCTGCCCGCCTTCCGGCAGGACAGCATTATTTTGCCCATTTGCCGCCATGTTGTTGTTGAATCCTCCTCTTCCGCCTCTTCCTCCAAAGCCTCCTCCTCTGCCTCCGAAGCCGCCGCCATTGCCGGAACCGTCGCCTGCCGAAGCGATCGTGCCATTCAATTGTCCGGTCACATTCGCAACGCGCTGCGAAGTAAAGGTGAGTAGCGACTGCACACCTTGCTCGTACTGCTCATACGTATAGAACGCGCTTGGATCGGCTTTTACATAGGATGAGATCATATCAGTCAGCTGCTTCACCCGAGCCTCAAACAGATCATCCTGCAAATAGTTATCCAGCATACTCTGAATGATCTCATGATAACGGTTCTTATAGGTTTCATTGCTTAGCAGCTTATCGACCAATGGTCTTTCGGATACTGCACCGTCGGTCGGTTCGTCAATCATATAGGACGTACTGCTGCCGAATCCGCCCAGCGCCATGTTGTAATCCCAAGGAAGTATAGAGAAAATACCGTTGTTCTCATACAAATAATAATTTTGCTTATTGCCGCCGATGTAGCTGTCCGTATTTACAGTCACCGCATTCAACGCAATATAACCGAGTGCATGTTCAATATTGAGCACGCTCTCATAGTCGGTTCCGTTGTTCAGCTCCTTGATCATGTCAATCAACACGTCGCCGTTCGACTTCTCCGACTTGCGGGACAGTCCAGGGTAGTCCGACTCCTTGTCGCCCTTATACATCAAATCACTGCCATTGCCCATGATGCCCTTATACAAGGCACCATAAGAATTGCCGAAATGTCGCTCCAAGTACGATTCGCCTATTTGCTCTACCGCAAGGTAGAACCCTTTCAGCTCTCCGTTCACATACACGTTGACATAGGAATATTTCGGTGTTGGCAATCCCATCATTTCCGCAAGCTCATACGTAAGAAACTCGCGCATATAGGTCGCATCGCTGTAGTTGTTGTTTAGATTAATTTTGGTCAAACCCATCAAGGTCTGGCTCGATATATACTCATCGAACGACAGCTTGAGGCTGTACCGTTCCGAATCCGACATACCAACAACCGCACGCAGCGATAAATTACCTTTGGTCCGAATGCCGACATTGTCCAGCTTGATCCCGTTGTATTCGACAGTGGCCGATTTAAACTCCTCTGCCGCTGCATTGTCCATCATACTTTGAAAATCATCTGGATCGATTGTAATTTTGACATCGACGACTTTATCTTTCACGAATACGTATTGATCTAGAAGTTCGGTATTAGCCGCAACCGAGTATCCGCCCGAAACCGCGGAAGGCCCGGAGTCCCCTTCCCATGTATCAAGCACAATTCCGACGATTAACGCAAGAATGACGCAGATGACGAGAATAGGGACGGCGGATTTCGATCTCATGAGCCCACCTGATTAAGACACATAATCGCCGCTGTAGCTGATGAGAACCGCATTGCGAACGCCACGAAGCCCTGAGATCGCATTGACGAAGCTGCCCTCTTTATCCTTCAGACGGACTTCTAGCGTCAATTCGATGTTGCCCGGCGTTACCGATTTTTGCTTCACGTTGAACCGTTTAACAGCGGCATGGACTTGTTGGAGCAACTGCTGCTCGCTGTCATCGCCGTCGCAATTCACAACAAGGAGGTAGGGTGTTTCGTATGTTGCTTTTTTCATGAATACGAATAGGACAATACCGACGATCACCGAGCCTGCAATGGCCAGCGAATAGAAGCCAGCGCCTGTTACGATACCTGCCGCCGCCGCCCAGAAGAGAAAGATCAAGTCCGTTGGGTCCTTGATCGGAGTCCGGAACCGAACGATACTAAGCGCACCGACCATACCGAGCGACAGGACAAGGTTTGAGTTAATCGCAATAATGACCATAGCCGTAACAAGCGTCATGCCAATCAGCGAAATATTAAAGCTCTTCGAATACAGCACGCCGCTGAATACCCGTTTATACAGCAAATAAATAAAGAACCCGATTAAGAAAGCGATTGCCATCGTAATGACGATTTTGGATAAATCGATGTCGTTGACGAAATTTTTGACGACCGAATCTTTAATAATATCGGTAAACGTATTCGTCTCGGCCTCCGCGGCCGCATTTGTTTTGGTTTCCATAACGATTATTGGTCCTCCCATTCATTCAATTTCAAAAATTTACGGCATATCACATACTTGGAAGCAGATTGCCGAATTAGACCGTCCATTTGGACAGCATCCCGAATATGATAAGGAAGAAATTCATCAAATTTCACTTCGAGAATCACCAGATTATCATTGATCGCATTCACCGTAGGAAGATTCGGATTGAATAAATCGGTTGAATATAAGCCCGTTCGAAGCTGCATATCAAACGTTATTCGTACGTTGCCGTGCACGTTGACGAATGGCTCACGAAAATAATCGACGATCACTTTCGGCTTCAGCAGCCTCTGCGTCATTTCGTGATATAGTTCCATCCGCATCGCGTCCTCGGGTACATACAGCGGAGACGGATCTCCGCCGATAATGATATCCGCTTCCCGCCGCGTAAGTGAAACTTTACGTTTGGCGATATATTCATCTCTCTTAATCTTCTTCTCAAAATGGATCGTTTGGTCTCCCAAGTTATAGATCCGTATCCGATATTTATATCGATTACGCACACCGCCCTGCTTTTCAGCCAGCGCCTTGTTCTCTATATCGTCGAAATAGAGGCTGCGAATATGATATTTGCCGGAGGGTACCGCATGCTTGTCCCGTTCCATAAAGCTTCCAAGCCGCTGACGGAGGATTAAGTATTGATGATAGTTAATATAAAACTTCAGCTCCTGCCGGAATTTCAGCGGCGGCATCGCCTGGGGAGCAAGTACACGCTGGCGTAGAGGCTCAGCATGCTGGATCGCTTGCATTGGAATGCCAGTAACTGATTCATATTGCTGTAATTGCTCAATTGGCTTCATCTTGTCACCTCGATTCTGACGGTAATGAAGCTCATTATAGTAGAGCATCTTGAATGTACTCTTACCGCTAGCTGAATAAACGCTGAAAAATTTACAATCCGTTAATATTACTCTAAAGTACCTGCTTCATAATCTGATACCAAACGATAAATCAAACCTATTCCAACGCCCTATAGGAATCACTTTCCTGCACTTTATGCATTCATTGCACCATGAAACTTCCAACTATGTACTAAACCTTGTACAGCGTGCATCCTTTTCTTTCGTCTAACCTCACTGAACCCGAAACGAAAAAAGGTTGTGCAGAAAACAGGTTTACTGTTTTCCGCACAACCTTAAATTAGAACTTATTAGACAGCCTCACCAATTAATCAAACAAATCGCCCAGCAGATCGAGTACCGATTTCTTCTTATATGGATACCCGTAGCCGTACTTCTGTTGCCCGTAGCTGCCATAGCTTGCATGCCCTCTATGGCCGCTATGCCCATTGCCGTAACCCGATTGATGCTGCTGTGAGCCATAAGTACCATACGGAGGCTGCTGCTGAGAACCGTAATTGCCGCTGGCAGGCTGCCGCGAATCATATGAACCAGACTGTGGACTACCATAACCGTATGAGCCATGCTGCGAAGAACCGTAGCTTTGCGTCTGCTGTGCTGCATTCGGCGTCGAATGGCCGCCCTGAGACTGAGCTCCGCCATTATTACGCAGCTGATCAAGGTAGCTGCCAGGCGCCGGACTTCCGGCACCGTAGCCATTCACCTCGCTGTGTGCTTCCCTCACACCCTGCATGAGCTTATCCAGCTCGCCCCGGTCCAGCCAAACCCCTTTGCAATCCGGACATACGTCGATCGTGACGCCTTCTTTCACCACTTCGCGCATTCGAACGTTATCACATACTGGACATTTCATCAAATCTGCCTCCCGAAGCTAAATTCCGTTCATAGAGTACGCTTCCGAGCTAATCGTCCCCTTTAAGAACATCCGGCTCACCGCGTTCATCAGCCGCTCGTTCGAGAACATAATCCCGGCTTAGTTTAACAACGCGTTTATTCACTTTACGAAGGACCAGACCCTTGTCATCCCATGCGACAACAATGCCATAAACGTCGTTAGCGGGTATCGCATCGCGTACAATTCGTACCGGCTCACCAGATTGCCGGAAAGCATCCAGCTGCTCTTCTGTTATCATCAATATTCCCACTCCTATAAGAAAAACCTCCTATGCCCGAAGGACATAAAGCGGAGGTCTCTTGTTGTATCCATTATGAGGCACTAGTCCATCAACCGATCCTGTCAACATGCTCCTTGGAGCCGTTCGTTTCATACCATTCATCCAGAACGCGGGAAGACATGACGCGATTCGAAATATATTCCTTCTGATGATCAAGAAATTGATCACGCCACTCGTGGCCCAGCTCTTCTGCAAGCTTTACAATTGTAAGCAACTCAGACCATGCAACGTATCTCTTGTACCAGAAAAATTGCGGATGCTCAACCATATATGGATAGAGATCATCAAATTCCGTATGCTTGCAGTCTAAAGCCCGTTCAAAATGTGTCTTCGCATCGGTTATCTTCTTAATCATAAACTCGTTCGTCACTTGCTCCATATACTAGTGCCTCCCCTCGACCTGTTACGATCATTATAAGCGATAAAATGTTGTCCGAAAAGAGTCTCGTATTTGGAACCTCTCGCTATATCCTACTCAAATGTAATCGAACCGTTCTCCAGAGAAGAGATACGTACTAGCGATTCTACGCGATAACCTTGCTCTCGCAAAGCCTTCGCGCCCGCTTGGAACGTCTTCTCGACGACGATGCCGATGCCGGCCAATTCCGCTCCGGAGCGCTCGATAATTTTGACCAAACCGCGCGCAGCGTCTCCATTCGCAATAATATCATCTACGAACAGAATTCGATCGGTATCACTCAATAGCTGGCGTGAGACGAGCAAATCCGTGACAATCCCTTTGGTAAACGACGGAACTCGCTCCACGTAAGCATCTGGATCAGCTATAAGCGTCTTCTTCCTTCTTGCAAAGACGAGTGGCACTCCTAGCTCATGTGCTGTCGCAAACGCAACCGGAATACCGGACGATTCAACCGTTATTACCTTCGTAATATTCGATTCGGCATATAGCCGTGCGAATTCTTTGCCCATCTCCATCGTCAGAACTGGATCGACTTGATGATTTAGAATCGTGTCCAGCTTCAGGACGTCCGTCGACATAACCGATGCATCCTCAAGGATGCGTTGTTTTAATTTATCCATTGTGTTACCCCTCCACCGAAAAACCTTTTCCGATAACTTACCATACGACATATGCTCGATGCAACCGTTTCACGAACGTTTCTTCTCGTTCAGCGTAACCTTTAGGCCTGTTCATTCGTCTAAATAGATAGACATCCATTTCCAATAATGTTGTATTTATAGAATACTGAAATACGGAGGATAAATTTCATGGTATCCCAGAGAAACAAGGCATCCCGCCTGACGATCTCATCGCATGCTCGTATTGCGGCGACCGTTGTCCTCGCTACAGTCTTGTCAGGCTGTTCCTTATTTCATGACAAGTCCGATCAAGAAGTTCGGATTACGGGTAACGACCCGCTGAACTCGAATCAGATGATAAAGTCAAACCAAGGACCGGCCAACCACCAAAGCGAGCATCCGGAAGCTTCTCCGATCTTGAACTCAGCAGCAGATGAGTCGAAGGAAACGACAAACGCCTCCAATACGACAAGCTCGAAGCCGAAGACACAAGAATCGAAATGGGACAAATCCAAACCGACGCTCGCAGGCGTTGCGCTTGGCACCTCTAAGGACAGCGTTAAGAAGAAGAATGGCGACCCTCTCGATACATTCGTTCAGAAGAATAAGGACGATTCGATCGAAATTTTCGAATATGACGGCTATTCGATCGGCTTCGGATCTGCAGCCCAAGGGGCAATATTTATCGAGGTATACGACAAGAAGCTAGACCCCGGTTTAGCAGGTCTTCATGTTGGAGATAAGGAGGATCAAGCGGTCAAAGCACTAGGGAAGCCTGCTTCCCAGACGCCTTATCTACTCTCATACGAGACAAAGTCCGGATTGTTGAAGCTCGACCTCGATCCCGACAGCCACGAGATTATGACGATGAAGCTGTTCTCGCAATCGTAGCTTACCGCATAAAAGCAGTCATGCCTGTCCTCTGTTAAACATACGTTGTCTTATAAGGGCTTCGTGAACGGAGGACAAGGACTATGTGGAAACGATACGGTGCGGTAATCCAGATTGCTTTTACCTACATGGGCACGGTCGTCGGAGCAGGCTTCGCGACCGGACAAGAGATCTTGCAGTTTTTTACCCGATTCGGATATTGGGGTTCCTTGACGATCGCATTATCGACTTTTCTGTTCATCTGGCTTGGCGCGAAGATGATGATCATCAGCTCCGACATACAAGCCGGCTCATATGAAGACTTGAATAAGACATTGTTCGGTGAACGGTTCGGAAGCTGGATCAGCATGTTTATGATGCTGATCCTATTGGGTGTAACCGCCGTCATGCTTGCCGGAGCCGGCTCAATATTCGAGGAGAATTGGAATTTCTCCTATCAGTCAGGTCTTCTCATTACGATCGCAGGCTGCATTATTCTCCTTCGCAAAGGAATGAGTGCCATTCTGGCCGTTAACAGCATCGTCGTTCCGATGATGCTGCTGTTCACCGGTATCGTCATATACGATACGTTTACCACCCCAGAATCCAACCGCTGGCTGACGCTGACGACCGACCAATCGACATTCGCTGCTTGGACCGCGCCTTTCTTGTACGCTGCATTCAATCTGTCCATGTCTCAAGCGGTGCTCGTTCCGTTAGGCTCATCCATCCGTGATAAATCCATGATCAAAGCAGGAGCCTGGATTGGGGGCATCGGCATTGGATTCATGCTGTTAGCCGGCCATATTGCGCTATCTACCCATATGCCCGGCATTCAACAATTTGCAATTCCGATGGGCGGCATCGCCCGGCAGCTCGGTCAAACGGCGCAGTGGATCTATATTTTTCTAATCTTTGCCGAAATTTTTACAACCCTTATCGCCGACATATACGGTCTGACGCTCCAAATACGCCAGCGAGTGAAATGGTCACCCCAACTTATTACGATAGGCATTCTAACCTTCTGTTATTCCGCTGGCCAGATTGGATTCGGACCGTTGCTATCGACTTTATATCCTATATTCGGCATTATAAGCTTAGGATGGCTTATCCTTATGATCCGACACCGCAATACAGTTACCCACCCTAGAGACGAAAGAAAGCCTAGATAGAATGAATAATGGTCGAACAGATCAGACGCAGCTGATCTGCTCGACCATTTTCATTAGAAAACTTTACTCTTCAACTTCTTCCTGCGGCGTACCATTCAATCCGACATATACTTCCTTCAATTGATGTACAACCCGTGTTAACGAGTATACACGCTTTGCTTTATCCCATGCCGCTCGAGCCAGTTCATAACGGTAGCTCGGATCGACGATCGTCTTCTCCATCGCCTCAGCCAGCGCATCAACGTCCTCCGGCGGAACGAGCAAGCCATTCACTTCGTTCTCGATCTGCTCAGCAATACCGCCGACATTCGTACCGACGAGTGCCAACAAGCAGAGTGCCGCCTCAGCGAATACCGAACCGAATGACTCGGCACGAGAAGGCAGAACGAAGACGTCAAAAAACGGCATAAACTCTTCCGGATGAAGCATATAGCCGTAAAAAATTATGTCATCATATAAGTCCAGCTGGACGGCGAGCTGCTCCAACTCCGAACGGATTGGACCGTCACCGATAATATGAAGCACGAACGGCAATCCCTGCTGCTTCAGCTTCGCGCATGCATGCAGCAGCACATCAAGCCCTTTGGCCGGGACGAGCCGGCAGACGGTAATAAACTGCGTGACCTGATTATCATGCGCAATTGGTCGGAACCGCTTCTCATCAAAGCCATTCGGTATGACGATAATATTATCAGGCGCAGACAGATAAGGCGCCAAATATTGCCGGAACGACTCGGATACGGTAAGAAGCTTGTCAGTCTTCTGCTCCAGCTCCCGATAGATAGAAGTAAGAAATTGATGCTCTACACTGCCTTCTTGAATGCGGCCGTTCAGAATCAGCTCCCGCTCGTAGCTGGAATGAATCGTCATGACAAGCGGCGTATCGGGGAAGAGCTGCTTCATCACAAGCGCAGCAATCGGATGATGCGCATGGATAACATCATAGCGACGTTTAATGCGCATACGCGTCCACCACAAATAATCGCGGTAAGTCTGCAAATATTTATCTACGATCGGGCTGCCCGCGAACTGATGAACATCGAACGTTTCGAATGTAACGGTTTCCTGTCCTTTATTTCGCACCCGTTTCGGAAGCGAGAACAGCTCCATCGTCCAACCTGCGCGATTAAACCGTTCCTGAATGTAAGGAACCATCGACGATACGCCCCCCGGCTGCTCCGGTGGGAAAAACAATGCTTGTAAAATATTCAAGGCTTCCGCCTCCTAATCGATGTATGTACAACGAACAGTCGACACCAATCGACTTTCGTCTCTAGGCGGTTCGCTTTAAAAATGATATACTAGAACATATGTTTCTGTAAAGTTTCTCTCATGTTGTGTAATTCTACTATATTGGTGGTATGCCGCATATGTCGATTATTACTTGGCTTACCGGTTCGACCGGTATTATTCTATCGTCAGCCTGCATCATGGTCATCATTGTACTCATGCTTTACATGTCAGCTAAGCTTCACCAGAGCTATCGAAGCCATAAAGTATATGGCTGGCTGATTGGTGGATTATTATTAGCTGGCACTCAATTCGGCATACGAATGATCCTGACCACCCCAGAGTACGCTAATTTACCGTGGCCGCATTTGGTCGCCGCTATATTACAAATCGTCTCGTTTATTATTATAAACTTTGTTTTCATTAAATTGTATACCCGGCCATCCGGAAGTTTAATGGGCTGGGCCTTCCTGTCGATGCTGATCGCACCATTTGCACTGACCGCTATTCAATTATACTTGGATGGTACGCTGTTGGAGAAGCCAGTGGACGGCAGCAGCGTTCAAGTGCTGACGCTTGACTTTTATTCGTTGATTATTAACTTCCTTATACTTGTTGATACGCGAGGCATACAGCTCAATCGCAAATTCGTAATCAGTATGGTGATCTATTTCTTCTATCAGCTGGTTGCCGTATCGGACAGTTATGTATTCCACGGCGAGGTGCCGACGCTGGTGCTGCTGAAGTTTTTTGTTCCGCTTATCTATTTTACGCTGCTGTTCTTAATGCTGTTCGAGTGGGTCATTGAACGGATGCTCGACATTCATCAATCCTCCATCACAGATGGATTAACGAGATTGTATAATCGCAAGTTTTTTTATTCCCGGTGCGAGAAGTGGCTTCGTGAGCACGGCTCTATATCGATTATCTTCTGCGATATCGACAACTTTAAGAAGCTTAACGATACGCAAGGACATCATGCTGCAGATGTCGTCTTGAAGAAGGTTGCCGAGATTATTAAGGAAGAATCGAACAGCATCGGGGCAGCCGGCCGTTATGGCGGTGAAGAGCTGCTTGCTGTTATACGCGGTAATGTCAAAGCCAAAGCCGATGAAATAGCCGAGACGATCCGGCGCCGTGTCGAGACAGAGACGATTGTAACCGTAAGCGTCGGCGTTAGTAAATCATCATCAGGCCAGACCGTTCAAGAAGTTATTAAAGAAGCCGACGAAGCAATGTACGTCTCCAAGACGACAGGCAAAAACAAAGTAACCGTCGTCCCGAAATCCAAGTCAGCATCCTCCAGATCCCGCCGTTCGAAGGCAGCAAGCGAGGCTTAGCACTTCATACAATGATTAATAACCACAACAGGCTGCTCGTGACGCACTTATGATGCGTACGAACAGCCTGTTTTCATAAAAATTAACGCGTGCGATAAGGAATCGGGTCCGTGTAGCCAGCTTCCTTGAAGCCCTTCAGACGAAGCTTACAGCTATCGCATTCACCGCATGCTTCTTCTTCTCCATTGTAGCAGCTCGTGGTCAGCTCGTATGGCACGCCCATCCGAACGCCTTCTCTTACAATATCTGCTTTCGTAAGCGTAAGCAGAGGCGTCTCGATCGAGATCGGCTTTCCTTCTACTCCTACTTTCGTCGCCAGCGCCATTACTTCTTCAACCTTAGCGATAAACTCTGGGCGGCAGTCCGGGTACCCGCTGTAGTCAAGTGCGTTCACACCGATATAGATTGCTTCCGCACCTACTGCTTCCGCATAGGAGGTTGCGATTGCAAGGAACATGAAGTTACGTCCCGGCACATAAGTAACCGGTATTTCGATCGCCGCCTGCTCCGCATCCTTCTGCTCGATTCCGGTTCCTGTCGGCACCTTAATCGCATGGTCGGTCAGCGCGTTACCTCCGATACCACGGAGAAAATCAAGCTTTATCACCTTATAACGGTTCTCCACTCCATAATGAACCGCTACTTGATGCGACTTGTCCAGCTCGATCCGATGCCGCTGTCCATAATCGAAGGTGATCGGGTACAGCTCATAGCCTGCTTCTTGAGCGAACCCCATACAAGTTGTACTGTCTAATCCGCCGCTTAGTATGATAACGGCTTTCTTCGTATTACTCATGGCGAATCCCACCCTTTTAATCAGACGCCGCGCTTAGCCGGGTCCCATATTATCTTATGCAGCTGCATATTCAGCTTCACATCGGACAAGCCAGCCGCCAGCATACGTTCCACCAGTCTAGCCGGAGCCATCGTCTCCCATACTGGCGAGAACATCGGCGTTGCCTTCGTCGGATACTTCTGAAGCGTCTCAACGGCAGCATCAAAATCCCGATCGGTTGCAATGACAAATTTCACCTCGTCCTGCGACCGCAGCAAGGCGAAATTGTTCACGTCCATCTTATCGTTCTCACCGGAGTCTGGCAGCTTATAATCCATAACGTACCGGACGTTAGGCAGCGTCACAGCTTCCAAGAACGGTGCAAGACCGATTGCTCCATTCGTCTCGACGTGTACATCCACAATACCTTCAATCTCTGCCAACTCTTTCAGAAGCAGTACTGAGCGTTCACCATACAACAGCGGTTCACCGCCAGTAAAGCAAATATGTTTCGATTTGTACATTTGTACCTGCTGTACGATATCTCGAATCGACATCGTAAATTCAGCATGCGCTGGCGGATAGCTATATGTCGTATCGCACCAGGTACACCTTAAGTTGCAGCCAAACAAACGAACAAAAACGGTCGGAAACCCGGCACGCGTGCCTTCGCCTTCGACCGTTTCGAAGATTTCGACCATCGGGAGCTTCGTATCCAGCGGATTACGCGCTTCAGAGAGGGTCGCTGCACTTCTATTCATCACTGGAGGCCTCCATCAATTGACGAGTAATCGCGGCGAAGCTAGTCGGCGTCTCCCAAAGTTTAATTTCCTCTACCCGAATGTTCGGATAAAGTCCTTCCTCCACAAGCGCCTCATGAACTTGCTCGTACATCCAGACCACCATGTTCTCAGCTGTAGTATTCATGGGGGGGAGTACTTCATTCAAATATTTATGGTCAAGCGGGTCGATAATACGTTTCTTCGCAATACGTTTCATATCGGAGAAATCGATACTAATGCCTCTCTCGTCCGGCACTCCGGACAATATAAGCTGCACCTTGTACGTATGCCCATGCAAATTTTTGCATTTGCCTTCATATTGATGCAAGTGGTGAGCGCTGTCGAACGTAAACTCCTTAGACAGCAGCACTCTTCGATTATGGTATCGCAGCTGATGAGCCTGAATGTGCTCACCGAACACCTGCACGTTTCTCGGAATCTCGTAACTCATTACAGCACCTCATTGTTCACAATATGACTATTATAGCACGGGGATCCTGACCCCTACAATGACACATAACAGACATACTGGATCGATGAATGCGCACTCGTGACTTTCATCGTCGTCCGGCAGTGACGTCTAGGTCGTTAACTTTCCTGTCAGGACCGTAACCGCCCTGCCCATTAGCTTCACTCGATCTCCCTCAAGGCAAACCGTCAGATGCCCGCCACGGCGGGAAGCTTGATATGCCTTAAGCTCAGTTTTGCGCAGTCTTTTAGCCCAATAGGGTGCGAGCGCACAGTGTGCGGAGCCCGTAACCGGGTCCTCATTGATGCCGATAGCCGGATAGAAGCAACGAGACACGAAATCAAATTCCAATTCATTCTCAGAACAACTCTTACTTGTCACAATAACTCCTCTCGCATCTAAACTGCGAATAATAGCAAGGTCAGGTTGTAGTTCACGTACCGTTACTTCACTGTCCGCTTCGACCAAATAGTCAAGGCGGTTACGTCCAGTAAAACGCGGAATAAAACCAAGCGCCTCGATGAGCGGCGCCGGCAATTGTGCAGGAACAACCGTCTCCGCAGGAAAGTCCAGTTGAATCTGCTCACCATGGCGAGATGCTTTCATAACACCGCTCTTCGTCTCGAATGCCGCCTCATCTTGAATGGCCAGTCTTCCCGTTTCCCACAATATATGAGCGGCAGCCAGCGTCGCATGCCCACACAAATCAACTTCCTCCTCCGGCGTAAACCAACGCAGCTCAAACCTCCTTGCATCTAATGGCCGTATGAACGCCGTTTCTGACAAATTCATTTCCGCTCCTACCTGCTGCATCCAATCTGAAGAGGCGGGCTGCTCTAACCAACATACGGCAGCAGGATTGCCAGTAAACGGCGACGACGCGAAAGCATCGACGATCCAGAGCGGTACGCTATCTGCTGCACGGATGCTCGATTCAACTTTACTCAACGCACCGATCCTCCTTATCGACTAATTAAGAATGAATAATACGGCCCGGTCAATGCGCCGCTGCCTGGTTGACCTCCACCGTAATCTTCTTCGAAAGCTTACGATTAACAAGAATGATGCCCATACTTACTGACGTTAAAGATGCGATTACGGCGATTCCGATCGTTTCGTTTAAAAATATGGAGGATAGAATGACACCGAATACCGGTGTCAAGAACAGAAACGACGCTGTTGAGCCGACGGAATTATATTTCATGACGTAGTTCCATAACACAAATCCAGCTGATGAGATAACGGCGGCATATAGAAGCAGCCATAAAGCGGCTGCAGTCCAATGAAACGGCGACCAGCCAGCAACGGAGCCTCCCAGCGCGATAAGAATCAAACCACCGAAGAGCATTTGGTAACTGTTCACATAGGTAACCGGCAGGTTTGCGACTGCTTTCTTCGATATCAAATTACCGAGTCCCGCACAGAAAGCCGATGCGAGTAGAAGCAGTTCGCCAAATCCGAACGCATGGCTCCATCCCTCCTCCATTCCTCTTGGAAGCGCAAGCATAAGCAGACCCAACAATCCGAGCAGCAGGCCAGCCATTTTGTGTCGCGTCAGCCGGTCAGCCGGGTCGGTTAAATGCGCCAGAATAATGGAGAAGAACGATATGGTCCCCGCTATAACGGCACCGAATACTCCTGAGCTATGTGCCATGCCACTGTAAAAGAACACGTATTGAAGCACCGTTTGAACCATTCCGAGCCTTACGATTGTGCCCATAGAGCCGTCCCGGTAACGTAATGGCTCCTTCACCACGATCATAAATAAAAAAATGAGCAATCCAGCAAGCGTAAAACGGTATCCGGCGAACAAAAATTGCTCGAACCAATCCGTTCCATCGATGCCGAGTTCCTCATAGCTTCGTTTGAGCGTCGGATATGCGCTTCCCCACAGCATCGTCGACCCAACGGAGCCGGTCGCGATGCCTGCAGGGTGAGTAAAAAAACGTTTGGCGTTCATGGATATGACCCTTCTATCGACTATTATTCAATGTCGGATAACGGAATGAGCAAATCAACCGTTACTTCCTCCAAGTGTTCATCCACGTAAAAGATTTCGAGAGAGACCGCATTGTCCTGCTTGTTAAGATGACGTTCCGTCATCCATGTCTTCAACTGCTCATAGCCTTCGCCGATTCGATTGTTCGTACAGGTTACCATAGCATACTTCCGTTCCGGAATCGTAAATTGTACCATTCCATTAGGAACAGACTTCAGATGCGGAACCTCATAACACGCCCAATAGGTTGCGAACACTTCATTACCGAAATAAGGACAGTATAGTGCGGAGGATAACTCGGATCCGTTCAGTTCATGTCGTCTGGCGAGAAATTCTCCCTGCAATCGAATGCATTCATCCGCAAACGTCGAATAGGGACCACAGTAACTCATCCCAACCAGATGGATAGCAGGCTTTGCAATAATGAAGCAATTATCCAAGGCGCACTCCTCCTCGCGTTCAGAATTGGCGTGTACCGGCTGCCTCTAATCGAAGCCGTGTCCTTAGTGTACCATGTAATCAACGCACTAGGGTATACGATTGTTTCGACAAGAGCGACCTTTACAACAAATTTGTATAAGAGGCACGACGAAAGGTTGCCCTAATCCGTTAATTTTATACAAGTAATCGCAAAGCCTAAGCTGGTCGAGGCATGAGCTCCTCTAGGAAGAAATCGCTCCAAACTTACTTAGAGGCCAGATCCGAAACAATACTCTACCCTCGATATCGGAGTATGGAACAGCGCCAAAGGCGCGGCTGTCCTCGCTTCGCTCGCGGTTATCACCCATTACGAACACATGATTCGAAGGGACAGTATAAGGTGTCACTAGACCGTTCGGGAAAGACTGTCCTTTCACATAAGGCTCGTCAAGCTTGTTCCCGTTCACATAGACGAATCCGTCACGAAACTCAACGGTCTCGCCTGGCAACGCGATTACACGTTTCACTAGATTCCGCTGCTCGGCCTTGTCCTTAATAATGACGATCTGCCCCCGTTTCGGTGATGTGAAGTGGTACGATAATTTGTCTTCGAATAGACGTTGGCCTTCAACAAGTGTATTTTGCATAGAAATGTTAAATACTTGTACTTGCGCGAATGCGTAATTCTGGATGAGCATTGATACAATAACAGCTATCGCAATGGCTAACAGCCATTCTCTAAGCTCCTTGAAACGTCTTGCACTCTTAGGCTTCGTCTCCACCTGCGTCTTCGTTTCCATCGGCTATTCACTCTCCAATAAGCAAGTTAATGGTATCATCTGACATTCTCATTCCTCTTGAGCCAGAGTGCCGGCCAAACAAACCGGCATACAATAAATCCGCTTACCGACAAGCCTGCCATCATCAAATAAGTTAACGTAAACGTACTGCTGAAGCTCGTGAAGCCATGAAGCATTAGAAAAGCTTGAATAGGGAGCATCGGCACAATAAGCATCAAGCTAGCATGCCGAGTGGTCTCGTCATACTTCTGCCTGCGAACGGGCGATCTTAAGACGGGAAACCAAAGTCCGATTGTCGTAAGAATACAAACGATTAGCCATACGAAGAGAACTGCACGACTTACAGAGCTGTCATAGGCAAAATGGCAGCCGACAGCCATGCATATGGCGATAAGAATCAGAAAAATCGAATGAAGCATCCTCCTCTGCTGCCAAGACAGATGACACAGCGTCAAAGACAATTCAACCATCAAGGTCGGAAGAAGCGCTAATGCTGCATACGCCGTTAACCGCATATCCGCACCTACCGCATAATCCAGAAATCCAATTGTAACCAAATAACCAGCCGTCCACCGATTCGGAGCAGCGTGACGATCCGAAATCATGACTAAACCAGCTGTTAACCAATGAGCAATCGCGATCCAAACCAGCAGCGGCTCCTCCTTGCTTGTGCATGAATGACTATTCACGTAGGGTGGGTTCTATCTATAGAATAACTCCTACGTTGTCTGAAAGTCTAGGCGACCGTTGTACTGAGCCGGGACCGACCATACGGCATACCCGTTATCCATAATCTCAAGACCATTCAGCTGCTGACCATATGCGCAGCCTCCGTCAATCCCGATTTTATCACCGCCAAACCATACCAAAGGGTTGCCATGAAGCTCAGCAGTCCTGGTATGCCCGAATACAACTTTAGCAGAAAGTCCGGTGCTTCGGCTCCAGAACGGTTCCTTCACATACATGAATTCACGTTCCGGCTGCTCCTTCCAATTGCGGCCGTAATCTGGGTGAATACCTGCATGGACAAAAATATGTCTCTCATCTTCAGCATATAAGGGCAGGTCGCGAAGGAATAATATGTGGGTATCGTATCGATCATGAAGCAACTGACGAAAACGCATCACAGTCTGCTCAACCGGCTCGTCTCCCGCTAACTTTCCACTTTCGCCGAAGTAACTGGATACCGTCTCCATCCCGCCATGAGCGATAAACTTTTGTACCGTCTCATCGTCTCCGTGAAAGGCGCGCTCTCTTGGCTACAACTCCTTGAAGCTGGAGACAGGTGAGGAACAGCCTGAAGCGATTCGATTTTATACGAAGCAGGGGTTCCGTCGCATTGACTGCTTCTCAGCAGGATAACACTCATACAAATACTGATCCAGCTTGGCGATCAGCTTGAGCAGCTCCTTGTTATGGGCCGTAACCTCGCGAACTTGAATTCTGCTCATTTCCATCCGCCTCTCCTAATCGCATCCATTACAACCGAATATCGAAACCTGTTTTATACCCTTTCACAAACCCCGCACCCTCATAAAACTTGTGAACTCCCTCTTCCTTAGAGGAAGTCATCAGCATTACTTTGTAACAGCCCCGATCACGTGCGGACTCGATTGCCGCTTGAAGCACAGCATGCCCATAACCAAGCCTGCGGCGGTCCGATCGCGTCACGACATTCTCAATTAAGGCATAAGGTCGAGCCGCGCGTGTTAAATTGTCGACCAGAACGAGCGTACAAGAAGCTGCCAACTCACCGTCTTCATCGACAACCCATATTTGCATATCCGGATTGGCGAGCATCCGTTCCCACTGTGCGTTCAGACGTGCTCCGCGTTCAACTGGCGCATCGTCTGGTTGTAAGTGGGTATAGAGCTCAAGCAGCTGCTCCAATTCATGATCGTAAACTTGTCTAATCGTAACGTTAGCCATACTCATCCCCCGATATACCTGACGTTAATCTTCTACTACGCGCACTTTGGGCCAAAGAACGCTCCACTGCTTCTTCAACATTCGTTCTTTAAAAATATGATGCTTCCTATATCTCGGACTGCGTCGGTGCACCATCAAGAAGAGATCAGACAGCCCATAAGCGGCTGCAATATGCAGCTTATCCTGTTCGTCCAGCCTGACTCCGACCCCAGCTACTGTCTCTACCCACATGCTCATGGCGTCAACAGAAGAGCGATAAGGCTCATCACCGTTGCGTAAATGCATGCGGGCTTGATTTTTAACCGACCACTTGCTGTTACCGGTCTGCACGTGCAGTGCGGCTTCCAATTGCTTATCCCGCTCCTCTGATAGGTTCTTTGGGTCGAAGTAGATTAGATCGATATCATCGTGTCTATCCGCTGGAGCGTAGCCATGAAGCGCATCCCAGACCGTCGTACGAATGTAGCCAGCCGCTATATACCAGTCGGGAAGACCAAGCCCGCGAGCCGTTCTTAAATCGTTCATCAGATTACTATTCGAATAGACCAATTCTCGAAGTTGATTCTCCCACTCGATCTCTGTCACCGTCTTTATCTCCTCCTGCCAGCTTCCATACCTGTCCGCTCCCCAAATATTAACTCGCTTGAATAGTTGGATATATCTATTGATTCTATCTTATTTTTCCTTTCTTTGGAATAGAAAAAACCGTCCTTATTGAGCTGCTTCCCTAACATTAGATGGATCTCACAATGGGATACAGTTCATACCCAGACGGTTATTTCTTCATTGGAATGTACGAATTTCTATAGTTATTTACTCGCCAGCGTCAGCAGCTCTCTAAATGGCACAATCCGATAGCCTTGCTCGGTCAATTCCTTCACAAGAATACGTACGGATTCAACCGCTTGTGAACGATCTCCATATCCATCATGGAATATAAAAACCGCACCATTGCGAACCGATTCACGCGTTTTCTCGACGATTTGCTTAACACCTGGGTTTGCCCAATCTTGAGCCGCCATATTAGCAGCACCAGCACAACCGATATAGCCAATCTCAGCTGTTTGCTTCAATACCTCATCGTTGATATCAAAATAAGGCGGGCGGTACGTCGTCGGTTTATAATCCGTAATGCCTTGAATTAAGCTCTCTGTCTTACGGAACTCATCCAACACAGCTTCACTCGATAACTTGGTCAAAAAAGGATGTGTATACGTATGGTTGCCGATCTCGTGCCCCTCGGCATGGACCCGGGCAGCCACCTCCGGTGATTTCTCGATCTGCTCGCCAATCATAAAGAATGTAGCTTTAGCCCCTGCCTCCTTCAAAATATCAAGCAGTTGCGGCGTATATACCGGATCCGGGCCGTCGTCGAACGTAAAGGCGACCACCTTATGCTCCGTCTCGACATAATTAATCATCTCTAATCGTTCCATATTCAATATGCTCCTCTCGTCTCTCCAGCGAAATTGGAACTGCTAGTGAATTCGTTACAATTGTACTAGAATCCGAAAAATAAAGAATTGTATTATCTAAACTAGTTATTGCATAATGTTAAGGAAAACGCAATCATTTTCTATAGTTTCCATAGTAGAAGCTATACATTGTCGGTGTTTCTAAGCTACTTGCAAAGGTAAGCTAGTAATGCAGTAACAACTCAACATGTGAAGGAGCAATGACTCATGACAACACACAACAAGCAAGGCGCCTATCACACCGGAACCTACCGCAATCTGCTGCTAGAGTTCGGCTACAAGGAGGAAGAGATTCAGCGCCGTGTACAGGACAGCTGGACGCAAATATTCGAAGGAGGAGAAGACACTCGGATTTATTATGAATCTGAAGACGGTCTCGGCTACCTTGAGGATACAGGCAACCATGATGCTCGAACTGAAGGAATGTCTTACGGCATGATGATGGCAGTACAGATGAACCGCCAAGACATATTCGATCGAATCTGGGGCTGGGCGAAGAAATATATGTATATGACCGATGGAGTTAATGCTGGGTACTTTGCTTGGTCCTGTAATACGAACGGCAACCGTAATGCGGATGGACCCGCTCCCGACGGCGAAGAATATTTTGCGCTTGCTCTGTTCTTCGCTTCGCATCGCTGGGGCGACCGTGAGGAGCCTTACAACTACAGCGAGCAGGCCCGCAAGCTGCTGCACGATTGCGTTCATAAGGGTGAAAATAATGACGGATACCCGATGTGGGAGCCAAGCAATAAACTAATTAAGTTTGTGCCAAGCTTTGACTTCACCGATCCGTCTTATCATTTGCCGCACTTCTATGAACTGTTCGCGGAATGGGCGAATCCAGAGGATCGCGAATTTTGGAAGGAAGCTGCGGCAGCAAGCCGCGCTTACTTGCCCACGACATGTCATCCGAAGACCGGCCTGGCACCGGAATACTCATTCTACGACGGATCGCCGAACCATATTCGCGGCTTCGGTCATTTCTTCAGCGATTCATACCGGGTTGCTGCCAACCTTGGACTGGAAGCACACTGGTTCGGTTTAAGCGACGATCTCGTTCGAATTGCCGACAACATTCTAACGTTCTTCGAAGATAAGGACCCTAACGATTACCGCCGTTATACAATTGCCGGTGAGCCCTTCGAAGAGAAGAGCCTGCATCCTGTCGGCTTAATTGCTACGAATGCAATGGCTGCACTGGCTGTACCGGACAGCCCGAAGGCTCGCGCTGCTGTCGAGTTGTTCTGGAACACGCCGGTTCGTACAGGCGAGCGCCGTTACTATGACAACTGCCTCTACATGTTCAGCATGCTCGCGCTGAGCGGCAACTATCGAATCTGGATGCCTAAGAATTAAAGATATGGACACAAGAAGGACGCTCTCCACAGCCGGAAGCGTCCTTCTCTTGTAGAATCCATAAATGAGTGAGTAGTGATCCATTAACCTTTAACCGATCCAGCCGCAAGTCCTTCTACGATCCGATTACTGAGCAGCAGGAATACGACCATAATCGGCAAAATGCTGATCATAAGCGTCGCGCCGATTGCGCCCCAATTCGCCTGATACTGTCCGATGAAGTTCTGTACCCCTACGGTCAGCGTTTTCAATGAATCGCTGCTTATAAATGTGTTAACGAAAATAAATTCGTTCCAGTTATAGATCATATTAATGATGGCAGCCGTCATCATAACCGACATCGTCATCGGCAGAATGATTTGAAAGAACAGCCGATTAATCGAGCAGCCGTCCATAATAGCTGCTTCTTCTACTTCCTTCGGAAGTACCGCATAGAATCCGAGCATAATCATGATGGTGATCGGCAGGTTGAAAGCAGTATAAGATACAATAAGACTATGATACTTATTGATAAAATCCAATTTCTCATAGAGATTGTATAAAGGAATTAACGTCGAATGAACGGGGATCATCATACCAAGCATGAATATCCCCAATACGAAGGAGCTCAACTTCCACCGCATACGTGTAACCGCATATGTAACGAAGCTTGCAAGCAAAATCGTTAACACGACCGATCCCAGCGTAACAACGACACTATTTATAAAGTAACGATCAATGTTGCCGGAAGACCATACGTCCGAGTAATTTTCCCACTTGGGATGACGAGGCAGTGCAAACGGCGCCAGATCGAATATTTCCTGGCTATTCTTCAGCGAGAAGAACAACAGCCACACGAGCGGCAACAGCTGCAATATCGCAATCGCGATAAGGACGATATATAATACCGCGCTGCCAATCTTTCTTGCAGCGGTACGGGAAGTGGCAACCTTCCGGTGCACCCCAGTTTCTAAAGCCACCTTCAAAGTAAGCACCTCCTGAAGTTATGAATATTGAATCGAATCTTTGGTCGCCGTAAGCTTACGAATGATCCACGTTGCAGCTAGGCAAATAATGAGCAGGAAGAAGCCAATAGCGCTTCCGTAACCGAAATCAAATCCTTTAAACGCCCTCTGATACATGTAGGACGCCATAACATCACTTGCACCGTTAGGACCGCCGCCTGTCATGACGTAGATCAGATCAAAATATTTCAGTGAGCCGACAACGGACAACACAATCGTCACTTTGATTACTTCCGTAATTAATGGCAGCTTAATGCGATATGCGATCTGTCGATGTGTAGCGCCATCGATTAAGGCCGCTTCAACTAGTGTGTTCGGGATATTCTTCAGTGCAGCATAATAGATGAGAATATAGAAACCAGCGTATTGCCATAAAATTGGAACAAAGAGGGCACCTAGCACGTATTTCGTATCCGACAGCCATGCAGGAGGGTCAGAAAAGCCAAGCGAGACGAGTGTCGTATTCAGAATACCGCTCGTCGGATGGTACACTTTCATCCAGAGCTGTGCAATCGCAACCGAAGATAACAGCATCGGCAGCAAATAAATTTTCCGGAACAGGTTCGCTCCTTTAATGTTACCCGCTAACACCATTGCAACGATCAAATAAACAGCAAGCGACAATGTGGACAGCAATGCAAATAGGAAAGAATGCCCTACACTCTCCCAGAACGCATGATCCTTAAACAATGCAACATAGTTATCCAGCCCAATAAATTTCATGCTGCTTACGCCATCCCAATCCATAAGGCCGTAATAACCGGTGAGAACGATTGGAACATATATAACCGCCATTATAAGAATGATAGACGGCAACACGTATAGCGCAATGATCCATTTGTTTGACATGACTTTATCCATGGATGATTCAACCTCCTTATGGCGAACGGGAGAAGGGACCTAGCCGAAACGTGCGGCTACGTCCCTTCTGCGCTTGTCTAAAGCCAATTATTTGCCGGCTTTCAGTGTGTCGTCCGTTTGTTTCGCGAATTGCTCCGGTGTTACCTCTTTACCAAGCAGCGCTTGAATCAGCTTATGATGCTCTTCCGATGCAACCGGCTTCATTTGAACGTCGGCATACAGCGTAACCTTCTTCGCCGAGCTGAGCTCGTTGAGCAGGTCGATGAACATTTGCGGCAGCTTAACTTTGGACGTATCCACTTTCGTTGCTGGAATAACGCCTGCCTCCGTAACCGATTTCTCGCCCCATTTTTTGACGAAGTACGAGACAAATTTTTTCGCTTCTTCTTTGACTTTCGAGCTCTCCGACACGAACAAACCTACGCCTACGCCGCCGACCCACGTATCCGACGTGCCTTGGCCGCCAGAGATCGTCGGGAAGCGGAAGTAACCAGCATTATCTCTGAACTCTTGCGGAATATCTTCGTTCGTCGTAAGGTTCGGTACTTCCCACGTACCCATTGCGTACATAGCTGCTTTTCCATTGTAGAACTCGGATTTCGCTTCGTCATTCGACAGGCCGTTGAAGCCTTTGTTGAATGCGTTCATGTCGACGAGCTCTTGGGCCATCTTCGCTGCTTCGATCAGATTAGGATCCGAGAAGTCGTTGCTTGCGATCGCTTTATCAAGCAGATCCGCTCCTCCGAGACGGTCAACGAGGTACATGTACCAGAACGAGCCCGTCCATCCATCTTTGCCGCCGAGCGTAATTGGCGTTACGCCATTGTCGCGCAGCGTTTGAATGACATTTTTAAATTCGTCATACGTTTGCGGCACTTGCAGATTATATTTAGCAAAAATTTCTTTGTTGTAATAGATTGGAACGATGTTCAGCTCTACAGGAAGCGAGTAGGTCTTGCCGTCTACTGCATACGCTTCCGTAGTACCTGCTACGAATTGATCCTTCAGATCGCCTTGCAGCAGATCATCCAGCGTTGCAAATTGGTTACCTTTGACGTATGGCTCCAGGAAGCCTGCCGCCCACGCGAAGCCGACGTCAGGAAGCGAGTTGGAGCCGGAGAGTACTTTCAGCTTGTCTTTGTATTGATTCGTCTCCAGAACTTCCAAGTCGATCTTAACATTCGGATTCTCCTCCTCGTACGAGGCGATAATCTCATTAACAAGGTTGTACTGCTGCTTGGCGCCGCCCTCCGGCCACTGACTCATCAGCTTAATCGTCACTTTGTCGCCGCCGGAACCGCTGTCTTTTTTGTCTCCGCATGCCGAGACGACCATTACGAGCGCAAGCATTAGCGCCCATACCGCTATAGCTTTTCTCTTCATTGCTCTAAATCCCCCTATATGATTTTCGAAGGAAATGTAAGCGTTTTCCCTCTTGAATAAGTTTATCATTAGCACAAAATTGATATAAGCGTTCTACTATAGGGAAAACTTCCACTATTTTAAGGTTTCAACTCGATATTGTCCCGGGCTGCAGCCCTCATATTCTTTAAACAGCTTATTGAAATAGCGGGGAGTCTGATAACCTAACCGTTCCGATATTTCGGCAATTGGCATATTCGTCTGCAGCAGCAGCTCTTTCGCTTTCTGAAGCTTGCGTCTCACGACATATTCACTAAACGTCATATGCATTTGCTCCTTAAACCTAGCACTCAAATAGCTCGGGTGGAGGTGGATGTGATCCGCTACTTCACGCAGGCCGAATGACAAATGCAGATGCTCATCCACGTACCGGAGAGCCTCTTGTACCGGCCCGCTGAGCGTCGAGCCGCTAAGCGTCTGGTTTGTCTCTAGCAGCTTCTGATCGATCATCCGCTGCATTATACCGATTCTAGCGCGCTGCTCATCAAGCTGAAGCGCCTGCTCCACCGCCGATATCAGCTTTTCTTTACTAATTGGCTTCAACAAATAATTGACGACACCAAGCTGTATCGCCTGAAGAGCATAGTCAAACTCAGCATAGCCGGATATAAGAATAACTGCCGGCTTCTCGTCTTTACCACGCTTGTTAAGCAGCTCAACGAGATTCAAGCCCGTCAGCTCGGGCATACGAATATCCGAAATTAACAGATGGACAGGCTGACTATCCAATATTTCCAGCGCCTCTTTGCCGTTGTTTGCCATTAAAATGTTTATACTGCCTGCCGACCAAACCTCAAGCATCCTTCTAATTCCGTTCGCCGTTAACGGCTCATCATCCACAATTAATAATGTTCTCTTCATCGCGTTTATACACTCCTGTAATGACCGGAATCGAAATACTTACCGCCGTGCCTTTTCCTTCACGGCTCCAAATCTGAATTCCAACCTTATCGCCATGCTGACCACCAAAGTAGAGACGGATGCGGTCACGAACGTTCGATATGCCAAGTCCAGAGCCTTTGGACGTATGAACCTTGCCATTCTCAAGAGAATACTGCAATCGGCTAAGTGTATCCTCCGACATCCCGCCTCCATCATCCTCAACCGTAATCTTTAAATATTCATGGTCATCCGATAGATCAACTCTGACGGTTACAACGCCTGGACCGATTTTACTTTCAATCCCGTGCAATATTGCATTCTCAACGAATGGCTGTACTAAGAGCTTCGGCAGCCGATATCGGGCATAATCGGACAACGACTCGATCCGCCACGTAAGCCGCTCGCCGAATCGAATTCGCATAATGACCAAGTATCGTTCGATATGGTCTAGCTCTTCCTCGAGCGTCACCCACTCGTCGCGGTTCGGGCCGGTAATGGTATACCGAAACAGCTCTGACATCGCGATGACGAACTCCGCAAGCTCCACCTCGTCCTTGTTATATAGTGACCAATATAAAGCCTCGAGCGTATTGAACAAAAAATGCGGATTAATTTGCGCCTGAAGCGCTTTCAGCTCCGAACGGCTTTGTAATATTTCTTTCTCATATACAAGCCTTATAAGATCATTCATATGTTCGACCATCTGATTGTAGGTATGGTTCAGCTCGTTAATTTCAATGGTTGAGGATACTTGCGCGATCGGCTTTAAGCCGCCAATGCGCGAGCTTCGCATAATTTTGATTAAGCGGAAGATCGGCCTAGATATAATGGTAGACAGGAATAAGGAAAGAATAATATAAAGCACAGTACCAATTCCGGCCGAGACGAATATAACGGTTCGCAGAAACGAAATCCCTTCAGTAATTGCGCTCAGCGGCGTCAGAATGAGAAACGTCCAGCCCGTAACTTCTGACTGATGGCGTACCATCATATATTTGCGTTCTTCTACCGTGACGATCGGATGCTCCGAATCAACAAGCAGTTTAATATCTTCCATCCTAAGGTCATGATTGACCGGTGCAATAAGTTTATAATCACGTCCAACGAGCAGCATCGTCTCGCGGGTGCTCTCATCTGAATTCATTTCACGGATGTCGAACAAATTAAGCTCCATTCGAATAAGCATATAGCCGCCTAGTGCAAAATTCTCATCCAGCAAACTAATCTGCCGAATAGCCAGAACAGATGTGCTATCTTGCGGGTCTATACCGATCCAAACTAATCTTCCCTTTTGCGCCCTCGCCTCTGTGATCCACTTCGCCTCAATTTTGGTCTCCAGACTATCGCCGTCAAGCGGAAACAATCGACGGTAATCGTTCGTGAACAGCTCTACTGAGCGGACACCAGAAGAATAGATTTGAATATTGTTGACATAAGGCGACAGCATTTGCTTCTCGCTGAATGTTGACCGCTTACCATGAAGCTCATTAACGAGCAGACGTTGGACATTAAGGTTAGACGCCACCATAATCGACAACGAATCGATCTGGTTCAGCACAGCGTCAAGCCGGCCATTCGCCTGAATGGCAGTCTGCTGAATATGCTTCTCCGCATTGTTCTTCAGCAGCCTAGATACTGAATCGAACGTCACAATCCCGACCACGGATAAAATAATGATCATGACGAGCAGGAAGCCAAATAGCATCTGGTTGCGAAGCGTGTTAAATCGACCCATATTCAACATTCCGATCTACCTTCCATGCAGTCGTTATCCTACTACAAGATCATCATAATATTTCGATATCGGCATAAAATGTCCTTCTATGCTGAAAAAAGGGAAATGTCAGAATTTATTTTCCGACAATTCCCTTTTCTAATCATTTAGATAATCTCCGCTGATTTCCGGCTCGCCTGTCGTCACATACCGAGCCTCTTCGCAAGCTCGGTCCTCGGCTCCTCAACGAACTGCTCGCAGTATACAACCGACTTGTGAATATCGGTTCCGCCGCCGAGTTGTATCTCGAACAACATATCGACCGGGTCGTTAGCACACTGCTCCGTCAGATCAACCACTTCCGTATCGAAGGCGACGACGCGCGTACGAAGCGCCGGAATGCTGGCAAAGATGGAGTCGATAATGGAGGCCCATATGACCGATTCCGCCATCGAACCGCTCTGGTCGATATCGACGATTACCGTTCATTCTTGGCTGCGCCGCGCACGATCAAAATAATAAATTCGTTCCGGAATGATTTGACGGCGCTTCGCATCATACTGCTTTAAATTACGCCGAATCGTCCTCTGCCAATCAATTCCGCTTAACGAAGGAAGCGGGGAATGCTGCCTTCGGTTCAACGCTCCTGTAACCGCTCTTCGAAGGTCATTCTCCATCAGCCTAATTAACTCGTCAACCACAGCTTGTACGAGCAATCTCGCCGTATCCTTTGTTTTCTCCGGAATTTTGTCTTTCAGCGTCATCAGCGTACCAACAAGTCCGATATCCGGTTTCACCTGAGCCAGAAGCTCCGGCTCGAACAGCAGCTGCTTCCATCCTTTTCTCTCCATCGCATCATGCTGAATGATTGAAACGACATCCTCTGGAAAAAAGCTTCGTACATCGCCAAGCCACCGCGCCAGCCGGGGAGCGTGCTTTCCTTTGCCGGCGCCTCGACCGCCTGCTGTCTGTCCCCCAGTCATCCCGCCGATGCTCTCCATTCACTTGTCTCGTCATAAATCCGAATTTACGCCCCATATCTCACCTAGCGCTTCCGCTACCATCGTCTTCTCTCTCATCTGTAAAGCTACTGAACGCTCTGCGTAGAAACACGAGCGCACGCGCAAATTGCGCATCGTCGAGCGATCCGATATAATCGTTCAGCTGCTCCCACAGACTTAGCCGCGACAGTCTTAAATGGTTCGTGAGCATTGGGGCATATGATATGATCCAATAAAAAGAACGAGACCCCATCCATTGTCTCCCTGACAACAGATGGGGTCTTGTTTATACTGCTAATATATATTCAGATGTTATGATCTAAAGGCTGGTCGGGATGACACGATTCGAACATGCGACCCCCTGGTCCCAAACCAGGTGCTCTACCAAGCTGAGCTACATCCCGATATGTAAACCGTAAAATTA
>NZ_BIML01000045.1 GCF_004001065.1 Paenibacillus xylaniclasticus
ACTCTCGTCGACGATTCCGCGCAGCCGCATTCGGCCATGCTCGTTCGGCTTCCAGACGACGTCTAACGCATCGAGCCGCTGCAGCCGAAACGGCAGGCTGGCGCGTATCTGATCGTAGCTTAGCATTACTTCGTCAGCCTCCGTTCGTTATGACACATTCCAAAATCTCCTTGATAAATTTGACCACATAGCGCAGTCTTCAATCTTCATTCGTCATACACCTTCCCCGTCATATTACGAATAATAACTAATTGTGAAATCGTGTAAAAATTTACAATTCACACCCCTTTGCTATTCTACCATTTTATTTCCATTAATGAGTTTAATATTTCTTAAAGATTTCAGAGCCTAAGCGAGTCTCTTCCTATTCCAAAAATCAATAACGTACATTTATAAATAAATTCAAATAGAATAGATGGCGCTTAATCGCCTTTACCATCAAAAAACCCGACCGCATTGGGTCGGGCTTTGATTTTATATAAGATCCTTATGTTATAACCCCTTTGAGATTATGGGTCTAATGCAGCTTTAGCTGTCTGTATCGTCTAATGCATATTGCTGACTAATAGAATTTCCTAGTCGACAACGCGTTCGAACACAAGCTCTAATGTAGACATCTGCCCCCCTGCTTAAGAAGGCAATCGCTTCAATACTGTGCAGCTTCCAACCTGTAGCAGCATATCGGTCGATTACCTTGCGGTAGTCTTCCTTAGGTGCACCTTTTAGAACCGACATCTATGGGCAATTCATATGACCACACCTTGAATGTCCACACTATCGGCTCGACGACGTCCTATCCGTTGACTCTCTTGGTAACTGGCTATGGACAATTCTTCCTAGAAAAATAACTTCTGTCCGTAAGTTTTATTAGTAACGTCTGCGTAATGCGAGTAATATGAATAACCCTAAGGTTCACCTCCCATTTCACCCTTCCTATCCATAATTTCTTGTAATTAATAAACTATCATGATTTATCATTGATGTAATGGTTCCTTTACATTAAGACTGAATAAATCCGTATAAACCAGTCACATAGGACGTGTAGAACAATCCAACGGAGGGCACATGCAGAATAGCTTTCTTCTCAAACGCAGAAAGATGCCGAACGATACAGCACTACAAATGTAAAAGACAATATTATGAGGGGATGACCGTGAACTCGCTGCTTCAGCCATTGAGCGATGGAACAGATTTAGAACAACGAAGAAACTCAGGAGATAATTCAGCATCGAGATTTTACTAAAGAATCATAGGATAGATGAACCACTCTCGGATCGGATGTTCCCACAGGGAACCGATCGTTCGAGAGCGGTCCCTTCTCATCGAGCACGAAGTTATGAGTGCACGATTTCCATCTTAAACTTACACATACGCACGTAATCACTCTAACGCTCGAACCGCCCACCACCAGATAGCTGCTTACTTGCACGACGTAGAGCGTGTACGATCCTGTTCTGACATTCCCTTATATCAAGGGAATGTCAGAACAAGGTCGTACGAAAGCGGCTCATCGCGCCAGCCCTCCCCGAGTGCGCACCTTATCGATACCTCCCGGTGTCCAGAGGGCGGAGCCCTTTGGGGTCCCCCTTCCTGGGGGAAGGGGGATTTAGGGGGATGGGTGAAACGATTGGGCGAAAAAAAAACAAGCCCCCCGCAGGAAGCTTGTCCTCGCCGACTAAGGCGATCCAGCCTCCCCGCAGGGGACTTCTGAGATCGTAAGGAGAACCTTACTGTATATTACATGTTCGCGATTACTTCGTTAGCGAACTCGGAGCATTTAACTTCTTTCGCGCCTTCCATCAGACGTGCGAAGTCATACGTTACCGTTTTGTTGTTGATAGCCGTTTCCATACCTTTGTAGATCAGGTCAGCTGCTTCTTGCCAGCCAAGGTGCTCGAGGAGCATAACGCCGGACAGAATAACCGAACCTGGGTTTACAACGTCTTTGTCCGCATATTTCGGAGCCGTACCGTGTGTTGCTTCGAAGATTGCATGGCCCGTCAGGTAGTTGATGTTAGCGCCTGGAGCGATGCCGATACCGCCGACTTGTGCAGCCAGTGCGTCAGACAGGTAGTCACCGTTCAGGTTGAGCGTAGCGATAACGTCGAAGTCCGTTGGACGCGTCAGAACTTGTTGCAGCGCGATGTCTGCAATAGCGTCTTTCACGATAATTTTGCCAGCTTCTTCAGCTGCTTTCTGTGCTGCGTTAGCAGCGTCCGTGCCTTGCTCTTCTTTGATACGATCGTATTGACCCCACGTAAACGTTTGATCAGCGAACTCTTGCTCTGCTACTTCATAGCCCCAGTTCTTGAACGCGCCTTCCGTAAATTTCATGATGTTACCTTTGTGAACGAGCGTAACCGATTTGCGGCCATGTTTGATTGCATATTCGATCGCTGCACGTACGAGACGTTTCGAGCCTTCGGACGATACAGGCTTGATGCCGATACCGGACGTTTCTGGGAAACGGATTTTGTTAACGCCCATCTCTTGCTGCAGGAATGCGAGTACTTTCTTAACTGCTTCCGTGCCTTCTTGGTACTCGATACCAGCATAGATATCTTCCGTGTTCTCGCGGAAAATAACCATGTCTACAAGCTCAGGACGTTTAACTGGCGATGGAACGCCGTTGAAGTAACGTACTGGACGGAGGCAAGTATACAGGTCAAGCTCTTGACGAAGCGCAACGTTCAGGGAACGGATACCGCCGCCGATTGGCGTCGTCAGTGGACCTTTAATTGCTACGATATATTCGCGGATCGCCGTCAGCGTATCAGCCGGCAGCCATTCGCCGTAAGTATTAAACGCTTTCTCGCCGGCAAAAACTTCGTACCAAGCAAGTTTTTTCTCGCCTTTGTATGCTTTCTCTACAGCAGCATCCAGAACGCGAACCGATGCGCGCCAGATGTCACGGCCCGTGCCGTCGCCTTCGATGAAAGGAATAATTGGGTTGTTCGGTACTTGCAGTTTACCATCTTTAATTGTGATTGGCTCGCCTTGAGTTGGTAGCGCGTATTTCTCGAATTTTGGCATGAATGGTTCCTCCCAGAAAATTAAATTGATCATAACAAAGTCCGGCGGATTCAAGCCCCCGCAAATGTTAATCTTGCATAAGGCGCTCCCGCCTGACTCGTTACGTAAATGATGCTGCGTGCTGAACGAACGAATTAACGCTCTTCGATCGGAACGTATTTCGTATTCGATGGACCCGTGTATTCAGCACGAGGACGGATAATGCGGTTGTTCTCGTATTGCTCAAGGATATGCGCTGTCCAGCCGGACAAACGGCTGATTGCAAAGATCGGCGTGAACAGATCGCGAGCGATACCCAGCGTAGTATATACCGATGCCGAGTAGAAGTCTACATTCGGCTTCAGACCTTTCTGGCCCGTTACGAGCTCTTCGATCTTCGTCGACATTTCGTACAGCAGCAGGTTACCCTTTTGCTGGCCGAGCTCACGCGACATCTTCATCAGATGCTTCGCGCGAGGGTCGCCGTTCTTGTACACCCGGTGACCGAAGCCCATGATTTTGTCTTTGTTGTTCAGCTTCGCCGTAATGTAAGATTCTACATTATCAAGCGTGCCGATCTCTTCGAGCATAATCATTACCGCTTCGTTAGCGCCGCCATGCAGAGGGCCTTTGAGCGTGCCGATTGCGGACGTTACGCCAGAATAAATGTCCGACAGCGTCGCAACCGTAACGCGAGCGGAGAACGTCGAAGCGTTCAACTCATGGTCAGCGTGCAGCACGAGTGCTTGATCAAGCGACTTCACTGCTACCTCGCTAGGCTCCTCGCCGTTAAGCATGTATAAGAAGTTGTAAGCAATGGATACGCCTTTTTTCGGTGCAATCGGGTCAAGCCCTTTGCGAATACGGGAAAATGCTGCAACGATCGTCGGCAACTGCGCTTGCAGCTTGATCGCCTTGCGAACATTCGCCTCATACGACATATCATTCGCTTCAGCGTCATAGAGCGCTAAGCTCGATACGGCCGTACGGAGCGCTGCCATCGAGTTGCTGTCCTTTGGATACAGTTTCATTTGTTCAATGATTGCCGATGGTACGGTAGCATAATCGCCCAATTGGCGTTTCAGATCATCCAGCTCCGATTGGTTCGGAAGCTTGCCGAACCACAGCAGGTAGGCAACCTCTTCGAAAGAAGCATTCTCGGCCAAGTCATCGATATTGATTCCGCGGTACGTGAGTACGCCGTCGATGATCGAGCTTATGGAGGACGTCGTAGCGACGATACCTTCTAGACCCTTGGTTGCTGTCATGTGTTATCTCTCCTTTGGTTGCGGAATTATACAATGAAAAAAGGCTCTCGTTTCAATTTCAACATTATATATCATACCGTATTTTTGACGTTGAAGTGTACAAATCAGCCCAAATCCTCAAATAGAATTCCTTTATCGACATCATAAAGTATTTTTAACCATAGTAGAAAAAGCTTTATGTAACCGACTCAAATTGATTATTATTCACTCGTCCAAAATGGTAAAATGTCGTTAGTCCGCAAACCCATTATGGGCGGCATTCCATTCGTTTCCGGAGGAACCTTATGATTGAACAACGGATCGGCATCATCGACATCGGCTCCAATTCCATTCGGTTAGCCGTATATGAACGAACGGCTAGCGGTGCTCATCGCGTCATCGACGGGAGTAAGCGTCCCGCTAGGCTCAGTGGAGCCATCGATGAGCAGGGCCGACTCATGCCGGAGAAAATCGACGAGCTCATCAGCATTCTAAACCATTACCGGCTTATATGCACCCATCACCGGACAGGATATATCCGTACGGTTGCAACGGCTGCAATCCGCAACGCCGTCAACCGCGATGAAATTGCAGCACGTCTCCAACAGGAAACAGGTATGACCATCGAGATTATTTCAGGCGAGGAAGAAGCACGGTTCGGCTTTCTCGGGATGATTAACTCGATGGACATTCGGGACGGTTTTCTAATCGATATCGGTGGGGGCAGCACCGAAATATCCTTATTTCGTGACCGTACGCTTGTACAAAGCGTATCGTTCCCTTTTGGCTGCGTAAATATGTCAAGATCGTTCTTGGCGGAGGACGGTACTTTATCGGATACGCAATTGCACGCCTTAGAAGAATCGGTGAACACGGCGCTAGAGCGTGAGCCATGGCTGCAGTGGTCTCCTGGCCTGCCGCTCGTCGGCGTCGGAGGAACAGTACGGGCGCTCGGAAAGCTCGATCAAGCAATAAGTAAATACAGCTTCCCGCTTAACCATAATTACAAAATATCAGACGAGCGGACGGACAAGCTGTTCGAGCAGCTGCGATTTGTTCCAACAGAGAAGAGAAGCAAAATGCCGGGTCTGTCCAAAGACCGCGCGGATGTCTTCATAACCGGACTTGCTATTCTCCGCGTCATATACCGTAAGCTCCGTGCCACTCATTATCTTGTGTGCGGCGCAGGTTTACGGGACGGCCTATTCTATGATACCCGCTTTCCGAATAACCCAAGACTCGACGATGTGCTTGGATACAGCATCCGAAATCTATGCGCACTGCATCCGGAAGCACCGCCTATTCATGTCGTACAGGTGAACCGGCTGGCGATGCAATTATTTGAGACGCTTAACCATCACTTCGAGCTTCCTGAGCGGGCCGCGCTCTGGCTCGACGCCGCGTCCACCTTGTTCCGTATCGGTGCATCGATTGATTATTACCAATATTCTAAGCATACGTATTATTTAATAATTAACTCGCAATTAAGCGGCTTATCCCACCGTGAGATCATCATGATCGCAGCTATCGCTTCGTTCAAAAGTAAAAGCAAGCTCCGTCAGCAGCTTGCTGAATTCCGGGATCTGCTTAGCGAGGGCGATATCGATACGGCCGCGTTGCTCGGCATGCTTCTGCAGCTGTCCATCGCGCTTGATCGAAGCGAGACGCAGTCGATCGGTCGTCTGTCTATCGCAGTGGTGGATGGAATGCTGAAGCTTCATATCTTAACGAGCAGCGGCCCGCTCGATATTGAACGAGCCGAGGTGGAAGAGCTGTCCAAAGATTTCCGCAAAGCTTGGAGGCTGCTGCCGGTGCTGGAGACGCCTGTACCGTAGCGGTGGTTCACGTCTATTATTTCCAATTCGTAATTTGCTTCGCCTCGAACTGGCTCCTTATCGGAGCCAGTTCATTCGTTACACGCTCATAGGCACCTGTCGAAAGCAGCTCATAGGCTTTAACATTATCGTTAAGATTCAAATACAAAATATTTTTGATCGCGCTTCGCAGACGTTCGTCGAAAACCGGACACATCAGCTCGATCCGCCGGTTCAAATTACGAGTCATCCAATCGGCACTCGACAAGAATACTTCCTCCTGCCCACCGTTCTCAAATACCATCAGCCGTGAATGCTCCAGAAAACGATCGATGACGCTGACTACACGAATGTTGTCACTCCAGCCTGCTACACCAGGACGGAGACAGCATACACCGCGGACGATGAGATCAATCTTCACACCGGCCCCGGAAGCTTCATACAGCTTATCGATCACTTCCTGACTGGACAGTGAATTCATCTTCGCGATAATGCGTGCCGGTCTGCCCGCCTTCGCATGCTCTTTCTCTCGATCAATTAAAGCGAACAATTTATCCTTCAGCGACGTCGGAGCAACGCCAAAAGCACGCCATTCGTAAGGTGCCGAATAGCCGGTCATTTCGTTGAACAAGGCAGAGGCATCCTCGCCGATAACTGGATGGGACGTGAACAGACCAACGTCGGTGTACAGCTTCGCTGTATTGTCGTTATAATTGCCTGTTCCGACATGAACATACCGCCTAAGCGCATTCATCTCCCTTCTTACGACCAGCATAATCTTCGCATGTGTCTTCAAGCCGATAAGCCCATACACAACATGACAGCCAGCCTTCTCCAGCTGTCTGGCCCACGCAATGTTACGTTCTTCATCGAAACGCGCCTTCAGCTCAACGACGACCGTTACCTGCTTGCCGGACTCGGCCGCCTTGACAAGTGCCTGTATAAGCTCTGAATGGCCACTGACGCGGTACAGCGTCATTTTGATCGCGAGAACCTCGGGGTCATAAGCTGCTTGAAGGAGAAAATCGGTGACCGCTTCAAACGACTCATAAGGGTGATAGACAAGCACGTCCCGTTCGCGAATGACTTCAAACATATCGTCGGTTTCATCAAATTCCTGCGGATAGGCCGGTTCCAATCGCTCATATCTTAAATTATCATAGCCCGGCAGCGTGCTCGCGAACCGCATCAGAAAGCTAAGATCAAGCGGACCATCAATCTCGATAATGTTATCTTCTATCTCAAGCTCATCCTTAAGAACAGACAGCGCATATTCGTGAATTCCTCTGCCAACCTCAAGACGGACCGTCATCCCCCAGCGTCTGCGCCTAAGCTCCTTCTCAATCTCCTCCAGCAAATCCTCCGCGCCTTCCTCATTCAGCGTCAAATCGGCATTGCGCGTAATCCGGAACGGATGGACAGCAAAAGGTGTATAGCCTTTGAACAGCGTATCAATATAATTCTCAATCAAATCCTCAAGCAGCACGAACTCTGCACGCTTCGTTCCGCCACGCACCGGAAGCGGCACATGACGGGGAAGAATTGACGGCACCTGCACAATAGCGAAGAACGGCTCCTCTCGATCCGGATGATCCTCCTTACGAAGCAATACCGATAAATACAGCTCTTTCGTATGCACGAGCGGAAATGGACGGCTCTGATCGACAGCCATCGGTGTTAGCACTGGAAAGACGATATCATGAAAATATCGCTCCATCGCCGCGTATTGAGTCTGGTTCAGCTCTCCGAACGAGCGCAGCACGATGCCTTCCTTGGCCATGCTGCGAAGCAGTTCCCTATACGACCGATATTGCTCTGCTACCATCTGAGAGGTACGTTTAATTAGTCGTTTCCACAATCCAACAGGCGTATAGCCGGTAAAGTCCATTTTGTTATAGCCAGCCCGCAGCTGACTTTGAGTTCCCGCCACGCGCACACTCATAAATTCATCTAAATTACTGGATACAATAGCTAGAAATTTCGCACGCTCCAGCAGTGGAGTCGTCGGATCTTGTGCTTCACGCAGGACGCGCCGGTTGAACTCAATCCAGCTCAAATCACGATTCACATAGTTAGACGTAGACACTTGTTGGCTCATCGACCGCGTTCCTCCATTCATGCCTCATTATAAATGATGATGGCTCATATACTGTTAACAGCTTGTAATCAAGAAGGTAAATCATTGTCCGTACCTTCCCATGAAGAGCAGGACAAGCCTCCTCAGACTTTCTTGGTAAATCATTTAGTTCATGATAAAATATGGTAACTCCAAGCAACTCAACCCATTCCACTACATGAAATCCATTATTCCATCTGGAGGTGTGACTTATTGAATCGGCTTATTTGGATGCGCGTCTGGCGCGGCGCCTTCGTGCTCCTCATGCTGGTCATTTTTGCGCTTGCGGTCGTCTATGTTACGCCCCTCGTCTACCCGTTCCTGATCGGATGGATTATCGCGTATGCTCTTAACCCGATTGTCAATTATCTTCAATCCAAAGCCAAATTTCCGAGATGGCTAGCCGTTACCGTCACTTTATTCGTCTTCGTCATGGCTGTCATAACGGTCGTAACAGCTCTTATTACCAAGATCGTATCCGAGATTATTCATTTGTCGCAATCCATCAACGGAACGATTGAATGGTGGCGCAACGAATTTGATAAATTGATTAACACCCCGGAAATGCAAAATCTGATCGATAAAATCAGTACCTTCTACAATGAAAATCCGAAATACCAGGAGCCTATCGACGCCAAAATCGCCGATACGGCCAATCTGCTCGCCCAAGCGAGCTCGGATATCGTCACTTACTTCTTTAACGGTCTGACCGCGCTGCTCATCTCCTTGCCGAATATGCTAACAATCATGGTAATCGTGCTGCTTGCCTCCTTCTTCATAGGCAAAGATTGGAACAAGCATGCCAAGCTAATGAGCGGCTGGGTTCCGCAAGGACTGCGAAGGTCAATCTCAACGATATGGAGCGATTTGCAGAAAGCGCTGTTCGGCTATGCACGCTCCCAATTTATAATGATCTCCATCACAGCTGTCGTCGTCATTATCGGCCTCCTGCTGATCGGAGTTGACTATGCGATTACAATCGGTCTCTTGATCGGACTCGTCGACCTGCTTCCCTATTTAGGCGTTGGTGCAGTTATGGTTCCTTGGATCGCCTACTCCTTCATCTACGGCGATACACAGCTGGGCATCGGCTTATCCATTCTGTATGGTGTCATTCTCGTAGCAAGACAGATGATCGAGCCGAAGGTGCTCGCCAGCAGCGTTGGCCTCGACCCGCTGCCAACGCTCATTGCCATGTTTGTCGGCCTGAAGCTGTTCGGCGTGCTCGGTCTCATTATCGGCCCAGTTTCCCTCATTATTCTCATCGCTATTAACCGGGCGAACGTATTCCGAGACATCTATTATTTTATCATGCGAGGTATAAAGTAGTCCTAACATGAACCTACATAAAAGAGTACAGCATATTATCCTCATGGAGTTACACACTGCTGTACGAAACTGAGCCGATCAAGGATCTAAGGAGTACAACATTTACTCGACATGTCTGCCTAATGTGCAGGCTGTTCCTCAGCTCATCTTCACTGGTGGCAAAGTCACTGTATGGAATACTAAAATTTGGTCTTGGTTGCAGATCAAATCAAGCGATTTACGCAACATTTGTGTATGTTGTGCAACTTTCTTAGCCTCGTCTCTCACATCCTCTACATTCCTGTAATAGATACAACAATTAAGCGTCGATGCGGATCGATACGAGCTATCAGCACAACGATGCACCAATGTATACGAACACGCCTCACTGATTTTCTACAGAAACACGAAAAGGTTGTGCAGAAAACAGTCTCACTGTTGTCCGCACAACCTTTTATTTCCGGGGACTTTTCTACCAGTAAATTCTAAACACGCCTCCGCCTCCACCGCCGCCACGCATTCTGCGTTCTAGAAATCGGAGCATAACGCGGCGATAGAGAGGTCTTGTGAATGGGAATAACAGCGTCAAGCCGACGATGTCAGACAGGAAGCCTGGAATCATGAGAAGAATGCCCCCTAGCAGAATACAAAGGCCATCCAGCATCGCATGCCCGGGCGGCTGGCCGAGCCTAATCTGATTCTGTACCTCTATCCACGCTTTCCGTCCTTCCATACGAGCCAAGTAGAAGCCGCCGACTCCTCCTGCGAGCAGGAGCAGGAATGCCGTACCGCCGCCAAGCCAATCACCGACCTGCACGATCAGCCACAGCTCGAAAAGCGGAATCATGATCAGGAACGCCAGCATCCAATTGCGCCGATTACGCATGATGTCTCTCTCCTATCCGGTTAAATGATGAACCGATTAACGTTCCACCTGCACATTATTTTGCAGCCATGTATGCAGCTCCGGCATTGCCCTTTCCAGCCTAGTCGGCTTGAATGAAGCATTCACCCACATATGACGAGTTCCACCTGCTGCTAAGAGCTCGCAGCCTGCTAGCTCCTCCTCGCTCATGATCCGGCTGCCTGCCGCCATATGAGCTTCCGTCCCAAGACGCGCTTGCGATTCGAACGCCAGCCGTGCCGCAGACATGTCCGCAATTCGTGTGCATATTAATACTACGTCGTCATACCGCGCAGGCTTCAAATATCGGCAATCGACATCTATAACCGGAAGCATCAGCCCTGCTGCCTCAATATCCCGGTAAGGAAAGCCTACATGACGAATCATCTCCGTGCGTCCAATTTCAAACCACGTCAAATAATTGCCGTAAAATACAACGCGCATCTGATCCGTTTCTTCATAACGAACGCGCAGCGGATATACATGCCAGGATGCAGTTTCAGCCATCTTCTTCAATCCCCCGTCTCTCTACAGCATCACAATAGACAACGAGCGACGGTTCCGATACCGTCGCTCGTTGTCTATTAATGTTACAGTACTTTGGATTGGCCCGTATAGATGACACCTGTCTCACCGTACAACGTCACTTCCATACCGTCCTTCAGCAGTGACGTTGCATTCTCGATGCCGAGTACGACCGGAATGCCCATATTCAGACCTACGATTGCCGCATGGCTCGTAATGCCGCCTTGCTCCGTGACAACCGCCGTTGCCTTCTCGATAGCCGGCATAAAATCTTTGTCCGTAGACACTGTAACCAGAATCGAGCCTTCCGTCACCTTAGCAATTGCTTCTGCAGATGTGCGAGCAACTACGACCCGGCCTTTGGCCGATTGCGTGCCGATACCTTGTCCCTTCGCGACAAGCTCGCCGATATGGTGAATTTTGATCAGGTTCGTCGTGCCTGCACGGCCAACCGGAACGCCTGCCGTAATGACGACCGTGTCACCAAGTCCGACGATGCCCGTCGAGATAGCGCCGGATATTGCGATCTCGAACATCTCGTCCGTCGTGTCCGCTTTCTTGCCGTAAGCTGGAATGACGCCCCATACAAGTGCCAGACGGCGCATTACGGATTCGTTAGGCGTAACAGCAATGACCGGCGACTTCGGACGGTACTTGGACACCATACGTGCTGTATAACCGCTCTCCGTCGACGTAACAATTGCCGCTGCCTCCAGATCTAGTGCAGAGTTCGCTACCGCTTGGCTAATCGCTTCGGTTACCGATGTCTGCTGGGCATTCGCCTGCTTAATAAACAGCTCGCGATATTCGAGAGCCGCTTCCGCACGTACCGCAATACGGGACATCGTCTGTACCGATTCTACCGGATATTTGCCAGCAGCCGTCTCGCCCGACAGCATGATCGCGCTCGTGCCATCGAAGATCGCATTCGCTACGTCGCTCGCTTCTGCGCGAGTAGGACGCGGATTGCGCTGCATCGAATCCAGCATCTGGGTAGCCGTAATGACCGGCTTGCCGACACGGTTACACTTCTGAATCATCAGCTTCTGTACGAGCGGCACTTCTTCGGCCGGAATCTCGACGCCAAGGTCACCGCGGGCAACCATCAGGCCGTCGGACACTTCCAAAATTTCATCCAAATTGTCAACGCCCTGCTGGTTCTCGATCTTCGAGATGATCTGGATATGGCTTGCGTTATGCTTCTCCAGCAGCTCACGAATTTCGAGTACATCGCTTGCTTTACGAACGAATGACGCCGCGATGAAATCGATGCCTTGCTCAATGCCGAATACGATGTCCGCTGCATCCTTCTCCGTAATGCCTGGCAGCGAGATATGTACGCCCGGCACGTTAACGCCCTTCTTACTCTTGATCTGACCGCTGTTCACAATGCGGCAGTGAATCTCTGTTCCTTCTATTCGCTCAACCGTCAGACCGATCAGACCGTCGTCAATCAGAACCGTCGAGCCAATCGAAAGATCATTCGGCAAGTTCTTATACGTTACCGGGATACGGTTAATATCGCCGAGAATTTCTTCTGTCGTCAGCGTGATCGCATTGCCCGCCACAAGCTCGATCGGCTCTTCCTTCAACTTGCCGAGACGAATCTCAGGACCTTTCGTATCGAGCAGAATCGCAACGGTTTTACCCAACTCTTGACGAGCCTGCTTGATATTCTTAATCCGATTGCCATGCTCCTCGAAATCGCCGTGCGAGAAGTTAAGACGAGCAACGTTCATGCCCGCTTCGATCAGCTTCTTCGTATTCTCGAGCGATTCACTCGATGGACCAATCGTACAAACGATCTTTGTTTTGCGTATCATTCTTCATTCATTCCTCCGTTTAGTAACATACCGACTGCCATAACATCTACGTGCTTAACAAGAGACTACTTTGCTGCAGCTCTAGTGCTTGTACACGGCAGCCACGTAATTCGTCTTATACTTTAGCGGATTCTGTCAAATGATCGCCGGCGTTATCGAACGCAGGTTGAACCGCTTCGAGAGGAGCCGCCTCCTCGGAAGACGGAGCAGCTTGAGCTGACTCTTGGCCCTCGTAGAAAGCGCCGATCTTCCGAAACTTATTGTAACGGTCTTCGATCAATTGCTCTGGTGTAAATTGTGACAGCTCCTTCAAGTGCCGAACGATCGCTGTCTTAATAGCAGCAGCCTGCTCCGTCAGATCGCGGTGCGCTCCGCCCTGCGGCTCCGGCACGATCTCTTCAATAATGCCGAACTCAAGCAGGTCCTTAGCCGTAATCTTCATCGCTTCTGCTGCCTCGTCCGCTCTCGATGCGTCCTTCCACAGAATGGACGCCGCGCCATTCGGCGAAATTACCGAATAGATCGCATTCTCCAGCATCAGCACACGGTTGCCTACGCCAAGCGCCAGCGCGCCGCCGCTTCCGCCTTCCCCGATCACGACACAGACGATCGGCACACCAAAACCAGCCATCTCCCGCAGGTTGCGAGCGATCGCTTCCGATTGTCCGCGCTCCTCAGCAGTATTGCCAGGATATGCGCCTTTCGTATCAATGAAAGTGACGATTGGGCGATTGAATTTGGCTGCTTGCTGCATAAAACGAAGCGCCTTACGGAATCCTTCCGGATGCGGACTACCGAAGAAGCGGGCGATATTGTCGCGCGTATCCTTGCCCCGTTGATGTCCGACAACCGTTACAGGAACACCGTTAAGCCTAGCAATGCCGCCTACGATCGCAAGGTCGTCGGCAAACAGCCGATCACCGTGCAGCTCTATGAAATCGGTAAAAATAGCATGTATATAGTCAAGCGACGTCGGACGCTGATGATGGCGCGCAAGGTGCATCTTCTGAGCAGCCGACAGCTCGCTGTACATCTCTTCCTCCAATTGCTTGCAGCGGAGCTCCAGACGTGCGATTTCCTCGGAGAAATCGATGCCTTTATCATCGCTGAGCTGCTTCAGCTCTTCGACCTTCTTACGCAAATCCACGAGCGGTTTCTCGAATGGAAGCTCATTCGCCATCGGACCAATCCCCCTTTACGGTATGAAGTTCCAGCAGCTTCGTCAGCGTTGATCTCATATCTTTGCGATGAACGACCTTGTCCAGTTGGCCGTGCTGCAGGTTGAATTCCGCCGTTTGGAAATTGTCAGGCAGCTTCTGACGGATCGTCTGTTCAATTACGATGCGGCCAGCAAAACCGATCAGTGCGCCAGGCTCGGCCAAATTAATGTCGCCAAGACTAGCGAAGCTCGCCGAAACACCGCCTGTCGTCGGATCAGTGAAGACGGAGATAAACAAGCCGCCGTTGCCCTGGAATTTCGCCAGCGCCGCACTCGTCTTCGCCATCTGCATCAGGCTGAGAATGCTCTCCTGCATACGAGCACCACCTGAAGTCGAGAAAATAATAAGCGGAAGCTTCTTCTTATCCGCCTGCTCGATCGCACGCGTAATCTTCTCTCCGACAACAGAACCCATACTGCCCGTAAAGAAATCGAAGCTCATGACCGCGACGATGACTGGAATGCCGCCAATCGTGCCTTCCCCCGTCACTACCGCCTCCGTCAAACCTGACTTCTCTTTCTGCTTGACGAGCTTATTCTTGTAATCTGGAAACCCAAGAGGGTCGACTGACTCCAGATTAGCGTCGAATTCATGCAAACGTCCGTCATCAAGCGTCATTCCGATCCGTTCCCATGCTGAAAGTCGGAAGTGATGCCCGCATGACGGACATACCTTAAAGTTTTTCTCCAGCTCCATAGTGAACGCAATGTTGCCGCACTTGGAGCATTTGTTCATTAAGCCCTCGGGAATATCCTTCTTCTGCCTCTCCTGCAAAGGAGCCGGCACGGAAGGAACCGTGGCATATTTCTTCTTATGGAATAAGTCCTTGAACACGAATGACACCTCACACGGCGCAGTTATTAGGCCGAATCACGGATGAAGAATGGAGTTCAACACTTCCTGAACTTCCTCTAGTTCACCGGACGGGACCAGTATTTCATATTGCTGCTTCGACAGGTTAATCGGCCTCACCTGCACAAGAAAGCCTTCTTCGGTCAGCCGAGTCTTAATCGTCTCAGCAATCTTGGTTGTTGGTGCAATATAGATGACCGTCCACATAAAAGGTACCCCCTAAAAAACATCGGTCTCCAGGCCCTATAATGAATTAATGATAGCATAACTGCTCTTCGGGCCGCAACCGAAGCGCATGGCTCCGACGTTTCAGGGGGCCCCCTTAACTTCTAGTCGGACGAAGGCAAGTCGTACTTCACCGCTTTCGGATCTTGATGCGCAATACGTGCCGAAGCAGCGGCTGCGAGGCCCGCAACCAGATCGTCGAGAAAAACGTGAATCCGCTCGCCTTTTAGGTTCAGTTGTCGGATAATGCCAGGCTTCACTTTATCAAGATAGCCGAAGCTCGTCAATCCGATCATCCCATAAACGTTCGTGATGCCTAACGCCAGCGTCTCATCGACGCCGTACAACGACTCGTCCGTCTCCATAATCGCTTGCAGCGGCTCGGGGAGCAGCCGTCTCTCCGCAAGCTCGTCAAGCGCAATTCCGGTATAAAGCACATACTGCACTTCCCGCTTTGCCAATACGGCTCGTACGCTCTCCTCGCACTGCGTTATCGTCAGATCGGCGTTGTACGGCCGCTGCAGCGAGTATACGATTTCCGCTACGTCTTCTACCGATACGCCGCGCTTCTGCAGCCATGCTTCAATCCCGCTCGCCATAGTCATCCCTCCGTAGCCGGACGGTAGCGCATATTGGATAATGCCGCCGGCTGTTCGCTTTTGAATTGCGGCTGTGTACCGCATCAACGGGCAAGTCCCCCAGCTCTCGGAAAAGCCCGGTGTCTCCTAATGTATGCGGGCAGGCGGGCGTATGTGCATAAAAATAGGACGTGCGGCGGCCATCTCAACATAAAACGACCCGCGTCCTTCATGTCCATGTCAATGGCAAGCTATCCGCGGGTCGATACAGTATTAGGTATTTAATTGATTTATTTTCCGGTACACAGGAGCAAAATAATATTGACAACGACTAGCAACAAGTTCAGGGATAATTCGATTCAGCATTGCCGCCCCATGGAGATCTTTGCTGTACCTAAACAAACTGCGATTTGCTTCGATTATTGGGAGATTCTCAGTCACAAAGCTCGATAGATTACCGGACGGATTCATATTAAAAACTTCAATGATCTGATCGCTTAATTTTATTGTACAACCATGACCCTTACGAGGCGCACCGAATAATTCGATCTGATTCCATAGTACTTCCCCAACAATGTTCTCTTTAATCTCTTTCTTGATAATGTGAAGAAAATTGGTTATCGGTATTCGTCGATATTCCGGTATCATCTCGAATGAATGCTCCCAATCCATTAAGAACCAAGCCTCAATTTCCGGAGAGGATACCATATAATAGAACGGAATTTGCCACTACGCTCTTAGTAATTCGGGCAGCTAACCTCTGCCGTTCATCCTCTAACTGTTCTGGCGACTCAAACTGACAATCGGCATCATCGATTAATAATATACCGTCACATTCGCTCTCTTGAAAATTTTGGAGTATAATTTCGAGCATATCCATGCGAAGCCCTTCTCCTGTGGTCCCCGATCCATTGAACACCCGAATTTATCTTGATCAGGAATGCTTCAATCCCGCCTATTTCGGTATCTCCAGGATTACAGAAGTAATAGATTTTGGTCACCAAGGCCACCCTCCAAGTTGTGGCTCTCCTATTCGGTAAAGATCGCCTAGTCTCCAGCCTTCTTCTAGTTGGTCATGGAGAACTTCAGGCCTTACTCTCAACAAATTATTAGCAGGAGCTTTTGAATCGAAAGCATATACATTCAGCTCTTTTGGTTCATTCTGAGCAAATGCGGCTGTAAAACCATCCAACAAATCAGGCGAATGAGTGCTAACAAATAATTGATCAGAAGAGAACGATCTTACCATCCATTTGGATAGCACTCCAAGCCAAGCCGGATGAATATTCAATTCAGGCTCATCTAGACTTAATAGTGAATACCTCTCAGGCGTCCACAATAATACAGTCAGAACTAGTGCCTTTAGGGTGCATCTGACATCTCGCTGAGACTGAAATTCTTACCATCGATCGTAAGCTGAAGAGTCATTAGATTGTCAATCTTCAATATTTCTACACGATCAAGCTTATGAATAAACTCTCTTACATAACCCGTAAAGTCATCTAAGAAACCATATTCGGAGTCCAAATAAGATAATACGTTTACAAAATTGCCGCCGTCCGAATCCAAATATTTGGCTCCACCCACTTTTACCGGCTTTCGAATCGTCTTTAAACTAAAACTACAAAGTACCGATTAACCTTCATCATACACACGAACTACTCCATAAATACACTAATGAAGAATTTATTCACAACTTCTTACTTCACAGCGATCGAGCCTTTGCCGAGCAGCTCCTCGACCGCGGCGAACAGCTCCGGCGACGGCTTCACGTTGTACGGCTCGCTAAGTGCAAGCATCCGCTGGCCGCGCTCATAGAACAGCACAGTAGGCAGCGGGCCGTGATGGGACACTAGCAGCTGCTTCAGCTGCTCGAGCGCGGCCGGCTGCTCACGCCCGGCCGCAATCTTCACGTACACCCGCTGCACGCGCTTAGCTGCAGCGGGTGTACGCTCGCCTGCGGGCTTCGCCCCCGCAGGCGGCGCCGCTTCGCGGTGCGCAGCCGCGGCGGCGGTGCCGGGGGTCCCCGGCGCGGCGCTGTCCGCCGCGCGCGCCGGGGACCC
>NZ_BIML01000046.1 GCF_004001065.1 Paenibacillus xylaniclasticus
CCCGCCAGCGGCGCGCGCCAAGCGGTTGCGCGCCTGCTGGCGGAGCCGGCGAACCTGCCCCGCCATATTCGGGGCAGGTTCGCCGAGCGGGACGACGTCTTCAAGGAGCAGCTTGAAGTCGTCGTCCTGCTGCTGCACGGTGGCCAGCACAAGCACAAGGCCACCCTTGGCCAGCTTGTCCGCGTGCCGCTTCCATATGGTCGGGAACGCGACCGCCTCAACGCGCATAATGCGGTCCTCGACCTCCAGGAACGCCATCGGCTGCCCTTTGCGCGTCATCATCGGCTTAACCGACACGACCATGACCGGGAATACAGCCATCGTGCCGTCCGGCACATCGGCCAGCTCGACAAGCCGGTCGACACCGTGCGGAGCGAGTACTTCCTCTGCCGCATCGATTGGATGCCCGGACAAATATAGACCGAGCAGCTCCCGCTCCAGCTCCAGCTTCTGCGCCGTCGTGAACGGCTTCACATCCGGCAGCTCCACTTCCCAGTTAATCACTTCCTCGAAGCCGAACAGATCAATCTGCAGCTCCTCACGGTCCTTGCGCCACTTCGCGGCCGCCTCGACGATCTCATCCAGCGCGCCGAGCAGCTGCGCCCGATGACCGGGCAGCGAATCAGCCGCACCGGCCAGGACGAGCGATTCGGTCACCCGCTTGTTGACGACGCGAAGATCGACACGGCGGCAAAAATCGGTCAGACTGTCGTACGGACGCTCGGCCCGCTCCTTCATGATCGATTCAATCGCTTGCGTACCGACGTTCTTCACCGAAGCGAGACCGAACCGAATTGCGCCAGCTGCAGGCCTGCCTGCTGCAGCTGTTCGCAAGCTCTCCGGCTCTTGACCGTTACCAGCAAACACGACGCTGCCACCGCTTGTCGCTGAAGGCTCCGCTAATCCTGCCCCACGCTTCACCGGCGTAAACGTCACGCCGCTCTCATTCACGTCCGGCGGCAGCACATCGATCCCCATACGTCGGCATTCGTCGACGTATTCCGCCGTTTTCCGCTGATTACCCGTTACCGACGCCAGCATCGACGCCATAAATGGGACTGGATAGTGCGCCTTCAAATAGGCGGTCTGAAATGCGAGCACACCGTAAGCGGCAGCGTGAGCGCGCGGAAAACCGTAATCCGCGAAGCGAACGATCATATCGTACACCCGGTTTGCATCAGCTTCTGTATAGCCCTGCTTTAGGCTACCGGCAACGAAATGCGCCCTCTCTTCGTCCAGCACCTCGCGTTTTTTCTTCGAGACAGCTCGGCGCAGCAGATCCGCTTCGCCAAGCGAAAATCCCGCCATCACTGAAGCGATCTGCATAATCTGCTCCTGATAGACGATAATACCGTACGTATCCGATAGAATCGGTTCCAGCGACGGATGCGGATATTCGACCTCTATCAAACCGTGCTTGCCTTGAATATATTTCGGAATAAACTCCATTGGGCCCGGACGATACAGCGCCAGCACGGAGACAATATCCTCGAACGTGGACGGCTTCATCTCCTTCAGCACACGTCTGACACCCGTAGATTCTAATTGAAATATGCCCGTCGTCTCGCCGCGGCCAAGCATCTCATACGTCAGCGGATCATCGTCACGAATATGGCGAAAATCGAGATCAAGACCGTACAGCTCCTTCACCCATTGCAGCGTCCGTTCGACAATCGAAAGCGTGCGCAGACCGAGAAAATCCATCTTGAGCAGCCCGACCGCTTCCAAGTTCTCCATCGAATACTGCGTTAGCGCCGTCCGCTCAGTTCCGGCTTGCAGCGGCACGTAATGCGTCAGCGGCTCCTGGGAGATGACGACGCCTGCCGCGTGAGTCGAAGCATGCCGCGGCATTCCTTCCACCTTCATCGCCATCTTCAGCAGCGCATCGGTTCGCGGCTGACGCTCACAGGCGTCCCGTAGCTCAGGTGTTGTCCGAAGCGCCTCCTCCAGCGTAATGCCGAGCTGGTTCGGAATAAGCTTCGCCGCACGATCCACCTCTCCGAACGGTACGTTCATCGCGCGGCCGACGTCTCGCACTGCCGCACGCGCAGCCATCGTGCCGAAAGTAATAATTTGGGCGACATGCTCCTCGCCGTACTTCGCGCTAACATAAGCGATGACCTCGTCCCGCCGCTCGTCGTTAAAGTCGATATCGATATCGGGCATCGATATCCGCTCCGGATTGAGAAAACGCTCGAACAGCAGCTTATATTTCAGCGGATCAACGTCCGTAATGCGCAGCACATAAGCAACAAGGCTTCCCGCTGATGAGCCGCGGCCTGGACCGGTCCGAATGCCCCGCTCATGCGCGAACCGGATAAAATCCCATACGATTAGAAAATAGTCGCTGTACCCCATCCGTTCAATGACCGCAAGCTCATACTCCAGCCGCTGCCTCGCTTCCTCGCTCGGCATGCCCCCGTAACGTGCTTCCAGTCCATCCTTGCACAGCTCAGCCAGATAAGCAGTACTCGACATACCGGACGGCACCGGGCGGAACGTCGGCAGCGCCGCACGTCCGAGCGTTAGCTCTAACTGACACTTGTCGGCAATCTCCGCCGTATTCGCGATCGCTTCCGGCACATGACGGAACAATGCCGCCATCTCCTCTCCGCTCTTGAGATAGAGCTGGTCGGTTGCGATCTTCATCCGGTCCTCGTCATCGACCGTTTTGCCCGTGCCAATACAAATCAGCACATCCTGCATCGCCGCATCCTCTGGATGCAAATAATGCGCATCGTTCGTCGCTGCCAGCTTCACTCCGATCTCGCGAGCGAGCGCGATCAGCTCAGGCATTACTTTCTTCTGCTCAATCAGACCATGATCTTGAAGCTCAATATAGTAATCATCGCCAAAAATCGACTTATATCGCAAAGCGGCCGCTTTCGCTTCATCAGGGCGTCCGTGCAGCAGATGCTGGGGCACTTCACCGCCGAGACACGAGCTTAAGCAAACAAGCCCCTCCGCATATTCAGCGAGCGCTTCCATATCGATGCGCGGCTTATAATGAAAGCCTTCCAGCTGTCCGATCGTGACCAGCTTCATCAGGTTGCGATAGCCGGTCTCATTCTTCGCCAGCAGAATCAGATGATAGATCGGGTTTTCTTTTCTACTCCCTTTATCCAGCCGCGAACCCGCCGTTATATAAACCTCACAGCCGATAATCGGCCGTATCCCGTTATCCCGGCAAGCCTTGTAGAAAGGGATTGCCCCGTACATGACCCCGTGGTCGGTCAGCGCGAGCGCATCCATCCCAAGCTCCGCCGCCCGCTCGGCCAACTCGCGGATGCGGGCCGCGCCGTCGAGCAGGCTGTATTCGCTGTGCACGTGCAAATGCACGAACCGATTCCGACCTTGTTCCGTAACGTTCATCGCCGCCGTTCCTCCTCCACCGTACCGAATGATACAATACGATCATTTTATCATAATCAAGCCCTCCCAGCCCATATAATGTAGCAACGGCCGGACAGGCCGAAACGGGTGGTACCGCTTGGCGGACAAGCCCGCTATGAGGGAGGCAGCCTGCCCATGTTGAACAGCATACTGTCCAAAGCGATTCTCGACTTTCTTATCGCCTTCGGCGTTGTCATCGGAGGGTCAATGCTAGCTGGCGTCGGCGCTGTGCTCGTCCTGATGCCTCCATCGATCCCGATGCTGGAGACGGCTCTCAAGCTAAAAATATGGGCGATTGTCGCCGCCGTCGGCGGCTCGATCGATCCGATGCGGTATATCGAAAGCAACCTGCTCGAAGGCCATTTTTCACCCGTTGCCGTGCAAATCTTCTATATTATTTGTTCCTTCCTCGGCGCACACGTCGGCACGGAGTTGATCAAAGCGGTATGCAGGAGCAGCGCGTAATATGCGGATGCCCTATTTCGACCGATTCGTCCGTTATGTACGGTATTGCTTTTTTATGTTGATGGGAGCCATTATCGGTGCAGCTGTCTATCACTCCATCTTTATGAGCAGCTACGACAAGGTCGCGCAATTGAACTACGATTTGCAGGAGCAGCTGGAGCAGTCGAGTCGGGATATCGAATTGCTGAACAAATATAAACATCAACATACCGTCATCAAAAGTATCGTCCCGATCATACTCAAGGAAGAAGAGCCGCTTAACGAGCTCGCCGAGGCGGAGCTGAAGAAGCGGCTGAAGGAGGATTTGTCTGTATTCATCGGCACAAGCATCTATCAGATCGATGATAACGCCGAGTTTGCAAGCAAGCTGTTGAAGGACAAAATCTACGTCGGCGTACGCGGCTCAGATTATCGGATTACGATCCGGACCGTACTCGTCGCCGACAACGTGCTGCAGGTATGGGTTCGCGTCGTGAAGTACGAGCGGCCGCCTGCATAATGAACCTGTTAAGGGAGCCTTGCAGCTCCCTGCTCGTATTACAATCGTCTACTCCTCATAACGCTGAATGACAATGACCGCGTTATGTCCGCCGAAGCCGAAGGAGTTAGACAATCCGACTCGCAGCGAGGCTTCAAGCGGCTTGGATGGAACATTCGTTATTCCGCACTCCGGATCTAGTCGTTCCAGATTCGCCGTCGGCGGCACGATGCCGCTTCGCAGCGATTGGATCAGCGCAATCGCCTCTACCCCGCCAGCTGCTCCAAGCATATGACCGAGCATCGATTTATTAGCTGTTACCGGAATGCGAGCAGCATGCTCTCCGAACAAACGGCTGATCGCCTGTCCTTCCGATCGATCGCCTACTCCCGTGCTCGTCGCATGGGCGCTAATCACGTCGACATCCGAAGGCTGAATGCCTGCATCAGCTATCGCTGAGCGCATCGCCTTGAGTGCTCCTTCGCCTTCCGGATGGGTCGCAACGACATGGTAAGCGTCCGAGCTTGCGCCGTATCCTGCCACTTCGGCATAAATATGGGCCTCTCTTTTCCTAGCATGTGATAGTGACTCTAACACAACGATTCCAGCGCCCTCGGACATGACAAAACCGTCGCGGTCGATATCGAACGGACGACTGGCACGCGTCGGGTCGTTATTGCGAGTCGACAGCGCATGTGCATTGCCAAAGCTCGCAAGCGAGATTTCGGTCAATGTCGCTTCCGCGCCGCCCGCGATCACGATGTCCGCCACCCCAAGCCGAATCAATCTCATGGCTTCCCCAATCGACGTATTGCCGATCGAGCATGCTGTTACGGGAGCCAGCGTCGGTCCCGTCGCACCGAACCGGATGCTGATGGTCGCCGCCGCCATATTCGCAATCAGCATCGGCACAAGCATCGGACTGACTCGATCCGGACCGCGGTCACGCAGAACTTCATTTTGCTCCAGCAGCGTATTCAGTCCGCCAATCCCCGAGCCAACGTATACCCCCATCCGATCGCGGTCGATCTGATCCAATTGAAGATCCGCATCCTCGATTGCTTGCTCTGCCGCCGCCAGCGCAAATTGGACGAACCGGTCCATCTTGCGTGCTTCTTTACGGCCGAATCGCCCTTCTGCATCGAATGAGCTGACGACGCCTGCAATTTGGGTTTTAAGCTTATCTGTATATGGCGCATCTATACGCGAAATTCCGGACTCCCCGTTAAGCATCCGTCTCCACAACTCATCCACATGACTGCCAAGCGGCGAAATGACGCCCATACCTGTTACGACAACTCGTTCCATATCGGCATACACTCCTTTTGCTTTGCGCTGCTGCCTCATTGCTTGCCCAGGAGGGCATCTAGCAATCGTAAGCGCGATAAATTTAGTACCTGGTATTAAACATGTTCCCATAGTCCGTATCCTATTACAAGTTGTTGTTTATCCTAGTATAATAAATACTATGAAATTGTTAGGAGCAGCCAATTACAGCTTTGTAACGCTATTTAAGGGAGGAAAATAATCAATGAACCGCAGCGCAAGACTTGCCGCGTTATCGTCGTTTCTTAAAGCGCAGCGTGCCAAAATATCGCCAGAATCAGTCGGTCTGCCAACCGGTACACGCCGAAGGACACCAGGGCTGCGGCGGGAGGAGGTAGCGGCGCTGGCCGGTGTCAGCACCACCTGGTACACATGGCTGGAGCAAGGACGGGATATTCAAGCGTCGCCCGCCGTATTGGACGCGATCGCGTCCGCGCTGCAGCTAACGCATGATGAGCGAAACTATTTATATGGGCTTGCACTGGAGAGCAGCTCGTTATCGATCGGTTCGTCGGTTGAGCAGTACCCTTATTCGCATGACGCTATCAGTCCGCCGCTGCGTAAAATTTTGCAAGAACTGCGCCAATGCCCCTCCATCGTCTCGGACCGCCGCTGCCAGATCGTCGGCTGGAACGATGCCGCATCGCACGTTTTTCTCGATTTCGCACAAGTGCCGGAGGAGGAACGTAACATGATCCGGCTACTGTTCACCCGCCAAGAGCTTCGCCGGCTCGCCGTCAACTGGAAGCAGTTCGCAAGCGGCTTCCTGTCCATCTTCCGCGCCTATTATGGGAAATACGTCGAAGACGAATGGTATGATCGTTTTCTAGCAGAAATGTCGTCTCTGCACCCGGAGTTTCAAGAGCTGTGGGAGCACAGCCGGGTAAGCACGGCGCCTGAGGTCGTCCTCGAATTCCGCCATGCCAAAGCCGGCAAAATGCTGTTCCACCTCACCTCGCTTCAGCTTCAAGGCGGCTCCGATCTGCGCTGCAGCATCTACACGCCCGCTCCGGAAAGCTCGACAGAGGCGAAGCTGGTGAAGCTGATGGGGAGTAGTTCGGGGTAACGAAATCTCTAGCCCTGCCTTTACCTATCGCACTTTCTTCATCATGCTTAACTAACCTCTTAACATCTTATATTAATCAAATCATTTATCACTATTTATCTAATAATCGACAAAAAAATAGACCTGGAATATAATATTTCATATGGTTAATGGTTCCTTTTGACCAACTAATAGCATTTACTCATATTAATAGCACCATTTAACCGACAAAAATAATAGGGGGAGTGTCATAATGTTGAAAGACAAACTGAAAGGTTTTGTAGCGGGTATTATTGTAAGTACATTGTTTGCAGGCGCGGCAGCATATGCTGCATCTGGCGGCACTATGATTGAAGTGTTCTACGATGTCAAAAACATCAAAATCAATAAAGTATCCAAGATGCCTACGGAAGGTAAACCGTTTCTCTATCAGGGAACGACATATGTCCCGCTTCGTTTCGTTGCGGAAAGCCTGGGGCAGAAGGTTGCTTGGGATGGCAAGTCTGGTACGGTACTGATTGGGCAGCAGGACGGGCCTAATGATGAGGCGCTTGGAGTGAATGTTAAGCCGATGTATACGTCGGCAGCTAATGTCAGGAATATCGTACTCGTAAATGATGGTGCTCAAATTCAAGACAATCTCTCAAATTCATACACCAGCTATCTCAAGATGGTAGCGGCTGCGGAGGATATGAGACCTTCACTTAAAGTAGAAAAGATTTGGCAGGATTATCCGCTTAACGGGCAGTACACAACGTTTAAAGCGAAAGTTGGAATCTTAAAGGATTTTCAGGATTCAACGAACATTGTAACCTTCATTATCGAAGGTGATGGCGTAGAATTGTACTCCCATGATTTTGGTAGAGGCACCTTCCCAGAGGATGTTACTGTTGATGTGAAAGGCGTAAAAAAACTTACGTTCAAGGTTCAGAACAAGGAATACATCGGTAATACTAATAGCGGTATTGGTGTATTTAACCCAACACTAACCCATAAATAGAATGGAGTCAGATGAATACTCGACAAGTACCTCCATCCTGAGGTAGACAAAGAAGCCCCGCCTGCATACGCTGGCAGGGCTTCACTTGTATCCAAATAGCATCAAATACTCTGAAGCCAACAGATAAAGAGGTGTATACTAGATTTTGGCCGAAATCGCAGCATCCGCGTAGTCGGGGCTGGATTTCAATCCACGCACCCGCACGGGGTGCGACCGGGTCCTTTGCGTTTCCCCCCGGGGGGGACGATTTCAATCCACGCACCCGCACGGGGTGCGACCATCTCATCATCTCTCCCCGCGGCGTTTTTTTTTCATTTCAATCCACGCACCCGCACGGGGTGCGACCCAGCAATAACACCAGATGCGCGATCCACGTCGATTTCAATCCACGCACCCGCACGGGGTGCGACGACGATTATGCTCGGTCTCATGCAAGCGGTGCCATTTCAATCCACGCACCCACACGGGGTGCGACTTTCTTCTAACTCTGCATCTACGTCAGTAACAAAAGATTTCAATCCACGCACCCGCACGGGGTGCGACGCATACTCATGGAGATCCTTTGGAGACTGTTTTAAATTTCAATCCACGCACCCGCACGGGGTGCGACAACAGTAGTAGCCGGGATGGACATATCCCCATCGATTTCAATCCACGCACCCGCACGGGGTGCGACGTACGTT
>NZ_BIML01000047.1 GCF_004001065.1 Paenibacillus xylaniclasticus
AAAAGTAGTTTGTGACTCATTTCGTTACTAGCTATCAAAACATATCGCTCATTGTTCAGTTTTCAAGGAACAAATCTTTCACAGCTTGTCCTTTTGCGACAGGAACTATAGTATATCACGCTTCGATTTCGATTGTCAAACACTTTCTTATTCCTTCTAGTGTTTAACTTTGTCGTTATCGGCCGCCGTTGCGGCGACAAGAACGATCTTAACACATATCTTCACCAGAAAGCAAACAACAAATTTAACCAATTATAAAGATGTTCTGAATAACCGCCAACCATGCCATGAAGAACGATTATAGCTTCTGACACAAATATAAAGGCTAGCCTGCATATTTGAATATATTAATGATAGGAAAACAGCAGCCCGTGTCGAAACTAAACTCAATCGACAATTATAACCTAGGGAGCTGACAGCGTGTTTCTACACTTATTGCAACAGAAAGAGCATAAGGAAGCCTTCCTCGAGCTTGCTAATATCGCAGTGAATGCCGATGGCTTCGTTAACTTAAAGGAGAGAGACGGGCTGCGTATGATCGCCGCAGAGCTTGATCTACCATTAGCTAAGACATCGCATTCCCTTGCGGAGATTCTCGGCTGTGTGCAGGATGAGCACGTTCAACAAATTTTTTTGGCAGAAATTTTGCTGCTCAGCTATGCCGACGGCGATTACAATGACGCAGAGAAGGAGCTCATAATGGAGATGAAGCGGCAGTTCGGCATCTCCGACGAGAAATACGAGGCATTTAGAGATTGGGTAGTTCGAATGGACAAGCTGAAAATTGAGGGCATGCGATTGATTTTGAACATCCCGGAGACTGAAACTCTAAGTAAACGTTCAAATGAATAAGTCCGCACAAAAAAACAGAGCAATGGCATCCCTCGCCTTGCTCTGTATTCGTATTAATTCATCCGATTGCCGGCAATCGAATCGTAACCGTCGTACCACGCCCTACATCGCTGCTCACGCTGATTGAGCCTTGATGCTGGTCAACGATCCAGCGTGCGATCGATAGCCCTAAGCCCGCTCCATGCTCTCCTCTGCTTCTTGCGAAATCGCCCTTATAAAAGCGATTAAACACAAGAGGCAGCTCACGCTTTGGAATACCTGCTCCATTATCCTTAACGATAACCAGTACCGATTTCCCTTGCCTCATGCACACGAGCCCAATTTGTCCGTACTCCTGCGTAAATTTAATCGCATTGTCCAATAAAATCATAAATAACTGTATGAGCCGACTCTCATCACCATTAATGAGTAATTCCGCGCCTTCAACATGAATCTGCAGCTCCAGCTTCTTGTACTCCACTATCGGCTCTATATTGTTTGCAATCTCGTGTATAATCCCGTCAACCCGCACTGGTCTGCACGAGATGACCTCCTCATGCGAATCGCCTCTTGCTAACAGAAGCAGCCCGTTTACCATGTTAATCATTCTTTTGGTTTCCTTCAGAATAACCGAGATTGGAACGCTCTCCTCCTCGATCGTACGATCGGGATGGCGGAGCAGGATTTGCGTTTGCCCTTGGACGACGGAAAGCGGACTTCGGAGCTCGTGAGAGGCGTCGGCGATAAATTGCTGCTGCTTGTCCCAGACCCTCTGAATGGGAATAAGTGCTCGCCTTGCCGATGCATAGCCCGCGATGACCGACAATAAAGCACCAATGCAAATTCCAATCCCAATACTCCATAACAACCGATTCAAATAATATTCCTCGGCCGAAATTTCCGTAATCATCTGAACGGTTTGCACGCGGGCATTAAACTGCTTCTCAATTTCCGGCAGGTTTCCCTGATAGGGCCTGCTTACGAACCGATAGGTTTTCCCTCCATAATAAATCGACTCGGGAACCATGCGGTTTTGTTTGTCCCGAAGCATCGAGCTCATCGAAATAAATGGCTCCTTATAATAAACCCGTCCCAGCATGACCCCGTTAGAATCCCAGTAATAATTTAGAATGAAGCGTTCTGGTGCTTTCGAGTCAATATAAATAACCTGCTCTCCTGTACTCAAGGAGACTTGCTGCATGTGGTCAATATTGAACACTAGCTGACGGTCAATGTCGGAATAAATCTTATAATGCGCCAGCCCGTATAACGCTCCCCCCAGCACGACGAGCACGCCGAATACGAGAACGCTGTTCCATATCGTCAGCTGCACTAGCGTACGCTTAATCATGCCGGAGGCACTCTCCTTTTATCTAGCAGATTCGATGTATCGGTTCACCTGCTGCTCCAATATTGGAAATGGCATACTTCCGTCTTGTAGAAGAACGGAATGAAAAGCTTTCAGATCGAAACGGTCCTGAAGCTCATTCTCCGCTTTCTCGCGTAGAGAATGAAAACGGTCATACCCGATAGCATAACTCGTATGAAGACCTGGATAAGCAATGACAGCGTCAATTAATGCATTATTACTGGCTCCGAGAACGCTTGTCAAATAATCATTCGCTTGTTCTCTTGTCCATTTCAGCCCATGGATGCCCGTATCTAACACGGTAGCGATGTTCACAGCAAGTAAACGATTTTGTACCGAGCTCCAATCAAGCAAGCCTTCCTCCATACTTAAGTTCTCCACATAGACCGCCCAGCCTTCTACGAACCCGGAAAATGAATTTATTTTGCGGACTAACGGAAGGGTCGAATGGCCATATTGAATAGCAAGTTGTAAGTGATGCCCCGGAACGCCCTCATGCATCGTAATAAGCTTTGCTTGCCCCTCTGTGATTGGATTATCAAGCGGAATGATGAATCTTCCGCTCCTATCACCGTCTATAGATATAGGGATATAGAGTCCGCCTGCCGAAGCGAACAGAGCCGAATACACCCGTACATCCACCGGATTGTCCGGGATAAGCCCTTCTTCAAACCAATGAGACAAATAGGCATTCGCTGTCGTCACACTGCCCTTAAACGCTTGCAGTAGTTCGTCTCCCCCCAGCAGGCGGTTTGCAGCGGCAGTCTCCTGTGCATGGTCTGGAGCTTGGCTAATAATCTCCTTCACCAGCTGATCCACATTACGTCTTGCGATATCGTGAACCTCCTGAGCACTAAGATCCGTACTCGTAGCAAGTTTAAGCCTAGCAGAATAGTACTCGCTGCCGCCCGGCTGACTCCATACCCCCTTGCCCACAGATGCTTGCTCCATAAGCTCATTGTCGATCACATCGGCAATGCTGCCGTAAGAAGCCAGTACGCGATCAGCTAAGGTTCGCAGCAGCTCTTTTTTCAACCTCTCTGCTTCGGATGGATCCAACTGCAACTTTGCTAGTTTCTCCTCATACAAAATGTACAATAACGTTTCTTCCGGTCTCATATCCCGCAATTTCTTATAGCTGGTTTGCATCTCGCTTAGAAACTCAGAAGCGGGGACGAACCCTTTCTTCTGCCCTTCGCGAATTCGATCTATAATATGTGCAACCTTATCCGGAAACCCGTTCAACGCCGCAATGTAATTTTCGGCATCCGCTTGACTGCCAATCGGATAATTATTCGCGAAATAGGGAGGGAAATTCGTAAGGGAATAGTAGTCAGTCATATTCAATTCCCAATGCTCATACATTTGCTGCGATGCATCTAAGTTCCACTTCACGATATCATAGGTAAGCTTATCTTCCGGAGAAAGCTTAGACGTATCATACTCATTCAGCTTCTGGATAATTTGATTCGTTTCCCGACTCACTCGCTGATAATAGGCGTCCGAATAATCGGAAAGCTTAGTAGGGTCCCTTCGAACCCCATATGCTTCCTCAACGCCGTAATATAGCTGTGTCTCGGGGTCATCCTTCAGCGTGGCCACCACAATCTCTTGCATAATAGCTTCGAAATGGTCTGCCTTGTGCGAGGTCTTCCATAGTAAACCGCCAGCAGCCAGCAACACCGCCGCTATCGCCAGTAGAGCTAACACCTTCATGTTTCTGAACTTTAGTCTAACAAGACCCATGTATGCTCCCCCTATCTATAGTATAAAAAGAAGATAAGGGATGAAGCTTTGAATTTCCTTAGAAGATCACCTACAGGGTAAGTCTGTAGCCCAAGCCTCTTACCGTTTGAACCATTGAATCAGCCCCCCATGCGGACAGCTTCTTCCGAAGATAATGAATATACAGCTCGACGATACCGATCCCCGCCTCCGAATCGAGCCCCCAAATCCGGTTATAGATCTGATCCTTCGTCAAGATCTGCTCCTTATACATAAGCAAATACTCAAGCAGCTCATATTCTTTTTCTGTTAAAAACAGCTCCTCGCCCTTAACCGTTACGATTCGGCTTCTGATCCGAATTGTAATTGGGCCGCATTGAAGCTGCTCCTCTTGATTCATCTTGCCTGACCGGCGTAGCAGCACTTTCACTCTGACGATCAATTCCGGAATCTCGAACGGCTTCAACACATAATCGTCCGCTCCAATCGACAGTCCCTTCACCCGGTCGCCCAATCCATCTTTAGCCGTCAGACACAGGATCGGCACCTCAATTCCCTGGCTTCTAATCTCTTGAATAAATTCAAATCCATCCAGCTTAGGCAGCATAATATCTAAAATAATGAGATCGAACTGACCATGAAGCGCAAAGTACAATCCGTCTTCACCGTTATGGCACTCCACGACCTCGTAGCCCTCATCGCGCATTACCCTTGCAACCGTATACGCTATCGCAAGATCGTCCTCTACGATCAACAGCTTCACCAATGTCCGCCCCCAGATTTCCTGAATTAAATGCCCCTCACCGCCAAGGGAGGTCATTGTCCATGACGATGTATTCTACTCCGCCCCTTTCTACTATTTTTGACACCATAAGAACGAATCTAGTAAGGAAGGGGGTACTATTAACATGTAGAGTATTGTAACATTATGCCATCAACTATTAACGATAAAGAGGTGCCGATCGATGAAATCGATTCAAAGTATTGCACAACACCTAATACAAAAAACGCCTCTTATTATCACCGTGCTGGCTGCAACCTCTCTTTCCTCGAATATGTTGCGATCCGTTCACAGCACGCGCGGACTCGTTTTCGCCCTCAGCTTCGCTATGCTAGCCTTCGTCTCTATTTTCATCAGGTCAATCCCGGCCAAGTACGTGCTCGCTACTGCTGCATTCATCGCTTTTTTCTGCGCGCTGCCGGAATTAACCTTCGATAGGCTGGTCAGCGTCTTGTACTTATCGCTGATCTATTTGGCGTTCCTGCTGCCATCTCCGCTACCTACTATAGTAGCCGCAGGCTATTATATCTATTACACGCCATCTTATTCGCCTGAAGTGCAGACGGAGCTGATCAGCACGATAACGATCGGTGCCGGAGTGAATTGCTTCCTTTATTGTCTGCTGGCATTCTATTTCCGAGGCTTGAGAAAAGAAAACAAAGTTAATGAGGAGCTGAATAAGCAGCTTCAGACGGCGCTCGGCAAGCTGGAGCATATGGCGTACTACGATTCACTCACTCAGCTGCCCAACCGCGAACGACTGAAGCAGCAGCTGGCTCACGAATTAGCCAACGGGACGCAATTGGCCGTCATGTTCCTTGACCTAGACAATTTTAAAAATACGAACGATATGATGGGCCACAACTCAGGAGATCTGATGCTGAAAGATGTCGCTACCCGTCTCCACAGCATTGTCGGTGATTCCTGCTTCATCTCACGTTATGCAGGAGATGAGTTTATTCTGCTGTATCCATACAAGCGACGAGAGGATATAGAGGCATTGGCCAAACGGCTGATTCACTCTTTTCAGGCACCCTTTCAAATCCATCATAATTCGATTTATTCTACGCTTAGTATCGGTATAAGCCTATACCCTGAGGATGCGCGCGATGTCGAGACACTGATTCAATACTCGGACGAGGCTATGTACGATGTCAAAACAAGCGAGAAAAACGGGTTTCGGTTCTTCTCCGCCTCCATGAGCACAGAGCTGCTGTATCAAATAAAGCTGGAAAACGATCTTCGCGGCGCTCTGAACAACAAGGAATTTACGATCCACTATCAGCCGTTGGTGGAGCTTAGGTCAGGAAAAATACGAGGGGTAGAGGCGCTGCTCCGCTGGAGACACCCCGAGCTAGGGCTAATATCGCCGGGGGTATTTATACCGATTGCTGAACGGACGGGGGTTATTGTTGAGCTTGGCGAATGGGTCCTGGAGGAAGCTTGCCGACAAGTGAAAAGCTGGCAGCTTGCCGGAAGCCCCGAACTGATGCTGGCCGTCAATGTCTCCATTCGCCAGTTCAAGTCACCCGATCTAACCGATTCCGTCTCACGAATTCTGAGCGCAACCGACTTCGATCCGGCCCTGCTAGAGTTAGAGGTTACGGAGAGTTTAATGCAAAACTTGACTCAGTCCATTGCGATACTCCATGAGCTCAAAAATCTCGGGGTAAAAATATCAATCGATGACTTCGGCACGGGATACTCCTCTCTGAGCGTACTGCGCCACCTCCCCGTTGATCTGTTGAAGATCGACCGATCGTTCACACAAGAATTAACCGCCGATGCTTCGTCTGCTTCAATCGTTAAGCTGATTATCGACATCGGTCACAGCATGAATCTTGAGGTGGTCTGCGAAGGCATCGAGCATGAAGAGGAAATCGCTATCCTTCAGCAATACGGTTGTAAGCTTGGCCAAGGTCATTATTATCAACGTCCTGCGCCTCCAGAAGAGGTATGGCAGCTCATGTGCCAATCCGAGCCTTCGATTAGCAAGGAACGCATGGAATAAAAAAAGGTTGTCGGAGCATTCCGACAACCCAATCCTTAAACGCTTATTCCAATCAGCCTGACAGGGCCAGCTAAAGTCCCATCAGGCTCTTTCTTATTTATCCTTATACTTCGATGGACTCGATGAGCCCCTTCAGCTTCTGTGCCGATTGATGAAGCTTCTTACGCTCTGCATCCGAAATTTCCAGCTGGAGCACCTCACGAACGCCTGTACGGTCCACGACGCAAGGGACGCCCAGATAGACATCCGATATTCCGTGATAATCCTGAAGCAGCGTCGACACATTCAGCACCGCGCCTTCGTCGCGGAGTATCGCCGTGCAGATCCGGTCGAGCGCAAGGGCAATCGCGTAGTAGGTAGCCCCCTTAGCCGAAATGATCTCGTAAGCCGCATCTCTTGTGTTCGTGAAAATTCTTTCCTTCGTCTCTTCGTCGAACCGAATGCGTGTTCCAGCAACATTGGCCAGGCTCCATACCGGAAGCTCGGAGTCGCCATGCTCGCCGATAATATGGGCATGCACACTGCGCGAGTCGATGCCCAGCTCTTCGCCGATCAAATAACGGAAGCGTGCGCTGTCAAGCAGCGTACCCGAGCCGACGACCCGATTAACAGGCCATTGCGATTTGCGAAGCGTGAAATAGCTCATGATGTCAACCGGGTTAGTTGCAATGAGAAGAATGCCGTCCTGATTGTATTTGAGCACCTCGGTTATGATGCTGTCGAAGATAGCTACGTTTCTTTTCAACAGATCGACTCTCGTCTCGCCCGGCTTCTGGGCAGCGCCAGCCGTAATGATAATAATGTTGGCATCGCGGCAATCCTCATAATCGCCCGCCCATACCTTCGTTCTTCCAAGGAAAGGAAATCCGTGGTTCATATCGATGGCGTCGCCCTTCGCCTTCTCTTTGTTCGCGTCAATAAGCACCAGCTCGTCCGCCCGCTCCCTAAGCAGAAGCGTATAGGCTGTCGTCGCGCCGACAGCGCCTACTCCAATTACGACAATTTTCGTTTTACTCATTCAAATCGCCCTCCGACATTTTATTCGTTAAATCGAGTTCATCAAGATATGGTTTGTTCACGTAGTAGTACATGAACCCCATCAGCAGCCCGCCGCCGATCATATTACCCAACGTCACCGGAATGAGGTTATGGAATACGCCGCCCATCGATATCGTCCCGGGATGATGCAGCACCAGCGCGATCGCGAAGGTGCACATGTTGGCTATACTGTGCTCGTAGCCGGAGATGAAGAAGCAGAACACGAACAGCATCATCGCAAACATCTTCGCACCGTCTCCCTTGAGAAACAAGGGGATGAAGAAGGCAAGACAGACAAGCCAGTTACAGAGAACGGCCCGAAAGAACAGCTCGACCATTGGCAAATTCATCTTCTTCTCCACGACACTGAGTAAAAACCCGTTAACAGACGAATCGGCGAACAACCCTGTCGTAAAGATCATAAACGCGAAGAAGGCTGCTCCAATAACGTTGCCGATGTATGTATACAGCCATAGCTTCGACACGGCATTCCATTGCATCTTCCGCCTCAGTGCAGCGTAAGTATAGTAGAAGGTATCGCCAGTGAACAAGTCCCCTCCCCCGTAGGAGATAAGGATAATGGCTGCCCCGAACGTAATTGCCGCCATCGGATACGTTAACGGAGAATGCTCTGCATAGAAGAAGCTGCCCGTCTTGAATGCTACGATAACGCCAAACCCGATGAACATACTCGCTAACGCCGAACGCGCGATATACCGAAGCCGGCTTTGCTTGAACACCTTGTGCTTCTTCAATGCAAGCTGTTCCACCTTCTCAAGTGCGGCAACTTCCATTATTATTCACCTCTGAATCAATAATATGGGGGTGAAAATCCGATTGAGTGACCAATCTCCTTGCACTTTTGCTCATCGGTTATTCAAATAGTAATGAATTTGTGAGGATCTAGCTGTGATAATTATCACAGACTTTAATAAACCGATAAACTTCGTTTAGAGCTCATGTCCTAATATCAACCAATTTATGTTTTAATTGCTATGTATACTATTTCAAGATATTATATATGCAACAAATCACGTCGCTTCATTAAGCGGCGGTATTTGTTCTATGCAAGGTACAATACCGTATAACTTCTCCGGCCCTGCATAGATAATTCATAGATAAAGGATGAGCTGCGATGCAAATAATCTGGAAAAATCACAACAGACGGAGAGTGACGATAATCTAGCTCTCCGTAATTAAAGGAGAGAGTTATGAACACATATAACGAAGTTGTCAGAATTGCCAATGAAGCTTTGCTCCCATTAATATCGGAGATATATGAGCTGGAAGGCTATGAAATTAAGCAGATCCCTCCTCATGGAGGGCGAAATCTGGCTTATAACTGTGACAAGGAAGGCGCTGGCGCCAAAATTATTCGTATTGCCTTCTTACACGACAGGAACCGGGAGGATTTTCTGGCGGAGGTTGAGTATATTCGGTACTTGTTCGAGCATGGCGGCAGCGTCTCGAATGTAGTCAGCTCCAAGAATGGAAATCTAGTCGAAGAAATTGTGCTCCATTACATCATGTTTTGTATGCAGATTCATACTCATGCTATTCCCTCACTTGTAATTATTCAATGATTAAGCACCATTAATACACCACATATTACCTTAATTTCCTTCATAAAATAATAAGTGTAAGATAACCCTTACCCTTCCTATGCCCTCCAACAGATACGAAACAAGACAATCCACCTCAAAACAATACAGAATTATCTTCATCTCTCAAAATTTTCTTGACCAAACGAACAGCAGGTATTATATTCATATTCATACTAATCCTATCGGGATAAGAGATAAATTAACTCAAAGGGAGTGATCTGTATGAACAAGTCCTATCTATCTATTTTGTTCGTCCTCATCCTTGCGTTAGTCGTTACGAGCTGCGGAGCAAACGACAAGAAAACAACAACAGAGGCAAATGGAGCACAGACTGAAGAGCAAAGAGAGAAGCTCAAGGTTGGCGTCATGGCTGGCACTGAAGAAGAAGTCTGGAGGGTCGCCGTAGAGGTTGCAGCGAAGGATGGTTTAGACATTGAACTGGTGACGTTCAGTGACTACGTTCAACCTAATAAAGTGTTAGAAAGCGGCGAGATCGATGCGAATGCGTTCCAGCATGTTCCTTATCTCGATGAATTCAATGCCGCTAACGGCACGCACATTGTAAAGCTCGCGGATACGATTAACTATCCGATTGGCGTTTATTCCGAGAAAATTAAGAGCCTGTCCGAGCTGAAAGAAGGAGATGTGCTCGGGCTGCCGAACGACCCGACGAATGGCGCAAGATCCCTGATTTTGTTCGAAAGCGCGGGCTTGATCAAGCTGAAAGAGGGCGTAGGCATCACAGCCACCGTTCGCGATATCGTGGACAACCCGAAAAACCTGAAATTCAAGGAGCTCGACGCGGCGTTTATTCCGAAGGCGCTGGGCGATTTGACGGCTGCGGTCATTAATACGAACTTTGCGCTGGAGAATGGGCTTGTCCCTTCCAAGGACGCAATCTATAGAGAGCCCAATGATTCCCCATGGGTGAACATTATTGCAGTTCGCGAAGGGGAGCAGGATAAGCCGGTATTCCAAAAGCTGATTAAAGCGTACCAATCCGACGAAGTAAAACAATACGTAACCGAGAAGTTCGCCGATTCGATGGTTGTCGCTTGGTAAGAATAAAGCAGGTGAGCCCTTATGATCGAACTAGACAATGTTTCGAAGGTATATCATCAAGATAAGCGTAAAATTGAAGCCGTGAAGAATGCTTCCCTGCACATCAAGAAGGGCGAAATCGTAGGTGTCATCGGATATAGCGGCGCGGGGAAAAGCACCTTGATCCGCTGCGTGAATTATCTGGAGAAGCCTACAGAAGGCAAGATTCGGATTAACGGAGTCGAGCTGGGGAGCTTAAACGAATCACAGCTCCGGGCCGTTCGCCGAAAGATCGGCATGATTTTTCAAAATTTTAATCTATTATCCTCCAGTACTGTATTTGAGAATATAGCTGCTCCATTACGCTTAATTAAAACGCCGAGACAGGAAATTAAGAAAAAGGTAAGGGAGCTGCTAGAGCTTGTAGATCTGAAGGATAAGGAGAACGTCTTCCCCTCCCAACTGTCCGGCGGACAGAAGCAGCGTGTTGCCATCGCGCGCGCGCTCGCCAGCGACCCTGAAATTTTGTTGTGCGATGAGGCGACGTCGGCTTTAGACCCGCAGACGACGGACTCTATCCTGGATCTGCTGCTCGAGATTAACCGCAAATATAACATTACGATTGCACTCATTACCCACGAAATGCATGTCATCAAAAAGATATGCGATAGGGTAGCAATTATGGAGAACGGAGAAATTGTGGAGCAGGGCCGCGTGTTGGATGTCTTCTCCAATCCGCAGAAGCCGATCACCCGAAGCTTTATTAAGAGCATCTTTGACGTCCAATTGCCGGAGCGGTTGCTGCACCAAATTCGGGACGAGAAATTACCAGGCAAGCTGCTGCAAATTTCTTTTATCGGGGACAATGCCAGCGAGCCGATTCTCGCGAATTTAGTAACCGAGTTTAAGCTGCTGCCCAGCATTTTATACGGAAACATCACGCAGGTGAAAGAGACGACCTTCGGCACGCTCATCGTGAGAGTGGCCGGGGATGAGTCATCGATTGAGGCTGGAATCGCCTATCTAGCTAAGCAGCAACTTCGGATCGAGGTAATCGAACATGCCGGCTAACAAAACGGAAGAAACGGGCTTTCTCCAAGAGTTTATAGACAGCTTTACGGAGTACGGCGATTTATATTGGCAAGCGACGCTGGAGACCTTTTATATGGTTGGCTATGGGCTAGCTATTTCTACCGTGATCGGAATGCTATTGGGCACCGTGCTAGTCGTTACCCGGCCGAATCATATTTATAAGAATCGGATTGTCTATCAAATTCTGAATGTGGTCATTAATATTTTGCGCTCCTTACCTTTCATCATCTTGATGGTGGCGATTATCCCGCTTACGAAATTCATTGCCGGGACCACGATTGGAGTAAAAGGCGCAATTGTTCCATTAGTGTTCTACACAGCGCCTTATATCGCGCGGCTGGTGGAATCGGCGCTGCTGGAAGTGGACAAAGGCGTCATAGAAGCCTTTCAGGCGATGGGGGCTACCCGCAATCAGATTATTTTCCGAGTTCTATTGAAGGAAGCTCTGCCGGGGTTGATTTTGGGATTAACGATTGCGACGATCGGTCTGATTGGCGCTTCGGCTATGGCCGGCGTCATCGGCGCGGGCGGATTGGGAGACGTTGCGATTCGTTTCGGATACCAGCGCTGGGAGCCTGCGGTCATGGTCACGTGCGTTATTTTCCTCATTGTCATCGTTCAAGTGGTTCAGACTTTAGGGGAAACCATCGCCAAACGGTTACGCAAACGATAATAGCACAAGTCGTCATTGGCAGATTTGCGAGAGCAAACTTATTGCACAGGCCAGAGTCCCTAGACGGGGCTCTGGCCTTTCTTTCCTTCTGAAGCTCGAGTTGACCAGGAATATTTTTCCTAATTTAAAAAGTGGATATCCGTGTTAATTAGTTTATAATTATATTCACCTCAATATCGTTAGACGTAGCAGAATGCTCTTATTGTAGGTTATATAATATTATATTCAACCATAGAATTGAGGGGATTTCATGTTAAGCTTTCTTATGTCGCAATTAGGTCGACGGTCGCACTCATGGCTGGTTGGCACGCTGTTCAGCTTAGCGCTTGTACTGGCGGGCTGCGGGATCGTAAGCGATGATCCAACCCCTGCTGCTAATCCGGCCCCTTCTACAGAGAGCTCCATAGCTAAGCAGGAGTCTCAAGCCCCATTAACCAGCTTTAAGGACGTATCCGATTATATTCGGCAACACCGTACGCTTCCGGATAACTTCATTACGAAGAAAGAGGCCGAGCAGCTCGGCTGGGTGGCTTCTAAAGGGAATCTGAATGAGGTAGCCCCTGGCAAAAGCATTGGCGGTGATCGCTTCGGGAATCGGGAAGGGCTGTTGCCGAAGTCCAAGAATCGCATTTGGTACGAAGCCGACATCAATTATAAGAAGGGGCCTCGCGGCGCAGACCGAATTCTCTATTCCAATGATGGATTGATCTACATGACGACCGATCATTATAAGACCTTTACGAATATTACGGAGGAAGGCAGTGTCCCTGAATGAGCCGAGTCATTGAGCTGAGGCAGTCGAAGGCGGATCAGTATGAGAATATCCACGAATGGCTGAAGGATGAGCTGACCTTGCCTGAATGGTACGGTCATAACCTCGATGCACTATGGGACTGCGTCACGGGTCACCTTCCCTTGCCCTTAAAGATTAGATGGATAGCAGACTCCGAGCACGTCGAGCGCTATCAAGCTGTAATTGATATTTTTCAAGAAGCCTCGGACCAATATGATCAGATCACATTTGAGTATGTGTCCGGGCAACGAGCAGAAAGTTAAACGGCGTTCTATGCAAAACTAAAACCTTAGCAGACCAGTCAAGCTCTCGGTCCGCTAAGGTTTTTTAGATTGATGCATACTGCCAGATTATTACGAATGCTGCTCCAATTTCATTAAGTATTCGCAGCCTCATCCTCAGCCGATGGCCATCCGCCCCATAAGCTAGTCAGGTGCCCATCTGGATCTCGAAGCTCGAAGCTGTAACCACCGCTTGGCAAATAGTACATCTCACTCACTTCGATTCCCTTGCCCTTTATTTCCTCATAGACAGAATGAATGTCTTGTACTTGAAACTGAATAATCGGATGAATCCGTCCATCAATCCCTCTAAACTCTAATTTGGGAACGTCAGGACAACGAATCAAGCCTAGTCCTACTCCCCCAACGTCTAACCAAGCCTCGTTATCGCCAGGTGTAAAGTCAAAGCCGAACGGAATTCCTATAACGTCCTGATACCAACGAACAGAGGCTTCTAGATCCTTAACCGGTACTTTGATTACGGCATAATTCGTTGTGACAACCGCCATCGTGACATCTCCTCCATAATATATTTCATCCCTATTAACGAAGAGATTGCGCGAAAAGAAACGGGCACTTTATAATTGTTGAACAAAACCGAGAAGATGACCATTAGGATCACGAAAAGTAAAAAAGACTCGCGTGCCCGTCGCCGTAACTTTCTCAACACGAACTCCATTTCTCGCTAATAACAAATAGCTATGACAGATGGCTGTCACATCTCCTGCTCGGAACGCCGCCAGAAATTGCTCGAACATCTCCTTACTCAGCGATTGCAAAGTCGCTTCATTCTCTGCATCTCGGCGTCTTCTCTGTCTATCATTTACGGGGGCATCCTCTTTGTGATCTCTCAACTCGGCTGCCAATGTAATAAGCCGCTGTCTAGCTCTCTTTAAACCTTCTTTTACTGCACCTTGTGTAGAATGGATAAGCTGTGCGGTTTCCAATGCAGTAAATTGAAAAATATCGACCAATAGAATCAGCACCATTTGCCGAACGTTCAATCGATCAGCCAACTGTTCAAACATTTCCCGAACGGCTATCTCACTTATAGGCGTCAATGTCGGTTGATGCAGTAACTCATCGAATGCCGCAGCCGATATCTTGGCTTGTTTGGAACGAGTATAATCAATCCAAGTGGTAGCAGCTATTTGTCGCACATAAGCTTTACTTATCTCCCGGTCGGGAGCTTGCTGAAGTGAGCGGTAAAGCTTCGCCAGTACTTCCTGCATGAGATCCTCAGCATCCCACTCATTATTCGTAAGCTTGAGACAATGATATTTTAAAGCAGGAAGATAGGACTCCACCTGTAAGAAGAACTCATCGTGCACGGGATGCCTCCAATGATTATCGGTAGTAGGCTTAACCAAAAGTTATTTACTATTTTCGACAGAATCCAATTAATCCCTTTAAATGATCAAAAGAATTACCCTGGCTGGTTCTGGATATATTCAGGTGTTGCATGTCAACTCCGTGTTGACTTCGGGGCAAAAAAAATACATCACCAGGGCGAACAGCCCCAATGGTGATGTATTCGAAATTGGCTAGTCTTAAAGACAATTCATGAATTTGAATTCCCGAACAAATTCTTCTCGCGATCTAGTGGGACCTGAAGCTCTCTAGATGCTTGTTCAAGCAGTTCTTTCGAAAAATAATAATCCTGCCACTTAACGATTTTCTCGTCTTCTACACTTAAGCGCATAATGCTATGTAAATACGCACTCCCTTCATAGAGGTGCAGTACGACAACGACGTCTTTACCCCATAAGGTTTGGCGCCTTGATTCAAGAACGCGGGGCTCCTTCTGCCAATCTGCCAAACAGGATTTTACCATTTGATCTCTTCCGTATACGCGGAAAACGGAGCCATCCTCTTCGGTGATGTTCTCGTCCATTAGGCTGCATAGCCCGTTGACATCCCGTCGATTGTAATACTCGATGAATTGGTCTAACAATGCATGGCGGATTTTCGTGTCATCATGTAGGTGCTCATCTTGCAATACGGAACGAGCATTTGCCGACCGAAGATGCTGTCTTGCACGTTGAAGCGCTGATTTTACAGTGGCAGTAGTTGTGGATAATAGACTTGCTGTTTCTTTAATTGTAAAATCGAACACATCTACGAGAAGAACAATAACCACTTGACGGGGCTGCAAAGTATCCAATAGAAACTCCATGGCTTCGATTACTTCCTCAGAGCGCAAATTCCCCGTCCCGATCATTTCCTCGTTATCTAATGAAACTTGCACCGGGCTTCTCTTTCTGCACTGGTCTATCCACGTATTACTGGCGATTCGAAAAAGATAGGGCTTAGGATATATAGGTTGGAATAACTGAGCAAGAGAAGCGTACGCTTTCAATAGTGTTTCTTGCATGAGATCCTCTGCGTCCCATGGTGACTTGGTCAACAGCATACAGTAGCGCCATAAGGCTTCGCGATCTGGTGCTATGACATCATTAAATTTGCGCTGTAATTCCCTAGTGGAATGCTCCAACTGCTCCAGTTCATTGGTAGGCATTTATTTCCCCCTCGTCGTTTCTTATTTACATTAACGAGAAATAGAGACTAAACGGATCACCAAAAAGTAAAAAATTTTCTCTCTGACTTGTACACGGATAATACGATTTGGATTACTCGGAAGGAAATATATCCCTAATGATGGAATTATACCTCAAGATAAACACTCGGAGGTATAGATGCGTAAACTTAATAAGAGCTTTACAATCTCGCAGAATCAACAATTTACGATCTTTCAAGTGTTACAATATGTGGAAAATAACATTCATAAAAAACACCAGCTGAATGAACTTGCAGCGATGGTTTCCTACTCGCCTTTTCATTTTCACCGATTGTTTAAATCGGTAATAGGCGTAAACCTGAATGAATACATAGCAAACTATAGATTGCAAAAAGTAACCCATTACCTAAAATTCTACCCTCACCTCTCTTTAACCGAAATCGCCGAGCTTACTGGGTTCTCATCCCTTAACGATCTTTCGAGGAAGTTTAAGGCTTACTACGGTCAAACAGCAACTCAAGCTCGTGAGGGATTCACTCAGAATCGCAAGATTTGTATAATGAACCGCAAAATTTCCGAGAGATATTTTAACGTAAATTATTACAATGAGATTCAAGGAGACGGCCGCTCCGCAATAAGAGAAGAAAGAACCTTGAGAGTGACCATTAAATCGCTGCCACAATACCGAGCCATTTTTCACCCTTTATTAGGAAGCGATGCGACTCACTTTCAAAGCAGCATGATTCAAGCTTTTCAACAAATCAACCGTACAATGAGTGGCAGCAGCCCCCGCTCCTTTCAGAATCTGTTCATAGGAAAGATCCATTATGGAACCACCATCAATGAGGATCTCTTGCAATGGCGGTACGATGCATGTATCACAATACCAATGGATTGGCTAGATCATGAAGTGCCAACAACCCTTATACCTGGTGGTTCATATGCAGTACTAAGATTGATGAACAACCCTGATGACAAAAAAGCCGTCCTTGACGCATTCTATCAAGAATGGCTGCCAACCAGCGGTTATTCCTTAAGTGACCGGCCCTGCCTTGAGATATTCGGTTCCGCCCATGCTTTTCAACCCGGATTCCCTCCATTTGTCGACTATTGTATTCCGCTGCTTATTTAAATCCCGATTTGAAAGGACTGACTTCAATGGCACTCAGCACAAGAAAAACGCCGGAAGTTATTCTTACGACTGCACCTCCCTTGAAACTACTAGGGATGCAGATTAGCACAACATTCGCCGAAGACCATAAACGGAAAACAGCCGGTAAATTAACATGGGATATGTATCAGTGGCGAGCTCAGAGCATAGATCCTGATAGACCGATCTACTTATTTTCATTTTTCCCTGAAGATTTTGAACCTTCTATGCCCTATACCGTATTCGGAGGGGTTGAAATACGAGAAGACGAGCTCATTCCTGAATCCATGGTCGTCCGGGAAATACCCGAGCTGCAGCTTGCAGTCGTCACCCATAAAGGGAAAATATCCAGCATCAAAAGCACCTACGATTTTTTCTTAAAACGCTGGCTGCCCCAATCCGATTACAAGGAGTCGTACCCCTTTCATTATCAGTTGTACACGGATAAGTTCCAAGGCGTCGATAATCCAAGCTCTGAGCTTGATCTATGTTTTCCCGTTGTTCTCCGTAAAGAACAAGAAGACATGCTCCCTGCATCGGTTCCATCTTTGAATTTCGATGGGGGACAGATCGATGTACTTTGGGATCATCATGAAGAAGCCGTTCAGTGGTATACTCGTCACTTCAATTGGACAGCGGACCCTACCTACGATTGGAGGCAGGACGAGGACGCGGAGGAGGAAAAGATTACGCAGCTCTCCTTCGGAACTTGGCTAAAATCGGTTCGTACCCATAAAAAGCTTCACCATTTGTATGCAGACCGAGGAGGACCGGATCCCTCTGTTAGATGGTGTTGGAACACGAAAGATATTGTCAGCACACATCAGCATTTCTCAAGCAGCGGTATTCGCGTTTCTGAAATATACCTAGGTCCGGGAGATCGTTACTACTTTGATTTGTGGGCATGGGAAGGGACACGCCTTACCGTATGTGGTTGGCCCGAGTTAGAGGATACCTCTGGCGCTTTACTCACCCCGGGTTGGGTTCGTATTGGCGTGTCGAATATGGAGAAGGCTTGTCAATGGTACCAGCAATTCGTCGGCATGGAAATCGTGCAAACCGATAACCATAACCAATGGACCCTGATGAAGCTTGGAATGGAGCATCATCATGGCCGATCGTTATGGTGGTTAGAACAGTTGCCTGAAGGAGCTTACACCGGGCAAATTAACGGGCCGGCTAGACCCTATTGTGTCGTGCACGACAAATGGAAGTTTGAAAGCTATCACCGTTATCTGCGTGAGAACGGTGTCCCCGTCTCTGAGATATCAGGCAATCCCCCTATTCACGGTTTCTCGTGGTTCCACTTCTACGATCCGGATGGAAACCGATTCAATATTTATCGCTATTGATGAATTAATCACACGCTGACGATTCGCGTAACCGGAGACGCAGATTCTATTGAGGCTTGCACGCGGTATTTGCAGGAGCAGTGGCTACGGTGGAGGTGATTGATATTGGCTGACGTGATTCAAAATTTTATTGATAGCTTGGCCGGTTTCTGGGATAGTTGGATTGATAGACGAGCCATCCCTTGTGGATGGCTCCATTTTAGTAACCCCATAATCACGCCTCCGTGCGCCCAGCAGAGGTTGGGCTACCAGCCAGTTTTACCTGTTGCGTGGCCTTTGTAAGGCGAATCTGCCTTCTCGCTTACAAAGCTCAGCGTGTTGCCATCCGGATCAGTTACATCAAAGATCGCAATGATATTCCCATGGTGCTCGATGTCGGAAACTATCCGTCCTTTGTCCTTCAGTTCACGATGCGCTTCCTCGATATCTGATACTTCAAAGTTAAAGTAGCAATGCGGACTGCCGTCTGGTAAGGAGAACGTGGTAGTCTGTGGAGAATCTACCTGTACGAGGGCAAGAAGGGCTTCACCTTTCCTAAACTTAAATCCGGCTCCGGTGCCCCAATTGTCCACTTGCTCAACATCGAAGGTAGCGGAATACCACTCAATGGACTTCTCTAGATTAGTGACTGGAATGAATACTCCTCCGACTCGTTGAAGTACCATAACTAACAACTCCTTATCTACTTGATGGGTTATGTTTACATCCCATAAGGATGCAAACACTTGTGACCTTTAAATGGCCGCATATTACGTTTCCTTCAATACGGACAGCATTTGCTCGAGCTTTTGAACCCCGAGCCCTTCTTCATCTTGCGCAGTCTCAAGTAGCGAGATCGCAATCATCGCATGCTTCGGATTATTGGGTTCTCCACCCTGCCATAACGGGAACATTTCACGCATGATCACAAGTGCATCAGCCGCTTTCTGATAATGTTCCGATGCGGCAAGCGATAGCTCGGAAAGTACGCTTCCGAATGCCTGCGCTTCTTCCCACTCTGCCGAGACTCTTCTCAGGAACTCTGCGGCATATTCCCTAGCATCGCTGACGAAATGCCGAAAACGAATAATTCACCGATCTGCCCATGGCCCAATTTGGTGTATGGCAAATCGTCATCCTTCACGACGTCCTTGCAGCGCAGCTTCTGGACATCGTCGTCGTATCCATAGATGACGCCGAATTTGGGGACAAACAAGTCCCATGCCATAACCGGGATACCGCGATCAATGCTTTCTCGGACTAGCGCCAACCCCGCAGCAACTTCTTCATTCGTTGGTGCAACGGGAGGAGAAGTAATCGTCCCGACGTATTTGCACTATAGATATGGTTAAGGCTCTTAAGCATTGATATACGGATAAACGACATATCCGCCGATGCCGTGAAGTGCCCCCGGATATGCCTCCAATACCATCATACATCGGGGCTCCTGCAGGGGAAATCCGGACGTTGGGAGGATGCCGAATTCCGAGGAAGTCATAAAGCCAAAGCGGTTATAATAGACGTAGTTTCCCTCCACTGTGATGCCTTTGTAGCCTGCTGCCTTTGCTTTCTCAATACCCATTCTTAGCATTGCCGTTCCGATTCCCTGCCGCAGATGATCAGCGTGTACCGCGACCGGAGCGAGCATCACAATATCCCCTATATCGGTGCAGAATCCATTACAATCGGCGGTCTTGGATAGCCGAAAATGCGAGAACATGAAGTGCCCGACTATTCGGCCGTCTAGCTCTGCTACAAAAGAAAGTTCGGGAATATAGTTCTCCGATTCTCGTATTTCCTCCACCAACGCCAATATATCGGTGCCATCTGAATATTGAGTACCCTCTGAAAAGGAACGCAATATTAACGGGATAATATATTTGTAGTCCTTCTTCGTCTCAGGACGAATGATAATATCTTTTCTCATTAGTTATCACCTCACTCTCCTCATCCCTTGCGAGGGCCGACCCAAATCGCTGTAGCCTCAATAATATTGATGATATGACCATCTGGGTCGCATACATCGAACATGACATGATGATTCCACGGCAATGCATCCCCAGTGCGGTGTAGAACGGAATTGAATTCTCTAAATCGTTACACGCACAAAAATCGACCCTAATGTTTGTACGCCCACTTCTCTGCCTCCAATATCATGTATAGTCACTATACTTAATAAACGACTACACGCGCCAAAACCAAACATCCTTCCAAAAAAAAAAAAATTATCCCGTTACCATTAACGTGTTACCATCTGGGTCCGTCATGTAAAATGCCAGTTTACCGTTCACCCACAACAGCCTGCTTATACGTATCTGCTGTGTCGCTAGTTTTACATATGCACGACATATCGCCTTAGGATCACGCCTCCGAAAAGCATCGACCAATCGATCAAAATCATGAGGCCCCCACTTCTCGTACTGATTGTTCATTCGGTGACTCGACTCCTCCAACGTTGATTGCAAGGCAATTTTGCGCAGCCTTAGCCGTGCACGACTTAGCGCAACCTGAACAGCCTCTTCAGTTGAAGATAGAAAATTGGCCGTCTCTCTAGCAGTAAAATCGAACACATCTCGTAGCAGGAGGATGACCAAGGACCGAGGAGACAATCGATGGGCCAGCACTTCCAGTAACTCTCTCGTTGCGAGCTCCTCGTCATGTCCAGCCTGATCTGGGACAGAATAACCTGTTGTAACCCGCTGGCCATTCATACGCTTACACTTATCCTTCCAAGCGTTACTTACCATGCGAAACAGGTATGCCTTCGAGATTGAACGCAGCGGGTCTGCCTTTAAAGCACAATGAACCTTCAGCAGCACATCTTGCGTTAAATCTTCGGCCTCCCACGAATCACTCGTCATTCGCAGACTATATCGGTAGATCAAGTCTTTCGTTCTTAGGGAATCCAGCATAGACGTTGACGCACTCTTCCTCTCAAAGGTAACTTGAACTTATAATTTCTTGATTCCATTTGGAAGTGAAAAATCCTGCAATGCCCACACGAAGAGCCAGGATGCTTCACCATGTAGGTGCTGCGGGTCCCGGCATTACAAATACAGAGCAATGGTGAGCTTATTCACACGGTCCATCAGATTTTTGCGTATTATTCACCACAAATCATTAATTTATTGCCGTCCGGATCCTTCACGACGAACCAATGGTCATGTTCAATCTCCGTCACAAGCTCGATACCGAGTTCTCTCATATGGTCCAGCGAACCTTGCAGGTCCTCTGTCATCAGCATGAATGCAGGTGTCTCGATAGACGGCGCTCCGCCCGGCTCCTTGCCTCCCCACATTGGCATCGTATCCAGAATGAGGCCGGTGCCTTCCATTGGCAGAGGGCACAAGTGACCCGCTATAATCTCACAATCAGACTCATTTAGCCCTAGAACCCGACAATACCAGTTACGCGACTTCTCGATATCCCGTACCGGGACGAAAACACTTCCGACTCTGTTCTTGATCGGGCTAATCGGCCTCAACCCTTCGTTTGCTTG
>NZ_BIML01000048.1 GCF_004001065.1 Paenibacillus xylaniclasticus
TTACCGCGCAAAGCTTCCGCCTCCGGCTTCGGCAGCGCCTTCCGGTCCAGCTTTCCGTTCACCGTAAGCGGCATCCGTTCCAGCTGTATAACATATGAAGGAACCATATACGATGGAAGAACTCGGCCTAGTTGTCGCTTCAACATTGCTGCGCTCAATTGTTCATTGCTTATCACATATGCACACAATGTCTTCTCGCCATGTACATCCACAGCAAGAACTATCGCCTCTTGAATGTCCGCAAGTTTACTGAGTTGAACTTCAATTTCTCCAAGTTCAATACGATAGCCCCGTATTTTGACCTGATTATCGATTCGTCCCAATATCTCGAGGTTCCCATCCGGCATCCATCGCCCTAGATCTCCGGTTCGGTACATTCTCGCTCCAGCTTGCGGTACGAATTGATCCTGTACGAACCGCTCAGCCGTCAGCTCTGGCGCTAGAACATATTCAACTGCAAGACATTCCCCGCCTATATAGATCTCTCCGCTTACACCAACCGGACAAAGCTGCATCGCTTCATTTAAAATGTAATAACGGGCGTTTTGAATCGGTTTTCCATAAGGAATACTTGTCCAATGCGGCTCAAGACCTTGATAGATATAGTAATTAGACCATATCGTCGCTTCCGTAGCTCCCCCAAGGCTTATCACTTCCACGTGAGGGAAATATCGCTTCAAGGTATCGGGCAAGCTCAACGGAATCCAGTCACCGCTCAACAGCGCCAATCTTAACTTCGATCCCGTACAATGCTCGTTCTCTCCGAGAATACTCGATGTCAACTGCCCCAGAAGAGGCGGTGTCGAATTCCAAATGGTAATTTGCTTACTATACAACAATTGGAGAAGACGCTCGGAATTTCGAATGTCCTCATCCGCTGCTACATATATGGAGCCGCCAGCCGCCAGAAGACCGAATATATCGTATACGGATAAATCGAAACATAACGAGTTTATAAATAACACCCGGTCATTAGCTTGGACGCTAAACGTTTTGTTTACCCAATCGAGAACATTAACCACTGAAGTATGGTTAACGACTACTCCTTTCGGTTCACCAGTAGAACCAGATGTAAACAAAATATATGCGATGTCCAACGGCGAAACTACAGACGATGGATTATGCTCCGGATAACGGGAAAGATGCCAATCCGTCTTTATCCTTCTTGCCCACCGAGTAGGCTCTGAATCATACTCTTCCCTTCCGTCTCGCCGAGGGGATTGTGCTTCCTTCGTCTTCCGAATCAATACATCGAAACGAAATTTCAGTTCATTGTCGAAGCCATCCTCGCGTTTAAGCAGCTCCACACTTTCGATATCTCTACCGAGTTCCAGTCTATGTTGATGAAAGAAGCGTTCACTGCAATAGAGCTTATCGTTCTCTTCCAATGGCAATAGATGGTCAGTAAGTCCTCGTCGCCTTTTATATTCCAGCACGGATTGCTGCATAGCTTCCTTCTGATCTATATCCATTAGATCCGCTAAAATAAGCACACCGCCCGGTGTTAGTAAGCGCAAGGCTTGCGTCAGTACTTCTTCTAAATAGCGATAGCCCGGAAAGAATTGAACCGTACTGGCGAGTAATATGATATCGAAGGATGCATCCGGCATACCTGCAATGTCATGCGCGAAGCCTTGAATAACTTGTAGATTTTCAATTTCTTCCTTATGAATTCGTTCTTCATTCCGTCTAATGGTAAGCGGCGACGGGTCCATTCCCACATACTGTCCAACATGATTTACAAGCTCAAACATAATGAGACCGGAACCGCACCCAATTTCAAGCATTTTTTTGTCCTTGCCAGCATGCGGTAGTACCATGCCAACGACGTGATCGCGGTATTCGGCTACTTCCTGTGGGCTAAAGGCTTGACCATCATAACTGTTGTAAAAGCCCGCAGCCGTTATCTCGTCAACAGCATTCTCGGCGATGTAATCCCAAAACTGCTTTACATCGTTTTCGTTTACAGATTCCACCATCAGATCCTCAGTCTTAAGATCGAGCAGAATTACCGTCTCTAGATCAGATAATTGCCATTTAAAATCATAGAATCGAGCAAATACCTCGTTCTCTGAAATAAGATAACCTATTTTTAATCGTGTCATAATGTTCTCGACACGTCGTTTAGGCGCATCCACTTCAAAAGGCACATAGATACCGCCGGCCTTTAATATCGCCATAACTGCAACAATCATGTCGGGCGAACGTTTCAAAATAACCCCAACATGCGAGCCTTTTCTTAAACCGCTGTCGATTAATAGATTTGCAAGCCGGTTCGCCCGAGCATTAAGCTCCAAGTACGTAAGCTGCTCCGTTTCGCTTACCACCGCGATCTGATCCGGTATCCGCTCCACCTGCTCCTCGAACAGCTGATGGATCGTCTTCTTGTGTGGATACGGCGCTTCCGTAGCATTGAACACGTCCAGAATCTCATGCTTCTCTTCTGGCGTCAGCATCGATAGCTTCGCAAGCTCCGTCTCCGGTTCGTTTAACGCCGCTTCGATCAATTGCAAGTAGTGCTTGGCCATACGTTCTACCGTTTCGCGCCGGTACAAGTCGGTGCAGTATTCGACAGCAATATGCAGTCCGTCTTCGCTTTCCGTTAACGTCCAGCTCATATCAAACTTCGATACATGATTTTCCACCGATTGTGCGATGAGCTTCAAGGAATCGAGGTCAAGCACCTGATGCTCCTGATTGTGCAGCACCAACACTGTATCAAACAGCGGATGTCGGCTCATATCCCGATTCTTGACCACTTTCTCTACAAGCTCTTCGAACGGATACTCTTGATTGGTATAACCCGCCAGCGCCTGCTCCTTCACCTGCTCCAGATAAGCTCGGAACGTCAAACCGCCCTCTGGTCGGCTCCTGATCGCCAGCGTATTGACGAACAGCCCCAGCATTCCTTGCATTTCCGCATGTGTCCGTCCCGCAACTGGGGTCCCGACTACGACATCCTCTTGTCCGCTGTATTTGGACAGCATCACTTTATACGCTGCCAGCAGCACCATGAACAGCGTCGTTCCGGTCTCACGCGCAAGAGTATTTAAGCGCTTCAACAGCACTGATCCCGTCTGCACTGCGATCTGGCTTCCCGCATAGCTTTGCACTGGCTTGCGGGCATAGTCCACCGGCAGACCAAGCATCGGAGGCACCTCCTCGAACTGGTTCATCCAGTACGATTCTTGCTCCTTAAGCCGCTCCGTCTTTGCCTGCTCCTGCTGCCAGCAAGCATAGTCCTTGTACTGAATCGTCAGCTCCGGCAGCTCATTGCCCTGATACAGCTTACCGAACTCTTGCACAAGAATGCCCAAAGACACCCCATCAGAAATGATATGATGCATGTCAAATAGCAGCACGTACCGGTCTTCTTCCAGCTGCACCAATGCCGTGCGCATAAGGTATCCCAATGAAAGGTCAAACGGTCGGATGAACGTCTTTACGATTTCCTCCAGCTCCATACCGCGGCCATCAATTCGTTCTAAGCTCCAGTTGACTTCCTCGCTTACCTTCTGAACAGGTGCCCCATCTACCCAGTGGAAGGAAGTTCGTAGTATTTCATGCCGCTGCACCAAGCTGCGCAGCGCTGCCTCCAGCCGTTCCGGCTCTACCTTCCCTTCCAGCAGGAACACTCCTGGCATGTTGTACGCCGTTCCCTGATTGCCCATTTGATCGAGAATGTAAAGCCGCTTCTGTGCAGAGGATACCGGGTAATCGTCCTGTTTTTCTACTCGCGGAATTGAAATATACGACTCGGATGACATATACTGCTCAAGCACATCTGCCAGTTCTTCAATCGTTGGCCGCTTGAACAACGATCTGAGCGGCACTTCGGCTCCGAATACTCGATGAATAAGCGATACCAGCTGCATCGCCTTTAACGAATGACCGCCCAGTGCAAAGAAGTCATCCGTAACGCCTACTTGCTCAATGCCTAGCACCTCTAGCCAAATTTCCGCTAGCCGCGCTTCTGTCTCCGTCCGTGGCGCGATGTACACCGGGCCGCGCAGAGCCCCCGCCTTCAGTTTCGGCAGCGCCTTTCGGTCCAGCTTACCACTTGTCGTCAGTGGCATCTGGTCCAGTTGCACGTAATGGGGCGGAATCATATGGGACGGCAGCGTCCTACTCAAACCTGACCGCAGCTCCGCTACACTCAGCTCCCCGTCGCAAACGATGTATGCGCTCAACGCTTTGTCCCCGTTCGCTTCCTCAACCGCCACAACCGCCGCTTCCTTCACCGGCTCTAGCTTCAGTAAGGCACTCTCGATCTCGCCCAACTCGATCCGATATCCGCGTATTTTGACTTGCGCATCCATCCGGCCCAAATATTCGATGTTACCATCCGGCAACCACCGACCCAGGTCTCCCGTCCGATACATCCGTCCGCCCGGTACGAACGGGTCGAAGACGAACTTCTCCGCTGTCAGTTCCTCACGGTTTAAATAGCCGCGTGCGACCCCGTCTCCCGCTATACAGATTTCGCCCGGCACGTTAATTGGTTGAAGTTGGTTCTCTATATCGACGATATACAATCGCGTGTTGGAAATCGGTCGTCCGATCGGTACTAGGACAGCATCCTCATCATCCATGCATTCGAAATAAGTAACGTCAACCGTTGCCTCCGTAGGTCCATACAAGTTGATCAGACACGTTCCATTCGCCTTTCCAAGGCTGTGCCGAAATGCGTTCACTTGATCGGGCAGCAGCGCTTCTCCGCTAGCAAACACGTTTCGCAAGCTCGACAGCAGGGCAAGCTTTTCTTGCTGATCTGTATAAGCCAGGAATAACCGAAGCATCGACGGTACAAAATGCATCACCGTGACCTTGTGCTTCCATATCGACTCTATTAAAGCGGCAGGGTCTTTCTCTGCCCCGACAGGCGGCAAGCACACTTTTGCTCCATAGAGCGACCACCAGAGCAATTCCCATACCGACACGTCGAAGCTGAATGACGTTTTCTGCAAAATAACGTCATTGGCTTGCAGCGGATATCGTTCCTGCATCCAGACCAGCCGGTTAACAACCGAACGATGCTCCACCATAACCCCTTTCGGCTGGCCCGTCGAGCCCGAGGTATAGATGACATATGCCAGGTTGTGCGGGTCGTTCGCCGCTTCCAGGTTCCATGCCTCTTCGCCGTTCAGCGTCGCTTCTCTCAGCTCCAGCTTCTCTCCGACAAAAGACGTCTTCTCCAACAAATGCCCGTCTCCAACTAACCACTGGCTTCCGCTGTCGTCGAGCATGTATGCTATCCGCTCTTGCGGATATGACGGATCAATCGGCACGTAAGCGCCGCCTGCTTTCAGAATGCCGATGATACCAGCGATCATATCCACCGACCGCTCCGCCAATAGACTGACGCGGCTGTCCGCCTTCACGCCCAGCTTCCGCAGCTTATGGGCCAGCCGGTTCGCCCGTGCGTTCAGCTCCCTGTACGTCACCCGCTCCATCTCGCTGATCACTGCGATCTGATCCGGCGTCTGCTCCACCTGCTCCTCGAACAGCTGATGGATTGTCTTCTCTCGCGGATACGGCATTTCTGTGGCATTGAACACGTGCAGTAATTGATGCCTTTCCTCGGCTGTCGTTATGCTTAATTGATTCAGCGAAGCCTCCGCCGGATGGTCGAGCACACTAGTAATTAATTGCCGAAGATGTATTTGATATCGTTCAATCATACTCGGATCGAATCGATGTCCGTTATATGAAAACCGAACCGTTATTTCTTTACCAGGTACAACAACAACGTTTAAATCGTAGCTCGTTTGCTCTACTGCTTTCACATCAGCAATACATAATTGTGACCCTGCATCCGAATAATCAATGGACAGGCTTTCTTCAATCGGGTAGTTCTCAAATACAAGAATATGGTCGAACAGGCTTCTCGTAGTTGCGGACTGATTCATAATTTCATATAAAGGCAAGTAACCATATTGCTCAGAACGTATAGATGATTCCTGCAGCTGTTGAACAAATGACTTGAAGCAGCATCCGTCTTCAAACCTTATTCTTACGGGAATCGTATTGATAAATAGACCGACCATTTGCTCAATGTTAGGGAATGCGGCCGTTCTACCTGAGATTACTGTTCCAAAGATCACGTCGTTGCGACAAGTATATCTTTGCAGGAATATGCCCCAGATCGCTTGAATTACTGTGCTCAGTGAAACATTGCAGGAAATAGCGAGATCGTTTAATTTCTCCGTGCTCGATTCATCGATAGTGAACACGTTCTCTTGCAGCAAATACAGCTCATCTTGTCCCGGCCGACTGCTTGCCGGTATCAAGCTAAGATTGTCACAGCCGTCCAAATATTGTGCCCAATAATCGGAAGCCTCTGCTTTATCCTGCTTGTTAATCCATTGAATATAATCCCGAAATAGCGGTAGCTGAGGCAGTTCAATAGGCTGTTCTTTCACTAGATTGTTATAGATTTCAAAAAACTCTTTAACAACAATGCCAAGACTCCATCCGTCCAGAATGATATGGTGAAAGCTCCATATCAGATGATGCGTTGTGTCAGATATTCGAATAAGGCTGGCTCTCATTAACAAATCTTTGGCCAGATCGAATCGTTTGGCTAATTCATCTTTGGTGAACTGCTCAACATATACTTGCTGCGCTTCCGATGGATATTCAGAAATATCAAAGCAAGGGACCGATAATTTCTTTTCTCTTACTACGATCTGTGTCGGCTTCTTTAGTTTCTTATTTAGAAATACCGACCTTAATACCGGATGTCTTTGGATGATAGAATTAAAGCTATCTTCTAACAGCCCGATATTTATTTCGCCTGACAACTGAAGATTTAATACGACATTGTATCCAGAGGGCTGGTCGTTTAAAGTGTAATGATAAAAGATTCCTTCCTGAACCGGAGATAAATAGTAAGCATCGATCAGGTCTTCTTTTTTCAATTTAAGCATTACAGATCTCCCTCTTATCCCTCATAGTAGTTAATCATTCCAACAAATTGATGATCTCCAATGCGTCATCCAAGTCTAAATTGCTTATATACTCCGGAGACTCGTCTTTTCTTGCAATACAATGATCGATAATATCAAGCAGACATTTTTTGTAACCATCAGCCAGTCGTTGAATTTCAGTCTCTTCAAACTGCTCCGTGCTGTAGGAAAAGTTCATCTGAAGCCGTTCCTCCACAATCACTCCTGTTATGTCCAGCTTATACGTCCGTTCGGAGTTCAAGCTCTGCTCCATTCCCTTGTCGTAAGTCGAAATCGGATAGATGTCGCTGCTGAGTTGACCCAAATAATTAAAGCTTATATCGGACTTCATCTCGAACCTTCGGCCTATGAAATATTTTAAAATTCCGAATCCGATGCCTTTATTCGGTATCTTCCTTAACATTTCTCGTACTTGTCTAATAGAGTACGGAATATCTTCCGGCTTACTCAAATCGATAATGACTGGGAATTGCGAGGTAAACCACCCTACCGTTCTTGTAACATTAATGTTTTCGCCAATCTCTTCTCTTCCGTGCCCCTCCAGATCAATTACAAATTGGTTTCGTCCATATTGCAGATAGATAACAAGACCAAGTGCAGCAAGAAGAATATCATTAATTTCTGTCTGATAAACGTTATGGATTTGAAACAACAACTGATGAGTCGTTTCCGTATCTAGACCTACTGTAATGACTTGACTGGAGTTTACTTTGCTCACCAATGTTGGCGTAATTGGGATTAGAACAGGTGGAATCTTTTGTCTGCCTATTCGCTCCCAATATTGCTCGTCCATAAGGAATCTTGTCGATTGAGAATAAGCTTTGACATGTTCGACCCATTCTTTGTACGAATTCGTTTTGGCTTCGAAACGAATCGGCATATGTTCATTGGCCTGCTCTAAGCCCGTAAAGAAATCCTCAAGTAGTATTCTCCAAGAAACGCCGTCAACGACCAGATGATGAATAATGATTAATAAATGATCACCCGCAGATTCCTTGAACAAGGCTAGCTTAACTAATGGGCCATTCTTCAGTTCAATAGAGCCTTGAAGCAGATTCGCTACGTTTGTCACATATAGACGTTTCTCGTTATCATCTCCAGACAAATGGTGCACGCTTAGTTCAAGCTCATAATTAGCAGCATCGTGGTTGTACTGTGTAATTCGATCGCTTTCAATTGTGAATGTTATTCTTAATGCGTCGTGATGCTCCACGATTTTGCTCCACACTTGTCTAACTTTTTCCTCGTTAAATCCTTCTTTGCAGAAAAGCATGACCGATTGGTTCCAATGGTGCATCTGCGTAAAATTCTGTTCAAAAAACCATCGTTGAATCGGCGCTAGCTCTACTTCGCCAACTACTGCGTTCTGAAGGATAGGGGTACTGGCTTGTTTGATGTGATCAACGAGTTGAGCTATTGTTGGGTACTGCATTAAATCTTTGATGCTTAGTTTAAGTTGGCTTTTCATTAGTCTCGAAGTAATTTGAATCGCTTTTATCGAGTCGCCTCCCATTTGAAAGAAATTATCCGTCAGTCCGACCTTCTCTACTTTCAGAACTTCTTTCCAAATCTCTGCCAGTAACACTTCCATTGAGCTTGCAGGGGCTATATATTCGCTGTTTACAAGTGAGTTAAGATCCGGTTTAGGCAGCGAATTCCGATCGACTTTGCCATTAGGAGTAAGAGGTAGATCGTCTAATATGTGATAATATTGAGGGATCATAAAGTCCGGCAATTTAGCTGCCAGATGCTTTCTCAATTCATCGCTTGTAATAGTCGCCCTGTTCACCACGTAGGCGCATAATAGCTTGCTTCCTTGGCCATCATCCCATACGGAAGCTACTGCCTTATCGACTAATTCAAGTAAAACACTTTCAATCTCCCCTAGTTCAATCCGATATCCCCTTATTTTTACTTGATTATCCATTCGCCCAACATATTCGATTGTGCCATCTTGCCTCCATCGACCTAAGTCACCTGTACGATAAAGCCTTTGGTCAACCGCATTCGGATGTTGGATAAATGGGTTGGCAAAGGATTCAGAAGCGCCACGATAGCCTCTTGCTAAACCTACACCCGAAATACAAATCTCGCCCACTATGCCGATAGGAAGCAGCTCCAACGTATTAGGATTAATAATCAGAAGCTGAACGTTGTCGATCGGTTTTCCTATCCTCCCCGGAGTCAAACGAACATTGCACGAAGTGGATATAACCGTATTTTCTGCAGGACCGTAGTTATCAAACACTTCAAAATCTAATCCTTGGATGGAAGGAAGCTGCAGCTTCTCTCCTCCAGTGATAAGTGTACGTAGAGTAAGATTGCTGTCTCCTTGCTGAAGGACCAATGCAATAAACCGCTCGCATATTGCCGTAGGCAGAAAACTGATTGTAATTTGGTTCTGTTCAAAAAAACGGTACAATTCAGCAATATCAAGACGGATCTCGTTAGGAACGATGTACAATGATGCGCCTGCAAGTAAAGTCGGAAAAATATCCAGCACAGATGCGTCAAAAGCAAAACCCGAATATTTGATCGTCCTATCTTCGGTGGTTATCTTATAGAAACGGCAATACCACTGGCACAGATTCACGACTGAAGAGTGCTCAACCATAATCCCCTTAGGAAGTCCAGTGGAGCCCGACGTATATATAAGATAGGCCATATTTCGACTGCTAGCCTCACGCGGTGGATTGTCGCAAGCATCATTCACTTCGAAAGGCTTATCAATAACCTCTATATGTCCATTAAATACTCTCTCAGCTACCGATAATAAGGATTGCTGAGTTAATAGATATTGCGAATTGCCATTGTTAAGCATGTAATTGACTCGCTCCATCGGATATGATGGGTCGATTGGCAGGAAGGCGCCTCCTGCCTTTAAAACACCCAATACTCCGATTATCATAGAGATGGAAGGCTCAACCATAATGCCGATAACACTCTCTGGCAGGACGCCTTGAGACCGCAATCTATGCGCCATTCGGTTCGCTCTCGTATTTAGTTCCCTATAAGTCAGCTGCTCCGCTTCACAAACAATAGCAATATGATCAGGCGTCCGCTCTACTTGCTCCTCGAACAGCTCTGATAAAGTCCGATCTTGCGGATACGGGATTGATGTCGAATTAAACACCTTCAAAATTTCCTGTTTCTCTTCATCTGTAATTATGGATACTCGAGATAGTTGAATGTCAGGATCGCTTAATATGGCGTTCACAATATGTAGATAGTGCTTCGCCATCCGTTCTACCGTGTCGCGTTGAAATAGATCGGTGCAGTACTCAATTACGATTTCCAAATCATCCTCGTTGTGCGCTAACATCCAGGCTAAATCAAATTTTGTGTAATGGTTTTCAAGCTCGTATGGAACCATTCTCAGCTCTTGACTAGAAAACGACCATTGTGTCTGATCCTGCAGCGCAAACATTGTATCGAACAGCGGGTGTCGGCTTAAATCGCGATTCTTAACTACCTTCTCCACCAGCTCTTCGAACGGATATTCCTGATTCGCGTAGCCCGCCAGCGCTACCTCCTTCACCTGCTCCAGGTAGGAACGGAACGTTAAAGCTCCTTCTGGCCGGCTTCTGAGCGCCAGCGTATTAACGAACAGCCCCAGCATCCCTTGCAGCTCCGCATGCGTCCGTCCTGCAATCGGCGTCCCGACCACAACATCCTCTTGCCCGCTGTATTTGGACAGCAGCACCTTGTACGCAGCCAGCAGCACCATGAACAGCGTCGTTCCGGTCTCACGCGCAAGATTATTCAAGCGCTCTAGTAGTTCCGCGCCTTCCTGCACAGCGATCCGGCTTCCCGCATAGCTTTGCACCGGTTTACGTCCATAGTCCAACGGAAGCTCCAACACCGGAGGAGCTTCGTCGAACTGTTTGGTCCAATACGTCTCTTGCTCCTGAAACCGCGTCGTCTGAACCTGTTCCTGCTGCCAGCAGGCATAGTCCTTATATTGAATTGTCAGCTCCGGCAGCTCGTTACCCTGATACAGCTCGCCGAACTCCCGCACGAGAATGCCCAATGTCACCCCGTCGGAAATGATATGATGCATGTCGAACAATAGTGCATATCGGTTCTTTTCCAGCTGCACCAATGCCGCACGCATGAGACTACCCGATGACAGATCAAACGGACGGATAAACGTCTTCACGGCCTCCTCTAGTTCCACACCGCGAATCCATTCCATTTCCCAGTCAGCTGCCTCGTTTATCCTTTGCACAGGAGCGCCATCCACCCAATGGAAGGACGTCCGCAATATTTCATGCCGCTGCACCAGGCCTCGCAAAGCCGCATCCAACCGCTCCGGCTCTACCTTCCCTTCCAGCAGGAATACCCCGGGCATGTTGTACGCTGTTCCATGATTGCCCATTTGATCGAGAATATAGAGCCGCTTCTGTGCAGATGATACCGGGTAATGTTCCCGTTGCTCCGCTGGCGAAATCGAAATATACGATTGAGGTGACGCATAGTGCTCAATCCAAAGCGCTAGCGCTTCTACCGTTGAATGCTCGAATATCCGTTTAAGCGGTATCTCTATACCCAGTGATTGATGAATAACCGATATTAACTGCATCGCCTTTAATGAATGGCCACCCAGCGCGAAGAAATCATCCGTAACCCCGACTCTCTTTACGCCCAGCGCCTCTTGCCAGATCGCTACAAGACGCACTTCTATTTCTGTCCGCGGTCCGACGTACACCGTACTACGCATAGCATCCTTCTCCGGCTTCGGCAATGCTTTCCGGTCCAGCTTCCCATTCATCGTAAGCGGCAGCTTGTCCAGCTGCATGAAATGTGCTGGAATCATATACGTAGGCAGCATCTCACCCAAGCGAGTCCGCAGCTCCGCTACACTCGGCTCTCCGTCACAGACGATATACGCGCATAACACGTTGTCCCCGCTCGCGTCCACGACCGATACAACCGCCGCTTCCTTTACCGGCTTTAGCTGCAGCAAGGCACTCTCGACCTCGCCCAGTTCGATCCGGTAACCGCGAATTTTCACCTGCGCATCCATCCGGCCCAAATATTCGATGTTGCCATCCGGCAACCATCGTCCTAGGTCTCCCGTCCGGTACATCCGTCCGCCCGGTAAGAACGGGTCGGCAATGAACTTGTCCGCCGTGAGCTCCTCACGGTTTAAATAACCCCGCGCTACCCCGTCCCCGCTAATGCAAATTTCACCAGCAACTCCCCGCGGTTGCAGTCTATTCTCGACATCCACGATATATATTCGGGTGTTCTGAATCGGTCGACCAATCGGGACCATCGTGATGTCTGAGTCAGCATCACAAGGAAAATAAGTCACGTCTATTGTCGCCTCTGTAGGCCCGTATAAATTAATCAATGCTGTTCCGTTGCGTTCACGTAAACTGCGTCGGAAATGATTCACCATACCAGGCAGTAGTTCTTCGCCGCTAGCAAACACCGTTTTCAAGCTGGATAGATGAACCGATCGATTACCGCTGTCCACATGATCCAAAAAGATCCTCAACATCGAAGGAACAAAATGGGTTACCGTGACTCTATGCTTTCGGATCGTCTCGATAATCGCAGCTGGATATTTTTCTTCTCCATGAGGAAGCAAGCACACTTTCGCTCCATACAGCGACCACCAAAGCAGTTCCCATACGGATACGTCGAAGCTAAATGAAGTTTTTTGTAAAATAACGTCATCCGATCGTAACGGAAACCTCTCCTGCATCCAGACCAGACGATTCACTACCGAACGGTGCTCAACCATTACCCCTTTGGGCATGCCCGTCGATCCTGAAGTATATATTACATAGGCTAAATGATTTGAATTGCTTAGCGGTGCAGGGTTTTCCTTCTCCTCCCCTTGCGAAGACAGCTCCTCCAGATCAAGCTTCACTCCAGTAAACTTCACACCTTCGAGCAAATGACGCTCGCCCAGCAACCATTGGCTGCCACTGTCTACGAGCATAAAGTCGATCCGTTCTTTAGGATATGATGGATCTAGCGGAACATAAGCCCCACCTGCTTTCAATATCCCGAATATTCCGACGATCATTTCGATAGAACGCTCAGTCAGCAGCCCTACCAAACAATCTTGCCTTACTCCATGCGCACGCAATTCGTGCGCAATACGATTCGCTCTAGCATTCAACTCACGGTATGTCATAAACACATCATCATCAATAACCGCGATGCTATCCGGCGTCCGCTTCACTTGATCCTCGAACATCTGGTGAAGCGTATTCTGGCTGGGATAAGAAGCGTCTGTCGCATTAAAAGATTTAAGAATAAGCTGCTTCTCATCGCTTGAAATAATCTCCAGTTCGGATACCTCTTGTTGAGGATTGTTGACAATTTGACTGGCCAGTTGGACTAATGCTTGATATAGCTCGTGAATCTCAGTCTCTGAATAAACATTCGTTTTATATTCAATTTCCAAACAAAATAACCCATCCTGCCATTCCTTAATATTCAAATTTAAGGGAAGATAAACATTGCCAGGACCAATTTCTTCCCAAATAATTTCCCCGTGTTCTCCAAATTTCGAATTAAACAGATTGGAGTTAAAGTAATTTATGGAGCACTGAAACAATTTGTCGTAGCCTTGTTTTCTAAGTTCCAGGTCATCGATCAACCACTCGCAACAATATTTTTGGTGCGAATAGCAATTGATAAGTTCCTTATGTATAGTTCGAAGAAATAATTTCGCCTGGGAATTGCCGGACACCTTATGTCGGAAAGGCATCATATTGGTAGTCATGCCAAAAATCAATCGTTCTTTCTTGCCCGAGCGATTAAACACAGGAGTTCCTATTGTTAAATCACTTACTCTTTCTTTTTTGTAAAGATAAATAAAATAAAGTGCAATAAAAAAAGTTGCGACCGAAATCCCCTCGCAGACTGTAATGTCTTTAATAGCGGTACTCAGTCGCTTATCGAAATAATAAGTGGTGCGAGTCGCGGATGTGGAATCACTATCCTTCAACAGCACACTGCCTTGCACAGAAGAAAACAATTCGTTCCAATACTTTCTGTCCCTTTCATACCTAGCGGAATGAATATATTCCTGTTCTTTCGCTGCATAGATAAGAAAGCTTGGCTTGTCGAGGTCCTGTATGCTCTCTCCCTTTAGCAATCGGTCATATGATTCAAAGATTTGCTCAGACATTAAGCTGATCGACCATCCGTCAGCAATAATGTGATGGAATTTAATAAACAGTCCGAATTGTTGATTCGCAAACTGCAAAATAACAAACTCATATAACGGCGTATGAAACAAAGAGAATGTCTCTTGTCTCCGCGTTTCAATCCACTTTTCAATTCCGAATTCTCTCTCATCAGCAGTGCTGAATTCTACCACTGGAAACTGTTCATTATGAAACGGCTCCACATACTGCATGGTCTCCCCGTCTTGCTTTGTCAGTCGTAGACGTGTACCTTCATTTGTCTTTAAAAATAGATTAATGGCTTGATTGAGCGCATCGAGATTTAACTGCCCGTTTACTTTACATACTCCGCTAATGTTGTTAATCGTAGATCCAGGATATATCCATTCCAATAAGAGCATTCTTTTTTGTGTCATAGTAAGCGGATACAAAAAAAGATTTTCTTCCATTCAACTCACCCTTATATAACAGAATATTGGTGATAATATATCCCAAACAATTCTACTTTCTGTATAGAGCTGTCCTATCGTATTACCTAAATCCCTGTAAGAGTTTTGTTACGACAAACCCTCTAATATCCTTATTATCTACATGGAAGTTGTCTATTATGTTTACTGTAAGATTGATATAAATCATTACATTTGTGCTAATAATTCAATAATATCATCCAATAAATAAATAGTGAGCAAATTAGGTGAAAATTTAGCTTAATAGTAAATAAAAATTAATTGAAAACCGTTATCAATATATAGATTCCTTCGTGTAACAAGAAGGAATTAAATCAATCAAACCAATTAATTATTGAACTGCTCCATCGAGAATGGTGCAAAAAAACAGCGGTCATAGTCCTGTGAAATACAGGATAATAACCGCCTATTGCTTCGATTATTCATCGTCCCCAGTCAACCATAATCTTTCCATTGTTTCTGTCGAGCGTCATAAATTCCGGGCTTATAAATTTGTGATTCTCCCCCTCCTCCATCTGGATTTCTCCTGTAAATTTTCTTTTGAATAATTTAAATTCTAAATGTTTTCCTGCAGGTATACTGGCATCGCAATACCATGACGGATATTGATACAACACCTTACGAAAGAAAGGACCGATTGCCTTCTGAGGGTCCCAATTCCCCAACTCAACAACATTGCCCATTAGATAGATTTGTTCATCGTCTTCCGTATATGCATGATTAACGATAAATTGAACGCTAACTTGCCGGTCTGTGATTATTCTTACGTACTCAAATAATGCAGTCTCCGTCCCATCCTCTAAAATGATCTTAATATTATAGTCACCCGGAATCAGGTCAGGAATCTCGATCATAATTTGATCAGTGCTCCAGTTAATAATCTTTGCTGAGGAACTTCCAATCCATACAGTACCTTGTCCTTCGCTAAAGCAGGTCCCGTACAAACAGATACGATCCCCCTTCTTGCAAACAGATGGATATAGATGGGTCACAACCGGAGATTTACAGTGACAGTCCACCGACTCGATCACAACCGACTGATATGGATTTAGAATTAATTCCTCGATAAGGCCGACATTAACGACAACCATTTGCTTACCGAAAAATTGGTAAAGCGTGTTTTCATACATCCCTGACTTCAGACGCGTATGCAATTTATTGAGTCTCGTGGATTCATTGCTTAAGTTAACCGCCACCAAAACAACACTATCGTTAAAGCTGCGCTCATAGACGATAACGTCTGCACTCTTATAAATTACTTCAGTATCGCCATGAACCAGAGCCAAATTATCGTTTCTCATCTTGGCCAATTTTTTAATGATTTGATAGGCTGGCGTATCTCGATTAAATGCAGTCATCATCTTCCGATTGGAAGGCTCAGAATCACCCGTCATGTACTGCTCTGTTCCATAATAAATGCTCGGAATTCCCCTGCTTGTCAGCAATATAACGAGCGCAATATCCGTTAATTCGGTTCTCTGCCTTGTAAACCGGGGCAAATCATGGTTGTCGATAAAAGTAACCAGCTCATGCGGACGATCGTATTCTTGCTCCGTCGTCTGCAGTATATCGGATAAGCCCGACCAATCCTCTTCTTTCTCATGGATAATCTGCGTTAGCTTGTTGGCAAAAGCAAAATCAAGCATTCCCATACCACTTTCATTCGCTAGCTTCGATTTACGTGGATTGCGGCTGTGCTTCCCAAGGAACCATTCACCAAAAACGAAAATCGGTTTTTTATCGTGTATCGTTTGCGTGAATGATTTAAGCCACCCAATCGGTAAGTGCCGCACACTGTCGATACGAAATCCGTCGATCCCAAGCTCCATCCAGAAGTACACCGCTTCTTTTAGATACTGGTCAATAAACGGATGATGGACATTGAGTCCTGCAAGCCCGTAAATTTTCTTGTAGAGTCCGTCTTCATAGGTTTCATAAATTTCGTCGATATCTCCTACATGGTGAAAATAATGATGCGGATCATTAGAATAGGAAGCGATAAACTGACCATTATTAAGCAGAACTCCGTCCTCCATAAAGCTCGGATCCTCGTCAGACACAGGGGAAGTTTGATGAGGCGCAAAATCAATAACGACTTTCATGCCGTGGGCATGAGCAGTTTCGATCAGATTGCGAAAATCCTGCAGAGACCCGAATAAAGGATTATGCCGTTTGAAATCTCTCGCCCAATATCCGTGATAGGAGGATAGTCCATTATGTAACGCCATTACATTCTCAACTGGCTGCGATATCCATAGAGCATTCACGCCCATGTCGGTAAAATACCCATCATTAATTTTGTCGGTAATCCCTTGCCAGTCACCTCCGAGATACTTCGTTAAGTCTTCGCCTGAAGGATCCCTTAAATGACCACAGGCTAGCTTGTCACCCGATTTGCCATCATGAAACCGATCGGTAAGGATCTGATATATAACCCACTTTGAGTAATCATCTGCTAAATTCATCCCTTTCGCCCCTTTGACAATCGTTAATTAACGTTAGATACGGATGAATTGCTGTATCCCAGTCATAGTTTCGAGACATTGCCCGGCGGACTAGTGCTAGCCACCGGGAAGAATCATCGTAATAGCTGATTGCGGTAGTTACAGCATCAAGTAAACCGTACCAGCTGTACGATTCCATCCAAATCCCGTTCCCCATCCCCGGATTATCGCGTTCACATATGACAGTATCCCTTAATCCTCCCACAGGGTTTACAATCGGGATCGTTCCATATGCCATGGCATAGAGCTGTGTCAAACCGCAGGGCTCGAATTGAGACGGATGAAGCAGAAGGTCGCTGCCTGCAAGAAATCGATGGGCGATTTCTTCGGTATAATAATTAATATAGCGGAAATTCCCATTCATCGTTTCCGTAAGTTGACTGAACCGAAGGTCCACAGCAGCTTCTGTGGGGGTACCGCAAATGATGACCGCTGCGCCTAGTTCAAGAAGCTTTCGGATATCGGCGCTATTGTCATGATTACCTAAAAAAAGATCTATACCTTTCTGAGGCGATAGTCGACCAAGGAACAGCATGATCGGCCTGTCTTCTTCGATGGATAAATCCAATTCATTTATCAGCCATTTCTTATTAATAGCTTTATGTTCGATGGAATTAATGTCGTATGGGCACACAATAAACTCATCCGACATGGGAGACCATATATGATTAGCATATCCGTTAAGAAAACCGTGCAAATGAATCCCGCGAAGTACATTTAAATTAGGGTGAGGAGCCTTCTCCTCCATTAATTCTCGTGCATAGGTAGGACTGACGGTAATAACGGAATCCGCCTGATTAATCGCTAAAGCTGAAAATGAACAATGTCCGTATTTATTAAGAACGATCAGATAGTCTACCTGAATTTCTTCTTCAGCGAGATAGATCAAATCCTCCTTGATCGCTCCTTGGTGCTGGTAATTATGTATAATATGAAACTTGTTGTATACAGCCTGGTGTCGCATCCGTTTCAAATGGGGGTACACAGCGGCAACATGCCAATCATGCGTCATGATCGTACATGATGAATAAGGCAGTGAAGATATGATCTTAGCTGCAATCTTTCCAAATAAGAAATGAGACAGCCTAACTTCTGAATCATATACTTCAGTGCCGGACATATAAATCTCATCCAATCTCCAGCTATCCTTGATCTTCACGAACAAATTGTATATTCCATGATTAGACTGAAGATAAACTTCGTAATGATAAACACGCCGTTCATAGTTAATCTGATCTTCATCGAATTTCATCGGTTCGCCATTTAATACGCTGTAGTAAGGACAAATGGTAATATTCAAATAACCATTATGATCTATAGCAGCTGGCAGCGATTGCAGAATATCCCCTAATCCGCCTAATTTGAAATAAGGAGCAACCTCGCCAGATAGATGAACGACAATGCCTTGAAGACTATTTTGTATCGCCGTATACAGTTCATTCTTACATCCCGCCACGTCAATTCCTCCAAATAGTTATGATCGGTTGCTCTATCCTAGCATTTTCCCCCGAACCAGGTTTGCAATCGCTTCCAATCTATCCTATTGATCGATTCACCGTCACTCAGTAGTCCAACAGCCTGAAAAGCAAGCTGCATCATTCCGCTGAAATTTCGCAGAAATTATAGTGCAACAATTGTTCAGAAAACTTGAATTTACCATTATTGTGCCATACATAATACAACGCTACAAGTTTTTATTCATGTTAAAATATTTGAAATTAAGTACTCTCCCAATAGAATTTCATTAATTTGTCTATTACCTTCTAATTCATAGCCATTGCTATTGAAGGAAAATAGCTAGCTGTCGATGAAAAAAACCTATAAAGGCTGAATCTAAATAAAAGAAGATGCCTCACGTATGCAGCCTTATCAATCAGGCTGTCACACATGAGGCATCTCCCATCGCTTCCACCATTCTGGATAGTTAAGTTGGTTCTGTTCTCTCATTCCTGGTCAGAAGCAGCCGTTCAGCGGCAAGTCCTCATTAGCGCTTGATCGCCGGTATGAAGTCCGTTGGAGCAGCATCATCTTTGTGTCTTAGCTTCGCCCACAATTTACGGAGCACTGGGAGCAAATATGCATCGAGACCGAACCGTTCCGCATTTTTACCAGCCGTGAAGATAATGAAGCCAATCAGCAGCAGCCAAGGGTTCGTGCTTACCGTGCCTGCGAACATGAACAAGAAGTTAAGCATCATTCCGAAGAACGCTGCCGTTAGCGTCAACCCACCGACTAGAAGACCTAATCCGATGAGAAACTCACCAAGCGGAATTAAGAAGTTAATTAGCTTCACGTTCGGCAGTGCGAAGTGTTCAATAAAATATGTGTAATTTGGGAACAGCGCCTCATTCGTCGCCTTGTCCATCACCGGGTTGTTGACTGCATTCTTCAGGAAGCCCGTCGCATCAAAACCATCTTTCAGCTTATCGAATCCGTGAGTCAGCCATTCCCAGCCAACATAAATCCGAAGTAGAGTAATAGCAACAGCCGCCCATACATTTTCTTTGAAGAACCTCATAACCATGAGGATCATCTCCTCTCCATATTTATCTTATGTGAAATAAATCACAAGAATTTGAACAAGAAAGCTCATCATTGATCAAAAGCTTGGTGTCACCGATTAATTGTCACTCGCTGCAGCCGATGCCGGACTAGATGAGGATTCGTTATCGCCTCCACCGCAGTCCGCTCTGACCAGTGTTCTCGTCCTCTTCAGCAGCGTCGTTATGTACATCTGTTTAACCATCGTCTGCTCCCCCTTCGTTTTGATGTCTTTATCATATCCTATTCGTCCAACAAATATTGTGATAAAAATCACAAATTATCGCATGTCATCATTTTGTCACAATTCGTCGATATAAGTAAAACAAATACCGCCTTGGGAATAACCCTGAGCGGTAGCTTAACCGCTCTTTATTCCACACTCATCTTCGTTATGAGCTCCACTCAACAATAGCTGCATTCCATTCACTCGAATCTTGGTAATATGCACGTACTTTTTATTGTTGGTAAAATCTATCCCGCATTTGTTCGAATTTAGTTGTACATTATTCAGATTCTTCGTGCTCGTCGAATAATTCTCTTAGTACAGCTTTTCGGTTCTCTAGAAACCGGCGCGTTAGAATGTAATGCAGCGTATCTTCGTATTTCACGGGACGAATTGGAACCTCATCAAAATCAAGAATTTGCGCATCCGGATAGCCAAGCAGAATCGGCGAATGTGTTGCAATAATAAATTGTGCCTCGTTCTCTAGATCTTTCATGATCCTCAGCAGTGCAAGCTGCCGTGCTGGCGACAGCGCCGCCTCCGGCTCGTCGAGCAGATAAATCGCTTTTTTGCCGAAGCGGTGCTTGAACAACGATAAAAAAGCTTCGCCATGTGATTGCTCATGAAGCGATTTGCCGCCATAATATCGCAATGACTCAGGCATCGTATCTAGATGAGAGGCAAATTGAAAAAACGTTTCTGCGCGCATAAAAAAACCGTTCGAAATTTTCGGCATCCAAGATAGCCGGAGGTGCTCGCCCAAAGCTGAATGTGCGGCATCAACGTCATAAATATTATTTTTGCCCCCGCCAGCTGTATGAAAGCCGCATTGATCAGCAATTGCTTCGAGCAGTGTGGACTTGCCAGAACCGTTTTCTCCAACGAAAAACGTAACCTGATGGCTGAATTCCAACCGATCAATCGCTTTCACCGCCGGAATCGAGAACGGATATGCGGACTCGTCTGTCTCTTCGCTCCTCATGATGGTTACGCTGCGTAAGTACATCTTCAACCTCCCCGATGATGGTGTAAGTGAAACATTTTATCGTGCATTCGTTACTCGTGTTTCGCAAAAAGTGCGACTGAGTTTGCCCATGCGGTCTCCGTTTTTGCCCTCCCAAATTTATTCCACGCACTCCGCATGGAGTGCGACGACCGATCGCGCCGCTTAATGCTCTAATCAGCCAATTTCAATCCACGCACTCCGCATGGAGTGCGACTGTACGTACTCACCTCTCTTTGGCCATTTTTTGCGATTTCAATCCACGCACTCCGCATGGAGTGCGACATAGGGAATCCTCCTCTCTCAGTATTCTGGAGTTGTCAAGAAAAGTGCA
>NZ_BIML01000049.1 GCF_004001065.1 Paenibacillus xylaniclasticus
ATGGTATTCTTCATTACCCGCAGTGTACAAAGGAACTTAGCTCAGTTTAAGCAGGTACTTCAGGAAATGGGTACAGGCAACTTGAGTATACGTGCGAAGATCACTTCAAAAGATGAGTTCTCGCAGTTATCCCATTATCTCAACCAATTCATTGGGCAAATAAGCGACACCCTGCGGAAAATTCAGGACATGACGCATGAAGCGAATGAGAAGAACATGACTGTCTATGAGGCTATTCAAGCGGTTGTAAACGGAAAAGACAATAAAGCTGGCATTCTGCAGCTGCAAGAGAACTTCCTGTTGATCGAAAACAGCGTCACCAACCAAAGCGCAAATACAGAGGAATCACTAGCGAGCTTGAATGAAATTCTTGCCGCTAACAAAAACTCGGTAAATGAGATCCAACTTACAAAAACGGTTTCGGAGCAATCTCTATCTAGTGTACAAGCCGGCGTAAGCGTCATTGATACTTTGAACGGGAACATTCAAGGCATCTCCGAAAGCGTCAATCGTTCCAGCTCGGAAATTCAAGGACTGATGGAATTCGCAAAGTCGATTCGAGAGGTACTGGTAACGATCGAGGCGTTTGCCAGTCAGACCAATCTACTTTCCCTGAATGCGGCTATTGAAGCAAGCAGAGCTGGCGAGGAAGGCAGAGGTTTTGCTGTCGTAGCTAATGAAGTGAAGAAGCTGGCAGGCGCAATCAGTTCAGAGACAAAGAAAATCGGGGAGATTATCAATAATATCAACAGTAAAGTCGGCCAAGTCAAATATGCCAATGATGAAGTATCCTCCCATGTTCAAAGCACCGAGCAAATTGCAACTCAATTTACGGAAATTATCAATAAAATGAAAGAATCGACCGAGCATAGTACGCTATACGTAAGCAACATGATGAATCAAATTACCGAACAGATGCTCAGCACGGAGGGAATTGTCAAAGCCGTGGATATCATAAGCACAGACTCGCAAGAGATTCAAGATAACATCCTCGTCACCAAAGCAGTCACGGATGAGCTAGCTGATAAATTGGTTACCAACCTGGAGATTGTCGAGGAGCTCGTGAAAAATATGACGAGAATCAAGAAGGATGTCGACGTATTTAAAATTAAATAACTCCCTTTGCAAAGCCCCTTCAGCTAATGATTTAGCGGAAGGGGCTTTTATTATGAGCACTGCACAGTCCCTCACAGCGCTGCAATACTTAGCGCTAATCCACGAGATTTCTTATGCCCAATTGTGCAAAGAAATTGGAGTAACACCACAGCACTTGAACGCTTGGACTTCCCCCCGAATGCGTTCCTTACACGGTCACCTTTAATTTACATGCGGTCGAGTCATTCTTTAGAAATCCAACCCTAACCTCTATCTTTCAGTGGCAAATCTCCGACGAGATGATTCATTATGTGGCCTATTATCCTGAGTCGTTTCAGATGGTCTAGTTCGCTATACAGTCCCTACTCAAGAGCAAGACAAAAAGGCCGTCCCACGGATGGCCTTTTCATTAATTCCGCCTAATCAAAATTCTAATATCTCAGTTACGACAATTGTTCATCCTCACACGCCAATGCTCAGCCTCAACATCGTTATTGATCTTCTTATACAAATTCATAATCAGCTCACACGCACTGTCGTCCTCCGGAATCAAGTCCGCCTTCACGCGATAACAGTTTATAGCCTCCACAAGGTTTCCGCATTCCAGATAGTGCTGAGCCATCACTTCCGCAAGCTCTAACAGCTGACTCTCGAGTGAGACCCGCACGTCCATAATCCAATCCTCCGTATAATTCCAGAACATATTGCGGTTATACGCGGCGAAGATGCCTTTACATAACTCCGCCTTCCTCTCCAATCTATCCTCCAGCATCGCTTGATGAACAAGACTCGTGAAGCGAACGGCATCGCATTCAATTGAGCCGCGAAGATGAATATGCTCTCTATCGTGAAAAATAAACTTATGCTCATCGTCACGCAGCAGCTTACGCAGGTGAGCCAAATATACACGCAGGTTTTGTCTCGATTGTTTAATATCTTCATGTCCCCAAAGGTCGGCGCATAGTTGATCCCGTGTAACGGAAGGATGAAATAACAGATAGATTAACAGCCGCTTCGCATTGCGAGTACTCCAGCCCTCAATAATCTCTGTATTGTTAATAAGGACTTGAAATTGATTCAAAATCGTGACCTTTAGCTGCGCCTGTTCCTTACGTAGATGCCCCTCATGCATAGCACTGTACATTTCAGCATGCAAGTTAGCGAAAAATTCATTCTCAGGAATCGGCTTCGGCTCTGCACTTTGAATAAATTGGTCTAAGTAATTAAAGGTAATCAATGGCTGGTCGTAGAACACCATGTTCGATGAATTCGGGATCGTAAGATATCGCGAATAAGGCAGGAAGGAAGTGGCGAGTCCCGATAGTACTGGCGGGTAGAACAGATCATGGTCCCCCGATAGAATCAATATCGGCTTACGATTTTGCTTATATCGATCGAAGACGGAAGCATGAACCGTAAGGTATGCTTCGAGCATTTCAAAATAGGTTGAGATACTGACCTTGTGATAAGCATCGTACAGCCGCTTAACCTCCGGACTATTCTTATCCAATAACGTAATGTGATTAATAACGTGCTCCGCAATAGGGGCGATGGAATCGTCTGTAATTAATTCTTTTCTGGAATAAACGTACTTTCTAGCCGTATTAACGGAGTAATAAATCGGAATGGACAACAAAATCTCGGTCTTCACCATTTCAGGATATTGGATACCAGCCTCTACGGCAATTAAACTCCCCGCTCCATGCGTAACGGCATGAAATATGTTAATGTCCAGCTCCTTGAGTATGAACGAAAGATCGTCAACAAATAACTCCAGGGAAAGAGCTTCACTTCCTCTGTCGCTGTCTCCATGTCCCCTTAGATCGTACCTCAAATAATTATATTTATCTTGTATGTAAGGAAGAATCAAATCCCAGGAAGTCATATCGAGCCCAATTCCATGAATCAAAACTATCGTTTCAAAGCTTGGATTCGTGACTACATACTCATAATGGATGTTCATATCAGCTTTATGTAAGTAGGGCATAGGATAAATCCTCCAAATAATCGTAGCTGTAACGTAATTGTAGCGTATTTTTTGATATTTTTATATGAAAATACAAGAAATACTCGCAGCATCTGATTATTGAATAAACACAATAAATAACGAAAAAGAGCACTCACCTTGAGTGAGTACTCTTCTCCATAACAACATCAATTCTCGTTTAAATTTTAAAGCGATTGACTAACCCCTTCAACTGCTCAGCCGTGCTCGCTAACGATGCCGCATTTGAATTAACCTCTTCCATCGCTGCTAGCTGCTCCTCCGAAACAGAAGAAATTTCGGTTGCATGATTCGAGCTTGTTTTGGCCAACTGTGTGATTTCTTCAATGGATGCATTAACCTGTTCTATACTTGCCGACATTTCTTCCGATAACCCGGACAACTCTTGTGATTGCGCACTGACATCCTCTATCGATTTTAAGATTTGCTCGAATGATTTCCCTGTCTCTTCTGCTAATTCCAAGCCCTGTTGAACCACAATATTTCCGTTGAGCCAGATAACCCTAAAGTTCCCAACATATACATAATGGTAGGCGGAGCGACTGCAAAAACCATTAAATAAATGTACTTCGATGTGCCGCCCAGCTTATCGGATTTCATTTCAAACCCTTTGCCGAGCACCGTAATGACTGAGAACGCTAGAAATATCATGGTAACAAGATAGCTGTCCGTCAAAAACATAAAACACAAGCCAACAGCTACACTGCTTACTAAAGTACTGTAAAATGCGACAACGTTTGCATACCTTTCTTGCCTTTTCAACACTGATTGATGCATACAGAAGTTCCTTTCTCATTATAATGTGAAATAAAACCAGATGATGCTGTGTGTGCAGAAAGGATATTCCTCTCAAAGCTTAAATATCTGTATCTTCCATATGTTTAAGCTTTCAGAGCTCATTTAATAAATAATATGTAAAAATAATTGAAACCAACATTATTATTTATATTATTTTATAACATTATCAATTGTTTTATAACAAATGTCAATCGTACGTTTATATTACGTCTAACGGATGGCATAGTATTTTAACGCTAACGGATAACACAACAAAAATGGGTCATCAGCGGGAGCAATACCCCCACGCCGTGACCCATTTTCTCGTCCTAATAAATGCGAGCCGACCGTCGCATCGAGCAGCTGTGCATCTAACCTTTAACCCTCTGCTCGATTCCATCGAGTAATAAATCAATCCCGGAATGAAATAACTCATCAGAGCCCATCAGTTTGAATACCCCTTCCTCGTGCATCCGTTGAAGCAATTTAAACCGCGATAGATCTGATGGGGTATTCTCTTCATCCCCCTTCTCTAACGCTATCTGTAACATCCGTTGCTCATACTCTTCAACGACGTAATGAATGACATAATTGAACAGATGGGTCGTATAGGCAAACTTTTGATGACTCGTCAATGAAGTCGGCTCAATCATCTGCAACAGCAATTCCAGCAGCTCCATGAATTCCGCCTCTGGCTTCGACTTCACCATAAGTTGACCGGAACATGGGAATTGCTGCAGCTTCCTTCGAATAACGGCCGCACTGATCTGAAGCCGCTCCCGCCATCCTCCCTGCCTGGGAAGCTCGTCCATGATCTCTCTTGAAACGTGGTTCGCTAACGCTTGATAAAGAACCTGCTTACTCTCGAAGTACCAATAGATCGTCGGAGCTTGAACATTCAATTCCTTACAGAGGCTTCTAATTGTAAAATGCTCGATTCCTTGGTCGGAGAGAAGCCGCCACGAGGCTTCTATTATCTTCTCCTCGCTAATATGTGGCCTGCGCTGAGGCATAAAGGGCAATCCAACTCCATTCTATAAAGCGTATATGACTTATTATACTCTATATAGAATGAACGCTAGTCAAGGACTTCCAATGAGAGAATAAAGAAATCGACCTATTCCTCCAGCTCTACATCTTCGGCAGGCAGCGGCTTCTGGTTGAACATGCTCTCCCCTGCTTTCGAGGAGAGTCGGACATCCCTCATCCCACGCTGAATGGCGGCCACTTCATAATCATGTAATGCAGTCACAAGCTTCTTGTCCCCGTTCTTAACTTGAATCAATTGCTTCGAGAGCTCGCAGGCATCAAAGATGGCCGCATTCCCGCCAATACCCGCCGGTGTCATGGGATGCAGAGCGTCGCCTAGCAGGACGATAGAGGTCGTTTCTTTCCAGGGCTTATACGGCAAGACATTACGCAGATGATAAACCGCCGTTTTCTCAGGCTCCGCTAGCTCCAGCATTCGCTGCACCTGTGGGTGCCAATGCTGCGTCTTTTCTTTCGCATAGGACAGCAATTCAGCACCGTTCATTCGGAAGAGCTGCTCATCGGACATCTCAAACCACTCAGGCGAGCATGCGAATACCGCATACAAGTAGTCCAGCTGAGGAGAGATCTTCACCTCAAGAGACAAGGATTCCGGAATAAGCTCCATATTCGGTTTGAAGGCCATTTCTTCAAGAAGAAGAGAAACCGGTGCATCACCTTCCAGATGAAACAAGCCTCTCATGCTGCCATCCCCTATGAGTGTGCCGAGCTCCTTTCTCCGCCCATCATTCAGAAATACCTTAGTATAAAGTGCCCTGCCCCCAGTATCAAAAATTTTCACTCCTGGCTTGTACTGGCGTCGAACTTTGGACCCGCCCCCATCAGCGCCAACAAGCACGTCTGCATCCACATACTCTCCGTTATCAAACCACGCTCTTATGCGTCCATTCTCTAAACGTTCATAATGGGTAAACCGGTAGCCATAATGAATTTTGTCGTTCAGCTCGCCAAGCAGCACCTCACGAAGTGTAAACCTGTTCACAGCTGGCGTCATCTCCGCTGCGTTGTACAGCGGGTGCTGTTCTTCTGTAGGTTCTAGAGAAACCGGATTTAGAAAGACAGGATGTGCCGGGCCCATAACAGAGGTTGCCATATAGAGCTCGTAGAGCTTTTCAGATAGGCAAAACCGCAGCGCATTAGACCCCTTCTCATTCATTTTGATCCGATAGCCCGTTTGAACGAACTGGTTCTCAGGCTCGCGTTCATAAACTTGAAAATCAATTCCGTTCTTCTTTAAGCTTTGTGCCAAAGCAAGTCCTCCGAGGCCACCACCGATAATAACGACAGATAGCTGGTTCATATAATCCCTCTCTTTAACTTAGTTATATTTATATAACACTGTTATATTACGGCGAGCTTTATCCTTTTGTCAATAATCACCGATTCCCCTTCACAATCATTTTCTTGCCCATTGACCAAAAATACAAAGCTCTCCTGTCATCGCTAAAGATGACAGGAGAGCCTAAGGAGGATCGATCATACACTAGAATAGGGCCAAGTCCCGAATAATCGCCTCCGAGCTTATTCCTTCTACCACCGCGCATTCCAGCATGGGATAGAAGATCGAATGATTCGCGGACGAGCCTGCTTTGCTGTTGATCGTGGGAAGAATCACTTTACCTTTTCAATCGAGAGACTTAGCTTATAATTTCCATACTTCAGCACTTCCTCCAGCAGCCCATTCAGATCCGGTATCGTGCCAATCCTGATGCGCAGCCAGTAGCAGCCTTCCCCGCTTACGCGATGCACCTCCGTTATGCATTCGTTCGAACGAGCGAAATGCTGGAACGGTTTATGCGCTTCATTCGATTTCATAAATACGATTAGGAACGCATGAACGTTCAATCCAACCTTCTCTGGATTCAAGCGAACCGTATAGCCCTCAATGACCCCAAGATCCTGCAGCTTACGCACCCTCGCGCCGACCGCCTGCCCGGTCAGATGAACAATCTCCCCCACTTCCTTGTTGGTGAGGAGCGCATTATTCATCAACGCTTCTATAATCGCTAAATCAATGTCGTCAATCGACTGGGCCACCATCTAACACCGACACCTTTCATCGCGAAAGTCATTCCGTCCCAATACGTTCACCAAGTTATGTATCGTATATATCGGCTGATGCTATCATCATATCAGATGATTAACCAAGGAGGAATTCCCATGAAAATACAACTTATTCGTCATGCGAGCTTATGGTTGGAATATGGAGGGACAACGTTCCTGATTGACCCTATGTTCAGTGACCAGGCAGTCAATCCACCCATTCACAATTCCGCAGACGAACGGCGCAACCCGCTCGTCCCACTTCCCGATCACATAGACAAATGGCTTGTCCCGAACGCCGTGCTGGTTACCCATTTACATCCTGATCATTGGGACGAGGCTGCCGCCATTGCTCTGCCCAAAGAATTGCCCCTATTCTGTCAAGAAGGGGATCGGGATTCGTTCATTTCGTCGGGCTTTACGCAAATTACGGAAGTTCAAGCCTCTGCCGCCTGCTTTCAAGGGATAACCATTCAACGCACGGACGGCCAACACGGAACGGGTGAGATCGGTCGAAAAATGGGGAAGGTGTCCGGCTTTGTACTTCAAGCAGAAGGAGAGCCTACGTTATACATCGCTGGTGATACCATCTGGTGCGATGATGTGAAGAAAGCGCTCGATACCTATAAGCCTGATTGTACAATTGTCAATGCCGGCGGGGCTAGATTTGTCGTTGGCGATGCCATTACGATGGATGAGGAGGATGTGTATCAGCTTGTTACCTACGCGCCATATACACAGGTCGTTGCTGTCCATATGGATGCAATTAACCACTGCCATGTCACTCGCGAAGAATTACGGACAAGTCTCAACGCTAACCAAATACTCGATAGAGTCATTATTCCAGAGGATGGGGATTGGTGTGAGTTCGCAAGAAAATAGGCATTATCATGAGCATGTCCCGTCTGAGCATGCCTCTGATAATGCCCCTATTGACAAATAACTTAGCGGTTCTTTACTGCAGCCACTTCATACGTAATAATTTCGCTTCCGAGGATTGGAGATTCATGGTGAGCTGCCTCCGAGCCTGGCTCAGGACGCTTGTGCGCTGCTTTAAAAGCATCGCTATTCCTCCAAGCTGTAAAAGCATCGAGGCTCTCCCAATACATGTTTACATTCAATTCATCATATTCTTCCAGGTTCTGCGTCAACAGTACTTCTACTTTTACGAAGCCTTCGAAAGTGTCCAGCGGGCCTGGTGCTGTAAAGCCCGGGGCCATTTTCGCGCCCATACCTTTTTTCACTTTAATTCTGTTCGTGACGACGATCATTGTGATCAACTCCCTGATTTATTGGTCATATCTATGTCCTTGCGAGTAGTTTAAGTATGCCTTATATCCGACACCCGTGTCAAATAACCTCTGCCCTAACTTCGCTGAAAGTGGGAAGGCACCCCTTGCAGTTGAAAGTATTGGCAACCTGTGGCATGCTGTAATAACAGGCGTCTGCATAGGTTAACCCTCTGTGCGAAACAGCCTGTTTTTATATGTACCCATTGGCATCTGAAGCTATTCAAACAGAGAGGGAATAGAATGGATAAAGAATCAATTACTACATTCCGGGAAAGTTTAAAGGCTGACTGCTCGCAATGCTTTGGACTTTGCTGTACAGCGCTGAATATTGCCGCATCAAGTGATTTTGCAATCCATAAACCGGCCAATACGCCTTGTCCTAACTTACAAAAGGATTATCGTTGTCAGATTCATAGTCAGTTGCGAGACCGTGGATTTAAGGGATGTACCGTCTACGATTGTTTAGGTGCGGGTCAAAAGGTTTCACAAGGCACATTCGGCGGAAGAAGCTGGCGGGAGCACCCTGAAATCGCTGAGACGATGTATCGTGTATTTCCAATTGTCGAGCAGCTATATGAGATGATTGCATTTACCGCAGAAGCTCTAACCTATAAGATCTCTCCTTCATTAAGGGTTCAGCTAAGCAGCCAACTCGAAAAGCTTCAAGGCTTAATCGATATGGACGCTGAAAGCCTATTAGCATTAGATATTGTAAGCTGTCGGATGCCTGTCAACGAGTTACTTCTTGAAACGAGTCAGTACGTCCGGAGTGAATTAAGCTCTAACGTTTACAAGATTAAGATAGGCAAATCCAACCGGGGCGTTGATTGGGTCGGAAAGAATTTGAAGGGCAAAGATTTAAGAACGACAGATCTAAGAGGAGCCTATCTCATTGCCGCCGATTTGCGAAATGCTGATCTAAGAGGTGTCGACTTCATCGGAGCTGATTTGCGTGATGCCGATTTGAGCGGGGCAAATCTATCTTCCGGCATGTTCCTAACCCAAATGCAAATTAATTCAGCTAAAGGTGACCGTAAGACGATCCTGCCGCCGCATCTTCAACCGCCATCTCATTGGATTCATTGATAACCCTGTTAACGAGAGAACATAAAGGCCAGCAACGCGTCTGTTGGACGCGAGGCTGGCCCGGCAACGGCTCAGAATGAATCCTGCCCTCCGCTTGCACATTCGCGTAAGAATTCACCCTTAACTCGATGGATCATCAAATCATTGAAGCGCTCAGCTTCCTCGAAGCAGGCAAAATGTCCTGAGTTCTCGAACACAATCAGCTCCTTGTGAGGCGCCTTGATCATTTGGGCGTACTGTTTAACCGTCTCATGAGAGATTTTATCATGGAGGCCCATAATAAAATACACCGGTATTTTATACTCCGTGACCAGCTCGAACAGGTTCGTTGCATTAAGCTGGCCCCACAACGTAGTGTACGAGAAAGCAAAGCCCTTCATGAACCGGATACGCTCCAGCCAAGTGAGATGGGAGCTGAATATGTAGCTTAAATTGAACCAAATCGCATTTTTCTTATAAGTAACGCCGCCAAGCTTGGTCAGCCAGGTTCTCTGTGTCACCAAATCATCTGTGGACGTAAAGCTCCCATTATAGGCGGCTTTATTCGCTCTAGCTGCTGCATCGCTTTCGTAATATGACGCTTCTTGCTCTCGGTTAACACATATTGATGTGTCCGCTCTTCCTCTTCGACACGATTTACGGGCTGATTAATGCCTACATAAACGGCAATCCGCTCAGGATGCCGCGCAGCAAATTGGGCACCCAACACCGCTCCCATTGAATGCCCCATTACGACCAGCTTTTCCTTCCCGAATCGTTGAAGCAAGTGCTGCGTTAATTCATATGCATCGGCAAGCAGCTGCTCGATTGTCATGCCGGATGGGTCCATGCCTGGTCGATACGATTTCCCTCCGCCCCGCTGATCCCAGTTCACCACAATATAATGATGCTCTAATTCGCGGTTATACTTATGCTGTGCACCCGTTTGCGGACTCCCCGGTCCTCCGTGCAGAAAAAGCAGCAGCGGCAGCTCGCTGCTCCTTCCCCGGGCAACATACCACTGCTCCTCGCCGCCCAACGTAAGCTTGTGTATGACATCAATCATTGTAGGCCCTCCCCTGCAAAGTCAGTACAACAGTGGATACGAACAACTCATATCTAGTGAACTTGCCTCTCGAACAAAATATGCCGTTGATTGCTCTTCGCCAATCTCCGAAGGAGCAGCAGATTGACCACTAGAAGCACACAGCCGATTGCGAATAGCCACTGGATATTAAGCAATACTACCCCTGTCAATTGTGAAATAGCCAGCGCAACAATAGGCAGTACAATAATTCCTCCGAGCTGCTGCGCCTCCTGGAACCCCTTGGATCTAGCAGAGATCATAATACTGATCAGGATTACTAGTCCGGTAAGCATAGGAGATAGCCACAGTAACAGAACGATCCAGGTCCAGTTCGGAAAGATAAGATCATCGAACATAGAATAGGCCAAACTATTCGTCAGGATACCGCATAATAGGAAGCTGATGAATGTAACGACAAGAGTAGGAATAAGAGTTGCAGCCATTTTGCCTAGAAACAAGCTTTTCAAATCTACTGGAGCAAACAACAGGCTCTCCAGCGTCCGGCGTTCCTTCTCTCCCACCAGACTGTTCAGCGAGATCATCAATGCATTTAATACAGGAATGAGCAGAAAGAACGGACCGAGCATATAGTTGACGAATAAGTAGATCACCTGATGATTCATAGTTGGGAACTCGTTAAGGCGGTGCCGCATCTCCCCGTCGGGAAGCTGTACAATCACCTTCTGCACGAGATCAGCGATATCGTTATCTGCCAAATTCCCTGCCTTCGCAAGCAGAATCAGCACACTCGGCACGACTACCCCGAACAGAAGAGGCAGCAGGATAAGGCCCAGCCACACCTGTACATTGCCGGTAATCCCCTTTATATCTTTAACTGCAATGGCTTGTATATGCCGCCAGTTCATATCCGCTCTCACTCCTCACTTGGAAATATAGGGATTCCAAATCGTTGTTCACGATTTCTACTTCATGCACCCAAGCCTCCTGCAGCATCTGGGATAGCAACCCTGGGATCGCTTCCTTCGATGGAAGCTCCAGCACAATCGTGTGCCGGTCCAGGGCTTGCGCTGGATAGCCTGCATAGCTGTCTCCATTTATCGTAACGCCCGTCTTAACGCGCAGCTTAATTTGACGCAAATACTTGTCTTCAATTTCCTCTTTCGTGCCCTGCTCGATTATGGTACCGTCTTGTAAGAACAAATAGCAGTCGCATATCGTCTCTAATTGGTGCAGCACATGGGAACATAAGATGATCGTTGTGCCCTCTTCCTCATTCATCTTCTTAAGATCGGTCAATACTTGTTGAACCCCTTCCGGGTCCAGACCATTCGTCGGTTCATCCAAAAACAAAATTTGAGGCTTAGGGAGTATCGCTTTCGCCAGTGCCAGTCGTTTCTTCATGCCGGTGCTGTACTTTCCTACAGCTCTCTTCTGTGCTTCCGCAAGCCCGAATTGCTCGAGCAGCTCTTGAATCCGCTTCTCATCATAGCAATCGTACAACTTCGCGAAGAATCTTAAGTTATCGACGCCGCTCATCTCGTGGTATAACCCTGCGCCTTCGGTTACGACGCCGCTTATCCGACGTATTGCATCCCCATCCGTTATCGGACTATAACCGTGAAGCTGCATATCCCCGCTGTCCGGCAGGATGACCCCGTTCAATAATCGGACAATGGTCGTCTTCCCCGATCCATTAGGCCCAAGCAAGCCTGCAATCGTCCCCTTCTCGACCTTAAAGGATACATTCTTTAATACTTGGCTCCCGACGTAGCTTTTACATAATTGATGGACATGAATTGATGTCTGCATGATGTTCATCCTTTAAATTATCATTATTGATAATGATAATAATATCAAATATGAGATTAGTCAATATCCTTTTCAATTACTCTATTTGCTCGCATGGATTCGTAATGGGTAAGAACATTGACTTGAACTCTATTCGATTATATTATCATTATCGACAACAATAATGATATGTGGTGAGCTTGCAGCCTATCGAATGCTTAATCTATTGTTACAGGCTCTAGGAAACGCTGTACTTCTCGACTAATCTCGTTAGATTGGGTCCAATGAAGGTAATGATGACCTGGCAAAATGACAAGCTTTTTCTTAGGGTCGAACAGTCAATATTCGACATAACTATATGCGTTGAAGATGCGTATCTTTAAAATCGGTTGCATACTTCAGACCGTAACCAATCGCCCGGTCCATTGCAATATGAGCGATCCAGATCAAAGCCATGCTGACGGGAAGGCTCTCCGTGAAGAAATATCCCGCAGCCAACAGAACCATCGGCGCCGCGTAATTATGGAACAAATTATAGATTCGGGCGCCGACGCCCTTATTGATTAAATAGCCCACCATTGCCGCATCAGGCAGAAAGAACAATATCCCAAATAAGATCCAGCTGTAACCAAGCTCAGCATAGCTGACTATAGCCCCTGCTAACACAAGAAGGGATTCTAGTCGAAGAATCCGCCTATTCATCCGCTCTCCCCTCCTAGTCGAGGAGTAGATGTTCCTTTGACGAGCCAATCCATGATCGGAAACAAGCGAGCAGAGTACGATAGACTCCCGTCCTCCTCGAACGCCGTTTGCAGCGTTAATCCGTCGAACACCGCCTGGACGGCCGATGCCAACGTCTCACGCTCCTCGCCAGATAGATTCAATCCCAAGCGGTTCACGACCTCAAGCACGCCCAGCTTCATTTCTTTATAAATCTCGTCCAGTTCCCTGGCAAGCTCCTTGTTAAGCAGACTTTCGAGATATAAGCTGACCAATAACGTAAACCATTCCTTATTCTCTTTACGGAACTGAACAACATGGCTTAGCGCTTCATAGAGCAGTCGTTCGGGCGGCTGCTTGAAATCAAGGCGGGAGAACGCATCCTTCATTCCCCGATGAACCATCCACTCCCTTACAACTGCTACGAGCAATGCTTCCTTCGTACCGAAATGATAGCCGATTAACCCTTGGGCTACGCCTGCTTCTGCCGCAATATCCTTCATCGTAGCTTTGACGTATCCCACCTTCCCGAACAAGCGATAGGCAGCCTGCATAATAGCCATGCGCCGTTCATCCTTATTCCCCTGCTTATCGACCTTCAAGTCGGACCATCTCCTTGCAGACTATATTGTGAAACTTACTTTATTGAAAAACATTGTACCAAACGACTTGAAGCATTAGATCTGCACACATATGGGAAATTATGGCGTACTCCAGACCTTTCTTCCAATATAAATAACCGAAGAAGACACCGAGCACCCCATTCAAGACCAAAGCCCGAACAACCATAATAGAAGTCAGCGGTCCAAAAGCTGCTTCCGTGGCAGGGAGATGAGCTAATCCGAACAAAATGGCCGAGCATAGAATGGCCACCCAATATAGCGAAGCAGGAATGCTTGCCCCTCTTCTTCTATAAGCACCGGATATGAGCCATACGATAACCGTCATCAGTCCAAGCCGCAGCCATACTTCTTCGACAATCCCGCCATAGAACATTAACAGCGCCGTCTTCCATATGCTTACCTCGACGACCGTAGTTTCCGGCAGTTGCGGTTGAAATACATAGACCTCTAATATAGCCGTCAGCAAAGTGCCTATTGCACTTCCCGCAATCGCAATGCTAATCCACTTAACAGAAATCGACGGCCTGCTTCGTTCTCGGAGCCATGTATTCAGTAAAGGTGCACCTAGATTAACCTTCTTAGAGAGCGATAATCCAATTATACTAATAACCATTGTAATCAGTGCCGTCTGAACGACGGTCAGAACGACCGCAGCATTCTGAGAGAGACTGCTCCTCTCGGTAATCGTATCCAATAATCCCGCTTCAAGCTGATAGGGAATCATCGCGGCAGCAGCCAGGGCTCCTGCGATTGTAAACAAGGTAACGAGCTGGGTGTGACCTTTATTCGCCTGTTGGGCAGCTTTAGCGGCTTTCATCTTGTACAGCAGATATACAAAGACAATCAAACTAACCGCTGCAATCGCTCCATTAAGCACGACTTCCCAAGATTGTCCGTGCTTGCTCTTAGAGATTGCACCGGTTCCTCCGGCTATTGCTAGAATAAGCCAAATCCATAATTTAAAACGTTGATAGATATACATCATGAACCTGCTCTCTCCCCCGAAAAAGATCAACACAGATGTTAGCGCTCTTTGAGTATAATACTGTTTGTTCGAACAGTCAATAAGTGGATTCCTGAATTATACAGGAAATCAAAAGGTCCCCCCTTTCACCATATCATCTATGAAAGGAAAGAAGGACGTCCTGACGGTCGTCCTTCGCATATCCATATGACTATTCCGTTAAGGCAATGAGCTCACGGTTTAAGGTTTGAAGCTTTCCGGTTGCGTTATCAATTGCCCCCATACTTTGCTTCATATTCGTATTGGAAAGATCGCTCGCTCCGATTTTGAGTCATGCATCGCATTATGCATGATCATAATGGAATCGGCCTCTTTCTGAATTGACTGCGCGATTTGCTCTGTTGAGCTGTAAATCGTTTATGAGGGTAGATGTGGCGGCAAAGAGAACAACCGCTTTGACGCCCATCTATTATCTTCGGATGCATAGGGGCAATAAGTAATAGGAATCCAGCAAGCACTCATCCATCGTTTAAGGTAAATTAACGTTCACATCACCTATCCAGCATCTACGTTTTCCTAATTATTACTCGAGTTTTGCATTGATGTATTCACAGTAATTTATATACCACATAATATAACTAAACCCATTATTATGGATAATGATTTGATTTTAGTTCAGCGCCATAGGGAATATAATACAGACAATTAAGACCTAGATTACACCTCTCATAGATCAAAATAAAGGACGCCCCAATGAGGCGTCCTTCACAGACATCTAGATAAGTGATTCCAACAATGTCTTCAACTGCGGGTTGAGCTTCAGTGCATTCAAGATGATTTGCAGCGCTTCCGCACGTGAAGCATTGCTCTTCGGATCGAAATTTCCATTTCCTTTGCCACTAACGATGCCTGCTTGCGCTTCTGCTTGGATCTCGCTAGCCGCATAAGAATGATCGAGATCATAGAAATTACCCTTGGTCGCATCCTTCTCCAAGCTATCAAGGTTTACAATGCGGGCCAGCATGACGACCATTTCTTCGCGGGTAATCAACTGATTCGGCTTGAATGTACCGTCCGTGTAGCCATTGATTACTCCTGCTGCTACAAGCTTCTCAATATCCTGTTGAGCCCAGAAACCATCAATGTCCTTCAATACCGTACCGGTGCTGCTTCCGCCTTGGAATTGGAACACACGATTAAGAAGGACTGCGAATTCCGCACGAGTGATCGGACGGTTCGGTCTGAATGTACCATCCTCATAGCCATTAATCAGTCCCAATCGGGTGAAGATATCGATGGTCTGCTCAGCCCAATGCCCTTCCGTATCGACTGCGTTAGTCGGCATGCTTTGGCCCTTAGCATCTGCTGCTTGGGAAACCATCCTGTTCATTAAATCAGCTTCGTTCACAATATTCATGTTAAACACCGTAATTGTAGACTCTGGCGCTGGAGTAGACTCAGGCGTTGGCTCTGGTGCAGTTTGTGGCGTAGGCACCGGCGTATATGTCGATGCTGGTCCAGAAAGCGTGACCTGCTGGCTCGCAATCTGTGATAAGCCCACCGCATCAAAAGCAAGCTGTGCATTCGTCACCTGGGATGCATTAGTCGCTCCAAGACCGCTGAAGGTAATGACACCATTAGCTGCAGTTGCCGACGTCGTACCTGTCAATGTCCACATACCAGAATCCTTCTTGGATACCGTTACAACCGTACTGCTGTCACCACTGCTCGTATTCCCAAAAGCATCGACAAGAGTGATAACAGGCTGCTGTGCAAATGCGCCTCCGTTACTAGCCGGGCCAGCTATGTCCGTCGTCAGTACCATCGACGCCGCACTTCCCGCTGCAGGCGTAATTACGAGCGAGTTCGTATGTGGCTCCGCCACTCCTGCTGTGCGGAACGTAATCGTCTGCTCAGCTGCATGATGGAGCTTCAAATTCGCTGTTGCTACACCATTAGTAAACATCACATTAACAATTGTCGAACCGTTCGCAAGGCTCGTGCCGTTAAAGCTGCCATACGAACCATCAGGTGCTGCTGAATAACCAGAGATGGTTACACCGTATGAACCGTTAAACGTAGTATCCGTGTCTCCAAGTCCATTCATTACCGTCAGCGTGACAGCATTGTCTACTCCAACCTCCGGATTAGCCAAGGCAACAACTGCGCGAGCGGTTTGTGCAGATGCCGGTGAAACGGTTATTTCCGCCACATTACTTGCGACACTCGCCGTGTTCGTTCCTGTCTTGCTGTTGTCCGTATTCGTTACCTCGACATAGTAATACGTCGTTCCAACGGTATCCGTTGGCGGCGCATAAGTATCGCTTGTTGCTCCCGCAATCGGCGTACCACCCG
>NZ_BIML01000050.1 GCF_004001065.1 Paenibacillus xylaniclasticus
AAGCACCGAGATATGAGCCGACATCCGCTATTCGATACAATGTTTGTATTGCACAATCAGGAGCAGCAGAGGCTCGACCTCGATTCCTTGCAGCTCATTGCCCAACCGATGGAAGGCAGTGTGACGAAGTTCGATATGACCTGGTCGTTAGCCGAAAGCGAAGACGGACTGCAAATCGTGGTCGATTACTGCACTGATTTGTACCGTCGCGATACGGTGGAGCGGATGGCACAGCATTACTTGCAGTTAATTAAAGCAGCAGTAAGCGAACCGGAGATGGAACTGTCGAAACTGTCGATGCTGACCGTGGAAGAGAAGCATCAGATTATAAATGTGTTCAATGCAACGGAAGCACCGTATCTGCTGGAGAAGACAATCCACCAGTTGTTCGAGGAGCAAGTGGAGCGGACGCCGGATCGTATTGCGGTAGTTAGCGAAACGGAACAGGTAACGTACCGGGAGCTTAACGCTAGAGCAAACCGGCTGGCACACAAGCTGCGAAAGCAGGGCGTGAGGTCGGACATCCGCGTCGGTCTTCTAGCGGAACGGTCCGTAGAGATGATCACGGGCATTCTCGGTATTCTGAAGGCAGGCGGCGCATACGTGCCGATTGATCCGTCATATCCGCAGGAGCGAATAGCGTATATGCTGGAGGACAGCGGAAGCAGGTGGTTGGTTGGAGACGAGCATCTGTTGGATAAAGTGACGTTTGCCGGAGGGAAGCTGGAGCTAAGAGAAACGATGCTAGCCAGCGAAGAAGATTGGAACCTGGAAGCGGTGAACAGCTCACGTAATCTGGCGTATGTTATCTACACCTCGGGCTCGACGGGCCAGCCGAAAGGGGTTATGGTAGAGCATCGTGGTGTAGTAAACTTATCCTCCGTATTCAAGCAAACGTTGGACCTTACGGATAACGATCGGATCATCCAGTTTGCCACCATCGCCTTTGATGCATCTGTATGGGAAATTGTAATGAGCTTATTTAGCGGGGCTCAACTGCATATGTTGCCAACTGAGGTAATCCATCAAGTTGAGAAATTTGAAGCGTATATCGAAGAGCATCAGATTACAACAGTGACGCTTCCACCTGCCTATTTAACTCATATGGAGCCGACACGTGTCCGTTCGTTAAAGACAGTGTTTGTGGCGGGCTCAGCTTGCTCATGGGAACTGGTACAAAAGTGGCGTCCCCATGTGCGGTTTATTAATGCATACGGACCAACAGAGACGACAATATGCGCGACGCTATGGTTTGCTGGAAATTCCAGAAGATCTACCATTACTGTTCCAATAGGCAAGCTAATATTGAATACGCGAACGTATTTAATGGATAAACAAGGTCAGTTACTCCCAATAGGTGTACCGGGAGAAATATGCATTGCGGGAGACGGTGTAGCGCGGGGGTATATCAACCGTGAAGACCTCACGGCGAAGAAGTTCGTCGCCGATCCGTTCGTACCAGGTGGACGAATGTATCGAACGGGAGACCTGGGCCGGTGGCTGTCGGACGGTGTTCTCGAATATTTGGGCCGGATGGACGAGCAGGTGAAAATCCGGGGCTACCGAATCGAGCCAGGCGAGATCGCAAGCGCCTTGCAGCAGCTAAAGCCAGTGAAGGAAGCGGCGGTGGTGGCGATCGAAGAAGCGAGCGGACAAGCGCTATGTGCGTATATTGTGTGCGACGGGGAACCGAGTATTGTAGAGCTTCGGACTCGCTTAGGCGAAACGCTGCCATCGTATATGATTCCATCTTATTTCGTGCAACTGGACCATTTGCCGCTGACGGTGAACGGGAAGCTGGACCGAAAAGCACTCCCGAAACCGGATAAGGATGCTCTCCATGGTACGGTATACGTCGAACCGAGGATGGAGACGGAAGTGAAACTTGCAGCGATCTGGCAAGAGTTGCTGGGCATCGAGCGAGTAGGCGTTACGGACGATTTCTTTGCGCTGGGCGGTCACTCGTTAAAGGCGATGCAGCTAGTATCGCTCATTCATCAATCATTCGGAGTCGAGGTGCCGCTTAGATCGTTGTTCGAGCATTCAACGATTGAAGAGTTGGCGTATGCGGTTGAGCAGTGTTCGTCTCCCGAAGTATATGTATCGATTTCGCGTACAGAACAACGGGACTTCTACCCCGTATCCTCTGCACAGAAGCGGCTCTATATTTTGGATCATATGGGTAATCAAGGAACGGCGTACAACATGCCAGGAGTGTACCTGTTGGAAGGGAAGGTAGAGCCGAAACATCTGGAAGCGGTTATACGCAGCTTGGTAGAACGTCACGAG
>NZ_BIML01000051.1 GCF_004001065.1 Paenibacillus xylaniclasticus
TGATGGTGTGTCGATGAGCATTCTCGTGCGGGAGTTCGGTGAACTGTATCAGGGTAATGAGCTGCCGGAGCTGACGATTCAGTACAAGGACTACGCCTGCTGGCAGCAGGAGCAGGCTCAAACAGACCGGCTTCAAGAGCAAGAAGCTTACTGGACGCAGCAATTCGAGGAAGCACCTCCGGCGATGGAGATGCCTACAGACTATGTCCGCAAGCCGGTGCAAAGCTATGCGGGAAGCCGGATCGCGGTGCAGACGGGTACGGAGCTACTTGAACGGCTGAACGATCTTGCACGCGAGAGTGGAACGACGCTGTTCATGGTGCTGCTGGCCGCGTACAAGGTGATGCTGTCGAAATATAGCGGGCAGGAGGACATTGTAGTCGGAACGCCGATAGCGGGTCGGACGCATGCGGAGCTTCAAGGGATGCTCGGGCTGTTCGTCAATACGCTAGCGCTCAGGAGCCGACCAGAGGGCGGTTTGACGTTCAGAGCTTATCTGGAGCAGGTGAAGGAGCTGGCGCTGGCAAGCTATGCGAATCAGGAATATCCGTTCGAAGAGCTGGTGGAGAAAGTGGTCAAGCACCGGGATATGAGCCGCCATCCGCTGTTCGATACAATGTTCGTGCTGCACAATCAGGAGCAGCAGCGGCTAGATCTCGATTCCTTGCAGCTCATTGCACAACCGGTGGAAAGCCACGTGACAAAGTTCGATATGACCTGGTCATTAGCCGAAAGCGAAGACGGACTGCAAATCGTGGTCGAATACTGCACTGATTTGTACCGTCGCGAATCGGTGGAGCGGATGGCCAAGCATTATTTGCAATTAATCGAAGCAGCAGTCAGCGAACCGGAGATGGAACTGGCACAGCTGTCAATGCTGACCGTAGAAGAGAAGCATCAGATTATAAATGTGTTCAATGCAACGGAAGCACCGTATCCGCAGGAGAAGACGATCCACCAGTTGTTCGAGGATCAGGTGGAGCGGACGCCGGATCAGATCGCAGTGGTTAGCGAGACAGAACAGGTAACGTACCGGGAGCTGAACGCACGGGCGAACCGGCTGGCGCATAAGCTTCGGAAGCTGAGCGTTACAGCAGACAGCCGCGTTGCTCTACTGGCGGGGCGGTCCGTGGAGATGATTGCAGGCATCTTCGGCATTCTGAAGGCAGGCGGTGCATACGTGCCAATTGATCCGTCATATCCGCAGGAGCGAATCGCGTACATGCTGGAGGACAGCGGAAGCCGGTGGCTGGTTGGAGACGAGCATCTGCTGGAGAAGACGGCGTTTGACGGTCAGAAACTGGAGCTAAGGGAAGCGACATTAGACGGAGAAGATGGTTGGAACCTGGAAGATGTAAGCAGCCCGCACCAAC
>NZ_BIML01000052.1 GCF_004001065.1 Paenibacillus xylaniclasticus
GGCGTATGTCATCTACACCTCGGGTTCGACAGGCCGGCCGAAAGGGGTTATGGTGGAGCATCGCTCGGTTGTTAACCGGCTGGTCTGGATGCAGGAACGATATCCGCTGCAAGCGGATGACGTTATCTTACAGAAAACATCTTTCAGTTTCGACGTATCCGTATGGGAATTGTTATGGTGGTCGCTGTATGGAGCGAAAGTGTACCTGCCGCTTATCGGGGTAGAGAAAGACCCAGCAGCCATAATAGAGGCTGTTCAGAAGTATAAGGTTACGATTATGCATTTTGTTCCATCGATGCTTCGGTTATTTATGGAATATACAGAAAGTCAGGAGAAGCTTACACTGCTGTCGAGCTTGCGAAAGGTATTTGCCAGCGGTGAAGCGTTGCTGCCTGATCAAGTGAACGCATTCTGGTGCAGCTTTGGTAAAGCGAACGGAACACAACTGATCAACTTGTATGGACCTACGGAAGCAACGGTTGATGTCACATACTTCGATTGTATGAAAGATAAGGATACTGTGCTTGTGCCGATTGGGCGACCTATTTCTAACTTGCGCTTGTATATTGTAGATAGAGTAGACCAGCTTCAGCCTGTGGGCATACCGGGAGAAATATGTATTGCGGGAGACGGTGTAGCACGGGGGTATTTAAACCGTGAAGAGCTGACGGCGGAGAAGTTCGTCCTCGACCCGTTCGTTCCGGGCGGACGGATGTACCGGACGGGAGACCTGGGCCGATGGCTACCGGATGGCAGCATCGAATATTTGGGTCGGATGGATGCGCAGGTGAAAATCCGCGGCTATCGGATTGAGCCGGGTGAGATCGAGAACGTCTTGCAGCAGCAGAGGGTTGTGAAGGAAGCGGTGGTTGTAGCGATTGAGGAGGCGAGCGGGGAGAAAGCGTTGTGTGCATATATCGTCTGCGACAGTGAACCGAATATAGAGCAGCTGCGGTCTAACTTAGCTGAAACACTGCCTGCGTATATGATCCCGGCACATTTCGTGCAGCTGGACCAGATGCCATTAACGACGAACGGAAAATTAGACCGGAAGGCGCTGCCGAAGCCTGAGGCAGAAGCTCTCTGCAGCTCAGTGTACGTCGCACCGCGGACAGAGACGGAAGCTTGGATTGCGGAAATTTGGCAAGAGGTACTGGACGTCGAACGCGTAAGCGTTGTGGATAACTTTTTTGATCTGGGCGGTAATTCGTTTAAAACCATTCAAATGATTACTTTGCTCAGGAAAGACAATATCCCATGCCAAATTATGGATGTTTATCAAAATCCAACAGTAGCGCAATTATCCGAAACCATTATGAAAAAATATGATTATCAGGTCGAACGCAGACCTAATAACACTTTCATTACAGAAATAAATATCCGCAATAACTTTAAAATTCTAACGAGTGTTGTAGAAAATAAAGATCGTTACACATGGAAAGAGCTAGATTGCTTCTACAAGCCGCTTGCCATTTTGTTTGAATCTTATGAACGCGGATTCTTTGATTCATTTCTATTCTATGCAAGTTTCAGCAATTGCTTTTTATCCGAACCGTATCAAAGAATGATCACGGAAAATGGGGGCTACTCGGAATTCGTCTTCATTCGTTATTACGAAGAAATGCTGAAGCATAAATTCGGGATTGAGATTGCTGTTCAATCTTATCGCGACGAGGCAGAATTTCACGATTTGATTGCAGCACAATTAATGAAAGGCTTCGGTGTACTGGTTCCAGGTGACCTGTTTGAACTGCACTATAACTCAAATTACAAACTGGAGCACCATAGGCATTATTTCATTATTAAAGGGTTTGACAAGCAGCGAAACATTTATTTTGTTCTGGATAATATGCATATTGATGGCGGAGCTCATCCAATTTATAAAGATTTCACGATGCCTTATAAAGAATTGTTTGACCTGAACAATTCGTTCTTCAAGTACATCACACCAGGTGAGTCACCAGTTGTTTTTACGGTCGCAAGAGATATGTCCCACTCTAAAGACTGGACCTATTTAAATGTAATGAACGATCATGCATTATTCTTGCAACATCTGAAAAAGGGAGAAGCGTCGATTCGCTACCCGGAGGAAGTTGTACTGGATTGGTATCATGCATCAAAAAACAAGGAGATTATTTCGATATGGAGCCATTTAAACTTTAAAACAGTGTATTATAACACCTTGTATAAATATGTGGAACGTCTGTTACCCGACAAGGAAAGCATCAACAGACTGAAACAACTGGGGGATGAACTAGTCGATCAATGGGGACACGTCAAATTGTATTTACTAAATATGGTAGCGTCCTCTGACCCTGATGTAAGTACAATCAAGCGTTTGATTGACGAAAATATGAAGAGAGAGGAACGGTTCACGGATTATTATCTTTCTCTCATAACAGAGCCCTTACAACGTCAGCTTGAAGAAAAGACAGTGTATAAAAAAGAACAGACTTTTACGGAACGAAATTATGGAGATGATGTCATTGCTGTAACAAATGAAGGTATATCAATTGTTCACTCTTCAGAGACAGTCTATGATACCTGGATTGTGAAAGACGATGCGCCACAGTTACTGACGAATGTAGATTTTAACGCCGATTTTGAAATGGAAGTAAAGGTTGAAGTGCCAGACCGAACGATAAAGCCTTACCACAGTGGTCTAATTATTAAATTTCACGAAGGCTTAAAACTGTTGTATGGAATGGATACGAATGAGAAAATTACATTGTTTGCCCCAGAGAACAGAGATCAGTTTCTGTTGGTCGAAACCGTCTATTTGCAAAAGTCGGCTTGTTTGAAGGTAGTAAAGAAACAATCCTTGTATCAATTTTTCTACAGGTCGGCATTGGGAGAGGACTGGAATCTGCTCGGATCTTTCTCGATTGGCCTTCAAACTAGTAAAATAGGGATATTCTCAAAGACGTGGGAACCTGTCGCGCACAAAGCATTATTTACAGACTTGAAACATATAATCAGGACAAGGGACTGAAGATAACTTGCATACCTTAAGTAAATGGCATTAAATCCAATGTATGTTCGGTAAAATGCTCCTATGTAGCTATTAGGAGCAGAACGAAGAAGGGCTGTCCAAAGCGTCATGAATTAATTGACGCTCAGGATAGCCCTCTATTAATTAGGCGACTCTTCATATGATGTCGCAATCAAATTTCCAAATCGAAGGTCTCTCAGTAAATCGAAGTTCTATCGATGTAATTGGGCAACGAATGAAGAATAGACTGTAACAAGAATCATATTCCGCATAATCGAGCGAAGGGGAGGATAGCAATGACAGAGACCGAACCATATCGCCCGAGCTGTCATGTCCGATTTGTAACAGCAACAGCATTATTCGACGGACATGATGTATCGATCAATATTATAAGACGTATTCTGCAAGCATCCGGAGTTGAGGTTATTCATCTCGGTCATAACCGGTCCGTATCAGAGGTTGTGTACTGTGCAATTCAAGAGGATGCACAAGGGATAGCAATCAGTTCATATCAAGGCGGGCATATGGAATATTTGCAATATATGTACGACCTTCTTCGACATGAAGGCGCAAGCCATATTCGCATCTTCGCAGGCGGTGGCGGAGTCATTATTCCATCGGAGATCGAGATGCTTCATCGTTACGGAATCGCTCGAGTGTTCTCTCCAGACGATGGCCGTGCTCTTGGACTACAAGGCATGGTCAATCACATGGTCCGAGAATGTGATTTTATGACCCCTAAGCTTCCGGTTAAGGATTTTGCTCTGTTGAAGTCGTGGAATTGGAGTGCAGCCGCCAGACTTATTACACTAGCTGAAGAACATACGAGCTCTATGTATGAAGCCGGATCTTCTGAACGATCCGTATTGGAGCAGCTGGCGGTGAATGTGCCGAAAGTGCCGGTTATCGGAATTACCGGACCAGGCGGCGCAGGCAAGAGCTCACTGACGGACGAAATCGTGCGGCGTCTTCTTGACCGATATTCGGAGCGAAAGATCGCTATTCTGTCCATTGATCCTTCCAATGTAAGATCGGGGGGTGCGCTGCTTGGAGACCGGATTCGGATGAATGCGATTCACCATCCGAATGTGTATATGCGAAGTATGGCAACGCGCGGATCTAACTCAGAAATTAGCGCAGCATCGAAAGAGGCAATCCATATCATGCAGCAGATGGGAAGCGATCTAGTCATCGTTGAAACTTGCGGTATTGGTCAAGGCAGCGCCGCGATCGTAGATCTGTGCGACGTAACGATATATGTGATGACGAGTGAATTTGGAGCGGCTTCGCAGCTTGAAAAAATTGCGATGATCGATCTAGCAGATCTTATCGTCCTCAATAAATTTGAGCGGCGTGGCTCAGAGGATGCGATTCGAGCTGTTCGGAAGCAATTTATACTCAGCCGACAGTCGTCCATAATACCAGATGAAGAGCCGCCCGTATTCGGCACGACCGCTAGTCAATTTAATGATCCCGGTACAACAGAGCTGTTCAATTACCTTATGCAGTTCCTGAAGAATAAAACGGAATGCAGCTGGCCTCAGCCCAATGCTGAAAATATATCTCCCACTATACAGAAGTCAGCGATATCAAGCCGCATTATTCCTCCGGAAAGATCAGGCTATTTAGGAGAAATCGTTCATACCGTACGTGAATACAAACGGTTTATTGACGAACAATCGCAATTGGCGAGACAGTTAGCCCATCTACGTGAAACGGTTGACATCATTGAAGTCTATGAAGGTCCACAGCTCTCTCAGGATGATAAAAAAAATCTTTCAGCGAAGCTAAATGATGTGTATCGCAGTTATGAAGAACGCTTCCATCCAGAAAATCGTAAACGCTTAACCGATTGGCAGCAGCTTCGTCAAGCTTACCGCCAAGATCGAATCGTAATGTCTGCCGGCAGCGATGGTCACTCGACTGAATCGGCGTTATACTTGGTCTCTCTAGCAGGAACGAGAATTCCGCGTGTAAGCCTGCCGGGGTATGAGGATGAGGGGGATGTTCTGCGCTGGTTATTAAAGGAGAATTTACCAGGTTATTTTCCATATACGGCTGGCGTCTTTCCATTCAAACGAACAAATGAAGAACCGAGACGTCAGTTTGCAGGCGAAGGAACGCCGGAGAGAACGAATCGGCGCTTTCATCTGCTGTGCCATAGTGATGAGGCTAAACGTCTATCCACAGCGTTCGACAGTGTTACACTATACGGTCAAGATCCAGATCGGCGACCCGATATATATGGCAAAATAGGCAACAGCGGCGTCAGCGTCTGCACGCTGGATGATATGAACAAGCTGTTCCAGGGCTTCGACTTATGCCGACCTTCAGTAAGCGTTTCGATGACGATCAACGGACCAGCGCCGATACTGCTTGCGATGTTTATGAATACAGCGATTAATCAGAAGGTCGATCGATTTGCTGACGAGCACGGCCGCGAGATTTGTGCAGAGGAATATGAACAGGTTAAAGTGTCGGTGCTTCAGACCGTGCGCGGCACGGTTCAAGCTGATATTTTGAAGGAAGATCAGGGGCAGAATACATGCATTTTCTCAACGGAGTTTGCGATGAAGATGATGGGGGATGTCCAGCAATATTTTATAGACAATCAGGTTCGTCATTATTATTCCATCAGTATTAGCGGATATCATATTGCTGAAGCGGGAGCGAATCCAATTACGCAGCTTGCCTTTACGCTGGCTAATGGCTTTACATATGTAGAATATTTCTTGTCCCGAGGCATGAAGATCGATCAGTTTGCACCGAATTTCTCGTTCTTTTTCAGTAGTGGGCTTGACCCAGAATATAGCGTGTTAGGGCGCGCAGCACGACGAATTTGGTCCACCGTAATCAAGTATAAGTACGGAGGCAATGAGCGAAGCCAGAAGCTGAAGTATCATATTCAAACTTCCGGCCGTTCTTTACACGCGCAGGAGATGGATTTTAACGATATTCGTACAACTTTACAGGCACTCATTGCCACATACGACAATTGTAATTCACTTCATACAAACGCTTATGATGAAGCCGTCACGACACCGACGGAGCGATCTGTTCGTCGTGCTATGGCAATTCAACTCATAATTAACTGTGAATTGGGGCTGACAAGGAACGAAAATCCGCTTCAAGGCTCGTTCATTATCGAAGAGCTGACTGATCTCGTAGAGGAGGCTGTGCTGCTGGAGTTTCTGCGCATACATGAGCGGGGCGGAGTCTTAGGTGCGATGGAGACCGAATATCAGCGGAACAAAATCCAAGAGGAATCACTTCTCTACGAGCATAAGAAACATTCAGGCGAGCTGCCAATTATTGGAGTTAACACGTTCGTGCAGCCTCCCGGGGAGGAACAGCATGAGCTTGAGCTTGCTCGTTCAACAGACGAAGAGAAGGAAGCGCAGCTTCAGAGAACAGCTGAATTTATGCTAAGGAATCAAGCGGAATGCAAGGCTGCTCTAGAAAGGTTGAAAGAAACAGTTCGAACGGGCGGCAACATTTTTGAAACTTTAATGGATACGGTCAGACATGCTTCGCTCGGTCAAATAACGCAAGTATTATATGAAGTAGGGGGGCAGTACCGCAGAAATAGGTGAGATAAGCGATAGGAAGGTGAACGAAAAAAATAGGCGGCCGATCTCCGCTAGAAAGCAGGATACCCTTGGGGACGGCCGCTCTAGAAGCAATTTATCAAAACAGATCGGATGCTCAATTTTCGACTGGACGAAACCTTAATCGCTCAAGTATTCCAAGGTGAAAGTCCAAGCCGCAACAATGGAACATTAGCCGTTATTCCACCCCCGCAAGGGTTTCCAGTTCCAGAACGTCCGGAAATGCCGGGAATTTTCTGCATTCCGGATATTTGTTGATATCGTAATTCGGTACGGGGAATGTTTTGCCCCAATCGACGCCTAACGTTTCGAGCGCTTTGGCGAAAGCGTTCTGTTGTGCATTATCGCGCACAATAAGAAAACCGAATCGTCTCCCTTAAAGTTTTATTGGAGCTCATTTCATAGATTCGGGTCTTCTGCAGTACACCGGTTGACTCTAACATAACGTTATTCAATAGGTCAGCAATTTGATTGCCATGTGCGTACACCCACGAACCGTTCCAAGGATTGCCGCCAGCGTCGACAGGAGGGAGCTTTTAGCGCCAACGATAAAATGATGCGGATTCGCGTGCTTTACTGCTTCATCCAGCAGCGCTTGATCTTCTCCTATGTTACCCGGCTCTGAAAGACCAGCGCCGTCCAGCAGTTGGTTAATTGTATTCTGGACAAGCTCAACATGCGCGATTTCCTCTAGGAATAGGCCTCGGAGCAAATCGCGGTATTTCTTTTCTTTACCTCAAAAATTGGAGCTTTGAAAGAAAAACTGCATCATCGTCCGCATTTCGCCGAACTGTCCGCCAAGCGCCTCCTACAGCACCTTTGCCGCGGCCGGGTCAGGCTCATCTGGCTGGATGATGTTTATTAACTCCTCTTTATAATAGTACAAGGCTTTCATCTCCTTAGTGTTGCGCGTTAGAATATATGGTCTCTAGATCGATAGGAAATATTCATATTAATGTGAAATGACCGCCGCTTATGTAGATCGGATGAGAAGCGCTGGTATGAGAATCAAATAACGGACGGCTGCGAATAACCCGCAGCCGTCTGCTATTTTACTAAAAATTAGTATTTACCGTAGCCGTAACCGCCGATGTGGCCAAATCCGATGCAGCTGCATGCGACGATGACAAGAAGGATGAAGAGGACGAGAATCGTTCCTGTATTCGTGAAAGCTCCGCCGATATGTCCAGACATTGTGCTTTGCACCTCCCTGCATTGTGGATACGAAAGTAGGTTATGCAGGAAGTTCCTTGATTGCATAGGCGTTTGTGTGGGGGAAAGTATAGTTGGTTAAACGCCTACCGGGCTAAACTACTGGCGATCGGCCTGATTCAATATGTGACTGGCTCAAGAGGCCTTACATACAATGATTCTACATGCTGTTAAGATAACAGGACAATCGTTAACGCGGCTCCGGCACCGCCGGAAAGCAGTGTAGCTCCACCTAATAAACCGAATAGCTCTAGTGTGATCGTTGAGTTTGCGGCAAGTGTAGTAATGATGACATTGTTAAAGCTGGATGCAGCAAGAGCAACGGGTCGTGTACTTGGCGTATTCACGGCGCCGTTAATAATGAGCCTTGTGCCTAATGCTAACGCTGTAGTCGTATTCACTTGGTAAGTAATCAAGTAATCGCCGGCAACCGGCACAGTGAACGTATCATTTGCTACATTGACCGTTATGCCGCCGCTCAGTATTTGATTGTTCGGAAGTGGGATGGGAGTTCCCCCCAAGAGGACGGAAATTCCGGCTCCAGTCGTATTAGCTGCGAATGCATGAACATTGGTTAATGCAGGACCGGTTGCACCAGTCTCGCCTGTGGCACCAGTCGCACCTGTAGCGCCGATTGCTCCAGTTACGCCAGTGGCACCTGTAGCTCCGGTTGC
>NZ_BIML01000053.1 GCF_004001065.1 Paenibacillus xylaniclasticus
TGACGGAATTCAAGAAACAGCCGACAGCTATACGGCGCCGCAAACACCGACAGAGCAGAAGCTTGCGGCTATATGGAAAGATGTGCTGAAGCTCGACCGTATCGGCTCCCAAGATCATTTCTTTGAAATCGGGGGCGATTCCTTAGACGCAGCCTCTCTGGCCGGCAGAATTCAGAAGGATTTAGGTGCAGCCGTTCCACTTCAGGACATCTTTCGGCTGCCGACGTTGGAGAAGCTCGCTTCGTTCATTGACAGCCTAAGCTCGCAAGCCTATACGGCCATACCGAGCATTCCGGAACAAGAGGTATACCCGACCTCCCCTGCACAGGAATGGATCTACATTCTCAGCCAGATGGATGACGGCGGTGATATATACAATATGCCGTCCGTTCTGGAGATTACTGGCGAAATCGATCCCGATCGAATCCGTTCCGTCTTCCTGAAGCTGATCGACCGGCACGAGACGCTTAGAACAGGCTTTGAAATCCGGGAGCAAGAGGTTGTCCAACGGGTTTATCCTGACGTTTCTTTCGAATTCGAATGGATTCCATGGAGACAGAACAAGCAGGAAATGCTGGAGGCGGTACGCAGCTTCATACGGCCGTTCGAGCTGTCGAAGCCGCCTCTGCTTCGTGTCGGTCTGTTAGCGAAGTCGAGCCGCTGCCATCTTATGGTCATCGACATGCACCATATCATATCGGACGGCGTATCGCTTCAAATTATGATGAATGATTTCTTACGGTTGTACGCTGGGGAAGAGCTTGCGCCGATGACGATCCAATACAAGGATTATGCGGCCTGGCAGCGACAACGAATGGAAAGCGATCAATATAAGGAACGGGAGTTCTATTGGCTAAATTCATTAGCTGGTGAGCTGCCGAGGAATGATCTGCCGATTGCTTACCCAAGGCCGGCAGTACGAAGCTTTGAGGGTGCTGTTCATTCTTTTGAGATCGATGCCCCAACTGTCGAAGAGCTGCGAAAGCTGGCTTCGTCCACCGGCAGTACGATGTATATGGTGCTTCTGGCCGCCTACTCGGTGCTGCTCTTCCAATACAGCGGCTCCGAGGACATCATCGTCGGTACACACGTAGCGGGAAGAACCGCACCGGAGCTGGAGCCGATGATCGGCATGTTCGTCAATACGCTTCCGCTGCGTCTTTATCCACAGAAAGAGCTGACCTTCCGGGAGTTTCTCCTAGAAGTGAAAGGAAGCACGCTGCAAGCCTTCGAGTATCAGGATTACCCATTCGCAGAGCTGGTAGAGAAGCTCGGTGTGAAGCATGATGCAAGCCGCAACCCGATCTTTGATTATGTGTTCGCCTTCGCTGAGACCGAGGATGGACATGCCGAGATAGGGGAAATCTCCGTCCGGCCTTATTCAATGGATTACTATACCGCCAAATTCGATATGAGCTTGACCATGGAGCTGGAGAACGGCGTACTGACAGGAGCGATCGAATACAGTAAGGCTCTATTCAGCTTAAAAGCGATCGAGACGCTTGCAATAAACTTTACGGAGCTTGTCCGCAGCATCGCAGAAGATCCCGACCGATTGCTGGCATCGCTGCTTCGGACTGACACTAATAAGCTGACTACGCAAATCGATAACCTTGAATTGTTGTTCTAGGATATTGGGGGTGTGCCTTCGCAAGACTGCGAAGCACACCCGACCTTGCGACAGCTGACGGATCACTTGTAAACAAGACAAATCCGCTAAGAGCGGGATGGAGTGTGGAGCATAATGAGCATTTATGAAAAAGATATGACGTACTGGCAGCAGAAGCTGGCCCCAGATGACAAATTCACATGTATTCCTTATACCAAACGTCAAGCCAGACAAAACCGCGAGCCTCTATCAAATAAGATCACGCTGGCACCAAACAGTTCAAAGCGCCTTCTGCACATTGCTGGCGGATCACCTATAGCTGTGTTTATGGTGCTTCTAGCCGCTGTGAAAGGGCTTCTCTATCAGTACACGCGCGAGAGCAGCTTGCTGCTCGGTGTCCCGGTATTCCGCCGAGAAGGAGAGAACGATGCCGTCGGCACTCTTAATCATCTCTTACCCGTCAAAACGAATCTGTCTTCCCACAGCACTCTGAAAACGATGCTATCTGACATCAAGACCGCAATAAGTGAAATCATGGAGCATCAGCACACCCCTTATTGGAGCTATGTTAACCGGATTCAAATCGAACAAGCTGCCAGCGGTAAACCGCTCATTCCGGTTATGGCCGGCTTCCAGCCTATTCACCGCAATGAATGGATGAAGGAGGCGGTATACGATTTAGCCTTTTTATTCCATCAGCAGCAGAAGAGCCTCGAGCTTGAGCTCATTTATGACGGAAACAAATATACGGCAGATTCTATTCAAAGAGTGACCGCTCACTATGAACGAATACTGTCGTTCATGCTGGAGCAACCAGAGCTTCCGCTAAGTGACATCCGCCTACTGACAGATGAGGAAAGAACGCTAATTCTGCACAGATTCAATAATACAGCCACGGCTTATGCTAGTGAAAAGTCATTACATGAAATGTTCGAGGAACAGGTATCCAAGACGCCGTACATGACCGCTGTCATTTGCGGGAATCAGCAGCTGACGTATGATGAGTTGAATGCACGGGCAAACCGATTAGCCCATATGCTGCGCAGAAAGGGCGTCGGAGCTGATCAAGTCGTAGGGCTGCTGATTGGGCGTTCGACAGAAATGGTGACGGCGATGCTTGCTGTGCTGAAGGCCGGAGGGGCGTACTGTCCTATCGATCCATTGCTCCCGGAAGAGCGTATTCGGGCGATGTTCGAGGATAGCGGCATCCAGCTCATAGTAGGTGAGTCCAAATTGTCAGCACTGCTGCCTGAAGAGATGGAGCTAATCGACATACATGACGATCAGCTTGTGGCAGAGGACAATACGAATCCGATAGCTGTACATGACAGCAGCAGCCTGGCATATGTGCTATTTACGTCAGGGTCAACCGGCCGTCCGAAGGGAGTCATGATCGAGCACCGGAGCGTGCATAACTTTCTAGCAGGTATGCGCAAGAACATACCGTTCCATGAAGGGGATCGGGTACTATCCGTTACGACCTACAGCTTTGACATCTTTGTACTTGAAACCTTTCTGCCGCTAACTACTGGCGGGAGCATTATTTTAGCTGACCACGAGGAGCAAAAGGAACCGAAGCGGCTGCTGGAGCTAATGTCGCGCCAACAAGTTAATCTCGTTCAGATGACGCCTTCCCGAATGAGTCTGCTGCTGGCGGCGTCTCGTCCTGAGGCTTGGAGCAGTGTAAAATGGGTGCTGCTTGGCGGCGAGACGCTGCCCGAGACGATGGTAAAGCGGCTGAAACAAGTGAGTAATGCGAGAATCTACAACATGTACGGACCTACAGAGACGACCGTCTGGTGTACGATGGCGGACGTCACAGAGGAGCTAGCCGAAATTCATATCGGCAAACCGATCACTAATGCCCAAATCTATGTCATCAATCCCAAGGACGGTCAGCTGCAGCCGATCGGTCTAATCGGCGAGCTGTGCATCGCCGGCGACGGTTTAGCACGCGGATATGCAGGACAGCCTGAACTGACAGACAAGAAATTCGTTGCGAATCCGTTCGCTAAGGAAGGGAAAATGTACCGGACCGGGGATTTGGCGAAATGGCGACCGGATGGATCTCTTCTCTATTTGGGCCGGATGGATCATCAAGTGAAAATTCGAGGCTACCGAATTGAGCCGGGAGAGATTGAGGAGCAGCTTCTACGAATAGATAGCATTCGTGAAGCAGTGGCAGTGCCCTGGGAGGATGCGACCGGACAGACAGCGCTGTGCGCTTACTATTCAGGAGACCGCCCGTTCACTTCGAACGAGCTGCGTACGGCACTTACCCGTACATTGCCCGGCTATATGGTACCAACAGCCTTTGTACAGATGGAGAAGCTCCCTCTGAACATCAATGGGAAGGTGGATCGGAAAGCGCTGCCGACTCCGAATCTCTCTTTAGCTAGCCAGTCGGTGTATAACGAACCACAAACGCCGATTGAGCAGAAGGTTGCCGAGATATGGGCAGCAGCACTTGGTGTGGAGCGAGTTGGCATGCAGGACAACCTGTCCGAGCTCGGCGTCAATTCCTTAAGCTTAATGCGGGCAATTATAGCAACAGAGGAGGAATTCCAGTTTGAATTTCCAGCTGAATATATGGCCGCTAATCGCTTGAAGACGATAGCCGATGTGGCTGAATACGTGGAAAGCTATATCCGCGTCAACGTCTAATCACTCGAATAGCCACCCACCAATCACGTTATGGAAGGAAGAAATAATGATGAACGTTTATGAACGCGAGCGAGCATTCTGGCAGCAAAAGCTGAGCGCCGGGGTTCCGGCCGCGTGCTTTCCTTACAATAGATATACGAGCACTGAGTGCGGAGAAGCTTCCGAAGGAATATTCCGACAACCGCTAGATGTACCGATATCGGAACGAGTAATGCAGGTTGCTGGCGGCTCGCCGCTTACTGTTTTTTTCATTTTGCTGGCTGGTGTAGAAGGACTTCTCCATCACTATACCGGTGAGAATGAGCAGCTCCTTGGTATACCGGTTCTTCGGGAGCGGACAGGCTCAGATAAGGGACTAAATACTCTCGTTTTTATCATGAACCAACTAACAGGCAAAAGCGACATGAAAGCCTTGTTCAGAGATATCAAAGCAGCCGCCAGTGAAGCCTACGCACATCAAGAGCTGCCCTTCTGGAACTATATCGATCAGATTCCCGGCACAACCAAAGCGGAAGGGGGCACAACATACGTTCCAACGATCGTCGGACTTAGCTCCATTCATACGCTTGATTTCATACAGGAGACCTCCTCAGATCTAGTCCTGTGGTTTGAGCTTGATGGTCACGCCCAGATTACTCTTGAGCTTCGCTACAACCGATGTCGATACAGCCTCGATGCGATAGAACGGATTCATCGTCAGCTGCAGCTACTGTTGTCCTCTCTGCTCAATTCACCGGATTTAACGTTAGAGGATATAAGTCTAATTACGGAGGATGACAAGAAACAGCTGCTGGTTAACACAATGCATTCGTCATTGCCTCTTGTTCCACAAGAGAAAACGATACATGAGCTGTTCCAGGAGCAGGCGAAACGTACGCCAGCTCGAACAGCTGTCGTGTGCGGCACTGAGCGACTCACCTATGCAGAGCTAGATGAGCGGTCTGAGCAGCTGGCACGAGAGCTGTGGAGTAATGGCGTAAGGGAAGGCTCTACGGTGTCTCTTCTGATTGACCGGTCCGTGGATATGCTAATCAGTATCCTCGGCATTCTGAAGGCGGGGGCTGCCTATGTGCCGATCGACCCAAGCTATCCTGCCGAACGAATCCTGTATATGCTACAGGATAGCGGTGCTAACTGGCTGATTACGAAGTCCAGTCTTACGAATGGTCTGTCATATACAGGCCAAATCATCGACCTTGAACAACCGTTGAAGGAAGAGAGGCGTAGCCCCATCCCGATGCAGGCGAGAGGAGCGGCCTCTTTGGCCTATATCATCTATACGTCCGGCACGACCGGCAATCCGAAAGGAGTCATGGTGGAGCATCGCCAAGTCGTCAACTTAGTACACGCACTCACAGCTGCGATAAAGCTTCCGGATGACGGAGCACTTAGGTACGCACTGCTCGCCAATTATGTGTTCGACGTTTCCATTCAGCAAATTTTCGGTTCGCTGCTGTTCGGGCATGAGCTGCATGTAGTACCGGAAGAAATGCGGACCGATGGGGGCCTGCTGCTTCAATTTTTTGAAGACCAAGACATTTATTTGACGGACTGTACCCCAACCCATCTTGGCATGCTGCTACACCAAGCAGAAATAAGCTCCCGATTGCAAGCATTTCATCCCCGCTATTTGCTCGTCGCCGGGGAAGCGCTCCGATACGAGCTTGCCGTGCGGTTTTACCGGACGTTCAATATCGATCAACCGATCATGTTCAATGTCTACGGTCCTACCGAGTGCTGCGTGTACAGTACGATATACCAGGTGCCTCTCGAGCCGGAAGCTCTGCTTAACGTTCCGATCGGAAAGCCACTAGGAAATTACGAAGCTTACATATTGGGAAGAAAGCTGGAGCTGCTGCCGATTGGGGTTCCCGGCGAGCTCTATATCGGTGGGAGTGGAGTAGCAAGAGGCTACTTGAACCGCCCTGAGCTTACCGCGGCTTGCTTCATGGAGAACCCATATCGACCTGGTCACACCATGTATCGTACTGGCGATCGTGTACGATGGCTGCCGGATGGCCGCATCGAATTTCTCGGCCGCTCCGATCAGCAGCTGAAAATACGCGGCTATCGGATCGAACCGGCGGAAATCGAAGCGAAGCTGCTAGAACTCGAAGGTATCCTTGAAGCTGTCGTCGTCGCCTGGGATGACAGCTTCGGCGAGAAGCAGCTCTATGCCTATGTGACCACCGGCGCCACCTTCCGAGTTGAAGGCTGGAGGGAAGAGCTCTCACGGCAATTACCCGCCTATATGATTCCTATCAGCTTAACCGTGCTGGAGAAGCTTCCGCTTACCCCAAGCGGCAAGCTGGACCATAGAGCGCTGCCGAAGCCGGAGGCGCATGCTGGGGGTGGAACCTCTTTTGTCGCACCTCGCGATGAGACGGAAATTAAGCTTGCGAAAATTTGGGAACAAGTGCTTGGACGGACTGAGATCGGGATCAAGGACAATTTCTTCGAGCTAGGCGGCCATTCCTTATGGGCAGCCAGGCTGACCGGCGCCATATACCAAGAACTGAATGTAAAGCTGCCCATTCGGGATATTTTCCAAGCTCCGACCATAGAGCAGATGGCTGCCGCCGTCAAGAACGCCAAGCGCCGGGATTATGTATCTATTCCTATTGCCGACAAGCGCGAGTATTATCCGGTTTCTTCCGCGCAGAAGCGAATCTATCTCCTGCGACAGCTCACCGGAGGGGAACTGGGATACAATATGCCCGGAGTACTAGAAATTCATGGACCAGTTGAGCCTCATAAGGTGGAGGAAGCGTTCCACCAGTTGATTCTCCGACATGAATCGCTGCGAACGAGCTTCACGATAAAGGACGGAGAAGTCGTTCAGCAAATTCATGAATATGTAGAGTTCTCCCTTGAGCAGTATGAAGGGAACGAGGAGTCGGTAGAGACTATCATCCAGCAGTTCATACGACCGTTTGATTTGTCCAGCGCTCCTCTTCTGCGAGCCGGCTTAATGAAGCTGGATGACCAGCGCCACTTGCTGCTGTTCGATACACACCATATTATTGCCGATGGCGTCTCAATGAGCATGCTGTCGCGCGAATTTATTCAGTACTACCAGGGAGATCAACTGCCGCCTCTATCGGTACAATATAAAGATTTTGCAATATGGCAGCTCGAGCAGGCGAAGGATAAAGAGATGATTCAGCATATGGCGTATTGGACTAACGTCTTCTCGGACGATATTCCGGTGCTGGAGCTGCCTACAGACCGAGCTCGTACAGCAATGAGAAGCTTTGAAGGGGATATTGTACCTGTCAGAATCGAAGCCTCGCTGTTATCGGAGCTTCAAGCCTTAGCCCAAGAGAGCGGAGCTACACTATTTATGGTGCTGCTTGCCGTCTATAATGTGCTGCTGTCCAAATACTCAGGACAACATGATGTTGTAGTAGGCACGCCGGTATCGGGACGGGAGCATCCGGATGTCGAACAGGTGATGGGAATGTTCGTGAACACGCTGCCGCTCCGCAACTACCCGAAAGATGAGCTGACATTCCGCGACTTTCTTCGTGCTGTACGACAATCCTCACTGGAGGCGTTCGATCATAGTGCGTATCCGTTCGAACAGCTGGTGGAGCAGGTGCAGACACAGCGTGAGCTAAGCCGCAATCCGTTGTTTGATGTTATGCTTGTTCTTCAGAACATGGACAGCATCCAGCTGGAATCGAATGAGCTAACCTTCAGCACTTACCCGATGCAGTATAAGATAGCAAAGTTTGATCTGACACTGACCTTAACGGAAGAGGAAGACGGCTTGAACGGTGTGCTTGAGTATGCAACCGCATTATTCCACCGGGATACAGCGATGAGGATAGCAGCCCATTACGCGCAGCTGCTCGGCGAAGCGGTGCGTAAGCCGGACAGCCCGCTTAGTGAACTGAATATGCTGCTTTCTTACGAGAAGGAGCAGATCCTAGAGATATTCAATGCTACAGATAGCGAATATCCCCTCAGTCAGACGATTCACGGGTTATTCGAGGAGCAAGTAGAGCGAACTCCCAACCGTACAGCTGTACAGCTCGGTAATCGCAGCTTAACTTATGCCGAGCTGAATACAGAGGCCAATCGGACGGCGCACTGTCTTCGCAACCTCGGTGTACAGCCGGATACGGTTGTTGCCATTATGATGGAGCGATCGATGGACATGATGATCGGCCTATTCGGAATTTTAAAGGCTGGCGGCGCCTATCTGCCTATCGATCCGAAGCTGCCAGTGGAACGGATACGTTATATGCTTCAGGATAGCGGGGCCTCGATTCTTCTCTGTCAGGATGAAGGACATCCCGTATGTACAGAGGACTTGACCGTTACGGCACTTCGCCTAAAAGATGCGTCCTCGCCAAAGCTCCCAGCGTCCAATCCGCCGCATACTGCCGCACCTGCCAATTTGGCCTATGTCATCTACACCTCCGGCTCGACCGGACAGCCTAAGGGGGTTATGATCGAGCATCATTCCGTCATCAACAGACTCCATTGGATGCAGAAACAGTATCCGCTGAGCGGACAGGATGTTATTCTTCAGAAGACTCCGTATACGTTCGACGTATCCGTATGGGAGCTGTTCTGGTGGTCTTGGTACGGCGCAAGCCTATGCTTCCTGGAGCCAGAGGGAGAGAAAGACCCAACACTAATCACCCGAACGATTATAGAAGAGAAGGTAACGACCCTGCATTTCGTACCGCCAATGCTAAGTGCGTTCCTAGATTATTTAGAGAATCATCGAGAAACAGCAAAAGCGATGGGACATATCAAGCATATATTCGTCTCTGGCGAAGCTCTGCCGAAGCATACGGTAGAACGATTCTATTCCATTGTCGAATCAGACCAAATAAAGCTCGTCAATTTATACGGTCCAACGGAGGCAACGGTGGATGTTTCCTCGTTCGAATGCACAACCGGACTTGAGCGAATCCCTATCGGAAAGCCGATCGACAACATTCGTCTATATGTGGTCGACCATCTTCTCCGTCCGCTCCCTATAGGTATTCCAGGTGAGCTCTGTATCGCAGGCGCAGGACTAGCAAGAGGCTATTTGGGCCGCCCTGAGCTGACCGAGCAAAAATTCGTACGTAATCCGTTCCAACCGGATACACGGATGTACCGTACAGGAGATATTGCACGATGGCTCCCAGACGGTAATTTGGAATATCTCGGCAGGATGGACCACCAGGTGAAGCTTCGGGGCTATCGGATTGAGCTGGGAGAAATCGTCGAGGCACTGAAGAAGCATCCGGTTATAACCGATGCGGTTGTAATCGATCGAACAAGCGCTGACGGAAGCAAATTTTTATGTGCTTATCTAGTATCAGCAGGTGGGATTACGGATGGAGAATGCAGAGAGCATCTTCTCAGAACACTGCCTGTGTATATGGTGCCCGCATACTTCGTGAGACTAGATGCTCTTCCTTTAACAGCTAACGGTAAGCTGAACCGAAGGGCGCTCCCAGAACCGGTCTTAATCACTGATATCGAATGTGAAACGTCTAATGATCAGCCAGTGACAGCATTAGAGGCTGCGTTGGCCGGAATTTGGAAGGATATTCTCGGCAGGAATCGTATTGGAATATTCGATGATTTCTTCCTTCTGGGAGGTGATTCCATTGTGCTGCTCCGGTTGGCGAACCGAATTCAAAAGGATTTGGGCATGGATATTGAACTGAAAGAGCTGTACACGCACCGCTCAATCTCCGCGCTTGCCGCTTACTTGAGCAGCAGCAGCAGTGCAACAGGACAAACTCAAGCGATACACGAAGGATTGCAGCTTATTGAAGCATTCCAAGAGAAAGCGCAAGCAGGCCGATTCTCAGTCAAATACGATTCAATGGGGATCGAGGATTTCTATCCGTTAAGTAAAATTCAGCAGAGCATGGTGTACTATTCGATGCTGAAGCCCGATCAGCCGATCTACCATGACCAGTTCTTCTTTACGGTAGCGTTCCGGCCTTGGGACAGCAGCCTCATCGAGCGAATCACCGAGAAGCTGGCACATCGTCATCCGATACTAAGAACTGTCTTCGACATGGATACGCTGGAGGAGCCTGTACAAATCGTACTTCGCCATGCGAAGCCAGATGTCGCAATAGAGGATTGCCGTCATTTGGGTGCGGATGAACAGAGGAAATTCATTGACCATCGAAGAAGCATGGATCTCCAAAACAAATTTTTGGTTAACGGAACGCTGCTGTGGAGATTACGAGTGTTCAGACTTGGCGAAGAGAATGCCGTTATCCTCCTATCCTTCCACCATGCCGTTCTGGACGGATGGAGTGTAGCCGTATTCGAGCAGGAGTTCATAGAGCTGTATAACATGATGGTTACATCGGGACACGATGAACCGCTGGAGGAGCTCGATCATGCACCGTTACGCTGCTCGTATAAAGATTATGTAGCATTGAACGCTTATAAGCAGGCGGATATAAAGACGGAGCAGTTCTGGACTACATATCTCAGCGGCTATAATCGCGGCAAGCTGCCTTTTAATCTAGCTCGCAAACCACTTGCCAAGAACGGTTTCAGTACGATCATCAGAAGACCGCTGCCGACAGCGTTAAGTGAGAGACTGGAACACCGTTCCCGCCAATACGGCTGCAAGATCCGAGACCTATGCCTCTCCGCACATTTGTATTTACTTCGGGTTGTAACGGGGGAGGAGGACATCGTCACGGGCGTTGTCTCCCATGACCGCCCAACAGTAGAGGACGGCGACCGTATACTCGGCTGCTTCCTAAATACACTCCCGATTCGGCTTCAGATCAACAAGCGGGAACCGAAGGAGCAGCTCGTTCGCAACGTATCCGAAATCGTATATCGGATCAATGCTCATGAAGCGTTTCTGAGCGACATCGCGCGAATGATAGGGGAACGAACGGACCCAGCGCTCAATCCGATCTTCGATACCCTGTTCAACTATACCGAATTCCATGTACTGGACTTCTCTGGTGTTCAGAATAACATCCGAATTGAGGAAAGCAGCGGTTTGGAGCTGCGGAACTCGGAGATGACCAACACGCTGCTTGATGTAGAGGTGCACCGAGGCGGCGAACAGATCAATGTCCAGATCAAATATTCGCCTCAATACTTCTATGAACAAGATATGGAAACGGTCTTCACGCTCTATGTCCGAATTCTGGAGAAGCTGTGCGACACGGACAACCGCTATCTCGACAGCGC
>NZ_BIML01000054.1 GCF_004001065.1 Paenibacillus xylaniclasticus
ATAGCACTAACATCGACATTGACATATTTCTCAAAGAAGCATTACCCAACAATAGCCCTCTGGAAATCGTAATTAAGTCACGCTTATTTATTGAGAAAGAAATTACGCAGCTTATTAAACTTCATTTGAAGGAACCCTCAGAAGTACTGGGGAAATCAACGAAATTTTCGGGAAAGCTGGATTTAGCAGTTGCCCTAGGCGCAATCACGAAGGCAGATATTTAAAAAGGTTTACACAGTGATTAAAGAAAGGTTCAATATTGATTCACCGGGATTAAAATTTCAAATTTGTTTGTTAGTCCTCTGGATTGGACTAAAATTTGCGGCGGATATTGGGTTTCCATTCGTAAAGCAAATGGAAAAAGAAAAATTAAAATTTGAAGTCCTACAGGAAGAACTAAAGCGAAGAGAAGAAGAAAATCATTATCTTGTTGGACAGGTACGAACTCGCAAAGAAGAAATATTGACCATAAAGCACGAAACACGACTAATTGAAGAACAAACAAGGTTAGTCAAAGAAGAAACTCGGGTAATGAACGAAAAAAAAGACGCCTTACACAAAGAAACCGACTCTAAACGGGAACATATTAAAATGCTTAAAGAAACGGCGGAAAAACTGAAATCATCAAGGTAGTGGATGGCCCAACTACCGGGCAGTTTTGTTACAATGTATTGTATTTTTAGTATGTGCATTTAATGGGATTCATTAAGGAGCGGCAGAAATGGTAACCACAGTAGGGCTTATCAGGCATGGGGTGACCGAATGGAATAATCTTGGCAAGGCTCAAGGTGTATCCGATATACCTTTGAACGAAGATGGAATAAAGCAAGCTACTGCATTGGCTAATAGACTTTCAAGCGAAGAATGGGACATTATTTTCTCCAGTAATCTGAAGAGAGCTAGACAAACGGCTGAAATCATACGGCAATCTTTAGGAGTAGACTCTGTATTCATTGATGAGCGTATTAGAGAAATTAATTGTGGTCTAATTGAGGGTACCACCGAGGAAGAACGCATCGCTCGTTGGGGAAATAATTGGCGTGAGCAAAATCTTGGTATGGAAGATTTCCAAATGGTCGCCAAGCGTGGACTAAATTTTCTCGAAGAAAAGATTCTCAAACATACTGATAAAAGAATTTTAATTGTAAGTCATGGGGCATTGATTGGTTTGTCATTGCAACATCTTTTGCCTCAACGATTCAAAAAAACGCATATAGATAATACCTCTTTAACCATCCTTACGCACTCGAACAACGATTGGGCATGTCAGTTATACAACTGTACCAAGCATCTTTAGCAAGTGTGGATTAAACTAACAGGACAACAGCGCAAACAGGAAGCACCTATAACAGGGTGCTTTTTCTTTTGCCCCTGTAGTGCTTTTTCTGTCCCTGCCCTCCCAGAACGGTTCCAAAGCCCCTAGATTGAGCCAGAAACATTACCGTCCCTTTATTGATTAAATCCTCCTATAAAAGTCTAATTCCGTTTATTAACGATTGTAAGAGGTCAAATACAATACATCTTAAGACAACATCGTTATAGCATTTTTTCAGACTATTCCCGAAGATTAAGTAAGTAGCTAAAGAGAACTCGTCACAGCGCTCCAAGGCTTTCTATTTCCTTTTTGTCAGGACGATGGTTCCAACTAGTTTACATTGACCGGATAAAGAAAGGCGGTCTAGTCAGCCGCCTTTTCACACGTTAAACAGACTACATTTGCAGGGGGCAAAAACAGATGATTGAAATTAAATGCACAGAAGTTCACCAGTTTGGTATAGTATCCTTAATTGTTGGGAGAGATTTCCATATGCTTAATAACTCCATTAAGACACTATATATTAGCTTCGATGGATTGGCGCACATATTGGAACTTTCCCCGCACGACTTGGCGGGATCTTACGACGCTGATGTTAGAGACAATGTTCTGTTCTATCGTGATGAAGATTATAAGGTTGTAAAGCTATTTAATTTGGAAGGCATTCCATTGCTTATGAAGAAGTTGAAATACTTCGGTATTTCTGATTACACGATTCATAACGCCAAGAAGCATTTAGAATAGCTTCTAAAGGAAAAGAAGCAACGAGAAGAAGGTGTTAAGCAATGAGTTCGCCAAGACGATTCAAGCAACATGCCATTACTTTAGATGCTCACCATGATATTTATCTGGACATTATGGCTAGACAATGGAACAGGAGCAGAAGCGAAGTTGTGCGAATGCTTATTGAAGAAGCAGTACAGAATAATCCAGAGGTTGTTCAGAAGTTCTTACAGCTAGTCAATCGCAATAAGTGATGTATATACATGGTTGGGATTTCCCGATATTTTGCAAGCGAAGGGGCGACATTGGAAAAATTCACACTTCGCGCTCTAGCTTTGAATATCCCCCTAGGGGTACTCACAAGTATCACAGGCAAGGTGTCATACGATTGGTTTTCAATCGGTTCACATATCTCCTTATCTCCAGCCCCGGACATTCGGGGCTTCTTATTTTGGTCACAAACTTGGTCACGTACTATAAATAATCGTCGGAAACGCAAGGAAACGATAAGAAAAGAAAAAGCCGAAAAACCTTGATACAAGTGGCTTCTCGGCAAAATCGAAACCCCGCGTAATTGCTGGGGTTTTTCTTGTAATATGGATTTTTTTGAGGAATCGTATAGAGGCGCTCTCCCCCAAAGCACAAGAACGTGCCGAACGGCGATTAATTGAAGTCATGAACAGCTTGTATGTACCACGCAAGTAATTTGCTAAGAGCCTTCAGGAGAAATCCTGGCGGCTCTTCTTTGTTAATGCCCTGTCGATCAAAATAGGAATAGCGGTTCAGTGAATAGCTCAAAATGTGAATGTAGTGTTAGCAGATGCGACTGTCTCCATCGACTTATCCTGGTAAAATTCCTCTTCTCTTTAAAAATTCTTCTCCTTCATTCCTATACCATTCCATGAAGTCATTGTTAATGTGATCATGCATTAATATCCCCATATAATCTGTCCCAGGAAGCCTTGATTGGTAATCCTCCGAGGTAATAGTGTAAATATTAAAGTAAATCCAATCTGAATCATTAACTATTTCTATTTGGGTTAACTCTCGTAACATTTCATCCTTGTCTAAGTAATTAAAACTTCCATCTCTTTCGACTATGTAAAATGGATATGAGAGTTGAATCTGTATTAGTTTCTGGTTCTCCTTGAGTTCCGAAGCGATTGATTCAACTTAGGTTTGTGCTTTGTATTCGTGTTCGAATATCCCTGAAATCCATGCATTATTATCACTCTTGGCTTCTATGATATGCATATAATCGTCCTTTAAATATATTGTAATCTCACTAATTTCATATAACGTCTTTATATTCATGAACCCTCACTGGTCGCTTCTCCACTTTATTGAATAAATGTATGTTCTTTTTTATTGCCTCGGCAAGCTCCCCTGCATACGATATGGCGGAGGGATCAACTATGCCCAATTACCGAATTATCGTCGACTTGTCAGACCGGCGCCTTTATTTGCTGGACGGCGACGTCGTAACCCGTGCATTCCCGATCGGGATCGGAACGATGCTTACCCAGACTCCAACCGGAGAATATAGAATCATTAATAAACAAAATAATCCGGGAGGACCATTCGGCGCATTCTGGATGGGCCTGTCCCGTCCTCACTACGGCATTCACGGTACGAACAATCCCGCTTCAATCGGAAGGATGGTATCACATGGCTGCATTCGGATGTACAATCAAGACGTGTTATCGCTGTCCCGCCTCGTTCCAGTCGGCACACGTGTTACAATCCGACTATAAAATAAGATGTGTTGGCAAGCCTGCAACATAATGCCACAATACATCGTCTGTAGGGTGTACATTCCTATACGAAAGGGGCCTTACGTTCGATGAAGAAGAAAGCAGCATTCCTCGTTCTTGTTCTGACAAGTCTATTTGTTTTACTCGGCCAATCCGTCTATGCATTCTCTGACACCAATAACGATCCGAACGCAAGCCAGATTGACAGCCTGCAGAAGCAGGGCATCTTGTCCGGCAGTGGGGACAAATTCATGCCGAACGGCAAGTTGACGAATGCCGAAGGTATCTCCCTACTCGTGAAAGCATTCGAGCTTAAAGACACTAACGTCTATATTAAAGAACCAAAAGCTAGCGATTACTTCACGAAGGTAAAGGACCAAGCTTGGTATTCCTCCGCCTTCGTAACCGCATTCGCAGTAGGGCTGGATTTGCCTAAGGATATCGATCCAGCGGCCGCTATGACGCGCGAGCAGTTCGCCCACTATCTATTCCAGGCTATGACGGTAGATCATGATCTTGCAATTATTATGCTCGCGATCATATATGACGACGAGGAACAAGTAAATCCTGATTATCGTGGCAGCGTCCAAAATCTGCTCGTCACTAAAATTGCGAAGCTCGACAACAACAAATTTAAACCGAAGCAGTCTATTACACGCAGCACAGCTGCCGGCTGGCTGTACAACGCCCTAGAGCTCGTGAAGCAGCAAACCGAACAGATCGATGACAGCGCAGGCGGACTCGCCTACGACATGAAGCTTAGCGTGAATGCTATCAATGAATTGGTCAATGAAGTAACCGTTACGGCAACACTGCCTCATCCAGGCTACGGGCTGCGTATCAGCTCGATTGCATTCAACGACAATACGGCTTTCATTAAAGTTGAAGTGACTCAGCCAGACCCGAATCGTATGTATCCTCAGGTGCTCACTGAAGCTAAGACGGTTACTTACGTGTCGGCCGAGTATAAGCCAATTATAATTGATACGAATTCAGGCATTTATACAACCACAGACGGAGCGGACGAGAGCAGCTCCTCTGCTGCTTAACCGCTTCATAAATGATGGGGTTGTCTCTACAGTCAATAGACTTAGGGACAACCCCTCTTTATTTGGTTCACGACTGCCTCATCATTCTGGAATTGACCAATCAATCGGTTCACAGCCCCATTGCTTCAGCTGCTCATTCGCCTTCGAAAACGGACGACTCCCGAAGAATCCTCTGCTTGCCGACAGCGGACTCGGATGCGGCGATGCGATAATGCTATGCCTCTCTTGATTAATGTAGGAAGCTTTCGCCTGCGCATGGTTGCCCCATAGAATAAAAACAACGGGCTTATCTCGCTCATTCAGAGCCGCAATAACGGCATCGGTTAGCTTCTCCCAGCCGATTCCTTTATGCGAGTTTGGAAGCGCCTCACGAACGGTCAGCACGCTGTTGAGCAGCAATACACCCTGCCGCGCCCACGACTCCAGCGATCCATGCGCTGGCGCCTTGCAGCCAATGTCGCTCTCCAGCTCTTTATAGATATTACGCAGAGAAGGAGGTATGCCAACTCCACGCTTCACAGAGAAGCTCAAACCGTGAGCCTGTCCCTCTCCGTGATAAGGGTCTTGTCCAAGGATGACGACGCGCGTCGCTTCATAAGATGTAAGCTCAAGCGCTTTAAAAATATCCTCTTTCGCTGGATACACCTTCCCAACAGCATATTCCTCTTCTAATGTACGAATAAGCTGCTCATAATACGGCTTCGACATTTCACCCAGCAGCTTGTTCATCCAGTCCTGCTGCTTAATCTCCCTCATACGCTCACCTCATTATTTACTCCAATAAGTATAAAGGCTACTTCAGAAAGCGGCAAATTAAGCGCTGTCGATGTTTCCATTTGCTTTACTCCCCTAATTTGTAATATGCTCATAGAGTAGCTCAGTCGCGCCGACTAACGCTGCGGGAGACGGAGGAGAACGATAGACATGAATACCAATTATCCAATCGAGCAATTCAAGACGTTCAAGAACACCATTACACGTTTTCTAATGGCTTACAAATTCGCGCTTGATGAGATGGAAACGAAGATCGAAATTTTAAAAGAAGAATTTCATCTGCTCCACGAATATAACCCGATTGAACATACGAATTCGAGGCTGAAATCGCCGGAAAGCATCATGAATAAGCTGTTCCGCAAAGGCTGCGATTTATCGCTCGACAGCATCCGAACGAACATTAAGGACATTGCCGGCTTGCGCATAACGTGCTCGTTTATTTCGGACATCTATCGGATCAGTGATATGCTCCACCAGCATCACGATTTGCGAATTGTCGAAGTTAAGGATTACATTAAGAACCCGAAGCCGAACGGTTATCGGAGCCTTCACCTGCTCATCCAGGTACCCGTCTACATGTCCAACGGACTCGAGCATATATTCGTCGAGGTACAAATCCGTACGATTGCGATGGATTTCTGGGCGAGCCTGGAGCACAAAATCTTTTATAAATATAACGAGACCGTTCCACTTAGACTTCTGCAGGAGCTGAAGTCAGCGGCAGAATCCGCTAATGCGCTTGACCGCCAGATGGAACGGCTGCACCGAGAAATTTCCGAGATTAAGGAAGCTCATCATGCAGAGGCCGAGAGGGAGCAGCTGGAACGAATACATATTAGCAATCAACAGTTCCAGATTCCTGCCGCATTACTGGAGCTGATCGGTGACGTAGGGGAAGAGAAGAAATAAAGAAACAGCGTTCTAATAATCAAGGCGCCTGCGACCACAACCGTGGTACGTCAGGCGCCTTTAAATTATTAGCTATGATTACAGATACATCGACATGTTGCGTCTATTGATTTCGAATGTGCCGCCATCCATAAACGACGGTACCGGTTTGCCTTGGGTAAGGTCACTCAGCAGTTTAATGCAAAGCTCTCCCCACACCTTCGGTCTTTGTACGATGATGGACTGCAGCACGCCATCCTTCAGCATTTGCATCGCTTCATCGGTCTTATCGAATCCGATAATTTTGGCGCGAACCTCTGTCTGCTTCGTCAGCTTCATCATCGTCTCCGCACCTTGATAGTCCATATAGACAATGCAGTCGACGTCCGGATGCTCGGTGAGCATTCCTTGCAGCAGGCTGACACGCTGATCGATCGTTTCTTGATTCGATTCCATACCAACAATCTGGATATCCTTGTAAGGCTCGATCGCTTTTTTAAATCCGTTAATGCGCTCCTTCATGTTTTCGAACATATCCGATACGATCGAAATAATTATTTTACCTCTGCCTTTCAAACATTTGACCGCAGCTTCGCCTAACATAACACCTGCCGGGAAATTCTCTGTACCGACAAAGCTGCTAATACCCATGTCTGGAATCTCCTCGATATCGAACGTCACCACTTTGATGCCTTTGCTGACCGCTTCCTTGATCGCATCTGTAACTATAGGCAGCTTGATCGGCGCTATGGCAATACCATCGACGCCCTTCTCAATACATTCATAGATATAGCCGGATTGAACATCTGGCCCCCATCTTTCAGGGGCTATTCTGATAATATTAATACCCAGCTTTTTACCGACTTCCTCCGCACCCTTGAACGTATCTTCGAAGAACGGGATATCGAGTACCGTAATAACAGCGAATGTTTTTTTCTTTTTCTCCAGTTTGCTGAAAGTATACTTCATCAGTCGATCGTCCAGCGCAGTTACAAGCTGATCCAAATTGTGCGATAGCTCTACCATCACTTCAGCCGAATTGTTCTGCGTATACATCATCGACGTAATTTCTTGCGACGACGCAGCCGTCTCGGCTGCAATGACCGAGATGTTCTCAATCGACTGCGCGATGTTCGTTTTATGGCTATCCAGCTGCTTAATCCCATCTCTTACCGCTTTCAACTGGGAGAACATCTCATATGTAGCGTCAGAAATATCATTGAACGCTTCTCTCGTCTGTTGGACGGCCTCCATCTGGCGAACAATAGCCTGTGTCGTATTTTGGATCTTGTCCGACGTGATTTGCACTTTTTCCTGCACGCCGTTAATGGTGCTCACAATGCTGCGAGCCGAGGACAAGCTCCTCTCAGCGAGCTTCTTAATTTCGCCCGCTACGACTGCGAAGCCTTTGCCTGCTTCCCCTGCTCTTGCCGCTTCGATCGATGCATTCAACGAAAGAAGGCTCGTCTGACCGGCAATTTCGGTTATGATCGCCGTAACGTTCGTAATATTTGAGGCCATTTCGCTTAGTTCTTTTATACTTTCATTAATCTCCATAATGTTATTTTCAGAAATTTTGCTGCTATCGAGCAATGCGGTAACGCTTTCTTTGCCGAAATCGGTCATGCTTCTTACAGCCTCTGCCTTCGAGAGCATCAAGCCTGTCGAGTCAGACACTGCTTCAATTTTGTCCACCATATCGGAGGACAATTCGTGCGATGCTTCTGCATCCTCTGCTTGCCTAACTGCACCTGTGGCAACAGCATCAGCAGATTTGAGTATATCTTTGGCGTTTCTGGCTGACTCGTTCGACGTCTCGACAACCGTCTCAATCATATGCTTCACTTCTGATGTGGACGAGTGAAAGTTCGATACGACATCTTGAAACTCTTGAATAATCTTTCCGAATGCTTCGGAGAGCTGCGAAACTTCCTTTACACTATGTGTGTCTGGGACAACCGTTAAGTCACCGTTCTCCACATGCGCAAGATTTTCCTTTAGAATATTAATTTTTCTTTTAAATCCGCTAATAACAACGTTTGATAAAACGATAGCGACAACCGACAACGCAGCCGTTACCGATAACGCAGTTTCCATCTTCGATGATGTTTCCCATGCACCGGTCAACATCATTGAGAGCACAACCACAACCGGAACAATGACTAGTAAAGCTTGAATAAGGTTGAGTATGACTTGCATAGAAAGCTTTTTCATAGTTGTCTAATCTCCTTTTAGTGTTAATATGTACTCTCTCTTCAAAAATACACCACCACATTACTATTCTCCATTATTCGACATATACCTTCAATCTATTAAAGATTATGGTAAGATTTTCTGAAATTTTAAATAAAAAAAACCTCTTTCATCGCTGCTGAGCTGTGCTCTAGCGCTGTGAAGGAGGTTCTTATATATGAATATATGGCCGTTACTCTATCAATTTATCTACTTAGAAGCGACCAAAATTTTAATTTGATCTTTATCTTTAACTAAAGTTTCGAAGCCTTCCGTAACAACATCGTCCAGCTTAATTCGCTTCGTAACTAATTTCTCTGCCGGGAAGTAGCCCTGTTTCATCAGGTTCATAACCGCTGGGAAAATGTCACGATAAGCGATGATACCTTTGACACTGCGCTCCGACAGTACAATGTTGTTCGGCTGGATCGAAGCTTCCTTCTCCCAGATCGACACGATAATCGTCTCGCCTTCAAATGTCGTAGAATCAATCGCTTGCTTCAATACGACAGAAACACCTGTAACCTCGTAGGCCACGTCTGCGCCGCCGTTAGTCAACTCATGGATTTTGGCAACGACATCTGCTTCTTCAGCCGGATTAATGACAGCAGTAGCACCAAGCTCAAGCGCCTTCGCTCCACGCTCCTTGGACAATTCAACGGCATAGATTTCCGATGCGCCGGCAGCTTTCAACGACTCGATGACGAGTAGACCAATTGGGCCTACACCGAAGACAACCGCCTTATCGCCCGCTTTGATTTTACTCATACGAACTGCATGCAAAGCAACGGCAGCCGGCTCTACTAATGCGCCTTGCTCAAGTGTTAAGCCTTCTGGCATTTTGTGTACCCAGCGCTCATCTACAACGGTATATTCAGAGAAACCGCCGCCTCCGCCCGACAAGCCGTGGAATCCTAGATGTTTACAAATATTATATTTACCTTTAAGGCAAGCAGCGCATTTGCCGCATGCAAGAATTGGTTCAACGACAACGGCATCTCCAGCTTTGACACTGGTTACACCTTCGCCTACCTCTACAACTGTACCAGAGAATTCATGGCCCATAACAATAGGAGCCACATCTTTACTTACAGGGTGTGGTGCACCTACTGGAACGAAAATAGGCCCTGCCACATACTCATGAAGATCACTACCGCAGATACCTGTCCATGCAACTTGGATTTTCACACGACCTGGTGTAACTTGAGGCTCTTCGATGTTCTCTACGCGAATATCTTTTGCTTTGTACCAACGTGCTGCTTTCATGATCATTCACTCCATCGATGTAAATTCTACTAAGGTAGTAACTCAAGTATACATGACAACGGAATCAAATAGATGTTAATTTAATGTTAAGTTTTTATGTAGTAACTGGCAGGGTTTATTTACTCAAATCCATATAAAGGAACAGGCTGGATGCGTAACGAATTATATACTGGTTGGAGGGTGGAAGGATTAGCAATAAGGAACTGTGAATATATCATAAGTCAGAATTGCTTTTTTCTACATCTGCAATAATGGGGTTGATATTTCTCCACGTGGTTTAGAGTTAATCAATCTGATGAAGAGTGATTAACAAATCTGAAGAAGGAGGGGCTTGTGCAAGTATTATAGAATGTTTGTATCCGTCAACTATAATCAATCCATTAATTGAATCTATGTCAAACCATCCCAAATCAAGATGTTCATTATTCATAATAATTGATTCGTTTGGTTCATAATTTATTCCCTAATAACTGTATTTTCCGGTTGTTCTCCTTTCTCCATTTTCCCTCCAGGCAGCTCCCACAATCCTCTTACATTCTTAAGCAGCAATGTCCTTCCTGAACTATCTATAATTATTCCTTTGACATGAGTTAACTCCTATTGAATTAAGTTTTTTGATTTAATATTGGAAATTACCGCTAACGTTCTATATCAGCGAGATCCTATTATGCGAACTATCTGTTTCTAGACATGAAAAAAACCCCTTCATTGAACTTGTTATCAGCAAGTCATGTAAAGGGATTTATGAATCGAATGAATCCTGTGTGATGGTACGCTACTTTAAGCAAAACACCGTTATGTACTAAACCAAAAAAATTAAAATGGTGCCGAGGACGGGGGTCGAACCCGTACGTTAAGTCCTGTTAACCATTGGCACAGGCAAAGAGCTTG
>NZ_BIML01000055.1 GCF_004001065.1 Paenibacillus xylaniclasticus
CGTATTACCGAAGTCGCACCCCGTACGGGTGCGCGGATTGAAATTGTAAGCGGCCCTCCGCGCTGTGATACAAATAAGCTGTCGCACCCTATGCGGGTGAGCGGTTAAAATGTCAGAGAAGGGTTGAATCGGAAACATATAAGTGGTCCTTCTCAGCGCGGATTCACGGAATTAGCTGTGTAATTTCAACATATCTACGAAGGTAAGACACAGTTTACCTGCCTTCGTTTTTAAGGAAATTATTACAAAACATACGTTCGCTGACAACCTGTTGTCATTAGAACAATGCATAATATCTTTAGTACTTGTTGCGAATGGAGGAGAATAATGAACTATATTGCTCATATTCGTGAAAGCGACCATAAGGAGCAATCTGTTAAGGAACATCTTATCGAAGTGCAAGCATTAGCCGAATCTTATGGCGCCAAGATTGGTGTAAAATATCTAGCCGGATTAGCGGGCCTTCTACATGACATGGGTAAATTCACCAATGAATTTCAAGAGTATATACGGGAAGCTGTGAATAATCCAACATCTCCGCCGAGAAGAGGCAGCGTAGATCATTCAACCGCGGGAGGCAAGTTGCTTTATGATCTGTTTCATACAGGGCCTCCGAGCAAGTTATACGGTATTACAGCCGAAGTAGTTGGAAACGCCATATTATCCCACCATTCATATCTGCAAGATTTCCTCAGCCCAGATTCAGAGTCGCCATATTTGAAACGTGTAACTAATGAACAACTTCCAGGATACCATCAGGCTAGAAGTCGCTTTTTCGAGCATGTGATGAACGAACAGGATTTTAAAGAATATGTATCACGAGCAACGTTAGAAATGGATCAGTATTTGAATGCTTCATCTGAGAGGGATGAAGTCAAGTTGATGTTTCTAACGAAGTATTTGTTCAGTGTATTAATCGATGCAGATCGGACGAACACAAGACAGTTTGAGCAAAATGAACCCGTCGAGTCGGAGAGGAATTACGGAGAGCTATTCGAGATTTACTATGAGAGGCTGTTAAACAAAGTAAAATCTTACCCTCAAGAAGAAGCAAATAAACCGATTAACGTGCTCCGTAGGCAAATGTCGGATCAATGCGATGAGTTTGCGGGAAAACCGTCGGGAATTTATACGCTGTCGATCCCGACCGGCGGAGGCAAAACATTGGCGAGCCTAAGATATGGGCTCAAGCATGCCCTAGAGAAAAGTAAGAAGCGAATCATCTATGTTGTTCCGTACACCACAATTATTGAACAGAATGCTGAAGAGGTGCGAAAGATCTTGTTAGACCACGAACACATTCTGGAGCACCATTCGAATGTGATCAATGATGATCAGGATGATGAAGAGAATATTGATGGCATGATGGATAGAAGGATGAATCTTAAGCTGAAACTCGCGAAGGATAATTGGGATTCGCCGATTATTTTTACGACGATGGTTCAATTTCTGAATGTGTTCTATGCGCGAGGAAGTCGGAATATCCGAAGACTTCATAACTTAAGTGAATCGGTCATTATTTTCGATGAGGTGCAGAAGGTTCCAATTTCTTGTGTTTCCTTATTTAATCTCGCACTTAATTTTTTGAAAAATTATTGCAAGTCAAGCCTAATCTTGTGTACGGCAACGCAGCCGGCATTGGAGTCAGTAGATTATAAGTTGCACAAAGCTGCTGATGCAGAAATAATTGAAGATTTGGATGATGTGATTGATGCTTTCAAACGAGTGGAAATCATTGATCGAGCATCGGAAGAAACGTTTGATACGAACGAGCTTGCGGAATTTGTCATGGACAAGCTTGACGAGGTTCGCAGTGTACTTGTCATATTGAACACGAAGAGCGTAGTGAAATCTCTCTATCATCAACTTAGGGATTGCCAAGTTCCATTGTATCACTTAAGTACCTCTATGTGTGCAGCTCACAGAAGTCGTATATTGGAGAAAATCCGCAGTCATTTGGACCGTGAGGAGCGTATTGTCTGCATAAGTACACCACTAATTGAAGCGGGGGTCGATGTAAGCTTCGACTGCGTCATTCGCTCATTGGCCGGATTGGACTCGATTGCGCAGGCTGCCGGGCGATGCAACCGTCACGGAAAATACGATACACAGCAAGTTTATGTAATTGACCATTCGGAGGAAAATTTAAAGCATCTTAAGGAAATCCAAGTGGGCAAAAAGCTGTCGAAGCAAATTTTGCGAGATATTAAGCGAAATGCCACTCTACATGGCGGTAATATATTGTCGGTTTCAGCGATGGATTTATATTTTCTCCGACTGTATAAAGAGTTCAAGACGAGCCTGAACCATTTTGTTGATAAGTATGAGATTGAGATGACGAATTTGTTAATCGCAAGACGAAATCAAAATGTTTATCACGAAAGCTATAGACGTCGTTATCAGAAACATGCGCCGCTCTTCCTTCTTAACAGCTACCGCACAGCGGCGGAGCATTTCGAAGTCATCGACAGCGTGACGACGGCGGTGATCGCTCCCTATGATGATAAGGGGAAAGAAATGATTGCTCAGTTGAATGGGGGAGAAAAGATTGACGACTTGACCCGACTTCTTCGTCAGGCTCAGCAATATACTATTAATCTGTTTCGATACGAACGCGAGCAGCTCGAACGGAGTGGTGGGCTTGTCAACCTATTGAACGGTAAAATACTAGCGCTGACGGAATCTGCTTACAGTGACGAGTATGGGTTAAATCTTCAAAATGACAGCCGATTTGACCTATCCATCTATTAAAGATGAGAGAAGCCTACCTGCAAGCAGATAGGCTTCCTCTAATCATTCATCTCAAACACTATATATTTCAATCCACGCCAGTCAGACCAGCGATCTTAAATATATCATACATTCGTTACGCCTTGAAACAGGATTGTGGTTTAATGAAAAAGATTCATATAATGTTTTAGAAAGGCGTTGACCATATTCTGTAAGATGATGTAATATGTACATGTAGTGATAAACAGAAGCGTTAAAGTCAACACTGCTTATTCAAAGCAAAGCCATCAGAACACAATAATGGCATTTCACGCAAGAAAGGAGGGTCTTTGAATAGAGAACAATTTACAACTACTATGGACCGAGCGTATCCGGGCCTATCAAACCAGTGGTCAAACCATGAAGGCTTGGTCTGAAGAAAACCATGTGAGCATACATCAATTGAAATATTGGCTCTACAAAGCCCAAAGAAAGGAGCGAGCTGTTTCTAATACAGCTTTCCGTCCCACGATTACGAACTCGAAAGCAAGCCGGATATAAATTCAAGTTGGCGCTGCACATATTCAAATTCAACCCGGTTTCGAGCCGAGATTACTTCGTGATGTCGTAGCTGCTCTCACACCACTATGTTAAGCTACACTTTAACTTCATTTGAGTATTCCGTCTGCGGAGCAACAGATACTCGGAAATCCATGATGGATTAGCTGCTGTTGTACAAGAACATTTTTTACTCGCCTCGTTCTCTTCCGCTAAATTTGTTTTCTTTCCAGCCATTAGTTATTCGGTATGCAGGGCTCTGTAAGTTAAGGATAATGGTCTGCATCCATACAACTGCCTCGAATTAATTGTTACATCTAGCTCCCACTGCTAGGTGGGGGCTAGCTCACTGATTAAGAACTACGGATTGGAGGTGAAACGATGAAGAATACGATCGAGTTCGAAGTTTATGGTGACTATGCTCTTTTTACTGATCCGCTCACGAGAATAGGTGGCGAAAAACTCTCCTATCAGGTACCCACCTATCAGGCTCTAAAGGGAATATTGGAATCCATATATTGGAAACCTACATTGATCATGGTAATAGACGCTGTTCGTGTGATGGAGCCAATCCGCATGGAGTCGAAAGGCATCAGGCCAATGGATTATGGAGGCGGTAACACTCTTGCTAATTATACGTACCTGAGAAGTCCTCGTTATCAGGTGAAAGGCCATTTTGAATTCAACTATAACCGTCCTGATCTGGCTGATGACCGGAACGAAAATAAGCATTACAGCATCATGCAACGTGCGCTTAAGGCTGGTGGGCGGAGAGATATTTTTCTCGGCGCGAGGGAATGCCAAGCTTATGTGGAGCCTTGCGTTTTCGGTGAAGGCGCCGGATTTTACGACAACTATGGGGACATTCATTTAGGCAATATGGTCCATGGCTTGAATTATCCCGACGAGACAGGGAGAAATCAGCTGGAGGTTCGCTTATGGAATCCGGTAATGAAGAATGGTGTCATTGAATTTATTCGTCCGGAGGAGTGTCCGCAGGTTCGCGTCATCTCGGCTATGGGGCTGAAACAATTTGACCATACCAACGTTCAATCGGCCGAAGAACTGCTCAATCAGCTGGAAGGGGAGAATCCATGAGCTGGCTGTTAAATTTGTATGAAACCTATGAAGCAAATCTCGATCTAGTCGGCAAAATCGAGAAAAGGCATAACGACCAGGAATATACGCTACTCCCCGTCTCCCATACAACACAAACCGCCCATATAGAGGTTTACATAACGGAAGACGGAGAATATCACTCGGCCTCGGTCATTATAGACAAGAATGATGCAAATACGCTGATCCCGTGTACAGAGGACTCTGCGAGCCGGGCGGGATCGAAGATCGCTCCATATCCGCTGCACGATAAGCTTAGCTACGTGGCTGGCGATTATGTAGCCTTCGGCGGGGAAATCAAGAAAGAGGAGCCTTTCCAATACTATATTAAGCAGCTTGAAGAATGGGCGAATTCCCCGTATGCGATAGACAAGGTTAGAAGCATTTATCGTTATTTGAAGAAAGGCACTTTGATCCGAGATCTCGTCAACGATGGAATCGTTCACCTGGATGATAACCAGCGTCTGCTGAACAAATGGATGAAATCCGGAACCAAACCCGGGATCTTCTCAGTGGTGAGCGCCGACCAGACGAGTGCTTTCGTTCGATTCACCGTCTATGCTCCTGATCGGGATTTAGCTAAAGTATGGGAAGATCAGGCGATGTACAATTCTTTCATTCAATATTATAGCGGTAAATTGGGTGAGGAAGATGTATGTTACGTAACGGGAAGAACGGTTCCTGCAACGGATAAGCATGCGAACAAGATTCGGAATGCTGGAGACAAAGCAAAGCTGATCTCAGCTAACGACACGAGCGGGTTCACATATCGGGGCCGATTCAGAGAAGGTAATGAAGCTGCCTGCATTAGCTATGAGGTATCCCAAAAAGCTCATAATGCACTGAAATGGCTTATCAATCGTCAGGGCAAAGTTATTGACGGACGTGTGTTCCTAGCATGGGGGAACGAAGCGCTTGACGTTCCGGGGCCGAATGAGGATTCTTACTCGCTCGATCCGGAGGGGGCGGAGTATAACGAGCAGCGAATATCTTATACGAATCGGGATTTTGCCAGGGAGCTTGCCAAGGCGCTGGAAGGCTATCGCAACCGGATAGCTGATTTGGTTAACGACAAGGTGAACATAATCGTTCTTGATTCGGCGACAACTGGGCGTATGGCTGTGCTTTACTATCGGAATATGGATGTCGGATTGTATCTGGACAAGCTGATTGACTGGCATACGTCCTGCGTATGGCTGCATCGTTATCGCAAGAATGAGCAGGGCGACTATGTGTCATTTTATGGCGCCCCTGCAACGAAAGATATCGCTTATGCTGCTTATGGACCGAATGCAAGCGATAAGGTGGTCAAAGGCTGTATGGAACGAATGCTGCCTTGTATCGTCGATGGGCGGCCTATACCTGAAGATATTAAGAGAAGCCTCTTCCACCGTGCTTCGAATCCGGCAGCGATGGACAAGTGGGAATGGGAGAAAACACTTAGTATAGCATGTGCATTAGTAAATAAGAGCAGGGAGGGATTTGGCGTGGCATTAGATCAAGATAATAATGACCGCAGCTACTTGTTCGGCCGTCTGCTGGCCGTCGCCGACGTATTGGAAAGACGAGCTCTTGGTGAGGAGAACCGTGCAAGTAATGCGATTCGGTACATGAATATGTTCTCCAAGTATCCGGCCAGAACATGGGCAACGATCCAATCGAGCTTGCTGCCGTATCAAGTAAGGCTTGGAACGAAGGCGATTCGTTGGTCCAAGATCATTGACGAGATCGGCTCTCGCATTAAGCCCGAGGATTTCAACAACAAGCCGTTATCTGACTTATACTTGTTAGGCTTTTACAGTCAGCGTCATGAGCTGTATCAGAAAGCAAACAGCAGTAACGATAGTAAGGAAGATTCCGAAGAGTCACTAAACTAATCATTAAGGGAGAGATCGAAGATGACCATTTTAGATCATAAAATAGATTTTGCAGTTGTGCTATCGGTCACGAAAGCTAATCCGAATGGAGATCCTCTTAATGGCAATCGTCCGCGGCAAAACTATGATGGCTACGGAGAGATATCGGATGTTGCATTGAAGCGTAAAATTCGCAATCGGCTTCAGGATATGGGGGAAGCGATCTTCGTACAATCGAACGATCGCAAGACGGACACCCATGGCAGCTTGCGAGAGCGTGCAGATGCCAATGCTGAGCTGGAGAAAATTTTGAAATCCAAGAACGGCTCCAGTGATGAGTTCGCCAGCATAGCTTGCCGAGAGTGGATTGATGTACGCAGCTTCGGCCAAGTGTTTGCTTTCAAGGCAGACAAAGGGTCAGGCGTTTCCGTTGGCGTAAGGGGACCGGTGTCGATCCATACAGCAACGAGTCTCGATCCAATCGACATTGCAAGCGTACAAATTACGAAGAGCGTCAATTCGGAGCCAGGTACCTCGCGGGGCTCGGATACAATGGGGATGAAGCATCGTGTAGACTCGGGCGTATACGTGTTTTATGGAAGCATTAATACGCAATTAGCAGAGAAAACCGGTTTCTCGAATGAAGATGCTGATCGTATTAAGCAGGCACTTTTGACGTTGTTCGAGAACGACGCATCTTCAGCCCGGCCGGAAGGAAGTATGGAGGTACATCAAGTGTATTGGTGGAAGCACAACTCCAAGCTCGGTCAATATTCATCCGCCAAAGTACATCGTTCATTGAAAATTACGAAAAAGGTAGACGATGCCAAGCGCTACGAAGATTATGAATTTATCGTCGAACCGCTTGAAGGATTAAAGGTCGAGATTCTTGATGGACGGTAATGACGACGATTATTTAATGCTGTCCGGCATTCAGCATTATCAATTTTGTAAGCGGCAATGGGCACTTATTCATATTGAGCAGCAGTGGGTGGATAATGTTCGAACGATAGAGGGAGAGCATCTGCATAGCAAAGCAGATCAGCCGTTTATCCGCGAGAAGCGCGGAGATAAACTTATTGTGCGTGCTATGCCTGTCAAGTCAGAAACTTTGAAAATATCTGGCGTTTGTGACGTGGTCGAGTTTATTCGTAGTGAGGAAGGCGTTGCGATCAGCGGGTCTGAGGGCAAGTATATCCCATATCCGGTGGAGTACAAGCGCGGCAAGCCGAAGAAGCACGATGAAGATGTGCTGCAGCTAGCCGCTCAAGCGGTGTGCCTCGAAGAAATGCTGCTCTGCGACGTAGATGTTGGATACTTGTACTATCACGAGATCAGGCATCGAATGGAAGTGCTGCTTACAACTGAATTGAAGAACAAAGTGAAAGTAATTTTTGCTGAGATGCTAGATTGTTATAATCGACGACATACGCCGCGAGTAAAGACCGGTTCGTTTTGTCGCAGTTGTTCCCTTCAATCGATTTGCTTACCTGAACTTATGAACAAGCGGACCGTTCGAAGCTATGTTGAAGGGAAAATATATGAATGAAGAAGCTGCTCAATACGCTGTACATTACCCAACCAGATGTTTATTTGTCATTGGATGGCGACAACATTGTCGTACTGAAGGACGATGAGAGACTCGGAAGAATTCCGCTTCATAATTTGCAATCGATTGTTTCGTTCGGGTATACGGGAGCAAGTCCAGCGTTAATGGGATACTGCGCTGAACGTCACATCGCTATTGCATTCTATACGGTAACCGGCCGGTTTCTGGCAAGAGTAATTGGCGAGAGCAACGGTAACGTCGTGCTGCGCAAGAAGCAATATGCAATGTCGGCAGATGAGAAGCAATCGGCGATTGTGGCGCGCAATTTTATTGTCGGGAAGCTCTACAATCACAAGTGGATCATTGAGAGAATGACACGGGACTATCCGCTACGAATAGAGGTGGAGCGGTTCAAGACAGCATCTCAACAATTAACAGATCTGATGCATGAGGTTAGATTGTGTGAGGATTTATCCCGGTTGAGAGGGTTGGAGGGACAGGGGGCGGCAACGTACAACAGGCTGCTGGATGATATGATCCTGCAGCAGAAGGACGCTTTTTATTTCCATACACGTTCCCGTCGTCCACCGCTCGATAACGTCAATGCGTTACTGTCGTTCGCGTACTCGTTATTGGCTCATGATGTAGCAGCAGCACTTGAAGGGGTTGGATTAGACGCCTATGTTGGATTTATGCATAGGGATCGCCCAGGAAGAATTTCGCTTGCGCTTGATGTGATGGAGGAGCTTCGCGGCGTAATGGCGGATCGGTTCATTTTATCTTTGATTAATAAGAAAATTGTAAGCAAGGACGACTTTGTTAAGAAGGAAAATGGTGCCGTTCTATTGAACGACAATGCGAGAAAAAAGTTTCTTGCCGCATGGCAGGAGCGAAAGCAGGAGCAAATCACCCATCCGTATCTTGGAGAAAAGATCTCTTGGGGACTCGTACCGCACGCTCAGGCTTTATTACTAGCGCGTTATCTGCGTAATGATTTGGACGAGTACCCTCCTTTTATGTGGAAGTAGG
>NZ_BIML01000056.1 GCF_004001065.1 Paenibacillus xylaniclasticus
CACGTGCTGCTATGTGTGACGCCGTCTTATTTTGTCGCACCCCGTGCGGGTGCGTGGATTGAAATAAACTACTCAATCTGTTTAAGGTCACTATATTTATGTCGCACCCCGTGCGGGTGCGTGGATTGAAATATAACTATCTCTCTCCTCGGCGATTTTTAAATACCGTCGCACCCCGTGCGGGTGCGTGGATTGAAATACAAACATCACCCCCTCTAACCACACTTTTTAACGTCGCACCCCGTGCGGGTGCGTGGATTGAAATGACCAAACCTGGTCAAAGATTGTGGCGCACGTTTTGTCGCACCCCGTGCGGGTGCGTGGATTGAAATCTTTCTCGGTGCCTTGGGATGTTAAGCGACAGTTGGTCGCACCCCGTGCGGGTGCGTGGATTGAAATCAAATGAGATTTACGATCATCTATCACAATTTGGTAAGGTCGCACCCCGTGCGGGTGCGTGGATTGAAATGATTCCATGGGACGTTAAGCGACAGTTGGATATATGTCGCACCCCGTGCGGGTGCGTGGATTGAAATACAGCCGTTCACGTCAATCAACGCTATTAAGGGCGTCGCACCCCGTGCGGGTGCGTGGATTGAAATGTTTACATACCTCCTTAAAATACTCCCTCACAACATGTCGCACCCCGTGCGGGTGCGTGGATTGAAATGAATGCGATCCGGCCAAACGGGGACCATCATCGAGGTCGCACCCCGTGCGGGTGCGTGGATTGAAATACGTAGTGCTATTAACCTTTCGGCAAACGACATTTTGTCGCACCCCGTGCGGGTGCGTGGATTGAAATTTAGCATCCCACGCTGGATGATGCGTTGCGTAGATGTCGCACCCCGTGCGGGTGCGTGGATTGAAATTTGCCGTTCCGTTCTACGCCAGGCATCCGGGACGTCGCACCCCGTGCGGGTGCGTGGATTGAAATATGAACTTAGGCAGATTGATAGCCAGCTCTTCAACGTCGCACCCCGTGCGGGTGCGTGGATTGAAATCATAACGGCCACAGGCATCGAAAACCCGAATTACGTCGCACCCCGTGCGGGTGCGTGGATTGAAATTCGTACTCCACACGGTACTCACTTGCGTCTGCCTCGTCGCACCCCGTGCGGGTGCGTGGATTGAAATTTGGTCTTCCGTTATGTTAAGCTAAGGTTAAAACTGTCGCACCCCGTGCGGGTGCGTGGATTGAAATCTTTCTCGGTTCCTTGGGATGTTAAGCGACA
>NZ_BIML01000057.1 GCF_004001065.1 Paenibacillus xylaniclasticus
TTACAATTAAGGGGACGGGTAAAGTTCAGACTGGTGGTAGGGAACTCTCTGTCGATGAATACCTAAGACGGTTAGACAAAGCAGATGAAATGTATGAATCCTTTAGGAAGTCAAATGTTGACGTTCAGGCTATTGCCAAAAATACAGGGATGGCAGAACATAGGATTCAGAGAATAAAAGAACATTTATTCTTTAAAGAGCACATCAAGGAGCACGGTGTTGGACGTTTTGAAGCCGATTATGAAATTGCTCAAGCATGGGATAGGCTTCAAAAAGGAACTTACAAGCAGAATGACATCGACTTATTGAATCATGAACTCTTTGAATCAAAGTTTGAAGGTATATTTAAAACGGATTACAGGACTGCCCACGATAGAACAGTAGATTCTGGGCGTCCATGGTATCCGCCAGAGGAGGAGTAATTTTGGCTTCGTATGTACTGTTACTTAAAGAATTTGAAAACGATGAATCTGTTATCTACAAATTTGGACCAAATGAAAATGTAATGGGGAAAATCGAGTTAAACAAAATAACCAGAAAATTTTCTGAGTTAGAAGGTATACCCGACCCAAGTATTCCATCAAAGTTCTATTTTGACAGAGCGGCACAGAGGTTGGCAGTTTGTCTAGTTAGAGAAGGCGGAATTTTTCCGGAAAGAACGGCGTTCGAGTCTTAGTAGAGTCCTTGTGTTTGGTGGGGGGCTACCCAGTGCCGAATAAACGACTTAACTTTAACATTACCAACATAACCTTTGTTCTACCTGTAAGAAGTTTTTATGAATTAAGATGTACGCACAGAATGTCTGGAAAAAGTATCCCTATTTAACGTAATATCGTTACATTGAACAGGTCAATTATGGTCAGATACCACCATAAAAGACCTGTTTTTTGTTATCTTCGTTTTCTTGCGGTTTTTTCAAATATGTTTGCAACGGTGTACGTACATAGAACGATTGATAGGGTGAAAGAAACACAGTGCAACTTTTGAGTATGGTATAGCGACCATAGAGAGTGTCAGGAATCAAATGATAATTGCAACGGGAAGGTCACGTGTGAAAGGCTAGCCACCGACTCCCTCATCTATATAATACAAGCGGCAAATCCGTCAAAAGTTTTGCCTGTGGGGGTAACGCATGAACAACGTACAACTTTCCATTGATAAGGTTTCCGTTGAGTATCAAGGAGTGACGGTCAGCTTTTACAATCAGCTTGCACTATCGTTTCGAGATTGGTTTGATATTAAACCTGCCATACGTCACAAAGGGTATGTATACCATTGGAATTTAGCTTTGGATGACGCATATCTTTATTTGCGATACCAACCGTGGCGGCAAAAGAAATCATTAAAATACACCTTGCAAATTGAAACTCATCCTGACTACTTGGTTCGTTTTCAAAAGTTGCTTTCAGCTTTGTACAGGCACACGCAGAAGGTCTATTTTAGTCGTTGCGAATTGGCTTTTGATTTTCCTTATCCGATGAGCAATGTATTCATCGCATCGAATACAGGGCGGAACATGAACATTTACGAGGGAACTCGATATTTTGGGCGGAAAGACGAAAGTAAAGCCCATGCCTTTTGTCGTAATTATGATAAAAAGGCAGAGCAGATAGCGAAGGGGATTCTAGAAGAGGGAGAGCGAACGAGAGTGGAACTAGTTTACAGACCCGATGAGAAAATACCTTTGGAGAGCATCATTCAATATCCGCCCAAATTTAATGATTACTACACTTGTAGCGTCATCACAGAGTTGCAAACAGTTCGGGCGGAGAAGAGAGCCATGATATTAGCGTTGCAACACGGTTTAATGACACCCGATGAATTGAGCAAGCATCATAGAGCATCAATAAAAGAAATCATGTCTTCACAGCAACTTGTAGACTTTGATGCTCTCGCCGCTCAACATTGGGAGGATTTAATGACCCTGACATGTGCTCTAGTTTGCGGTAGAGTTAGTCATCTTCCAGTACAAGAAGTTCATGCAGGCTAATGTTTAAGGTCTTGCAGATAATGTCAAAGGTGCTGAGATGTACTCTGTCAACTTCGTTAGAACATAGATGACTTATGGTATTCGGTCGTAGCCCAGTAAGCCTTGCTAATTCACGCTGAGACATATTACGTTGGGCTAGAATCTCTTTCAGTTTTACGACTACTGGCAAATTGACACCAACTTCCGAACAGACTTTATCACTTTATTATACGATTTCCTCACTCTTTATGGAAATGATTGATTGTAACGCTTAGTCGATATATAATTACGTTGTATCTACTAAGCGTTACAATAATTCAGATTTCTGTAACGGTGGGGAGGAAACACCATGAATGTCATCGGTTACGTAAGAGTATCAACACAAGGACAAGCCAAAGACGGCTACAGTTTAGCGTACCAACAAGATGAAATCCGCTCTTATTGTCAGGAGCAAGGATGGAACTTGATGAACATATATGTTGACGAAGGAATCAGTGGGGCGAAGGTAAATGAGGATGCTCTTGAGGTAGACAGAATCGGCTTCCAGAGCATGTTAGCCGCACTAGCCAGTAAAACCATTGATGCAGTTGTTGTCCTCCATACAAGCCGTTTATGGCGGTCTGACATCGTAAAAGTTCTGGTTCACAGAGAGTTCAAGAAGTATGGGGTGGACGTTCGGAGCATTGAACAGCCCACCTACAGCATTTACAAGAAAGACCCGAATGACTTCCTCATAAATGGCTTGATGGAGTTGCTAGACGCATACCAACGTCTTGAAATCGCCATGAAGCTAAGCAGAGGGCGGAGCAAGAAAGCCCAACAGGGCGGCTATGCAGGTGGAAGGGCTACCTTCGGATACAAAGCAAAGAAAGGTCAGAAAAGTATCCAAGTAGATGAAAGACACGCCCAGACCGTCCGTAGAGTATTTGAAATCAAGGAACAGTATCCCACATGGTCATTGACCCAGATAGCCGAAACACTGAACCAAGAAGGCTATACAACTGGGCAAGGCAGATTGTTTACCAAAGTGCAAGTGAAACGAATTTTGGACAAACGTGATTTTTATAGCGGCACATACCGCTATGGAGATATACAAGCAGATGGCTTGCATGAAGCCATCCTGTAACAGGAAATGAATGGAGAAGCTTGCGTCCCATTGCGAACCGTAAGGTTAACGCTCGAACTGAGGTTGCTCCCATTCTTACTCCTAATCATCAAAGAATCCGTATACAGGGGTGATTTCTTTTATGCACTACAAGCAAAAACACATTTATGTCGGGCTTGATTTACACAAAGCCCACCATACAGCCGTTATCATCGACTGTTGGAATACGAAACTGGATGAAATCCAAATCGACAACAAGCCAAGCAGTTTCGATGACTTGATGAAGATGGTCAAGAAGCATTGCAAAAAAGGAATGACTCCTGTCTATGGATTGGAAGACACGGGCGGCAACGGCAGAGCACTAGCCGTTCACCTTGTTGAGAAGAAGCAAATTGTCAAAGAAGTCAATTCTGCCCTGTCCTATAATGAGCGTAAGAGTTATGCAACCACCCAAAAGAGCGACAGTTGGGATGCGTATTGCATCGCCAAAGTATTGCTTGCAAGGTTAGATGAACTACCAGATGCGAATCCACAGGACATTTACTGGACAATCGGGCAACTGGTGGCAAGACGCAACGCACTGGTCAAACACGCCAGTTCATTAAAGAATCAACTGCACCAACAATTAAGCTACCACTATCCGTCCTACAAGAAGTTCTTCTGTGATGTAGATGGAAAAGCCGCCCTTGCTTTCTGGGAGAAGTACCCTGCTCCCCATCACTTGGAATCGGTTGGGGCGGATGAACTGGCAACCTATCTACGCAAGGCAAGCCATAACACCTGTTCTACCCGTAAGGCAGAGGAAATATTGGAACTGGTGAAGAAGGACGGGGAGACGAAGCGAAAGTTTCAAACGTCCAGAGACTTTATTATTGTCAATATGGTTCAGGACATGAAACGGAGCAGAGAACTGATTAAGCAGACAGAAGAACAGCTTCGTCAGGTCTTGTCTGAGACGGACTACAAGCTAGAGTCGATGGATGGAATCAGCACCGTTACAGCGGCGGAACTGATTGCCGAAATCGGAGACATCCGCCGATTCTCCAACGCTGACAAGCTAGCACGTTTTGCAGGAATTGCTCCCGTTCGCTTTAGTTCGGGCGGCAAAGGCAAAGACCAAGCAAGTGGACAAGGAAATCGGGTATTGAACGCTATATTCCACAATCTAGCCGTTCAACAAATCCAAGTAGCGAAAGGCGACAACAAGAAGCAACGAAATCCCCTCTTCTACGACTACTATCATCGAAAGCTAGCAGAAGGCAAAACCAAGAAGCAAGCCCTGATATGCGTCATGAGAAGGCTCGTAAACATCATTTACAGCATGATGAAGCACAAGACCGAGTATCGGGCGGCTAATCTAATAGAGCGTCAGGCAAGTTGATATAATGGTGGTGATTGGTAAAACAGTTGCCACCTTCTTTATTCCCAAGTTTAAGATTACAACTTAGGGGACGGGAAATGGTCTGAAGTTAAAGACCGGATATGATACCCATTTAGTAGAAGTTGAGGATGTTGTTCGAAAGGGTAATAAAGGAATTGTCGGAGGGCACAATTTGGACAATTTCAATAAGGCATTTACTGATAGAGGATGGAGTCTTGATGAGAATATATTATCTAAGACACCACATCCCACTATTAACGGTGTTTATGAGGTTAAATATCGGTTACCTGCAGTTGATACACGGGGAGATATTATACCGGGACAGTATAAAAATATCCCTAATCCAAAAACCGTGTACGACCCAAGTGTAATTTCTAATGAGCAAATGTTAAAATGGGGCAAAGAAGCTATGGCAAACGGAACTGTTAATGGAAGAATAATAACTGGTACTTCATCAAATGGGCTTAAGTTCCAAGGCTATATCGATAATGGGGAAATAACAAACTTCTTCCCAACATTAAAATAAGTGATTTAAGGAGAGCAAATATGTCAATTGAATCGAACAAGGAGATAGAACTTATTGGGCTGTACTATTCCAACTTAGGTGATGGATATTTTTTAGATGCTCTAAAAAATTATTCGAATGGTGAAGGATTTGGGTTAGGAGAAATTTGGTGCGTTTTTGCTGGAGAACTTCAACCTTGGGAAGAGAGTTATTTCGGTGAACACGGAGTTGCCTATTATTTTGATTATCCGGCTGTAGAGAAAGATGAAATCTTGGTAGTAGATAATAATGTGTTTTATCGATATCTACTAGAAGCTAGCAATAAATTTTTAGAACGTAATCCTAGTTGTAAAGCGGAAGTCAACGAATTACTGATAGCAATAAAAAATAAATTAAGCTAATTTAATTTATGTTGGGTGGCGGTTATCTTTAATGATAGCCGTCTATTTTTTTTGAAGAGGGCTACCCACTGACGAATGAACCCATCATTCAACCAATAACAAATATAACTCATGTAATACCCGTATAAAGATTTCATCATTTCTGTTGTACGTACAGTAAGCTTGAATTTTATTACCTAAATAACGCTACTGCGTTACATTGAACAGGTCGATTATGGTCAGTTACCACCATGATTGACCTGTTTTTTGTCAGCTTCGTTTTCTGCGGTTTTCTTCAAAATTTATCGCAACCGAACAATACCCTCTCTCGATATAGACACTGAGAAGGCAACCTATTGAAAAGTCATCGCAACTAATCGGAAGGATAGCCCGACAATTATACTGTCAGGACGTAACTGAACATTCTACAACGGGAAGGTCATGTGTTAAAGGCTAGCCACCTGCCCTCTAATTAAGCCCGAAATTCATGAAAAAATTCGGGAGGGGGGCGGCACATGAAAGGGGTCACTGTATCCATTGACCGTATTGTCATCGACTTTACAGATGTCTATTGGGACTTCTTCAATGAGTTCCACAAACGAATTTGTCATTTCTACGGGGTCAGGATGATGGTGGGGGAACGAGGATTTCAATACCGCATCAGAATCAATACAGGAGAACACTTCCTGCATATCTCCTATAAGTTGGTTTACGCTCCGAAAACCCGAAAGAATACATTGAGGATTGAAGCCTACCCGAAGTCGCTAGTTTACTTCCGTCATTGGCTCGAACAAATCCGAGACTTTGCCAACGAAATCTTGTTCGTGCGTTGTGATGTAGCTTTCGACATTCCTGTTCCCATCAATGACCTATTTACAATGTCAACGAAGGGACGGAAGCTACGACTGTTCAAAGGAACTCGTTATTACAACGGCAAACATCAGCGTCAGGAGGATGGCTATTGTCGGGTGTATGACAAGAAACGTCAGTTGTCGGAGACAAAGCGGCAGGAAATTATAGGGGAGCGAACGAGAATGGAAATTGTATATGCTCCGAAGGGGAAGATACCGCTTGATTCACTGGTTCAGTATCCGCCGCAGTTTAACAGTAAATATCTATGTGCTGTGCTGACGGACTTGTCCAAGTTCACCCCGAAGGTGGGGCGACTTGTTCAAGAGATTCAGCAAGAGAAACTTCTTCCGCAGGCTACGACTCCTTATTACCGCAAGAAGATTCAAGAACAAATAAAAACGCAGGATGTCATTGACCTGAATGAAGTAGCGGCGGAACAATGGCAGGAAGCAGTAACGCTCTCCTGTGCCATTCTATCCGGTAAGGTTATTCATCTTCCAATACAAGAAGTTCGTTCAGGCTGATGTTAAGTGTCCGGCAAATCTGCTCCAACGTATCGAAGTAAGCCGCATTAACTTTATCAGAGCAGAGATGGCTAACGGTACTGGAACGGATATTCATCCGACGGGCAAGTTCTCGTTGACTTATTCCCCGTTCTTCAAGAATTTCTCTAAGTCTCAATCGTACTGGCATGTTTACCTCCGATACGCATTAACATTTCAGGTTAAGCGATGTTTCCTTCATCATATCACTAAAAAACAATTGTTTGCAACGGAATACCGTTCTATAATAGAGATGTGATACGGAGTACCGTTTCAATAATTGTGATTTCTGTAACGGTGGGGGGAGTAACAGCATGAATGTCATCGGTTACGTTCGAGTGTCAACGAGTGGACAAGCCAAAGATGGCTACAGTTTAGCGTACCAACAGGATGAAATCCGCTCCTATTGTCAGGAGCAAGGATGGAATCTGATGAACATATACAGCGATGAAGGTATCAGTGGGGCGAAGGTCGATGAAGAAGCCCTAGAAGTGGATAGAATCGGCTTTCAGAGCATGTTAGCCGCTCTGTCTACTCAAACCATTGATGCAGTTATCGTCCTCAACACAAGCCGTTTATGGCGGTCTGACATTGTGAAGGTGTTGGTACATCGTGAGTTTAAGAAGTATGGGGTGGACGTTCAGAGCATCGAACAGCCTACCTACAGCATCTACAAGAAAGACCCGAACGACTTCTTGATTAACGGCTTGATGGAACTGCTTGACCAGTATCAACGGCTCGAAATTGCCCTCAAACAGGCAGGGGGCGGTACAAGAAAGCGGAGCAGGGCGGCTATGCCGGAGGGAGAGCCACCTTCGGCTACAAGGCAAAGAAAGGTCAGAAGTACATCCAAGTGGATGAAAGCCAAGCCCGAACCGTCCGCAGAGTATTTCAGCTAAAGGCAGAACATCCGGCATGGTCACTTTCCCAAATTGCCGAAGCCATGAATGAAGAAGGTTTTACGACCCAACAAGGCAGACTATTTACGAAAGTGCAAATCAAACGAATCTTGGACAAACGTGATTTTTATAGCGGTACATACCGCTATGGAAATATAGAAGCCCATGGCTTACATGAAGCCATACTGTGACAGGCATTGAGTGGAGAGGCTTGCGTCCCGTTGCGAACTGAAAGGTTAACGCTTGAACTGAGGTTGCCCCCATTCTTTACCCATCACGACAACTAACAATCCGTACACAGGGGTGATTTCTTTTATGCACTACAAAATGCGTCATGTTTACGTTGGTTTAGACCTGCATAAAGCCCACCATACAGCGGTTATCATCAACTGCTGGCATGAGCGGCTAGGCGAAATCCAAATCGAGAATAAGCCATCTGCCTTTGACGAGTTGATGAAATTTGTTAAGAAACATACGCCAAAAGAAATGACCCCTGTCTATGGATTAGAAGATACGGGCGGCAACGGCAGAGCGTTAGCCGTTCACCTTGTAGAGAAGAAGCAAATCGTCAAGGAAGTCAATTCCGCTCTGTCCTACAATGAACGTATGAGCAATGCAACGACCCAAAAGAGCGACAGTTGGGATGCGTTTTGTATTGCAAAGGTTCTGTTTGCAAGGCTCGATGACCTGCCGGATGCTAATCCGCAGGACATTTACTGGACTATCGGGCAACTGGTGGCTAGAAGGAACTCTATCGTCAAGCATGCCACTACGCTCAAGAACCAACTTCATCAGCAGTTAAGCTATCATTATCCGTCTTACAAGAAGTTCTTCTGTGACATTGACGGTAAAGCGGCTCTAGCATTTTGGGAGAAGTACCCTGCACCGCATCACTTGGAATCGGTGGGGGCGGAGGAACTAGCGGCATATCTTCGCAAAGCAAGTAATAACACCTGTTCAACCCGTAAAGCAGAGGAAATCTTGGAACTTGTAATGAAGGACGGGGAGACTAAGCGGAATTATCAAGCGTCAAGAGACTTCCTAGTCGTCAATATGGTGCAAGATATGAAGCGAAGTCGAGAACTGATTAAAGAGACGGAAGAACAGCTTCGTCAAGTATTGGCTGAAACCGACTTTAAGTTGCAGACGATGGATGGAATCAGTACCGTTACAGCGGCGGAACTGGTTGCTGAAATCGGAGATATTCGCCGCTTCTCTAATGCTGATAAGCTAGCCCGTTTTGCAGGAATCGCTCCTATCCGTTTTAGTTCGGGCGGCAAAGGCAAAGACCAAGCAAGCGGACAAGGTAATCGGGTACTGAACGCTATCTTCCATAACCTAGCCGTTCAACAAATTCAAGTGGCTAAAGGTGACAACAAGAAGCAACGGAATCCCGTATTCTACGAGTTCTACCAACGGAAGCTAGCCGAAGGCAAGACCAAGAAGCAAGCCTTGATATGCGTCATGAGAAGGCTTGTAAACATCATCTACAGCATGATGAAGCACAAGACAGAGTATCGGGCGGTAACTATAACAGAACGCCAAGCAAGCTGATATAATGGTGGTAATTGGAAGAACCAGTTGCCACTTCTTTATTCACAAGTTTAAGATTACAACTTAGGGGACGGGTAAA
>NZ_BIML01000058.1 GCF_004001065.1 Paenibacillus xylaniclasticus
ACTGTCGCTTCCCTTAGCTCTAGCTTCTGTCCGGCAAAGGCCGTCTTCTCCAGCAGATGCCCGTTTCCAACCAGCCACTGGCTTCCACTGTCGTCCAGCATGTACGTGATCCGCTCCTGTGGATATGACGGGTCAATCGGCACGTATGCGCCGCCTGCTTTCAGAATGCCGAGGATACCTGCGATCATCTCCACGGACCGTTCCGCCAAGAGACCGACGCGGTTGTCTGCTGTCACACCCAGCTTCCGAAGCTTACGCGCGAGCCGGTTCGCCCGAGCATTCAGCTCGCGGTACGTCACCTGCTCCGTTCCGCTAATTACCGCAATGTGATCCGGCGTCCGCTCCACCTGCTCCTCGAACAGCTGATAGATCGTCGTCTCTTGCGAATACGATGCTTCCGTCGTATTGAACACTTCCAATAGTTGCGACTTTTCACCCTCGTAAAACAAATCTGTTTCACAAAGCATCATATTCGTATCCAAAAGCACCTGTTCTAGAAAACGTATCATACGACCTATCAGAGTTGAGAGATATGACGTATCGTAGAATGATGTGTTGAACGTCATGGTGCAATAAAGCTTTTCATTTCTTGTTGAGAATAATAACATCAGATCAGAATGTACAAGTGTGGAAGCATTCTGGTCATGCAAAGAATCAAGTAATACAAGTGTAGGAATGTATAAGCCTTGTTCATTCGGTTTTACAATGTTCGCTAATTCCATAACCTTGTGGACAGGAAGGTTCTTATTAGCTTCCGCTTCCTGAATACTACGACTTACATGCATTAACCATTCTCTGTACGTGAAATTACGGTCTAACATAGTTTTAAGCAGTAGGAAATCAGACAACAACTGCTCATCATGTTCTTGAATAACCGGGATTCCTATCACAACTTGATCAGTTGAGTTAAACCGATGCAATAAATAACAAATGGAAGAACACAGTAACGCAAACAAACCAAGCTCCGAGCGGTTGCATATCGATAGCAAGTTGTCTCTAATGTGATCGGGAAAAACAATCTCCAAGCTTCCTCTTGTATCCCCGCACTCTTGATTGGAATTAGAGTATGGAAAGCTAGACAGCAATGTCTCATTGCCTAACTTGTTTAACCAGTAGCCCTTCTCTTTATCCAGCAGACCGCTAGATAATAAATAATTCACGTAGTAGGGGTCGCGCAAATTGAAGGCCTCCTTATTATTCAAAACTAAACCCGAAATCAATTTCACGGACAACTGATGATTTGCGTACTTGTTCCATCATAATCTCTTTAATGACAATATCTCTGTCATCAATTACTACCCGGAGAATTTCGAGATAAGATTTGCTCATCCGCTCAATCGTTTCGCGCTTATACAAGTCAGTGCAATATTCGACCACGATATGCAGCCCGCTTTCGCTTTCTGCTAACGTCCAGGTCATATCAAACTTCGCCAAGCGGCTTTCCGTTTGATAGGCGATAAGCTGTAAAGACTCAGATCCTAGGTCAATTTTCTGCTGTTCCTGATTATGCAGCACGAACATCGTATCAAACAGCGGGTGTCGGCTTAAATCCCGATACTTGACTACTTTCTCCACTAGTTCTTCGAACGGATACTCCTGATTCGCGAAACCGGCCAGCGCCTGCTCCTTTACCTGCTCCAGATAAGCTCGGAACGTTAGTGTACCTTCTGGGCGGCTCCTCAGTGCCAGCGTATTAACGAACAGACCCAGCATCCCTTGCAGCTCTGCATGCGTCCGTCCCGCTATTGGCGTTCCAACTACAAGGTCTTCTTGACCGCTATATTTAGACAGCATGATTTTGTAGGCTGCCAGCAGTACCATGAACAGCGTCGTTTCGGTCTCACGCGCAAGAGCATTCAACCGTTCCAGAAGCACCGTATCACCTAGCACTGCAATACGGCTTCCTGCGTAACTCTGCACCGGCTTGCGGGCATAATCTACAGGCAGTTCCAGAATCGGAACATCCTCGAACTGTTTCGTCCAGTACGCCTCTTGCTCCATGCGCCGGATCGTCTGAGCCTGCTCCTGCTGCCAGCAGGCATAGTCCTTGTACTGGATTGTAAGCTCCGGCAGCTTGTTGCCCTGATACAGCTCGCCAAATTCCCGAACGAGAATGCTCATCGACACTCCGTCGGAAATGATATGATGCATGTCGAACAGTAGCGCATATCTGTTCTCTTCCAGCTGCACTAATGCAGCCCGCATGAGGCTTCCCACAGACAGATCAAACGGTCGAATGAACGTCTTCGCTGCCTCATCCAGCTCCATACCGCGGCCATCAACCCGTTGCAAACTCCAGTTGACTTCCTCGCTAATCTTCTGTACAGGCGCTCCATCCACCCAGTGGAAGGACGTTCGCAATATTTCATGACGCTGCACCAAGCTGCGCAAAGTCGATTCGAGCCGCTCTGGCTCCACCTTACCTTCCAGAAGGAACACTCCTGGCATGTTGTAGGCCGTTCCCTGGTTGCCCATCTGATCCAATAAATAAAGCCGCTTCTGCTCTGAGGATACCGGGTAATAGTCCCGTCGTTCCACTTGCGATATTGAAACATAGTCAACTGCTTCTTGCTGACTTTGGATATATTCGGATAACTGCGCCACAGTTGGATATTGAAAGAGATCGCTTAATTCGATAGCTATCTGCATTTGCTGGTGAACCCGTGCAATCATCGTCATTGCCCTCAGTGAATGTCCGCCAAGCGCAAAGAACTGATCGTGTATCCCTATCCTTTGGACGCCTAGAACCTCCTCCCAAATATGGATAAGGTTATCCTCAAACCTGTTGCGAGGTCCTTCATAGTCTTCCTGAACAGCTGGCATAGCAGCTTGACAGTCCAATATTTTCAGTAAATGGTCAAAGGCAGTACAAGTTAATGGTTCATAATACGGCTTATGAAGCAGTTGATCGGGATTAACCAGTTCCATCTCCCATGTTAACGATCGCCAATTGCCTACGTTAGTATTAGCCTCGGCCTTTAAGTGCATGTCTGAAGCTTCTGCGCCGATATGATCCATGGTATAGACAGAACCATCGTGTCCAGTCCGCTCTGCTGCCATCCGTTGCTCCAACGGAGCGTTATCAACATATGTGATATAATTTACCTCGTCCGGCAAGCGCTCGAACGGCAAACGATACAGCTCCTGACCGTCATCTTCCTTGATTTTCTCCCAGCAGCTCCGTTCCATAAATTCACGGAATGGCATATTCTTCTCAGTTTGGCGATACGTCGCTTCCACGATTGATACCCCACGTTCCTTACACCAGCGTTTCAATCCTGCCAGCACCGCTGTCTCGATCCCCCGTCCCAGCACTCGGCAGCTTAAGAGGAAGGTGTCCATACGCACCCGCTTCGCTTCCCACTCCATGATGACAAGTCCTACTTGCCCATATGTCCCGAAACGATCTCTCACTTCGACTATCCTACATTCGTAATTCGGTTGAGCCAGTAATTTCCGGAGGTCGTTCTCCATCCAGCGTTTGGCATTCATGTTGAACTGATTCGTCCGATGCGTCAACTGCACCGCACGGGCGAGCTCTTGTTCGCCTAAAGCTCTCATACTCATTTCAAGCTCCAGCCCAGAAAGAAAAGACTCCATAGACAACTTCTCGCGCTTAAATTGCTCACGTTGTCCTTCTTGCTTGTACATCTCGCTGCGACGCCTATCCTCTTCCGTAACACGTACTACGTCAAACGCCCATACATGCTTCAAAAATGTTGGAATATCTTCGCTATCCACTGGCAATTGAAGTGTCAGCACCTCTGGACATTCCAGCATCATCTCACGACATTCAACAGGACTATCGTCTATGAAGATGAAGCTATCCAGTCCTACATTTAAGGCTTCTGCCATTGCACGAACATTCTGCGACTTTGATTTCCAATTGATTTTCCAGGCGGTCAAATCCTCTTGCTTCAGTATCATTTCCGGATGTTCACGAAATACTGTCCAGACGTCATCTTCGTTGTTCTTACTCGCCAGTACAAGCAGCAGCCCTTCCCGTTGCTTCTCCAGCATAAATCGTTGTAACCAGATGTATGGTTCATCTAACCGGACGTTTGTCCCTTCTTCTCCACAGACACCTTTCCACAATGTGTTGTCGCAATCCAGCACGATAACCTTGAAGTTTGACTTCCTCCAAGCGATTAAGCGTCGTGTAATTACCGTTCCCAAGGCTGCATAATATGCCTCGGTATATGGAACATGCCCTAGTCGATCCCTTACTCCATCATGAATTTCCTCTATGCCGAACAGTTCTGCCGTCTCTTCAAAGTCCACGAGCTGTACATGTCCCATCGCTGCCAAATCGCTCTTCCAACGTGTCCTCAATTCTAATATTCGGCTTTTCACCGCTTGACTAAAGACCGACAATTCTGACAATGGGAGAACACTTGCGAAATAAATACTCGACTTCTCTTTATTCTGCAAGGCTATAATTAACTGCTCATATGTCGTATCTAAATGAGCCAGCTGCTGATCCTCAGACCAATCCCCATCTCGCAACCAATCCTCGAATCTAACCAACAGCAGATTGACGTCCTCATTACGCGACATTAGACTATTGGGATCAAGCAGCTGCTGGAACACCTGATTATAGCCCGCAAACCGAATGTTCACGGGTAGGCCAAATTGATTCATCCAATAGACGATAGACGGTTCCAGAGGTTCGACGGTAAAAGTCCCGCTTACGACAACGGTCAGCGCCTCTTCATCTTCTTTACCGTTTGCCTGACGCTTGGCCGCCAGCTCTGCCTGCTCGTCGGCAGAGAATATCACGAGATCACGAATGTTTGTTGCCGGAGCCAATACCATCAGTCTTAACATCTCATGAAAGCGATCCAGTAAGCCTGCCATACTTGATTCTTGGAACAATTCAATGTTGTACTGTAACGCTAACTGTAATTCTCCCTGCGCCCCAGCTACAATATCCAGCTTAAAATCCAACTGGGATATGTCATTTGTAACTGGATATGGTGTGAATTTGAGCTCGTCTGTTGGTGCCTTCGTTTCTTCAATTAATTCACTATGGAAAATTAACATGGTGTCATACAATGGATTCCGAGCCGGATCATTCTTACCCGCATCATTGATCATTTCATCAAACGGATAGTTGCAATTCGCATAGGCCTCCATCAGCTCTCTGGCGGTTTCCAACACGAACGACTCTAGCGTATGGCTCGCGTCTACCCGAATACGAAGCGGCAGGAAATTAATAAATGCTCCGATTATCCGCTCCACTTCCGCCTGATTTCTGCCAGCTACGGTTGAGCCAATAACTACGGTTTCCTGCTCCGTGTATTTATGCAGTAAGACCGCATATAGCGCAATTAATAGAGAATTCATCGTCACGTTATGCCGACGAGACCAATCCCAAAGTCCTTTCGTTTCCGCTTCATTCACCAGCAGATTGAGCGTTCTTCCTTGGAATGATCGCTCCTTCGTACGTTTCATATCAAGCGGCATCGCTAGCCGAGGCATGCCTTGTCCCAACACAGCGCGCCAGTACTCCTGCTGCTTGCGGAATTCTTCCGTCTTAACCCATGCCTGCTCCCATTCTGCGTAATCCTTATATTGTATTTGCAGCTTCGGTAGCTCGATTCCATGATACAGACTCAGCAAGTCTTCACTTAGAATAGTTAAAGAGACTCCGTCTGAAATAATGTGATGCATATCCAGAAACAGGACGTACTTCTGCTTGTCCACCTTCATAACCGTTATTCGCATCAATGGGGCACATCCAAGATCAAACTTCTGCACCCTCGTCACCATTTCACGAGCTAAGCTTTCATCGCCCTCCACAAATTCAACCGGATTAGCAGCAATGGGCCAAATCCGTTGTACTGGCTCTCCGTTTCTCCATTCAAATGAGGTCCGTAAAGATTCGTGCCGTTGAATTAATTGATTCACGGCTTTACTAAACCGGTCGATATCCAGTTCCGCTTCGATCCAGAACGCCATCGGCATATTGTAGCTCGTTCCCATATCCTTAGTCTGCTGCAAAATAAACAACCTTCTTTGGGCCGACGACAACCGATAAGTCTCTTGATAGGGAGCAGGTTCAATAACTAAATAGTTACTTTGTTTAATCGATGCAAGGCTATTAGCCACATTCCGAATCGTCAACGCCTCTAGCAAACTTTTCAATGATATCTCAACTTGTAGCTCTCGATGAATACGAGCAATAATGGTCATCGCCTTCAAGGAATGGCCTCCAAGGGCAAAGAAATCGTCCGTGACGCCCACTCGTTCGATGCCGAGCACCTCTTGCCAGATCGCCGCAAGTTTCGCCTCCATCTCTGTATGCGGTTCGATGTATGCCGAACCACGAAGAGCTTCCTCCTCAGGCTTCGGCAGCGCGTCCCTATCCAGCTTCCCGTTCACTGTCAGCGGCATCCGCTCCAGCTGAACGAAAAATGCTGGAATCATATACGATGGCAATAGCTTGCCTAAGTGCGTCTGCAGTTCCGAAATCGTCGGTTCCCCATCACAGACGATATATGCGCAGAGAGCTTTGTCCCCGTTATCATCCTCGACCGCGACAACCGCAGCTTCCCTTATCTGCTTTAGCTGCAGCAAGACGCTTTCAATCTCGCCCGGCTCAATCCGATAGCCGCGAATTTTGACCTGCGCATCTATCCGACCCATATATTCAATGTTGCCGTTCGGCAGCCAACGGCAAAGGTCTCCCGTACGATACATACGTCCACCGGGAACGAACGGATTGTCCACGAACCTCTCTGCTGTTAGCTCCGGTCGGTTCAAATAACCACGCGCCAAGCTGTCTCCCGCAATACACAGCTCTCCTACAACTCCAGTAGGCTGCAACCGGTTACAGCGGTCCACAATGTATAAAGTTGTATTGCTTATTGGCGATCCGATTGGCGGCATTAACGAATAATCATTATCAGCACCCATCGTATAGGTCGTTACGACATGACTTTCCGTTGGTCCGTAATGGTTGTGGACGAGCACATTCGAATGACGGGCTGCCTGAATAAAATGGTCATCCATAATGAGCTGTTCACCAGCGACTATGAGATGGTCAATCGATTCTAGCAAATCCCGGTATAGAGCACGGTCGGAGATGACGTGCTTCAAATAAGCGGTCGGTAAAAAGACCGTACCGATCTTATGGGTGTGAACGTATTTGACCAATCGATATGGATCTCGTCTCGTGGCTTCATCCGGGACAAATAGCGTGCCGCCAGACAGCAAGACAGAAAACAGCTCCTGCGCGCAAACGTCAAAGCTGAACGCAGCGAACTGCAGCGTGCGAGCAAAACCAAGCGTCGTTTGTCTCTTTTGTGATTCCAACAAATTAACGATGCTTCGATGCTCCATAACAACCCCTTTCGGAGTTCCCGTAGTGCCTGATGTGTAGATGACATAAAGCGCATGGGAAGATGTCGACGACGACCGAAGGTTCGAAGAATTCGCATCATATATACAGGAATCTGCAAGATCGAGCACCGAGCCAGTATAGCTACCTGGCACACTCTCACATCCGAAAGTCAGCAAGATATCGGTACCGCTATCGGCTAACAAATACGCGATTCGTTCCTCCGGATACGCCGGATCAATAGGCATGTAAGCTCCCCCCGCCTTCAGGATCGCCAGAACTCCCACGATCATCTCGACTGAGCGCTCGGCCATGATCCCTACGATACGGTCTGCTCCTACACCACGCGCTCGTAATGCGTTCGCGAGTTGGTTTGCCTTTGCGTTTAGTTCTCCATAAGTCATTCGCTGAGATTCAAATACAACCGCCTCCGCCTCCGGCGTCCGCTCCACCTGCTCCTCAAACAGCCGATGAATCGTCTTCTCCCTCGGATACGGTGATACCGTTGCATTGAACGCGTCCAAGATTTGGCGCTTCTCTTCTGCAGTTATAATCTCTAATTCCTCAATCAGCGCTTCCGGTGTCTGCACCACATATCGTATCAGCTCATGTAAATGCTGCTTTACTTGTTCGATTGTAGTGTCGCTGTATACGGCTTGATTATAAGAGAATCTGATCCAGAGCGATTCTCCCGGTATGACAATCAAATTCAGATCGTAATTCGTTTGTTCGAAGTTTTGAATGCGCTCGACTTCAAAGCCAATTTCTCCGCCTTCAGTCATCTGTCTCAGCTGCGTTTCAACCGGGTAATTCTCGAACACCATAATTTGCTTAACGAGCTCTTGCTTTAAGCTGCTTACGTTCTGTACCTCCGACAACGATACGTAATCATGCTCTTGGGATTGCAATGCCTCCAGCTGCACCCTCTTTAGCACATCTTCCAGACGCTCATCAGATTTAAGCCGGATTCGTACAGGTATCGTATTTATAAAAAGGCCAATCATGTGCTCTACACCGGTCAAATTTGCAGGTCTACCCGCCACGACTGCTCCAAATACGACATCCTCGATGTGGTTGTACTTAGCTAGTACAATTCCCCACAACGTTTGCATCATCGTGTTAAGCGTTACTTGATTTTGTCTTGCGATCTCCTCCAACCTGCGGGTCAGTTCTCCCTCTATCTGCAGCGTTTCCTCACGGTGTATATATGGCTGCTGCCCCGTGCGTCGGCCAGGCAATTCCGGATTAACTGTATAGTCCATCAAATACGACTTCCAGTATGCCAGTGCTTCTCCCTTGTCCTTGCATACCAGCCAATCAATATAATCGCTATATGGGTAAACCTCTCCCAATTGCAGAGGGGTGCCATTTCTCAAGCTGCTATAGAATTGGATAAATTCCCGCATGATGATATTTTGGCACCAACCGTCCATAATGATATGGTGGTTACTCCAGACGATGACGTAGGATCGCGGGCTTGTCCGGATAAGCATAAAGCGCATCAAGATGTCCGTACTCAAGTCAAACCCTCTGTTGCGATCTTCCAACAGCATGTTCTCAATAAGCTTCTCCTGCTGTTCCCTCGGTAGAGCAGACAAATCCTTCAACGTCAACTCGATATCCTGTTCTGACAGTACTGCTTGGAGCGGCTTTTCAATCCCATCGTAAATAAATACCGTACGCAGCACCTCGTAACGATCCACAATCCATTTGTAGGCTTCTTCGAAACAGTCCGTATCGATTACGCCTTGCACATACAGCACTTTCTGTTCGAAATAGGCGTCCGATTTTTCAAGCAAGGAATGAAATAACATTCCTTCCTGCATGGGAGAAAGCGGATATAGCTTCTGACACTTTGGCGGTATACGATCCAGCTTATCCATCGACAG
>NZ_BIML01000059.1 GCF_004001065.1 Paenibacillus xylaniclasticus
GCCCCGCGCCACGCCATCTCCACCTATACATATTTCTCCAGGTGCACCCACAGGCTGTAACTGGTTATCGGTATTGACAATATATAACCGAACGTTAGAAATAGGACGACCAATCGGCACAAGAAGAACATCCTCATTTTCCATGCACTCGTAATAGGTGGCTTCAACTGTTGCCTCTGTCGGTCCGTACATGTTAATCAGCTGAGTTCCATTTACCTCCCCAAGGCTGTGCCGGAAGGCGTTCACTTGATCGGGAAGCAGCGCTTCTCCGCTTGCAAATATCTTTCGCAAGCTCGACAGTAATGCAAGTTTCTCCTGACTGTCTGTATACGCCACAAATAGCCGAAGCATCGATGGAACAAAATGCATAATCGTAACCTTGTGCTTCCGCACCGTCTCTATTATGGCTGCCGGGTCCTTCTCTGCCCCAACAGGTAACAGACACACTCTCGCCCCGTACAGCGACCACCACATCAATTCCCATACCGACACGTCAAAACCGAATGACGTTTTCTGCAAAATTACATCATCCGCTTGCAGCGGATATTGTTCCTGCGCCCACACGAGCCGATTAATAACCGAACGATGCTCGACCATGACTCCTTTCGGCAGCCCCGTTGAACCTGAGGTGTAAATAACATACGCCAAATGGCGAGAGTCGTTAATCGCTTCCAGATTCCCAACTTCTTCTCCGACTAGCGATACTTCCCTAAGCTCCAATTTCTCTCCGGCAAACTTCACTTTATCCAGCAGATGCCTGTTCCCAACCAGCCACTGGCTTCCGCTGTCGCTTAGCATGTAAGCCATTCGCTCCTGCGGATACGACGGGTCAATCGGCACGTAGGCTCCGCCTGCTTTCAGAATGCCAAAGATTCCTACAATCATCTCCACAGACCGCTCTGCGAGCAGACCAACACGATTGTCCGCCTTAACGCCCCGCTTCCGCAGCTTTCGCGCCAGCCGGTTTGCCCGAGCATTCAGTTCACGATACGTAACCTGTTCCGTTTCGCTGACCACCGCAATTCGATCCGGTGTACGTTCCACCTGCTCCTCGAACATCTGGTGCAGCGTCTTCTCCTTCGTATACGGAGCTTCTGTCGCATTAAATACATTCAACAATTGATGCTTTTCCCCGTCTGTCAAAATCCCGATTTCCGATATTAATTGGTCAGGATTACGAGCAATATTATGGAGCACCTCGCAAAAATGCTTACCGATACGGGTAATGTCTTCCGCATCATATATTTCACCGTTATATCTCAAAAAAATGTTAAGGCTTCTTCCAGGTTGAATCGAAACATAAAAATGATAATTTGTCTGCTCCTGTACCGTTAATTTGTCGACTTCAAAGCCTAAACCCAAATTTTGTACGCTCTGCTGGACTCCATGTTCTACCGGATAGTTTTCGAACACCATTATTTGTTGAATCAGCTTGCCCTTCAGCGGTGTTAATGATTGAATTTCGTGCAGAGGGAAGTATTCGTGTCCGCTTGAAGTCAATTGATCACGCTGAACTTGCTGAAGCAGTTGAGCAAAGGTTTGAACTTTCGATGAACGGATTCGCACAGGCACCGTATTTATGAACAAACCTACCATCGTCTCAATTCCATCCAGTTCACTTGGACGGCCGGACACGACAGAGCCAAATACAACATCATCTGCATCATTATATTTTTGCAGCAAGACGCCCCATGTTGTTAGAAGCAGTGTATTCAGCGTTACCTGATGCTTGCTTGCCAAATTCATCAATCGTTGAGTCATATCCTCATCTAGCGTCAAAACCTCTTCAGCCCGACGATAGCCGGTATTCTTGCCTTGTGTGCCTGGCAATACCGTCACATGCTCATACCCGTCCAGATAAGCTTTCCAATATGCCCGCGTTGTCTGTACATCCCGCGTCCCTAGCCATTCAATAAATCGACTGTAGGACTGAGCAGGTTTGAGTGTCATAGTCGTTCCATTCTTTTCAGATGAATATATAGCCAACATCTCGCTAATAACAACGCCTAGGCACCAGCCATCCATCAGAATGTGATGATGCGTCCACACCATTTCATATTCTTGTTCGCCGATTTGGAAGACAATAACACGCATCAAAGGCTCATTACTCAAATCAAACCCGCGTGTAACCTGCTCCTCACAATATTGTTCTATGTATCTTTCACGGCTTACTTGATCCAGCTCAATCAAATTTTCACTGAGGACCGGAATAAAGCGTTGATCTAATACGACTTGCAGCGGTTGTCTAACTCCCTCGTGCCAGAAGGACGTTCGAAAAATATCGTATCGGTCGATGAGCCGATTAAAACTGGATTCAAGCACCTCTGTATCCAGCTGCCCAAAAAGCTTTACGCGCAGCTGTGTGATATACATACCTGAATGACGGTCTTTCAAGCTATGGAACAGCATCCCTTCCTGCATTGGCGAGAGAGGATAAAAGTGAACGATGCGTCCGCTCCCAAAGGTATTGGAAAGCTTGTCCCACTCGGCAAGCGATATTAGCGATGAATTACCAGCATCACTAGGCGTCCGCACGGTTGTCTTCATTGAGATGCAATGAGCAGCAATGTCTCGAAGTAGGTTAACAAAACGTTCTGCAAACCTGTTCATCGTAGCTTCTGTAAACTCGTCCTTCAGATACGTGATTTGAAATTGCATCCTTCCCTGCGCAACCATTCCGACCAGCTCTAATGAATTTACTTGCTCCGAACGAGGACTCACGCTCGCCCCAGTGCTGAACGGAGAAGGCTCAAACCATTCCGTCGAAGTATCCGTGTCGAACTGACCAAGATAGTTGAACACCAACTCAGGACGAAGCTGAAGAGGCTTTATCCCCGTGTATTTGATTAAACCGTAACCGATACCGTTATGAGGTGTACGACGAAGGGTTTCCTTCACATTCCGAATATGATGGCCCAGATCATTGCTATCTGACAAGCTGATTACGACAGGATATAGACTTGTAAACCACCCGACTGTCCGGGAAATATCGATGTCCTCTCCCAATGATTCCCGACCATGGCTTTCCAGTCCTACAAGTACATTTCCGTCGCCGACCCAATCTCGTACCGTAAGAACCAATGCTGTTAATAGCAAATCATTAATTTGAGTATTGTAAGCTCGATGAGCATATTTGAGCAGCTGCTCCGTCTCCTCTTTGGACAAAAGGATTTGCTCCCGACCTGTGTGAGCCTGAGTACGCAGTTTGGAAACTCCATCTTTCGGTAAAGTCAAAACTGGAAGCTTATCGATAGACTCCCAATAATTTATTTCTTGCTGAATCGCACCGCTCTTCACATATGACATTAAGTGTGCGGACCATTTCTGAAATGAATCCGTTTTGGCTGGCAATGTCACTCTATTCCCTTGTATTGCTTGACCATATCCAAATGCCAAATCTTCTAAAAGGATCCTCCATGATACACTATCTACCACGAGATGATGAATGACGATTAACAGGTGATCCCCGCTGTCTGTCCGAAAGAGTGCAGATCGAATTAACGGTCCCTGCTCCAGTATCAAGCTTCGTTGTATTCTCTCCGCTTCCTCTTTAATAAAAACGTGTGTTTGCTCTTCATCTAAAACAGGAACAGATACAACCTCCAAAATCGGTCTACTGATGCTGCTGCCAGAGTTATACTGCCTTACGCTTCCGGTTTTATCTGTGACAAAGGTCATTCTAAGAGCATCATGATGAACAACGATTTCCTGCAGCACCTGTTCCAGCACCGCTTCATCGAATCCACACTTCCCATAAAGCATTACGGCCTGATTCCAATAATGGGCTTCCGTAAATTGCTGCTCGAAAAACCATGACTGGATTGGGGTCAGCGATACTTCCCCTTCAACAGCCGCCTGGTTAATTTGACGAGTCAATGGCTCAATATGCTCGGTGACACTCGCTATCGTAGCTTGACGAAGCATATGCTTCATGTCCAACCGTTGCCCAAGCTGATGAAGTCTAGCAGACACTTGCAGCGCTTTGATTGAGTCTCCGCCAAGCTCGAAGAAGTTATCATGAATCCCCACGTTATCGATGTGGAGCACATCCTCCCATAAGGAGGCTAAGAGCTGCTCAATCTCGTTCCGCGGAGCCACATATTCCTGATTGCGCCCTGCATAGGAATGCGGTTTCGGAAGTCTATTGCGGTCTACCTTACCATTAGGGGTCAATGGAAGACTCTGTATGACCACAATAAAAGCTGGAACCATATAATCTGGGAGGACAGACGCCATATATTCACGCAAAATTGAAACGGACTTTTCTCCATCGCCCGTTACATAAGCGCACAAATATTTGTTTCCCGGCTCATCCTCCCGTACAATGACTACCGCTTCTCTAACTAGATCATGAGACGAGAGCACCTTTTCGATTTCCTCAAGCTCTATTCTATGACCCCTAATTTTCACCATATTGTCACGTCGGCCGATATACTCGATATTGCCGTCCGGCAACCAGCGCGCAAAGTCTCCCGTTCGGTAAATACGCTCTCCCGGGACGAAGGGACTAGTCACGAATTTCTCGGCTGTCAAATCTGGTTGATTCAAATACCCTTGCGCTAGTCCGGCGCCCCCAATGCACAATTCTCCAATCGCGCCCAGCGGAAGCAAATTCAGCGCGGAATCCAGAATATACAGTTGGGTATGGGAAAGCGGCTTGCCAATCGGAATGTTGTCCATATTTATTACGTCAGGGGTCACTTCATAATAGGTTGCAAATACTGTGCATTCCGTTGGACCGTATACATTCACTAACGTACCGGCAGGCAGAGAGGCGCCCATTTTCTGCATATGACGAACCGATGCTTGTTCTCCGCCGACAAGTATTTTTCTGACCGTACTAAGCACATCAGCATTAAGTTCGACAATCGCATTAAATAGAGCAGTTGTAAAAAACACAACGCTGACTTGATAGTTCGTAATTAATCTCTCTATGTGTGCAGCATCCAACAGTTGCGTTTTCTCTGCGATAACCAATGACGCTCCATTAAGCAGCGCACCGAATATTTCAAAAGTTGAGCCGTCGAATGCGTAGCTAGATAATTGCAACAGAACGTCATCCGGTCGTATTTGAATATAATTCGTATTTGATACAACACGTAAAATGTTCTTATGCGTTGTTCTGATCCCTTTCGGTTTACCGGTTGAGCCAGAAGTGTACATTACATAAGCCACATCATCCGGAGCAATAGAAATATTTAAATTACTCGAATCGAAGAGACCATACAATTCCTCACCAATAAATAATATGCGACCCGCAAAATTCAACCCTTCTACTAATTCTGGATGTACCGACAGCAAAAGCTTAATCCCTGAATCATTTATCATTTGCTGCAATCGTTCCTGAGGGTATGCAGGGTCGAGCGGCAAGTAAGCCGCTCCGCACTTTAACACAGCCAGAATCCCGACGATCATCTCTACAGATCGCTCGGTATGAATGCCGATTATAGAGTCCTCTCCGGCTTGCCTAATCATTCGTGACAGCTTATTGACCCGTTCGTTCAGTTGCTTGTAGGTTAATTGAATATGTTGATCTATGATTGCAATACGATCGGGAAAGTCATTTACCGTTTGTTCGAATGTTCTTACCAAATCCATGTTTAGACTCGTGCTATCCGATTCTCCATTAATATTAAAGTCGGATAGCAGTAGACGTTTATCGGATTCATCCAGTAAATCAACGGCCGAAATTGGTACGTTAGGATCATGTATGAATGCTTTTACGTAATTAATAAGATATCTGTACAGATTGTCGATGTAATCACCATCATACAGTACGTTGTCGTAATCTACCTTCAGCACAATTCTACCGTCTGCCACGTGCGAGAACATGAACTTCAGTTCACAATTATCCTTTTCGATTGACTCCAGCCCGTGTATTGGCTCCAGCATCACAAGAACGTGGTATAACGGACGGTTATGAACTTGGCGCAGGTATTCAATCGAACAATCCGCATATTCATTCGCTTCGGCAATCGCTTGTTTGATTTCATTAATATAGTCTTTCATCAAATCTGTCTCGCGAACAACGGAGCGCAGTACAAGACGTTCATTAATAGAATCAGAAGCAGCCAGTACAGGTATGCCAATAGTAATATCTTGCTTTCCGATAAATCGCGAAATCAAATAATGAACGCCGGAAGTGAGGATGATAAACAACCAATGATCGGAGTATTGTGTTTTTTCTATGAAAGCAGAAGCTAGCTCAGGAGGAAGCTCGAACAAACGACAGTCTCTTCCTGACGCACCCTGCTGTTTGTTAACAGCAGGGATTTTACCGGCAATCCACTCTCCATTCAATTTTTGAGTCCAATAGTTTCTCGATGCTGCAGAAATCGGTGTAAACTCCTGGATACTCTCATAGGTTTTGCGGTTCATGGATCTCATCCTCCACGCCTAATTTAGAACAAATCCGTCAATTGACCGAATACATTAGTAGGATCAGCTTTTCTTTCAGCTTGAACGAGTTCTCCAAGCTGACACTCTGGATACTCGATTATTTGAAGCAACACAGCTTCAAAGCTTGACCACATGCTGCGAACGGTATACTCGGAAAATAGAGCCGTTTTATATTCGATAGCAGCATTCACCACCGATGCTTCCGGTATTTCCGCCATTGCAAACATGAGATCAAATTTGGACATTCGTTGCTCTACACTTCCCAGCTTTGCTTCCAAACCGGTTAATTCAAATCGAGAAACAGGAAGATTGTTCATAGAGAATACATTATCGAACAAAGGATTGCGCCCCGCAGCCTTGCGAGTGCCGATTTTACTAATCAGCTCTTCCATTGGATACTCTTGATTCGAAAGTGCTTCCAGCATATTCTCCTTCACTTGCACTACAAAATCTGTAAACTTCAGATCCAGATTGAGTCGACTACGCAGCGGCAAGGTGACAGCGAACATCCCGATCACATCTTCCGTTTCCGGACGGCTTCGACCTGACGTTACGATTCCAGATACTACATCCAGTTGTCCGCTCCATTTGGAAAGCCAAACCTTATATGCGGCAAGCAACACTGTAAAAAGTGTACTCTCCGTTAGCTGTGCCATCTGTTTCAGGCCTTCTGTAATCCCTTTATCCAGCACATAGTTCAGTCGATTCCCTTCGTAACTTTCCGATACAGGTCTCGGGTAATCGGTTGGAAACTCGAATGTAGAAGGCTCCTCAGAAAAGTTTTTCAGCCAATACTTTTCCTGACGTTCAAGCCTTCCGCTCTTCAATTGATCCTTTTGCCACACTGCGTAATCTTTATATTGAATTGAAGACGGACTTAACGTTTGTCCATTATATAAAGCTATAAACTCTCGAATGAAGATGTTCATGGACACTCCGTCCGAAATGATATGATGCATATCGAATAACATAAAATACCGGTCATCAATCCAATCAACCAGTGCAATTCGAACTAATGGAGCATGACTCAGATCAAATGGCCTCACCCATTCTTGAATAATCGTCGTTAATTGCTCATCTGAGCTAATGGAAATAAGATCGATCGAAAAAGAAGCCGTAGCATGAATCTTCTGCACGATCTCTCCGTCAATCGGCTCAAATGTCGTTCGAAGTGCTTCATGCCGTTCTATTAGGGCCAGCACCGCCTGCTCCGCACGCTCTCTATCTAATGTTCCTTTCAGTTCAATAACGGCAGGCATATTGTAGGCGGTGTTCAGTCTGTCCATCTCGTAAGCAACAAACAATCTTGTCTGAGCAGAAGATAATGGATAATAAGACTGCTGTTGGACTTTTGGAATGATCGAATACAGCTCGCTAGTTAATTCAGACAGCCGATGGCCTGTCCCTTCGATTGTTGGAGATTCGAACATCATTCGCAAAGTAAAATCCTTCGCAAACTCCTTACGCACCCTTGAAACGAGCTCCATCGCCTTTATGGAATGACCGCCCAGCACAAAGAAATCATCCGTGACGCTTACTCGCTCGATACCCAGCACCTCTTGCCAGATCGCTGCAAGACGCGCTTCCGTCTCCGTC
>NZ_BIML01000060.1 GCF_004001065.1 Paenibacillus xylaniclasticus
AAACATAAGTAAGCAGTTAAGGCTTCAGCATTCGCATCCAGTTTTGAAGGTGCAACCTTCATGTGCCGGTGTAGCTCAGCTGGTAGAGCAACTGACTTGTAATCAGTAGGTCGTGGGTTCGACTCCTATCGCCGGCACCATTCAATACATAAATTAACCTCCGGGCAACTTGATGCCAGGAGGTTTTTTGCATACTTCTTCTTACAACTATTTCATTTCGATATATTCATATCTTCTATATTTATGCTAACTACGGTGCTGCTGCATATAACGCTTGATCGTAGCGTCGTTAACGGTTGGGTGATGACCTAGCTTTCTAAGGAATCCGACGATAAAGAATATCGGGTATAGGAGTAAATAGAGATTAACCGCCCACCATATCAGATCAAAATCTCCGCTGAACGCCCAGAACGCAATAGCCTGCAAGCCCGAACAAAAAGTAAGGACGAGTGAGATGAGGGCGTAATGTTTCCATACGTGTCTATTTCTTTTGTGGTAATAAAGACTCGTCAGCCCCGTAATTGAGATAAGGATATCTAAGGGAAAGAATGACCAATTCCAATCTACCATTATCGAAATATTGTAATCTTTGAATGCATACTCGTCTGGAATGATATGAAAAAAAGTGACGAGCCAATACGCAATGAATCCGATATCTGTGACCCAAAAAAGCGGTTTAAGCCACTTCATGATTGTCTTCCTCCACCAATTTTTTATTTGAAAATAATGCTTTGCTCCAGAGACTCTGTTTTAGGATTCGAATGTACATTTTACATTAAAAAGTACTTATAGTAAATAAAAGTTGATAATCTGTCCTCACAGTATGGGCATTGATTCGAACGCAGATGATTGAGATAACCCATTCGGAGCGCAATAATGAAATATTTTTCGTGTCGAAAACTTCCATGTAATAAGGAATCATCTTTTCCATATCTATAAAATAGTATAAAGTCATTATAGAGATAGCAATCTTCAAGCAGAAAGGTTTGGTTGTAAAGCATGGTGCCTAAGATGAAGCTGTTTTGTTTGCCTTATGCTGGTGCGAGTGCGAACATATACAGTCGTTGGTCGAAGTATATAACCTATCCTGGCGTAGACATTGAGATTGTACCAGTCGAATTGGCGGGAAGAGGCAGAAGAATAGGAGAGCCCTTCTATGATGGGATCGATGCCGCTGCGCAGGATGCTGCAGGTATAATCGAACATGAATTGTCGGATTACAGCGGTCCTTACGCGATTTTCGGGCATAGTATGGGGAGCTTGATTGCTTTTGAAGTGTGCAGAACATTACAAGAGCGCAATGTTCCACCTACACGGCTGTTTGTTTCTGGCAGAAAAGCTCCACATCTTCCACACTCGAAAAGGATCGTTCATGCACTGCCGGAGGATGAGTTTATTCAGGCCATCATGGCCTATGAGGGGACGCCGATAGAAGTATTTCAACATAAGGAATTGGCCGAAATGTTCATTCCGATCCTTAGAGCCGATTTCCGCATCGTAGAAACTTATCGTTACGAGCTTGCTAAAGGCTTACTTCGTATTCCGGTCGAAGTTCTATATGGAGATGAGGACAATACGGAAGCGGAAGCATCAGCGTGGGCGGCCGTTACTACTTCTACATGCTCGATTCACCGTTTTCAAGGGGGACATTTTTTTATCCATCATCGTACGCAAGAGGTTGGGAGGCATATTACGAACACTCTTATAGCGGACATTGAGACGATCTCAAGTTTTTGATCTGAAAGGATGTTATCGATGCCTGGAAGCAAAACGGAGAAACAGAAGATGCTTGACGGAGAACTGTATTTGGCCAGCGACCCTGAACTCCTTCAGGAGAGGCTCAATGCGCGACGGTTGACCAGGCTATATAATGAAACGCTTGAGACGGAATATGAGCGGCGAAAGGAACTGCTGCAAGAGCTGCTCGGCTCAATGGGAGACTCAATATATATTGAGCCTACTTTTCGATGTGATTACGGCTATAACATTCATGTTGGTAACCATTTTTATGCGAATTTTGACTGTGTCATGCTGGACGTATGTGAAATTCGGATCGGGGATAACTGCTTATTGGCACCAGGCGTCCACATCTATACGGCTACGCATCCGCTTAACGTACAGGAACGGATATCGGGGGCAGAGTATGGCATTCCTGTAACAATCGGTGATAACGTATGGATTGGCGGACGTGCCATTCTTAATCCGGGAGTAACTATCGGCAATAACGTCGTCATCGGCTCAGGAGCTGTCGTTACAAGCAATGTGCCGGACAACGTCGTGGTCGGTGGTAATCCAGCAAGAGTGATTAAAACGATCAACCTGTAAAACCAATGCGAATAACCAATAGGAGCGGGCAGGATGAACATTGAACCGGCTGTGCTGGAAGATGCAGAAGAGATTCTTGCTTTGCAAAGAATAGCTTATCAAAGTGAAGCGCTGTTATATAACGATTACCAGCTTGAACCGCTCTGTCAAACGCTCGAACAGGTTCGGCAGCAGTTCAGGGATCATATCTTTCTGAAGGTCGTTGGGTTAGGTATTATTATTGGTTCTGTTCGAGCATGTTTGGATGAGGGAACTTGCCGAATTGGTAAGTTGATTGTCCATCCGGATTATCAAAACCGAGGAATCGGAAAACAGCTCATGCGTGCTATTGAGGTAGCATTTGCTGGATGTGGTCGCTATGAATTGTTCACCGGCAGCAAGAGCGTCCGTAACATCCGGTTCTATGAGAAGCTTGGATATACAATGGTTAAGCAGGTTGCCGTCAAGCCGGAGTTGACGCTCCATTATATGGAGAAGCTCTCGATAATCGAATAATACGGTTTCTAGTCGGTCACGCTTGCTGTATAAATCGAATCTGTTGGGCACACTACCGTTGATTCAATAATCAAGGGTGGGTAGATGATGAGTAGTAATCATAAGGGCCGTGAAGAGAAAGTAAGTCCAATCAACAATGAAACCGCTAATACGGCAGCCGGTATTAATACGCCGAAGAATCATGAGGACTCTAGCCCGACCGATCTGATGAGCGAAGCCGTCAGCGAGATGATGGACAAGGTGCAGCGTACCTTCGACGGCAGATCGGAAGCACCATAAAGAAGGACAATGAAAGGGAAGCTTGTCTATGCTCGACCGCTCAAATCTGAGCGGTTTTTTGCTGTCTGTACTGTTTCGGTTCAACGGGGCATAACGTTAACCATAATCATTTTGGCAGGAGGCGGATTATGACCTCAACATCTGCTGCATTGCCCGTTCATGGGGCAGAAGAAGCGTGGTTCGAGCATCGTTTCTGGCTGCAAATTCTTGGTGATCATGCCCGTTTTATTTATCACGCGTTGTCCCCTAAGGAGCACCAAGACATACGGCAAGCCTATCTCTGGATGATAACATTTGATCAACTGCTTTATGCTGCCCGCACGCGTTCAACAGGTATGAATGAACTGATACATCAAGCCTTTCAGGCTGCAGCTCAGCTGAGAAGCTTTAAGCTATCGCTGCTGGAACGGCAATTGACAGGCAGATTGGTCTTTGAATTGCCGCCGACCTTTATTAACCATATGGTAAATGAGCTGGACAAGTATCTCCGTATATTGAATGCACTGCACATCGGGCATGCGGTGCCCAGATACGATCCGCTTCATTACGATTTGGTTTGGCTGCCTGATGCTGCCGGACATGCCGGAACCTTCGTGATGGATTTTGATCGGGTGGAACAAAGGCTTATTCATCGAAGCGCTAAATTCGAGAAGCATTTTAAGGCACTTTATTTAAAAGCCGTCGAAATGGTCGGGTACATGCGTACTAATTTGAAGGATTTCCCTGCCTACCGCAGGTTTCACCGCGAAATCGATTATGAGATGCAATTATTTATTAAATTTTTGAAAGAGATTGAGGAGCTGCAACTGACCTCTGAGACACTAGATATTATCTCTCCGCTTATGCCCGATCATATGGCCAGAGAAGAATGCTACTATTTAACAAAGCTAGCCGCTGACGGCCTGGTACCGCATCCTAACTGTGATCCGGCGAGGCCGCGTATAAATGATTAAGAATGATCACATAATATCCAAGGGCTTCCATGGAGGGATGATCCTTTTCAATTAAATTCAAATTAAATTGTTACGGAGGTTATTCTCAATGTTTCAGCAATCGAACTCGTATCAGCAGACCTATTCGCAGCAGCTTGCACATTGCGAGCAGCTTGTGCATCAGTTGATTCAACAGACGCAGCAAGCATCGGCGACCTATCAGCAGCTATTGAAGCAGGAACAGGAGAATGCGGCTCAATTGCAGCAAATTGCTCAACGTGAGCATCAAGCGGCGCAAATTATTCAAACTGCACTGCAAGGCCATCAAACCGCCATCCAACAGCTGCAGCAAATCGGAGGCATCTGCTCTCAGTTATCTCATACGCCAGTTCAATCGAGTGCTGCTTATGCCAACAACCAATTCCAAGCCTATAACAGCTACCTCCCACGGCATTAAGGGAAGTATTCTGAACGAAGATCTTGGGAAAGAGAAGGCCAGTGGACATTGTCCATTCGGCCTTTTTTATGTTTTGATATCAAATGCTGAATCGTTTTTATTCGTTTATCCCATTATTCGAGAAATGAATACTGTTACATGTCGATCAATCCTATACAATAGCTCTATCGACAGCAGCCATTGTCATTCGTACATCGTCGAGGAGGGTTATTATATGGTGAAGGTACTGGCGTTTAAACATTATGATTTCGATGATCCAACGGCGTTCGAGCAGTGGGCGGAGCAGAACGGGCATCAGCTTCGAATTACGGACCCTGCGTGTGGAATCAACATAGCATGGCTTGCAGATACCGATCTTCTAATCATTTGTGGCGGGCCTATGAGCGCTTATGATGATGATAAATATGAGTGGTTAAGGGAAGAGAAGGCATTTATTCGGAAAGCAGTAGAGCAGGGGATAAAAATATTAGGCATCTGTCTAGGTGCACAAATGCTGGCTGAGATTCTTGGCGGGAAAGCTTATAGGCATTCTGTCAAAGAAATTGGGTGGCACCTTATTTCGCGCACGGAGGACTCCCATCCATGGACATCGTGGATGCCTGATCAGTTCTTTTCGTTCCAATGGCATGGCGATACGTTCGAGCTTCCTCCTGGCGCTCGTTGGCTTGCACGATCAGAAGCATGCGGTCATCAAGCGTTTGCTTGGGGGGATCGTGTAGTAGGCTTACAGTTTCATCTGGAAACGACGCCGTCCTGCATTGAGCAAATGATGGACAAATGGGCCGATGAAATGGTCGATGCTCCGTATATTCACAGCGCAGAACGGATTCGTGCCGGGTATAGCCGCAGCGAGGAGTCGTTCCGAATGCTCCATACAATGCTTGATCAGATTGCAGCCTCTTCATAAGCTCTTGCGAACTCCAGCCTTGATACGAAGGGTGGAGTTTGTTTTATGATAAGTATATTGACATTGATGCGCTGTGAAATCCAATGGATTCGTATATTTTCTATTGGATAATTGAAAGTCACACGATTCCATTCTGCCTCCATGTCAGTTATAATAAACTCATGTTATGTAACGTGACATTATAGAATGGCATTATTGATTCGCTAAGGAGGAGCCGCATATGTCCGTCATCTCAAAGGCGATTCATATATTGGATTATCTTGTGCCTCAAGGCAGCGAACGGGAGGTAAGCGTCACGGCAATAAGCCGCGAGCTTGATATGCCAGTTCAAAGCGTACATCGTATTCTTGGGTCACTTGCCGAGCACGGATTTGTGACGCAAAATCAGAAGACGAAGAAATATAAGCTTGGCCTTTCCATTATGAAATATGGGTTCCTCATGTGGGATAGCCTAATGCTTCGGTCGACTGCCCGCCCTTACATGGAGCAGCTGTCTCGTCAAACGAAGGAAACGGTATATTTGGCGGCTAGAGAAAATACAGAAGGCGTATATATCGACAGCATTGATTCGCCGCAGGTTCTAAAAATATCCGAGCCGATCGGCTTAAGGCTCCCGCTGTTCATAGGTGCTTCGAATCGGGTCATTCTGGCTTTCATGCCGCAGAACGCTAGAGATCGCTTGCTGCAAGACGTAGATTGGAGCAGCATTCCTTCATTAAAGCCGTTAACCCGTGAAGGTATCGAGCAGGAGCTGGAAATCATCCGCAACCGTGGTTATGCCGTTACGTCAGGCGAAGCGACGGAAGGGACTACAGGTATTGCTGCACCGATATTTTCGTACGAGAATACAGTTATCGGATCGTTGAATTGTGCAGGACCATCCATACGGTTTACCCCGGAGAAGATCGAACAGTACAGCTGCCTTGTTAAAAAAAATGCCGAACTCGTATCCAAAGAGCTCGGCTATCGAAATCTTTATCGAATGAGGGGCTAATCAGCTGGTTATACAATAAGCAGGCACTGCTAATCTGTCAGTGCCTGCTTTCAGTTTAAGGTATGACTAACATAACCCATGTAATATCCGTATAAAGTATTCGTCATTTCGATTGTACGCACATCGAGTTTGAATTTTTAAACAGGTCGATTATGGTCAGATACCACGATGATTGACCTTTTTTGTTATTTTCGTTTTCTCGCAGGATTTTGAAATTAATCGCAGCTTTACGAAAGGACACTGCGATGGATATAGTGTCAGGAACTTCGCATTTAATCTATCGGAGAGTCCGACCACTATATTGTCAGAACTTAACTGAAAATTTAACAACGGGAAGGTCATGTGTTAAAGGCTAGCCACTATTTCTCTAATTCCTATAATACAAGCGGTAAATTCGTCAAAAGCTTTGCTAGAGGGAACGCATGGAGAACGTACGACTTTCCGTAGACAAAATCGCTGACGCACATAATATAGGATCCCTTTTAAGTTGCTACCGTTTTATTTTGATTAAATTATTAAAAAGGGGTTGCGCAAATCAAACAATCCATGGTATATTCTAATTCCGGCCGAGAGAAACGACGCCGGTGAGAGAAACGAACG
>NZ_BIML01000061.1 GCF_004001065.1 Paenibacillus xylaniclasticus
ATGGACAGACGAAAGATATTAGTAGGCGTGTATATCAGAGAAGTGATATTGATTGGAATCGAGTTGACCCTGAAACTGGATTAACAAACCTTGAATTAATGAAAAAAGGTAGACCGCCTTATTGGAAAGATGGTACGAAAGTAGAACTTCATCATACAATCCAATTAGAACCTGGTCCTATGGTAGAATTACCTGCGAGTTTACATGATGAATATAGTAAAATATTGCATGGGCTAGTTGAAAACGGCGGTAGTTTTAGAAATAATCCTGCATTAGAAAAACAGTACAACAATTTTAGGTCGAAGTACTGGAGATGGAGAGCCAAGCAACTAGAAGGAAAAGAGTAAGATATTGATAATTTTCAAGGAGGGATAAGAATTGGAACGAAACGAATTGAATGCCTTTATTCAAGATCACGTTGACGATACTGATTTTACTGGTGGAGTCTCTGACACAGAAATTACAAAAATCGAAGATGAACTAAATGTTGTGTTTCCGAAGAGTTATAAATGGTTTCTAAAAAACTATGGTTCAGGTGGACTCTTTGGTGTAGATATCCTAGGATGTGGGAAATCAGCAATCCCTTCTGTTGTATCAAATACTGAAAGACTCCGCAATCTCGGACTACCATCGGAATACATTGTAATTGAAGACTGTGACGAATTCTTTTATTGCCTTGATACAGGAAATTTATTGGATGGCGAATGTCCTATAATATCATGGGATAGAGTAGCAGGGTTCAGTGGGAAACGAGCAAACGATTTTTATGATTTTTTATCCGAAAGACTCAGTGAAGCTAAAGAGAACTGGGATGAAGATTTTTAAGTTTTAGTTAGTGGGGGCTACCCAGTGCCGAATGAATTCATCATTCAACCAATAACAGATTTAACCTATGTAATACCCGTATGAAGATTTCTCGATTTCGGTTGTACGCACATCAACGCTTTACTTTTATACCCTAAATAACGCTATTGCGTTACATTGAACAGGTTGATTATGGTCAGATACCACCATGATTAACCTGTTTTTTGTTATCTTCGCTTTCTCACAGTTTTTTGAAATCAATCGCAACTGTAAATTACGCCACTACGATAGGGAAGATGAGAAGGTAATATATCGCACCTTCTAGGGTGGATAGCACGACAATTAATATTGTCAGGACTTATCTGCAAATTGTCCGCAACAATCTGGCTACTTGCCGCGATGATTATCGTGAACGAACAATCTGGTGACGACCAGTTTACATAAACAGGTAAGGATATGTGTCAGGCTAGCCGCCTTCCCTACTCCATAGCCGCCCGATGGCGGCATAACAGCACAAGAAGGAAGGGATTGCAGATGAAAGCGAAGTACAATGACTTCTGGTTGACTAAGAATAACAAAGCCGCTAATACGTACATGGATGAGGTTGCCAAGGAGAGTAACTTTACAGGGCATCACAAGGGATACACCATTCTGCCGCATAAAATCCATCGGTGTTACGGTTTAAGTCCGTATGAGAAGCTGATTCTCGTTGACCTAGTGGCTTATATGAGCGACCAGAGCCAGTGCTACCCCACCATCGAAATGATAGCCCGAAATCTCGGATGCAGTTCCAAGTCCGTAGAGCGTCATATCGCAAGATTGACAGAGAAAAAGCTGATTCTGGTCAGTCAGAGCAAGAACAATGCCTACTACTTGCCGAACTATCTTCACGTTCATCCGTATTTGCTCGTGTCAGAGAAGACTCATGAGTTCATTGGAGGTGTGAGGAAGCAGGTAAACGAGAGAGAACTGACCTTGTGGATTCAAGAGACCGTCAAGAGCGACGACTACAAGGCGTATACTACCCGACTCGAAAAACTGCATGAGAGACGCTTTCCATATGAGAAGTTTGCCGAGAAGGAAATCTTGGATAGCTATGCTCAGTTCCTGATGACCGTATTTGCCAAACGATTTCCGCCAGATGTTAACGGTCAATAATGGAGAGTCTGTTATTTCAGCGGACTCTCTGTCCAGATAGCCGTCATATAGTCGGTTAAAAGCAAGAAATGAAGGCTGTAGACTCTGTGTCCACGAATTCGACAGAGGGTCGGCAATGCCAGACAGAGAGTCTGATTCGTAGACGTAGAGTCTGTCACGAACCGTCAGATAGTCTCACTAATAAGAATCATTAAATAAGATTCAATTCAAGAAGAATCAAGCTAAGAATCATTTGAAAAAGAAACAGCAGACACGCCATTGGCGGTCTGCGATTTCGGGGGAGATTATTGATTCTTGGATGGATGATAAAGACAGCGGATAACTCTTTACGGATGCTTTACTCAAGAGTCAAAGATAGAGTTCCGCCGCCGCTCCCCTCGCCCCATCGGGCGGTTCGCTCAATGGCTCTGAGAACGCACAGGAAGCCGTTACAGGCATTTTAATACAATAGAAGTCAAAGTGTGGACGGTGTTGTGTTGCGGCTCTCAGAGTCTTGTAGATGTTTTCTGGGTAGTGGGAAGTTTCACTCAGAACGTCCAACTAGATAATCAAGGCTAACGTCAAAATAGTCTGCCAAGGTGTAGGCAACTTCTAAGCTAGGTATTCGTGTCCCTCTTTCCCAATGACTAACGATAGTTCTGTCAACCCCCAAGAATGCGGCAATATCCTGCTGTGAGACAGATTTCATGAGACGCAAGGTTTTAAATCGCTCTGCAAATAGTTCTCGATTAAACATAAGAAAAACTCCTTGACCAGTGACTTTAAGTCACTTTATAATCAGAGTACAGAATGTGACTATAAGTCACGTTAAGATCGCTATTCCATTCATCGTAAGTAATGCAAGTTTAGCAGTATTGTCATATCAAGAAAAGAGTACGTCCAAAATTTATTCAGTGAGTAACGTTAATCAAAATTATCGTAACGGTGGAGGAGGAAATAGCATGAATGTCATCGGATATGTTCGAGTATCGACACAAGGACAAGCCAAAGACGGCTACAGCTTATCCTATCAGCAGGACGAAATCCGTTCCTACTGTCAGGAACAAGGATGGAACTTACTTCACATTTTTACTGACGAAGGAATCAGTGGTGCGAAGATAGACGAGGAAGCCCTTGAGGTGGATAGAATTGGTTTTCAGAGCCTCTTGACGGCAATCGCCGCCCAAGATGTGGATACGGTAGTCGTACTCAATACAAGCCGTCTCTGGCGGTCTGACATCGTGAAAGTTCTCGTTCATCGAGAGTTCAAAAAACATGGCGTGGATGTAAAGAGCATCGAACAGCCAACTTATAGCATCTTCAAGAAAGACCCGTCAGACTTCCTAATCAACGGACTGATGGAACTGCTTGACGCATACCAACGCTTAGAAATCTCCATGAAGCTAAGTCGTGGACGCAACAAGAAAGCACAGCAAGGAGGCTACGCCGGAGGTCGAGCGGCGTTCGGCTACAAAGCGAAGAAAGGTCAGAAGGTAATCGAAATTAACCTCGATGAAGCCACCGCTGTACAGCGATTGTTTGAACTCAAGGAGTTATTTCCTGACTGGTCATTATCTCAATTAGCGTATCAAATGAATGATGACGGCTTTACGACACAACAGGCAAAGAAGTTTACCAAGGTACAGATTAAACGCATCCTTGATCGCCGCCCGTTGTACGAGGGGATTTATCTCTACGGTGGCATTGAAGCCAGTGGGCTTCATCAAGCCATTATATAGGCGGTGGCGGCATGGAGAAGATGGAAACCTACAATGGCTATGTCGAGCACGAAGACCGCTACTACAAGCAATTGGCAACGTTGGAACAATGCCAACATGCGATATTTGACCATATCTACCGATATGGCGAGATTTTTGACAAACGGATGGTGGAAGAAGTGTTGCTAACCCTCCATCAGTTGGAAGACAAGGTACGTTTGGAATTCTTACATTTAAAATTGTCAAAAGCATTTCTGGCGTTTGAACTAAAATAACTTGTGACAACCACGGCAAGGAATAGAGAGGCTTGCGTCCCATTGCGGCTCAAAAGAGTAACGCTTGAACTGAGGTTGCCCCTATTCTTTACCTAAGTCACGACAGAATCCGTAATCAGAGGTGAAGTCTTTTGAGTCATTACAAGCAATATCACATCTATGTCGGTCTGGATTTACATAAAGCCCACCATACGGCGGTTATCATCAATTGTTGGAACGAACGGCTTGGTGAAATCCAGATTGAGAATAAACCGTCTGCCTTTGATGATCTGATGAAGTTCGTCAAGAAGCATACGCCAAAAGGCTTGACCCCTGTTTATGGGTTGGAAGATACGGGAGGCAACGGCAGAGCGTTAGCTGTACACCTTGTCGAGAAGAAGCAAAACGTCAAGGAAGTTAATTCCGCCTTGTCCTACAGCGAACGAATGAGCCATGCGACCACGCAAAAGAGTGATAGTTGGGATGCGTTCTGCATCGCCAAGGTACTCCTTGCAAGGCTCGATGAACTGCCGGATGCGAATCCGCAAGACTTGTACTGGACATTAGGTCAACTGGTAGCAAGGCGGAACGCTATTGTCAAACATGCCAGTGGTTTGAAGAATCAAATGCACCAACAATTAAGCTATCACTATCCGTCCTACAAGAAGTTCTTCTGTGACATTGACGGTAAAGCCGCCCTTGCCTTCTGGGAGAAGTATCCTGCACCGCATCAGGCGTTGACGGTGGGGGTGGATGAACTGGCAGAGTATTTACGTGAAGCGAGTCATAACACCTGCTCGACCCGTAAGGCAGGAGAAATATTGGATTTGGTGAAGCAAGATGGTGAGACGAAGCGGAACTTCCAAGAATATAGAGACTTCCTCATCGTCAACATGGTGAAGGACATGCGGAGAAGTCGGGAACTCATCAAGCAAATCGAGGAACAGCTTCGGCAAGTGCTGACACAGACCGATTACAGGCTAGAGTCGATGGACGGTATTAGCACTGTCACGGCGGCAGAACTGGTGGCTGAAATTGGAGATATACGCCGCTTCCCGAATGCCGACAAGCTAGCCCGATTCGCAGGAATTGCCCCTGTACGCTTTAGTTCGGGCGGCAAGGGCAAAGACCAAGCTAGTGGACAAGGTAATCGTGTACTGAACGCCATCTTCCATAACCTTGCGGTCCAGCAAATCCAAGTTGCCAAAGGGGACAACAAGAAGCAACGGAATCCCGTCTTCTACGAATTCTACCAACGGAAGTTAGCAGAAGGCAAGACCAAGAAGCAAGCTCTGATATGCGTCATGAGAAGGCTCGTGAACATCATTTACAGCATGATGAAGAACAAGACCGAGTATCGGGCGGTAAGTCTAACAGAGCGTCAAGCAAGCTGATATAATGGTGGTAATTGGTAAAACAGTTGCCGCCTTTCCTTTAGTAGATTTTAAGATTACTACTTAGGGGACGGGCAAACCTGAACCAAGCAAAGTAGTAAATGCTCTCGACAATTTTCAGAGCCGAAAACTTACATTTGGAAATCAAAACTTCTTAATTGACAAACGAGGAATGAAGCATATTCTTGAAAGACATCATCCCGATTATTGGGATGGATCAATAAAAGTAAAACAGACCTTTCTGAATAAAGATATGACAATAGATGAGGTGGCAGATGCGATAGAATCTATAATGAAACAAAATCGGGACACCTTATTGAAAAATGGTACGACCTTTAGTTATCAAATAAAGGGAATGTATAATGGGGTGGAATATGTAGTTGGTTTAAACAAAGGCAGAGTTGGTCAATTTTATCCTGAATAGTAGGTGAGCAAATTGTTTTATGTAGATACCTTAATTAGTAGACCGGACAGAAAAATTAATGACCTATCAATTATAGAATCCAATGTCGAAGAGTATTTTGTTCAGATTAAAAATACTCGTGAGATATTGAATCTCGAAAATTTATTAGACTTTGAATATTTAAATGGAGCAATTACTCTAAAGTATTTCGAACAGTCTTTACTCGATATTACGTTATGGGATTTAGTTGACCAATTATGGGCGTACATTTTAAATGTAATAGAGAATTTATTAAATACAGGGGAAGGGGAGACTTACTTTCCTGACCAACCAGTAAAGCTACGATTAAAAGCAATATCTGGGGATAAAGTGCTGTATGAGATAAAAGCTAACGACTATTATAAAGTAGCACTACCAAAAAATGAATTGATTGAGACTTTATTAGATGGAGCGGATGAGTTTTTTAAAAGCATGGAGGCTTATTTTAAAGGAAAATGTAACTATCAATATGAAATTAATAAGATTGCTTCATTGAGAAATCGTTTTTGATAACAACGTTGATGGGGGCTACCCAGTGCCGAATGAATCCTTCAATCAACTAATAGCACATATGACAGATTCAAGATGTAGATCGGGTTTACAACTCTAACAATAAGGTCATACAATACAACCAACAAACCAAACACTAAAC
>NZ_BIML01000062.1 GCF_004001065.1 Paenibacillus xylaniclasticus
TACCGATTTGGGGCGATATAGATGTACGAGGTGCGGCAACTTTACGAATCTTAAACCATTTGTGCGAAATGAATGTACTTTGTGCAGCGAGTAGAAAGCAGAGCGCAAAGATAACGACACGCTGCACTAGTACATCTCACCTATCGCAACTTACCCACCCTTCATTGCAATCACCCCCATGCGAGCCGCATAAAAAAGAGCCCGCACAATGTACAGGCTCTAGTGTGTATAAAGTTGTGTAATAACCAGTCCGGTGCCGAATGAATGGACCTCGTGCAGAATAAGCTCCCGCGAACAGCTTACCCGAGCAACCATCGAACGAACCACCCGCTCTGGACTCCTCTTAACGCCCGATCTTTCTTCCGACCAAATAGGCTCGAATTGCGTCCGGAACCTCCTTCAGCGATTTCAGAGTAAGGAAGGCGCCCTGAGGCTCGACGTCTATGTCAATGTTGTTAAACTCCCACTCGTCCTCGGCCGGGATGTGGATGACGTTAACGCCAACAGCTAGTCCCGGCATAATATCCGTGCGCAGCGAGTTGCCGATCATCCAGGTGTCAGACGGCTGAAGCCGCAATTGATCCATAATTCGTCTAAGCGCCGCTGTGTCTTTATGCTTAGATATAAAAATGCGAGTGTCGAAGTAAGCGGACAGCTCAAGCTGCATTATTTTGCGATACTGATTGGATTCATCACCGCCTGTATGCAGCACTAAGCTGCACCCTTCCTCACGCAGCCGGTCAAGCGTCTCCACCATCTCCGGCAGCGGCTCCACCGGAATAGAAAATACGCTAAGCCCAAGCGTATACAATTGATCTACCGTCCGGTTATCGACCTCTTCTCCCTGCTCTTGCTGGAATTGGCTGTACGTCGCAACGAACGACTCCGGCAAATGCTCCATCGTAAGTCCATTAGCCTCCACTGAGGCAAGATCGATCTCCATCAGCCGGCTGCGAATGACAGATCGGTCAACGTCCGGGAACAGCTTCATCATATGGTCGAGGAATTGCTCGATGACGATGCCGAAATATTTGTTGCAATGAATAAGCGTGTCGTCAAGATCGAAAATAATCGTTTGCGTATTCATATTCCCCACTCCAAGTCGCAGATGAATGACACCGAATAAAGGATCGAGACTGCCGCTACTTCAGAAAATAGTCGCGCACCTCATGCCAATTGTTCACTCGAATATACCCTGTCTCATATATATTGTGGGGGGCGGTGAATAAAATGCCGTGTCCTTGAAACCGCTCAAAATGCCGGGGCGAATCATCGATCAAACAATCCGCGCGGATAATGCTTTTATCGCCGCAGAACGCATCGTTCATCGGAGAGATCCACGAAAAATGCTCGCGTAGCCACTCATATTTGCAGGTAAACGACGAGGGATGCTCCATCGCTGCCGTCGTAAAGAAAATTTCATAATGCTCGCTAAGCTCACGGATTACCTGCTGGCTTCCTTCGATGACGGCTAAGTCCCGGAAAAAACGCGGCTCATTCACGAACCCAATAATTTGCTCCGCACGCTCCGGATAGAGCTTCCACAGTCTTGTCCCATTCGTGTCTTGAGCCGTCATGGCTTCATTAAAGTGTTCATTAAATAACGCCAATTGCTAGCCCATCATATCCGCTACCACTTCATCCATATCGATTGCGATTCGCTTCAATAAGAACACCTCCGTCGTTCATCTATTCGTGAAATGGAGAAAATACCCTTTCAAAATAAACGAGTTCTACGAAATTTAAACAACGGGCATCCCTCCGAATGCCCGTTCCTTTATAAATTCGTATCGACGGAGCGGTTACCCGACTGCTCATTCGCTAAGCTAGCCTTACGTTTGATCATGATATTACGAATATATACGAATACGCTGGGCAGCTGCCCGAGAATGAAGACCGGGTCACGGCGGTAGATCGCATAAGCCGACAAAATGGCGCTGCCAAGAATGCTGTACACCCAGAAAGACAGCGGGATGACGGTTTGCTTCGCCTTCTCGCTCGCCAGCCACTGCGTAATGAACCGCAAAGAGAACAACAGCTGCCCGATAAGACCGAATACGATCCAGCACAGATCAACGACATTGGTATAATGAAACGAAAGCTGTCCCATCCTATTGGCCCTTAATTTGGTAGCGAATGACCCGTTTGCGCAGCCAGCCGACGACAATCGCATCCATCAAGCCAACGAACGCCCGGTTGAACACGCCATATTTCGAAACACCGAACTGCCGTTCATGATGCGACACCGCAACCTCAATCACTTTGAAGCCGTTTATCTTCGCTAGCGTCGGCAGAAACCGGTGCATTCCTTCATACAAATAATAGCTGTCTGCAACTTCCCGCTTCATCAGCTTCATCGGACATCCCGTATCGTAGATGCTGTCGCCGGTCAGCCAGTTACGGACGCCATTGCCTATGCGCGAAGAGACCTTCTTCAGGAACGTGTCCTGTCGACGTACCCGCTTGCCATTCACGAAATCCATCTGCGGAATGTACGGCATCAGCGTAAAAATATCTCGCGGATCTGTCTGCAGGTCGGCATCGATCAGTGCAATCAGCTCACCGCTAGACTGCTTCAGTCCGGCATAGATCGCGGCAGTCTGCCCGCAATTCGACTCGAAATGAATTACCTTCACCGCTTCATCCTCTTTCGCCAGCTCATTGAGCAGACTTGCGCTGCGATCTTTACTTCCATCGTTAACGAGTACGATCTCGTAGCTGTCGATCCGGCCCTTTACTGCATTCGTAATGGCTTCATACAACGGCCGAATATTTTCTTCCTCATTATAAATAGGCGCCACGATTGACAGTCTTACCATACGCACTCACTCCTGTACCATGTAACGAACCGATTAATCCCTTGCGCCAACTGCGTCTTCGGATGGTAACCGAACAGCCGGTTCGCTTTTGAAATATCCGCATACGTGCTCTCGACATCCCCAGGCTGCCGGGGCAGCCGGCGAATGCTCGCTTTGCGTCCGAATTCCTCTTCAATCGTTCGCACGAGCTCAGAAAGCGTTATGGTATGATTCGTACCCAAATTGACGATTTCATATACCAGCTCATGACTTTCGACATAGCGAAGCGCGCCGAGCATTCCGTCGATAATATCGTCAATATACGTATAATCACGCCTTGTCGAGCCGTCGCCGTACACCGTCAGCTCCTCGCCCTGATCCAGCATGCGGCAAAATTTATATATCGCAAGATCCGGGCGCTGCCTTGCACCATAGACCGTAAAGAACCGGAGCATTATCGTATCAATGCCGTACAAATAATGATACGTGTGCCCGACAATTTCACACGTCTTCTTCGTTGCTGCATAGGGAGATATACACCTGTCCACTGCGTCCTTCTCGGAAAAAGGCACCTTCGTCTGATTGCCATATACAGACGACGAAGAGGCGCACAGCCATTTGCGTACGCCATGCTTACGCATCGCTTCGAGCACCTGCATCGTTCCCCGGACATTGACCTCCTCATACAGAAGCGGGTCCGCGATCGACGGCCTTACCCCGGCCATGGCTGCAAGATGGATGACCGCATCGATCTTCTCCTGCGCGAATACCGATTCCAACTCATCGGCATTTCGAATGTCCGCGACGACGAGCTTATAATTCGTACGATTCACGAGGCTTGGCAGTTCTCGCAAATCGTCCTCCTTATTTCGAGAAGACATCTTAGCCCTCTTCGTCCCCGTGCTTTGAAGTACGTTGCTAACCTTAATCCGGTAGTCATAAAAGTCGGCAAAATTGTCGATACAAACAACGCGATGCCCCAGGCTCAGCAGCCTCTCACACCAGTGAGAGCCAATGAAGCCGGCACCTCCGGTTACGCAATAGGTTTTCATAGAGCCTCCTGCAGCGAATAAAGCCGCCGATCCGAGCCGTCTCCGGCTCCATAATCGTCTTCGTTCGGGACAATCAATAGCGCCGCTAACTTGACGAACGTTAGAATGGCGCTGCTGTCCTTCTTCATCATCAGCCATATTCACCTCCAGCTCTTCGCATGATTCATGTAAAGGTTGGGCGGTCCAAATGCGGGTGTTGTCTCATAGTTATGCTTGAATCGCCTTTTTCATGCTGTGCAATTGACAGCTCTCTGTTAGAATAGAAGCAGCACGCAAATATCTCATAACACTATGACGCGAAGGATGGTAGTTTCCATGACGAAAGCCTATATGACCTTAACGACGATCTATGTGAATAGCACACCGATCCATACGATCTCTCTGAATGAACCGAATCTAACGCATATTGCTAATCTTGTAAAAGAGACCGCTTCCATGCTGAAGCTCGAAGGCATACTGTCAGGCGGAACACCAAGAGACACCGACACAGGGGGCAAAGCGATCGCTTATACGCTCGGCGAGCACAAGGTGCTGGTCGTGCTGGAGAAGCTGCCGATTATGAAATTCGATGCAGCGAGCGAGAAGTACGATTACGCGAAGTTTTGAGGAAGGGACCGTAACCGGCCGGGAGGATGGTTGCGGTTTTTTAATGTGGATGAGAGAAGATGATCCCAATGAGTTCAAGGACCATCTTATAGATTGGTAAATTAAAGCGGTTGTGCATTAATCGTATAGCCCCTTCCAAGGCTCAATCGTTTTGATTGCGGTTAACGTGGAGTAATACGATAAAAATGCAGTCGAAAAACCCCTCGCATAAAATAAAATGGAAGCTAACGAGAAACGAGAGGACGGGAGACAATGAGTCGATACGACAAAGCATCTAAAGAAGAAGCTGTACGATTAAGCGATGAGATTGGACCAAAGAAAGCCGCGGAGCAGTTGGGTATCTCCTACCACACTTTGCAGGATTGGAGAAAGCAAAGAACGCTGCACGGCGACGGAGCGTTTATTGGTAGCGAACGTGCCTATGCCTCTGCAGATAAGACGCCACGTGAAATTGAATTGGAACGAGAAATAAGCGAACTGCGCCTTGCGAATGAAATTCTTAAGGATGCACTTGGTTTTTTCGCAAGAGACCGGAAGCGGTAAAAATATGCCAACTCTATGCTTACATCCGAGAACGACGGAATCAATGGAGCGGCAAAGAGATGTGCGATGTACTTGCAGTCAGCGAATCAGGCTATTATCGTAGCTTGAAGCCTACACCTCGAAAGGAGCGGCAGCAACTTCTTCTGGTCAAAATCAAAACTATCATCGATGAACATGAAGACAATAGAAATTACGGTGTCCAGCGTATTCTGCTTGCGCTGTCGCAAAGGGAGATCACTACCAGCTACAGCACCGTCTACTGAATAATGAAGCAGCATGGCCTGCTGAAGAAAGCCAAGCGTCATCCAAACGGCATAACACGTGAAGACGCCGAAGCTCAAAAGAGCGAGAACTTGATCTAGAGAGACTTTACAGCTTCAGCAGCCAACCAGAAGTGGCTATCGGATATCACCGCAGTCTCTTGTTCAGACGGCAAGCTATATCTTTCTGTAGTAATGGATTGTTTCAACGGCGAGATCGTAGGCTTGCTATGGACGATAACATGCGGAAGGAACTCTGTATCCAAGCTTTTGAGAGTGCCTGTAAAGCAAGAAATGCTCGTGGGTTGATCTTTCATAGTGATCGAGGCAGTCAATATACGAGCCATGCCTTCCGAGAATGTCTAGCGAAACAAGATGCTATTCAGAGCATGAGTGGCACAGGACGTTGCTATGACAATGCAAGGATGGAAAGCTTTTTTGCTACGCTAAAGAAAGAAAAAGCTATACAAGATCAACACCGAGCGTTATCCGATAGCTTATGTTAAATCGATCATCTTCAGATACATCATGGTCTACTATAACAGACAGCGGATCTACACCTCAAACCCTGGAGGATGGCCCCCAGTTATTTATCGTCAGAGGATGTATTCACAAGCTGCTTAGGGTCTGTCAAGAATCTTGTGTAAACTCTTTTATAAGGAATTCCCCCGAGAGGGAATTGGCCTATTTAGCGTAGGTGCTGACCGACCCGA
>NZ_BIML01000063.1 GCF_004001065.1 Paenibacillus xylaniclasticus
AGCAAAAGGATATTTCTGAATATTTGCAGATCGATTGTATCATGTGCGATCTGTGACAGGATAGGGTCATTAGTGGGCACTGTAAACGCCACGAACCTCTTTTGAAGGGCGGTTAAAAGAAGGCGAATAGAAAAGGACACCCTGTGTCGAATCAGTGGTAATCCTGAATATTGAAAATGTAATGGTCGTTTGTTTTGCATAAAATTTTTTGAAAACGAGTTGTACTCACATTGAATTGGTTATGATTAATATATCGAAGTTTTGAAGAAGGGACTGATAAGTTGGCGGACAGATTATCGAAGGAGCAAAGAAGCAAACTTATGCAGGCGGTTAAAGGCAAAAATACCTTACTGGAATCCAAAGTGACAAAAGAATTATGGCACAAAGGACTCCGCTTTAGAAAAAACGTTAAATCGCTGACCGGGAAACCGGATGTTGCGATCAAGAAGTACAAAATAGTGATGTTTATCGATTCTTGTTTTTGGCACGGTTGTCCATTGCATTGTAAGATTCCCAAATCAAATGTGGAATACTGGACATCCAAAATTCAAAGGAATATTCAACGAGACCTCGAAGTTAACGAATATTACAAAAAAATCGGCTGGAATGTAATCCGAATATGGGAGCATGAATTGAAAAATGATTTTCAAGGGACAATCGATAAGATCGTTCTCAAAATAAAAGAAAAACCCAAGTCGATTGAACTTGGGCGATAAATACGTTATTGTTTCCCTAGTCTTGACATTGTACGCAGGTCGTCCTCCGATATTTCCGAAGCAGGAACTAATTTATAGTGCCTTTCGTCTGCTACGAAAAGGGAGTCGCCGTCCAGAATTAACTCGAATATCGCAATTACGTCCGGTGCGCTCGGACTCGAATGTACTGCGATTGCCTTATGTTGTAGCGTCGGATAACGATACTTGCAATACTCGATATCCTGTTTGATCTGTACAATACCGATGGAATCGTTACCGATTTTCGCTTGTACGGGAATAATGAAATGCTCCCCTACTTTGTTAACTCCGACATAAATCTCGTCTATTTCAATTTGTCCGATTGAAGGCACCTTGGTGCGCAAATGATTTTGCAACGAGTAAGTCGTAATGCCAGTGAATATATCTATAAGTCTGTTGTAACGGACTCTAGCCAACAATGCTTGTTCGTCATTTGGAGCATATTTTGCGATAATTTCTGGAGTGGCATCCGGGATTTTTATTTGGTATAAATTTGGATTCGGATTGATCTTCGCACTTGAAGAGAGCAACTTAAAACGATATTTCGCATCCCCGATTCCCTCGATTACCCATTCTTCGCCGTTAGTGCAGGTTTCCAAAATTTCTTTTGGGAAGGCTTTTCTGAATCGATACGAGTAAATGATGTCCCCAATATTTTTCGGGAGTTTGATTCCGAGTTTTACGGCTGACCTCTCCATATCTTCACGAACAAAATCAAATTCTCGACATCCGGTCTGATAGTACGAGAAAAAAACATCCGCTATTATTTTGTCGTATTTAGACATTACCCTGCTCCCTCCCTCTATCATTACGTTTCGGTCTCTCGTACCAATAACGTTTTTAGAGACATTGTGTTCTTTCGCCGCGGCAGTCATGTTGTAAGTTAGCAATTGCTCGTTCGATAATACAATCGGTTCCTCATCTTTTACTGCATTCCCTCCAAGAGCAACAGCCACCTGTTTCGCCACTGCCCTAGCTAACAATGGAGGTACCGCATTGCCTACTTCTCTAAAACCATGCCATTTGGTAACATGAAATCTAAACCAGTCCGGAAAAGAATGAAGTCGGGCAGCCTCTCTAACAGTAATAACTCGCGGATACAGATAATGAATAGGGCGCGGACTTGTAAATGCACCGTGCTTGCTATCGCTCCCCGCTCGCAATGTGTTGCATACACCTTCTGGATGCAATTTCAAGAATCTACTGACCGGTTCAACCGTTCCAGGTTCCGTTTGGATAAAACGATCCATTGATTCTTTGTTATGTTTTGTGCGCATAGAAGAAGTTAGCAGGGTGTTATCGAAAATTCTCGGTGCCGAAAGGTCGTTCTTATCTTCCAATAAGCCATGCATGTACTTGGCATATGCGCTAATAGGACTAATATGATATTGAATCGAATCTTGATTTAGCAAATCATCGAACATATCGACGTTCGGCAAATCGCCTATCGCTTCCGCTACCGAAGTACCCAAATGAAGCCCTTGTTTTGGAGTTGGGATTTCCCCCCGAATCGTTCTTGGTACATGGGTAGGTTCTGGATATGTTACGACTGGATTGCCTTGATATGCTCCGTAGAGAAATAATCGTTTTCTGCTTTGCGGCACTCCGAAATGCGAAGCGTCTAGAACTCGGTACGGCAAGGTAACTTCGTAACCGATGCCCTGAAATTCGCTAATTACTACTTCTAACAAATTTTTTGCGCTTCCTTGCGTCAGACCTGAAACATTTTCCATTACAAAGTACTTAGGCCTGATTTCGCTTATGATTTTATAAAAGTGAAGTAGCAGAACGTTTCTTGCATCATCTTCCAACCTTCTGCCAATCATCGAGAAGCCTTGGCAGGGCGGCCCACCGAAAATTACATCTATTTCGCCAGGTTTCTTCCCGATTGCTTGCAAAATATCGTTTCCGGTTATTTTGCTTACGTCGGCACAAATCACTTTGGTCTCCGGGAAATTAAATTGATGAATCGAAGCATGTATCGGATCATATTCAACGGCCGCGAGCACATCGAATCCTGCTTGCTCGAATCCTAGAGACATTCCACCCGCTCCGGCAAAGAGGTCTATTGCGGTAAATCTATTTCTCACAGGGGGTACCTCCTAAAAACATTGCATCTTATCATTCTACATTATTTAATGGAATAAGAGAAGCGTACGTTCGCATATTACAGCTCGGGTTAATTTAATTACGAAAATGGAGGAACTTATCTTGCCAAAATGCGCTCTTTGCGATAAAGAAGCAGAACTTGAAAACAGTCATATCATCTCAAAATTCGTGTACAGATACATAATGAAAATTCGGCAACCGGATATATGAGAAGTACGGCTAACGTTAACAAGAGACTACAGGATGGAGAAAAACGTCCATTATTGTGCGGCAATTGCGAGGATATTTTTTCAAGCAATGAAACTGCTTTTGCAAACAAGGTTTTTCATCCCTTTCAAAATAATTCAGTTTCTAACTTTGTTTACGAAAGTTGGTTAAATTATTTTGTCAGTTCCGTAAATTGGAGGAATTTGTACCTAGACATACTTGATTTTGTCAGAGATGGCGATATTCCTGTCCACGCTCTTGAAAAACTGATATATGCCGAAAGAACTTTAAAGGAGTATCTCCTTGGCAAACGAAACGATATTGGAGATATAGAAAATCATATTTTTTTCTTCGATACAATCGAAAGAACTACCGACGAAATCGTTTCCCATAATCCGCATGTGTTTTTTAGAACGAGTTCTTTTGGATACACTTTCATTACTTATGGTTATGGAGAAGGATATTACGTTTACTCGAATTTGGCTGGTATACTGATTTGTACGATCATCAAAAAGAGTGACGAAGATAAGTGGGAGAACACTCTCATTCATTTGAATCAAGGCACCATGAAAACTCCTCAATATGTAAAAAGCCCTTTAATGGGAGAAGCTATGGAATACATGAAAGAATATTCCTCAAAACAAGAAATGTCCGAAAAGCAGAAGCAGATTGTTCTTGAACAAATGAAGAAAGACCCTGATAGGGTTAAGAGAAGCAATTTCTTTAAGTTTAGGCAGTACGATGCCAATTTACGAAACGACGATTAGAAGGTGCTTCATTATGGCACCAAATGATGCTTTAGCGAATACTGTCACATCAAAAGTCTAAAGCCTGTCTATTTTGCGCACCCCACACATGTGGAGTCGGTAGTATTAATGGTAAATAAAGGGGCTTGAAGTAAACATTAATATGAAACATCTTTTTCTGATTGGCGGTACAATGGGGACAGGAAAAACGACCACTTGCCAGATTATGAAGAGTAAATTGAACAACAGCGTTTTTCTTGACGGCGACTGGTGCTGGGATATGAGGCCGTTTCAAGTGACCGATGAGACTAAAGAAATGGTCATGCAGAATATTTGCTTCGTCTTGAATAATTTTATTAAATGTTCCGTTATTGAAAATATTGTATTCTGCTGGGTCATGCATCAGCAAGAAATTATTGATGAGATCCTTTCGCGTCTGGATACGCAAGGCTGTAAGGTGCATCTTATTTCCTTGATATGCAGTCCGGACAGATTAAGAGAGCGATTGGTTAAGGATATTGATGCAGGGATTCGCACGGAAGATATACTAGCAAGAAGCCTGGAGCGAATTCCTCTTTACGAGAAACTGAATACAACGAAAGTGGATGTTTCGAACGTTGCAGCAGAGGAAGTAGCAGATTATATTATTCAGCAGTACTCAGGATCTAATTAGCTGATGCAGTGTTAGATGTGTTTGCGACTAACACACATGCCAATAATGCAGGGACATATCGAGAAAATTTCATACGGATCTTAAGAGGGCACACGTTTGGTGCAGTAGTTTTATTTCGTCAGGCACTGGTGGGTAGGGCGGTTTCTTATACCGCCCTTACTAGAATGAAGGCAGTTTCTTTGTCGCCGATAGGAATAAGAATAACGGAATTCTTAGTCTTCGTTCATAGGTTTCATCGGTCATGAAGTCTTTCCGTTGGGGTGTAGTCCTCAAATGTTCGACTGTAAAACCTGTCATGTGAGATGCACTATAATACTACTCAATGGTGCGGTGATATATCTGTACCAGGTGTAAATAATTAAAAGAAATGGATAGAGAATTTAGAGAAAATCTAAATCTCTATCCATTTTTATTTGTCATATTTTACGTTCAATAATATGGTTTAATTTGTAACGATAACGTGAGGTGACAGAGTATGAGAAGCATCGTTGAGGATTCTCGGTTTCTTACTGAAAGAGATGAGATGATGTATTATTTTCAAGATAAGTATTATAAACCCAATGAAACAGATAATTTTCATTCACCTTCAGGTAAGTATAAACTAGAAATTCAAAATTTTTATCATGAAGAAGGTAATTGAAGATATAGATACACAAAAGGAATCGTTACGGATATAGACCATAATACCATAGACATAATATATAGAAATTTCGACCCTTTTCTATTCAGTTGGGTGGAGATGAACAGTGTAGAGTATTTGTTGTGTGGACTCGATTATCAGGGATATTCCATTGTTCATTTATCAAATAAAGAAACCAAACATTATGTTCCCGAAGAGGCTTATGAGGGGCAAGGGTTCTGTTGGGCGGAAATAATGTATTTCCAATGACAAAAAATATTAGTTGTTGTTGGATGTTATTGGGCAAGCCTTATGAGCTTGTTTTTTATGATTTTTCTAATCCTATGAATGTACCATATAAAGAACTATTCCGTGTGGAAGTTAATGGCATCACAAACTGAATTAATTGGAAGGATTCATGTAGGATT
>NZ_BIML01000064.1 GCF_004001065.1 Paenibacillus xylaniclasticus
TACGGAGAAAGAAGCGCAGCTTGCGGAGATTTGGCAAGAGGTATTGGGAGTCGAGCGAGTAGGCGTCACGGACGATTTCTTTGCGCTGGGAGGACATTCGCTGAAGGCGATGCAGCTAGTATCGCTCATTCATCAAGCTTTCGAAGCCGAGGTGCCGCTCAGATCATTGTTCGAACGGCCAACGATTGAAGAGCTGGCTTATTTGCTTGAGCAGTATGGAACACCTGAGTCGTATATTTCCATTCCGCGAGTCGAAGAGCGGGACGTTTACCCGGTATCCTCCGCACAGAAGCGGCTTTACATTCTCGACCAAATAGGCAACCAGGGGACGGCATACAACATGCCAGGAGTGTTCCTGCTGGAAGGTAAGGTAGAGCCGGAACGGCTGGAGGCAGCACTGCGTGGCTTGGTGAAACGTCATGAAATATTGCGGACATCCTTCCATTGGGTAGATGGGGCACCTGTGCAGAAAGTAAGCGAAGAAGTCAACTGGAGCATGGAACGGATCGAAGGCTATGGTATGGAGCTGAAGGAAATCGCCAAGACGTTCATTCGACCGTTTGACTTATCGCTGGGATACCTTATGCGTGCGGCATTGGTGCAGATGGAAGAGAATCGTTATGCGCTGCTATTCGATATGCATCATATCATTTCCGACGGAGTGTCGATGAGCATTCTCGTGCGGGAGTTCGGTGAACGGTATCAAGGCAATGAACTGCCGGAACTCACGATTCAGTATAAGGACTACGCCTGCTGGCAGCAGGAGCTGGCTCAGACGGAACGGCTTCAAGAGCAAGAGACATACTGGACGCAGCAATTCGAAGAGGCGCCTCCGGTGCTGGAGCTGCCTACAGACTATGTCCGCAAGCCGGTGCAAAGCTATGCGGGAAGCCGGATTTCGGTGCAGACCAGTACGGAGCTGCTTGAACAGCTGAACGATCTTGCTCGCGAGAGTGGTACGACGCTGTTCATGGTGCTGCTGGCTGCGTATAAGGTGATGCTGTTCAAATACAGCGGACAAGAGGACGTTGTAGTCGGGACCCCGATAGCGGGACGTACGCATGCGGAGTTGCAAGGGATGCTCGGGCTGTTCGTCAATACGCTAGCGCTCAGGAGCCGACCAGATGGTGCTTTGACGTTCCGAGCCTATCTGGAACAGGTGAAGGAACAGGCGCTGGCAGGCTACGCGAATCAGGAGTATCCGTTCGAAGAGCTGGTGGAGAAAGTGGTCAGGAACCGGGATATGAGCCGGCACCCGCTGTTCGATACGATGTTTGTATTTCAGAATCAGGGACAGCAGGGTCTTGACCTCGATTCCTTGCAGCTCATCGCACAACCGGTGGAAAGCGGAGTAACGAAGTTCGATATGACCTGGACGTTAGCGGAGAGCGAAGACGGATTGCAGATCGTAGTAGAGTACTGTTCCGACTTGTATCGGCGCGAAACGGTAGAGCGGATGGCCAAGCACTATTTGCAGTTAATAGAAGCGGTGTTAAGCGCACCGGAGACGGAACTGGCGAGGCTATCGATGCTGACAGAAGAAGAGAAGCGGCAAATTATGGACGTATTCAATGCGACGGAAGCACCGTATCCGAAGGAGAAGACGATCCATCAATTGTTCGAGGAGCAGGTGGAACGAACGCCGGATCAGATCGCGGTAGTTAGCGAGATAGAGCAGGTGACATACCGAGAGCTGAATGCGCGGGCGAACCGGCTGGCGCATAAGCTTCGGAAGCTGGGCGTGAGGGCAGATAATAGAGTAGGTCTTCTAGCAGAACGATCCGTGGAGATGATCGCAGGCATTCTCGGTATTCTGAAGGCAGGCGGCGCATACGTGCCGATTGATCCTTCATATCCGCAGGAACGGATAGCGTACATGCTGGATGACAGCGGAAGCCGGTGGCTGGTTGGAGACGAGCATTTGCTGGAGAAAGTAACGTTTGCTGGAGAGAAGCTGGAGCTAAGGGAAGCGATGCTAATTAGCGAAGAAGATGGAAACCCGGAAGCGGCGAACGGCTCCCGCAATCTGGCGTATGTCATCTATACCTCAGGCTCGACGGGCCAGCCGAAAGGGGTTATGGTGGAGCATCGAGGCGTGGTGAGCTTGTCATCTGTATTTCAGGGAACATTGCACCTTACGGCAAATGATCGGATCATCCAGTTTGCCACGATTGCCTTTGATTCATCTATATGGGAAATTGTGATGAGTCTATTTAGCGGGGCTCAACTACACTTGCTGACAACGGAAGTAATTCATCAAATCGATCAATTTGAGGCATATATCGATGAGCAGCAGATTACGGTCGTTACGCTTCCGCCAGCCTACTTAACTCATATGGAGCCGACGCATGTTCGTTCATTAAAGACGGTGATTGCGGCGGGTTCGGCCTGCTCATGGGAGCTGGTACAGAAGTGGAGTCCTCATGTTTGGTTCATTAACGGATACGGACTGACAGAGACGACTGTATGTACTACTTTATGGTTAACTGGCAGTCTCGACAGATCCACGATTACGGTTCCAATAGGCCAACCGGTATCGAATCTGCGAACATATTTAATGGATAAACAAGATGGGTTAGTTCCAATTGGCGTCGCAGGCGAAATATGTGTATCCGGGGCAGGTTTAGCGCGGGGGTATATAAACCGTGAAGAGCTGACAGCGGAGAAGTTCACCTTCGACCCGTTCGTACCAGGCGAACGAATGTATCGGACAGGTGACCTGGGCCGGTGGCTTCCGGACGGTAACCTCGAATATTTAGGCCGGATGGACGAGCAGGTGAAAATACGCGGCTACCGAATCGAGCCAGGCGAGATCGCAAGCGC
>NZ_BIML01000065.1 GCF_004001065.1 Paenibacillus xylaniclasticus
CTTGCAGCAGCTGAAGCCGGTGAAGGAAGCGGCGGTAGTGGCGGTCGAGGATGCAAACGGCGAACAAGCGTTGTGTGCATATATTGTTTGCGATGGAGAGCCAAGTATTGCGCAGCTGCGTTCTAGCTTGGGTGAGACGATGCCTGCGTATATGATTCCGGCATACTTCGTGCAGCTAGACCAGATTCCACTGACGGTGAACGGGAAGATAGATCGGCAGGCACTTCCGAAACCGGAGACGGAAACACTCCGTGGTACGGAATACGTCGCACCGCGGACAGAGGCGGAGGAGCTGCTTACAGCGATCTGGCAAGAAGTGCTAGGCATCGAACGAGTAGGGATCGAGGATAACTTCTTCGATTTGGGTGGGGATTCCATCAAAGCGATCCAGGTATCCTCGCGCCTGCACAAGCATGGGCTCAAGCTGGAAATTCGACGATTGATGCAGTTGGGCACCATTTCAAAGCTAGTACCGTACTTGAAGCAGGAAATAGAAGAGGTTGATCAGCAGCCGGTTGAGGGCGAAGTGGAGCTTACGCCGATCCAGCAGTGGTTCTTCGCTCAGAACTTTACAGATCAACATCACTGGAACCAATCGGTCATGCTTGCTCGTAAAGAAGGGTTTGAGCCGGAGTATCTGCGAAGAGTACTCGAGCGGTTGGTGGAGCATCATGATGCGCTGCGTATGGTCTATACGTTAGAAGACTCCGGTATCCGCCAGTGGAATCGAGCATACGAAGAGAAATCAGATGACTTCTTCGAGCTTCGCGTCATTAAGCTAGGCAACACGGATCGAGTAAGCGAGCAGATTGAAAGAGAAGCAAACCTGCTGCAGTCCAGCATCCAGTTGAGTACGGGACCGCTATTGAAGGCGGCGCTGTTCAAAGGAACGGACGGGGACCATCTGCTGCTTGTCATCCACCATTTAGTCGTGGACGGCATTTCGTGGCGGATCCTGCTGGAGGACTTCTGGAGCGGCTACAAGCAAGCGCTGGAAGGCGAGGAGATTATCCTTCGGGCCAAAACAACCTCCTTCCAGGAATGGTCACGGCGAATAAAGGCCTATGCCGAAAGTCCAAAACTGGAGCAGGAACGATCCTATTGGTCAGAGATTGAAGGACATCACATACCGCGAATAAGGAAAGACCATGAGGCAGGAGAGAACCGAGTCAGGGATCTGGCGACCGTGAGCATGAGTCTGACATCGTCAGAAACTCAAAGTCTGCTGCAGAATGTCCATCAAGCGTATGGAACGGAAATTAACGATATATTGCTGACTGCGCTGGGATTGACATTGAGAGAAATCATGCAATCTTCGGTGGTGGCGTTTCATCTAGAGAGCCATGGGCGAGAAGAAATTATGGCGGAAGTGGATGTGAGCCGAACCGTTGGATGGTTTACGAGCATGTATCCAATCGTGCTGGATATGGGAAGCGGAGACGATCTAGGCCATCAGATTAAGACGGTGAAGGAGAACTTGCGGCGGATTCCGAATAACGGGATCGGCTACGGTCTTCTGACCTACATGGGAGCGCAACAGCAGGGAGAACGTCTCAACCCGGAAATAAGCTTTAATTACCTGGGCAGCTTTGAACAAAGTGTAGGGGAAGAGCTAAGCTTCTCGGAGTACGGACACGGTTATGGATCAAGCTTAAACGGGGAAAGAACGCATGTGCTGAGTATAACGGGCATTAGCGCGGAAGGAACGCTGCAATTCTCGATCAACTATAGTCGGAAACAGTACGAGCTGGAGAGTATGGAAAAGCTGGCTGAGTTGTTCCGCACGAACCTCATCCGTCTCATTCGGCATTGCGAGCAGAAAGACACGCGCGAGATCACTCCGTCCGATTTAGGGAAGCATCACGGG
>NZ_BIML01000066.1 GCF_004001065.1 Paenibacillus xylaniclasticus
CCAGTCAGACAGTACGACCTGGACCACTTTATTACCGAAAGTTGGGGGCAAGTCAGTAGCCACTAATGGAGTGATTCTTTGTATTGAAACTTTTTTTAGAGTCAGTTAATTATTCGTAGAATTATTATTCTGCGTTGAAAATGTCCTGAAACTGTGATAAATTATTCGTAGAACTCTATAGAGGTTCGAGTTATTTTCTTCGTAGAACACTTCGAAATGGGGCACTCTGAATGAATCTGATAGAACGGTTCTTAGACTGGTTATACGATGAAGGTAAAGACGAAAAAACCGTCAAGGCTTACAGGACGGCGGTGGGGCAGTATATTGAGTGGTACGAAGGAACCGTAGGGCACGCCAATTTAGGTAATGTTAAACCAATAGAAATTAAAGAGTACATATCATTTATGAAACATAATTTGAATCGGAAACAGGCAACTATCAACAAGTCAACGGCTGCCCTCAAAACTTTTTTTGCCTTTCTTGCGGATCAAGGCGTAACCAAAGATAACCCAATGTCACGGATTAAGATTCAAAAAGTACAAACGACAGAGAAACTCGGAGAAAAAAGCGTAGTTAAATGGCTGACGAAAGTCGAACAGGAGCGATTCATAAGCTACGTAGAATTAGAAAACAACGATTTTAAGCGCCTTCGCAACTTGGCTCTCATAGACTTAATGCTCTATTGTGGTTTAAGAGTTGCAGAAGTAGAGGAATTGAAGCTAGAGGATATTAAGGTCAACGGCGACATTACGATTACAGTTAGGGAAGGAAAGCAAGGGAAGTATGCCATCGTTACCATGCTGAACAAACATTCCAAGAACCTCCGTCAGTGGTTGAAACTTCGAGATGACTTAATCGATGAAAAGTACTCAGCTTCTCCGTACCTGTTTGTATCTGAACGATCGGGGAAGTTTGGGGCAAGAGGAATACAGGTGATGCTCGATAAATACGCTGACTTGGCGAACATGAAGAATATTACTCCTCACCGCTTTAGACATAGCTTCTGTAAGAACCTAGCAAACGGTGGGGCTACGATAGAAGTGATCAGAAGATTGGCACGTCACGAGAGCATTCAAACCACAGCCATTTACATCGACCCTTCCCACGCTGAACAACTGCAAGCATTAAACAACATGTGAGAAAATGCTTGTTTTTTTTAGATCGAATTATTGAGAACAAACCTAATAATTTCCGGCATTTTAAGCGAGAAGATAAGTTTTCCAAAGATCAATCATTTTACGGAGGGCGATTACAAAGCATGGGTAAAAAAATCAAAAAACAGCTTGACCATATTGAAAGAGTATTAAACAGTCAAACTCAAATGCTTACTGAGTTGGTTTCGATGTTGAAAAACAATAATGTGCAACTAAGCGATTTTCATAAAAATCAAGAAGCATCCATACCGTTTGATGGTGCTGAATTCAAGCGCAGCAAGACGATCACGGCAATCGCCAGACAAAAACCAACGATGAATGAGTTAAAGGAAAGACTGGATAGACTAATATAGCGATAGTAATAGTGCTGCTAACCAATGTAGCACTATTTTATTTTCCAGTAGTTCCCCCCCCCCACCCAGTGCCGAATGAAAATCAAATATCATTCTGAACAAGCGTAACCCTTGTTTACTCCGTACCAAATTTTCTGAAATGGCATGTACGCACGAAATAGCTAACTCACTCTATTCCTTCCCAATTACCCTCCTCGCCGCGGCATGGGCGGAATTATAGTATGAGATTTTCTTTCTGCGCCCAATGTACTTCACGCTAAAAGCAATTTTTTCATAAGTAGTAGATAATTGTTCTAGTAGAGTGATTATTTCATCAACTAGCTCTGTGTACATGGATTTGGATGATAAAGTTTTGGAAAGCAAACGTTGTATTATGTCGCAGTCGGAATAAATTATAGCCCTTTCCAAGTTATCTACAGCAAAAGTATTGGATTCGAGAAGTTCTGAAAGGCTCTTAATACTAAACTCAATTGCCAACAATTCACCGAATAAAGGATCAGAAGCGGCTACCTGTTTTAGTTCAGAAACAGCGATATGCTTGCCCATACCTACGACAATCACGCCCAAACCAATCGAGTTATTTGAATCATCGCATGAAGCATCGCAAAAAACAGTAACTATCGATTTATTGTTTCTATAACTGTTCATTCGCAGCGATTCAGCCCCGTTCATATCAGATTAGCAAAAGGTAAGCGTCAAACAGCCCCCACCTTGTCATTAAGTTGAGGGCTGTTTAGTGTTTCTATTAAGATTTGAATACTCGGCAAGCCAGCGGCAGCGTTGTTGACCATGGAAGCAGGCTGTCCAGCACTTCGAGATCGGTCAGATCGGAAAGTTGCGGTAGTTGCTCGAACAGGTACTTCAAGTATTGAAACGGGTTCAGTCCGTTTTCCTTTGCCGTCTCCATCACGCTGTAGATGTCGGCACTGGCCTTGGCACCGCGAGGCGTGTTGGCAAACAGCCAGTTTTTTCGTCCAATGACGAATGGCTTAATTGACCGTTCGCTTCGGTTATTGTCAATCTCCAGCCGACCATCCTTCAGAAATGCGGTCAGCTTGTCCCACTGGTTTAGGCTGTAAGCAATCGCTTGGCCGAGTAGACTCTTCGGCAGCGTACGGGATCGCTGCTGCTTAAGCCATGCCAAATAAGCATCCAAAATGGGGCGGCTTCGCTCCATTCGAATGGTATAACGCTCTTCCGGCGCTGCATCCTTCAGTTCTCGCTCAATGGCAAATAGCTCATTGCAGAACTGAAGCCCCTGCTTGGACGCCGTTTCTGCTTTGTTCGAAGAAGGCGGCAACGCCTTTAAAGCCTCGTCAAACTTGCGGCGTGCATGCGCCCAACATCCAACGAGCGTGACATCCTTCACCTTGTGGTAACCGGCATAGCCGTCCACGTGAAGATAGCCGCTGAATCCACTAAGATAATCTCGCGGATTCTCGCCCCCACGTGTTGGTCGGTAGTCGTACAGCACAATTGGCGGGCCTGTTCGGCCTGTACGATACAGCCATAGATACGACTGGGATTCCGCTGACTTGCCTGGTTCACGCAGCACTTGCAGCGTGGTTTCATCGGCATGCAAGATGTCTTGCTTCAATAGATAACTCTTCATCCGCTGGGTCAGCAGCGAAAGCCAGTGCTCCGCACCATAGATCATCCAATTGGCAAGCGTCTGGCGTGATAGAGTCAGTCCCATGCGTGCGAATTGCTGCTCTTGCCGGTAGAGCGGCTGGCTGTCCACATACTTCTGGCTCATGACATGCGCCAGGATAGATGGCGAAGCCAGGCTTCCCGGATAGACCGGCTTCGGCATCGGAGCGGTAACGATCGGCGTGCGAATCTCTTCGCGCTCGCAGTGGCGGCATGCATACACCAGCCGCACATGACGTACGACCTTCATTTCCGCTAGAATGATGGCAATTTCATTACGCGTCTCTGTGCTCATCTCATGGAGCTCACCGCCGCAGCAGGAGCAGATCTGCTCCGAGACAGGCAACTCGTGGACGACAGTTTCAACGGGGAGCTGTGCCAGCTTGGTTTCGCGGCTTGCTGACTTTTTGCGGCTATACGTGATGGTTTCAACGTCCGATTCCTGCGTTTCAGGCGCTGCCAGCGCTTCGGCTTCGTTGAACAGATCGAATTCCAGCTGATCGGGATTCGTTTTCTCACTTGAAGCGCCGAAACGCTTTTTCTGGGCGAGGCGGAACTGCTCTTCGTACCATTTAAGCTTGGCTGTTAGTTCAGCAATTTGCGCGTCTTGTTTCGTAATGGTCGCCTCGTAATTTTCAATTGTAAGATTTGGCGTTTCCGTTTGATTATTCATATGGACAAGTCTTCGCAGACTGCGATTGTTTTCCTGCTTGAAGGCGTGTCAATCCTGCAAACAAAATCCATTTAGATGACGGCTTGGGCAATCACTTGAGGATGTGCCTGATTTTGGCTCAACGAAAGCCCGTCGAGCAGCCAGCGCAGTTCTCGACTGGAGATGGAGAGTGGGGCGCTTCCGGATGCTGGCCACTGGAACGTACCACGTTCAAGCCGACGATAAAGTAGCCAGAAGCCGTTATGCTCCCAGTAAAGGATTTTGAGTTTGTTGCGCTCGCGATTGCAGAACACGAACAAGCACGGAGCGAAGGGATTCAGACCGAAGCTCTCTTGCACCAGGGCAGCTAGACCGTCAATGGACTTGCGCAGATCGGTTGCGCCCGTGGCGAGATAAACATGCGGAACGTTTGGGAGCGTCAGCATGGGGATTCCAGGGCATGGACGATTTGGCGAAACAAATACGGATCGAAGTCCGGACGTAGTTCAATGCTGGCTTGTCCAATCCGGACGATGATTGGGGAAGCATCGGGAGCGGCAAGACTGGTTACGGTAAGCGGCAGCCAATTCGTCGCAGTCGAGGACGACGTAGGGGATGAATTTCTCAATTTGCGAAGCCAATATTTTAAGGATTCTTTCGAGAGGCTATTGGCTGCGCACCATGCGGACATGGTAAGGCCGCTGGCCTTGTAGTCTGCCACGCGGAGCGCCCAGTCTTGACGGTGTTTGTCTCTGTTGGTCATGAGGCAACCTCCTGTTCTTGAGTTGCTCTCATTTTCTCATAGATGATCTGGCGGTTGAAGGTGGGCTAGGTTTGACGCTTAC
>NZ_BIML01000067.1 GCF_004001065.1 Paenibacillus xylaniclasticus
ACAATAAGCTCCCTGCTGCGGCTCTTTATTTTCTTACAGTACCCATTCGGGAACTATGTACCTAATCTGTGTCTATCTCACGAAAAAGTGCATTCTATTCGCATTGGAATTGTTGTGATAGGATGAACCAAACGGAAAGGATGGTGTCTTATGTCATCGTATCGTTTGAGCGTGGGGGAGCAGCGAGTGGTGTGGGGGACACTGATCGAGCCCGCCGTCCGTGCAGATGTTGATTTTGGCCGATCCGTGACTCCTTCGGCGTACAAAGGGTTATGGGAATGGGACATTCCGAATGGCGTATATACGGCAAGGGGGATCGTCAGGGAATTAGGCGTACTGCTCGAGGCGGTATGCGTTCAATTAGGCGAAGCGGTGAATCTCGAAGCGCTGCTGGTGAATCTGGAGAAGACCCTTGCAATTACTGGACGGGAGACTGCGCTTCCACTTGGGGCCCTGGAGCTGCATGACCCTGGAAGGTCCGAACTGTCTGCTCATGCCGGACTGATCGGGGAGACGCTGTCACGGTGGGCCCGCGAGTTCGCCGGTGAGGAACGCTGCTTGCGGGGGCTCAGTCGCGAGGTGCTGGGACGTCTCGTCTTCCGAAGCCAGTGCGATCACCACCTGTGGACGCATGAGGTAACGGATATGCTGACGGGACCTGCAGGCGGGACGTCTGTCATGCAGTTATTCAACGAGTACCTCCACCAGATGGTTCTCCTCCGCGACGGGCTTCTTCCATTTCAGAATTGGCAGGAAGTTCCGCTGGAGTTGACTGCGCGGCAGGCTCGGGGACTGCGCTATACGGAACAATCGCATGAAGCATTCTTATCGAGCTTCCTGGCCAGACAGCTGGACCATCAATTGTTGGTTGACTATGCGGCAAGCCTGCTGGCGCCGGGGCTGCCTTCGGGCGGTTATGGTTTTCAGTATCGACAAGGAACGATATTGCCGGCCAGCCTGGGATCCGCACTGGCAGAGGCGCCTCGCTATCTGCTTCGCTGGTATCCGGTAAGAACAATAGCGTCTGTCGATCGTGATGTGATTGGATTCGCATACGAGTATCCCGACTACACTATGGCGCCGAGATCGTTGCTGGGGAGCAGTGAGACGGTGGATAGTGCGGAAGATGAGGACTGGAGCAGTATCGTGGAGGCAAGATTGCGTCCGTCATGGGTGAATGACCATCAAGCGGTCATTCCATTTATTCTGCGTTCGCATTCAGGCAACGAGAAGTATGCTGTCGATTTGGGGCAGATCTTCCGAGGGCATCGGTTTCATTACCGCACCAGCGCTGCAGCCAAGCAGTCAGCCACCGTGTCCGCGACTAAAGAGAAGTCCGAAATCGTCCATCACCGTGCAGGCCGGATCCTCTTTCTCTCAGGATTGGTGGCGAGCGAAGCGGGGACGCATGTAATCGAGACAGGAGGGAATGAACTGGTCGCAAGAGCACTGCTCGGGAAGCTGTATCCCCAGAATATCGTCCTGCTCGAACACGGTGATGCGGAGGAGCTAGAGCAGGCCAAGTACGCGGGCAAAGGATTCGGTGCGAAGTTCGTGCTTCATCCAGGTCAGGATTAAGCTCGTTTATCTTCTGCTGCCGAAGCCTCGGCCGGAAAGCTGTTCACATAATCGGCCCCGAAGTTGCACAATTGCTTCAGAATCGGGACTAGCCGAATGCCGCGTTCGGTCAGATTGTATTCTACCTTGGGAGGAACGACAGGGTACACACTGCGTGCAATCAGACCGTCGCGTTCCAGGTCGCGTAGCTGTTCGGTCAGCATTTTGTGGGTGGCGCCGGGCATGAGCTTCAACAGCTCACCGAATCGGAACGTTCGGTCAGCCAGATGGCTGAGGATGAGAATTTTCCACTTGCCGCTTACGAGCTCCATCGTGATCTCGGAGGCGCAGCGATATTCCTTGTCCCGGAACTGAATCATAAGGCACCCCTCTCTTTAAAACCCAGTATTTCAATCGACTTACCTTATACTTTAGCAAAATATTACATCTGCATCAACAACTTATTTGCAGGCAGACGTTAGCTCGAGGTGACAATCATGACTCCGGAACGCTTAGACCGCATCTTGGAGATTATCTCTATGTCGTTGATGCCCCTGCTGAAGGGCACGGTCTTGTATACGATACCGATCTCGCTGTTATCCTTCGCGTTGGGACTCGTATGCGCATTAATTATCGCCCTCGCCGGCATATCGGCTAACCCCTTCATTCGAGTACCTTCCCGGGTATATGTGTGGATCATTCGCTGTACGCCGATTTTGGTGCAGCTATTCCTGATCTTCTATGGCTTGCCGAGCCTCGGTATTCTGCTGTCGCCGTTCGCCAGCATCGTGATCAGCTTAACAATCTCGGAAGCGGCCTATTCGTCGGAGATTATGAGGGCGGCCATTCTGTCGATTCCGCGCGGTCAATGGCGGGCAGGTTATGCACTGGGCATGTCGAGAACCCAGAACTTAATCCGCGTCGTTCTGCCGCAGTCGTTCCGAATCTGCGTGCCAAGCTTCGGCAATCAGTTCATTACGCTCTTCAAGACGTCGTCGCTCGCTGCGCTCGTGACGATTCCCGACTTGTTCGGTGCGGCCAAGCTGATTGCCGCTTCGACCTTCGAACCGATGCTGCTATACCTGATTGCGGGTACGTATTATCTCATTCTCTGCTCCGCACTTACGATCTGGCAGTCCCGATTGGAGAAGCGGGTCGGGGTCTATCAGACATGAGGACAGGAGGGGAATCATCATGCTGTTATCTCTTCAAGGCATCACGAAGCAATTCGGCGATGTGCCGGTGCTGAAGGGTATCGGCCTGGAGCTGCCGCAGGGGTCAACGACGGTTATTATCGGTCCGTCAGGCTCAGGCAAGTCGACGCTGCTGAACTGCATCAATCTGCTGGAGCTTCCAACGAGCGGAAGCATTCGTCTTGGCGAACGGCAGCTTCATTTTTCTCCGAAGGAGAAGCAGAGTCTGAAGGAGATTCTGGCATTTCGGCGGCAGACGGGAACGGTGTTCCAAGGGAACTTTCTGTTTCCCCACATGACCGCCTTAGAGAATGTGATGGTTGGCCCCATTACGGCCCGAAAGTTAACGAAATCACAGGCGCAAGCTCGCGCCGTTGCGTTGTTGGAGCAAGTAGGACTGGGCGATTTGCGGGATCGCTACCCGTATCAGCTCTCTGGCGGGCAGCAGCAGCGGGTCGGGATCGCCAGGGCGATGTCGATGGAGCCGCAAATTCTCCTGTTCGATGAACCGACTTCCGCTCTCGATCCGGAACTCGTCGGCGAGGTGCTGGAGGTGATGCGTTCCTTAAGCCGCTCCGGCATCACCCTCATCGTGGTGACGCATGAGCTCGAGTTCGCCAGCCGAGTCGCGGATCGAGTGCTATTCATGGATCAGGGCATGATTCTGGAGGATGGCCCGCCAGAGGCGGTCTTCGTTCATTCCCGCCAAGAGCGGGTTCGGCAATTCGTAAGCCGACTGCCGAATTTTGCTGCATTAATTCCTACGTACTCCATCTAAAAGTACATTATCGGAGGATGAATGATCGTGTTCAGACAAGTCTTGGTTCTCATTCTTGCAGTAAGCTTCATCTTGTCCGCATGCAGCACCGACAAAGGACAGAGTGGAAGTTCGCTTGAGCAATTGAAGAAAAAAGGGGAGATCATCGTCGCCACCACCGGCACGTATCCGCCATACTCGTATCACGATGCTGACGGCTTAACCGGATTCGACATTGATATCTCCAAGGAGATCGGCAGGCGGATCGGCCTCAAGGTGAAGTTCGCCGAAGTGGAGTTTGCTGGCATGTTCTCTGGTCTCGACGGCGGGCGCTTCGACACGATCCCGCAGCTGTCGATTACCGAGGAACGTAAGAAGAAGTATGACTTTTCCGATCCTTATCAATTTTCCAACTTGACGTTGATTGTTCTCGAAGAGAACCAGGAGATGAACAGCTTTGAGGATCTGAAGGGGAAGAAGACGAACGGGCTCGCGGAATCGGTTCAAGGGGCGTTAGCCTTGCAGTATGGAGCAACTCTCGTTCCGGAAAACGGCGATTCAGTTGAGCTATTGACATCGAAGCGGGTAGATGCGCTCATCTATAACAGCCTATACTTCCTGGATTTGCGCAAGAAACGGCCCGATCTTAAGATCAAAATAGTCGACCAGTCCGATGATATCGAGACCGCGGCGTACCTGTTCAGGAAAGGCAACGAGGATACGATTCAAGCCTTCAACGAAGCGCTGAAGGCCATGCATGAAGACGGAACTTACGCGCAGATCTCGACGAAATACTTCGGGAAGGACATCTCCGAAGGAATGCTCGACTATTGATAAGAGAGACCCCATATTGACGCAACAAGACCCTTGTTCATCCGGACCAGATGAACAAGGGTCTTGTCCCGCATTAACGTTCCACAAGTCGGCTAGACAGCATACAAAATAAAGATCGTCGATTTAAGAAGATGGTCGACAACGCTGAAATGAAGCAGAGCATGTCCCGAGTTGGGCGTTGTATTGACAACGGTCCAATGGAAT
>NZ_BIML01000068.1 GCF_004001065.1 Paenibacillus xylaniclasticus
CGCAGGCGCGGACGCGGCGCGGGCGAAGCCGTCGAGCGCGGCACATGGGGCGCGCCGGACGAGTTCGCGTTGGACGCGCCGAGCGCCGGCTTCGGCGGAGCCGGTGGCGCCGAGCGGAGCAGCGGGCGCGGTAAGCGCAGGCGCGGACGCGGCGCGGCAAGCGAAGGCGCGGTGAGCGCGGGCGAGCACAGCGCGTGGGAAGCGAGCGAAGCGGTGAGCGGCGCAGCGGCGGAGCGCCCGGATACGGGCGCGGAGTGGAGCAGCTCCAAGCCGCCGCGCAAGCGGAAAGCGCCGAAGCTCGATATGTGGGGGCTGCCGGTCCCGACGACGAGCAACCCTCGTCGCGACGACGGCGGCGAGTCGGATGACGGCACGTACCATCCGGGCAGCAACCGCCGGAGTAGACGCCGCGGAGCCGGCGGTCATTTTGGCGGCGGGCAAGGCGGGCAAGGCGGACGGCCGGGTCAGGGCCGCCGGAAGAAGTCTGGGGCCGCCGATAACGCGGGCGGCAGCCGCCAAAGCGGCGGTAGCGCAAGCATTGAGGCAGGCGGCGGGAATGGAATGTCAGCAGGACGGAAGCGCAAGAAGAAGAAGCCGGGCGGCGGAGGCAATGCAACAGCCGCATTCGTCCGGAAGAAGCGCAAATAGCCGGGACATCTAGAACGGTCGCATTATAGAGTTACTTTGAGGGCCTGCAATTCTAATCGCCACATGGCGGATTGGACGTGCAGGCCCTTTTGGTTAGGGGGGCAGTGAGATTTGACGTCGGCGGGGTAGTAACGCCATAAAAGTGTGTCGTAAGGGAGAGCGAATCGACGTCGGCGGGGCCGTAACGCCATAAAAGTGTGTCGTAAGAGCGAGCGAATCGACGTCGGCGGAGCAGTAACGCCATAAAAGTGTGTCGTAAGGGAGAGCGAACCGACGTCGGCGGGGCAGTAACGACACATTATCGGCATCAGCAACATAAAAATGCCTCTCTCACGGTATGGAATACAACATGAGAGAGGCATGAGTAGATGTAACTTGATGAAGTTAATTAGCCGCTCGCTGGGACAATAGAACATATGTGACTAGCGTAACGAGCGAGTTGCTTATTGACCTAATTGCAGCGGGCTTCGACTGCGGGCTCCCGTTAGTCGCCGGTCGAATCTTTGGCGTCGCCTGTTTTGGATTGAGTATTCTGGCTACCATGACCTTGCTGCTTCTTCGCGCTGTCTCTACGGGAGTTGCGGTGATCTCTGCGGGACATAATAAATTGCACGCCTCCTTAGAACTACTTGTGTGAAAATGAACGGGTGTGTAATGCTTTCATTACGACGATATTGGTATCTCCTGATGAAGAGGAGATTATGTAAGGCGCAGGTTTCCAGCGCATGGGGGGGAGAGTGAGCTAAAGAACGTGCTTCCTCCTTGAATTCGAGTTGGAAAGTTGCTACAATAGATTTCTAGTTGACTGGCTTAGCGGTGATTCTTACCGCTGGCTCGATTTTCGGACGAGGAGAAGGTGGATAGCATGGCGAAGCAGAAGCAAGAGACCAAGCCGTTGGCGCAGAATAAGAAGGCATCGCATGACTATTTCATCGAGGAGACGTACGAAGCGGGTATCGTGCTGACCGGTACGGAGATCAAGTCCGTTCGCAACGGCAGAGCCAATATCAACGATGCGTTCGCAACGATTCGGAACGGTGAGATGTTCGTCAACAACATGCATATCAGCCCGTTCGAGCAGGGCAATCGGTTCAATCCGACCGACCCGACTCGCGCGCGCAAGCTGCTGCTGCATAAGGCACAGATTCATAAGCTGCTTGGCCAGTCCAAACAGGAAGGATACACGATCGTGCCTCTGAAGATTTATGTGCGCAACGGCTACGCGAAGCTGCTGATCGGCCTTGGCAAAGGTAAGAAAAACTATGATAAGCGAGAAACAGCGGCTAAACGGGATGCTCAGCGTGACATTCAACGTGCGCTGCGCGAGAAGCAGAAGGTCGCACGTTAATACTGTAATGAAGGGCTTTACGGAACAGTTTCTTGATTTGATGGTAACAATGCCAGCAACCGACTAGACCTATACCGTGGAGAACATGTTATACTGAGTTCATCGACGGCAAGGCGTAAAGCTGAGGCTGTTGAGCAGTATTCAGGCAACACGATTAGTAATAAGCATTCGTGCTCGCTATGAACGGCAATTAGCCGACCCATTCGAGTCGCCTTGCAGGCTAACGGATCGCGAAAGCGACGACCGATTATGCCAATATATTGGGGGCGTTTATGGATTCGACGGGGGTAGTTCGAGCATGGGTCGCGGGTAGTGGGGACGCGTCCGCTTCATCAACGCTAAAGCCAATTAAATGGCAAACAACAAACTTCTTACGCTGTAGCAGCTTAATAACCTGCTCGCGTGCTCTCGCTCTGTATCGCCCATGTACCGGGATGAGGGCCCAACTTTAGTGGGATACGCTGTCACATCTCCGCCTGGGGTGTGCTGAAGAAGACAATCAGGCTGACCTTAGCGATAGCCGGTTACGGGGCGCTTGCTAGGGTGACATTAAAACCGTGACTACACCCGTAGAAGCCTGTGTGGCGTTATCTTCGGACAGGGGTTCAAATCCCCTCGCCTCCACCACCATGAAAACCATCCGCATGAGGATGGTTTTTTTGTATTTAAGGCGAGGGTTTGAACCTCATAAAGTCCGAAGTGGACAGGGGGACAGTCCGCGCTCAGGGGGCAAAGTGATGATTTCGGGAATGTTCCGGCCCTTGAAGCGATTGTTTCAGAGTACCCTCTGTGACGACTGCTTTTTAAGTTGGGGATTATGTTGAGCGATTGATGCTCGAACGAAGCTCTCTGCTGCTTCAGGCTTTCTAGCTTCCACAGTAGCGTCATGTGCGTCAAGCTGCTAGCGATGGCATTAACGAGATTCTCGATTTGCTTCTCTGTCTCACGCTGATTCTTTTCCAACCTTGTTCCCTCGATCCTGTATGACTCATCCTTCTTCGCTCGAAAATCGATTAGCTGCTTCGCGAGAAGCGAAATGGCCTTATTGTTGAAGACACCTGGCGGGCGTATTGATACGCTGGGAATTGACATTGTAATACTTATACCCTGTTCGTAGTTGTGGTGATGTAATAATATGGATTGAGAATACCACGCTTCTCGAAAAGGAGTATAAGAATGCCTATAAAACAACAGTACATAGATATGAAGGCGATAGAGGATTACTCATCAATTAATAGACAAATCGAGGAAAATGCACTTAGGTTACGACGCTTGCACGAGACAGTAGGAGAGCGGTTTAAAGACTCCAGTAACAATTTAATTAGGCTTGACTTCATTCATATGCTTGATTCAATAGATTATATACAAAAATCATGTGCATCGGTGTACTACAACACTACAGGTATTGGAAATCACTTTATTCCATACACAACTTTCTACCGTGAAATACTGTCTACTATAAAACAGATAATGATGAAAGTTTCTCATTTTCATAAGAAGCAATTGAAGATTGATAAAAAAGCTTCTGTAAAGTACAACGGTATTCAACAATTTTTGGCTAGGGAAATAAAATGGAGAAATAAGTCGGAGCATGACATCGATCCTTTTTATGGTGACCACGAGGAAGTATTACGTGTGTTTAGTATTGATAAAATGCTTTCATTTATCGAAATGGTCATGGATCTACTTGATGATTTAAATGGTCATCAAGTAGATCTAAATCCATTAGAAATATATGCTCCAATGTACAATGGCCTATCATTATTACAAAGAAAGCAACTTCTACATGGAAATAAAGAAAGTGCCCTTCGCATCTTCTCTTTGACCACTGAATTAAGCTATAAGGTAATGGAAATACGACCAGATGAGGAGCTTACAATATTATTAAATTTGGCCATGAAATATCTTGAGGTTTCCAGATGCCTAAAATATACGTATAGTATGGATAACGAACTACCTGGTAGTGGAGAAAAAGAGTATGCGTATTTTGCAAGACTTGGACTCACGTTCATCTACCAGTTTTATGACAAACTCGGATTATTTGTGAAGCATCGCTACTCGATCGCTACAAAAACTACCTACTTTAAGGATAATGTTCGGAATGTGAAGAGGGCCATCAATTCCTCTCAACAGGATGAAATCTTAATGAGCTGCATCGATATTGAGGAAAGTGATGAGTACGGAGTGTTGAATGATTTGAGACAAGCGATCTGTCATAAAAATAAATGGGTGGATTATCAAGCTTCATCTGAATCGGTGAGTACATTGATTGTTTTACTTTTCATAACTATGACTGACTTAATGGAATTAATCTTATGTAGTTATTTTGAAAAGTGGAATATCAAGCTTTCGTTAAAAGCGACCGAAGAGGCTTATAACAGAACTAATAGCATTAAATTGTAGACATGCTCTAAATTTAAGAATTATAGATCCTGCCACCTCCCTGAACAACCTAAGCATCGCACGGTGGAGGATTGTGGATTTGCAGAGCGA
>NZ_BIML01000070.1 GCF_004001065.1 Paenibacillus xylaniclasticus
AGGTTAAGCTACTAAGAGCGCACGGAGGATGCCTAGGCACTAGGAGCCGAAGAAGGACGTGGCGAACAACGATACTGCCTCGGGGAGCCGTAAGCAGGCTTTGATCCGGGGATGTCCGAATGGGGAAACCCGGCTGCGGTAATGCGCAGTCATCACTTGCTGAATCCATAGGTAAGTGAAGGCACACCAGGGGAACTGAAACATCTAAGTACCCTGAGGAAGAGAAAACAATAGTGATTCCGTCAGTAGCGGCGAGCGAACGCGGATTAGCCCAAACCAGGAGGCTTGCCTCCTGGGGTTGTAGGACGTCTCACATGGAGTTACAAAGGTGTTGGTTAGGCGAAGAGGTCTGGAAAGGCTCGCTAGAAAAGGTAAAAGCCCTGTAACCAAAAATCAGCACCCTCCGGGACGGATCCTGAGTACGGCGGGACACGTGAAACCCCGTCGGAATCCGGCAGGACCATCTGCCAAGGCTAAATACTCCCTAGTGACCGATAGCGAAGCAGTACCGTGAGGGAAAGGTGAAAAGCACCGCGGGAGCGGAGTGAAACAGAACCTGAAACCGTGCGCTTACAAGAAGTCAGAGCCCTCTATATGGGTGATGGCGTGCCTTTTGTAGAATGAACCGGCGAGTTACGTTCACGTGCAAGGTTAAGTCGGGAAGACGGAGCCGCAGCGAAAGCGAGTCTGAATAGGGCGAAATAGTACGTGGTCGTAGACCCGAAACCGTGTGATCTACCCCTGTCCAGGGTGAAGGTGCGGTAACACGCACTGGAGGCCCGAACCCACGTACGTTGAAAAGTACGGGGATGAGGTGGGGGTAGCGGAGAAATTCCAATCGAACTCGGAGATAGCTGGTTCTCCCCGAAATAGCTTTAGGGCTAGCCTCGAGAATGAGCGTCATGGAGGTAGAGCACTGATTGGGTGCGGGGCCCGCCAAGGGTTACCAAGTCTAGTCAAACTCCGAATGCCATCGACGTGCTCCTCGGGAGTCAGACAGTGAGTGCTAAGATCCATTGTCAAGAGGGAAACAGCCCAGATCATCAGCTAAGGTCCCCAAGTGTGTGTTAAGTGGGAAAGGATGTGGAGTTGCACAGACAACCAGGATGTTGGCTTAGAAGCAGCCACCATTTAAAGAGTGCGTAATAGCTCACTGGTCGAGTGACTCTGCGCCGAAAATGTAACGGGGCTAAACACACCACCGAAGCTATGGCATGTTGCTTTGCAACTTGGGTAGGGGAGCGTTGTGTATAGGTTGAAGTCAGACCGTAAGGACTGGTGGACAGTACACAAGTGAGAATGCCGGTATGAGTAACGAAAAGACAAGTGAGAATCTTGTCCGCCGAAAGCCTAAGGGTTCCTGAGGAAGGCTCGTCCGCTCAGGGTAAGTCGGGACCTAAGGCGAGGCCGAAAGGCGTAGTCGAAGGACAACAGGTTGATATTCCTGTACCACCATAAGCCGTTATGAGCAATGGGGTGACGCAGAAGGATAGTAACGCGGCCTGATGGAATAGGCCGTCCAAGCAGTGAGGCTGGTCAGTAGGCAAATCCGCTGACCGTAAGGCTGGGCTGTGATGGGGAGGGAAAATGACAGTACCGAAGGTTATGTGTTCCCGCTGCCAAGAAAAGCTTCTAGCCAGGCGAAGGTGCCCGTACCGCAAACCGACACAGGTAGGCGAGCAGAGCATGCTAAGGCGCGCGGAAGAACTCTCGTTAAGGAACTCGGCAAAATGACCCCGTAACTTCGGGAGAAGGGGTGCCTCGGTAGGGTGAATAGCCCGAGGGGGCCGCAGTGAAAAGGCCCAAGCGACTGTTTAGCAAAAACACAGGTCTGTGCGAAGCCGCAAGGCGAAGTATACGGGCTGACGCCTGCCCGGTGCTGGAAGGTTAAGGGGAGCGGTTAGGGGTTAAACCCGAAGCTGTGAACCGAAGCCCCAGTAAACGGCGGCCGTAACTATAACGGTCCTAAGGTAGCGAAATTCCTTGTCAGGTAAATTCTGACCCGCACGAATGGCGTAACGACTTGGGCGCTGTCTCAACGAGAGATCCGGTGAAATTTTAATACCTGTGAAGATGCAGGTTACCCGCGACAAGACGGAAAGACCCCATGGAGCTTTACTGCAGCTTGATATTGGACTTTGGTACGATCTGTACAGGATAGGTGGGAGCCTAGGAATCCGGAGCGCCAGCTTCGGAGGAGGCGCCGTTGGGATACCACCCTGATCGTATCGGAGTTCTAACCTGCCACCCTGAATCGGGTGGAGGGACCGTGTCAGGTGGGCAGTTTGACTGGGGCGGTCGCCTCCTAAAATGTAACGGAGGCGCCCAAAGGTTCCCTCAGAATGGTTGGAAATCATTCGGAGAGTGCAAAGGCATAAGGGAGCTTGACTGCGAGACCCACAAGTCGAGCAGGGACGAAAGTCGGGCTTAGTGATCCGGTGGTACCGAATGGAAGGGCCATCGCTCAACGGATAAAAGCTACCCTGGGGATAACAGGCTTATCTCCCCCAAGAGTCCACATCGACGGGGAGGTTTGGCACCTCGATGTCGGCTCATCGCATCCTGGGGCTGAAGTAGGTCCCAAGGGTTGGGCTGTTCGCCCATTAAAGCGGTACGCGAGCTGGGTTCAGAACGTCGTGAGACAGTTCGGTCCCTATCTGTCGTGGGCGTAGGAAATTTGAGAGGAGCTGTCCTTAGTACGAGAGGACCGGGATGGACGCACCGCTGGTGTACCAGTTGTTCCGCCAGGAGCACCGCTGGGTAGCCAAGTGCGGACGGGATAAGCGCTGAAAGCATCTAAGCGCGAAGCCCCCCTCAAGATGAGATTTCCCAGTACGTAAGACCCCTGGAAGACGACCAGGTTGATAGGCTCGAGGTGGAAGCACAGCAATGTGTGGAGCTGACGAGTACTAATCGGTCGAGGGCTTATCCT
>NZ_BIML01000071.1 GCF_004001065.1 Paenibacillus xylaniclasticus
TGTTCTGTCCCTTCCAGGCTGGCTCGAACATCAGCATGCTGCTGCCGGCCGCCAACGGCGCTTTCGTAATCCCTACGCTCGCACCCCCAGCATTAACCGTCGGCGCCTGCGATATACGGGCGACTGCCAATTTCGCATCAACCTCCGACGACGACTTACCGCCGTTCATGGCAGTCTCCTTCTCTGGTGCCCAATACCGCTCCTTGGCAAAAGGATACGTCGGCAGCGGAATTCTAGAGTACGAATCATTCGCGAACAAATGTTCAAATTCTAACGAATATCCTTGAATGTACAAATCAGCAACCGCCGTCAACAGCTCTAGGTACTCACGGTCATCGCTTGTATGCTGACTCTTCTGGATGCATTCATTTCCGTATCTTCTCAAGGATGATTGTGTACGTTGATCTTTGTCATGCAGTTCGGAATGATAAACTTGGGCCGCGCTTCCTTTATCCAGCCATTTCTTGAGGGATGCAACCAGCTCACCTGTATTGCGGGTCATACATACAAGCCTGTGGTTGCAGTGCTTTCTTCCAAGCCAAAGGGTATAGCTTATGTTGCCGCAGTCTGCCGCAGGCTCCTGCTCGCAATATGCGACCAGCTGCTCAACTTGGCGACGTAGTTGTTGCGAGGTTCGCGCCGACAACGGAATTAAGTACCCCGGCTTCGCAGCATGCTTCCGTTCCGTCCTTGGTGCTTCCCCGATGATCATATGGGCATTCGTGCCGCTGGCCCCAAAGGAGCTGACCGCAGCGCAACGACTGACTCCCGGTTCAATCTTCCAATCCCGCAGCTGCGTGTTTACATAAAAAGGGCTGTCGTCAAACTGAATATTCGAATTGCCCGATTGAAAATGAAGCGTAGGCGGGATTTGCTTATGCTTTAACGATAATATCAGTTTGATTACGCCCGTGATCCCTGCCGCAATCTGTGTATGACCGATATTCGTCTTAATGGACCCAATGGCGCAAAATTTCTTCTTATCGGTATACTTTCTGAACGTTCTGGTCAGTGCCTGAAATTCGATCGGATCTCCCAATCGGGTTCCGGTTCCGTGCGATTCGACCATCTGGATTTGCTCAGGATGAATATGAAAGGTGTCGTACACATACTGTTCCAACCGTTCCTGAGAATTTTGGCTTGGCGCCGTGAGCCCGTTTGTCGTGCCATCCTGATTGATACCCGAGCCTAATATGACGCCATGGATATGATCGCCATCGGCGAGAGCTTCGCTGAGCCGCTTAAGTACAATAACGCCGACCGCTTCTCCCGGAACCATGCCATCTGCACGATCGTCAAAAGTATAGCAGTGCCCCGTTGGAGACAGCATACCCGCCCGATCACCGTATAAATAGCAGCGGGGAGTCGTATGAATATAGACTCCCCCGGCCAAAGCCATATCCGTTTCTCCGCTCCACAAGCTTTGACACGCAAGATGAACTGCAACTAACGAGCTGGAGCATGCCGTATCTACAGCTATAGCCGGCCCGTGAAGATCGAGGTGATAGGAGATTCTAGCCGGAATAACCGACCCCATATGTCCCCACAGTGCCTGCGGCGGGAGGTCGTCGCCCAGCAGCTGCTGGTAATCGCCTTCGGCACAGCCGACATAAACCCCGCATCGCCGTCCCTGTACTCCGGCTCCTGCATAGCCTGCATTTTCGAGTGCATGCCATGCTTCCTCCAAAAATATTCTCTGCTGCGGGTCCATGTAGGTTGCTTCCAAACCGGAAATATTGAAAAACAACGGATCAAACTTATCAATGTCGCTCAGAAAGCTGCCATAATTGCAATAGCTCTCATTGTCAGCATAATATTTTGATAGATCCCATCGAGTAACTTCCTCAACCAAATCGTCGCCGTTCTGAAGATGGCTCCACAATTGTTCCACATCTTCCGACCCGGCAAACCTTCCGCTCAAACCAATAATCGCGATAGGCTCTCTTCCCGGTATGTTTTCCTTCTGATTCTCTTCTCGCCGACTATTCTGTTGTTCAGGAGTCTCGCATCTGACTTGAAATATCTCTTCTCCGCTGTCCGTCTGTCTGACGCTCTGGTCTAAAGCCTGCATAACTTGGTCTCCGAACTGTTTCGTAATGTATGACGTCAGTTGGATGACCGAGCTGTAATCGAAGATGTCGGTCGTGTGCAAATGGATGTCCAGCTCCCGGTTTATCGTCTGCACAAAGTTAACACCGAGAATGGAGTCCAAACCATAATCGGCGAACGACTCGTGGACATCAATCATCGCCGTTTCTACGTTCAATGCTTCTGCCAGCTTCTCTACAATTATCTCACTGATATAATCTTCAGCCATCCCGCTGGACACAGCCGTACCGGGAACGCTCTCTACGTCGTGCGATTTCATTGGGGAGACAGCATGCTGTGGCTCCGCTTGCTCCCGAATGATGCCGTCGCTTTCAGCTACAATGATTTGTTGACCGATATCATGTGCTTCCTCTACCGGGAAGAAAACAGACCGGAAGCCTTCGGCTTCCAGCGCTTGTCGCCAGCTTTCAGGATATAACCCTGGACAGCCTGGAATACGCAACTCCGGGTCGTCATACAGCCACCAGCCCTCCAATAAGCCGAAGGTCAAATGGTTGAGCAGTGATTTGCCGCTCATTTCATTAATAATTATTAGACCGTTTGTACGCAGCGCGTCTTTGACATTGCGCAAGGTTTGCCGAATGCTTCTAGTGGCGTGCAGTACATTAGTGGCAATCACAATATCGTATACGCCTACGTCGATATGCTGCGACCTAGCCGTTTCTTCCACATTGAAAATTTGGTAAGTCAAGTATGGGTTTTGCGGCCCATACTCTTTTTGTGCATGCAGCAAAAAAGCTTTGGATCTATCGGTATAGCAGTATTCCTGGATATGGTCTCGATACGGCTGAAGCTTTTGCAAGACTATAGCGCTGGTGCCGCCAGTACCTGCTCCAACCTCGAGAATTCGAACCGCCGCCGACGGTTCTTGCTCAATTCGCTCATCCAAATACGATATGACTAAATCTCCAACCACTTCATTAAAATAATCGCCGGCAGGATTATTTTTATAGATGCCTTCCACTAAACTCATCGATGAATTCGGAAACATAATATCCGTAGCGGGTACTTGACCCGTCAAAATATTAGGCAATTCCCTTAGTGTAGCTTCAAGAAGAACGGTCCAGGCCGAAAGGTTAGCGTCTTCCAGCCACGCCCCTTTCTTCTGTTCCCACTCCTGCCATACCGATTGCAAATGAACCGGAGCAGTATTCGCCTTGCTATACCGTTCTCCCTGACGATCCAAATACTGATTCTGTACCAGAATCTCGATACTTTCATCCAGCCAGCGGTCGAATAAATCCGGCAGCGCTGTTCTGGCTTTAAAATCCGCTATCATCGCATTCTTTTCCATATGTGCATACGGGCACAATCCCATAGACTGCAATTGGCCCCATAACAGCCCGCATAAGATACGATTCATTTCCTTCATCTATATGCCTCCTTCTCCGTATTGCTCCCTTATGTCTCTCTATTCCGATACGGAATTGGCTCCGCTGTCGACTACAGCAGAGGGCGTTCCTTTATCTTCAACCGCTAGGTAGGAAACCGCCGGCTTCCTTTTTAGGGCCTCGCTGGTTGAGATGCGACTTTGAATATTTCGGATATAGGATGGAACAGCAGCGGAAATTGAAGCATGGTTTGCTCCGACACTCGCTTCCGCCCCGCTTGCTGCTGCCGCAATCTTCTTGGAAGCCGTGTGCGTACTTTGCGACCTCGCGGCCCCCTCCGATTCAATTGCGCCCTCCTTAGTTTTAATATCCGAGATCCAATAACGCTCCCTTGCAAAAGGATACGTCGGCAGGCTAATGATTCGCGGCTTGTTCTCCCCG
>NZ_BIML01000072.1 GCF_004001065.1 Paenibacillus xylaniclasticus
TGGCCTCCTCTACAACCTGATGAAATCTATATACAAGTATTACAAGGGTTATTCATGTTATTGGTTGATTGGTAGTGGGATCATTGAGCACTAGGCTGACCGATAATAGCTTGGCTTCGTAATCTTTTGCCAATCAATTCTCGTGGTGCGCTTGTAAGGTAGTAAACTAAATTACAGACATACGCTTCGCTCTAGCAAATTAATTAACTGGCAAAGTCTATAATTCCCCTCCCATTTCTTCAAACCACTCGTCAAAAATATGTCCGGCTGTTTTCGCTGGATCATTTGTATATTTTATATCTTAACTGTAATTATATCCCAATTTATTTCGAGACACATCATATATCAATTTCATCTCTGTTGGCATTTCTTTGTTGTATTTTTGGAATAATTCCTTTATTTTACTTAGATTATCATTACAAATCTTAAGTAGTGTAATTTGCCTTTCATCTGAAACATCATAAGTACCCTTTAATTGACTATCCCCACTGTTACCAGCATTATTTAACTCGTGCTTTTTCACAATAGTATTGTTTATCTGATAAAATACATCTGTGGTATATTGTCTACATTCATTTGAAGCATAGATAAAAATTGTGTCTGCTTTGTTATTCACATATTCCAAAGCAATTGAGACCCTATCTGCCTGTAGCTCAGAAAATGATCCTCAAAAATTTTTGTCACTGCTTATTCCCCATTAATTCAATAGTTCAACAATTTTTATTTCACCATCTATTTTATATTTAACTATAAAACTTGACGGACGAAGTGAATCTCCTTCATAGTTTACTTTGACATCGACAGATACATGTTTTGGCGGATCAGCATTTAATGCATTTGCCCATTCATTTTCCAATTTCTTGTTCTCACTTAGATTTACTGTACTCGATTGAGATACAAGGTTATTTCTTCCTTCTTCATTAACATACGCGCCTGTTCCGCCAGATTGCTTGGAAGGCTGTCCCAGTCCGTAATCACCGCTGCAAAGTATTGGTTGTTCTGTGCGGGTGGATGGTGCAGCATTTCTGCTAACGATATTCTATATTCTGACTTGTAAACGATTTCGATTCGAGTCAATTCGTGATCAATCATTTTACCCTGATTCTCCCATAAAAATTCTTCATGTTTCGTCATTTTGCTATTTCCTCCGACAGTCATATTTGGTTGCTCTCGTGTTTCGCACCTGCTGTGGTAAAATTGTCCTTGGTCGTACATTTGAATGGGTGCGTCACCTAAGAGCGCCTGGCCGCATGTGTTATTCCTTAGACTGCTTCGCTTTACGTTCCCAGTATCTGCGCTCGTATTCTTTTTCCTTTAATCGGTTCTCCGGCTTCTGCCGCCATTTGCGCCGATATTCTCGTTCATACTGTCTTCTGCATTCCCGACGTGCTTCTAATGCTTCTGGACTTAGATTCAACGTCTCTCTACTCCTCCCTCTGGTTAGGTTCTGCCTGTAACGCTATTCATCGTTTTTCACGTACTGCGTCCTGAACTGTCACTCTCAATTCAACTGTTGAGGCATTATCATCAACTTCAATGACTTCATTATCGTCTACGGTCTCTATTACAAAGCTATCGCTGCTCTTGGTGGCCTGCATCGTATAGGCTCCCTTCTCCGTAATCAGTTCAATTCGTTTACCTGTGCCTTTAAGTTTCTGCAACAGATCGCGCACCACACCTTGATATTTTTGAGGTATCCCGTTATTCATTCACCTAGCCCTCCAGTTCGGCAAGCTGAGCTACTTTTTCAGCTAGGATCTGCCTTGTTTGTTCCAGACGCTCTTCTGCATCCTGAATCATTTTCGCCGCTGCCTTTGCACTTTCAAGTTCTTGCTGCTGTCGTGCTTGAACTGCCTCGTTATACCGTATTAGCTGCTTGCAATCTGATGCTTCTTGCTCTAGTCTGTCTAAGAGTTCTAGCGCTTGCTGGCGTGGCAGTCCATCCCTCTGATCTGCTACCGCATCCAAATGCTCCGCTCTGTTCAACAACTGCTGAATCTCTTCTCTAAATCTAAAAATCTGTACGTCCTGATTGCTGTAACACTGCCGCCTGTTCTCGTAATTCCTTTGCTTGCTGACAGTAACCACGAACTTCTTCCATAAGTTGTTCGTATGCTGCGCGAGCCCGGGCAATAGACCTCACTTCTTTTTCTTCTTCCTGGGCTGGCTGCTGTTCCTTCAATCCTTCTGCCCCCAGCTGTTCACGTTTTGCCATTCGTTTCATCCTCCTTTGATTTTGTGCATGCAAAAAAAGCTCATTCCTACTCATATAACAAGTTGGAAAGAGCTTTTGAAGTTTATCAAGTGTTTGGATTGTTTAGTGTTTGGTTTGTTGTATTGTACGATCTTGCTGTCACGATGTAAACCCTGATACTGATTTTGCTAAATTATTTTGGACGGGTGTCTCTTACTCAATGGTTTCTTTCCAAACTGTATTTTTCAACAATTCTTTTTAAAATGTTACTGATGGTTTCCTCATCTTGAGGAAATTCCTTTAGGTACACATTGCATGCTTGCTCAAGATAGTAATAGAATGTCTGATAATCTACAATAATCTCCTCATCATGCAGAGCAAACATTACTCCCTCAAAAGGTTCGTCATCAGGTTCAAGATCACTTGGAAATGTACAATCAACCGCATTAATACCATAACCTACGCCAGTGGATAAGTGCTCAATCATTTTCACAAAGTTATCGTCAGTGATTGCGTTGAAAAATGCCACAACAGGGAAATGCTCATCTTTCAACATTTGAGATTCTGCTAATTTTCTGCTCATATCTGTTTGCATCCTTTCAATTATAATTCGGGATAAAATGATGTTACTTCTCCATTTTCATCAGTATACCCTCTCCATTTTATGCCCTGACTGTCATAGCCTTCCCATTCCCTACCTAAGGTACCTTCTGAAGCGGCATTGTTTGCAGCTTCTTTTCCTCGTTTAATAAACTCTTCATCAGAAATTACCTTGGGGTCATACACAGTTTTATCAAATGGCTTTGCTCTCCACCCTGTTTTTTGACCAGTCTTTGCATCAAGTGAAGGGACCTGATATGTTATCTTTTCCACCCCTGGCATACCATCGTGTTTCTTCACATTTAAAATATTTACATCATTTTTCATAAACTCATCTTTGTTATGTGCTCCACCTATACCTCTTTTCCGCGGAACATTAGGATCAACTTTTTTAATATGATCTTCTAAATTAGATGAGAACTTAGCTAGTGA
>NZ_BIML01000073.1 GCF_004001065.1 Paenibacillus xylaniclasticus
TACAGCTCGGTCCAGTCAATGTCCAGCCCTTTAACCCACAGATCGGCCACCTTCGCGTATTTCCTCTTCCGAATCCAGGAGGCTATCGTCTTCTCCATATCCTCGTCTTCTACCAGCGCCGTCAGCGCCTCTTTGTTCCGTTTAACCTGACCACGGTACAGCTCGGGGATGCCATCCTTCCCTTCCAGGAATGCTTTCAGCTTGTCCTTCAATTCCTGCATCGACACCGCAATCACCGCTAGCCGCTCTTCCATCGCTTCGCGGCCCACCTGAAGCGTGTACGCCATATCCGCCAGACTGTCTTCCGTTACTCTACCCTCTTCAATGGCGGTCAGCATCCGTTCTGCCTGCTTCTTCAGCTGGTCTTCATTTCTCGACGACATTACGATGACCGCCGGATTCCAGGCTGTTACCGCCAGCTTGGCTCTCTCCTCCGGAATGTATTCTTCCAGAATGACATGAGCGTTGGAGCCGCCTGCCCCGAACGACGAAATACCGGCCATTCGCGGATATTCCTTCGTCTCCCCGTCGATCTCCACCACCGGCCGCTTCCATTCCGCCAGCTCCTGCTGAACGACGAACGGCGTTTGCTCGAAGTTGATGTTCGGATTTAGCTCCTTGGCGTGCAGACTCGGAACCAGTGTCCGGTGTTTCATCTGCAGCACAATTTTACTCACTCCCGCGATGCCCGCTGCCGCCTCCAAATGTCCGATGTTCGATTTCACCGAGCCGATCGAACAAAAGCCTGTATCTGACGTATCCTTGCGGAACGCTTGGGTCAAGCCGGCGATCTCAATCGGATCACCAAGCTCCGTGCCCGTTCCGTGGGCTTCGATATAGCTGACCGCCCGGGCATGCACGCCCGCTTTCTCCAGCGCCGAGCGAACGAGCTCGCCCTGGGCTGCCGGGCTCGGCACCGTATAGCCGTTCGTTTTGCCCCCGTGATTAATGCTCGTTCCCCGGATTATCGCATGGATCGGGTCCTCGTCAGCAATTGCTCTGGACAGCGGCTTCAACAGAACGACCCCGACGCCTTCGCCTGGGACAAACCCGTTGCCGCCTTTTCCGAAGCTTTTGCACTGCCCGTCCT
>NZ_BIML01000074.1 GCF_004001065.1 Paenibacillus xylaniclasticus
CCTACCCGGCGGTTATGCTTGGCCGCAATCCGTTCCCGGGTGTAGCCTGCATCTTCTATCGCTTCCCAGCAAGCCTCGATGAACAGCCTCTCCTGCGGGTCCATGCCGAGCGCTTCCCTCGGGGCGATATGGAAAAACAGCGGGTCGAACTCTGCGAAGCCCTCGATAAAGCCGCCCCATTTGCTATAGCTTTGTCCATTCGCGACTGCCTCCTCTTTATCCGGATAATAAAATCCGTCCAAGGACCAGCGCTCCTGCGGAATTTCCGTGATGCAATCTTTTCCCGCCTTCAGATTGTCCCAGTATTCGTTCATATCTCTTGCACCTGGATATCTGCCGGAGATTCCGATAATAGCAATCGGCTCGCGGGCATTTGCTGGCGTCTCTTCCGTCTCATGCCCCGTAACGCTGCGGACAAGCTTCGCTGCCGTCTTCGCCGACGTCGCTTCCTCGGCAATTCGAGCCGCATGGTGCGGCACAGCAGCCGCTTCCTCAGCAAGCTGCATAGCTTCGCTCATGCCGGTCCATCTCATGCACGTCTGCGGATATTCCGCTACAAAATATTCCGCCAAGGACCGCAGCGTCTGGTGTTCGTAGAACAGCGTCTTCGACAGCTCACCGAACGCTTCGGCAAGCTTCCCGTTGAGCTGGGTGATCATAATCGAATCGATTCCATAGCTCTCCAGCGGCTCATTCGCCTCGATGCTGCCGATGCTAAGACGGGTCGTTTCCCCCAGCATCACCTTAAGCCGATGTAACGTTTTATCATAAAGCATGCTCGCATCGAGCTTCGGAACAGACGCCGAGGCCAAGAGGTCATCCGGCCCAGCATCAGCCGTCGTCAAATAAGCCTCGATTGCCGCCGGCTCCCCTTCCATAACCATCAGTTGCGCCTTGCCCGAAGCCAAGCTTTGATATAATGCCTTAATGCCTGAACGAGTCTGCATCGGCGTTACGCCCATATTCCTCGTCATCATCTTCTCCGTCTCCGCATCAATCCGCATCCCGCCCTCTAACCACAGCGGCCAGCGGATCGAGAGCGTCCGTCCCCGGCGTCTTCCCTCGTTCACCAGGGCATTCCGGTATTCGGCGTACGCGTCCATAAAGGCGTTGGCGGCAGCATAGTCGGCTTGCCCAGGATTGCCTAGGCTGCCGGATATCGATGAGAAGAGCACGAAGAAATCAAGCTCCTCGCCGCGGCTTGCTTCATCCAAATTAACCAGTCCCGTCACCTTCGGCCTCAGTACCTCTTCAAATTCCTCCCTTGTTTTTCGGATGATGAAATTGTCCCGATTCATCCCGGCACAGTGGATAATGCCATGGATTCGCCCGTATTCCTCCCTTATGCTTTGGATCAGCCCAATCGCGGCGGCTCGATGGGTAATGTCACCCTGCCTGTATACTACGATTGCGCCGGAATCCTCCAGCTCCTTCAGCCGCTCCTGCTTGCTTCGATTCAGCTGCGACCGTCCCGTCAAAATTAATGTCGCCCCTTGAGTCTGCCGAGCAATATCTTGCGCAAGAAGAAGTCCTAAGCCGCCCGCACCACCAGTAATCAAATAAACGCCATCGTCCTTCCACGGAAGCTGCCCTTCATCGTCCGCAGAAAGCTCAAGTCTGTTCCAGTACGAGGTTTGCCGAATCCCGTTCTCGTAGCGAACCCAGACATCAACCGGACTACGGCTGTTCGCCTCCAGCTTCGCGGCAATGCCATCCGCGCTGTCTCCCGGCTCCAGCTCGATCAGCTGCCCAATCAATTTCGGATTTTCCAGTCGAGCCGTCTTGAGCAGGCCCGACAGTCCTGCGAACAGTCGCCCTTCTCCGGCATTGAACAGGACAAACTGAACGAGCACCCTGCCTCCCGGCTTGTCTTTAAGGATGCGCTGGATGCTCTCAAATGCTTCAGCGGCATAGGTCTGGAACCGCTCGTCTACTCGGCTGCTGCCGATTCGGAAGGTAATGACCTGAGCAGACCCGTTCATCTTCGCCGCAAGCAGCTCATGCAGCGTTTCGTCCGGCTCGCAGAGCATGACGATTCGCCGATCGTAGACAGGCGCTGCCGCTTCCGCCGGGA
>NZ_BIML01000075.1 GCF_004001065.1 Paenibacillus xylaniclasticus
AAGTGGGAAAGAGCTTTTGAAAGTTTATCAAGTGTTTGAATTATTTAGTGTTTGGTTTGTTGGTTGTATTGTATGACCTTATTGTTAGAGTTGTAAACCCGATCTACATCTTGAATCTGTCATATGTGTTATTAGTTGATTGATGGATTCATTCGGCACTGGGTATAGCCCCCGCCAAAAAAGAAACCTTGAAAGGCATACAGCCAATCAAGGTCCTTAAAACTATTATACAATTTCAATAGTAAACCCATCTAACTCTTCTTCTGCTTCCTGAAACAACTCTAGCAAATCATCTGCAAAATCACCCAAAAACTCCCTACTTTTTTCAAAATTTTCCCACCTGATTTTTAACGGAAACTCTACCCAAGCGGTCAAACAATCCCATAATGCATTTAGATTCTCTCCATAATATTCAGGTAGTTGAAGACTTTCTTTTAGTGCATGATGTAGCTGTTCTACAGTCAATATCTTCTTGCCATCTATCAATACTTCCAAAACATACACTCCTCACTTAATCTGCGTAAACGTCTTATAGTGATCTGTTGTTTTATAAATCAACCCATCATTAGAGTAAATTATACGTTCATTTCCACGGAACCCGGAACTATAATTAATATCAGCTTCATACCATACCCTACCTGGTGCATCTGGCAACGGGTTTCCTTTATTTTTGAAAACATCCCCACCTATGCTTTTACCAGGTGCTACATCATTAAGATTCCCCTTTTTAGGGTTCCAACCAAGTGCCTCCGCTTCCTTTTTAGTAATAAAGTTATCCGGTAATTTCCCATTTTTTCTAATGTATCCTGCAACATCATCAGCAGAAGTTAGTGCTTTTCCCGTCCCCTCTAGAGCCTTCTTCCTCTCTAATTCCTTAACTAATTCCTTCTCTTTTATTAAATACTTATCGTAATTTGAACTATCTCGGGCAGCCTTGCTTTTGTCAATATTATCTAATACTCGTCTTCTAATCTCATCATCTGGTCTCCTATTGTTAGGGTCAGGCGCCCCCCTTGAATTCGGAGACTCCAGAGGCTTGCCTGGCTGCGCCGTCTCGAGAGATCCTGACGGCTTAGCCTGCCCTGGCCCATTCATATCTGATGAATTTGGCCTAGTGGAAGGTGCGTGTACCCTATCTTTAGCAGCCTTTTGAACGACTCGTACGCCGCCGCTGGCTTCTTCGACGAACTTGGCCCCTTTGGCCACTTTCGCCAGTTTATCCACGCCTTTGGTTCCGACAGCTGCGGACGGCAACGGCAGAGCGTTAATAAAACAGGTCAATTATGGTAGTATCTGACCATAATCGACCTGTTCGATGTAACGGTATAGCGTTATTTAGGATAAAAAAATACAAGCTTTATGTGCGTACAACAGAAATGTCGAAATCTTCATTCGGGTATTACATGGGACTGTGTGTTATTTGGTTGAATGATGGGGGTCATTCGGCACTAGCCCCCACGAATTAGTCATCATCACCATACATTAAATCATCTAATATTTCATTTTGTTGTTGAATTTCTCTGTACCTATCAAACCTATTCATTAAATAATCGATGGTGACTTCTTTATTTTTATCAATTTCCCCATCGAACAGTTTTACTCTTGCTCCTAAATTTGTTAGTCCATGTATTAGTTCCTTTAGTCTTTCATCCCCATCTTCGTCTTTAAATAAAACTGTCTCTAGTATCGGAAGTACACTTTCAATTCTTTTTTTTATTTCAGAAAGTCCCAAGTTGGTATTCTTTTTGATTATTGGTAAGTATTTATTTTGATTATTATCTCGTTCCACTAATACAAGTATTTTTGTCAAATTCTATACCTCCCTAAAAATCATTATCAAACAAATCATTCATTGGTTTACCAGGTAAACTTTTACTATAACTTCCCCCATGCCAACGATACAAATGTTCTCTGAATGTTACAGGGTATATAATTTCACCTTTATTTGCCAATTGAGGGTATTTAGAAGCACTGTACGTATGATGACCAATTATTGTCTTGTCATTATATTTAGGTACTTTACCTGATATTATGTCTTGCACTTGTTCAGGCGTCCAATTTCTTGTGGAGTCACCATTTAATACCCGTTCTCTTTCTTGTTCCCAAAAACTATCCACTCCACTATCTCTTCTTCGTTTGAACTTCTTATTCCACTCCAGTTCCCTCCATTCCTCTTTGGTGATAGTTCTATTTTTAGCCTTCTCATTCAATTGCTTCATTTTTTTACTACTCATGATTTTATAAGGGGTTTCTCTTGGAGTTAAATCTAAACCTTTAGCTCTCTCAGAAATAATATCAGCTTCTGTCTTCGGTTGAGGAACTTTACCCGTCCCCT
>NZ_BIML01000076.1 GCF_004001065.1 Paenibacillus xylaniclasticus
TAGGAATTCGTTCCATAGCTTGCTTGAAGCGAAAACTCTCGCCTGTGAAGGAGAGAATATGTGCATGGTGCACCAGACGATCAACAAGGGCTGATGTAAGGTTGGTATCGCCAAATATGGACGTCCATTGACCAAACTCCAGGTTAGAGGTAACGATCACGCTTTGTTGCTCATAGCAATCTGCAATCACGTTAAATAATAACTCAGACCCGGTTTGGCTGAACGGGACATAGCCAACCTCATCTAGAATAAGCAAATCAACCTTTCTCAACTTATCTCTAAATCGGCTAAGCGTACCCGCCGCAAATTTCTCCTGAAGCACGGCAACCAAATCGGAATCTCGGTAGAACTGCACCGCTTTGCCACGGCGACAAGCCTCTACACCCAATGCCGTTGCCATATGCGTCTTACCCGTGCCGACAGCACCCATTAAGAGCAAATTCTCATTGCGTTCTAACCATTCCAATCCCTGAATTTTCTCTGGACTGCTGCCGCTTGGAAAAGAGATATGGTCATAGACATACCCCTCAAAGGTCTTAATATGCGGGAATCCCGCCTGCTGGACGAGCTTCCCTAACTTGGCCCGACGGCGCCCGTCTAGTTCCGCACTCAGAATTTGTTCCACAATGTTTTGAATTTCTTCATTCTGTTGAACCAAGACATAGTCCATCACATGCGCTAATCGAAGTTGTCGACACAAATCCGACAGTTCTGTTGCCATCTCAGCTCACCCCCACAAGTCGGTCGTAGCGTCCAAGAGAGCCATCTGAACGAGTCCCTGGTGGTGACAGCGTCTCCTCCCACGTAACCGGCAAGTCTCGGCTTCCATGTTTCATGCCAAGGACAGCTGTGACACGGGTAACTACCGTATCCTGGCCTAGCAAAGCAATTGCCTCTTGGATCTGTTCAATCGTGTACACATCACTCCAGTGCGACAGCGCCTGAAGGCGTTCTTTTCGCTCAGCCAGATCTTTTACCGTCACATACGCTTGCAAGGTTTCCGGCAGCATACGGAGGAACTGTGAATGGGTAACACTGCGGGGTTTTCTCAGCCAGCCGGTAAATACTTTGGGCCACGGAACCTCAGCAGTTCGCCCCGTGTATGGTCTGGGTACTTCCCGGATCTTCTGGTGATGAACGTTCAGGATGACCAGACGATCCCAGAATGTTTGAACCAGTACCTCGCTGCCTGGCGCAACCATCCCCAGTAACGGAATGGTCGTATCTTCCATCCGTATCTCACCGTACTTGTTGACAACTGCAGCAGCCAACCGAAAGGCCTCAAATCCGTGTTCCGGCAAGGAAAGCAGCTTACAGCGGTCATCCTCCCATAGATCAGCGATTCGGCGATTTTGAGCATAATGCTGACGCTGGCGATCTTGCGTTGCCTGCTCAGCGAAATACGCGGCAAGCTGTTCATGGCTTTCATAGATGGGAATGGGTACGGCCCAGTTCCGCTTAGAGTAGCCGCATTTATTCTCTACATGACCTTTTTCATGACGGCTGTAAGGATTGCAGAATACAGCTTCGAAACGGTAGTGGGCACAAAAACGCTGAAAGCCTTCGGTTAATTGTCGTTCGCCTTGCTTCTCAATGTGTACGACGGCAGCTGACAGATTATCGAACCAGATACGCCGAGGAACACCGCCCATCTGTTCAAAGCACTGCTTCATTGCTTCCATGAAGCATTCCTGATTTTCTGCCGGTGTTGGATAGACGAAAGCTGCATTGCTATATGGAAAAGACATCACCAGCAGTTTATACGTGAGCATTCGATGCTCTTGGCTCACCTCGACGGTAGTGAAATCCACTTGTGCTTCCCCGGGCGGATGTTCCAGTCGTTCATACGTTTTGGCACGTTCTAGATCCAATTCACTCTTTCTTTTCTGCACATAGGCTAGCACCGTGCGTTGTCCACCTGTAAATTGATGTTCGTCCCGCAACCGTTGAAAAATGCGTATACCTGTATGACGTTGCTTACGGGGAAGTAATTGATCCTCCTCCAACCATGTATCGACGATCTCCATAAATGGCCCCATGACGGGACTTCTGTTTTTTCGTTTAGTCACCGACGGATTCCAATCCGTTTGGTCGGCATATTTTTTTGCGGTTCGCCAGTGGACCCCTACACGCTCTGCAATTTCATTTACCGAACAGCCTTCTACTTCGCGTAAAAACCTGATATATTGTTGTTGAGG
>NZ_BIML01000077.1 GCF_004001065.1 Paenibacillus xylaniclasticus
ACATCTACTGCTAATACGACTATGACAGTCCCGATTAATTTCAATCCACGCACCCGCACGGGGTGCGACAAGGAGTGATAGTGATGGATGGAGCGATTAAGAAAATTTCAATCCACGCACCCGCACGGGGTGCGACGGTCAGCCATTTCATTCTCGGATAAGCATAGTGTCCATTTCAATCCACGCACCCGCACGGGGTGCGACTCTGACTTCGCCGTCACGTCATACACCCCGAAATATTTCAATCCACGCACCCGCACGGGGTGCGACGTTGCGATACTGCTGTTTGGAGCAATCTACGCCTGATTTCAATCCACGCACCCGCACGGGGTGCGACTAAAATAAGACGGCGTCACACATAGCAAAACATATTTCAATCCACGCACCCGCACGGGGTGCGACGTTGACGGCAAATATAAAAATTTGGGCGTTCCAGCATTTCAATCCACGCACCCGCACGGGGTGCGACCCTGGACGCGGGTAGAATACCCGGAAGGCGTCAAATTTCAATCCACGCACCCGCACGGGGTGCGACTAAACTAAGACTTCTGGTTCCTGGTATTTAACGAATTTCAATCCACGCACCCGCACGGGGTGCGACCCGACGCCGTAAAGCTTATAGACTTCTTTATCAATATTTCAATCCACGCACCCGCACGGGGTGCGACAGCCGGGTTACTTGAAGCAAAACAGGCTGAACTGATTTCAATCCACGCACCCGCACGGGGTGCGACTCTGTCGGGGCCTGTGTACCGTTCCAATCGTCTCGGATTTCAATCCACGCACCCGCACGGGGTGCGACTCGGCTAAGTCAGGTTGTTTTGAGAGCTGCAGTTATTTCAATCCACGCACCCGCACGGGGTGCGACGATACGGACCTTGCAACGACTTTGTTCGATCTGTCATTTCAATCCACGCACCCGCACGGGGTGCGACCGTTGGTAAAAAAATTTGGTACCCAGCCGGCCGATTTCAATCCACGCACCCGCACGGGGTGCGACACCAGTTCCAAACGAATTCATTTCCGACAAACAAATTTCAATCCACGCACCCGCACGGGGTGCGACAAAAGCTCCCCTTCTCAATCACATCAACCAGTGTTATTTCAATCCACGCACCCGCACGGGGTGCGACCCGTTTTTAATTTTGGCTATTCGGATTATTGAGTTATTTCAATCCACGCACCCGCACGGGGTGCGACGAAATTACGGTCAATAAAAAAGATCTTATCGAAATTTCAATCCACGCACCCGCACGGGGTGCGACTATTACAGCCCAACCGTTTACGGAGACACGCAGCAATTTCAATCCACGCACCCGCACGGGGTGCGACTAAACCAACCGACATAACGCCGCCGGATGATCCAACA
>NZ_BIML01000078.1 GCF_004001065.1 Paenibacillus xylaniclasticus
GCTTAAAGATTTAATCAAATGGTGGTAAGGAGGGCATTTCAATCCACGCACCCGCACGGGGTGCGACTTATACGATCCTGTACCATTTCAAATCGATTGGGATTTCAATCCACGCACCCGCACGGGGTGCGACTTCGGATCGGCAGTAGATAAGCAATGGTTTTACGAATTTCAATCCACGCACCCGCACGGGGTGCGACAATGTATTCATGTATTATCGGAGGATACGAAAATATTTCAATCCACGCACCCGCACGGGGTGCGACAATTTACGTACGTAATTTAAAACCTGCGTCATGAATTTCAATCCACGCACCCGCACGGGGTGCGACCGCCTTGCCTATTAGGTTGTTTTACTAGATTGATAATTTCAATCCACGCACCCGCACGGGGTGCGACATCAGCAGGATCGGAACACCAAGGAAAAACAAAACATTTCAATCCACGCACCCGCACGGGGTGCGACTCGGTACGTGTTGACCGGTTACAAGTTTCGAAATTTCAATCCACGCACCCGCACGGGGTGCGACCCACACGCCCCACATCAGAAACAGCGGTAAAATTTATTTCAATCCACGCACCCGCACGGGGTGCGACGGTACGTCCTCATTAAGATTGGTCTGGATCGGCGCTAATTTCAATCCACGCACCCGCACGGGGTGCGACAATTGCAAATAGTGATATAGAAAGATTAAGCAA
>NZ_BIML01000079.1 GCF_004001065.1 Paenibacillus xylaniclasticus
TCGTCTGTGACGCCTACTCGCTCAATGCCCAGCACCTCTTGCCAAATCTCTGCAATCCGAGCTTCCGTCTCTGTCCGCGGCGCAACGTACACCGCACCACGGAGCGCTTCCGCTTCCGGTCTTGGCAGCGCCTTTCGGTCCAGCTTCCCGCTCACCGTCAACGGCATCTGGTTCAGCTGTATGAAGTATGCTGGAATCATATACGCAGGCATCGTTTCACCCAATCGAGCCCGCAGCTCCGCTATACTCAGCTCCTCTTCACTAACGATATACGCGCACAACGCTTTGTCTCCGCTCGCGTCCTCGATCGCCACAACCGCTGCTTCCTTCACCGGCATGAGCTGCAGCAAGGTGCTCTCGATCTCGCTCGGCTCGATCCGATAGCCGCGGATTTTCACCTGCTCGTCCATCCGACCTAAATATTCAAGGTTGCCGTCCGGCAACCAGCGGCCCAGATCTCCCGTCCGGTACATCCGTCCACCCGGTACGAACGGATCGGCGACGAACTTCTCAGCCGTCAGCTCCTCACGATTTAAATATCCCCGCGCTACTCCGGCTCCCGCTATACATATCTCGCCGGGGACGCCTGCCGGCTGAAGCTGATTCGTCTGATTCAACACATATACCCTTGTATTTTGAACCGGTTGTCCCAATAGCACCTGGTGATCTGCAAAACATTGTGCCGTCACCGCGTCAATCGTTGTTTCCGTTGGTCCGTAATGGTTCCAGACTGAATAACCTCTTGCAAGCAGACTGTTTTTTAACGCTTCGTCTAATCTTTCTCCACCAGAAATAATATGTTGTAGCGATGGTATGATCGTTGTGTCGGCAAGCAATAGTTCCTTTAATCCAGATGGTGTGAAATTTAACATTTCAATTTCATTACGTGTTAAGTAGTCCAGTAATGACCGTCTATTTCCCATAACTTCAACGGTTACGCAATATAATTTCGATCCACTTAACAACGTACTGAATATTTGCTCAACACTTGGATCAAACACATAATTTGTCATCAGCACAATACGCTTGTGCTCGTGCAGCTTATACTGCTTCGTAAACCAATCCACCACGTTCACTACATTGCGGTGCTCCACCATGACCCCTTTGGGTTGGCCTGTCGAGCCAGAGGTGTAGATGACATAAGCCAGATGGTGCGGGTCATTCGCCGCTTCCAGGTTCCCTGCTTCTTCACCATCCAGCATCGCTCCCCTTAGCTCCAGCTTCTCACCGGCAAACGTCACTTTCTTCAGCAAATTCCCATCTCCGACCAGCCAACGACATCCGCTGTCGTCCAGCATGTACGCCATCCGCTCCTGCGGATACGACGGATCGATCGGCACGTATGCGCCGCCTGCCTTCAGTATGCCGAGAATACCCGCGATCATCTCTACCGACCGCTCTGCCAGCAGACCGACGCGGCTGTCTGCCTTCACGTCCAGTTTACGCAGCTTGCGTGCCAGCCGGTTCGCCCGTGCGTTCAGCTCCCGGTATGTCACCTGCTCTGTCTCGCTGACTACCGCAATGTGATCCGGCGTCCGTTCCACCTGCTCCTCGAACAGCCGTTGGATCGTCTTCTCCTGCGGATAAGGTGCGTCTGTCGCATTGAATTCGTGCGTCAATTGACGCGTCTCTTTCACAGTCAGCATCGACAGCTTCGCCAGCTCCGTCTCCGGTTCGCTTAACGCCGCCTCTATCAATTGCAAGTAGTGCTGTGCCATCCGCTCTACCGTTTCACGACGATACAAATCGGTACAATACTCGACCGCGATTATCATCCCGTCTTCGCTTTCCGCTACCGTCCAGGTCATGTCGAACTTCGACACACCGCTTTCCACCGATTGTGTAATAAGCTGCAATTGATCCAGGTTGATCTCCTGCAGTTCATCATTCTGCAAGACGAACATCGTATCAAACAACGGATGACGACTCATATCCCGACTCTTGACGACCTTCTCCACCAGTTCCTCGAACGGATAGTCCTGATTCGCGTAGCCTGCCAGCGCCTGCTCCTTCACCTGCTCCAAGTAGGATCGGAACGTCAGTCCGCCTTCTGGCTGA
>NZ_BIML01000080.1 GCF_004001065.1 Paenibacillus xylaniclasticus
AATTAATTCGGTTAGATTCACATTAATGGATGACATGATTTCCACCGTCTGTATGGTCCTATCAAGAATTTGGACTAGGCGTCATCATAGTAGTCAATCTAGCAGCTTACCTTTTATCCATCACTACTATACCAATTAATAGAATTAATGTTAACCATTTCAGCCCAGAATGGCCATAACTCGACCTGAAATGGCAATTTCGTCTGAATATTTTCGGAATATTAATTGAGATTTCAAACCCAACACAATCAGCAAAGCCTCGTAAGCAGACCCTGTCCTAATAGTAACAAACCTTATGACAAGGTGGGGTTGCCGCTCTCGGATCGGGCGTTCCCGCAGGGAACCGATTGTACGAGAGCGGTCCCTTATCATCGAGCACGAACTTATGAGTGCGCGATATCCATCTTGAACTTACACATACGCACGTAATCACTCTAACGCTCGAACCGCCCACCACCAGAGTTGCTCACTTGCATCACGCAGATCGTACGAAAGCAGCTCGCCGCACCAGCCCTCCCCGAGTGCGCACCTTATCGGTACCTGGATCGGCTACATTAAGTTAGACAGAAAAAAATAAGGGCTTGTAGAATAGATCTATGAATAAAGGAGCGGATCTCTACAATGCCTAAAAAACAACGTCGCACGTTCACAGCCGAGTTTAAAACTCAAATGGTGAAGCTATATGAAAACAGAAAAACAAGAGCGGCAATTGTGGAGGAATATGACCTCACAGCTTT
>NZ_BIML01000081.1 GCF_004001065.1 Paenibacillus xylaniclasticus
GTACCACGCAAAGCTTCCGCCTCCGGCTTCGGCAGCGCCTTCCGGTCCAGCTTCCCGTTCACCGTAAGCGGCAAATGGTCCAGCTGCATGAAATGTGTCGGGATCATATAAGATGGTAGCGTTTCGCCCAAGCGAGCCCGCAGCTGCGCTATACTCGGCTCCCCATCGCAGACGATATACGCGCACAGCGCATGTTCTCCGCTCGCGTCCTTGACCGCCACAACGGCCGCATCCTTCACCAGCTTCAGCTGCAGCAAGGCGCTCTCGATCTCGCTTGGCTCGATTCGGTAGCCGCGGATTTTCACCTGCGCGTCCATCCGGCCCAAATATTCAATATTGCCGTCCGGCAGCCATCGGCCCAGGTCTCCGGTCCGATACATCCGTCCACCCGGAACGAACGGGTCAGCGACGAACTTCTCCGCCGTCAGATCTTCACGGTTTATATAACCCCGCGCCACGCCGTCCCCGCCAATGCAGATTTCTCCCGGCACACCTATCGGCAGCAACTGACCTCGTTCATCCATTAAATAAGTTCGCGAATTCGATATCAGCTTGCCTATAGGAACAGTAACGGTTGATCTGCTGAGATTGCCAGTTAACCATAATGTGGTACATACTGTCGTCTCTGTCAGTCCATAAGCATTAATAAACCTAACATGAGGACTCCACTTCTGTACCAGCTCCCATGAACAGGCCGAGCCCGCAACAAACACCGTCTTTAACGAACGAACTCGTGTCGGCTCCATATAGGTTAAATAGGCTGGCGGGAGCGTCACTGTCGAAATTTCCTTCTCTTCGATATACGCTTCAAATTGATCGATTTGATGGATAACTTCCGTTGACAGCATATGCAATTGAGCCCCGCTAAACAGACTCATCACAATTTCCCATATGGATGCATCAAAGGCGATCGTGGCAAACTGGATGATCCGCTCGTTTGCAGTAAGGTGCAATGTTTGTTGAAATACGGATGATAAGCTCACCACGCCACGATGCTCGACCATGACCCCTTTCGGCTGGCCCGTCGATCCCGAAGTGTAGATGACATAAGCCAGATGGTGCGGGCCGTTCGCCGCTTCCAGGTTCCCTGCTTCTTCACCGTCCAGCATCGCTTCTCTTAGCTCCAGCTTCTCACCGGCAAACGTCACTTTCTTCAGCAGATGCTCGTCTCCAATCAGCCATCGGCTTCCGCTGTCCTCCAACATGAACGTTATCCGCTCCTGCGGATATGACGGATCGATTGGCACGTATGCGCCGCCTGCCTTCAGTATGCCGAGAATACCCGCGATCATCTCTACCGACCGCTCAGCCAGTAGACCGACGCGGCTGTCTGCCTTCACGCCCAGCTTTCGCAGCTTGCGTGCCAGCCGGTTCGCCCGCGCGTTCAGCTCCCGGTATGTCACCTGCTCTATCTCGCTAACCACCGCGATCTGATCCGGCGTCTGCTCCACCTGTTCCTCGAACAGCTGATGGATCGTCTTTTCCTGCGGGTACGGCGCTTCCGTTGCATTGAATACATCTAAGATCTCGTGCTTCTCATCTAGCGTTAACATCGACAGCTTCGTCAGTTCCATCTCCGGTGCTCTTAACGCCGACTCTATTAATTGCAAGTAGTGCCTTACCATCCGAGCAACTGTATCGCGCCGGTACAAATCAGTGCAATATTCGACCGCGATTAACAGCCCTTTTTCACTTTCCGCTAACGTCCAGGTCATGTCGAACTTCGACACACCGCTTTCCACCGGTTGTGCAATAAGCTGCAATTGATCCAGGTTGACCTCCTGCAGTTCCTCATTCTGCAAGACGAACATCGTATCGAACAACGGATGCCGACTCATATCCCGGCTCTTGACGACCTTCTCCACCAGCTCTTCGAACGGATACTCCTGATTCGCGTAGCCCGCCAGCGCCTGCTCCTTCACCTGCTCCAGGTAGGACCGGAACGTAAGATCACCTTCTGGTCGG
>NZ_BIML01000082.1 GCF_004001065.1 Paenibacillus xylaniclasticus
CGTATCGCCTGGCCGTCTCTTCGTTGTCTAATTTCAATCCACGCACCCGCACGGGGTGCGACGTGTACAGTACCACTTGAACAATGATGTAACCCCGAATTTCAATCCACGCACCCGCACGGGGTGCGACCGAAACGTTAGATTTTATGCACAAATTTGACGATACATTTCAATCCACGCACCCGCACGGGGTGCGACCTGCCTTTCTTCTCTCGCGCTGTACGCGCTTATAATTTCAATCCACGCACCCGCACGGGGTGCGACAAGAATATATCTTGGCGATAGAGTGACTGCTGAAATTTCAATCCACGCACCCGCACGGGGTGCGACCGATGAAGCGAAACAAATTGTTCGTTATCAAAAAATTTCAATCCACGCACCCGCACGGGGTGCGACCAGTAATTATGGATTATCTGGTAGTAAATCGTTCATTTCAATCCACGCACCCGCACGGGGTGCGACAAGGTAGTGTGAGCGTCGATGATGACGAGGATGGAATTTCAATCCACGCACCCGCACGGGGTGCGACTCCAAGCTGGCGATAGGCATGTACACGCTAAAAATTTCAATCCACGCACCCGCACGGGGTGCGACAATAAAACCTCGCCTTATTAGCGTATGACGCCCAATTTCAATCCACGCACCCGCACGGGGTGCGACGGGGATAAAAAACGATGGCAGAAACAATGAAAGCATTTCAATCCACGCACCCGCACGGGGTGCGACCACCAATCGCACCGGAGCCAAACAGATACGTCGTATTTCAATCCACGCACCCGCACGGGGTGCGACTGTCGCTGTATACGTCCCCGGTTCCATCGGAGCGAATTTCAATCCACGCACCCGCACGGGGTGCGACTCGGCTCAGAGATTAGCCGTAGGGTGCGCGAGATTTCAATCCACGCACCCGCACGGGGTGCGACGGATAGCCCTCTTTATCAAGTGGTCCCCAGGTCTATTTCAATCCACGCACCCGCACGGGGTGCGACATGTATTTCGCCAGCACGTCCAACAAGACGTTGGATTTCAATCCACGCACCCGCACGGGGTGCGACTTACAAGGTAATTGGGGCGCGGCTTGGCAATCCGTATTTCAATCCACGCACCCGCACGGGGTGCGACGAGTCTTCTGATTTTAACTTATGGCTAACACTATTAATTTCAATCCACGCACCCGCACGGGGTGCGACGACTACCCGAATGTCGGCGTACGGCATTAACGCCCAATTTCAATCCACGCACCCGCACGGGGTGCGACGGGGTTCATTGACAGACTGGATTCGACGTATGTGATTTCAATCCACGCACCCGCACGGGGTGCGACGCTGGGAGCGGCAAGAAGCCCAGTACACGGACAATATTTCAATCCACGCACCCGCACGGGGTGCGACGGACTATAAGCCGATACTTACGCGCGACGAACTGATTTCAATCCACGCACCCGCACGGGGTGCGACGGAAGCGGAAAAACGGACAAGCCGCGCGAATCTGATTTCAATCCACGCACCCGCACGGGGTGCGACAGCAGCGTCAGGAGCGTAGCGATGAGCAAATCACCATTTCAATCCACGCACCCGCACGGGGTGCGACCTTAGAAAACTTATTCACTTCAAACAGACAAAAAATTTCAATCCACGCACCCGCACGGGGTGCGACAACGGGGCCGTCTAATGACAGACGGCCCCGTTTCATTTCAATCCACGCACCCGCACGGGGTGCGACTCGGCAGGCAGCACGGCATTAGGACAGCTAATTATTTCAATCCACGCACCCGCACGGGGTGCGACGATAGGTGCGCCGCAACGCGCAAAAAATGGAAATATTTCAATCCACGCACCCGCACGGGGTGCGACAACCCGGCTTTGCTTCTGTATCATGTATAGGATATTTCAATCCACGCACCCGCACGGGGTGCGACTGGCAGCGGTTTGGACGCTCTGAGATGGTAACAA
>NZ_BIML01000083.1 GCF_004001065.1 Paenibacillus xylaniclasticus
TGCCTTCTCCAGTAGATGCCCGTCTCCGACCAGCCACCCGCTTCCGCTGTCGCGGAGCATATACGTCATCCGCTCCTGCGGATATGACGGGTCAATCGGCACGTATGCGCCGCCTGCCTTCAGAATGCCGAGAATACCTGCGATCATCTCCAACGATCGCTCAGCCAAGAGACCAACACGGCTGTCTGCTGTCACGCCCAGCTTCCGCAGCTTACGCGCCAGCCGGTTCGCCCGTGCGTTCAGATCTCGGTATGTCACCTGCTCCATTTCACTCACTACTGCAATGCGATCCGGTGTACGCTCCACCTGCTCCTCGAACAGCTGATGGATCGTCTTCCCTTCGGGATACGGAGCTTCCGTCGCATTGAATTCATGGGTCAATAGATGCTTCTCTTCCGTGGTCAGCATCTCCAATTCCCCGATCATGGCTCCCGGTATCTCTACCACACGGCGTATCAGCTCATGCAAATGACTTTTTATTTGCCCGATTACAGTATCGCTGTATACCGCCTGATTATATGAAAATCTGATCCACAGCGATTCTCCCGGTATGACAATCAGATTCAGATCATAATTCGTTTGTTCGAAATTTTGAACACGCTCAACTTCAAAGCCAATTTCTCCGTCTTCTGTCATTTGCCTCAGCTGCGTTTCAACCGGGTAATTCTCGAATACCATAATTTGCTTAATGAGCTGTTGCTTTAAGCTGCTGACGTTCTGTACCTCTGACAACGATACGTATTCATGCTCTTGGGACTGCAACGCTTCAAGCTGCACCCTCTTAAGCACATCTTCCAGACGTTCGTCAGACTTGAATTGGATTCGCACAGGTATCGTATTTATAAACAGTCCAATCATGTGCTCTACACCGGTCAGATTCGCTGGCCTGCCCGCTACAACCGCGCCGAATACAACATCCTCGATGTTGTTGTACTTGGCTAGTACGATTGCCCACAACGTTTGCATCATCGTGTTAAGCGTTACTTGATTTTGTCTCGCGATCTCCTCCAGCCTGCGGGTCAGCTCTTCCTCTATCTTCAGCATTTCTTCACGGTGTACATAAGGCTGCTGCCCCGTACGTTGGCCAGGCAATTCTGGATTAACCGTATAGTCCATCAAATACGACTTCCAGTATGCCAGCGATTCTCCCTTGTCCTTGCTTACCAGCCAATCGATATAATCACTATATGGGTAAACCTCTCCTAACTCCACAGGAGACCCATTCCTCAAGCTGTTATAAATCTGCATAAATTCACGAATAATGATATTTTGGCACCAACCGTCCATAATGATATGGTGATTGCTCCAGACAATGACGTAGGATCGCGAACTTGTTCGGATAAGCGTAAAGCGCATCAATATGTCCGTACTTAATTCAAACCCTCTGCTCCGATCCTCTTGAAGCAGGTTTTGAATAAGCTTCTCCTGTTGCTCTTCGTCCTGATCCGACAAATCCTCCACTGTCAAATCAATCATTTGCTCCGACAAAACCACCTGCAGTGGTTTTTCAGTTCCTTCGTATATAAATACCGTACGCAGCACTTCGTAACGGTCTACAATCTGCTTGTAGGCCTCCTTAAAGCAATCCGTATCGATTACGCCTTGCACATACAACACTTTCTGTTCGAAATAGGCGTCTGTTTTTTCAAGCAAGGTATGAAAGAGAATCCCTTCTTGCATAGGAGAAAGTGGATAAATTTTATTGATTTCCGGTTCAAACGACATTAGAACCACACCTTCCTGGATGCTGTTCATCATAACTTGCCAAGAACTGTTCAAAGAAGCAGACGGTATGGTTGACAAATAATGATGAAGTGCATATTCATCAACCATACCCGCTCTGTATCTTGCTACTTACGATTGCTCTTCCTGGTCATTTTCGACAAAATCGATTTAGACAAATGAGACAGATCATCCATCGACAA
>NZ_BIML01000084.1 GCF_004001065.1 Paenibacillus xylaniclasticus
ATAACCGATCTATGCTCAACTATTACGCCCTTAGGACGTCCCGTCGAACCGGATGTGTAGATGACGTACGCAAGATCCTCTGGCTTCGAAGCAGGCTCCGGATTGCTCGTTGCTGCCTGACTCGTCTCTTCGCCGTCTGCCAGCACCATCTCAATTCCTAGCTCCTCCGCTTTGCTTACCGTGCCTAGCGCGGTTACGACGGCTTTCGCCCTGCTATCGCTCACCATATACTGCAGCCTCTCTGCCGGTAATGCGGCATCCAGCGGCAAATATGCAGAGCCGGACTTTAAGATTCCAAGTATTGATGCCACCATCAGCGGCGACCTCTCCTGCATGACCGCCACAACGTCTCCGTCCCCTACACCCCGGCTTTGCAAAATGTGTGCGATTCGGTTCGCTCTTTCATTTAATTCTGCGTAACTCCACTGCTCCGTCTCCCCGATTACCGCTATCTCGCCTGGCGTTCGTTCTACCTGCTCTTCGAACAGCTGATGAATCGTTCTATCCTTCGGATAGTCCGCATCTGTCCGATTAAATACCTCCAGCAGCTCGCGCTTTTCTTCCTCCGACAATAGACTAATCTCCGATAATCGCTTCTCTGGCTCCACAACGATTCGCTCCAGAAGCCGCTTGTAATGCCCCATCATTCTGGTGGCCGTTTCTCGGGTAAGCAGCGCGCGGTTATACTCAAAGCACACTCGCAGCCCGTCGGCCTCCTCCGTTACATATACGGATAGATCCAGCTTTGCTGTCGTCTCTTCTAACTCATAGCGCTCGATCTTTAACCCCGGTGTCTTCAACTCCTCGATTTGTGTCGGCTGCAGCGAGAAGAGCGTATCATACAGCGGATTTCGGCTCATATCCCTTTCCACGTCCAGCTCGCCTACCAATTCGTCGAACGGATACTCCTGATGCTCGAACGCTTCCAGCACGCCAGCCTTTATTCGTTCGAGCCATTGCATGTAGCTTTCCTCCGGGCTGCTCTGACCGCGTATAGCAATCGTATTGACGAACAATCCGACCGTCCGCTCGATCTGGATATGGTTCCGGCCCGATACTGGCGTTCCAATCACGATCTCCTGCTGCCTTGCATACTTCGCAAGCAGCACATGATACCCAGCCAGCAGCACCATGTACAGCGTCGCTCCCGCTCGCTCACCGAGCTCCTTTAACGCACGGCTTAACTTGGCGTCAAGCCTGTCGAATACTTGTCCTCCCTCATAGCTCTTGATCGCCGGACGCGGCTGGTCCAACGGGAGCTCCAGCTTTGGAATCTCTCCCTCGAACACCTGCTTCCAGTAGTCCCGATGCTGCTTCATCTCGGCGGACTCCGTTTTGCCGTTCTGCCATGCCGCGTAATCCTTATACTGCACTCCAGGCTCTGGCAACTCTCTCCCCTCATAGAGACCGAACAGCTCTTCCATTAAGATCTTCACAGATACGCCATCGCAAATGATGTGATGCATATCCAGCGCAAGCACATGCTCGTTCTCGCCAATCTTCACGACACCTACTCGAATGAGCGGCCCCGTCTGCAGATCGAACGGCCTCACGAGCCTGCGAATGAAAGCATCAGCCTCTCCCTCACCCCATTGCACCGCTATGGAAAGATCGGAACGAACGTGCTGCTTCCATTCCTCTCCTTCCATCGCAAAGGTCGTACGCAGCGCCTCGTGACGCATGACTAGCTTGTTTACCGCCCGCTCCAGCCTCGCTCGATCCAATGCACCTGTCAATTTCACTTTCTTGGTTACGTTATATTCTATCCCCTTCTCGTCCTGCAGCAGATGCAGAAAATATAGCCGCTTCTGTGCAGTCGTCATCGGATACCCGTCTCCTGCACTTACTGCCTGCGGGATGTCCTCGAATTCCGCTACCGCTTGCTTATCTTCCAACTGC
>NZ_BIML01000085.1 GCF_004001065.1 Paenibacillus xylaniclasticus
GGCTCCGGCAGCTGCCCGCGATCTACTTTGCCATTGGCGTTAAGCGGCAGTCGATCCATCCAGACGTACGCGGTCGGCACCATGTAGGAAGGCAGCTCGGCGCCAAGATATTCGCGGATTGCAGCCTGCGTCAGCGTATCGTCCGACGGAACGATATAGGCGCACAAATATCGATGCTCCCGTCCATCCTGCCGATCGATCGTTACCGCCTCGCGAATGCCTGGATGTCTGGACAGCCTGCCGTCAATCTCGCCCAGCTCGACCCGGTAGCCGCGAATTTTGACCTGATGGTCCTTGCGGCCGAGGAACTCCATATTCCCGTCCGGCAGTAGTCTGCCGAGGTCGCCTGTCTTGTACATCGTACTTCCTGGGAGGAATGGGTCCGGCACGAAAGCCGCTGCCGTCTTCGCCTCGTCGTTCATATACCCGCGGGCAACGCCTACGCCGCCGATGTACAGCTCCCCGGCTACGCCCCGCGGCACTGGCTCGCGATCCTCGTCAAGAATGTAGAACGAGTTGCCACCAATCGGCACGCCGTACGGGATGCTGCTCTGGGAAGCATGTACTTCCCCGATTGGATAGTAGTTCGACCAGACCGTCCCTTCCGTCGCACCGCCCAATGAAATGACTTCGGCTCTTGTGAATCTGCGCCGGATACGGTCAGGCAGTGTGACCGGAATCCAGTCTCCGCTCATGAACACAAGCCGCAGTTCAGTCGGAAGCGTCATGTCCGGCTGCTCTTCCAGCATCTCGTCCAGATGGTGGATGAAGTGGTTCATCGTCGTCGGGACGGAATCCCAGAAGGTAACGTTTTCGGTCTCCATTAGCTTAAGCAGGGACGCCGGCTCCAGCACCTCTTCCCGCTCGGCCACGACGATCGTTCCGCCGGCGGCAAGCATGCCGAAGATGTCGTAGACCGACAGGTCAAAGCACATCGAAGTGATGAAGAGCAATCGGTCGTGCGCTCCGACGGCGAATCGGTCGTTCACCCAGCTGACCAGATTGACCGCGCTGCGGTGCTCAATCATGACACCCTTCGGTGTACCCGTAGAGCCTGATGTGTAGATAATATAAGCCAGGTCTCGACTATCCTTCGCGAGCCTCAGCGGCTCCGTGCTCAGCTCATCAAGCTCCGTGTCGCTCATCAGAATGAGCCGTTCGTGCACAAGGTCTGGGTACGCTTGATCGACGACCACGGCTGATGCTTCCGAGTTCTGCAAGATATAGGCTTTGCGTGTCGCTGGATAGTCGGGATCGATCGGCACATAGGCCGCTCCGGCTTTAAGAATCGCGAGCATCCCCGTTATCATGGCGAAGCCGCGTCCGGCGATGAGGGCAACATGGTCGCCGCTCTGCACGCCGCGGGCGGCAAGGTGTCGAGCGAGCCGGTTCGCATCCTTCTCCAGCTGAGCATAAGTCAGCGTTCGTCCCTGATGCCGGATGGCAGGAGCGTCCGGCGTATGGGCTGCCTGCAGCTCGAACAGAGCGTGCAGCGTAAGGCCATCGGTATAGGTGGATGGCAGCTCATGCACGGATGCATTCCATTCGTGGAGCAGCTTCGCTTTCTCTTCCTCGAGCATAAGCTCC
>NZ_BIML01000086.1 GCF_004001065.1 Paenibacillus xylaniclasticus
TTCGCCAAATCGCCAATCGTCGGGTTTTGGAACAATTCCTTTAGCGACAACTGCTTTCCCGTTACACGCGATATCTCCAATATCAGCTTGACCGCTTTGATCGAATCGCCGCCAGCGGAAAAGAAATTCAATCCGATATCATTCACTGACTCTCTCAGCAAGGCTCCCATCAATCGAGCAATGGTTCGCTCTATATCCGTTGCGGGCTCATTCGTGATGATCACCGCGTCCGATTCTCTTCGAATTGCATGCAGAGCTCGCTTATCCTTCTTCCCGCTCACCGTCAGCGGTATAGCGTCTACTTCTGTAATAATAGCTGGCACCATATAAGTAGGCATATACTGCCGCAGATCGTCTCGCAATCTACGTACATTCTCTTGGCTGTCGGTAACAATAAAGGCTTGAAGCTCGGGAAGCAGCTCATCGCGACTCAATACGACAGAAACATCGCGAACAGCAGGATGCTCCATTATGAGAGCTTCGACCTCATCGAGCTCAATCCGATGCCCTCTCACTTTAACCTGATTATCTGTTCGTCCTATAATCTCGATACTACCATCCGCCATAAATCGCCCAATATCGCCTGTTTTATATAAGCGGTTACAAGATTCTGAACTAAACGGTGATTGAACAAACCGTTCCTCCGTCAGCTGCGGCTGGTTGAGATAGCCCCTTGCTACACCATGTCCACCAATGCATAGTTCGCCGAATACACCGATTGGAACGGGGTTCATATGGGTGTCGACGATATAAATGGTCGTATTATTCAGCGGCTTTCCAATTAATATCCGGCTGGGATCCGTCACTTTATAGGCAGTAGACCAGATCGTCGTCTCAGTCGGCCCATATAGATTAATAATTTCTGCAGACGTTGCAGCCTTCACCTGATGAATCAGGTCGGTAGACAGTCTCTCTCCTCCGATCAAGAGCAGCCTAATTTTTTGCAGCAGCCTTATGTTATTGTTATCAAGGAGAAGCATTCGCAAGCGGGAAGGCGTACATTGATAAATCGATACATTCTTATCTGACTGATCAAATATATCGCTTACGCGTATAGCCATCCCAACTGTAATAGGCCACAATAACTCAAGCACCGAAATATCGAACGATATACTCGTCTCGGCAAGCATCGTATCTCCGTGTCGCACGTCAACATAGGAGCGAATTGCATAGAAAAAATTA
>NZ_BIML01000087.1 GCF_004001065.1 Paenibacillus xylaniclasticus
AAGCTCGCTTCCGTGCTCGGTGCCGAGGTAGCGCAGGTTCGGGTCGCTCGTCTTGGCGCAGCTGTCGCCGTTCTGCCTCTGGCTGCCGATTACCATCGCGCCGATGCCCGATACATCCGGTATGTACAGGTTAGCGTGCGTCCCCTTCTGCGGCATGCAGTACATCATATTCCCTGTCGTCGGTGCGAATGGGAACCAGTACCCCGACTTCGGAGGCTCCTTGTCGATATCCAGGTGCAGCTGCACCTTCTCCCCCTTGACGGCCAGCACTTTACCGCTCAGCGATATGCCGGTCAGCTTGTCGTTATGCAGCACCCGCTGGCGGATGCCGTCGGCACGGGACAGCTTGTATTTGTAGATGAGCAGTGCCTTGTCCATTCGGCACTCGACTTCGCTGACGACCATGCGCTTGCGTCGGAATACAATCTCGTCGCCGATCGCATAGCGTTCGCCGGTCTCGATCGTATAGCTGAAGAAGTCGGTGTCGTGATAGCCCGCTGCATAGCCGCCAGCCTCGTTGAACGCTTTCAAATCTTTGCTCGCGGTATACGAGATCGAGTCTGGCAGCTCATAGCTCTTGCCTTCCGGCATGCCAAGATGAATACGCGGCTTTCCATCCAATATATCACACACGATTACACTCTGAAAATGACTCGCCAGCCGCTTCAGCAGCGCCCAATCGGTCTCGCCGTACTGAAAGATCGGGGCGCCGATTGCCTTCCCGCCAGTAATGTGGTCGATAACGCCAGCGCCGGAATAAGCGCTCAGCACCTTGTTGACCACATTAGCGTATGTCATGCCAGCCTCCTGGAAGGAGCGGCTTCGCTTCTTCGTATCCAGCTTTCCTGTACCAGACAGGCCTTCGACGTCCACATAATAGACGCCGCGCACCATGCTGCACCGAATAGACGAAATATAGCCGGAGAAAATGACGCTCTCCCGCTTATCGTCTCTGGCATATACGGTAATCGGATCGCCGACTGTCGTACCCTCTGCTGCACGGAAGTTCAC
>NZ_BIML01000088.1 GCF_004001065.1 Paenibacillus xylaniclasticus
TAATCTTAAACTTGGAAATAAAGAAGGTGGCAATCGATTTTTCAATTACCACCATTATATCAACTTGCTTGACGTTCTGTTTGAGTTGCCGCCCGATACTCTGTCTTGTGCTTCATCATTTTATAGATGAAGTTTACTAGCATTCTCATAACGTATATCAGAGCTTGATTAGTCTAATTGAGTTTACAAAAATTTTTTTACACACTCGTGCATCTTAACTCATGTAATCTTCAGCTATTTGAATATGATCCTTAAGTTCTAAGTCTGGGTATCTTTTATCTAATTGATATAGTAACTCTATAAACTTTTTACTTTGTAAATTATATGCTACATCTTCAAACACTTCACTAAGAAGTGAAAGTTCAGTTTTAGTACATTCCTTCAAAAAATCTAATGTTAAATCTTCATTTTCACTTAATAATTCAATTAATTCAGCCCATTTTTTCTCAATTCTTGGATCATTATCATCAAGTAAGGCTCTTGCTCCCAATACCGCCCGCACTCTTTCATTAAACATAGTACTTACCCCCATTAAAATTATGGTTGTATCATATTATCAGGGAATATCGTTCCAATTTCCCCATTAGTTTTAATTACTCCAACTCTAACACCTTTATATTCAGCAAATATAGTTACCCCATCTGCTACATTCACATGATCAGGCATATTAGCAACATGCTCACCAGCATTTCTAATATCCTCTTTTGTCCATGTTTCTGGAAACCATGCCTGACCAGTTCCTGTTCTTTTTCCTTTTGATTTGTGTCCCGGCACATTTCCTACTCTAACTCCGTTAGGGTACGTAAATTCAATATTATACTCAATCCCATTTTTCTCAAGGAAGTCGATATTATCTTGTCCATGGCCTCCCCCACTCATTTTTGATATTTCGCCAGTCTTTGGATTTCTAGTAAAGTCCCCTATATTCGCATGATCCAATGCTTTATCACTAACTTTGAGAAGATTAACTTTACCCGTCCCCT
>NZ_BIML01000089.1 GCF_004001065.1 Paenibacillus xylaniclasticus
CACTTTTCTTGACAACTCCAGTAGCCCACCCTCAAATTATTACTTGATGTAAGTTATAGCTTTCCTCCCATCTCTTCAAACCACTCGTCGAAAATATGACCAGCTGTTTTCACTGGATCATTTGAATATTTTATCTCGTAACTGTATTGAGCCTCTAATTTATTTCGGGATACATCATAAATCAATTTTATCTCTGTAGGCATTTCTCTGTTATATTTTTGGCATAATTCTTTAATTTTACGTAAATTTTCATTACAAATATTCAGTACAGCAATTTGCCTTTCATCTGATACATTATAAATATTTTTTGATTGACTATCTCCACTATGAACAGCATTATTCAACTTGTGCTTTTTCACAATAAAATTGCTTACTTGAAAAAATACATCTGAAGTAAACTGTCCAAATTCATTTGAAGCATATACAAAAATCTTATCTGCTTTGTTATTCACATATTCCAAACAAATTGAGACCATATCCGCTTGTAGTTCTGAAAAATAATCCTCAAATACTTTTGTCACCATCTAATCCCCCTTTAATTTATTAGATCAACAATTTTTAATTCACCGTCTATTTTATAAGTTACTTTAAAGCCAGAAGGTCGGAGTGAATCCCCATCATAGTTTACTTTTACTTCAACCGACACATGCTTAGGCGGATCTGCTTTTAATGCTTTTGCCCATTCATTTTCTATTTTTTTGTACTCACTCAAATTCACTTTACTTGACTGCGATACAAGGTTATCAATCTCAGGTGAGCCACCAAATCTATCCCCCGCTTGTTTATTGCATAATAAAAGTGCCGAATAGTGCAGCGTAAAAATGCCGAATTAAGATGCAAAAAAGAGACACTTGTCAGCATCCCTCTATCATCCTATCGTTATGTTCGTCGACAACGTAGCGAGAGGAGAAAAGAAAGGATGTTGAAAATGCCT
>NZ_BIML01000090.1 GCF_004001065.1 Paenibacillus xylaniclasticus
GGCGTTTGCCGGACAGAAGCTGGAGCTGAAGGAAGCGACGTTGGACGGCGAAGAAGACGGGAACCTGGAAGCGGTGAACGGCCCTCACCACTTGGCGTATGTCATCTACACCTCAGGCTCGACGGGTCAGCCGAAAGGGGTCATGGTGGAGCATCGCGGCGTGGTCAATTATGTTGCATGGGCGGACAAAACCTATGTCAACGGGGAGAGGACTACGTTCGCGCTCTACTCCTCAATCGGATTTGACCTAACGGTTACCTCGGTATTTACGCCGCTAGTAACAGGGAACGAGATTGTGATCTTCAAGGAACGGGCAGATGGAGGTCCAGTCATTGAGCAGGTTGTGCAGGACCCTCGGATCGATCTCATAAAGCTGACGCCGGCGCATGTGAAGCTGCTCATGAGTGCAGGTTGGACGCACAGTACTATCCGGAAGTGGATTGTCGGCGGTGAAGCGCTGGACGGGAAGCTGGCGGCAGAGCTGGTAAGCAGGAATGGGAACGGGACGCGAATCTATAACGAATACGGCCCGACAGAGACAGTAGTTGGCTGTACGGTATATACGTATGCAGGACAAGAGCTATCTACACGACAGGTTCCAATCGGCAAGCCGGGAGACAACATGCGAATCTACGTGCTGGATGGAAGCAGGCAGCCGGTGCCATTGCAGGCGGTAGGAGAAATCTATATCGGCGGAGACGGTGTTGCGCGGGGGTATTTAAACCGTGAAGAACTGACGGCGGAGAAGTTCGCCTTCGACCCGTTCGTACCAGGCGAACGAATGTATCGTACTGGTGACCTGGGCCGGTGGCTGCCGGACGGCAACCTTGAATATTTGGGCCGGGTGGACGAGCAGGTGAAAATCCGCGGCTACCGAATCGAGCCGGGCGAGATCGCAAGCGC
>NZ_BIML01000091.1 GCF_004001065.1 Paenibacillus xylaniclasticus
GGATACTCCGTCTCTGGTTTTTAAGTTTTCGAAAATACTCTAGAGTAACATCTCTAGTTTAATGGACTATTAGTGCGAATCCCGAAGCCATCGTTTTTATTCCAAGCTCAAGTAATTATAGATGTTTCTAAAATCCATCTCCTCTCTTGGTATTGGGTCTTTCGAATTGTACAGCAGAACGATTTATGGACTTAGAATTCGTATCCCACTATTCGTGTTCAGAAAAGCTTTATCCAATGCCTGTTTTATTCGATCGTCTCTACGATACAACTAATGTTCACCATCGGTTTCATTTAGCAGAATTTCCAACTTCTCATTGTTTCTTTCAGCATACGTTTCATGTATCGGTAAGGCTAAATACTCATTTCTTCCCCAGGGTAATACAGTTCGATTTTGCACCTTCTTAAAAGCCCAGTCATCTAAATACTCTTGAATAGCTAATTGGCCCCTTCTGTAAAGGACAATTTCAATATCGTCATGCTGTCTTGTTACTTTTCCGAAGAACAAATCTATCGACCATCCTCCAGCAATTGCCCACGGTTTGTTGAAATTTTTCATAGTTAGATTAACCATTATGCATTTATCCATAGATGCCTCATCATCTTGCATGCGGACGAAACAACACTGCAGGTACTGCGTGAGCCAGGCAAGTCTGCCGAGTCTCAGATGGCTGTATCGCACAGGCCGAACGGGTCCGCCGATCGTGCTGTACGATTACCGGCCAACACGTGGTGGCGAGAACCCACGCGATTATCTGAGCGGATTCAGCAGTTATCTTCACGTGGACGGCTATGCTGGTTACCACAAGGTGAAGGATGTCACGCTCGTTGGATGCTTGGCGCATGCACGCCGTAAGTTTTCTTCATCAAGGTATTTAAT
>NZ_BIML01000092.1 GCF_004001065.1 Paenibacillus xylaniclasticus
TGTTTTCTTTCGACAACGATCATTATCTTATCACATAACAATCTGCTGTGCAAGCTTTATTTTCTCAAGTTCGGAATTTGTTATTCCTGCACTTGTTCTTTTCAAGCTCCCCGGACCAGCTCGTCTCGACCGGAATTAGAATATACCATGAATGAGATATGGAATGCAACAACCTTTATTATCCTCTTCCCATGTTACAATTATATACAACACTTCACTTTGTCCGTTACAATGAGACGCTTGCGCCATTTATTTTATACGAGACAACACTGCTCTTATTATCGAAGAAAAAGTGCGAGCAGATGAAGTATTAAGAAATCAGGCTTCGGATCAATCCTAATGAACTCGGGAACGACGATAACGTATAAGGGAATCCTCACCGAAACAAAGAGAGCTACGCTCAAGGATATAAAAACCATCTAGCTAAATATAATGACCTCAACTAAAGTATCGTGAAATCAAATGGATTCGCGGAGGCCCAATTTTATCGTCGGAAGTGGACTAACATAATCATCTTGTGTAAGCGCTCAAAGAAACAAAAAAATCACTCTATCGTATGTCAAATCAACATAACGACAAGTGATTGTTCTTCTTAAATATTTGGTGCGGTAGAGAGGACTCGAACCTCCACGGGCGTACGCCCACTACCCCCTCAAGATAGCGTGTCTGCCATTCCACCACTACCGCACATTTGAAAGCTTACTCTCACATTCGCTTCGAGGGAGAAGCAAATGGTGAGCCATGTAGGACTCGAACCTACGACACCCTGATTAAAAGTCAGGTGCTCTACCAACTGAGCTAATGGCTCGAATAA
>NZ_BIML01000093.1 GCF_004001065.1 Paenibacillus xylaniclasticus
ACGACGCTGTTCATGGTGCTGCTGGCCGCGTATAAGGTGATGCTGTCCAAATACAGCGGACAAGAGGACGTTGTAGTCGGGACCCCGATAGCAGGAAGGACGCATGCGGATCTGCAAGGGACGCTCGGGCTGTTCGTCAATACGCTGGCGCTTAGGAGCCGACCAGAGGGCGGATTGACGTTCCGAGCTTATTTGGAGCAGGTGAAGGAGCAGGCGCTGGCGGGTTACGCGAATCAGGAGTATCCGTTCGAAGAGCTGGTAGAGAAAGTGGTTAAGAACCGGGATATGAGCCGGCATCCGCTGTTCGATACGATGTTCGTGCTGCACAATCAGGAGCAGCAGGAGCTCGCCCTTGATTCTTTGAAGCTCATTGAACAACCGGTGGAAAGCTTTGTGACGAAGTTCGATATGACCTGGACGTTAGCAGAAAGCGAAGACGGACTGCAGCTCGTCGTCGAATACTGCACCGATCTATACCGTCGTGAAACGGTAGAGCGGATGGCACAGCACTACTTGCAATTGATAGAGTCGGCTTTAATCGAGCCGGAGACAGAGCTGGCAAAGCTGTCGATGCTAACGTTAGAAGAGAAGCACGAGATTGTGGACGTATTCAATGCGACGAAAGCGCCGTATCCGCAGGAGAAGACTCTTTATCAGCTGTTCGAGGAGCAGGTGGAGCGTACTCCGAATCACATCGCGTTAGTCAGCGAAACGGATCAGCTGACGTACCGGGAGCTGAATGCTCGGGCAAACCGGCTCGCACGTAAACTTCGGAAACTGGGCGTGACAGCAGACAA
>NZ_BIML01000094.1 GCF_004001065.1 Paenibacillus xylaniclasticus
AATGTCGCTTCCCTTAGCTCTAGCTTCTGTCCGGCAAAGGCCGTCTTCTCCAGCAGATGCCCGTCTCCAACCAGCCACTTGCTTCCACTGTCGTCCAGCATGTACGCTATCCGCTCCTGTGGATATGACGGATCGACCGGCACGTATGCGCCGCCTGCCTTCAGAATGCCGAGGATACCTGCGATCATCTCCACCGATCGCTCCGCCAAGAGACCGACGCGGTTGTCTGCTGTCACACCCAGCTTCCGAAGCTTACGCGCGAGCCGGTTCGCCCGCGCATTCAGCTCTCGGTACGTCACCTGCTCGGACTCGCTAATTACCGCGATACGATCCGGTGTACGCTCCACTTGCTCCTCGAACAGCCGATGGATCGTCTTCTCCTCCGGATAAGATGCTTCCGTCGTATTGAATACGTCCACAATCTGGCGCTTCTCTTCTTCTGTCAGCATCGACAGCTTCGCCAGCTCTGTCTCCGGCTCGCTGACCGCAGCTTCTATTAATTGCAAGTAATGTTCCGCCATCCGCTCTACCGTTTCGCGCCGATACAAATCAGTGCAGTATTCGACGACGACCTGAAGTCCGTCTTCGCTCTCCGCTAACGTCCAGGTCATATCGAACTTCGTCACGTGGCTTTCCATTGGTTGTGCGATGAGCTGCAAGGAATCGAGATTAAGCCCCTGCTGCTCCTGATTGTGCAGCACGAACATCGTATCGAACAGCGGGTGCCGACTCATATCCCGATTCTT
>NZ_BIML01000095.1 GCF_004001065.1 Paenibacillus xylaniclasticus
CCCGTCCCCTCAGGCATCCTCCCATCTAGCTCCGGTGCATCAGACTTTCTAATCAGCCCCAGATTCTCGAAGATTTCTCGTATCGTGGTCCCGCTTGGGATAAAGCCGTCCATACCTACTAGGGCCAGTGCATCTCCGAAGCCGCGGATCTCCATATCTAACAACTTCTCCATGCTGTTCTTAAAAGCCTGCGTGATCAGATTATCTGATAAGCCTTCGAACAGACTGCGGCCCCCTCTTGTAAAAGCAGATAAAGTTTTCGCGCCGAGTCCAATATCCTTTGCCAAACTCAGCCCTTTAAGACCCGGAATAGCAATCTCGAGAACCTTCTCGACCGCGAAGCCGATCATTTCTGCCTTATGGTTCGCGTCGGCATTCATGAACTCCGTCTTGATCTCGATGAAGGCTTCTTTAATATTTGAAAGCATTGCCTCCGCTTTGTCCGGCAAGCTTAGGATGTCGTCTTTGATCTTCTCGAACGGATCTTCATTCATGAAGACGTCGATCGCATACCCTTCTATCGTCAATACGATCTGCGGAATTATTAACGGCAGCTCGATCACCAGCTTGAGGACGCCGCCTATCGTATCCACGAGTCCTTTAAGCACGCCGTACAGAAAGTACTGTTCAATTGAATTCTTGCCGCTTGCGATCGCCATGTCTCGAAGGTAATCCAGTCCTTGGTTCACGGCCGCCATCGCCTGGTCAATGAATTCGCACATCGCAGATGT
>NZ_BIML01000096.1 GCF_004001065.1 Paenibacillus xylaniclasticus
CAGGCGCTCTCTTTCCATCCCCCTTATTCCCTCCACCACCGGAGGAACTCTTATAAGGCTCAGGCTTTGTAAATACAGGTATTCTACTAAAGCCTGTATCGACCACTTTAATATAGTTTTTCGGATCAAGATAGTAACCCGTGCGACGGCTTCCCTCTGCCAGCGCTTCTTTCGCCTCGCGAGCATATTTAGATGCGGCATTTTTAGCGGAGGTGACCATTCTCTTGGCCATGCTTCCGCCTTGCTTCGCTTTCTCCACTACATACGGAATAAATTCCTTCCGAGTCTTTGCCCACGCTTGGAGGCCCCATTTGCCCATTTCAAAGGCCCCGCCCGTAAGAGCTCCGAAGCCGAACGCTCGCCATGCGGCCGCCGGGTCTACTCTTCCATTCCACATCTGGCTGAGCGATTCGCTCACATATTCTTCCGTTCCCGCTGCGAACATCACCGTCGCCGTATTCGTCGCCATCTGTCTGGCCGTCATCGGAAGCAGCGTTGCTGCTGCACTGGAGAACAACGGTCCGAACACCGCTCCGGAGAAGGCTCCAGCTATCGCTCCGATACCCGCATTCATTAGATATCCCTTGGCACTTGTTTGGGTACCATTGATCTGGTCAGAGATATACGTGCTGGCTACGGATGCCGCCGCACCTATTACCGCGCCGCCTAGCGCGGCCATGGCTACGGCGCCGGCTCC
>NZ_BIML01000097.1 GCF_004001065.1 Paenibacillus xylaniclasticus
GGGCAAACCTTCACTGATAATAACTAAATTATTTTAGAAACCATAAGCTTCTGATTTAAGTGGTCCCAGCATGCTTTATTGTTTTTGCAGGATATATTCGTTAAATAACAAGTCTATTATGGTAGTATTAGACCGTAATAGACCTCAGACTGTCGACAAAGCCCACATTTGAGAGCTTTGTTGTAGATGGGGTATAAATTTTTATGAACTAGCTATATGTAAAAGAGAAAGATCGCCTATCCAACCTGTCTATCCAGGTGGTTGGATAGGCGATCTTTTTGACGTTCTGGCAGATGGCCGTCATACAGCGTATTTTCACTGATCCCCAGCTCGCGGGCTACTTGTGCCACCGCTTTACCTTCTTCTTGAATCATCTGAACCGTTTGTAATATAAAATCTCTATCGCACTTTTTCGCCATGTCGGACACCTCGAATTAAGATAAGTTTTATTCTATCCTATTCTCGGTTCTTCGGGTCTACTTTTTAGTCTAGCATCACTTTGCCGAGACGATCCAAGAAATGCTGGAGGCCGAGATGGACACGCATCTTGGCTACGAGAGGCACGAGGTGAAGAACAAAGCAACGACCAATAGCCGAAACTTGGTTGCTCTTGTGGTTTTGTACCTGCCGCGGTAAATTGTCCTTGGTTGTACGTTGGAATGGGTGCGCTGCCTAAGAGCGCCTTGCT
>NZ_BIML01000098.1 GCF_004001065.1 Paenibacillus xylaniclasticus
CCCCCGCGCGACCCCGTCTCCTGCGATACAAATCTCTCCTGGCACGCCTATAGGCTGAAGCTGGTTTTCGGTGTTCAGCATATAAATCCGATTATTGTCCATCGGCTTGCCGATATGCACATCCGTCTCCAGCTCACCGACGGTGACCCACACCGTTGTTTCTGTCGGGCCATATAAGTTATAGATGCGTGCTTCGCTTACGTTCCGCAGGCTCGTCAGGAGGGATGGCGGCAATGCTTCCCCTCCTACCAAGATCTCACGCACCTGCTTCATTGCTTGTTCGAACGTTTTATTTTCTAGCAACGCTTGCAACCGGGACGGAGTGAGCTGGATCATATCTACTCCGCGATTTATGATCAGTTCACCTAATAGCTGAGCGTCCTTCTGCTGCTCTTCATTCGTCAGAACGAAGGTTCCGCCGAGCGAAAGCGGAACGATCGTTTCCAGCACAAAAATATCAAAGGAAAGAGTCGTCGACGCCAATACAATACGATCCCGAACGTTTGGAATATGGTGAGCGATATTCCGAACAAAATGATGAACGTTACGATGCTCCACCATAACCCCTTTCGGCCGGCCTGTCGAACCCGAGGTGTAGATGACATACGCCAAATGATGCGGACCGCTTACATCTTCCAGGTTCTCGTCTTCTTCGCCGTCC
>NZ_BIML01000099.1 GCF_004001065.1 Paenibacillus xylaniclasticus
CTGTCTGCTGTCACGCCCAGTTTCCGAAGTTTATGCGCCAGCCGGTTCGCCCGAGCATTCAACTCCTGGTACGTTAGCTGATCCGTTTCGCTGACTAACGCGATGTGATCCGGAGTACGCTCCACCTGCTCTTCGAACAGCCGATGGATGGTCTTCTCCTTCGGATACGGTGCTTCCGTCGTATTGAACACATTTACAATCTGATGCTTCTCTTCCACGGTCAGCATCGACAGTTTCGACAGTTCCATCTCCGGTTCACTTACTGCTGCTCTGATTAACTGCAAGTAATGCTGTGCCATCCGCTCTACCGTTTCGCGCTGGTACAAATCAGTGCAATATTCGACGACGATTTGCAGCCCGTCTTCCCTTTCCGATAACGACCAGGTCATGTCGAACTTCGTCATACCGCTTTCTACCGGTTGTGCAATGAGCTGTAAGGAATCGAGATTAAGCCCCTGCTGCTCCTGATTGTGCAGCACGAACATCGTATCGAATAGCGGATGCCGACTCATATCCCGATGCTTGACCACTTTCTCTACCAGCTCTTCGAACGGATACTCCTGATTCGCGTAACCCGCCAGCGCTTGCTCCTTCACCTGCTCCAAGTAGGATCGGAACGTAAGAGCGCCCTCTGGTTGACTTCTGAT
>NZ_BIML01000100.1 GCF_004001065.1 Paenibacillus xylaniclasticus
TGCCAACTCTTCAATCGTTGGCCGCTCGAACAACATTTTAAGCGGTACCTCTACTCCGATCGCTTGATGAATAACCGAAGCCACCTGCATTGCTTTTAGCGAATGACCGCCCAGCGCGAAGAAATCGTCCGTGACGCCTACTTGATCGACGCCCAGCACTTCTTGCCAAATTTCCGCAATCTGCGCTTCAGCAGCTGTCCTCGGTGCAATGTATACCGAACCACGCAAAGCTTCCGCAGCTGGCTTCGGCAGCGACTTCCTGTCCAGCTTACCGCTTACCGTAAGCGGCATCTGGTCCAGCTGCACGAAATGTGCCGGGATCATATACGCAGGCAATGTTTCAGCCAAGTCAGACCTCAGCTTAGCTATATTCGGTTCACCGTCGCAGACGAGATATGCGCACAATGCAGTCTCCCCGCTCGCATCCTCCACCGCCACAACTGCCGCTTCCTTCACTAATTTCAGCCTCAACAAGGTGCTCTCGATCTCGCCTGGCTCGATCCGGTAGCCGCGGATTTTTACCTGCGCATCCATCCGGCCCATATATTCAATATTACCGTCCGGGAGCCAGCGGCCCAGGTCTCCCGTCCGGTACATCCGTCCGCCCGGTACGAACGGGTCGAAGACGAACTTCTCCGCCGTC
>NZ_BIML01000101.1 GCF_004001065.1 Paenibacillus xylaniclasticus
AATGCTCATCGACACTCCGTCGGAAATGATATGATGCATATCGAATAGCAGCGCGTAACGATTCTCTTCAAGCTGCACTAGTGCCGCGCGCATAAGGTATCCCGACGATAGGTCAAATGGACGGATGAACGTCTTTGCGACTTCCTCCAGCTTCATACCGCGACCATCAATCCGTTCCAAGCTCCAGTTGATTTCTTCGCTTACCTTCTGCACAGGTACCCCATCTACCCAGTGGAAGGACGTCCGCAGTATTTCATGCCGCTTCACCAAGCTGCGCATGACCTCTTCCAGACGCTCCCGCTCTACCTTCCCTTCCAGCAGGAACACCGCTGGCATGTTGTACGCCGTTCCTTGATTGCCCATCTGATCGAGAATGTAAAGCCGCTTCTGTGCAGAGGATATAGGGTAGAAATCTTGCCGTTCCACTGGTGAAATCGAAACATACGTTTCGGACGGCAACTGCTCGATCCAATGCGCCATCTCTTCAATCGTTGAACGTTCGAACAACGATCTGAGCGGCACCTCAGCTCCGAATGCTCGATGGAAGATCGATATCAGCTGCATCGCCTTTAGCGAATGACCACCCAGCGCAAAGAAATCGTCCGTTACACCTACTCGCTCGACGCCCAGCACCTCTC
>NZ_BIML01000102.1 GCF_004001065.1 Paenibacillus xylaniclasticus
AGTTTATCAAGTGTTTGAATTGTTTAGGATTGGTTTGTTGGTTGTATTATTGTACGATCTTGTTGCTGGGGCTGTAAACCCTCATAAGTTAGTTTTTAGGATTCTTATAGCACCAATCTGGGTCATACGGTAACGATTTTAATATTTGCATATCCTCCCAACTGTAGACCCAATCATAGTCCGCAACCCAAAAGTAATCATCGGGGTTTAATTTCAGGTATTCATATATAAAGCGAAATATCAATTCTTGGGCACCATAAACCTCCTCAATTCCACCCACCTGATATAGTGAAAGACTCGGATCCAAGCCAAAAATGACTTCGTTATTATCATAAGTGATCTCGTAGTTATCAAGCCCATCAACATAAAATATAAATTGCTGATTATTTTCATTAACCAAAGGCTTATCAGTAACAGTTAAGGTTGTATATATGAACTGGCCATTCTTATATTTTTTATAGTTATCAAAATACAATCCAGCATCTGCATGAAAAGCAGCTACTATCGTGTCGCTCAACAATTTTTCAGGGATATACTTTTCTTGCTTCATTAAAATAAATGCTGACGTTCCCATCCTACTTTATCACCTTTCCTAATTCGTCTAATGAATTAACGATAGTCACA
>NZ_BIML01000103.1 GCF_004001065.1 Paenibacillus xylaniclasticus
ACAGTAAAAGAATGGGGCGATTGAGGGGAATTGAACCCCCGAATGTCGGAATCACAATCCGATGCGTTAACCACTTCGCCACAACCGCCATGTAGTGAAGCGCAAGATGTCTTATGGCATATAGCCGGTTAAGTTATAATGGCGGAGCCGACGGGATTCGAACCCGCGGTCTCCTGCGTGACAGGCAGGCATGTTAGGCCTCTACACCACGGCTCCACATTATAAGTTCGGATGCTATCCATTAGGATAACATTGGTTGCGGGGGCAGGATTTGAACCTGCGGCCTTCGGGTTATGAGCCCGACGAGCTACCGAGCTGCTCCACCCCGCGATATTAAAGATGGTGGAGGCTGACGGGATCGAACCGCCGACCCTCTGCTTGTAAGGCAGATGCTCTCCCAGCTGAGCTAAGCCTCCGGGAATTATGGTGACCCGTAGGGGATTCGAACCCCTGTTACCTCCGTGAAAGGGAGGTGTCTTAACCCCTTGACCAACGGGCCTTACCATTATAATTAGTTCGTTGCCAGAAAAGAGCTTCGAA
>NZ_BIML01000104.1 GCF_004001065.1 Paenibacillus xylaniclasticus
ATTTAATTCGGTTAGATTCACAGAGATGGATGACATTCGTGGACCACCGCCCAATTACACCAATAGTTTTAGGATGATCTATACTCGCTAAGTCTAGTACTACCATTCATGTGTCTACTTATCGAGAAGCATCGATTAACAGACAACCCTTCCGTGTTAGTCATTCACTTCATAATAATAAAGACCCTTCAGAAACATATTCTCGTATGCATAAAGTGAAAAATATTCATGCTGATAATTAAAACTGTTTGTCGTTAAATAGACATCCGAATAGCCGTCATACCATACATTCTTTTTAAGCTTAAATGAATCCGATCTCTTCGTTACATCTGTATTGTCAGGGAATACTTGGGATGTATCATTCGCCGATATAACCATGAACTTGAATCTTGTCCTAACGATAACGAAGCCACCGCCTTTACGGACCTGTGACATTTCCGGATCGGCATAACCTCTTGCGATGACTTTATTTTTTCTGACCCAACTTGCATAAATCTTAGCACCTGCCCGAACGCTCTCAAGCGCAATAGAACTCATT
>NZ_BIML01000105.1 GCF_004001065.1 Paenibacillus xylaniclasticus
CTCTTGCTCCTTGAGCCGATTCGTCTGAGCCTGCTCCTGCTGCCAGCAAGCATAGTCCTTGTACTGAATCGTCAGCTCCGGTAGCTCGTTGCCCTGATACAGCTCGCCGAGCTCCCGCACGAGAATGCTCATCGACACTCCGTCGGAAATGATATGGTGCATGTCAAACAGCAGCGCGTACCGATTCTCATCTAGCTGCACCAATGCCGCACGCATAAGGCTTCCCGAGGACAGATCGAACGGTCGGATGAACGTCCTCGCAGTCTGCTCCAGCTCCATACCGCGGCTGTCAATCCACTCCAGCTCCCAGGTGACTTCCTCGCTAACCTTCTGTACAGGAGCCCCGTCCACCCAGTGGAAGGACGTCCGCAATATTTCATGCCGCTGCACCAAGCTGCGCAGCGCCGCCTCCAGCCGCTCCGGCTCTACCTTCCCTTCCAGTAGGAACACTCCTGGCATGTTGTACGCCGTTCCCTGATTGCCCATTTGATCAAGAATATAAAGCCGCTTCT
>NZ_BIML01000106.1 GCF_004001065.1 Paenibacillus xylaniclasticus
CCTACTCTCCCAGGACCCTTCGGTCCAAGTACCATCGGCGCTGGAGGACTTAACGGTCGTGTTCGGGATGGGTACGCGTGGAACCCCTCCGCCATCGCCACCAAACGGATGTTACATCATTGAGGGTTATTCCCTCAAAACTGAACATGAGCGACATGCTTTGTTCGCAGCTTATGCTGC